>CAVXHC010000004.1:0-23212 GCA_963761355.1 uncultured Solirubrobacteraceae bacterium
ACGAGCAGTTGCGATGATGCGCGCAGTGCCGGCGACACGTGACCTCAGCGACAAGCAGTATGAGAAGGAGCTGCTGCGTCTGCAGACCGAGCTCGTGTACATGCAGGAGTGGATCGTGGCCAACGGACAGCGGCTCGTCGTGCTGTTCGAGGGGCGCGACACCGCCGGCAAGGACGGGGTCATCAAGCGCATCATCGCCTTTCTCAACCCACGCACGTGCCGCGTGGTGGCGATCCCGACCCCCGGTGATCGAGAGCGCACGCAGTGGTACTTCCAGCGCTACGTCGCGCATCTGCCGGCGGCCGGGGAGATCGTGCTGTTCGATCGCAGCTGGTACAACCGCGCGGGGGTCGAGCGCGTGCTGGGGTTCTGCACCGAGGCCCAGTACGAAGAGTTTCTGCGTTTCTGTCCGCTGTTCGAGCAGGCGCTCCAGAACGACGGCATCATGCTCGTCAAGTACTGGCTGTCGGTCAGCGACGAGGAGCAGGAGCGTCGCTTTCAGAAGCGCCTGTCAGATCCTCGCAAGCGCTGGAAGTTCAGCCCGATCGACCTGCAGGCCCGCGCCCGCTGGGTGGACTATGCCGAAGCGAAGGACCGGATGTTCGCCTATACAGACACCGACCTGAGCACCTGGCACGTGGTGGAGGCGGACAGCAAGCGTGCCGCGCGCCTGAACCTGATCAGTCACCTGCTGTCGCTGGTTCCCTACGAGCATCTCGACAAGGCGAAGCCCGTAAAGCTGCCAGCCCGTCAGCGTCGCGGGTACCTGCGGCCTGCGAAGGGAACCGAGCATCTGGTTCCCCTCCGCTACACGGTTGGGGATCGCTGAACACCGGGCGTAGCGTTGCCGTCACGGCGCGCTCGCGTTGGCGCTCCAGCGCTCGCGAGCTCGTGTCCGTCTCCACGTCCCCTCAAGAACGACGCTCGTGGTCCTTTTCGGGAAGACATCCGTCGTCCCTTTCGGGCATATGTCCAACCGGCTGACAGGCCGATAAAGAGTTCGCCCGCCACGGCCGACGTGGGGCCCATGAGCACGAGGAGCGTCGCGGCGACGCGGTTGAGAGGCGCGCGGCGTCTCCGTGTGGCGACCCTCGGATGCTTCGCGCTCGGCGGACTGCTCGCTGCGGCAACTCCTGCCTGCGCCGCGATCCCCTACACCGCCTACGTGTCCACTCTGACCGAAGAAGCGCTGAGTCCGATCAACACCGCCACCAACGTCGCCTCGTCACCAATCACCGGCGTCAAAAGTCCCCCCTTCCTGGCGATCACGCCGAACGGGGTGACCGCCTGGGTGACGAACAGCACGCAGGGCACGGTGACGCCTGTCACGCTGGCCAGCGGCGCGCTCGGTACGCCGGTCCCGGTGGGCGCGAGCCCCGATGCGGTCGCCATCACGCCCGACGGCACGAAGGCCTACGTCGCCGATCACGGCTCGGAATCTGTTACGCCGATCAACCTCACCACCGACACGGCTGGGCCTGCGATCAAAGTCGGCAAGGAACCGTGGGCGATCGCGATCTCTCCCGACGGTAGCAGGGTCTATGTGACCAACTATGGCTCAGGCAGCGTCACCCCGATCGCGGTTGCCACGAACACCCCAGGCACGCCGATCACCGTGGGCGCCGGGCCGCAGTCGATCGCCGTCACACCCGACGGGACGACCGCCTGGGTCGCCGACTTCACCGCCAACGCGATCACTCCGATCAACCTGGCCAGCAATACTCCCGGCTCGCCGGTCACCGTCAAAGAACCGAACTCCCTGGCCATCACCCCCGACGGCGCGGGCGCCTATGTGAGCGACTACACGCTGAACACCGTCACTCCCGTGAACCTCCTCGCCAAAACGGCGGGCAGCCCGATCAAAGTGGGAAGCGCGCCCTACCAGGTCGCGATCAGCCCCGACGGGCGCGCGGCATACGTGACCAACAACTCCTCGAACTCGGTGACTCCGATCAACACCGCCACCCAGACGGCCGGCGCGGAAATCAAAGTCGGCGCGGCACCTGACGGCATCGCGATCACGCCCGACCAGGCCCCGGTGGCGTCGTTCACGGTGAACGCGGGCACGGCCGGTTCGCCCTCCTCCTTCAACGCCTCGGCCTCGAGTGTCGCCTATGGGGCGATCACAACCTACGCCTGGAGCTTCGGCGACGGCGCCACCGCCACCACGAGCACGCCAAGCGTCACTCACACCTATGCCGCGGGGGGCGACTACACCGCCACGCTCACCGAGACCGACTCGGCGGGGACGTCCACGACCCAGGTCTTCACCGGACAGACCGTGAGTCGCAACGGGGGACCCAGTGCGCAGACCGCCCGCACCGTCGCGGTCGCATCGCCGACTCTCGCGCCGTCCATCCCGGGCGACCCCCGGCCCACGCCCGTCCTCATCTCGATCAGGTCGGTGACGGTTGATCGCCACGGCAACGCCCTGATCCCGGTGACCTGCCCGGTGAGCGCGAGCGGTGGCTGCCGCGGCACGATCACGATCACGGTCCAGGTCGTCCAGCTCCATGCCAAGCGCGCGAGCGCGGCGCGCTGCGCCCGCGGCTGCCGCCCGCTGGGCACCAGCAACTACCAGGCCCGCGCAGGACAGAAGGTCAACGTGCGCGTCCACATCGCCTCCTTCGGGCGCCGGCTGCTCAGCCAAAAGAAATCTGTTCGCGTGACGCTGACCGCCAGCTCGGTCGCCGGCGGTCAGACGGTGAGCGTCACCCGCGCGGTCTCGCTGAAGCGCTGAGTCCAGCTAGGGCGCGCCGATGCTCTCATCGGCAACTGAGACGTTCAGTCAATGCCCTGGTAGACACCGTACCGGCGCCTATCCTTCCCGGCCATCCCTCGGATGGAGCAAGCGGGGCGGTCGCGGGAAGGTTCCCGGCGGCGGCCGGCGAACTGATGGGTGTGCTGGTGCTGACTCGCAAGCCGAAACAGCGCATCATGATCGGCGATGACGTCGAGATCACCCTCCTGTCCGCCGCCGGCGGCAAGGTGCGGCTCGGTATCCAGGCGCCCGCGGACGTGCCGGTGTACCGGACGGAGATCTATCCGGGGCAGCGACCGGAGGGCGGCGTGCAGGCAATCACTGAGACCCGCGCTCGCGGGTAGGCGCTGTCGTGAGCCGCCGGCTCGTATTGTCTGAGCGGTGCTGCGCTTCGCATCGAGCGAGCTGACCGACGCCGAGCTCGGGCTCCAGGCAGAGGTGCGGGAGTTTCTCGAGGCCGAGCTGCCGCGCGGGAGCTTTGCTCCGGGTCTCGGGATGGCGGCCGGCCGCGACCAGGATTTCTCGCGCGCGCTCGCCGCACGCGGCTGGCTCGGCATGGCCTTGCCGCGCCGGTACGGCGGCGCCGAACGGGGCGTTGTCGAGCGCTTCATCGTGGTCGAGGAGCTGCTGCGCTGGGGAGCGCCGGTGCGCTTCCACTGGGTCGCCGACCGTCAGAGCGGACCGCTGATCCTGCGTTACGGCAGCGACGTCCAGTGCGAGCGCTTCCTGCCCGCGATCTGCCGCGGCGAGCTGTCGTTCTCGATTGGCATGAGCGAGCCCGGCGCGGGCAGCGACCTGGCCGCCGTGCAGACGCGAGCAACGCGTGCCGACGGCGGCTGGCGGGTGACCGGAACCAAGCTGTGGACGGGCGGCGCACATGAGAACGACTGGTTGGTCGCGCTGTGCCGTACGAGCGAGGAGGAGGATCGCCACGACGGGCTGACGCAGCTGATCGTCGACCTGCGCGCCGCGGGCGTCGCCGTACGGCCGATCGCATATCTGGACGGCAGCGAGTTCTTCAATGAGGTGCGCCTCGACGAGGTGTTCGTGGCGGACGAGCTCGTGATCGGCGACGTCGGCGCCGGCTGGGCGCAGAACACCTCGGAGCTGGCGCTCGAGCGCGCCGGGCCCGAGCGCTGGCTGTCCACCTACCTGGTGGTGGAGCAGTACCTGCGCGAGCACGGAGCCGCTGACGAACGCGCGCAGGCGGTGCTTGGGGAGGCGGTGGCCGGCTGGTGGGGAATCCGCATGCTGTCGCTGTCGGTTGCCCGCCTGCTGGACGCCGGCCAGGCGCCGGTCGCCGAGTCGGCGCTCGTCAAGGAGCTCGGCACCCGCTTTGAGCAGGACGTGCTCGACACGGTCTGGCGGCTCGTGCCCGAGGATCCCGACCCGGCGGCGGAATCGCTGTTCGAGCGGTTGCTCGCCGCCGCGATCCTGGGCGCTCCGTCGTTCACGATCCGCGGCGGCACGAACGAGATCCTGCGGTCGGTCGCGGCGAGGGCGCTGCGCGCATGACCGTCGCAGAGGCGCTCGGCGTGCTGCGCGAGCGCGGTCCCGAGCGGGCGGCGGAGAGCGAGCTGCTCGGCGAGTGGCTGCTTGCGCGGGCCGGCCTGCAAGAACAGGCCGCCGCGGTCACCGTGGCGCCCGGCGGTGCGCGCGATGGGGTCGTACTGAAAGACGGCCGGGTGACCGGGAAGGCGCATCGCGTGCCGTGGGCACGCGATGCGGATCGGATCGCGATGCTCCTCGACGGTCGCGTGCTGGTGGTCGAGCGCGTCGATGTGGTGATCGAGCCGCACGTGAATCTCGCGGGCGAGGCGCGCGACACGCTCGTGTTCGACGGCGTCGGCGCGCGGTCGGGCTCTGGCGTGGACTCGGGCGAGCTGCTCATGCGCGGCGCCCTGACGCGCATCGCGCTGATGGCCGGAGCCCTCGATCGCGTGTATGAGATCGCGGTGGCGTATGCGAGCGAGCGGCGTCAGTTCGGACGGCCGATCGGCTCCTTCCAGGCGGTTCAGCAGCACCTCGTGACGATCGCCCAGCAGGTCGCGCTGGCGGGTGTGGCCGCGGATGCGACGGCCCGTCGCCCGAAGCCGTTCGAGATCGCCGCCGGCAAGGCACTCGCCAACCGCGCGGCGTTGATCGCAGGGCGGGCCGCTCACCAGGTGCTGGGCGCGCGCGGCACGACGCGCGAGCACCCACTCGGAGCGCTCACCTGCCGGCTGTGGGCGTGGCGCACGGAGTACGGTGACGAGCACCGCATGAACACCGCGCTGGGTGCCGCGCTCGCGCGTGCGGGCGCGAACAGCCTCTACCCTGCGATCACTGGTGGCTCCGCCGTGCTGAGCGTCTGATGGACGACATCTCATATACCGTGCACGGGCCGCCGAGCCCGCGAGCGCCGTTGCTGCTGACGCACGGGTTCGGCGCCAGCCGGGCGATGTGGGAGGCCAACCTGCGGGCGCTCGGGGCCGACCGCCAGATCCTCACCTGGGACCTCCCCGGGCACGGCGCGAGCGTGGCGCCCGGCGGGCTCACACACGAGCGGTGCATCGCGGACATGCTGGCGCTGCTCGACGTGCTCGACGCGCCGCGAGCGGTGGTCGGGGGAATGTCGCTGGGCGGGTTCCTGTCGCTGCTCTTCTGCGCGCGCCATCCCGAGCGGGTCGCCGCGCTACTCCTCGTGGACACCGGCCCGGGGTTCCGCGACGACGGGGCGCGCGAGACCTGGAACGGCTGGGTGCAGGGGTTGGCGGACGGCCTTGACGAGCGCGGCCTGTCGGCACTCCAGCCCAGCCCGGAGTCCGCTGCCGCCGAGCACGCAGCCGGCGCTGCGGGCTTGGCGGCGGCTGCGCGCGCGATCCTCACCCAGCGCGACGCGGAGGTGTTCGAGTCGCTGGGCGCGATCGCGGCCCCGACGCTGATCGTCGTCGGCGCGGAGGACGATCGTTTCCTCGCGGCGGCGGACGCGATGGCGCGGCGCATTCCCGGCGCCCGCAAGGTGCTCATCGAGGAAGCCGCTCACGCCGCGAACATGGAACAGCCCGCCGAGTTCAATCGCGCGGTGGTTGAGTTTCTGGGGGATGTATGAACGGGGAGCTGACAGTGCTCGTGGGCGCGGACCATGTCGCGACGGTCGAGTTCGATCGCCCTCCGCACAACCACTTCGACGTCGATCTGATCGCCGCGCTCGCCGATGCCTATGAGGCGCTCGACGAGGACCCGGCGTGCCGGGCGATCGTGCTGTGCTCCGCTGGACGTCACTTCTGCGCCGGTGCGAACTTCGCGGGCCCCGGTGAGGCGGGCGGGGATGCACTCTACGTGCAGGCGGTACGGCTGTTCGCTTCAGCCACACCGGTCGTCGCCGCGATCCAGGGCGCGGCGATCGGCGGCGGTCTGGGCCTCGCGCTCTCAGCGGACTTCCGCGTGGCGAGTCCCGCCTCGCGCTTCGCGGCGAACTTCGCGCGTCTGGGCATCCACCACGGCTTCGGGCTGACGGTCACGCTGCCCGCGGTCGTGGGGGCGCAGGCGGCGCTCGAGCTGCTGTACACGGGCCGGCGCGTGAAGGGCGAGGAGGCCTACGCGCTCGGGCTGTGTGACCGCTTGGCCGCCGATGACGGTCTGCGCGACGCGGCGCACGCGCTCGCCGGCGAGATCGCGGCCTCGGCGCCGCTGGCGGTGAGGTCGATCCGTCAGACGATGCGCGGCGAGCTGCCCGAGCGCGTGCGGGCGGCGACCCAGCGCGAGGCTGAACAACAGGCCGAGCTGTTTGCGAGCGAGGACTTCCGCGAGGGCGTTCGGGCTACCGCCGAGCGGCGCACACCCGGCTTCATCGGCCGCTGAGTCGACCGGCGATGCTGTTCTCAGCTGGAGACTCGCGCGTGGGCGAGGTGAGAGCCGGGGCTGGGATGAAGGCCGTCGCTGCGACCGCTGCAGTAGCGCGCGCCGAGCTCGTCGGGCCCGAGGTTCTCCACGAGCTCGAGTCCCGCCCGGCGCAGGTCGCCGTCGATCTGATCCGGGTCAAAGCCCGACACCCACGGCTCGCCGACCGACGCGACCAGCGCGCGCGCCCGCTGCATCGGGCTCGGCGCGTCGTCTGACTCCAAGAGGCTCTGATCGATGTAGCTGAACGCGAGCTCGCTGCCGGCGGGCGCGCAGGATGCGATTGCCTCGAGCGTGGCGAGGTTGGCCGTGCGCGTGAGGTAGGGCGACACCCCGAGCCACGAGAAGAAGGTCGGCCGATCGCGGCGAAAGGACGAGTTTGCGAGCGCCGCGTCGAGGCTCGTCTCGCTGAGGTCCGCGGCCACGAGCTCCACACCCGGCGGCACCGGGATATCGCAGCGCGCGAGCCGGCCGATCTTGAAGTGCTGCGTCGCTGGATGGTCGACCTCGAAGATCTCAAGGGCGCGCGCGAAGGGCGGGCGACGCAGGGCGAAGCTGTCCATGCCGGCGCCGATCAGCACGTACTGGCGGGCCCCGCGCGCGACTGCGTCTGCCAGCGCGTCCTCGGCGTAGCGGCTGCGCATGATCACCGTCCCGTATGAGGGGTGGCCGCGCAGAACCGTATCCAGGTCGTGGGTGCCGGCGCGCACGGCCATCGCCTCGCGTTCGGGGGCGAGGACCAGGCGATCGCCCCACGGATCGTCGATCAGCGGCGGGCGGTCGAGGCGAGTGTGCGCCGCCCGCATCAGCGCCGTGCCGATCGCCGTCGTGCTCGCCATTCCGTCGTCCATCGCCACGATTCTCGCACGCCCGTCGTGCGGTGCCGAGGTCGGCCAGCTTGACGCCGATGCGGCCAATCCGGGGGTCCCGAGCCAAGCCGCATATTGCGCACTCGCAATATGCACAAAGATGTGCAACGATCCCCCGCCGTCACGCCGACTGCGGGCACATCGGTGACGATCAACGACACCACGCCGGGCACCGACCCCTACGACCTGCTTCTAGTCGAGGTCCTCTAGGAAGACGCACTCAGCCGCCTTTTCGAGCGCCCGTGGCCGGTGAGCCGGCCGCAGCGCTCGCCTTCGGCCAGAGCGTCATCGCATCTTGATGCCATGATGCAAACGATGTCAAAGGTCGGACGGCTCTCAGGATCGACGAATCGGTGATGAAGGCAGTCGAGATGCGTGCGGCGGAGAGGACTCCTGGCCGCGGGTGACTCGAGAGCACCACGGCTGGACGTAGCTGCGCCAGCCCCCTGATTGGCGGATGATGGACGGATGAGCTCGACTTCCATTCAAACGGTGTCGATGCTGATAACCGATTTGGTGGGCTCCACGGCGATAGCCGACCGGATCGGCCCGGCCGCCACGGAGCAGCTGCGCGCAGAGCACTTCGAGCTACTGCGGGGGCCGCTCGAGCGTACAGGTGGCCGGGAGGTGAAGAATCTCGGCGATGGGCTGATGACGGTTTTCGAGAGCGCGGCTCAATCGCTGCTGTGCGCAGTTGAGATGCAGCAGGCTGTCGAGGCGCGCAACCGCCGCGCAGAGCAGCAGCTCGGCGTGCGGATCGGTGTGAGCCTCGGTGATGCCGCCGTCGAGGAGGGAGACTATTTCGGTTGGCCGGCCGTCGAGGCGAGCAGGCTGTGTGCCGCGGCCGAGGGTGGGCAGATCGTCGTCAATGCGCTGGTGCGCCAGGTCGCGGGAGCGCGCGAGGAGAATCGCTTCCGTTCGCTTGGTGCCCTTGAGCTGAAGGGCTTCTCCGAGCCGTTGGAGGCGTTTGAGCTTCTGTGGGAGCCGCTTGCTTCGATCGGCATCGCGTTGCCGCAGCGGCTAAGCGAGTTGCCTGCGAGTGGCTATGTCGGCCGGGTGGCCGAACGGGAGCGGCTGACCGAACTCTGGGCGCAAGCGTCCGGCGGGTCGCTGCGCCTGGCGCTGATCAGCGGAGAGGCTGGTGTCGGCAAGACGCGGCTCTCAACGCAGCTGGCCCTGCAGGTTCATGACGACGGCGCGACCGTTCTCTACGGGCGCTGTGATGAGGATCTCGGCGTGCCCTACCAACCCTGGGGGCAGGCGCTTTCATACCTCGTCAAAGAGGCGCCGCAGAAGATCCTCAACGCCCATGCCGATCGTTTCGGTGGCGACCTCGCCCGCCTCGTGCCCGCCCTGCATGATCGTTCACCCGATCTGTCTCCGCCGCGCGAGAGCGACCCGGAGACCGAGCGCTATCTGCTCTACGCCGCCGTCACGGGCCTGCTCGAGGGGGCCGGCGAGGCGGAGCCGCTGCTGTTGATCCTCGATGATCTGCACTGGGCCGATCAACCGACGCTGTCGCTGCTTCGCCATGTGGTGACCGCGGGCGTCTCGATGCGGGTGATGGTGATCGGGATCTACCGCGACTCTGACCTCTCGCGCCATCATCCGCTGACGGCGCTGCTGGCGGACCTTCACCGCGATGAGGGTGGGGAGCGCGTGAGGCTCACCGGACTCGAGCCTGAGGACGTGCTTGCGTTGATGGAGGCAAGTACGGGGCAGGAGCTCGACGAGGACGGGCGCGCGCTCGCCGCCGAGATCACGCGTGAGACCGCCGGCAACCCGTTCTTCGCCGTCGAGCTCCTTCGTCACCTGACCGAGTCCGGCGCGATCGTGCAAGAGGAGGACGGGCGCTGGCGCGTGGCGGGGGATCTGGCCAAGCTGGGCCTGCCCCAGAGCGTGCGTGAGGTGATCGGGCGGCGCGTCGACCGTCTGGGCCCGGATGCCCGCACGGCGCTGAGTGTCGCTGCCGTGATCGGCCGTGACTTCGATCTCGATCTGCTGCTCGCGGTGCTCGAGCTCCCCGAGGCGCGGCTGCTCGACCAGCTCGACCAAGCCGTCGGCGCATCGCTACTGCGCGAGAGCTCAGAGCAAGTCGGACACTTCTCCTTCACCCACGCGCTCGTCGAGCACACGCTGTATGAGGATCTCGGGGCCACCCGTCGTGCCCGGCTGCACAAATCTGTGGCGGAGGCGCTTGAGCAGCAGTGCGGCGATGAGCCCGGCGAGCGGCTCGGTGAGCTTGCCGGCCACTGGGCCGCCGCGGTCGTGAGTGCCGATTCCGCCAAGGCCATTCAGTACGCCCGCCGGGCAGGCGAGCGCGCCCTTCAGCAACTCGCCCCCGACGAGGCCGCTCGCTGGTATCGCCAGGCGCTCGAGCTATACGACCGGGCGCCCGTCGGCGCGCGCTCCGAGCGTTGCGAGCTGTTGATCGGCCTGGGTGAGGCCCAGCGGCAGGTCGGTAACGCCGAGTACCGCCGGACGCTGCTCGACGCGGCGATGCTCGCCCTGGAGCTCGGTGACACGGACCGTCTCTACCGCGCCGTGCTGGCCAACAGCAGAGGATGGACCAGCCAGGTTGGCGCGGTTGACTCCGAGCGCGTTCAGGCGCTCGAGGCCGCGGCGGAAGCCCTCCCGGACGACGATCCGCGGCGGGCGCAGGTGCTCGCGCTGCTGGGCCAGGAGCTCCACTACTCCGGTGACCCGGCGCGTTGCCGGCGGCTGGCTGCAGAAGCGATCGAGATAGCCCGAGCCGCCGGCGATCCGGTCGCGCTCGCGAATACGCTGTTCATCGCCTGCTGGGCCATCTGGGCACCCGACATGATCCAGCTGCGCGGACAGCTGACCGGCGAGCTCCTCGAGCTGGCGCAGAGCCTGAACGACCCGTGGCTGAGCTTCTGGGCAGCGAGCAGGCAGTGGGAGGTGGCTATCGAGACCGGGGATCGCCCGCAGGCCGAGTGCGCTCTTACGAGCATGAGAACGCTGGCCGCCTCCGTCCAGCAGCCGTCCTTCGTGTGGTTGCGGCTGCTCGACGAGTTCGCCTGGGCGTTCACACAGGGTGACCTTCCGTCATCCGAGCAGTGGGCGATCCGGGCGTTCGAGGCAGCGAGCGCGTCCGGCGAGCCAGACGCGGCGCTCTTCTTCGGCGTGCAGCTGCTCACGGTCCGCCTGCTGCAGGGCCGGTCCGGCGAGCTCGTCGAGCAGGTGGTTCAGACCGCGAGCCAGCCGGACGCCCTCGCTGGCTGGCGAGCGGGCGCGGCACTGTGCTTGATCGAAAGCGGCCGAGAGGCCGAGGCGCGTAAGCTCGCGCTCGCGGAGGACTTTGCGAGCATCCCTTGGGACGCGGCGTGGTCGGCAGCTGTTTTCATCTGGGCTGTTGTCTGCTGCGGTCTGGGCCTAGGAGATGGTGCGGACCAGCTGTACGAGCTGCTGGCACCCTTTCCCGCTCAGCTCGCCTCGGGCGGATCGCTGGTGTACGGCACGATCGCCTGGTCGCTTGGCACGCTCGCCACGACCCTGGAGCGCTACGAGCAGGCCGAGAGCCACTTTGCCGACGCCGCGGAGATCGAGGAGCGGCTCGGTGCCGAGCTGTTCCTCGCCCGCACCCGGTCCAGCTGGGCGCGCGCGCTCATCGCCCGCGGCCGGCCCGAGGACCTCGAGCGCGCAACGTTCATGCTCGAGCAGGCCGCTGAGCCTGCCCTGCGGTTGGGCGGTGAGGCCGTCACGCGAGACGTCGCCGAATGCCGCGACGCCCTGGCAGCGATCGGCACCCTGAATACATGACCGATGTGGCACCCGGGACGTTTCTCGCCTCGTTGAACAGCGATGAGCGCCTTGCGCTGCACGGGCTCGGGGTACGGCGAACGTTCCCCCGCAGCACGGTTCTGATGTTCCAGAACGAGCCCGACGCGCGCGTGATGCTGCTCTTGGCCGGACGCGTGAAGGTCACGCGCGTCGACCACGACGGGCACGAGATGCTGCTGAGCATTCGCGACCCCGGGGATGTCCTCGGTGAGCTGGCGCTCATCGACGGTCTACCCCGCGTCGCCACGGTGACCGCACTTGAGCCCGTTGAGGCGCTGGTGGCGGCCGTCGATATATTCCGCCACCACCTGGAGAGCACCCCGCGCATCGCGGTCGCCCTGCTCGAGGTCGTCAGTCGACGTTTTCGTGAGACGACGCTCAAGCGCTCGCAATTCTCGGCTTCAGACACGATGGGCCGCTTGGCGGCGCGCATAGTGGAGCTGGCCGAGCGCTACGGCGAGCCATCGGATGATGGCGTGAGCGTCATCTCGCCCCTGTCAAGAGAGGATCTCGCGGCATGGACTGGCGCCTCGCGCGCGGGCGTCGCACACGCGCTTCAGGGTCTGCGCGAGCTCGGCTGGGTGCAGACCGAGCGCCGAGCGCTGCTCATCCGTGATCTGCAAGCGCTGCGTGCGCGGGCCGCTTAGGCCCTTCCTCCCACGTCGATCCGGGTGGGTCCAGAACTGGACGCGGGAACGTCCAGAACTGCGTGGATGGCGCCGCCGCGAGCGTGGAGGCTTCCCGCATAAGCACTCGCCGCGCGGATGCGCACTCCTCGTGCGTCTTCCGGGTGGCAGCTGAGTCCGACGAACCGGAGGCCGGAATGAGCACCAACACGAACATCGCCGAGGCAGCACCCCAGCTTGGGACATCCAGGCAATTGCCGCGGACCGGCTTGACTCTGCGCGTGCGCGTGAGGCGCGCCCGACTGGATCGTGACCTGGCCGGTGCCCGCGAGGGCGAACGCTCTGAGGAGCACGCGCTGCGTGCAGCGCAGCTCACCTCTGGGGTCACTTGTCGTGACACAGCGCGCTCGCTGCGCGAAGTGGTAGCGGCCGCAGATGATCCTCGGGCGGAGTGGTTCGGCTCAACAGCCCTCTTGAACAGAGACGTCGTGGCGGTCTGGCGGGACGCACTCATGGGACTGGCCGAGCGACTCGAGCAGCCGGGTCCGATTGGTTCGTGTGGCGTCGCGCGGGCGCGCGTGCTGGCCTCCGACGGGATGGGCCCGCTGTACAACCCCGCCTCCGAGCGGTCCATGGGTGAGGCGATCGCCTGGGTTGCCGAGGGCCTGGATATGTCCCAGCTGGATGGCGACCACGTAGGGGTGCGAGCGTTCGATGCTTGATTTCCCGCCTGGTCGAGCGCACGCCAGCCTCGCTGGCACGATCGGCCTGCTTATGCTCGTCGGCAGTGCCCAGATGGCATCGGCGCACCAGCAGCAGCAGGAACCAAGTCCGGTAGTTGAACACGTCACGCCGGGGTCTGGATGCCCGGAAGCCAAGATCACGTTGACCGGACAGAAGTTCGGACCCTCGGGCACAGGCAAGGCGTGGTTCTCAGACGGCGGCGCTGTCCCGCTCGGCTTCTCCGAGGCGGCGACGATAGTTGGCGACACGTCGGCAACGTCGACGGTTCCGATGTTCCTTGCCGAGATCAACAACGAAAATGGCGCGGTCTATCTGGAATCGACCAAGGGGAAGCTGAGCAACGTCACCGCCTTCAAGCTCACCAATCTCAACAGCTGCTTCAAAGGCCAGCCCGCAGCGAGCGGACCAACGGGAGCGACCGGACCGAAGGGGACGACCGGAGCGGCAGGATCACAAGGAGTGACGGGGGCCACCGGAGCCACGGGCGCTACAGGTCCCACGGGTGCAACCGGTCCGACTGGGCCATCCGGCGTCGGCCCAGCGGAGTCCACGATCATGGGCGCGAGCACGGAAGGCGTCGATTTGACGGAAGGGTTCGGCGAGCAGGCCTACCTGGCCGGAAGCGGATTGTCCACTCCTACATACCAACCGAACATGACCGTCGGAGCCCCGGCCGCCGCCGCCACCGCTAGCAACCTGTACGTGAGCATCGAAGGAACCCTTCCGGCCAGCGAATTTGGGAGCATCCGGTTCAGCCTCGTGGTCAACGCCTCTCCGACCAGTCTGAGCTGCCAGATTTCGCCTGCCAGCAAAGCCTGCTCAGATACGAGCGATGTCGCGAGCATCCCACCGGGCGCATCCGTATCACTCGAAGTACTCGACGAAATCACCAACGAGGGGCCCGAAGTGCCGCGTGTGCTGTTCGGCTACGAGGTGCGCTCAAGCTAACGATCGAGACGAACAGAGACTGCGCCTGTGAGGTGGCGCCGCCAAGCCTCAAGACAACGAGGCGGTGCCGTTCCCTGGTCATCTGTTCTATCTCGCGGATCGGCCAAGGTTGAAACAAGCCCGCCACCAGGGCTTTCTCAGTGCGCCCGAGTGGACTCGAACCACCACGGGGAAAACTCCCCACAAGGCCCTCAACCCGATCGAGGGGTTGTAGATGGGTTCAGGGGCGTCCAGATCGTCCAATTTGCGCGGTTTTCTGGACCCGCTGGACGTATCAGAAAGGGTGGATGTTGCCACGGTGTTGCCACGGATTGAGGTGCCCCGCCCATGCGAGCGGCCGGCCGTGCACCCGCGCTGTCACGTGCGACGCGCGTGTGGTCTAAGCCCGCGCTCTTAGAACTGGCGGCTCCACCGTGACCGAGGCTTGGCCGCCGCTGTAGAGAAGCTCTGGCGCGGGATCGAGTCCGTTCGGCCAGACGACAGTACGTGCCTCCTCATCGACGCGCGCCTGGCGGAAGTACTCGGGATCGCGTAGTGGCTCGCCCAGCGTCCCACGCAGCAGAAACGAGCAGTCGACCTCGCGGGTGACGCCATCGTTAAAGGCGACTCGGAGACGGTAGTCATCGAGCGGCTGCACGTCTGTAACTCGAAGCATGACCTTCATTTTAGGGCAGCGGCTCGACCGGAACCAGCGGCTCAAGCTGCTGAGCGCGCTCCCAGTTTTCTGCGAGCTCGTCGGTGTGCAGCCGCGCCCACTGACGCACGAGGCGCAATGCGCGCGGCGGAAGCGAGCCGGCCAGCACTCGAAGTGTGCCGAGCTCTATCTGGGCGACGTCCTCGCCATACTGGGCGTGGAAGTGCGGAGGCGGATGATCAGGACGGTACATCCAGATCACGATTCCGTAGAAGGTTGACAAGCGAGGCACCGGGCGATTGTGCGTGGCTCGGCGGCGGAAACGGTCCAGCAACCTCACCTCCGGGCGCACCGAGGGCGGGCACACGCCCGCTTACGTTTGCGGAGCAGGAGCGATCAGATCGTCAGCGCCGGTGCCTCCTTTTCGTCCGGAGCGACAGCGCCATCCTCGGTTCGCGACGCGCTCGCAATGCCATGTAAGCATCAGCCTGGCGACAGCACAGCGCCGCATCGCCCGTCACATTTAGGCGGTTGACTGCGCATCGACGAGAGCGGCTGCGCGCGCCTCGAAGATGACGAAGCCGTGCTCGCGCGAGAGCTCGAGCGCGCGGGCGGCGTGCTCGCGTGCTCGAGCAGCATCGCCGCGCCGGGCGAGCGCCTCCGCCCAGCCCACATGGGCGCGGGCTGCCAGCAGCAGCAGCCCGTTGGTCTCCTGGAAATCGCACGCGAACGCCAAGTGCTGATCGGCCTGCTCGTCCTCTCCCATGCAGGCGGAGAGCAGGCCCAGCCACATGCGGGCGTGTCCGTAGCCGCTGACGTCGGTCCAGACGATCTGGTCTGCAAACGGCTCGATGACCTCGTACAGGATCGAGGCGGGGCCTGAGCTGCCGGTCTCCACGGCGGTGTCGGCATACATCACCAGCGCCGTCAGCGTGGCCGTGTTCGGCGCGATGCGCTCGAAGCGGTCACTCGCGGCCTGCTCGAGGATCTTCGCGGCCTCGACTCCTCGATCGAGCGAGCACAGGAGCGATGCCAGTCCGGCGCTCCAGGCCGCGATCGCGGGGTAGGCGCTCACGCTCTGCTCCATCATCTCGACGACCTCTTGACCACGGCCCTGATAGCTACGCGCTTGGGCGAGCGCGGCGGCGTAGGCGAAGACGGCGTCGGGCTCCCCGGCCTCCTGCCCGATCTGGAACGCGCTCTCGCATAGGCGCTCGCCAGCGACCAGGTCGCCGTGCATGAGCTCCCAACCAGCCGTAAGGAAAGTGGCCTGCCAGTTGATCGCAGGCCGATCGAGCTCGTGCGCGATCAGCTGCAGCTGCTCCAGTGCGAGCTTCGCGCGCTCGAGGTCTCCCCGTTCGATGCAGGTGTGAAGATCGACGTGGTACGCCGAGAATCGGAGTGCAGGATCGCCGACCTCGGCGGCGCAGCCAACGAGCTCCTCGGCAAGATCGATTCGCCAGGCGAGCGTATCCGGTGCTCGAATCGTTTCGTGGACGTTCCGGAGGACTTCGGCGAGCGTCCTCCTGTCGTCCGTGGCACGAGCCAGTGAGATCGCCTCCTCGGCAAGCGCGCGACGCATGCCAAAGTCCGGGTCCCAGTTGAGTTCGAGCCCCTTGATCGCGAGCAATCGCGCACGGCGCGCGTGATTCGGTGGATCGTCGAGCTCGATCGCCCGCTCGATCGCCGCAATCCGCTCTGCGTCGACCTCACCGAACCTGCTTGAGAACCCGCGGTTGTTCGCCAGCGCGGCTCGTGCGGCGAGCTCGGCGTCCGCGAGGGCGGAGGCGATCCGCGAGGCCTCCAGTAGCGTCTCGCGGTAGGCGGCCTCCCCACTCTGGAGCTGCGCCTCACCGAGCCCGATCAGCGCCTCACAACGCTCGGCGCCGTCGATATCGCCCATCAGCTCGACAGCGTCGGCGAACAGTTTCACCGCCTCGGCGGGGGCGAGGCTGTCGAGGGCGCGCTGACCGGCCCTGAGGGCGTAGTTCGCAGCCTTGGCCTTATCGACCGAGACTGCCGCCAGGCGCCAGTGCAGCGCGAGCTCGGAGAGGTGCTCGCCCGGGTCCTCGCCGTAGAGCTTCTCGAGCGCTTGGGCTACTCGCCCGTGCATGCGCGCACGGCGGGTGGCGCCGAGCCCCTCATACAGCGTCTGGTTGACGAGCGCGTGGGCGAAGCGAAACTGCCCGAGTCGGTCGCTTGACTCCGCCAGCAGCGAGGCGGCGACGGCTGCCTCGAGGTGATCGAGCAGCGTGCTTTCGTCCACGTCGAGCATCGACTCCAGAAGCTCGAGATCAAACACGCGACCGATCACCGCCGCCTGGGTCAGGACCTCGAGCGCCTCATCGCCCAGGCGCTCCACGCGTCGCTCGATCACCTCGCGCACGCTCTCGGGCAGCGCGATGCCCGCGGAGCTGTCGATGCTCCAACGTCCACTGTCCTCGTCGAAGACGAGCGCGCCGGACTCTGAGAGTCCCCGTAGGACCTCGCCCACGAAGAAGGGGTTGCCATCGGTCTCGGTGGCGATCTGCCCTGCCAGCTCAATGCCATCCGCTTCGAGCTCATGGCCGGCGACGGCGGTCATGATCTGGGCCACCTCGTCCGCGCCGAGGCCGTGCAGGGCGAGACGCTGCGCCCCCTCGACCGATCGCAGGTCCGCGAGCACGGCTCCCAGCGGATGATCCTTGCCGAGGTCAGAGTCGCGGTAGGTCGCGATCACCTGAAGCGCACCGTGCTCGACGGTGCGCACGACGTGCTTGAGAAGGGCCACCGACTGCCCGTCGGCCCAGTGCAGGTCGTCGAGGACCATGCACACCGGGACGCTCTCCGCGACCTGCTCGAGCAGTCCCGACACCGCCGAGAACAGCAGATAGCGCTCGGTCTCGGGGTCAGAGCTCTGCGGCGATGGCAGGTCCTCCACGCGCTCGCCCAGCGTGCGAACCAACCGGCTGAGCTCTCCGCCATGACGTTTGCAGTGACGCTCGAGCAGCTCCTGCGGGGCGTGCTCGACTATCTGCGAGCAGACCTGGATCCACGGCTCATACGGCACCGCGAGCTCCTCAGAGCACGCGCCCCAACACACGGCGAAGCCCTCGGCGTGGGCGCGATGGGCTGCAAAGCTCGAAAGCCTCGTCTTGCCGATCCCCGGCTCACCGGAGAGCAGCACCACTTGGCGCGCGCCGTCGCGCGCGAGCACGATCGCCTCCTCGATCGCAGCACGCTCATCGATGCGCCCGACGTAGGAGACGGGGGGAACCGAGCGCAGCAGCGCGGGCAGGGGCCAGCCGCCAGTAACGGAAGCCTCCTCGCCAAGCGGCGTCCAGGAGACCGAGAAAGCCTCTACCGGCTCGGGAATACCCTTCAGCTCAAAAAGCCCGGCCGACTCGAACTCGACACCCTCACAGCGCCCCGCCAGCGTCTTCACCCATCCCGAGACGAGAATCCCATCCGCCTGCGCCTTATCACACAAACGCGCCGCCTCGACTGTGGGCATCCCGAAATAGTCCCCGTCCTTGACCGTCGACTCGCCCGCCCCCAGCCCGATCCGCACATGCAATCCCTGCTCCGCGTCCGCGTAGCGGCGCTCGAACAGCTGCTGCATCGCCACCGCACACACAACCGCGCCAGACGCCGAGCCGAACGCCACCATCAGGCCGTCGCCCAGGTTCTTGACCTCCTGCCCGCCGCTTGACGTGATCGCGTGGCGCAAGAGGGCGAAATGCTCCTCGCGTAGCTCATCGGCTCGCACGGGTCCGACCGACGTAGCAAGCCGAGTCGAGCCGACCAGGTCGGTCAGCAGGATCGTCGCAAGCTCAACTGACTCCGACACCACGGCCCCCGTAGGACAAAGACACCCGAGCAACAGAGCGTAAAGCAGTTCTCAGGAGCCCGACGGGTCGGTCCCTCCGATGCTGCGCTCACTCTGCGCGAGGACCTGAAGCGACAGACCCCCGACACTGCCGGTTCCGGGCGCGAGCAAGCGTCTGAGTACGGGCCGCGCTCACGCTCGCAAGGGACGGTGGGTGTCGCGCAAACCCCCCCGATCCGTCCGAGCAGATTAAGACACTTCAGGGCATGGCTATGAACTTCCTGGCGTGCGATCGTGAGCAGCCGTTCTTGATGCCTCCAGACCCGCGTGATTGGCTCCCAGAGGACCATCTGGCGTGGTTCGTATTGGCCTCAGTCGAGGAGATGGATCTGTCCGCGTTCTTCGCCGTCTACCGGCGGGATGGATGGGGCCGGGCGGCGTTCGAGCCGTCGATGATGGTGTCGCTACTGCTCTACGCCTACGCGAGAGGTGAACGCTCATCGCGCGGGATCGAGCGCAAGTGCGTTGAGGACGTCGCCTATCGGGTGATCGCTGCCCAGCAGAAGCCCGATCACGCGACGATCGCGAGGTTCCGTGCCCGCCACGAGGACGCGCTGGGGAAGCTGTTCGGCTCCGTGCTCTCGTTGTGCAAAGAGGCAGGGCTCGTGAAGGTCGGGGTGATCGCGATCGACGGAACAAAGGTCCATGCCAACGCCTCGCACCACTCGAACCTCGACTACGAGCAGCTCGCCAGGGAGATCCTCAAGGAGGCGGGTGAGATAGACGCGGCCGAGGACGAGCTCTATGGAGAGGCACGCGGCGATGAGCTGCCCGAGCACCTGAGGACCCGCGAGGGGCGACGGGCCGCTCTGGCAGAGGCAAAGCAGAAGCTCGAGGCAGAGCGTGCCGAGAACGAGAGCGCAAAGACCGAGGCGGCTGGTGAGCCGGTAGCTCCCGCGGTGGAGATCGAGCTTGACTCAGAGGTGATCGTCGCCCGGACTCAGGGCCGCGAGGGATGGTTGCGCGAGGCTCGCCACCAGCTCGATGAGCACCGCCGCTGCGAAGCAAAGCCAATCCCCCGCTCACGCGCCGAGCGGCTGCTCGAGGCAGAGCGGCGCCTTCGGCAAGACCTCGCAGTCGAGCGGACCGCCAACGAGGCCTATGAGCACTACCGCGAGCACGGGCGCGACAAACAGGGCCGAAGGCTCGGCCACCCACCGAAGCCGTTCAAGCCGCCTGAGACCCCCGCCGGCAAGATCAACACGACCGACCTTGACTCGCGCAACGTGAAGACCCCGCGCAGCTATACCCAGGGCTACAACGTCCAAGCCGTAGTGACCGAGGAGCAGATCGTGCTCGCGGCCGAGGTGAGCGCGAGCTCCCCGGACTTCGGTCACCTCGAGCCGATGGTCAAGGCGACCAAGCGCGAACTCCAGGCGATTGGTGTTACAGAGACACCAGGGGTCGCGGTTGCCGATAGCGGCTACTGGAATGAGCAGCAGATGGACCATGTCGTGGCCGACGAGCATGTGCAGGTTCTGATCCCGCCGGACGCTTCAAAGCGCGGGACCCCGCGGCCGGGATGGCAAGGCGGAAGGTACTCGGCGATGCGCCAAGCACTCGCGAGCGAGTATGCAGACAGGCTCTATCGGCGACGAAAGGCGATGGTCGAGCCGGTGTTCGCACAGACCAAGCACAACCGGCGCATCAACCAGTTCCAGCGACGGGGAAGATCGGCCGCGCTCTCTGAATGGCGGCTGATCACCGCCACCCACAACCTACTGAAGCTCCACAAGCACCAGATAGCCGTCGCGGCGGCCTGAAAGACGGTCCGAGCGGCCATCGGGCCGCCCAGGCAGCACCTACGGCCCGACTGACACGCACCTCAGTTGCGGCGCGTCGCCACCACCGCGGCCGCCAACCTTTGCGCGACACCCACGACGAATAGCACTCGTCGGGCCAGCCCCTCGGCTGGCTTCTGCCTTCGAGCTATGCGGCAGTCTGTAACGGCATCTTCGATAGGACCTAGCCGCGCAAATCGTCTGCCTCGTCCGCCGCTATTTTCAATTGGCAGTCGTGCCAATTGCGACGATTACTTACCGCAATTTGCGACGATCTGGAGCGTAGCGTAGTAACGATACGGACGGGCCGAAAACCCAGTATTCATGGGGGAATCCGCCAAGAAATTCACCGCCAGAACGCGGCCATGGTAAGGAAGACGCCGCCGGTTCGAGTCCGGCGCTGGGCTTTAAACGCCTGCAAATCGGCCATATTTGGTAAGCGTTCAGTCCGTGGGGGACATAACTCTGCTCCGTCGAATATCTGTGCGTGGAGCGCGCTGAGGCGGAGGCGATCTATGACGCGGGGCGTGAGGCCGTAGTCGAAGTCTTGCTGGCGATGGATCGCCGCATCCAGCAGCTCGAGGGCCGTGTCGAGAAGCTCGAGCGTCAGCTGGCTCGGAACTCGGGGAACTCCTCGAGTCCGCCGAGCTCAGATCCTCCCCGGGGAGCGCCCAAGCGCGGCAAGGATCGTTCTGGACGCAAGCGCGGTGGCCAGCCTGGGCATGAGGGTCATGGGCGGCCGCTGTTGCCCGCGTGGGCGGTCGATGAGGTGATCGATCACTGGCCGGCGAGCTGCGGGTGTGGGCATGTCTTCAGCGAGGCCGAACGGGTGGCTGATGGTGAGCCTGCACGCCATCAGGTCGAGGAGCTCCCGCCGATCGCGGTGCGCGTCACTGAGCACCGCTGCCAGCGGGTGCGCTGCTCTGGGTGTGGCCGACGGCGCACCGGTGGGCTCCCGCCGGAGCTCGCCGGGAGTCATTTGGGTCTGAGGCTGCAGGCCGCCGTCGCGACTCTGTCGGTGCGAAACCGCGTCTCCCGGCGTGATGCGGTCGAGCTGCTCGAAGAGCTTTTCGCGGCACGCATCTCAACGGGCACGGTCGATAGGGTGCTCGCCCATGTCGGAGGCGTGCTGGCTGAGCCTCACGAGGATTTGCTTCACGCCGTGCGCTCAAGTGAGCATCTGAACATCGATGAGACCGGCTGGCGTCTGCGTGGATCCCAGCGTGCTCTGTGGGGCGCGTTCACCGACCAGACAGCGTTCTTTCACGTCGCAGCTGACCGTCATGAGGATCACGCCAAGGCACTGCTCTCAGACACCCAGGCGATCATCACCTCAGACCGCTGGTGGGCCTACTCCCATATACCCCTTCAGCGCCGGCAGATCTGCTGGGCGCACCTGCGCCGGGACTTCACCGCGCACGCCGAAGGCCTCAGCACAGAGAAACAGTTCGGCAAGCTCGGCCTTGAGATCTCAGAGCAGCTGTTCTGGGCATGGGAGGTCTTCCAGCACACCCACGACCGCCGTGAGCTCAAGCGCCAGATCGGACTGCTGCGCCACCAGCTGAAGCCCGCGCTCAGACGCTTCGCGAGCAAATCACCGCGCAACAAGTACTGCCGCGGGATGGCACGCAACCTCTTGAAGCTCTGGCCAGCGCTATGGACCTTCGCGACCGTCTCCGGCGTGGAGCCCACCAACAACCACGCCGAGCGCGCACTCCGGGGCGCGGTCATCTACCGCAAGCTCTCCCTCGGCAGCCAATCTGAGGAGGGGGAGCAGCGCGTCGCGCGGCTGCTTTCGGCCTCGATCACCTGCCGCCTACAGCATCGAAGCCTGTACGCCTACCTCGTGGACCTGCTCAGCGCTAACGCCCGCGGGGACCCGCTCCCGTTGCTCAGCTGAGCTACGGACTGAACGCTTACGTTTTTTTAGTGCGCCCGAATGGACTCGAACCATCACGGGGAAATCTCCCCACAAGGCCCTCAACCTTGCGCGTCTACCAATTCCGCCACGGGCGCAGAGGTGGCGAGTATAGCCTCGGCCGCTGGGCCGGCCGCGGGCTGTTGAACGCGCGACTTGCATCCGTCATCCGGCGGCGCTACAGTGCGAACACACGTTCGTTTCAGGCTGCAGTCCAGCGGAACAGGGAGTCCAACATGGATCTGACCAAGCGCCAGCAGGAGATATTCGACTTCATCCGCAGGTACTCCGCGAAGTACGGGTACCCACCCACGGTGCGCGACATCGGCAAAGCCGTTGGGCTCGCCTCTTCCTCGACCGTGCATGCGCATCTGGCCAACCTGGAGAAGATCGGACTGCTGCGACGCGATCCGTCGAAGCCACGGGCGATCGAGTTGCTCGATCGTGCGGTCGAGAGCGTGCGCGGCATCGTGCGCGGGGAGGGCCTCCCACTCGTCGGCTCGGTGGCCGCTGGGCAGCCGATGCTGGCGGAGGAGAACGTCGAGGAGTATGTGTCGGTGCCGGAGATCGCGGGCGGCGGTGATGGCGAGTACCTGCTGCGGATTCGCGGCGACTCGATGAAGGACGCCGGCATCCTCGAGGGCGACTTCGTCGTCGTGCACTCTCAGGACACAGCGAAGGATGGTGACGTGGTGGTGGCGCTGCTGGGAGAGGAGGCCACGGTCAAGCGCTTCTTCCGGGAGACCGACCACATCCGCCTGCAGCCTGAAAACGAGGCGTTGGAGCCCATTCGCAGCAAGGAGGTCAAGGTGCTGGGGCGTGTGGTGGGCCTGCTCAGGACGATCTGATCGGAACGCGGTCCGATCGGGGCGCCTTGGTGCACATCTGCGCGCGCGCCTTCACAGGGGTTGCGGTACGCGCTAGGTTGAGAAGTGCAGGTCAGACAGCCGCGAAGGCAGAGTGCCTCCGAGGAAAGTCCGGACATCACAGGGCAGGGTGGTCGAGGGATCGACCCGGGGAAACCCGCGGGAAAGTGCCACAGAAACAAACCGCCGACGCCCGCCGTCCCACGTGAACGGCGGGCGGGCAAGGGTGAAATGGTGCGGTAAGAGCGCACCAGCGTCGCGGTGACGCGGCGGCTGGGCAAACCCCACTCGATGCAAGGCCAAACGGGACCGCTTGCAGGTAGCCCGCCAAGGTCCAGGTAGGCCGCTTAGATGGATGGCTGTCCAATGACAGAATCCGGCTTATCGATCTGCTAAGGAAAAGCCCCGCTCCGGCGGGGTTTTTCTATTGCTGAGCGCTCGAGGTGGCGATGGCGCGGGGTGGCAAGCGCGCCGATTGCGCCGCTCGCCCACGCGGCGCGCGGTTGCTGTA
>CAVXHC010000005.1:0-10662 GCA_963761355.1 uncultured Solirubrobacteraceae bacterium
GAATAGCACTCGTCGGGCCAGCCCCTCGGCTGGCTTCTGCCTTCGAGCTATGCGGCAGTCTGTAACGGCATCTTCGATAGGACCTAGCCGCGCAAATCGTCTGCCTCGTCCGCCGCTATTTTCAATTGGCAGTCGTGCCAATTGCGACGATTACTTACCGCAATTTGCGACGATCTGGAGCGTAGCGTAGTAACGATACGGACGGGCCGAAAACCCAGTATTCATGGGGGAATCCGCCAAGAAATTCACCGCCAGAACGCGGCCATGGTAAGGAAGACGCCGCCGGTTCGAGTCCGGCGCTGGGCTTTAAACGCCTGCAAATCGGCCATATTTGGTAAGCGTTCAGTCCGTGGGGGACATAACTCTGCTCCGTCGAATATCTGTGCGTGGAGCGCGCTGAGGCGGAGGCGATCTATGACGCGGGGCGTGAGGCCGTAGTCGAAGTCTTGCTGGCGATGGATCGCCGCATCCAGCAGCTCGAGGGCCGTGTCGAGAAGCTCGAGCGTCAGCTGGCTCGGAACTCGGGGAACTCCTCGAGTCCGCCGAGCTCAGATCCTCCCCGGGGAGCGCCCAAGCGCGGCAAGGATCGTTCTGGACGCAAGCGCGGTGGCCAGCCTGGGCATGAGGGTCATGGGCGGCCGCTGTTGCCCGCGTGGGCGGTCGATGAGGTGATCGATCACTGGCCGGCGAGCTGCGGGTGTGGGCATGTCTTCAGCGAGGCCGAACGGGTGGCTGATGGTGAGCCTGCACGCCATCAGGTCGAGGAGCTCCCGCCGATCGCGGTGCGCGTCACTGAGCACCGCTGCCAGCGGGTGCGCTGCTCTGGGTGTGGCCGACGGCGCACCGGTGGGCTCCCGCCGGAGCTCGCCGGGAGTCATTTGGGTCTGAGGCTGCAGGCCGCCGTCGCGACTCTGTCGGTGCGAAACCGCGTCTCCCGGCGTGATGCGGTCGAGCTGCTCGAAGAGCTTTTCGCGGCACGCATCTCAACGGGCACGGTCGATAGGGTGCTCGCCCATGTCGGAGGCGTGCTGGCTGAGCCTCACGAGGATTTGCTTCACGCCGTGCGCTCAAGTGAGCATCTGAACATCGATGAGACCGGCTGGCGTCTGCGTGGATCCCAGCGTGCTCTGTGGGGCGCGTTCACCGACCAGACAGCGTTCTTTCACGTCGCAGCTGACCGTCATGAGGATCACGCCAAGGCACTGCTCTCAGACACCCAGGCGATCATCACCTCAGACCGCTGGTGGGCCTACTCCCATATACCCCTTCAGCGCCGGCAGATCTGCTGGGCGCACCTGCGCCGGGACTTCACCGCGCACGCCGAAGGCCTCAGCACAGAGAAACAGTTCGGCAAGCTCGGCCTTGAGATCTCAGAGCAGCTGTTCTGGGCATGGGAGGTCTTCCAGCACACCCACGACCGCCGTGAGCTCAAGCGCCAGATCGGACTGCTGCGCCACCAGCTGAAGCCCGCGCTCAGACGCTTCGCCAGCAAATCACCGCGCAACAAGTACTGCCGCGGGATGGCACGCAACCTCTTGAAGCTCTGGCCAGCGCTATGGACCTTCGCGACCGTCTCCGGCGTGGAGCCCACCAACAACCACGCCGAGCGCGCACTCCGGGGCGCGGTCATCTACCGCAAGCTCTCCCTCGGCAGCCAATCTGAGGAGCGGGAGCAGCGCGTCGCGCGGCTGCTTTCGGCCTCGATCACCTGCCGCCTACAGCATCGAAGCCTGTACGCCTACCTCGTGGACCTGCTCAGCGCTAACGCCCGCGGGGACCCGCTCCCGTTGCTCAGCTGAGCTACGGACTGAACGCTTACGTTTTTTTAGTGCGCCCGAATGGACTCGAACCATCACGGGGAAATCTCCCCACAAGGCCCTCAACCTGATCCCCGGGGTGTCAGATCGGTGCGAGGCCCGCAGAATCGGGCATTTCGTGCGGGGGCACGTACGCATCGTACGCATCTGGCGGGGCGTTTGTTCTCACGATGTTCTCACGGCACCACAAGGGCCGTGGGTCATTGCGGGGGGGTACGCCGCGTTCGCACGAGTTCCGGGGCTTCGGCCAACCTCCACTGGCCGGCAGCGTAGAGTGCTCGCTCGGGCTTGACGCCGTCATATATGAGCGCTTCGTGGCCCGATAGGACGATCCGAGTGTTTGGCCGGATCTTCGAGAGGCGTACCTTTTCGGCCCAGTGTTCGAAGCGGGGTGTCGAGCAGCCCTTGCTCACCGGCCGTAGCTCGCTGCGGAGCAGCGCGTCCATGTACGACGTGCAGATGTCAGTGAAGCTGCTGGTGCTGGCGTCAATACCGATCGATCGGTACAGGGCACGAACACCGGCGACGGTCCGCGGAGCGCTCGCGGTGCTGCAGCCGGCTGCGAGCACGGTCGCACTGCATATTGCGAGCAGCATCCTCGCCCGCGCAAGGCAAGACGCGACCTTTCGCTTCAGCCCACGCCGAGCCTCGCTCGTGTCATGATGCTGGGGGCCGAGCGAGACGCAGCTCCGCCGAGAGGCTCGCGCGTGAACCGCTCGAGACGGAGTCGTTCGATGAGCAACGCTGACCAACGAACCTACAACGTCGCGGGCATGTCGTGTGAGCACTGTGTTGCCGCCGTCACCGCGAGCGTCGGCGAGCTTCCGGGCGTTAGCAATGTCAATGTGCAGCTCGCGAGCGGATTGTTGGTCGTGGACGGGAGCAGCGTTGACGGCGAGGCCGTCCGGGCCGCGGTCGAAGCGGCTGGATACGCCCTCGCCGAGCACGCCTAGCTCGAGCTTGCCGCCGTCCTCAGGTCACCCCCACGCCGGGGGCCCCGAGTTGCGCTTCCGCCAGCGGCGTTCGTTCCGCTGAAGGCGCGCGCTGGGCGACCGGGAACAAGGAGACGGCGAGCAGTACGAACAGCGGACCCGCGTTCACATCGGTCGCTTCGTTGACCCAGAAGGGGCCTCCGAGGTCCTGGCCGAACACCCAGTAGGCGAGCGACACGACGATCCCGACCGCGAGCGCCGGCCAGCGCAGTGGCGTCCAAACCCCGAGCGCGACAGCCACGGAGATGATCGCGAGCAGCACTGCGATCGTGGTTCCGTGGCCCTGCGTGTGGTTCCCGACCGACGTCTGGAATTTCGCGAGCCAGTGCGGCGACGCTTCGGCCATCGCCTTGATCATTTCGTGGGTGGCACCCTTGGCGCGGTTGACATTCACCAGCCACAGGCCCGCAGAGAGTGCCCATAGCCCGGACCAGGCATACAGGCCGCCGCGGTCTCCGAGCGGCCCCATATCGGCTGGTGAGCGTCCCTCCTGCTTGCTCGTGGGGTAGACGAGTAGGCCGATGATGGCGTAGAGGATGACCGCCCCTGGCGCGCCCATCAGCGGCGAGGGCAGGGTGGTCGAGGTCAGCCCGCCGAAGCCCTCGCCGAACCACCAGACGATCAGCGACCAGGCGAACGAGACGAGCAGCGCGGGCTTCACCGTTTTCCTGCTGAGGATCAGCCCGAGGCCGATCGCGACCTGGATCTCCCCGGCGAGGGTGTTCCAGAGCGTGAGGTCGTGCCCGTAGAAGTTGTCGAATGTTTTCATCGGTCCGCCGACGATCGACCACTGTTTTTCGGCTGCGGGCCCGAACACTTCGGTGATGATGCCGTGCGTGTACATGAAGCTCTTGAACTGGAACAGCCCGTCGAGCAGCCAGATCACGCCGAGCGCGATCTGAATGCCGCGGGTGGTGATCCGCAGGCGACCGCCGAACGGGGAGCTCATGACGATGACGCGTGCGCCTGGGTGCGCGCGCGGGGATGGCAGGTGGACATGAACGGCTCCTATCGCTCACCGGCGCGGCCACGCGTGCATGACCGTCGCCGTCAACTCGCCCCGCGTTGCGGGGCCCCGAGGTGGAGACGCGGACTGCCGGCGTTTAGCGGCAGCCCGCGAGCGCGAGCGGAGGTGCGCGGCCAGCGAGTGCCACCGCGATCAAACGGCCGCCCCGCGCCGCAAGCGCCGACGGAGACCGGGGTGAGGCCACCGATCGGATCTCGTCAGCGTGCTGCGCGCGGCGCGTACGCAGCCGTGCGATCGTGCGCTCCCCGACGTAGGGCCGAGTGAGCATCATCAAGCCCAGCGCCAAAGCCGGGAGCATGGTCAACGCCCCGCTCTGCAGTGGGTCGATCGCCCCGCTGAGAGCGAGCACGGCGAGCAAGATGAGCGCGACGGTCAGCGCCAGGCGCCAGACGACGCGTGCCCGCGGCCGAAACAGAGAGCCAAGGCTGCTCATTCGCGGGGCAATATTAGCCCAGTGCGGGCCCACCGGGTGCACCAGTCACCCAGCGCCACCCGAGCCGTCTTTCCTGTGATAACTTCGCGCGGTCATGGGCAGCATGAGCATGAGCCACGGCGCTTCGGCGATGGGCGGAGGCCACTCGACATCGGTCGGTGGAATGTCGATGATGGCCGGACACGGCACGACAAACATCCTCCCCGAGTGGCTCGCTGTGATCTGGACGCTCGTGTTCATCGCGATCATCATCATTCACGCGCGCCACCTGCGTGACACCCATGGTCAGCAGCGGATCTGGCACTCCGGGCACGTGCTGATGGCGTTCGGGATGGCGTTCCAGTTCGCACCCTCCTCGATCGACCACTTCAACATCCCCAGCGGCTTCTGGCAGCTCGTCTTCGCCACCGGCTCGGTGGCAGCCCTCATCTGGATCCTGGCTCAAGCAGTCGACCACCGCGCGGTCAACGTGCTGTGGCTGGTGATGGCGATCGACCTCGGAGCGATGGCCTACATGTGGTCACCAAGCGGCTTCCAAGCACCGATCACCTGGATACTCGTCGCCTACTTCGCAGCCCAGTCGCTGCTGTGGGTGACCGACCGCATGCGCGAGGTCGACCACAAGACGCTCTACGGCGGCGGCTTCTCGGTAACGCCTGAGGGCGCGGTTGCAATGTCGGCCGCCGAGCCGCTGGTCTGTTTCCGCGACCTGCGGGTCTCGATGTTCGCGATGACACTCGGCATGGCCTACATGTTCGCGGCCATGCAGCTGTTGATGTAGCCGAGGCCCGGTCAGCTGATCGGGATCGTGAACGAGCCATCCAGGGAATGATGGGCGCCGTCGCCGCCGGAGATCCTGAACAACCATTCACCGCGGGTGAGGCGGACCTGGCCGATGAAGTGAGCCGGGCCGGCGCGGAAGAAACGCACGTGGGCAGTGGCACCCGTGCTCGAGATCGCGCTCATCGCGATCGACTGGAACGTCGGCTGGGACGTTGACCCCGCGAGATAGACATGCAGCGCCACGTTCCCGGGTTGCAGCGGCAGCGCGTCCACGACGAGGCTCTCGCCGGCGGGCTCGGCGATCGTGCGGGCCGCTTCGGATGGGCCGACGAACGTGTTGGGGTCGGCGACGACCAGGGCGCCGAGAATCACGGCAGGAGCGACCGTCGCAAACGCGAGAGCCGCGAACCGCCGGCGTCGCGAGCGGACCGGCGTGGGCTGTCCCGGGCGTCCGAAGCTCCGCAGGCGCAGGCTGTTGGCGACGACGGTAACGCTCGAGACGCCCATCGCGGCGCCCGCGAGGGTCGGGCTGAGCAGGCCCGTGATCGCGAGCGGCAGGGCGATCAGGTTGTAGCCAAACGCCCAGCCGAGGTTCTGCAGGATGATCGAGTAGGTCTCCCGAGCGAGACGCAGCGCGCGTGCGACCCCGCGCAAGTCGCCCGAGACGATGCTGATGTCGGCCGCCTCGATCGCGGCGCCCACGCCGGTTCCCATCGCGATCCCGAGATCGGCCTGCACGAGCGCCGCGGCGTCGTTGACGCCATCGCCGACCATCGCCACCCGCTGGCCCTCATCCTGCAGGCGCGCCACCTCGGCGACCTTCGCGTCCGGGCCGACCCCTGCCAGCACGTGGGAGATGCTGACCTGCGCGGCGACCGCAGCGGCCGCGCGAGGGTTATCGCCGGTCAGCATGGCGACGTCGATCCCCATCTGCTGCAGCCCGGCGATCGCCGCCGCAGACTCCGGCTTGATCGTGTCGGCAAGCGCCAGCGCGCCGACTATCTGCTGGTCGCGCACGACCACGACCGCGGTACGTCCGCTTGCCTCCCAGTCATCGAGCACCGCGGGCGGATCTGCCGCCCCACGCGCCGGGTCGTCGGTCTGCTGTGGGCGACCCACCCATACCCGTGCGCCGTCGACCTCGGCGCGAACCCCGCGGCCTGGGAGAGCACGGAACTCAACCGCCGGGGCGATCTCGAAGTCCTGCTCCCGTGCAGAGGCGACTATCGCCATCGCGACGGGATGCTCCGAGCCGGCCTCGGCGGCGGCGGCGAGCGCGAGCACCGCGTCGCGATGCTCGCCGGGCGCGGCCCACACGTCGGTGACCGACAGCTCTCCGGTCGTGATCGTTCCCGTCTTGTCGAGCACGATCGTGTCGATCTCCTGGCTGCGCTCGAGGATCTCAGCGCCGTTGATCAACAGCCCGAGACTCGCTCCCCGCCCCGTTCCCACGAGAATCGCGACCGGCGTGGCCAGGCCCAGCGCACACGGGCAGGCGACCACGAGCACGGCGATCGCGGCAAACAGTCCGCGCTCTGACTGGCCGGCGAGCACCCACGCGAGGGCGGTGGCTGAGGCGAGCGCGAGCACGGCGGGCACGAACACGCTCGCTATCCGGTCGGCGAGACGCTGGATCTGCGGTTGTGAGGCCTGCGCCCGTTCGACGAGCTCGACCAGCTTGGCGAGCGCAGTGTCTGCGCCCACCGCGGTCGCGGTGGCGCGCAGGACGCCATCGACATTCACGGTGGCGCCGGTCAGACTCGATCCTTCGGTCTTCTCAACAGGCAGCGACTCGCCGGTCAGCATCGACTCGTCAACCGCCGAGGAACCGGATACCACGATGCCGTCGACCGGGACCTTGTCACCCGGACGCACCATGAACAGATCACCCGCCTGGACCTGCTCGACCGGGACGAGTCGCTCGGCCGCTGCGGGATCGGAGGAGTCGAGCAGACGCGCCTGCTGCGCCCCAAGCATCGTTAGCTCGCGCACGGCCCGCCCTGCCCTGTTGCGCGCGGTCGCCTCGCACCAACGGCCGATACAGAGGAAGGCGATGATCACCGCCGGAATGTCGTAGTGCAGGTGGGCGTTGAACTCGCCGCCCGGCCCGCCGTGAACGTGGACGTTGGGCGCCGTCAGCAGCTCGACCGTCGCGTAGATGAACGCCGTAAGCGTCGCGAGCGCGATCAACGTGTCCATGTTGGTCGTCCGTGCCCGCGCTCGCACCCAGGCGCCGCGTAGGAACGGCAGACCGCACCAGAACTGGATGGGAACGGTGAGGGCGGCCACGATCCAGCGTGCCGTGACGTTGTGAGGCTCCGAGTAGGTCAGGGCGACCACCACGCTCGCCAGCGGAACAGCGACCACCACCCGACGCAGCCATCCGGCACGATCGGTCGCCTCGGCCGCCTCGATCTCGGCGACCGTTTCGGCCGGCGACTGCGCGGAATCGACGGGTCTCGCGCCGTAGCCGATGCGCTCCACGACCTCGACGAGCAGCTGAGGATCCGTGTCCTCCGCCGCCACATCTACCGTGGCCCGACCCGTCGCGAAGTTCACCGTGGCGTCCGCGACACCCGGCGCCGTATTCAGTGCTCCCCTGACCCTTGCTGCGCAAGACGCACACGACATGCCGGTCACGTCGAGCTCGATCAGCTCGTGATGACCGTCGAGGGACTCGGCGGCTGCGGGTGGCTCTGCGATCTGGCTCGGGTTCATGCTCGAGGCTCCACGTCGGGACAGCTGCGGCAACAACGCCGTCCTATTTCAGCATGTCCTCGCCATGGGTTCGGACCTATTCGGAGGCCACAGCTGACTAGCGCCCGGCGCCGGCGCCGGACTACGCCGATAGGCGGTTGCCTCACAAGCCGGCCAACGGGGCTGGGGCGAACACTCACTGGCGCAACCCATCAGTGCCTTGCCCAGCTCGGATGCGGGACCGCCGATGATTCTCGACCTGTCCGAGACTCGCGGAGCAACGTCCCAGGCTGCCGCCAGGGGGTCGTTAGGGGGGTCGGTACCCAGCGACCCCCCTAACGACCCCCCTGCTGCCCGCTCGCTCCCAAAGTTTGGCTCCGCAGCTGGCCCGAGGAAGGGGGTCCCCGCCTCTCCGCTTTGCTCCAACCCGGGGACCCCCTTCCTCGACCAACACATCACAGATGTTTATGGCGAGGCCAGATGCCGAGTGGTGAACGGGGAGCGAGCGGGCAGCATTAGGCAGGCAGACGAGAACGACGAGAACACCAACAACAAGAAGGCTGGGCAGGCGCAGAAGTGGGCGATGCTGGAGGCGCACGAGCGGCGGCATCGGTCGGACCAAAACGTTTCATACATGTCAGGTGCCGATAACTAGAGGTTTGCGCACGGCGGTGCGGAGACGGCACCGGGAGTCGATGGAGGGACTTCGGGTGGTCCCCTGGCTGGTCCCCTATAAGCGAACCACCCAGGGGACCAGGCAGCTGCCCGCTCGCTCCGGAAGTTTGGCTCTGCAGCTGGCTCGAGGAAGGGGGTCCCCGCCTCTCCGCTTCGCTTCGACCCGGGGACCCCCTTCCTCGACCAACACATCACAGATGTTTATGGCGAGGCCAGATGCAGAGTGGCGAGCAGGAGCGAGCGGGCAGCAGCAAGTTGAGGACTCGAGAACAGCAACTTCAAGAGCACCAATCGGGACACAGAGCTACATGGCTAGGGGTACAAGGCGGAGGATCGTCGGGGCGGTGGGGGCAACGGGGAGAAACGGACGCGAGGTCGTGGGGGATGGCGGGTGGAATGATCGAGCGGGCAGCCGGCGTCCGTGTGCCGGCAGGTCGGATGAGGCGTCTACGGCCGCATCGAGGGGGGCGGCGCTGGCGTTCCTTCATGGCCGTTGGGTCGCTCGTTCAGGCGATCCACTCCGTGGAGGGGAGCGTCGCTTCCGCCGAGCGCTGGCCGCGTTCGCCCGGCCGAACGTCGGAGTTCGCTCCCAGCTGAAATGGTGATGCTCGCTGCGAGCTCGTCGCGCATCGGTGGGCGCAGAGCGCAAATTTAGTCGCCCAGAACGGATGTTGCTCGGCTTTATGGCTGAGGCCGCATGGAACGACTCAACCCAGTAACCCTGACTCTGATCAAGCCGACGGCCTTGGCCGCGCAGCTCGGCGTTTCCCGGACGTGGATATACGACGCCGCAAGGGATGGGCGCATCCCATCCGTGCGCATCGGCGGCCCCGACGGGCCTTTGCGCTTCGTCCCCGAGGACATCGAAGCGTGGATCGACGCGGCTCGTGCAGCGTGGCGACCGGGAGAGCCCGTCCGAACGACGCTCCGCGCCGCGGCGCGCAACGGACACTGAGTTCAGCCGGGCACTGCCCCCGACTCCGGCGCGCCCCAAATCGCGACCTCGGTCTCCGCGGCAGCGCTCTTGAGGAAGCTCGTCTCGAGATGGCCGTAGCAATGCTCGGTCGTCGTGATCGAAGCATGGCCCAGCTGGCGCTGAACGTACATCAGCGGCTTGCCGGTCGTGAGCCAGGCTGCGGCCGCGGTATGCCGCAGGCTGTGAAGCGGCATGTCGCGCAGGCCGGCGTCCTCGAGCGCAGCCTTGTGCCAGCTGCGGCTTACTGTGTTGCGATCCATTCGTTTTGGCGGTGCGTTCAGCGACCCGCCGACAGTCTGAGCGAATACAGGCCCGTGCTCAGCTGCCCCGTCGTGCTCCTGTTGGCGGGCCTTGAGATCCCGAAGGACTCCGCCAGCCCGTGGCCCGAAGTCCACCGAGCGATAGCGGTCGCCCTTGGTCGAGCCATCGCCGTCGGGCTTTCCCGAGCGCAACACGCGGACTGCCGAGTTGTCGAAGTCGACGTCGTGCCAGGTGAGCGCGATCGCCTCGCTGATCCGCATGCCGGTGGCTATCAGGAGCTCCGCGAGTGGCCGATAGATCGGCACGCACGCATCGAGGTAGCGGGGGATCTCATCGAGGCGCAGGTAGTCGCGCTCGACATGGGCGGCCGGAAGGCGCTGCACGCCGGCTGCAGGGTTCCGCGCGAGCTTGCCTTTCCGGCACGCATCGTTCAGGCAGGCCACGAGTGCAGCCAGCGCGTTGTTGATCGTCTTCGGCGCGTAGCGCCCTTCGTCCACGGAGCGGGCGAGCCAGGCTTCCACCGCGGGCGTGGACAGCTTGGTCAGCTTTATGGGTCGGAAGGTCGCCAACCGCTTGCGCCCGTGGATCTCGTAGTCGCTGTGGGTTCCGGGCTCCAAATATGGCCGCCGGTTTCGCAGCCAGGTGTCGAAGAACTCGCCGAAGGTCTCCGTACTAGACGTCTGTCCGCCGATCGCCGCGGAGACGACGACTCGCTCACGTTCACGCCGTGCGGCTCGTGGGCTCGCGAACCCGCGCCTGGTGGCGCTTCTCCCGTCTGACTTGCGGTACTTGAAGTAGTAGCGGGTGCCCTGCCGCGTCTCATATGGGTAGACGCCCTCGCCGGACCTCGCCGTGTGCCGTTCTGGCGCCATTTGTTCTCAAATGTTCTCACATGTCCCGGATAGATTCAATCTCGCGGGTCTGGCCCAGGAACGGAAAAAGCCCCGCTACCGGGGCTTTTTCAGTGCGCCCGAGTGGACTCGAACCACCACGGGGAAATT
>CAVXHC010000006.1:0-44720 GCA_963761355.1 uncultured Solirubrobacteraceae bacterium
AATTGGGCGGAGGTCGTAGCGGGTGGTCACCATTGGTCGTCAATGGCCGAACCTTAGGGGACTTCGGGCGGTGGCGGCGTCATCGGTGGCGGTTGTTTTCCGTTGCTACTTGATCCCTACTTGGTCCCTAGGCCCTCTTACGAAGCTCGAGTATCGATGTCGTCGGTTGCCTGGTTCGCGTGGCGTGCAGGAGCGAGCCGGGAGTCAGGCGGGACTGTCGCGGCTGGACCAGGAGAGGAGTCACGCGAGGCGATGACTACCGTCGCTCGCTCCGACCCTCGTCTAGGCCCTCGTCCCTCGAGGCATCCCAACGAACCGCTAGGTCAGAGCCAGCGCGCGCGCCGACGAGCGAGAACCCATGTAGAGGTGGGAGAGTCCTGCCGCCGCGTCCAGGAAGTTCATCCGCTGCAACGCGTCCTCGAGCCGATCGCTCTTGACGGCCTCCAGCTTGTCGCGCTGAGGGCCCCAATGGATGAGGTCCCCGTACTGGTAGGCGTGATCAGCATCTGCGGCGACATCCCGCCCTCCCCCGGAATGTCTGGCGGCCACCGACCTTCGTCGCGCAGTTTCTGCCCCACGCGCACCTTCAGGTTCTCCTGGACAGGCTCGCGCGCGCCTTCTTCCACGCGTCGAGCTGCTGTAGACGCTCGTCCGCTTTGTCGTCCTTGGCGCGTTCGGTCGTAGTCTTGAGGATCTCGTGCACCCGCACGAATCGAGCAGGGTCGCTCTTCTCCTTCGAGTGCATCTGCCGGACAGGGTCGTGAACCCGCGAGTGATCTCGCTGGTGGCGAACTGGGTATCGACGCTCTCGGCCAGGCCACCATCGGCGATGTTCACCGTCATTTCGTTGCGACCTGACAGGAGGTTGCTTTCCGCGAGTTCTTCGGCGGTGTGGATGAACCGCTCCAGATCTCCCTGTCGACCTCTTTGGGCGGCTTCGACAGGGGCGGAAACCTTCCGGCGGGGGGAACACGAATACGAACTCGAGCATCTTCCACCAGAACTCGAATCCGTCAGGATCCGGCGCGCGAGACGCGAGCGGGGCCGGGAATCGAAGCTTCGTTGTCGATGTCGCGAGCCACTCGAAGCTCCGTGCCTGGACCCTGATCTCGCCTGCGCTCATCGCCTGGCTTAGTCTAGAAAGCGGGGCCGGAGTACGCCGGTTCCGGCGGCTGGCCGTTGAGCGCCTGGGTTGCTAGCTTGCGCGGGTATGGACCGCTATGTGAAGGAGCACGTGATGCCCCTGGCCGAGGTGAAGACAGGTGGTGGATCAAGCTGTTCCTACTCGGCCGGCCGAGATGGGCCAAGCTGGTCCCGCGTGAGACCGTGTTGAGCGACGGCGACGGCGTGAAGCTGATGGTGCCGCGGCTGCCCGGCGACCTTCCGAGCGAGACCCTCGTCACCGTCGCGAAGCGGCGCCCCGAGGGCGCCTCCGGGATGCTTGTTCGCGCGGTGAGCGGCCTTGTGTTTACCTAAGGCCGCAAAGCCGTGGTGGAGGGCGCGCTCGAGGTGCGTCTTTCTCTCTCTTCTCATGTGGGAGCCGCGGCTGGAGGTTGTTCAACGGCAGCGGTAGTTGCTGTTTATGCGTCGGTGGCCTCCCCCAGCATCCCGCCGTACTCGGCATCAAGCTGCTCCCGCGCGTCCTGGGCATGGCGCTGCGCGTCGAACAGATGTATGTAGGTATCCCACGTCGTAGAGGTCTTCGTGTGCCCGAGCTGGCGGGAGACGAACTGAACATCACGGCCCTGGGCGATCAGGATGGAGGCGAACGTGTGCCGCAGAGCGTGAAAGGTCACGTCCTCCAAACTCGCGCCGTCGCGGGCCTTGTGGAAAACCTTGAGTAGGCGCTTATAGGGCATCGGCTGGCGCGGCGTCGGACTCTGGAAGACGAGGTCCGTGTCCGCCGAGAACCGCTCGGCGAGGCGGCGACGGCGCAGAAGCTTCCCGAGGGCCTCCATGAGGACGATGTCACGCTTGGCGGCCTTCGTCTTCAGGGCCACGCGCTTGCCCTGGCGGCTCAGCTGAAATCCGCGCGGATCAGGCCGTCTGAGAAGTCGACATCACCCCAGGTGAGCGCGAGGACCTCCATGACCCGCAGTCCGGTGAAGAGCGCGGTTGCGATCAGCGCATGCGCGTCCCCGGGGTGCTGAGCAGGGCGTCCATCTCCTCGCGGGAGAGAAACCGCTGGCGAGGTTCCCCGGCGCCTGGGCGCTCGCGCGGCAGCAGCTTGTCCGCGGGGCTACGGCGATCATGCCGTGGCGCGCCGCGTACGCAAGGACGCCCCTGACCGCCATCCAGCGTGCGCGTATCGTTCAGACCGACGCGTCGGCGGCTCGCTGCGTGCGATGCCACTCCAGAGATCGTCGGTCGTGATCGAGCGGATGCGCCTGTGGCCGTAGTCGGGGAGCAGATGCGGTGCGTGACGCCGGTCTTGTAGGACTCAAGCGTGCGGCTGCGCAGCTCTCCGATCGCCACCAGGCGTTCGACGTACGCGAGCCATGCCAGGGCCACCTCCCTGACCCTCCCTGCCGCTCGACGACGCTCGGACGCCACCGCCGCGGACCTCGACGGCCCATTTGTCGCGCTCACGCCGAGCTTCCATCAGACCGACCTCGCCGATCGTCTTCCACCTCGCCTTGGGCGACCCCGGCGGCGTTGCGCAGGCGAGGTAGTGTCTTGCCCGCCCGGTAAAGGCCCCGCTCGATGCGTGTCCGCTTCTCCTGCGTGCCATCAGCTTGCCCTTCGCAGGATCGCAGGGCTCGATGTTCGCGGCCCACGAGAAGAGTCCGAGAGTGCCTCGTCGAGCTCGTGACGATGGTAGACCTTCCTCTTGCCGCCGTGCGCTGTGAAGGTCCCCTCGGCGCTCATTTTGCGGATCGTGCCGCAGGGATCTTTCGTATATTCGACCGCTTCCTCGAAGGTCATCCAGGGTCAGCTCTCAGGCGGCCCCGGCACGCCTAGCCGGTCCGCCAGCCGCGGAGCGAGCCGGTCCGCGAGCGCGTCTAGGAAGGCATCGGGGAGCTCAACGGGCACTGGCGTATCCCGACACCAACGCGCGCGACTCGCCTCCGAGCGCACGCGGCAAGCAGCGTGCAGCCTGCGCGTTGCGCGGCCCGACTCGTGGCTTCCCGCCGGTTGTTGTGGCTGCGTTGTTCATGGCTCCACCGGCTGTTTTTGATCCTGCTGATTGATAAGCCGATGCATCGCGCCGGCGCGCAACGGACATTGCGCGCTCGGCGCGGGGGTGGTCAGCGGGTCGCGTCGAAGGCATCGCAGCACTCCCCTAGAACTCGGCGCAGTTCGGATAGGTGCGCTGCTCGATCGGTTCCCGGCCACGTCAAAGCCGCGCAGCTCGTAAACGGTGGGGATCGCTTGCAGCTGCTCGCGCCCGGCGCGCGCTTCATCCTGCCAGCGCTCGCGCTGGTCCTCCACGAACTGATGAAAGGCGGCGGCAAGGTCTTGCTCGGGCACGTCATCGAGCGGGATCTCATCCGCTCGCAGGATCGAGCATGCCACCCGCCGCGCGTAGCCGGCGACCGTCAGGCCCTCGCGTTCGGCGTGCCGGTGGTCGTCACTCCAGCCACCGGGCAGACCGCGCGCGGCGCGGTAGAAGTAGAGCCCGTTGGCCTCTGCGTGCATCGGCTCGCCGGTCTCCGAGTCGGCCAGGTGAAGGTCCACGAGCGGCGCGAGCTCGGGGAACGCGAGCAGCGCGGCGTCGTGCAGACACCCGCAAGAGTCGGGGTCACGCTCGCGGCGATGGCGCCACTTGCCGCTACGGGTGCCATGCGGCTCATAGCGGTCCGTCGTCACCGAGAACACGGGCGAAAGCTCGCTCGGGTCTCCCCTCTCTCTGAGCTGCAGGTGGACGACGACACGCGAGCGGTCGGGAAGGTCGCGTATCAGGGTGCGAGAAACCATGGCTTCCTCCAGTGGGTTCGAGCTGATTCAGGTCAGTTGGGCCCTGCCCAACTGATTGCTCGCCGTTGCAGGTCGTGGAGGAGCCGTCAAGCAAGTTCACGAGTAACTGCCGTACCCCGCCGCAGGCGGGGCCCCGAACTTGCTTTACGGCGGGGGAGCGAGCTGCTAGCCGCCAGGGGCGTCACATGCTGGGTGCCCGACGGGGCTACTGCAATGCTCGCGTTTGCAGGGGCGACTTGGCTCCGTCTTGACGTCCGAGACGGCAACGTCATTCACTTCGAGGCCTGCTTAGCCTGGGCGTATCCGTCGATTTCGGTCAGCTTTCGCGAGCTGCGCATCCCAGCCGCCAGCGCGTAGAGCGCGTTCTAAGCCGGCGGAGCGCCGCACGGCCCCTGGCGTCGAGCTGCGCCGGCCCGCGCCAGCGGTAGAGCCGATCTATACGCCGTCGAGCGCCTGCTCGGTGTGCTCGGGCACCGGGAAAGTCCCGGTGTCCTTCGATATGGCCTGCCCGGCGGGCGCGAATCAGACGGCGAGCCGACAATTCCCAACGGCTCATCAACTACAGACGGCAGGGCCTTTTCGTCTATCGCCAGAAACATGCAGAAATGATGCAGCGCATTCAGAATAAAGAGAGCCATCTGGGGGCGAGATAAGACTTCATGCCGCCGCGACTTTTTGAGTCGAAGGCGCGAGGCGTGAAAACCAACGGCGCTAATGCTCCGCCGTTTGCGCAGAGCGGGGCGGTGCTTTCCATCTTTCCCACCGTCCCGCTCTGCCCACTAACACGATCACGATTAGGAGACGCGATGACCGAAGACGAAATATCACTCAGAAGGCATGCGAGCGAATCCGGTGGGGCGCGATCGCGCTACGCAGTGCGGCGGAGGAGCTGGCCGGCGCCGGTAACAAAATCTCGCGGGCGGTCGCGGAGGAGTCCGAGCGTGTGCTCAGCTTGTTCGAGCGCCTGCAGCGAGACGCGGGATGACTTCACGACGTCACCCTAGGTCGGAACGAACAGTATGCCGCCGTTCGGAGCCCGGCACACTGTCTCGGGTCCGTTGCTGCGGATTTATTCCCACCGGCGTTCCAGCCTATTGCCTCGCAGTTCATTCGAAGTGTCGGCGTTCCGCATATTCGCGTTCGGCCGTGTGCCGGGCGTTGGCACGCAGTTCCGCTTCATACCGGCGAAGTGCCCGTGCTTTTTCCCGTGCTTTGCGTTGATTCGCAATCTTTTCGCGTCTCTTCGCGGCGCGGCACCACTTGGCGAGGTCGCCGGATTGACAATTCGTCCCTTGGCTACCAAGCCTGGTCCCCCTTCGACCACACCCCCGATCTCGCCGTGAACGCTTACTTCGTATTCTTCGACGAGCATAGGCAACGCGCATGACCATTCGTCTTCCTCGTAGTCGCTTTCATTGGTTCCCCATTGTTCTTCTTCGCCCGCCAGTCGCTCCTTGAAATGTATGGAGTGCGGCGACCAATTGTGGCCTGGATAGGTTGTTTAATGGAGACCTTCGCATACCGATTTGTGGCGACGTAATCCTGGTATGCCCAGGTTTGCGATAGGTATCGCCGTGAAGCGAGATTGGCGTTACGTTGAGGTATGTCGGCGGTCCGCCTGTTTCCTTGTTGGCTTCAAGTTGTTCCTGATGTTCTTTTGCCGCGCGTTCTTCGGCTTCGTGAGTCGCGGTCGCGGCTTCCTGCGCTTTGTGGGCCGCCTCTGCCGCTTCAAATTCTTTCTCCCATTCGGCGAAGCTCACGCACCGACCCGACGGCGGCGCGACCGGCCAGTCGGCCGCTTCCGTACCGTTTGCTTCTAGCGGCTGGCCGAATGGACAGGTGACCGCATCGGCGCTCGCGGGAACCACGAGCACAAACCCGATCGCAGCAAGAATGATGACAAAACGCACCGATGTCCCCTCCTTGGGAAAAGATACCCCAACGCCGGCGAGTGCGTCAGACGAGGCCCTTGCGGTCGCGGGTGCTGTGAGAGTCGGCGCTAGGCGGCGTGGCCGTTGATCTGGCACACCGGGGGGATGCAATCCGTTCCGGCCTTCAAGGAATTCCCAACCCGACAGAACGTGGCCATTGCGTCGTGGCGAGAATCTCGCTGGTCCCGGACTCAGCCCCCGGAGCGTACGTTTAGCTGCTGTAGCTGTGCCCGGTCGCCTTCGTATTCGGCCTTTGCCTCGTCTGACGCGACCGTGCCTTCCGGTTCTCGTTGATAGATGGCCTTCTCGGCGGCCATCTTCGATTCGAGTTCACTGCGTTCCTTCAGCGCTTTCGCGGCTTCTTCATCCTTCAGATGTTGTTCTCGTTCGACCCCTTCTTCTTTCACTTTGGTCTCGGCGGCTTCACCTGCCTGTTTGATCCGAGTGAGTCTCGCGCGGTATTCGTCGAGTTCACGCCCGCAGAAGGTCTCGCCGAGCCCGTTGTGGGCACATTCATGTACGTTTAGACCAATGCTCGACAGAGGCTTGTCGAAGGCTCCGAAGCCGTAAAGAGAGGAGAACCACAAGAAGCACCGTGGCGAGTACCGCGAAGCCCCCGCCTACCCTTTCGCGAGCGAACAACCGAATCGCCCAAATCATTCCCACGATGGGAACGAGGACGGCCCAGATAATGCCATTGCGGAGTAAGTGATCCTCGGCCTCGTCGGGCGTCGTGACTTTCAGCTTTGCCCCCGGCCGTGCGTCGTTCAGCGGTGGGCGCGTGACGAGACCGACCGCAAATAGCTCGTCGGCTACTTCCTCACGATCCTCTGGAAGGTCCTCTCGGTCGAACATCGCGAGAAGTTGGCCAACGGTCATCTCTACATCGCCAGCGCCAACCATTTGCCGAACACGCACGGCAGCCGCCCGCATATCGTCTGTCTCGGGTGCTGGTGGCGGCGGCCTTGGAGGTCTGGGCGGTTGTCCTGTGCTCATTGGTTTACCGTCAGCGCGGGTAGTACTGGCCGGTGCAGGCGTTGATGTATTGGTGAGGGTTGAAGCGTTCCCCATGCTCCGGGAAGTACCACTCAATTGCGTTGTACGCGCGGCGTTCGTGACAAGTCCCTAGTTTGAAAAGGACGATCACTGCGGCCTGTAGCGTGCCTTCGGCGGTGCTTTGGTTCGGTTCGACCCAAGTCGAGCGCCCCACACCTACGGCACGAGCACCGCCCCAGGTCAGCCATTCGATGTGCGAGACGAGCCCGAGCTCGTTCCCACCGTTGAAGACGATGCTCGGTCTGACGTGTCCGTAGCCATCCTGATTACCGGCCCACGGCCCAGCGAGAATCGGGACAGCCGCGCCAGCAGCGGTGGTGGCACCGGCGACGGCAAAGACCGTCCCGATGAGCCCCGCACACATGACCCCCCTGAGCCCCCTCATAGCCACAAGCATAAGCTTTCCGAACGATGACCGAGAACCAACGAGTCAAGAAATACTGGATCTTCTATCGCACCGAGAACGGCTGGCGAGAGCCACTGTCGGGTGCGCGACGTAAACAGATGGCGGGCTGAGCTGATGGGCCTATGCGACAGCCGCCAGCGCTCGCTCCACGAGCGTCGTGGCCGGCGTCTCGATCTCCCACCATGCCAGGCGCGTGTGCCGCTCGACGTCAGCGAGCGAGAGCGAGTAGCGGGGACCGGGTGCTCGTGCTCCCGTTCTCGGATCTCGGGCTGGGGTCGAGACGAGCGACCGCGCCCGCAGTCTGTCGCAGCGCTTTCTGGTCGTCGGGGTCGGTTGCCTCGCCGGCAAGCTCCGAGAGCAGGACGGTTAGACCTTGCGCCGAGGCAACCCGATCGAGGTCTGGCCACTGGCCCAAAAGGATCAGGCCGTCGGCCGTGACGCGAAGTTGCGACCAATACGCGTAGTGCGTCGTTGCTCCCCGTTCGCCAACGATGAGCCCGTAGCTATGGAGACGCTTCAAGGCTTCGTCAACTTGGCGCCGGTCTAGCTCGCCGTCGAATGCCAGTTGCGGCTCAGGAGCCGGTCGAAGCGTGAGGTTCTCGGTGCGTCCATTCCAGTCGGGGTTCTGGTCCTGAGCGAACAGCCAGCGCAATACGAGATCGTCTACCTCATCGCATGTGGTCACGCGCGAAATTCTGGCAGCTACGGTGACCAATTCGCGATCGATACGCGGCGCGGAGTCGAAAGAGGCCGCGTGCCCGCCCTGCGAAGGGCGGGCACGCGGCCGGTAAAGCTACGCGGCGACAGCCACGTCCTGCGACTGTTGCTCGGAGGAGTCCGCGTCGGGGGCGGTCCAAGAACTCGACCGCGCCGGCGATGACCTCCATGCCGCGGCGCTTGGCGCCATCGGCCGTCTCCCATGCGGTGGGTTCCAGGCGTGCTGAGACTCCGACGAGCCGTCCCTTTGTCAGGTGGGCTGCGCAGGTCTCGGCCAGGGGCCCCCAGACGGTGACGTCGAAGAAGTCGGCCGTCGGGGTGTCGTCCTGGTCGGTCTTGATCGACTTGCGAACGGCGATGCCGAGAGTCAGGACGGACCTCTCGCCTGCGCTTGTTGAGACGGTGCGCAGCTCGGGGTCGCGTGTGAGCTTGCCGATCAGAGTTGCTGAGTTGGTGGGTGATGGAAATGGCATTTGGTGTTCTCCTGTTCGGTGGTGGTGTGCGTTGACGAATCCCGATCCGGCCGACGACCGCCGCGCGGAACCGAGCCCGCAGGGCGAGGGGAACCCCTCTTGCGGGGGTTGCAGCGGATAGGCGGCGCCGGCCAAACTCGGGTGAGGAGACAAAGCGCAAACCGCCACCGTGACGGGAGAGAGCCGATGCGATGACGTCGTCCAACGACCATTCGGACAGCTCGGGCTCGATGTGGAAGCGATCAGCGCCATGTCATAAAGGCCGCCCGTCCGGAGCAACGACCGGCACGGGCGACACATCCCTAAGCCGCGCTGGACAGCATTCACACAAGCGATCTGGATCGCTGCGCCGCCAGCGAAGCCTGCTGCTGTGGGTCCTGCGATTCGTGTCGGAGGCTGCCTTCGATGCGCCGGGCGATCTCATCGATCGTCTCGGCGTAGCCGCGGATCGCGTCTAGCTCGCCGGTGATCGTCCCCGCTCGCGCACCCTGGCGGAATCGGCGACAAGCGTCGCGCCGCTCTGGTGGTCGCCCTATCGCAGACAATGATGAGCACGACACTTCCCCGCAATTTCCGAGCTTCGATTGACATAGGAGCAACGGCTCTTGTCGTTTCTGGTGGCGAGGCAGGGCGAGCCTGGGAGGCGCGCGAAGGCGTGGCAAGCGACGAGTGCGGGTGCTTGCTACGCGGAGCGAGTTATGAAGCGTTGACCGACGACCATCAGGTGCGAACCGGCTCAGACGGTACTCGCGGTCTCCAACGCGCTCTACGGTGAGCCGCTCGCCACCCTTGATGTCGTGAAACGTGAAGAATCGCCCGATCGGGGATCTGGCGCGGAAGCCTTGCCAGTCGGTGATGTCCGTCTCGACGGTCTCGTTCGTGCCGGCAAAGTGGAGCGAGACGGTTTGACCTGCCTCGGATTTTGAGGAGCCCCCGAAGGCGTCGGCGGGGAAGAAGGCCTCGTGCCCGCGGATGACGATGTAGTGGCGGCGCGCAGCACCGTCGGTTACGTCGAGCAGGATCGAGGGCTCATTGGCAAGTCGGGTACGTTCCTGATCCAGGTTCTCGATGGCCTGCGCGAAGGCCCAGTCGACGGCCTCCAGGAAGGCGGCGCACGCGCCGTCGCCGGCGAGTGCCGTCAGGGGAAAGCCGGGGCGCTTGTCGAGCCGGTCGGCGGAAATTGCCACGCCCTCGATCTCGTTCAGCATGCGTTGGAGCTCGCGTCGCTTCTCCTCGCGCTCGAACGGCCGTTTGTGGTCGCCCGATCATGTGTTGAAACTGGATCTCCACCCTGCCGCGGCTGTAGATAGCGATCGGGAACAGATCTGCCCCGCCGCGAATGTCGAGGCCGGGCATGAAGGAGCCCGTCTGGTTGTGGCTGAACCACGTCCGCAGCTTGGGGTCATGGTCTGCGGCCCATGCGAGGACGGCCTGCGCCGCGTTTGCCGCTCCGGCTCCTTGGCTGCTGCGAATCGAGGCGACCATCTCATCCGCCGTCCACGGATCGCGCTGCGGGCTGGACGGATGCCCGACTTGCTCTGAGGCGTCCTCTGCGTCGACGGTCGGGTCTTGGCGGGTGGGTCCGCTGGGAGGCGTGTCGCCGGGGGCCCCCTCGCGGTCGTTTCGTTCGGCGCCACCGCGGTGGCCGGATCTACGTCGACGGTGGGCGGCGGCTGGATGTCCTGGGAGGTTGGCTCGAAGTCCTGGAGCGCAGAGGCGTCATCTCGCTCCCACGCCTCGCTGAACGGGCCGTGGGGCATGTCTGACTCGCGGATCGAGTCGACCGTTCCCGCGAGCAGCGAGTTCATCGGCGGCAACTCGAAAGTGAGCTGATCGTCGAAGAGCACCCGGGCGTGAAGCGCGGCTTGCGGCAGCTGGAGAGCACTCGCCATTCGCAGGCAATGCCGTCGTTTGTCATCTCGGTCTTGAAGCGCTGGAAAGCCTTCTTTGCCTTTGGCGTGATGTTCGACGGGCCCGAGAGCACGCTGATGCTGGTCACTCGTTCGCGGTCCAGAGCCTCGCTCAGGACGTCGAGTGCCTTGCTAGGCATGTGCTGCTCGTACCAGAAGACTGCGCCGCTGAGCCGGCCCAGGACGCGTCGCAGCGCTAGCTCGTTGCTGAATGGGCGACTGGGATCGAGATAGGCGTCGGAGTGGTCTGCGGCGGCCGTGCCGGCGCCGGTGACGGTTGCGATCTTTGGCAGTAGGTGTCGGTTGCGTTCAGATAGGAACGCTGGGAGATCGAATGGATCGCGCCGCAGCGCCGAGCTGGCGCCGCGGGGATCAGGTGGCTTTCGAGGATCGCTTCCAGCTGGTCGCCGCCGATGTCGGCCGCGATCTCCTTCAGGTAGTGGTGGGGTGCCTTATCGCTGATCGTCCGGTTGGTCACCCCGTCGATCAGGCAGCGGTTGAGGATCGAGTCCTCCCCTTGAGGGGTGGCGTCTGTTTCTTGAGGAACCCGGTGGGCACGATGTGGTGGTCCTCGATCCGGCGCGTTGTGTCGCGCAGGAGCGCTGCGGTGAGGCGCTGTCCGCTGTGGAAGTCGCGGGCGCCGTGAGTCACGGTCAGGCATATGACCGCGCGGTAGACGGCGGCGCGCTGTCTGCGAACAGCGCCGAGTTCTAGCTCGTCGAGCGCGAAGCCAGCGACGGCGTCGGGCGACCCTTTGATCGTCCTCCAGCCAGATCAGCAGCGCCCGGTAGTCCGCCGCGTTGAGGGTGTTGACGGGGCCCTCGTAGCGCTGCCCAAAGCAGCAGCACCAGAACCACTGCTTGACCTTCTGCCACGCGGCGGCCTGCTTAGGACCGTTCATTTCGCGGACGCGGACGACGGTGGCGAACAGACACGGCAGCAACGCCATGTAGGGCATCCACGCCGGGCCGAGCACTCCGCAGTCGTCGCGGAGCACGGTGAGCGCCGATGATGCGGCTTGGCATACTCGCGCCAGTCCTCGGCGAAGTCCTCCGGGCTGAGCTCGAGGACATCGCCACGCTTGCACTTCGGCGCATCTTGAGAGCGCAGCAGCGAGATGGCCTGCAGCAGATAGTTTGCTTCTATCGCGAAGTCCTGGTCGCTCAGCAGCGGATAGGTCTCTCGCGCGCTCTCCAGCATCTCTCGCAGATGCAGCCCCCGCGGCCAGAACTTCGCCGTCAGCAGGTCGAAGAACGGTGAGCTTCATGCCCGTCTTGTTCAGGGTCTCGAAGATCGTGCAGACCGCGTCAAGGCTCGTCTCGGCGGGGAGCTCGACTACAGGGAACGCGTAGTTGCGAAGGGGTTCGACGAACTGCTTCTTCATCCCGCGAGCCCGGGCGCGCAGCTCCTTGCGGTCAGCGTCGTGTTCGTCGTGGTGGTGCTCAACGTAGTCCTCGAACCAGTTTTCGTCGTCGACGTTGTCGGCGAACACGGCACTGAACGGGTACATGTGCTGCTCGAACTGCATCCACCGGTCAAGCAGCGCTCGCTTCTGCGCCTGGTCACGGCGAACGTAGCCGACGGCATTCTCGAGTCCGTCGTCGCCGAAACGGTCCAGGTCCAGGAAGAAGAGGTGCTCTCCGCGTCCCTGCAGGGCGAGAGCCAGGCTCGTGACGCGCTGCTGGCCGTCCAACACGAGATGGTCGGGGCTGTCACCCTCTCCCGGATCGACGCCCGATACCGGGCGCCACCCGAGTGCCGCCGTGCCGCCCGTCTTCAGGAACAGCAGGCTCCCTGCCGGATAGCCCGACGCGAGCGAGACCAACAGCAGGTCGATGTCTTTCGGGTTCCAAACGAAGTCCCGCTGAAACTCGGGTAGCACGAGCTTGCGGCTCTCTAGCGAGATGAGCAGCTCTTGGACCCCCCAGGGGCGAGTATGGAAGCCAGCCATAGCGCGCGATCCTAGCTGGGTCTTTGACCCGCAATCGGGCGCGCCCCGATCAGCGGGTCAGCCGGCCAATCGGCGACGCCTTGAGACGGTAGATATGATCCGATGCACGTCGGTTGGCCGCCGCGAGCCGTCACGCGAGCGCGTCTTCGATGCGCCGGGCGATCTCATCGATCGTCTCCGCGTAGCCGCGGATCGCGTCAAGCTCGCCGCTCTCACCCCAGCCGGCGACATAGGGCACGCTTGAACCGGAGGTGTCCAGGCCGACGGCGCCACACACGATGAACGTCACCGTGTCGACGAGCACCTCCGCACGACGGCGGCCGTAGTCTGAGTAGCCGACGCCGAGTGCGTGTGCGATCTCGTGGACGAGAACGCGGACCTGGGCGTTCGCGGGCAGTTCGTCGTTGATGACGATCTCGTGCTTGTGACTGTCACACCAGCCGTCGGCGGGCCCGTCGAGAGGCCGTCGAGCGACGCTGTAGCCGAGCTCGCCCGCCAGCTGCTCGAGTGCAGGCAGCAGGTGGGTGTGCGTGTCACCCTGGATCGGCTGAGACGGCGATTCCAGTGAGACGGGCTCGGTTCCCGGCAGCCCTTCGGTCTGAGAGACGTCGAAGACCGCTACCGCGCGAAAGACGGTCCGCCTCGGCTGCTCGCCGTCGCTCCCCTCCCTCGCGCCGTTCTGTGCCGTTCTCCCGGGTGCGGACGCTCATCGGAGCGAGGATCCGGATCGCTCGCTCGCCCTTGCGGACACAGCGGTTGAGGTCGAGGAACGCGCGGAAGCCCGCGACGTAGGTGGCGTCCGGGCACTGCATGGCGATCAGGAGCTGATTGCCGAATGAGTAGCGCGACAGGCCGTTGGTGGAACGCACCCGCACCCAACGCTGCCAGCCCTCGGAGCTCAGCAGCGCGCGCGCCGCCTGCTCGAGTCGATCACGGTCTGCCTGGCGGCGCTCGGCACGCTCGGCCTCAGTCAACTTTCGGTAAGCCATCGGCCACCATCCCTTCGCTCGCTGGCCCCGCCCGGTGCGGGACCGATCCCCATCTCCCGCGCACGCCGTAGGCGTGCGACCATCGGGATGGGGTCGGGCCGCACTGCCACCCAGCCGCCGATCACTCACAGTTCGACCTCGTTGGGGCTCATAGCGAGGCCGTCGCGCGCGATGAGCGCCAGGGTGTCGCTGTGAACCCATGGCGTCGGCTGATCCGCGCCTCCCTCCGGTAGCTAGGCCGATGCGCCGCGCGAGCCAGCTGGTCTCGCCGCTGACGTTGCCGCGACGGTCGCGCTTGCAGCGCCCACAGCGAATGGCGATCTCGCTCATCGTCAGATCGCCGCGGGCAAGGCGCGCCTGGACGGCTTCGCGCAGCCGGCGGTTGAGCACGATCGGGCTCTCGGCGAGCCGCGTCAGCTCCGCCGTCAGGCATGAGGTGGAGAGCGTGCGGTCGCTGCGGTGGGCGGCGAGAGCGTTGGCGGTGATGCTGCGGGCCGGCTCGTAGTCCTCGAAACGCGCGACCACCTCGCGCAGCCGGACGGTCTCGAATCGCTCGGCTGGTGCCAGGATGCTGCGTGTCCAGCGGAGCTCGGGGAAACGCCCATCCAACGCGACCTCTTGGATGCGATAAACGGTCCCGTTCGCGTCGCGCAACTCGCGCTCGCGGCAGACGTCGGGCGCTTCTGGGGTCGGCGCGGCATCGAGGTCGGCGGCAGTCACAGGACGGCAGCGGCCCCTGCCCTCGTCCGCGAGATAGAGGGCGCAGAGAATCTGCGCGTTCTCGCGAGGCTCATCCGCTTCAAGGCGAGCGAGCAGGCGGGCGTCGCCGTGCGTGCCAGAGAGCCTGTCGACTACCAGCGCGCTCCCGTCGGCGAGCGGTAGGCGGGTGATCTCCCTGATCGCCCCGGTCTCACTCTCGGTGTAGCGGCCAAGGCGTGAGCTCGTCGGGGAAGTCCCGAGTGCGCCCGGCGCGGGATCGAGGGCTGGCGTTGGTGCTGCGGTGATCGTGCTCACGGGGTCTCCTTCGCGGCTCGGGTCCGCCCGATGCGGGCCGTTGCCCCGCTCCCCGCACGCGCAGCGTGCGAACATCGGGAGGGGCCGGCCCGCGGCGGTGGCCGGTGATGGGCGTGGTTAGCCGTGAGCGGTCAACTGCTCGAGCTGGCGACGGACGATGCTGCTCGCCATCGGTACCTCGTCCAACCTGCGCGCCTGCTCGGCGTAGTCGACGACGAGCGCCTTGAGCGCCGAAAGACCATCGCGCTCCAGTTCTCGCTCGACGAGAAACGAGCGCCCTCCACCCGAGGAGGGGCAGTCGGTGATCCTCACGCAGCCGTTTATGCGCTGGCCGTAGATCACCCGCTCACCGGTGCTCACGCTGTAGCGGGCAAGCTCGGTGCGCTCGCCCACCCCCGACGGCCGTGCCATCACCGCTCGCGGCGGAGAGCTGCTCCTCCACGTTGCCGTTGACCCCCAGCCCGATGTCTCATCGGGTGCTGGCGCCGTTGCATAGACACACTGCTCTGTGGAGTCGGGCAGTTCGCGGTGCGTCCCACGCTCGCGCTTCAGCGCGGCCAAGCGATCGATCTCCCGGCTCGCCTCAGCAGATGACGTCGGCGGCGTGAAGGTCGTTCCGGTCCGCTCGGCGAGGACCCGCAGGTAACGAAGCTGCTTCGGAGTCGGACTTCTGCATATGCGTGTAGACGAGCTCATTGCTGTCTCCTGTCGGTTGGGGTTGAGCACGCCCCGGGCCTGACCGGGCCGGCCAGGCGTGTCCAGCCCTGTCCCGTCAGGGATCGCCGCAGGCGACGCGAAGCGCAGGGCTTGACACGCCGCAAGCCGGCCTGGTGGCCTAACGGGGTGGGCTCAAGCCGCGACCGGGCCCGGAGAAAACCCTCGTGGCTCAGGCTGATCTCACCGCCATCAGCAAGCCCCGCTCACACCCATACCCGTACCCAACGCCCCTCCGACAGCACCGGCTCGGCTCTTACCTGTCTTGACCTCAATCCGCCTTCCGTTGGTCCTGCCGCTTCGCCTCCCCCGCCAGCCTCAACGACCTTGCTCCTTCCGTCTGATCCAACGACCACAAGCCCACTCGAGATCTACCTCCAAGTCCTCCCACACCTGCCTGTCCTTCCTACCCCTGAGCCGAGACCCGCACAGTCCCGCACTCGTTCTTCTGCCAGCTGCTGCCCGCTCGCTCCCGCCCCACGCTCTGCATCTGGCCTCGCCATAAACATCTGTGATGTGTTGGTCGAGGAAGGGGGTCCCCGGGTCGAAGCGAAGCGGAGAGGCGGGGACCCCCTTCCTCGGGCCAGGTGCAGAGCCAAATCTCGGGAGCGAGCGGGCAGCAGGGTGGTCGTCTGGGGTGGTCGGCTTATAGACGACCACCCCAGACGGACCACCCCAAAGACCAACCGCCCTCGCCGATACTCCTGCGTCCGTCGCACGGCGGGTCGAGACAACGCTCGAGGGCCGTCAGCGCTACCTTCCCGACCAATGGAACCTGTACCTACCCCACAGCCGTCGTGCCCACCGCGCCACCTGAACCTGATCCCGCCGGTAGCGAGTGAGCGAGTGGGAGTTTCCCTGTGACGCGGTTGGCAGCTGGTGCGGTCGAGCTTCCGACCGCTCATCTGTCCGTGCGGGTTCCATGGCATGACACGGACTGGACCGGGCGCGTCTGCGCGGCGCCCGGAGCCAATCACAGCTGCACCGTCTTGAAGAACATCAAGGAGAACAAGGTCGCGGATGTTGAGGAGGAGGATGCCGACAGGCCGTGGACTGAGCTGCTGGAGAACGACAGAGTGCCGCCGTGCGTCTTCGAGCGCGCTGGCTTCATGCGGCCCAAGGCCTTCTCGATTGGCCGCGACCATGCTTACTCGGGCGGGTGGACGCGCTCGCACACGCATTTCGCTGAAACGACACAACACATGCCGCCTTACAGCCTTGAGGCGACCCCCTATCGCTGGGTCATGCGGGAGCAAGTCCCAGAGCTCGCTCGCACCTGGGGCATCGGCTACGACCCTGATCTCGAGGCAGCTGCCGACGAGTACATCGAGACGCGAAACCCAACGGATTGGGTGCAGGACCACCGCAACCAGCGAGCGCTGCTCGACTCGTTCTTTTCGGGGATTGTTCCGGGTAGCTCTCTGGTCTTCATTTACGCGAAGGATCTGCCCCTCCTCGAGGAGCGGATGCCGGGCGCACGTGTGCTGATCGGCGTCGGCCGGGTGACCGAGATTCGACCCGCGGTCGAATGGGAATACAGCGGGCCGGGCCCCGTGAGCTCCATCATGTGGGAGCGAAGCGTGGGTCACTCCATACGTCCGACCTTTGAGGACGGATTACTGCTGCCCTATCAGCGACTTCTGAACGACCCCCGACTGCAGGGGGAAGACCTCAGCACGTTCGTGGCGATGGCGCCGGGCGAGCACTTCGAGGAGTTCTCCTACGTCTCTGAACGCGCGGACAATGATGCTGCGATCGCAGCCCTCACGGAGTTGGCCCGCGTCGTAGATCTGTTGCCCGGCGTCGTTGATGGACCGTGGGACCGGATCTCTGCTTGGCTCGGAGATCGGCTGGCTGACACCTGGGAGGCGCGGGGCGCCTACCCCGGTCTCGGCGGTGCGCTCGTGGCCGCCGGGTTAGAGCGAGGACCGGTGATTGCCCATCGAGTGCTCGAGTCGCTCGATGACCCTGCAGCCAATCCATGGCCGGACCTCGAGCAAGGCATAGCCGAAGCCGCCAAAGGCAACGGAGCCGTCGCTGGCCTCATTGGGCGTACGAGTCGCAAGATGTGGGGATCGAGTGCAGGAAAGCAGCGAGCGGTATGCGCTGCTTCGACTGCTGTCGCGATTCTCGATCACAACCGCTCAAGCACGGCATCTGTTCGATGCAAGTGCGCGTGGCGCCGCTGACCACGACCTGCTTGAGAACCCGTATCTCGTTTACGAGCTCGGTCGAGGGGCGCCCGAACCGGTCGGGTTCTTGACCGTCGACCGTGGTCTTTTCACGCAGAGCGCGCCCGCACGCGCCGCCCTCAAATACGACCCGCTGCCCGAACCTGTCGATGAGGCCAGCGACGACCGCCGCGTGCGAGCGGCTTGCATCTCGGCGCTTGAGGATGCATGCGACGAAGGCCATACCCTCCTGGATGAGCCGGGTCTTCGCAAGCGGCTTTCCATGACGGATGTCGATCCTCCGTGCGATCCGACCAGCGATCAGTTTGCGCTTGCGGCGGAGGAGTTTCCTCCGATGCTCTTAGAAAGGGCGCTGGCCCGAGAGGGGCGTGGTTGGCAGCTCCAGCGACTGGCCCAAACCACAGCCCTGATCGCGGAGACAGTTGCGGAGCTCATCGACGCAGGTCCGCTTGAGGCCGAAGGATCTTGGCGGACGGCCATCGACTCTGCAATCGATCAGCCTCTGCCCGCACGCGGGGATCCTGAGTGGGAGATCGAGCAAAGCGCCCGGGATGAGAAGGCCACCGCACTTGAGACTCTCGCGCGATCTCGCATCGCAGCCCTCGTGGGTCCGGCGGGCACTGGCAAGACCACGATGCTCAAGGCGCTGTGCTCGGACGCCGAGATTGCCGGCCGTGTGTTGTTGTTAGCGCCTACCGGCAAGGCGCGCGTGCAGCTCGGTGACAAGGTGGGGGCGAAGGCTCGGACGCTGGCCGAGTTTCTGCGTAAGGCCGAGCGGTGGGACTGGGAGCGAGGCTACTTCCTCAATCCGAACGGCATGAGGACCGGTGGCTTTCGCACGGTCGTTGTGGACGAGGCCTCGATGCTCACCGAGGAGATGCTTGCGGCCTTGATCGACTCGCTGAAGACGCCGGATCGGCTCATCCTGTGTGGCGATCATCGGCAGCTCCCCCCAATCGGTGCGGGCCGGCCGTTCGCGGACCTCGTGGCGCATTTGCGTGAGACAGGAAACAAAGACGCGAGTGGAGGTGGCCTCGCGGAGCTGACGATCGGACGTCGCTTGCGGCCAGACCCGGCCGCCGACGGCGCCTCACGCGGACGCGACGACTTGGCGGTCGCTGCGCGCTTCGCGGCGGATGCGACCCCGGCAGGCGCCGACCAGGCGCTTGCGCGTGTGATCGCCGGTCACGGAGATGGCACAGTTGAAGTGCACGCATGGAAGGATGAGGACGATCTCCACCGCGAGATCCTCGACGTCCTATGCGCCGATGCAGAACTCGGACTGTCGGAGCGAAATGCGGACGCGCTCAAGCGGTCATTGGGTGCGACACATGACTACAACGGACGGCCATCATTCGTCTTTGGCGAGGGTGGTGCAGGCGCTGAGAATTGGCAGATTCTCAGTCCAGTTCGTTCCCGTCCCGGTGGCGTTGCGGGACTCAATAACCTCATCCGCCGCGCCTGGCGGGCGGGCGATGCTATCGCCGCGCGAAACAAGCGAGTATTTCCAAACCCGATGGGCGCGGATGAGGTGTTGTTCCACGACAAGGTGATGTGCGTAACGAACCACCGGCGTAAAGCCAAGAACATTGCATCAGGAGAATTCGAGAACGGCGATGCGGCCAATGGTGAGATACGGAATGGCAGTGGGCTGGCCGAAGAAGGCCGGCCGCGGGGTGGGCCTATGGATTGAGTTCTCAACGCAGCCGGGACTTCAGTTCACCTTCTGGGAGGAGCAGCTCAACAGCGAAAGCGAAGGGCGAGGAGAGTTGCTTGAGGTCGCCTATGCCATCACGGTTCACAAGGCACAGGGATCTCAGTTCGAGTTGACATTTCTCGTAATTCCCAAGCCGTGTCCTCTGCTATCACCGGAGCTGCTTTACACGGCGCTAACCCGCCACCGCAACCGCACGATCCTGTTTGTTCAAGGCGATCCGAACGAGTTGCTCGAGCTCGCCGACCCCTCTCGCTCGGAGACGGCTGGACGTCTCACTTGCTTATTCCGACCACCCGATCCGTTCATGACGACGGACGGCAGGGTACTGGACGGATCACACGTGCATCGTTCGGCAAACCTGGAGCTGATGCGTTCGAAGTCAGAGGTGATCGTAGCCAACACGCTGCGCTCGCTTGGCATCGAGTACGAGCACGAGGAGCTTCTTCGGATGCCTGACGGTACTGTGCGCGAGCCGGACTTCACAATCCGTCGCTCGGGTCAGCCACCCGTATATTGGGAGCACCTGGGCATGCTCGATCTGGCCGGATACCGTGCCGACTGGGACGGCAAGCTCGCCTGGTATGCCGAACACGACATCCTGCCGTGGACCGAGGGTGGAGGTTCGGCTGGCACGCTCGTCTGGTCGAGTGAGAAACAGGCCTCGGCAGGCATTGACTCGCACGAAATAGAGCAGCTTGCCGCCGAGATCTTTGGCGCTGCTGACTGAGCCGCGGGCTCTCGGCCGGGCTTAGTGTTCTGACTCCCCCCAGAGTCGCCGCCGGAGACCTGATGCCCTAGCTACGGGGCGGGCCACGGCAGCGCGGATGCTCTCCTCGGTTCCGGCCAGGATCAAGTGCTCGCGGGCGCGTGTGGCGGCCGTATACAGCAACTCTCTGGTGAGGATGCGCGATGTCGGAGCTGGAAGAAGAACTGCGGCCGTATCGAACTGCGAGCCTTGGCCCTTGTGGATCGTCATCGCGTACACCGTGTCGATCGCGGCAAGGCGAGTGGGGCTGAACTCCAGGACCTCCCTTCGGCGTTCGAACGCTGCTCTCACCCGGTCAGAGGCAGTCTTCACAATGACGCCCGTGTCACCGTTGTAGAGCTGTAGCTCGTAGTCGTTGTGGTTGACGAGCAGCGGGCGACCCACATACCAGCGGTCGTCTGGAGCGAACCCGTCTAGCTCGAGCTCAAGCCACCTCTCGATCTGAGCGGTCCACGTGGCCACGCCCTGTGGACCACGCCGATGAGCGCAGAGCACGCGGAAGGCGCCGAGAGCCTCGATCGCCTCCTTCGCTTCGCCAGCGCGGGCAGCGTCGATCACAGTGCGGGCGGCGGCGACGGCTACCTCGCGCACCGGCGTCAGCGCGTCGTGCGTGGCTGGATCGGCCGCGTCGACCGGGATCCAGCTCACCCCCTCCGGTGAGTCTGTGAGCACCTGAACCGCGCTGTCGGCGTCGCCGCGGCGAATGGCTTCGGCCAGGCTTGCGATGCCACCTCCGAAGCGGTACACCCGGTTCAGCACGACGATCCCGTTCCCGAGGGTGACGCCCGATCGGGGGGTCCTCGGCCGTCGACCTTATGCCCGGTTGTCTGCGTTAGCAGCTCACGGGATGGGGCATCGATCAGCGGTTTTTCCGCGGCTGGTCCGACGATGTCGCCAAGGACAGCGCCAGCCTCGATCGACGCGAGCTGCGCGGGATCGCCTACGAGGATGAGCCGGGCCTCCTCGCGGATGGCCTCGACGAGCCTGGCCATGAGGGAGAGCGAGACCATCGAGGTCTCGTCCACGATCACCACATCGTGGGGCAGCCGCTGGCCGCGGTTATGGCGGAACCGGCTGTTGCTGTCAGGGCGCCAGCCGAGGAGGCGGTGCAGCGTCGATGCCTGCAGCGCGAGCAGCTGGGCACGGATCGGCTCCTCTACGCGCGAGCTCGGCGGCCTCGCTCGTGAACGGCTTCCTCAAGCCGAGCGGCGGCCTTGCCGGTCGGTGCTGCGAGCGCGACAAGAGGCGCCGGCGATCCCGCAGCCGCAGCCTGCTCGCAGAGCAGGGCGATGATGCGGGCGACAGTGGTCGTCTTGCCCGTGCCAGGTCCACCGGCGACGACCGCCAGCCGACGCAACACCGCCGAGGCAGCGGCGATGCACTGACGGCTGTCGGTCTCGCCCGGAGAACAGCTTCGCTAGCCGGTCTGTGAGGACCTCAACCCGGTAGTCCTGACTCGGCCGGCCGCTCAACGTGCGCAGATCGGCCGCAAGCTGACGCTCCTCTCGCCAGTAGCGGTCAAGGTAGAGCCAGGTCCCCACCAGCCGAAACGGACGGCTCGCGGCGTCCTTTGCGTCTCCTACCGTGACGAGCTCGCTCGCGGCTACCTGCTCGATCCATGATCGCTGGCACCGGCCACGGTAGCGCCGACAGGTCGACCGGCTCGTCGGCGTCCACGGTCGCCGTGTTGCTGATCGTCTCGAGATCGACGTACACGTGCCCGAGGCGGGGTGCGCGAACTGCAAACGCCGCCGCGAGCGTCGTCGACTCATCTCGCCCGCCGCCGAGCTCGGCCAAGCGCAGCGCGACGTGCACGTCGGCCGCAAGAAGCACACCGGCTTCGTTGAAATCGCGCAGAAGCCCTTCTGTGCGGGTGACACGACGGACGTCGAATGGATCGGAGTCTCTTGCCAGCGTGGTCACGAGTCCGCCTCTCTGTCAAGCACGTCGCTCAGCGCCTCAACGAGGGCCTTTGGCGGCTGCCATGCGAACACGCCGCACGGCATCCCCTCGACCGTCGGCGTCTCGGATCCGACCATCCCGCGCAAGAAGAGATAGAGGACGCCGGCAAGGTTGCGCTCCGGGTCGTAGTCAGCAAGGCGCCATCGCAGGTAACGGTGCAGCGCGACCGTATACAGAAGCGCCTGCAGCCCGTAGTGTGCTCGCTGCATCTCTGCAGCAAGAGCCGAGGGGCGATAGTGCCACGCCGTGAGCTCTCCCTCCACGCCGCCAAGCCAGTTCGTCTTGTAGTCGAGCAGCGCGAATCGCGCCTTGCCTTCGTCATCGGGCACGCGGGCCACGACGTCGATGCTGCCAGTCAGGTAGCCGCGCACAGTTTGTCGCAGCGCGGGGTCATCCAGCCGCTCGGCGTAGCCGAAGAGCGGATCGCCCGGCGAAGTATGTTGCCGGACCACTTCCCTTATCGCAGCCAGAGCGAGCGAACCGGTCGGCTTGTCGCCGCCGACGAGAGGCAGTTCAAATTCCAGCTCGTCCAGGCGGTCGCTGCGTGCGCAGGTCACGCAGACGGATGTTCTCAAGCAGGGGACCGAGCGGCGTCTCGATCACCGAGCGGAGACCGGCGATGGCGGCCGCTTGGTCACCGAGATCAATCTCACGCCGTGCGAGCGCGGTGGCGACCTGTCCACTCAGTTCTGCCTCCAATTCCGCTGCGGCGAAATCCGTGGCCTGCAGCACCTGGTGGACGAAGGTGCCGATGTGAATGCCGACCGGCATCGCGGCTAGCAGGGACGATGGCATCGAAGGCGCGGACCCCTCCTCTTCGGCCAATTCCGAAGGGCGGGACGGCTCATCCGAAATGGCAGCCTCCTCCGGTTCGCTCGAAACGCGAGCTTCGTACGCGCCGGCCGTGATATCGCTGTATGACGTGCGCCGCCAGCGCATATCGAGACGCCGGTCGAACCGGGCCGCCGAGAGGTCTAGGGTCTCGCTGCTTAGCCCCTTCCAGGTTGTCGGCGGCTCGAGGCTGGATCGCTCGACGGTTATGCCGCCACAAGCCGCGGCGGCGAGTCCGTCAAAGTGGGCGACCGCCTGGGCGTCGCTCGGGGTATATGCGCCCTCTGGGGCGACGTTGGCCTCGACATCACGGGCGAACAGCAGTCGTCCGAGCGGCGAATTCCGGCTGTCCCACGAGCCGGCCCACCAGACGACTGCCTGGTGCTGCGCGCGCGTCAGCGCTACGTAGGCGAGCCGCAGATCCTCGCCGCGCTGCTCGATCAGGTACTGGCGCTGGTGGCGTGGGAAGTCGGGTCCTTCAAGTCCGACATCGATGGTTCGCGCGTCATCCGCGTCGGGGTCATGGAAGAACACCGGCTGCGCGCCGCGTGGGATGTATCCCGGCTCCCACAGATACGGGCAGTAGATGATTGGGAACTCGAGGCCCTTGCTGCGGTGGATGGTTAGGACCTGTACCGCCTCGGCGTCGGACTCCAGGCGGCGGCTGCGCTCCTCATCGCCTGTCTCCTGCTCGGCCGCGGCGATGCGCTCTCGGAGCCACGACGTCAGCGCGGTAGTCCCCCTCTGCTCGGTCGTCGCGGCGGCATGCAGGAGCTGACCGACGTGGCGCAGATCGGTGAGCCGGCGCTCCCCGCCCGCGATCCCGAGAACCCGCCTGGGCATGTCCTCGACGAGCGAGACCGTCTCGGCCAGAGCTGCGATGCCCTTGGCTCGCAGCACCCGCGCCCAGTTGTGAAGGCGCCGGTGGACCTCCTCCCAGTCGTCGTCGCCGGCGCAGGCCACCCGCTCGGCGCCCCAGCCCAGGAACGGCGTGAGCGCGACAGACCGCGCACGGGGCGGAGATGTTGGGCGCTCGAGCGCCTCCAGGAGGCGGAGCCAGTCCCGTGCAGACACTGCACCGAAGACGCTGCCTGCGCCGTTGATGACCGCGGGGACGCGAGCGGCGTCAAGCGCCTCCTGAACGAGCGCGGCGTTGCGATGGGTGCGTACGAGCACCGCGATATGACCCGGGCGAACATGCTCCCGATGCGGGACGAGGCCGTGGGGGCGTCCCTCAACTAGGGTCTCCGAGGAAAGCAGGCGGACGACGTCTGCTGCCAGATCTTTCGCGATGTGCTCTCGAGCGGACGCGACGCCGGCATATCCCTTGTCCGTGACCGTCACCGATGGCTCGTCGCGGTGCACCACCCGGACACGCAGCGGCGCCGCCACCGGCGCGTCGATGAGGCGCGAGGCGCGGTTCGCCTCTGCCGCCCGCACCTTGCGATACACGATCCCCTCGTGCCCGAGCTTCGCCCCCCCGAACATCGCGTCGTAGGCGTCGATGAGTAGAGCATCGCTGCGCCAGTTGATCTCGAGGGTCGCACGCGTGTCGGCGGCGTGGGCGGCTTCTAGGTAGGCGTAGACATCGGCGCCGCGGAACGCGTAGATCGCCTGCTTCGGGTCGCCGATGAGGACCAGGGTCGCGGGTGGCTCGCCGAAGGCCCGGCGCACTATGTCCCATTGGATGGGGTCGGTGTCTTGGAACTCGTCGACGAGCACAACCCGATATCGAGCGCGCAGGCGCGAGGCGGCAGCCGCCCCGCCCGGCCCAGCAAGCGTGTCGCTTAGCCGCGTTAGCTGATCGTCGTAGGTCATCACCGCCATGCGGCGCTTGCGAAGCTCAAGCTCCAAGCGGACAGCGTGCCCGAGTCGCGCGCGCATCGCCGCGAGGCTGCCCTCCGGCGCTTCGTCGGGCTCGATCGGCGTGGTCGGGTTCGCGACGGCCACCTTCGCTATCCGCATGGCCTGGTCGCGGTCAAATGGGGCGCCCCCGTGACGGTGGAAGCGGCGCACGTAGAGGTCATCGACGATCTCTTCGAGGAGATCACCGGTGTTCTCCTCGAAATGCACGTCGGCCTCGATGTCACCGGCGATGCCTAGCCCGCCCAGCACCTCCTGGCAGAACCCGTGCGTCGTTGCGATCGTCGCTGCGTCGAAGTCGGCGATCGCGCGCGCGAGGCGTTCGCGTCGGAGCTGCACCTGCTCGCGTGGGCCTTCGGCGAGGAGTTGCAAGACCTCATCGCTGTGGGCGGCGGACCCTCCTGCAAGGGTCTGCTCCAGTGCCCGCTCGCTGCTCACGAGCCGCTCGCGCACACGCTCGCGGAGCTCGCCCGTGGCCATGCGAGTGAAGGTAACCAGCAACATCTGCTCTAGCGGAATGCCCTCTGCGACATATCGAGCAGCTAGGGCGGCGATCGTGAAGGTCTTGCCCGTTCCGGCGCTAGCCTCGAGGACAGTGATTCCGCTCGGGAGGGGACCACGTAGATCGAACGGGGGTAGATCCGATGGCGCGCTCACCTGTCGATCAATTCCTCGTGCGCCAGTAAGCCGCTCCACAGGCGGCGGGCATAGCGCCCGAAGCGCGTGGTCTCCGCTGCCTTCCAACCCTCTCCCTGCTCATCGGGCCGCGGCGGCTCGGCCAGCAGATCAGCAAGCGAGAGCACGCCGCCCCACACGAGGACGTGCTCGAGCTCCTTGTCCTCTTTCGCATAGTCGTAGGCGGACTCCCAGGCTTTGCGAGCGGCAACCTCAGCGTTCCGGCCCGCATCGGCAGCCTCGGCGTACGCCGCGGACGTGAGACAAGCGATCGGGAGCGGTTCACGCATGCCGCGGTCAAACAGGTCGAGCAGCGTCGCTAGGTGCCCTTGGGCGAGCTCCAGACGCACCGACGCCTCGGACGCGAGCGCCGGGAGCCGCGCGATTGTCACCGTCGCGCCGCCCGCGCCCGTTCTGGCGCGCCCGATGGTGACCGCTTCGATCGGTCGCTCTGGATGCGCCGCCGTCAGTGCGAGCAGGCGCACCCACGCCGCCAGCCGCTGCCGCGGGCTCACCCTGGAGTAAGTCGTTGTGCTCAGCAGGTCTCTGCATACATTCGGCACCGTGCCTCTGAGCGAGCGCTCATCCTCGAGGATGACCCTTACGTCCACCGAGCCCGGCGCGGCGTCGCCGAGCAGCCGCTGAGCTTCACCGGCTATCTCCTGCACTGTGGGTCGCACGCTGTCGATGACGGGTGTCGCGAGCTCTCCTGGGGGGAGCGTCCCACGCGCCATCTCGGCGGCGATGCAGGCCTCGATGTCGGTGCCGCCCAGCCGCCCGTCGAGCAACCGCTGCCCGACACCCCACGTGCCGAGAGCGTCTAGCTCGACCGGAAGCGCGTCGTCGAGCTCATCAGAGAATTCGCCGACGCTGATCCGGAGCCGCTGGCGCAGGAATGCGCGGACGGGTCGTTCGGCGAAGCGCACCAGGTCCTCGACCTCGACAAGTGGGGGAGCAGTCTCAGGCAGCGGGCCCGTCAGGAAGGGTCCGACTTCGGTGCGCTCACCGCTCAGCGCCTGTGCTCCCTCGAGCGCGACGCGGTCAAAGCTCCACGCCTGCCGGCGTACGAGCTCCCCCACAGTGAAGTTCCGGGGGTCGAATGGCTGCAGCGGGTGTCGCACGACGACACTGCTGCGCGCCTGGCCCCCCTCGGTGCGCACCGTGCCGTCGATCACATCAAGCAGCTCCCCTACGGGCACGGCGGGGGGAAGGGGCATATTTGTGCGCTCGTCATTGCCGGTGTAGGTGATGATCAGCCGGTCGGTCGCCGCGAGCACGGCGTCGAGCAGCATCTGGCGGTCCTCAGTCCGCGGGTCGCGATCACCGACGTGCGGGTCTTCCAGCAGGAGGTCGTCGCCGTCGCGCGGCGCCTTGCGCGGGAAGAGCCCGTCGTCGAGCCCGAGCAAGCAGACGACCCGGTGGGGCACCGAGCGCATCGGGTAGAGCGTGCAGATGCTCAGGTGGCCGGTTCGGAAGTTCGCCCGCGTAGGTCGCCCCTGCAGCCGCTCGGCGAGAAGCCCACGCAGCTCTGGCAGGGTGATGCACATCGTGTTTACGGTCCCGGCGACCGTGGCCTCGGCGACCACTTGCTGGAGGAGACGCTGAAGCTCCGAGCGTTGCCAGGCGTCGCGATCGGCAGTAGCCGTGAGCGCGTCTGCGGCGGCGCCGATCGTGCTGGCCCAGGCGTCGATCGTCTGCGGCTCGCTGAACGCGTCAAGCGACGCTTGCAGGCGGTCGACGAACTCGGCAAGGCGCCCGGCGAGGTCGATCGCCCCGCCCTCGACGTCGTCCAGCGGCAGGATCCCAGCGAATAGACGCTGTCTCTCCTCGGTCATCGTCACGCCGACCAGGATCCGGTCGATTCCGGCCCGCCACGTGCCGGCGCTCAGCGCCTCGAGCTTGAAGGGTGCGCGGTGAGAAGCGTCGAGCCCCCAGCGAATCCCGCTCGAGCCGGCCCAGTCGTGTATCCGGTTGAGGTCATCATCGTCGAATCGGAACCGCCGGCGGACAGGTTCGTGATCGGCCAAGTCGAGGACCTGCGTCGCGGTCAGGCGCCGCTCAGCGAGGTCGAGCAGCTGTGCGACGACGCTCAGAACTGGGTTGGTCTGGCGCAGCGAGCGATCAGCCAGCCTTACTCGCAGGTCTGGTGGGCGGACGTCGGCGGGCAGGGGGTCAAGCTCGTCGTCGTCCAATACGTCGCCCGCCGCGAAGGTGGCGTGGATGAGCGGCGCGAATGTCTCGATGTCCGGACACATGACGATGACGTCGCGCGGCTCGAGGCTCGGCTCCTCCTCGAGCAGATGCAGGATCGCGTCCCGGACGACCTCGATCTGTCGCGCACGGCCATGGCAGGCGTGGATCTGCACGCTGCGGTCGTTGGGATCGAGCACGGGGCGCCTGTCTGGCTGACCGGGTAACGGCAGTCGGGGGGGCGAGCGGTCGGCTTGCACGTCGGCCTGAATGCGTGCCAGCAATGTGGCCCGGTCGCCGTGCTCGACCGGATAGCAGTGGTCGACGTAATCGCCGACACCTGCGAGCACGAGCTGCGTCTCGCGCGCGTCTTGCCCCCAGGACGCGAGAAGACGGTTGGCGGGCACCGCGACAGTGAGATCGTCGCTTCGCCCGACGATCGGCGCGCCGCGCTCGGTGGCCGCAGCTATGCGCTCCCACAGAGCCGCAGACGGGTGCAGTAAGAAGAGATGCACGTCGCGACCGACGGACAATGCCTGCAGCACGTGCAAGTGGGCTATAGGCAGCCGCGTGAGACAGAACAGCGAGAGCCGCGGCGGCAGCTCGATCAGTCCGGGGTCATCGCGCAGACGACTGCACGCCATCTGGAGGCGCTCGGCAGGATCTGGCTGAGCGATCCGCTCGCGTAGGCGTCGCCAGAGCTCAGCCTGCCACACGGCGTCGCTGGGCAGGCTGCGCTTCGCGCCGTCGGTGTCCAGCCCACCTGCCCAGGCCCGGAGCATCTCGGGCCTGTCCAGCGCGTAGCGGTCGAACAGGCCAGCCAGGCGTCGGACGCTGCCGAACCGGCGTCGACGGCGCTCTGGTTCCGGTGTCTCCTCGGTGAGTCCTAGGTATATGGAGAGGGTGCGCAGCCAGGGCTCTCCCAGGGACTCATCCACGACTTCGAGCAATGGCCAGACCGCCCGCGCGGGCAGCCACTGGTCCTCATCCGCCGCGATACCGCACGCAGCCGCGACTGCATCTGCGACCAGGGTGCGAGGGAAGGGGAACCGAACATTGGCGCACACCCCGTCGAAGCGCCCCTCGGTCGCTCCGAGGCAAGCCGACATTCGTTGGGACAGCCAGCGCTCCATCCCGCGGGTGTGGACGCAGATGACATCCGGAGTGAAGGGGTCAGGGAGCGGGTCGATGAGAACAGAGGCCAGCGCCTCGACGAGGGCGTCAGCGCGTTCTGCTCGGTGGATGTGGAGCATGTCGACAGTATCGTCGGCCGATGTTGGCGGTGGTTCTGCCCGCACGCCAGGGCTCCTTCTGATGGCTGCATGTCGCGGCCCATGGTGGGCCTATGGTCGACGAGGGGCGACCTGAGTGGCGATGCGCGTAGGCTCCGCAACGTGACGTCAATCCAGAGCCCGTCGCGAGAGGGGCAGCCGAAATGACGACTGCAAGCTCCCCTCAACTGCCTCGAGTCGGCATGTTCGCGACAGTCCGCAACCGCCGAGGGATTGTCTCGGCGGTTGAGCCGTTCGACGGCCAAGATGGCCGCCTGAACCTCGTACACCTCGAGTACAAGGACGACCAGCTCCCCGTCGACGAGCAGCTGCTGTGGGAGCTGGAGCCACGAAAGGCCTTGCTTGAGCCAACGGCTCTTCCCGACCCGAGCAAGTCCGACCCGATGCCGGCGCAGGACTTCGACGCAATACTCCGCGCGTCGCGCTGGTCGGCGGCCGCCCCCTTCCTTGACCCCGATGGCGAGGGACCACTCGATCGCTTGCCTATCTCGAGTCCATTCCACAGTGCCGTGCAGATCGAGGACTTCCAGCTTGTGCCACTGCTCAAGGCGCTGCAGATGCCGAGAGTCAATCTGCTCATCGCCGACGACGTCGGCCTCGGCAAGACAATCGAGGCCGGCCTCATCATGAGCGAGCTTCTGTTGCGCCGTCGGATCCAGCGCGTACTCATTCTCACGCCGGCGTCGCTGCGCCTGCAGTGGCGCGACGAGATGTGGGACAAGTTCGCGCTCCCCTTCGACCTCGTCGATCGGGGTGCTACACATGCCCTGCGAAAGCGGCTCGGCATGGACGCCAATCCGTGGCGTTCCTACAGCCGCATCATCGCTTCCTACCACTATCTGCGACAGGACGACGTACTTGATCAGTTCCTCGCTTCATGCAGTACGCCAGAGGGCTCACCACATCTGCCCTGGGACCTCCTCATCGTTGATGAGTGCCATAACCTCATGCCGTCCCCGTTTGGCGAAGACAGCGACCTGTGCCGGATGTTGCGCCTCCTGGCTCCACAGTTCGAGCATCGCTTGTTCCTAAGCGCTACGCCGCACAACGGGCATACGCGCTGCTTTACCGGCCTACTCGAGATCCTCGATCCTGTTCGTTTCAGCCAGACCGACGAGCTGAAACCGGCGGAAAGGGAGCGCGTGCAGCAGGTTGTGTTGCGACGCCTCAAGCGTGAGATCAACGCCCGTACAGATCCGCCGCGGTTCTGCACTCGCCACGCTCCTCAGGCTCTGATCCTCGAGCTCTCCCCTCAGGAGGTCGCGTTGAGCGAGGCTTTTGACGACTTCCGCATATCGATGAGAAAGCTCACGGCCGGTGCCGGAGGCCGTGGTCGAGCGGGGAGCTTTGCGGTCGAGATCCTGGGGAAGCGACTTCTTAGTTGCCCGACCGCTTTCGCGGAGTCCTGGCGGCGCTGCAAGGAAGGACTAAGTGAGGAGGCCCAGGCGACCGAGGCAGATGTCGACGCTGTACGCCGCCAGCTTGCACGGGAGACCGGCGATGATCGAGAGGCCGAGACCCGTAGCGCCACTGCGTCCGGCGTTGTGGGCGCATGGCTCAAGGGTGTCGTTGGCGACCTAGAGCCCCAGATTGCAGCTATTGACGACGCTCTAGCAGCGTCCGGTCTCGACACGGAGCGAAACGACGTTCTCGAGCAAGACCCAATCACTGACACGCGGTTCGACTCCTTGGTCGCGCTCGTCGAGAAGCTTCTACGCTCGCAGGACTCATGGCGCGAGGACGAGCGCCTCGTCATTTTCACTGAATACAAGACGACGCTTGACTACCTCCTGCGCCGTGTGCGGACGCATTACGAAGCCGATCGACTCCTTACGCTGTTCGGCGGTATGGACGAGGTTGAGCGTGATCTCGTCAAGCAGGCATTCAACGATCCGTCTCATCAGGTTCGGATACTGCTCGCCACGGACGCCGCCGCCGAGGGTCTGAATCTCCAGCGCACCGCTCGCTACCTCCTTCATTTCGACTGCCCGTGGAACCCATCGAGGATTGAGCAGCGAAATGGTCGTGTCGACCGTCACGGTCAGGCGCGCGACGTGACGGTGCATCACTTCGTAAGCGATCAGGACCAAGACCTTAGCTTCCTCGCTCACGTGATTCGTAAGGCCCATGAAATCCGCGAGGATCTCGGCTCGGTCAATGAGCTATTCGACGAGGCGGCCCACCGACGACTAGTGAAGGGGGAGAGCCCCCTCATCGTTAAGGAAGACCTCGATCGGAGGGTTGCCGTCGCACGTGGACGCGCAACGGTCGACGCTGACGACACGATCAATACCGGTGCCGAGCGGTGGACAGGTACGGAACAGCTCCAAGATCTAGCGGCCGAGATCGATCTCACTCCTGAATCGCTCCGCGACACACTTGAGGCAGCCATGGCAATTCGCGCAGGGCGACCACAACTCGACTGCTCGGGGAATGACTACACCTGCAAGCTAGTGAGTCCAGACCTCTCAGGGTGGAGCGAGGTCATCGACGAGTCGCTTCGAAGGACAGCCGGGCATGGCGCGCGAGGCGCGCTCGCAAGGCTTGCCTTTAGTCCCGAGCCGCTTCTCGAGAAGGTCGGCCCCCGCCTCGTCTTCTGGCCGAGGTCAGACGTGCGCCTGATGCATCTGTCGCATCCGATGTTGCAGAAGGCTATGTCAGCGCTTGTCCGGCGTCGCTTCCCGGGTACCGCGGAGGAGGTGTCGAGGTGGACGGTGCGGCTGGGTGAAACGCCCCCCGGCGCCGATGCCCTTGTTCTCCTGAGCCTCGAAGAGCTGGCCGTCAACGAGTTACGCGAGACCTTTCACCATTGGGTGCGGACAGTGGTATTCCCCATCGAAGGGGGAGAGCTTGGCGAAGTCCTACCGCACCAGACGGCTGCCGAGATAGGTCGAGCATTTGCAGCCGGCGACTCAGTTCAGCACGGGCGAGCCCGTGAGCTTCTCGAGGATGTTGAGCCAGATCTCAAACGCTTCCTTAGGTTGCACGCAGAACGACTCACCGCGACGATCGAGGACGAGCTACGTGATGCGGGTGCGTCCGCTCGCGAGCAGGAGGAGCAGCGTTACCGCAGCCGCCAAGGGGAGGTGTCGAGCCTAATCAGAGAGAACACGCTTCAAAAGCTCGCGCGCGAGATCGACAAGCTAAACATCGAGCGACAACAAGGGCTTCTCTTCGACGAGGACGCTCGGCTCGACGTCATCGACCGCTCAATTGAGCACAAGGAAAGTGAGATAGCGCGTCGCACGCGCCACTTCGAGGAGGTGCGCGATCGGCTTGAGCGCGAGCGTGAGCGCATCCTTCATCATCTTCTTCCGCGACGCTACGCGCTGTCTGGAAACGCCCAAGTATTCCCGGTCTCGATCGAAGTGCGGCTGCCTGAGCTCGCAACATGACTGTCGCTGAGATTCCCGGCTGGGACCGCCTGCGCCACGGTGGCCTGCTACTCGACCCACAGCGACTGCGCAGGGTGGCTGACTATCTCCCCGAGCCGCTTTCGGCGTACCACGAGCGCGAGCTGCGCCGTGCGGCCGGCGCAGTCCTCGAGGGTGACGCCAACGGGCCGGACTTCGTGCGCCTGGTGCTCGAGGAGGTCTGCGGGTTCACAGCCTCGAACGGCACGTGGGTGCGAGGCTCTCAAGTCGGCGGTGAGTGGAGTCGCCGGTCGCTAACCGGCGAGATGATCAAGCCGCGCCACCTCTGGCGGGGCACTCACGGGGCAATACTCCCGGTCTTCATCGACTCCGAGAAGCGGCTGGGAATCGGCCGTGGACGCAAGTCCGCTAGCCAGACAGTTCAGTGGCTTCGCGGCGGACCCGAGCGGCTCGCGGTGCTCACGAATGGTCGACAGTGGCGACTCGTCTTCGCAGGGCTCGACTTCGACGCTTGGTGTGAGTGGGACGTCGACCTCTGGTTCGAAGAGGGCGCGCTCTCGCCCCAGGTTGATGCATTGCGAAGGCTCGTTTCGCCAGCGCTCTGGACCCCGCCAGAGCAGGATGGCCAGGCGGCTTTGGTCGAGGCCATTCTCGACAGCCGAAAGGGGCAGGCGGAGCTGTCGGCCGTCCTGGGCGAACGCGTCCGCGAAGCGGTCGAGCTGCTCGTTCAAAGCCACGGCGACGTGCTAAAGGAGAACTGCGCCGACGTCGACCCCGCTGAGATCTACCGCGCCGCGGTACGCATGGTGATGCGCATGGTGGTAGTTCTGTTCGCGGAGTCGCGCGAACTGCTTCCACGGGATCTCGCTGTGTATGACGGTGGTTACGGCCTTACGGGGCTACTACGGGAGCTTGAGAAGATCTCGGCGCGTGGCGGCAATCGGCTCGCTCGTTCATGGAACGCTTGGCCACGACTACTCGCGTTGTTCCGGCTCGTGCATGAGGGCTCGCACCACCCGGCGCTTCCTGTGCCCGCGTACGGCGGTGAGCTCTTCGCTCCCGCCGATCCGGCGTCTGTCGATGGGCTCACCCGTGCGCTCGCGATTTTCGAGGCCGCCTGTTTCGACCGCGAGCTTCTACCCGATCGCGATGTGCACCGCATCCTTGAGTGGATTACCCGCACACAAGTCAAGGTGCGTCAAGGCCATTCCAGCACCTGGGTCGCCACCCCTGTTGATTTCTCCGACCTCTCGAGTGAGTACATCGGGATCCTCTACGAGGGTCTCCTCGATTTCGAGCTGAGGACTGTGCCCCCCCGCGATCCTGTCGTGTTCCTCGCGATCGGCAATCAGCCGGCTCTGCCGCTCTCGCGCCTCGAGGGGATGGACGACGAGGCAATCGCGCTTCTATCGAGAAGCTGCAAGACACGAGCACCCGCGAGGAAGAGCCAGCAGTAGCTGAACTGCCCGGCGAGGCGGAGAGCGCGGACAGGGACGAGGAGGAGGACGATGTCGACGGTGACGAGCCTGCGCCAGGTGCCGCGGATGGAGAGATAACGGACGCGAGCGACGAGCGGCACTCCACGCGCACGCGTGCCGAGACCTGGGCCCGTCGGGCAGTCGAGGTCGGCAAGCTCGCCTCCAGGCCGAGCGGCACGCTTACCCCGGAGAAGCGACTCGCTTACGAGGAGGGCGTCGCACGAAAGGCCCGCAAGCTTGTGGTCCGGGTGGTCCTGCCGGGCGAGCTGGTACCTCGTCCGCTGGGGCGGCACGCGCAAGGGTTCGGGTGCGTTCTATACACGCCCAGGCCTCGCCGTGCCCACGGTCCAGCGCACGCTCCGGCCCCTAGCTTACACGCCACCCAGCGCAACTGATGGTGCGCCGGATCTCGACGCCCCACCGAGCAAATGGATGCCAAAGACTCCCGAGGAAATTCTCGCTCTCAAGGTCTGCGATCCAGCGTGCGGCTCGGGCACGTTCCCAGTCGCGGCGTTGCGGTTCCTCGTTGAGGCGCTTTACGCCGCGCTTCACCACCATGACCGCATCTCTGCCGACGGCGACCGCGCAATCGTCCGAATCCTCGAGAGCACACCGAAAGAGGCGAATGTGGTCGAGGAGCGACTCGGTCAAGAGCTGCTTCCCTGTCGCCCAGAGGACGCGCGGTTCGAGTCACAACTGAAGGCCATTTTGCGCCGCCATGTCGTCGAGCGCTCTGTCTACGGCGTAGATATCGATCCGCTGGCGGTGGAGCTATGCCGCCTAGCACTGTGGATCGAAACGATGGACCGAACTCTGCCGTTCTCGTTCCTCGACCACAAGATCAAGTGCGGCGACAGCCTTGTCGGCGCTTGGTTCGACCAGTTTCAGCACTACCCGGTGATGGCGTGGAAGAGTCGAGAGGGCGGCGACAAGAACCACAGCAACAGCATGCACTTCGAGAGACAGGCGCGCACGAAGGCGATCGCCGCATTCGTCAAAGACACGCTTACGCCCGATCTACGGCAGTTTCTGGCAGGCTCGACCCTTCTCTCCGATGATCTGGAGGAGCGAGCCTCGACGGTTCATACGGACGCGCTCACGGTTCTCGCTCGCGTCCATGATCTCCCAGTTCAAGATAGCGCCGAGCGCGCACGGGTCTACCGAGAGGAGCTCTTGGGCTCGGGGGCCTACCGCTCGCTCAAGAGTGCGATGGACCGCTGGTGTGCCTGCTGGTTCTGGCCAGCTGACGACCTGGAGCAGGCGCCGCTACCAACGACCTTTGCCTCGCCGTCACCGGAGACGTGCGCGATCGCCGCCCACGTGGCGGCTGTGAAGCGGTTCTTTCATTGGGAGCTCGAGTTCCCCGACGTCTTCCGCATTTCAAAGTCGGGGTTCGACGCGATCCTCGGTAACCCGCCGTGGGAGAACCTTCAGCCAAACCCTGAGGAGTTCTTCTCCAACGTGGACCCTCTATTCCGCACATATGGAAGGCTTGTTAAGCAGGCCAGTCAGCGGGAGATGTTTGGCAACGACCCAGCGCTAGAGAAGGCGTGGCTCGACTACTCCGCTGACTTCAACAGCTTGTCCCAATGGGTTAGCCACAGCGCCAATCCGTTTGGCGACGTCGAAGGCGCTCCTGCAAACAGCGCGTCTTTTTCCATGGGCCGCGGCGGGAAGGAGCTTCACACGCGATGGCGCGAGCGGAGGCGGTCCCGTGAGGGCTACGCGAGTCCTACTCACCCCTTCCGCTATCAGGTGGGGCGACTTTTTACCTACAAGTTGTTCTTGGAGCAGTGCTATGCGCTGCTAAGAGACGGTCGGCGCCTCGGCCAAATCGTGCCCTCGGGGATCTACAGCGACGCCTGGTCGCAGCCTCTGCGCGAACTCTTCCTCGACAAATGCCGCTGGGAGTGGCTTTTTGGCTTCGAGAACCGTGACAAGGTGTTTGAAATCGACAGTCGCTTCAAGTTCAACCCAGTGGTTGTCGAGAAGGGTGGAAAGACTGTGGCAATCCGTACAGCCTTCATGCGCCGCAAGCTTGAAGACTGGGAGCGGGCCGAGGCGCTGGCCATGCCCTATACACGCGAGCAGGTCGAGCGTTTGAGCCCGCGGTCGAAGGCAATTCTCGAGATCCAGTCGCCGGAGGATCTCGCGATCCTGGACAAGAATGTATTCGAACTCCGTGCTTCTCGGCGACGATGGTCCTGACGGCTGGGGCATGAGATACAGGATCGAGTTTATGATGAACACGGACGCGCACCTCTTCCCCCCACGCCCGAAGTGGGAGGCCGACGGCTACCGCCCTGACGAGTACAGCCGCTGGCTCAAGGGTGACTGGCGCCCGGTCGCCGAGCTATGGGCCCTGCTGGGACTGGAGCCTCTATCTGACGGCGAGCGTCGCTGCGCCCAGCCGCCCTACGATGCACTGCCGATCCCTCGTGCCGATATTCCTGAGGGAATCGTGCTCTCACGAGGGGCCGACATGTGGGTGCGTGAGGGGCAGGTCGAAGATGTGGCTTTGCCCTTCTACGAGGGCCGGATGATCGGGCAATTCGACTTCAGCCAGAAGGGATGGGTGAGTGGTAAGGGTCGAACCGCCGTTTGGCGCGATGTCGACTGGGCCACAAAGCTCATCGAGCCTCAGTACCTAATGGGTGCAGCGGCACTTGCCGCCTCTGAGAAGAGCTGCCCTGGCCCAAAGGTAGCCTACATGCGTATTAGCTCTTCGACGAACGCGCGAACGACTATTTCGACATACTTGCGTGGCGTCCCGGCAGGAGACAGTGTGTTCTTCTTTGTTCCGAGCGACGAAAATGCCCAGACGGCGTGCGTCGTTTCCGGTTTCTTATCTTCCTTTGCGTTCGATCTCGTCATACGACAGCGGCTCGGGGAGCTTAACATGAGCGCATTTGTGATGGTCGAAGCTCCACTGCCGATCCGCACACCGCGTCTTCTTGACCTTGCAACCCAGCCTCTCCTCGGCCTTGGCCTAGGCGACCCAGTCTTTGCTAAGGAGTGGATATTACTCGCGAACTCGCAGGCTACCGCCGTGCGGTGGCAAACGAACTGGGCTATCACGCGATCGCGCAGGTTGGAGCGTCTCGCCACATTTGACGCGATCGCTGCTTGCTGGTACGGGCTGCGGTCGTCTCAGCTCCAGCAAGCTTTCGTCGATTCTGATTGGCCATGTGGAGCGCCGACTGCCAAGTTCAACGTCAAGGGGTTCTGGCGTGTCAACAAGGACGATGACCCCGAGCTGCGACAAACCGTCCTCACGCTCGTCGCGTTCCACGACCTTGAGAACAAGATCGAGGAGTGTGGCGGGGACCGCGATCGCGGGGTGGCCGAGTTCCTCTCCCAGAACGACGGTCAGGGCTGGACACTTCCCGAGACACTGCGCCTCTCCGACTACGGCCTCGGCCATGATGAGCGTGCGAAGGAGGACCAGCCCGTCGCGAGCCGGCTCGGCCCGCGCTTCTACGATTGGCAGCTCACGCAGAGCGCCGAGGAATCATGGCGCGAGTGTCACGTCCATGCCCGCAACCTCCTCGGTGAGTCCGGCTACAACCACCTTCTCGCCGACATCGAGGTCGACAAGTCCGGCATGCCCCCGCGGACCATGGTCGCTCCACCTGCCGCTACGGACGGATCGAGTAAGCAGGAGTCTCTCTTCGAGTGAGTCACCCATGGCGCTAAATCCGATCGTCTTCACCGAGAACGTCGTGCGCAGCTTTCTGCGCTACCAGCTCACAACTTACCCGTTTGCCGACGAGCAGCTTCACGCGCAAATGAGACGGCTGCTCTCACTCGACGAGACGAGGGAATCACCGCTGATGAAGGGCCCGTATCTCAGCCTTTCGCGCCCATTTCGACAGGGCGCGGCTGTGGCTGATCTGATCCGTGATGGCGTCTTTCACCCGCACATGCAGCGCCGGATTCCGGTCGAGATCACCCATGTGTACGGCCATCAGGAGGATGCGATCCGCGCTATACACGAGGGCCGCACAACCCTCATCTCGACCGGCACCGGCTCCGGCAAGACCGAGTGTTTCCTCTATCCGATTGTCAGCAAGTGCCTCGAACTCATGGACGCGGATGCGCCTGCAGGGATTAGCGCCGTCGTCGTCTATCCGATGAACGCGCTTGCGGAGGACCAGCTGGGACGCCTACGCTCGCTTCTCGCTGGAACCGGCGTCTCTTTTGGCATGTACGTGGGAAAGACGCCCGAGCAGGAGAGTCAGGTAACGGGAATCCGCATGCCGCCGGGATCCTCTCGCGCAGACTATGAGGCGCGCCTGGCACAGGTGCGCGCTGAGAAGCGGAGCGACATGGTTCATCCCTCCGAGGAGGTGTGCTCGCGCGAGGTGATGCGGACACCTGGACGGCAGCCACGGATACTGCTCACGAATGTAAAGCAGCTCGAGCTCCTTCTTACGCGCCAGCGCGATGTCGAGCTGTTCGCCGATGCGCGCCTTGACTTCCTGGTCTTCGATGAGGCCCACACCTTTACTGGTGCCCGCGGCGCCGAGACTGCGTGCCTGATTCGACGCCTGCGCACCTATTGCGGCCGCGCGGCCAGCGACACCGTGTGCATTGCCACGTCAGCCACGATAGTCGACGATGCCAACCCAGACGCGGCGCGTGACTTCGCCTCCCGCTTCTTCGGCGTTCCTAGCGAAAGCGTCGCAACGGTCGGTGAGGCATACGAGCGCGAGGTATGGGCCGAGCTGAGAACGTCTCCGCCGGCCCCCGCCGGACAAGTCGCCGAGGTTCTTGACGCCTGCGTCAGGGCGGTCGAGGACACGAACGGTCCGGGTAACGCGGTGTCCGCAGCGCATCGCGAGCTGTCGGGCGTTCCTCTCGAGGGCGACGAGTGGCCCGTTGCATTGCATCGGGCCATGTCGCGCAACGAGATCGCGTTTCAACTAAATGACGTGCTCACTCGGCCCCGCCCGCTACACGAGCTGCCTGACGCCCTTCAAGCGACGATCGGTCGGAGTGTGAGCGAGGCAGAGATCCTCAGCTGGCTCACGTTGGGTGCCGCGGCTCAGGTCGACGGACGGCCGCTGATGCGTCCCGTAGTTCACGCCTTCGTGCGCGGGATTAGCGGCGCGGTCGTGAGCTTCCCCGACGGCGACTCCGGCGCGCGGCTCTGGCTCGCGGCTGAGGACGAGATCGCGGCCGGCGAAGGCGAGGAGCAATATGCCCATTTCCCCGTGACCACGTGCACGACCTGCGGGCAACATTACTTCGTCTCGCATCTGAAGGATTTTGACTTCACGGGCAAGACGCCTGGCGGTGGCGAAGCGTCCGGGGACGAGTCGTTTTGGGAGCCACTGGAAGAGACGCTGGGCGGCCGACGTCTCCTACTGGTCGATCGCGTGGTCGGAGACAGCGACGACGAGGATCTCGAAGAACACGACCGTTTGTCGGCGTTGTTCTTCTGCCGTCGCTGCGGCGCGGCGCACCCCGTGGCCAGCCACCGCTGCTTGCATTGCGCATCGACCAGCGAGATGGTTCAGCTCTTCGCCGTCCGCCAGAAACCCGACAACCCGGGCCTTCTGACGAGCTGCCTGTCTTGCGGCTCCAACGGTCGGCGTTTGGGGGTTAATTATCGCGAGCCTGCCCGTCCCGTGCGCGCTACCAACGTTGCTGACGTGCATGTCCTAGCTCAGGACATGGTTCAACACTCCGAGCGCCAGCGGCTGCTCGTCTTCTGCGACAACCGACAGGACGCTGCTTTCCAGGCCGGGTGGATGAAGGACCACGCTCGCCGGTTCCGCTTGCGCGCCCTCATGTCTGAAGCACTGAAAGATGGCGCGCTCTCGGTCGGCGACCTGGTCCTGGCTCTTGACGACATGCTCGAGACAGATGAGGCCCTTTCGCGGGCGCTCGTCCCCGAGGTGTGGCAGGTTGTGCGCAAGGAGGGAGGCGGTGGCAGGCACGAGCAGGAGCGCAGGAAGTTTCTGCGGATCCAGGTGTTGCGTGAGGTCACGCTCTCGTCGCGGCAGGCCATCGGCCTTGAGCCCTGGGGTCGAATGAAGGTGGAGTACGAGGGACTTGACGCCTCGCTGCCCTGGTTCCACGAGCACGCGCGTGCGCTCGGAATGCCGCCTGAGGATCTGCGCGAAGGCGTCGCAACCCTGTTGGACTACCTTCGTCGCAAGCGCGTTCTGTACGACCCCGAGCGGGAGATCTTCTCTAAGTACTGGATGGACGGCGATCTCGAGGTGCAGCAAGGCTATCTGCCGCAGGTAGGTAACCCAGTCGGAACGAAGCTGCGTCGCGCCGCCACGGAGAAGCCCGAGCTCGTAACGCAGTGGCTAAGCGAGCGGGGAGAGACAACGATCCGTCAAATAGCGCGAAAGTGGGGCGTTGAGGCCAAGCACGCCGAGACATTCCTCGAGGGGCTATTCGAGTTCCTCATCGATCATAAGCTGCTGAGGCCCGTACGCCTGAAGGGGTCCAAAGGCAATCCCCTCCCCAACGTGAGTGATGTCTACCAGGTCGATGCCGATCACCTTCGCCTCCAACAGAATCACGGGGTGTGGAGATGTACCGCCTGTCGCCGGCGCACGACACGCCGAACTCCGTTTGGCCGTTGTCCCGCGTGGCGCTGCGAGGGACAACTCGAATTCGTACGAGAGGATCCCGACAACTACGACCTCCAAGTGCTTGACCAGCGCTACTCGATGCTCCGACCCGAGGAGCACACGGCGATGGTCCCAGCAGAAGAACGGGAGCGACTTGAGAATCTCTTCAAGGGCGAATCAGACGCGATCAACGCCTTCGTCTGCACCCCAACCCTGGAGCTCGGCGTCGACATTGGGAAGCTCGATACCGTCCTGATGCGCAATGTACCTCCGCTGCCGGCCAACTACTGGCAGCGCGCCGGGCGCGCCGGCCGTCGGCATCAGATGGCCGTCGATCTCACCTATTGCCGGCCGGTGTCTCACGACCGCGCGTATTTCGCTGATCCACTCAAGATGCTTGCCGGGCCTGTCGATGCGCCCGCCTTCAATCTTCGCAACGACCTCATGGTCGCCAAGCATGTGCATGCGACGATCATCACTCGTCTGAACCAAACTACACGCGACAACGGGCGCTCTGAGGAAGAGCGCCGAAGTGCCGAAGACGCGCTGAGGACATGCCTTCCTGACAGGGTCTCCTCTTACCTCTTTGACAACGGCGTCGTTCGGGATGTGCGCTTTGACCTTGATCCACTGCGGCGACTGATCGACCGAAACGCCGACGATCTGCTCGCCTACGTAGAAAGCGCGTTCCGCCAGGGTTGGCCAGACGCGGACGCTGAGGTCACCAGCAGTGAGGCGTTGCGAAGTCATGTGGATCAGATGGTGGAACGCCTCGATGCAGTCGTCGCGCGCCTGGAGCGTCGCCTTAGCTGGGCCATGGAGCAGATCAAGCGGCTCAACGGCGTACGCGAGAAGCACGGTGCGCTCGAGCCGGAGGACGATGCCCTGTTCAGGCGGTGCGACGCGCTGATCAAGCGATTGAAGGGTACGGCGAAGCGCACCCGTGGTCAGGCGGAGGGCTACGACGACGTAAACACCTACGGCGTTCTTGCGGCAGAGGGCTTCTTGCCAGGGTATGGGCTAGAAGTTGGCTCGGTGCTCGGAACTGCCGAGATTCCGTTTTGGCGCACAGGAGCTATGGAGTTCTCGCTGCCCCGGCCACCGAGTGTCGCTCTACGCGAGTACGTGCCGGGCAATCTCATCTACGCGAACGGGAACCGCTTCGTTGCACGCCGCTTTCATCGCAACATCGATGAGCAGCGCGAGGAGATGCCGGTATTCGAGATCTCGACGGCGCGGCAGGCGGTCAAGCCAACCAACCTCGGCGCCACTTCCGGCGCACTCGGCACCACCGTCCTAGAGACGATCGCCGTCTGTGACGTGGATCTCGTTCACCAGGCACATATCTCAGACGAGGAGGAGCTGCGCTTCCAGATGGGGGTCGCGGTCTACGGGCTAGAGCGCGATCAGCACAACGGCGGCTTGGCTTACCGCTGGGGCGAACAAAGCCTGCATCACCGTCGCGGGGTGCGGCTACGGCTGGTCAACGTTGGGGCGTCAACCGCGATCGAGCGCTTCGACCGGTTCGGTTATCCCGTCTGCACAGTTTGCGGACAGAGCGTCTCACCTCTGTCCTCCGACCGGCAGCGCGATTACTTCGACGAGTCACATCACGAGCGCTGTGGCAGAGCCGTCAGCCCAGTCGGGTTCTACGCCGACGCAGTTGCGGACGTCCTGTCGCTCCCGGCTTGTGCTGACCAGCGGACGGCCTATAGCGTGCTTGAGGCGATCCGCTTCGCGGCCGCCCGGGTGCTCGACATGCACATGGAGGATCTACAAATACTCGTGATCGGGTACGTCGATCGCGACGAGGTTGATGCGCTCCTCTGGGATCCTATGCCCGGCGGCTCCGGGCTACTCGACCAGATCTGTGAGCGCTTCGAGGAGATCACTCAGGTTGCTCTGGAGGTGGTGGAAGACTGCCCATCGGTGTGCGCCACGGCGTGCATCGACTGCCTACAAACGTTCCGCAACGGCTACTACCACAAGCATCTCGACCGAATGGTGGCGCGAGGCTGCCTCGAGGCGTGGGGGCCGCATCTCACCATCTCGCACGAGATCCCCTCAAAGCAGCCGTCGAAAGAGCCCGAGGAGGGTAGGCACCCAGTCAACGAGGCAGAGCGACGACTCCGTCAGCTGCTGCTAGCGGCAGGGTTCGAGGAGGGCATCCGAGGTGAACAACTCCGTCTCGCCCGCGCAATCGGCACCACAACTCCCGATGTGATTTATCGCGCCTCGCACCACCGCGAGGACGAAGGCGTCTGCATCTATCTCGATGGGTTGAGTGGCCACCTGCACGGTAACCCAGCGACCGCCGAAAACGATCAACGGATCCGCACATGGCTTCGCAATAATGACTACGACGTGATCGAGATTGCTGCGAGCGATCTGTACGACGCGGGTGCCATGGCTTCCCATTTTCGCAAGCTCGCCGGGTATCTGCGAGCGGACGAGCTTCGAAGCTCACTTAGGAAGGACACGGCTTGGTTTCAAGGAGTGGGGGCGCGCTAGGCGCAATAACTTTGCGGACGGTGGTTCGAGCTACGTCGAAGGTTTAGCTCGCGTGACTCGGGGAACGGCTCAGAAAAGTCTGCGCGATTCGCAATCGAGTGAGTATTTTTACGAGCTGCGTTCACGCCGACTACCGACGAGGAGCTTGACCGCGTCCGGCGCATGCAGCGCGGCAACGCCGACCTATAAGGGACGAGCACGCAAGCGGGGAGTCAGACCACCGCCCCGCGTCGATACGGCGAATGGGAGCGACGGTATCCGTTTGAGTCGTGCTGAGAGACGCGGACTCCAGCAAGATGATCAGCGAAACACACGCCCACTGCTTCGGCCGGGATCCGAGAGACATCGGTCCGCACGGCTACCTCCAACAGATTCTCTAACGCGATAGCTGTCTTATGGAGCCGGCGTAGCCGGCCGGGATCATGCCCGGGCGCAGGTGGCCTCAGCACCGGCGAACACTGAGGCGAGGTTGTATTCGAGTGAGCGGGGCGAGCAGACACCTGGGTCCTCCCGCAGCTCAGGGGGCAGGCTCGGCGTGCGTCGCATCGTCCAGTCTCCGGCGAGAATGCGCTCGCGACTCGTGAACACGACCCGTTGCCTCGCCGGGTGAGTACCTTCCCGAACGCCGGCGTGCTCATTGCCGTACCAAGCAGCGAAGGTCTTGTCGGCCGTCTCGATCAGGCGACGCAGGGGCCGCTCGCGCGCGGTCAGGAAGACTACGGACGGAGCGATCGAGTGTGTGGCGAAGTGACCCTCTCGCCAGCCGCTGAGCAGCCAACGGTCGTAACGGCGTAGGCGGTCGATCTGCTTGTGCGGGCGTTCGGTTCGGTCGTACTCGATGAGGACCGCCCAGAGGTCGTCGCCCGATCGCGCGATTAGCGTGGCGTCGGGCTCCAGGTAGCCTTGACGGCTGCCTTCTGGGTGCAGGCGCGTCCCCTTCGATAGCTTGGCGGCCGGAGAGCGCTCGAACTCCTCGGTCGTGTCGGTGTCAATTCGCCCGCTGCGCGGCCCCTTCCACGTGAACGGCATCCGGTCGATTAGTCCTCCAGCTCTCTTGTGCGCCGCTTCCTGCGCGATGCGAAGGACCAGTGCTGCGAGCTGGAGATCGTGTTCGGTGTAACTGATGCTGGTGAGCGACGTGGGGGTGTAGGCGCAGTCGTGGGGTGCGATGCGGCGCTCGATCAGTGCCGACCAACCTAGAGAGCTGAGTCGGTAGTTCCACTCAGCGGTTCCGGTTTGCAGTCCCGGGCGAAAGCGATCTAGGTATTCGCTGTCGTGTAGCCGCTTGAGCCGCTTCTGTCCGACCCGCACACCGGAGTCGCCCCAGCCGAGTACTAACAGCTGGCTGGCAGACAGGAAGTTCATATCGTGAAGCAAGGCCATCAGACGGAGGTCCCGGTCGGTAAGTCTGACTGCCGGTGCCGACCCCTCACGGTTCCCCCATTGAACCGTGCTGGCGCTCAGACCCTCTCCCGAGAGAACCATCCTCTGTGCGAGCGCGCCTCTCATCACGCCGCCTCTAGACCGCTCGCGAGCGGTCTGCGCGGCTCCTCGGCGATCTCGACCGCCATTTCGCTCTCCACCGTCTGGATATCGTCAACGAGCGAAGTCCACCTGTGCGGCTCCGGCTCTGCGCCGACCCACGCCAAGACAAGCACGCCGTAGCTTCCGGCCGGGAGGTATCCCGGCGCATGCGGGTCCGCTGGCAGGTCGACCTCATACCGGCGCCGCGACCCGTCGGAGGACTCGGCCACATATGCAACCGGCTCGCCCTTCGTCGGCTTGAGGAGGACCGCAACGCGGACAATCTCGGTCAGGGGAGGACATTCCGTCCACGTCGGCAGGTCAATGTGAACAGTTCGATATCGAGCGACGATCGGCGTCGCTAAGGACCTCACGAGGGGCGGCTGTATGTAGCGCCCGTGGTCGTGGGGGTGATCGCCGCGCTGAAGCTGTTCGCGCTCGTGGTGAGCCCGGGCCTCGCGAGCCTCCGGCGTTGCCACGAGCTCCTCCATCGGCTCGGTGCTAGCCGTGGCCGCGGGCTGGGGAACGCCGTTTGCCAGCCAAAGGTTCACAGCCCGGTAGTTGGGTTGCTGCACGATGTCGATCGGGTCGATCCGTATGCGGCGCTGATCCTCGACGTCGCCTGAGATGTTGTCCTGGAAGACTTCCATCGCCAACGCCGCAGCGGCCCGAG
>CAVXHC010000007.1:0-488281 GCA_963761355.1 uncultured Solirubrobacteraceae bacterium
ACGAAGGTGACGATCAGGCCGACGTCCTTGCTGACTGCCTCGCTGGCCGCTAGAAGCATATGCGGGAGCCTAGCAACGGTGGACGCGTCGGTGTCGTAGCCTTCAGCGACCGCACACCGATCGTGGGGGCCGTTGCCGCCGCCGGTGGTCGAGCGTCTGGAGAGGTGCCGGAGCGGTTGAACGGGCGCGACTGGAAATCGCGTAACGGGGGTGACCTCGTTCGAGGGTTCGAATCCCTCCCTCTCCGTAGTGCCTCAGGCGATCGTCCGCGTCCGCTCCGATCGCTTCACAGGCAGGCGATGACACGCTCGCACAGAACCACTTGACGGTAAGCAACACGACCTCCGGTCGCTGTCAGCGGCGGCGCGGTTGCCACCATCCACGGTGGCGAGGAGGATCTGATGACAGACGGAGCTCCGCCACGAGGTCCGGTACGGACCGAGCATCATCTGGCAAAGGCGCTGCACCCCACGCCGAGCGTGCTCAAACAGGCGATGGGCGAGGTCGACGGCTTCAACGCGAAGTTCGCGGTGCTCATCACCAGATTGGTCGGCACGATGTGGTGCGCGTACCTGTTCGCGGGCATCGCCCTGCTCGGCCTCGGCCCCGCGCTGAAGCCGGGCGGCGAGGGGATCATCGCGTGGATCGCCCAGACGTTCCTACAGCTCGTTCTGCTGTCGGTGATCATGGTCGGACAGAATGTGCAGAGCCTCGCCTCCGATGCGCGCTCTGCGAACACCTACAGAGACGCCCAGACGATCCTCGACCGTCTCGATCTGCACACCGAAGGCGGCCTGAAGACGATCCTCGACCGCCTCGATCAGATCGCCCCGGCCGTGACCGCCACCGACGCCCCGAGCGAAGCCAAGTCCACTCGCGATGACTCCTGAGCCCCACGAGCGAGCCTCGAGCAGGCCGGACCCGCAGCGCCTCGGTGGCCTGGGATGGACCCGCCGGACAGGCGGGCGGCTGACGTCTTCAGAGCGCCGCCGGCTGCTCGCGGCGGTGGCGCTCGGCCGTGGGAGAACGTGCTCGGGCGGGCGAAGCTCGCGCTCGGGCGACTGCCGGACGGTGCCGGGGCCGTCGACCTCGCCGCGTTCGAGGTGCCCGATTCTTCATTTGCGCGGGAGGCCGAGCAGGCGTGTGCCGAGCAGCCGGCGGCGATCGTCGGCCACTCCTATCGGACCTGGCTGTTCGGGCGCGCCCTCGCCGCGGTCGATCGACGCGACCTGGATCTCGAGCTCTTCTACTGCGGAGCGCTGGTTCACGATCACGGCATCTCTGAGCCGACTGCCGGGAGTGACTTCACGCTGGCAAGCGCCGAGCGCATGCTCGCCTGCGCCGGCGCCGCCGGAGTGGCGGCCGATCGCGCCGAGGCGATCGCCGATGCGATCTGCGTCCACACCACGCCGGGCGCGTCACCGGAGCGCGATGGCGCGCTTGGCTGCTATCTGCAGTGGGGCGCGATGGTCGATGGCGCGGGCTTGCGCATGTGGGACGTGGCCCCCGCGAACGTCGCCGAGATCGTGCGCCGCTATCCGCGGGGCGGCTTCAAGCGAGAGCTCGTCGGGTTGATGCGCGCCGAGGCGGCCGCCGTGCCCCGCGGCCGGTTCGCGCTGCTGGTCCGCTGCGGCCTGCCGCTGGCGGTGCGGATGGCGCCTTTTGAAAGCTGAGATCGATGCGCCGTGTGAAGCGGCCAGGAGAGCGCCTCAGCCGCTGCTGCTGGCCTCCGGCAAGCGAGCCTGGGCGAACGTGACGAGATGGCCGCTGTCCTCATCCCAGAGCTTGAGACGGACCGCGTGCAGGCCGTCTCTGAGCGACAGCGTCGGCACGCTCTCGAAGATCGGGTTCTCGTCGTGGGCGCGCTGCAGGTTGTAGTTGGGGATGCGCGCGTTCAGATGGTGGACGTGGTGCAGGCCGATGTTGCCCGAGAAGAACTGCAGGACCTTCGGAAGCTTCAGGTATGAGCTGCCGCGCAGCGCCGCGTCGGCGTAGGTCCAGTCGTCGGTGCCCTCCCAGTAGGCGTCCTCGAACTGGTGCTGCACGTAGAAGAGCCAGATGCCGGCCGAGCCGGCGAGCATGATGGTCGGCACCTGTATCAACAGGAAGTCGCTCCAGCCCAGCAGCCAGCAGAGGGCGCCGACGCACACCGCGAGGGCGATGTTCGTGCCGATCACGCTACGGCGCATACGTGGCCGTGCGTCGCGTGCCACCAGGCGCGGTCCGACCAGGAGCGCGACGATCGGTCCAATCCCGAACATGACGAGGGGGTTGCGAAACAGTCGGTAGCCGAGACGCGCTCGCGGGGGCAGCGCATGGTATTCGGCGACGGTCAGCGTGCGCACATCGCCGCCGCCGCGTCGATCGAGATCTCCAGAGGTCGCGTGATGGATCGCGTGATCGTGGCGCCAGCGCAGGAACGGCGAGTAGACGAGCAGTCCGAGGACGACACCGAGCCAGGCATTGGCGCGCCTGGACGACAGAAACGAGCCGTGCGAGCAGTCGTGGAAGAGGATGAACGTCCGCACCAGGAAGCCTGCCGCCGGAATCGAGATCGCGAGCACGAGCAGGTAGGAGAACCCCAGCGACAGGTACATCACGGCCGACAGTGCCAGGTAGGGCACAACCGAGGTCGCCAGGTCCAGCAGGCTGCGGCCAAGCCTGGGTTCCGCATAAGGATCGAGGGCCTCCCTCCAGACGGGGCGCTCACGAGGGCGCCCGACGTCGGGCGGTGGGTCCGACGTCTCTTCGCCCTTGGCACAAGGGCGACTGTCGACGCTCGTCGGCTGAACCGGGATGGGCAACAGGTCTCTTTTCCGGGCCCGTCCCCGTCCGGCGATCATTCACCGTACCGGTCCCTTCAGAAATTGTAGCTCAGCGCCCCGGCGGCCGGGGTCGGGTACGAGCGCCGGCGATAGACTCGCCGCTGTGCGCCCGTAGCTCAGCTGGATAGAGCGTCGGTCTACGGAACCGAAGGTCACAGGTTCGAATCCTGTCGGGCGCGTCGCAAAACCCCATGAATACTGGGGGTCCAAGCATCGGCTTGGCGGAAGCGCGCCGCCTCAGTGCCGGTCAGTCTCGGCCGCCGACCGTGCCTCGACGAGAGCGGCTGCGCGCTCCTCAAAGAGGCCGAAGCCGTGCTCCTGCGAGAGCTTGAGCGCGCGGGCGGCGTGCTCGCGTGCTCGCGCACCATCGCCGCGCCCGGCGAGCGCCTCCGCCCAGCCCAAATGGGCGCGGGCTGCCCACAGAAGCAGGCCGTTGGTCTCCTGGAAATCGCACGCGAACCCCAGGTGCTGATCGGCCTGCTCGTGGTCTCCCACGCATGCGGCGAGCAGGCCCAGCCACATGCGGGCATGTCCGTAACCGATGATGCCGTTCCAGACGACCTGGTCGGCCCACGGCTCAATGAGCTCGTACAGGATCGAGGCGGGGCCTGAGCTGTCTGTCTCCACGGCGGCGTCGGCATACAGCGCCAGCGCGGTCAACGTGCCCGCGTTCGGCGCGATGTGCTCGAAGCGGTCACTCGCGGCCTGCTCGAGGATCTTCGCGGCCTCGAGTCCTCGATCGAGATAGGCAAGGATCACTGCCAGTGCGGCTCGCCAGGCCGCGATCGCGGTATAAGCGCTCACGCTCTGCTCGAGCATCGCGATGACCTCGCCTGCGCGGCCTTGATAGAGACGCGCGTGAATGAGCGCGGCGGCGTAGACGAAGACGGCGTCGGGTTGTCCGGCCTCCTGCCCGATCTGGAACGCGCTCTCGAATAGGCGCTCGCCGTCGACCAGATCGCCGTGTATGAGCTCCCAACCGGCCATGGTGAACGTGGCGAGCCAGTTCATCGTGGGCTGATCGAGCTCGTGCGCGATCAGCTCGATCTGCTCGAGTGCCAGCTTCGCGCGCTCGAGGTCTCCCCGCTCGACGCACGTTTGCAACTCGAAGCTGTGCGCCGAGAATCCGAGGGCAGGATCACCCACCTCGGCGGCGTAGCCAACGAGCTCCTCGACAAGACCGCTTCGCCAGGCGAGCGTATCCGGTGCTCGAATCGTTTCCTCGACGTTCCGGAGGACTTCGGCGAGCGTCCTCGTGTCCTCAGTGGCACGAGCCAGCGAGATCGCCTCCTCGGTGAGCGCGACACGCATGCCAAAGTCAGGGTCGAACTCGAGTTCCAGCGCCTTCAGCGCGAGCAGTCGCGCGCGGCGCGCGCGATTCGGTGGATCGTCGAGCTCGATCGCCCTATCAATCGCCGCAAGCCGCTCTGCGTCGACCTCACCGAACGTGCTTGAAACCCCTCCGCGGTTGTTCGCCAGCGCCGCTCTCGCGGCGAGCTCGGGGTCCGCGAGGGCGGAGGCGATCCGCGAAGCCACCAGAAGCGTCTCGCGGTGGACCGCCTCGCCACTCTGGCGCTGGGACTCACCGAGCCCGATCAGCGCCTCACAGCGCTCGGGAGTGTCGGCGTCCCCCATCAGCTCGACGGCGTCTGTGAACAGCCTCAGGGCCTCGGCCGGCGCGAGGCTCTCGAGGGCGCGCTGACCGGCCCTGAGGGCGTAGTCGGCCGCCTTGGCCCTGTCGACCGAGACTGCGGCCAGGCGCCAGTGCAGCGCGAGCTCCGCGAGGTGCTCGCCCGGGTCCTCGCCGTAGAGGTCCTCGAGCGCTTGGGCAACGCGCCCGTGCATGCGCGCGCGGCGCGTGGCGCCGAGGCCCTCATATAGCGTCTGGTTGATGAGCGCGTGGGCGAAGCGAAACCGCCCGACCCGCTCGTCGGACTCCGCGAGCAACGAAGCGGCGACGGCTGCCTCAAGGTGATCCAGCAGCCGGCTTTCGTCGATGTCGAGTATTGACTCAAGCAGCTCGACCTCGAATACGCGCCCGACCACCGCGGCGAGCCTCAAGACCTCGAGCGCGTCACCGCCCAGGCGCTCGACGCGCCGCTCGATCACCTCGCGCACGCTCTCCGGCAGAGCGATCTCAGCGGAGCGATCGACGCTCCAGCGTCCCGTGGCCTCGTCGAAGATGAGCGCCCCGGACTCAGATAGGCCCCGCAGAATCTCACCCACGAAGAACGGGTTGCCCTCCGTCTCGTTCGCGATCTGGACGGCGAGCTCGACCCCGTCCGGTTCCAGCTCGTGCCCGGCCACGGCGGTCATGATCTCCGTCACCTCGTCGGCGCCGAGGCCGTGGAGGGCGAGACGCTGTGCCCCCTCGACCGATCGCAAGTCCGCGAGCACGGCTCCGAGCGGATGATCCTTGCCCAGATCTGAGTCGCGGTAGGTCGCGATCACCTGAAGCGCACCGTGCTCGACGGTGCGCACGACGTGCTTGAGCAGCGCCACCGACTGCGCGTCGGCCCAGTGCAGGTCATCGAGGACCATGCACACCGGGACGCTCTGCGCGACCTGCTCGAGCAGTCCCGCCACCGCCGAGAACAGCAGATAGCGCTCGGTCTCGGGGTCGGAGGTCTGCGGCTCGGGCAAGTCGTCCACGTGCTCGCCCAGCGTGCGAACCAACCGGCTGAGCTCTCCGCCATGACGTTTGCAGTGGCCCTCGAGCAGCTCCTGCGGAGCGTGCTCCACGAGCTGCGAGCAGACCTCAATCCACGGCTCATACGGGACAGCGAGCTCCTCAGAGCACGCGCCCCAGCACACGGCGAAGCCCTCGGCGTGGGCGCGATGCGCCGCAAAGCTCGAAAGCCTCGTCTTGCCGATCCCCGGCTCACCGGAGAGCAGCAGCACCTGGCGCGCGCCGTCGCGCGCGAGCACCAGCGCCTCCTCGAGCGCGGCGCGCTCATCGACGCGCCCGACGTAGGAGACGGGGGGAACCGAGCGAAGCAGCGCCGGCAGGGGCCAGCCGCCGGCCCCTGAAGCCTCCTCGCCAAGCGGCGCCCATGAAGCCGAGAATGCCTCCACCGGCTCGGGGAAGCCCTTCAATTCGAACATGCCGGCCGACTCGAACTCCACACCATCGCAGCGACCCGCGAGCGTTTTGACGAGCGCCGAGATCAGAATCCCATCCGCGGGGGCCTGCGCGCACAGGCGTGCCGCCTCGACCGTGGGCATCCCGAAGTAATCCCCGTCCTTGACGGTCGACTCGCCGGCGCCCACCCCGATCCGCACATGCAGCCCCTGCTCGGCCTGACCGTAGCGGCGCTCGAACAGCTGCTGCATCGCCACCGCACAGCTGACCGCGGCAGAGGCCGAGCCGAACGCCACCATCAGGCCGTCGCCCAGGTTCTTCACCTCCCGCCCGTCGGTTGAGGCGATCGCCTGGCGCAGCAGGCCGAAATGCTCCTCGCGCAGCTCATCCGCGCGCACGGGACCCACAGAGGTAGCAAGCCGAGTCGAGCCGACCAGGTCGGTCAGCAGAATCGTCGCAAGTTCAACCGACTCCGACACCGACGGCCCCCCATGGGACAAAGACACCCGAGCAACAGAGCGTAATGGAGTTCCAGGGAGTTCGACGGCTCGGTCCTCTGGGATGGTGCACTCATCGGCGCGAGGAACTGAACATCTTGCGCGAGGCGCAGGGCGACGCGTTGCCGTGACGTCGTTGCAGCGGCAAGCTGAAAGTCGGATGATGGGAGAATGGGGTGGCGCGGGTGATCAGACGGTCACGAGCTTGATGACCGGCCCGAATCTCGACGCCAGTGCCACGCAGCGCGTTGGCTTCATCCGCAACGTACCGATCTTTGCGGGCCTTTCTGAGGAGTTGTTACAGCGACTCGCCGGCCAGGTCCGCGAGGTGCGGGTGCGGGCTGGCGAGTGGATCATGCGCGCCGGTGAGACAGCCGACAGCCTCTTCATCGTGTGCAGCGGCCGCTTCGAGGTCATAGACGAGGGGCCACCCGAGTCGCTGAGGAGAGTCCTGCGTCGCGGAGAGATCATCGGGGAGCTGGCGCTACTGCTCGAGGGCACCCGCACAGCGTCGGTTCGCGCGCGCTGCGATGCCGAGCTGCTTGAGCTCGGGCGCGAGGGGTTTGAGGCACTGATCCAGGAAGCCCCGAGTTTCGCGCTCGGACTCACGCGCGCGCTGGGGGCACAGCTGGCGGCGACGCGCATGCCTGTCGTCGCGCCGACGTTGCCACAGGCGATTGCGGTCGTTGCCCTCGATGCCGGGGCGCCGAGCGCGGAGGTGGCCGAATGGCTCACCGATGCCCTCGCCGTGCACGGGACGGTCGCCAGGCTGAGCGCTGGTGAGCTCGCCAACATCGACCGAGCCGAGCGCGACGCCGATCGCGTGGTGCTGCACTGCCACGAAGCGCCCCCCGCGGAGTGGACCGAGCTGTGTCTCCGCGAGGCCGATCTCGTCGTTGCCGTCAGCAGCGGTGGCGCCCCTGAGGCGTGGCCGCGGCGTGCGACGGCTCTGCGCGGATGTGAGCTGCTGATCATCGGAGCGCCCGTCGCCGGCGCCCTCGTCGACTCGCTGCAGGCGCGCGAGGTACAGGTCGTTGCCCGTCGTGCGCAGGGCCGGGGCGCCGTCGAGGCGATGGCGCGGCGTCTGACAGGTCATTCGATCGGAGTCGTGCTTTCCGGCGGCGGAGCGCGCGCGCTCGCGCACCTGGGCGTGTTGCAGGAGCTACACGCAGCTGGCTTGCGCTTCGATCGCGTGGGCGGCGTGAGCCTTGGCTCGATCGCGGCCGCATCGGTCGCAGCGGGTCTGACCCCGGAGGAGATGCTGGCCTCTTTCGAGCGCAACTTCATCGAGAGGAATCCGAGCAACGACTACGTTCTGCCCGCCTATTCGCTTGTTCGCGGCATCAAGACTCGGCGGCTGCTCCGTGCCGAGCTCGGGGACCGGCGCATCGAGGAGCTGCCTCTGCGCTTCTTCTGTGTGAGCTGCGACCTGATCGGGCGCAAGGCTGTCGTGCATCGCCTCGGGCCACTCGTAGACGCGGTCTACGCCAGCCTCGCGATTCCGGGCGTCTTTCCGCCCGTCGCCACCAAGGACGGCAAGCTGCTCGTCGACGGCGGAGTGCTCGACAATCTCCCTGTTGAGACGATGGCAAGCAAAGGCGAGGGACCCGTGATCGCGGTCGACGTCACAGGGCGGATGGGAGGCATGAGCCGGGCCGGGCGGCCCGCGCTTGGGCGCGCCGTTCGACGAATGCTCACAGGGGGCGATGCGCACATCCCCCACCTCGGTGAGACCATCATTCGGACGCTGACTGTGGGCAGCGTCGACACCGTCGCCGCGGCCCGCAAGCACGCCGACCTGGTCATCGCCCCTGAGGTCGACGGCATCGGGCTGATGGACTGGAAGGCGCTTCCCCGAGCGGTGGAGCTCGGACGCCGAGCGGCACGCGATGCGCTCGCCGCCCACCCCGAGGTGCTAAGTCGGCTGGCAATCTAGGCCACTGCCTTCGCAACGAGAAGAGCGCACCCCTCAGGACGGCCGTGTTTGCCGTTTGCGCCACACGGGTAGAACCGCGGCGCCGGTGACAGGAAGGGTGAGCCACTCATCCGCGAACGTCGATACGGGAGGCATAGATGACGCTGGGAGGCACAGTGGGATCGGGGATGTCCGGGTCGGGAAGGCGGCAGGTCCGCGCGGGCCTCCTAGTGTTTGGCGTTCTTGTGCTGGTCGCCTGGGCCGCCCTCGCCGCCCCCGCCGCGCGAGCAGCGGTGACGCCCGAACAGGATCCGTTCTACAGCTACGAAGGCTCGACGCCGCTCAAGCGCATCGCGCCCGGAACGGTCTTGAAGACCCGGACGGTTTCCTTCCACATAGCCGAGATCCCACTTCCGATTACGGCGGTGCAGCTCCTGTACCGCTCGACCTCAGAGCTCGGCAAGCCCGCCGTCAACGTGACCTCGGTGCTGCTGCCGCCCGTGCGGCTCGCCACCCCGACGGTCCTCTCTTATCAGTCGTTCTACGACAGCCTCAGCACCGAAGACGACCCGTCGTACGCGATCTCGGGTGGCTTCTCGATGGGGGGCGAAATCCCGCAGGCCGAGTCTGTACTGATCGCGCCGGCGCTGCTCGCGGGCGAGACCGTCGTCGTCCCCGATACCGAGGGCGAGGAAGCGGACTTCAGCGCCGGGCCCGTGTACGGCTACAACACGCTCGACTCGCTACGGGCGGCGCTCAGCTCGCCTGCCACCGGGCTGACGGCCAACGCCAAGATCGGCTTGGCGGGCTACTCGGGTGGCGCGATCGCAACAGAGTGGGCCGCGCAGCTGGCACCCACCTACGCCCCCGAAATCAACTCAGACATCGTCGGCGCCGCGATGGGCGGGGTGCTTGTCGATCCCGCGCACAACCTGAAATACGTCGAAGGCAGCAGCAAATGGGCATCGATCATTCCGATGTCCCTGGATGGCCTATCCCGTGCCTTCCATGTCGACTTCACGCCCTATCTCAGCGAATACGGGCAGGAACTCCTCAGGGAGGATCAGCACGACTCGATCACCAACGAGCAGGAAGTCCCCGGTCTCACCTGGTCTCAGCTGGCCAAGCCCCAGTACCCGACGCCCGAAGCGATCCCGGTGTTCGCGCGCATCGCTAACACGCTCATCGTGGGCCACGAAGGGACTCCAACGGTCCCGTTTCTCATCGGGCAGGGCAACGGCGGTGAAGAATTCGAAGGAACGCCAGGTAACAAGCCGGGGATTGGACCGGGCGACGGCGTCATGATCGCCGGTGACGTGCGAAGCCTCGCTCGCGAATGGTGCAGTCGGGGTGTCGCAGTGCAGTACACCGAATACCAGCATCTCGGGCATATCGAGGGCGCGGGTCCGTGGTTGCCCGAGGCCGCGGCCTGGCTCGCGGGGCGATTCGCAGGCCTCGCTGCGCCCCAAGACTGCGCGGAAATTGAACCAGGTAACTCGCTGGCACCGCTCCCGGAAGCGAAGTAGCGATCTGCTTCCGGTCGCGTCCAAGGGGAAGCGCTCGGCAGTGGCGCGGTGCCAGTTTCGAGGGCCGCGCCGCTCAGGGCTACGGTGTGCTTCGCTGGCTGGCGCCATCAGCGACCAAGCCGGCCTTCCTCGCGCCTTTCATTCCCCTCGCGATGCTGGCGCAACCGAGGTTGTAGAGCAGCTTCGAGTGCGGCAACCGGTAGCCGGACTTGGTGTGCGGCGAGTAGCGAACCGATCCCTCCTGGTCGGACGAGAGCCAGCCGGTGTGGATCCGCTGCTCCTGGCCGACCATCCGCGGCCAGAACGCGTGTGATGTCAAGCCCGCTCGGCGGCCGCCGAGCGGCACCGAGCCTGACGGGAGATCCAAGCGCAGGCCGTCCGCGGCGGGCTGAGCGGCGGAGACCGGCACCACGTCGGGCAGGTCATCCGATCCGCACCAACCGAGGAGCGTATGCGGGAGGCGCTCCGCGTGCGCGGCCACGGCCTGGACGCTCACACGGGGCTCGGTTCCGCCGCTGGGCTCCTCCTGCGAGGCGGGTGGCGGAGGGCGCTCGGCGCCGAAGACATCTGGGTCCAGGCGCGCGGCGCCATCGGGATACGCGACGACCCGCACGACCTGGATGTCAATCGCCACGCGCTGCCAGTAGTAGACATCGAGAACGCGACCCAGCGCTCCGCCAGACTTGGGGACGAGGAAGCGGTCCCAATTGGGCGTGATCGACTCGAGCCAGGTGCGGTCGGGCGTGGGGGAGAAAGAGGCGCGCCCCTGGACAAGCACGAATCCGGGACGGTCGTTGAAGCCATGCTCGCGAGCGTGGTAGGCAACAGCCACGCCGGGATTCCGTCGCACGCGGTCTAACTTCTTCCACAGGCCCAGCGAGGTTGTCAGGGTCACCGTCTCCGCCTCGCGGTCACGCAACGCGAGCGGCGCCATCGGGACGATCGCAACCCCTTTTGCCGGGGTCAGGTAGGCGAACCCGGCGGCTAGGTCGCCGGTAAGAATCTCATCGACCTGATCGCTCCAGCGAACGCCCACGGACGAAGGCTAGCGTTGGAGGCACGTCTGCGATCCGAGGGTCGACGTAGGCGCCGGCTGGCGAGCAGGGTTGCCTCCGGGCGATCGAAATGGACGCCGCTCACTTGGCCGACGCACGCGGGCCAGGAACTGCGGATCGCGGGCCTAGAGCGCGACGTCTCCGGCCAGGCAGGTGATCGTCCCGCCGGCCACCCAGATCGTGTCGTCGACGTCGGTGGAGATGTGCACCCTCCCGGCGCGCCCGAGCGCGGTGCCCTGGCTGGCGATGTATGGGGCCCGGGCTCTCCCGCTGTCAAGCAGCCAGCTTGCGAGCGAGGCATTGAGGCTCCCGGTGACCGGGTCCTCGACGGTGGCGCCGTCCTTCGGGAAGAAGGCGCGGATCTCAAACGCGTGTTCGGCGCCCTCCGGGTAGGCGCCTACCACCCCCAAGTCGAGGTCCACGAATCCCGGGCGCAGAGCGAGCACCGCTTGGGCGTCGCTCAGCAGCACAGCGACCCAGCCAGGTCCGTTGTCGACCCATTGACTGTCGAGGATCTCGCCGCGGTCGATACGGAGCATGTCCGCCAGGCGCCCAACCAGGCGCCCGTCGACGGGGCCCGAGCGGATCAGCGGCGGCGCGGCGAAGGCGAGGCCGTCCGCGGTTTGCCGGATGTGAACGAGGCCGGCGGCGCACTCCTGGACGATCACGCCGCCCGCGCGCGGCACGCCGCCGGTTTCAAGCCAAGCGTGGCAGGTCCCCAGCGTGGGATGTCCAGCAAACGGGAGCTCCCGCGTGGGGGTGAAGATGCGCACGCGGTAGTCGGCCGCGACGTCGCTCGGCGGCAGCACGAACGTCGTCTCGGAGAGGTTCGTCCAGCTCGCGAACCGCTGGAGCGTGTCCTCGTCGAGGCCTGTCGCCTCCAGAACCACAGCGACCGGGTTGCCGGCATAGGGCGTCCTTGTGAAGACGTCGACCTGTCGAAAGGGCCGCGACACGCGAGCAGTTCCCACCGACCCGAGCGAAGGCGCTAGCTGGTAGGGGCGAGGCCGCAGAGACGCTCGCTCAGCTCGCGCAGCTGCCGGCGCGCGTCCGCGTCATTGGCTTGCGGGTGCGGGCTGGCCGGCCGAGTTCCGCTGAAGTAGCGGCCCGTGACACCATTGAGCTCGGGGTCCACGATCAGACGCAGGGTGGCCTTCACGCCCTCGTCGAGTGTGCTTGCCGGCCTGATCCCGGCCGCGCTGACCATCTTGGTGGGCATGTAGGTGGCGGGGTGCAGGCACGTGGCGGTGACATCCCGGCCGCTCAGCTCCTCGGCCAGGTCGAAGGTGAACATGATCTGGGCAAGCTTGCTCTGACAGTAGGCCTGAACCGCGTCGTAGTGGCGCTCGAGCATCACGTCGGTGAAGTCGATCGGCGCCTGTCCCGCCGAGCTCACGTTGACCACTCGTGCCGGTGCCGAGCGCTCGAGCAGACCCAGCAATGAGCGGGTGAGCAGGTAGCCCGACAGGTAGTTGACGGCGAAGCGCAGCTCATAGCCATCCTGGCTCTCCATGCGTCGCCCGTCGCCCGGCAGTGTGGTGCCAATTCCCGCGTTGTTGATGAGCACGTCCAGGCGGCCGTGCTCATCGAGCACCCGTCGCGCCAGCTGGCGGACCTGCTCGAGTGAGCCGAGGTCGGCGAACACGCATCGCAGCTGCTGCGATCCGGTCTCGGCCTCGATCGCTTCAAGCGTCTTCCTGGCTCGCTCCTCGCTGCGCCCGTGGACGAGGACGCTCGCCCCCTCCGCGGCGAGCGCCGTGGCCAGCGCGCGGCCGAGCCCGTCGGTGGCGCCCGTGATCAGAATGGTCTGTTCCTCGAGCGGACGCATGCGGGGCTCGGAGCCGGTCAGCGTCCGAACCAGCGCGCGCGGCGGCTGGAGCCGAAACGCTCCTTCTCGGCCATCAGCGCGGCGGACGGAGGGTTGAAGGTCCCGGTTTTCGACGGGCCCGAGAGGAAGTCGATGTCCACGCTGCCGATCCGCCCGGCCCCGAACTCGATGTAGCACGTGCCGCGCCCGAGGTGACGGCCCGGCCGCTCGCCACCTTGCAGTTCGGCGATCAGCGTCTGCGCCACGACACGAGCAGCACCCTCGGCGAACACGCCGGCCTTCGGCACGCCGGCCGTCGCGACGTCGCCGACGGCGTACACGCCGGGGAAACGCGTCTCGAGGGTTGCCGAGTCCACGGGTATGTAGCCCTCCTCGGTCATGCCGCTGGCGATCACCACGTCAGGTGCGCGGTGTTTGGGAACGCCGAGGAACAGATCGAAGGACAACTCAGCGCCGTCGTCGAGGATGACGACGCTGCGTGCCGGATCGAGAGCGCTGACACGGCGCCCGGCGATCAGGGTGATGTCGCGCTCGGCGAACTCCTTTACCAGGGCAGCGGAGGTCTCCGGCGAGGGTGGCACGGGCGTGCCAAGCGGGATCACGAACGAGATCTGACAGGCGTCGCGGACCCCGCGCGCGGTCAGCTCGTCGTCCAGGAGCAACGCGCACTCGCTTGGCGCGGGAGGGCACTTGAAGGGCGCGCCGCATACGCCTATGACCGCGTGACCTTCAGAGAACGTGGGGATGCTCTCCGCCAGTCGTTCGGCGCCGGCCATCGAGTAGAACTCGTTCCCGCCCTCGGCAAGGCCGGGCGTGGCGTCCATGTCGTAGTCGGCGCCGAGCGCGATGACGAGGACGTCGGCATCGTGGATCCCGACGTCCGTTGTCACGCGCCGGGCCTCGGGGTCGATTGCCGTGATCGTCTCCCGCAGTACACGCACCCCGGGCTTGGCGATCTCGCCGTAGGGCAGTCGGACCGAGCTCGGCGTCGCGCGAGCAAACATCACGTCGAGCTTTGAGAACCCGAACACGAAGGCGTCGTTCCTGTCAATCAGGGTCACCTCGACGCTCTCGCCGAGCGACTCCGAGAGCATGCTCGACAGCTCGAGCCCGCCGAAACCCGCTCCGAGGATGAGGATGCGCTGTGGCACTTGCGCGATCCTAATCGACCGCGCTCGCTGCAAGCGACCAGCGGGCCACGCGCGCCGGGCTGCGGACGCGGGGCGAGGATCGACGGAGGCTCACCTCCGGTATCGTCGCTGTACGGAGACGGTGCTCGCTGAACAAGAACGAGGGGAAAGCTGATGTATGACTACGTGATCGTCGGAGCAGGCTCGGCGGGGGCGGTGCTGGCCGCTCGACTTTCGGAGGACCCCGACGTGACGGTCGCCCTGCTCGAGGCCGGCGGCGCGGACACCGACGATGAGATCCACATCCCGGCCGCCTTCGGCGCGCTGTTCAAGGGACGTCGCGACTGGGACTTCTCCACCGAGCCCGAACCATCCCTGGGTGGACGCCGCGCCTATCTGCCCCGCGCAAAGATGCTCGGCGGCTGCAGCTCGATGAACGCGATGGTCTACATCCGCGGTAACCGGGCGGACTTCGACGAATGGGCCGCGATCGGCGCTGAGGGCTGGAGCTACGACGAGGTCCTGCCCTACTTCAAGAAGTCCGAGGACAACGAGCGCGGCGAGGATCAGTTCCACGGCGTCGGTGGTCCGCTGCCCGTCCGCGAGAGCCGCTCGATGACCCCGGTTGCCGACGTGTTCCTCGAGGCCGCCGCACAGGCGGGGCACGAGCGCAACCCCGACTTCAACGGCGCGCGCCAGGAGGGCTTCGGCCGCTACCAGACCACGCAGGAGAACGGGATGCGCGCGAGCACCTCCGTGCGCTACCTGCACCCCAACATGGGTCGAGAGAACCTCACGATCCTCACCGACGCGCTCGCGCTGCGGCTCCTCTTCGACGGGGATCGCGCGAGCGGCGTCGAGATCGATCACGCGGGCGTCGTGGAGGAGATCAACGCCGCACGCGAGGTGATCGTCTCGGCCGGCTCCTATCAGTCCCCGCAGCTGCTGATGCTCTCGGGCATCGGTCCGGCGGAGGCGCTCACGCTGTTCGAGATCGAGGTCCGCCAGGACCTCCCCGTGGGCGAGGGCCTACAGGACCACTGCATGACGCTGATGAACTGGAAAGCCGACTTCGAGTCGCTGATGACGGCGCTGACCCCGGAGAACATCGAGCTGCTCCAGAGCGAGGGACGCGGTCCGCTCTCCTCGAACATCGCCGAGGCAGGTGGCTTCATTCGCACGCGCCCGGGCCTGGATGCGCCGGACTGCCAGTTTCACTTCGCCCCGGTTCTGTTCCTCGAGGAAGGGCTCGGTGCAGCCCTCGAGCACGGCCTCGGGTTCGGTCCGGGAGTCGTCAAGCCCACCAGCCGCGGCGCGGTCACGCTGCGGACTGCGAGCCCATACGTCAAGCCGCGCATCCAGCACAACTACCTGAGCACCGAGGAGGATCGCGCGACGATGCTCGCCGGGGTCAAGGTCGCGCTGCGGATCTCAGAGCAGGACGCGTTCAACGACGTCATCACGGGACCGGTCGTGGCGCCCGACCCGGACTCGAGCGACGAGGAGCTGTGGACATACATCTCACAGCAGCTGATGACGATCTACCACCCGACCTCGAGCTGTGCGATCGGGCCTGTCCTCGATGCCCGCCTGAAGGTCCACGGCGTCCCTGGCCTGCGCGTCGTCGACGCGTCGGTGATGCCGGCGATAGTCCGCGGCAACACCAACGCGGCAACGATCATGATCGCCGAGAAGGCCGCCGACCTCATCAAGGAGGACGCGACCGCCCTCACCGGCGCGTCGGCCGCCTGATTCACCCCCGACCGGGGCGGCGACCACTCGCCGAGTGGGGGCCGGCGAGGAAGTCGGTCAGGATCTCGATCGTCAGCTCGGGTTGCTCAAGGAAGAAGAGGTGGCCAGCGCCGGGGATGATCTGCAAGCTCGCGCCGGGGATGCGTTCGAGAAGCAGCTGACTGCTCTCGCCGGGGATGATTCGATCATCGTCACCGCTCAGCACGAGCGTCGGCGCCCGGATCCGATTCAGGCGGCTGGCGCTGTCGTGGGCCAGCACAGCCTCGATCTGGGCCGTGTAGCCGGCGGGATCCTGGACGTCTCGCGACTTCTTGGCGATGAAGGCGCTCAGCTGAGACGGCTCGACGTCCGCCGCGAACGCGAACGGTGCGAGCGTGCGCATGCGCAGAGCCCAATCGTCGGTGCGCAGCGCGAACGCCCGCCCGGCGGCCCTCGGCGCGGCCGCGGCGTGTGCGATGCCGGAATGCGTGCATCCGAGCACCAGGTGGTCAACGCGCTCGGGATCGCCTATCGCCAGCTCTTGGGCGATCATTCCGCCCATCGACATGCCGAAGACATCGGCTCGCTCGACTTCGAGGTGATCGAGCAGGAGGATCGCGTCCCGGGCCAGCTGCGCGGTCGTATAGGGACCGGCTGTCACCGAACTCGCACCGCTGCCCCGGTTGTCGTAGGCGATCACGCGGTGGCCCGCGTCGACGAGCCGCACTGCCACGGGCTCCCAGTCGTTGGCGATCGCCGGTATGCCCGCGATCAGCAGCATCGGCGGACCACTCCCCTGCTCCTCGTAGTACAGGCTCAGCCCGGGCAGTTCGGCGAGCGGCATCGGCGTGAGAGCCTACGCCAGAGTCCCGAATGCGGCTTTCGTGCGCCACGGCACCATCTCCTCATCAGGCTTGGCGGGCCGGGCGGTCCCCTTCACGGCACGAGCACGATCTTGGCGTGCGCGCCCGCGGCCAGGCGCTCCCATGCCCTAGCGGGGTGCTCGAGCGAGAACGGCTCGCTCTCGATCCTCAGTTCGCCCGCCGCCGCTGCCTCGCCGAGCCGGCGGTAGGCCTCACGCTTGATCTCGGCCGGCGCGAGGAAGTAGGTGTGGCCCTTGATCACGAGCAGCTTTCCGCGGATGGCGGCCGAGCTCGGCGTCGCCTCGGGGCCGGCGCTCGCGCCGAGCTGGACTATCCGCGCGCCGAAGCTCGCCGCGTTCACGGCGGCCACGAACGGCTCGCCGAAAAGCGGGTCGACGACCACGTCGATCCTCCCCTCCGCGGCCGCGCTCAGCGCGCCCGGGAGATCCTCGGATGCGTCCAGGCGCACGGCCGCGTCGGCCCCGAGCTCGAGGCAGCGCTCAAGACCCTCCGGCGACCGCGCCGCGGCGACCACCCGCGCAGCGCCCAGCAGCTTCGCCGCCTGCACGGCGACCTGGCCGAGCACGCCGCTGGCGCCCAGCACCAGCACGTGCTCGCCCGGCTCGAGCTCAGCCCGCCAGGTGAGCGCAAGCCAGGCCGTCATTCCGGCGATCCCCAACGCCACGGCCGTCCCGTCCGGCACCCCATCGGCTATCTCATAGGTCGAATTGGCGTCGATCAGGGCGCGCTCGGCCATCGAGCCGAACGGCAGGACCGGCGCGTCGAAGTACACGCGCCTTCCCTCCAGCAGCCCGACGCCCTCACGCCCTGCGACGAACGGCAGCGGCAAGAGCCCGGCGTAGAAGCTCCCGGCGCAGATCGCCAAATCGACCGGGTTCAGGCCCGCGGCGAGAACCTGCACGACGGCCTGATCGGGACCGGCCTGCGGCTCATCGAAGTCACCGGCCTGCGGCACGCCATATTCGCGCACGACGGCCGCTCTCACCGGAACGTCCCCCGCCGGGTCAACGCGCTCATCGCCCGCTCGCCGGCGTCCGTCGCGGAGGGAGGAAGAGGCACTCGCTCGATGCCGGGCACTCTAGTCGCCGGACAGACGCCTGAGCAGGCCCAGCGCCTGGATCAGCACACGCTGCTCCTCCTCGGAGAGGTCCTCGGCAATGGCGCGCGCGAGCCATCCCTCGCGCTGGCGGCGATCGGCTTCGAGCGTCAGATGTCCCTGCTCGGTCAGCTCGACGAGGCTGCGCCGCCCGTCGCTCGGGTCGGCGTGGCGCTCGATCAGCCCGTCGCCCTCGAGGTCTGAGATCGTCTGGGTCATGGACTGCGGGCGCACGCGCTCGGCGAGGGCGAGGTCGCCGATCGAGCGCATACCCTCCCGGTCCAGGCGCCCCAGCACGGCCGCCTGCGAGAGCGAGAAGCGCCGCTCGGCGCGCAGCCGGCGCACCAGGTGGCCCAGCACCATGCGCAGTTCGCTGGCAAGCCTGGTGGTATCGACCGCCGTGCTCACGTTCCGACACTATAGCCGAGAAGTGAAGGGAAACTGCTCAGTTTTCCTGTATAATTGGATCAATGGCGAGTGGCGCGAGTGTTCCAGCGGCAGCGAGCGCGAAGCCCCTTCCGTCGGATCGCTACAAGTGGATCGCGCTGTCCAACGTGACGCTCGGGGTGCTGCTGGCGACACTCGACGGCTCGATCGTCCTGATCGCCATGCCGAGCATCTTCCGCGGCATCCATCTCGACCCGCTCGTACCGGCCAACAGCTTCTACCTGCTGTGGATGATCCTCGGCTTCCTGGTGGTGACGAGCGTGCTGATCGTGAGCCTCGGACGCCTCGGCGACATGTACGGGCGCGTGCGCATGTACAACCTCGGCTTCGTCATCTACACGCTCGCGTCGTTGCTGTTGACGGTGGACTGGATGAGCGGGCGCTCGGGAGCGCTGTATCTGATCGGCTTTCGCATCGTGCAGGGCGTCGGCGCCGCCTTCCTGCTGGCCAACTCGGCGGCCATCCTGACCGACGCGTTCCCGCGCAACCAGCGCGGGATGGCGCTCGGGATCAACAACATCGTCGGCGTCAGCGGCGTGTTCGTCGGGCTGGTTCTCGGCGGCCTGCTGGCGCCGATCGACTGGCGCATGGTATTCCTGATCTCCGTGCCGATCGGGCTGTTCGGCACGGTCTGGGCATATCTCAAGCTCGAGGAGCGCAGCACGCCCAAACGCGCACGGGTTGACTGGGCCGGCAACCTCACGTTCGCCCTCGGGCTGATCCTGATCATGGTGTCGGTCACCTACGGGATCCGTCCCTACGGCAGCCACGCCACCGGCTGGAGCAGCCCTCGTGTGATCGCCCTGCTCGTCGGCGGCGCGGCCAGCCTTCTGGCCTTCGCGCTGATCGAGCGACGGGTCGCCGATCCGATGTTCCGCCTGCCGCTGTTCCGCATCCGGGCGTTCACCTTCGGCACGCTCTCCACCTTTCTTTCGGCGGTCGCCCGCGGCGGGCTGATGTTCATCCTCATCATCTGGCTGCAGGGCATCTGGCTGCCCCAGCACGGCTACAACTTCGCCGACACACCGCTGTGGGCGGGGATCTACATGCTGCCCCTGATCTTCGGCATGCTCTTGTCCGGTCCGACGTCGGGCTATCTGTCCGACCGATTCGGCGCGCGCCCGTTCGCGACCGGTGGAATGCTCGGTGTGGCGCTCAGCTTCTTGCTGCTGGCGCTGCTTCCGACGGACTTCCCCTATCCGGCGTTCGCGCTCGTGCTGTTCCTCAACGGCGTCTCCACGGGCCTGTTCGCCTCCCCCAACCGCGCCGCCGTGATGAACAGCCTGCCGCCCGGGGACCGGGGCGCCGGCGGAGGCATGAACCAGACCTTCCAGAACTCCGCGCAGGTGCTCTCGATCGGCGTCTTCTTCACGCTGATGATCATCGGTCTGTCCTCGAAGCTGCCCTCCACGATGCTGGCCGGACTGCAGGCGCACGGCGTTCCCTTCGCCACCGCCAACACCGCCGCGCACCTGCCGCCCGTCTCGATCCTGTTCGCCGCCTTCCTCGGCTACAACCCGATCGAACACCTGTTGGGCGCTCACGCGCTCGGCGCGCTGTCAGCGCCCAACCACGCGGCGCTCGTCGGCAGGTCCTTCTTCCCGCACCTGATCTCGGAGCCGTTTCGCTCGGGACTGCATGCGGCGTTTGCGTTCGCCATCATCGCCTGTCTGATCGCCGCGGCGGCCTCGCTGATGAGGGGAGGACACCATCGCGCGGAGGACCTCGCGGGCGCGCGCACGGCCAGCGACGACGATGCCGGCGTCTCCTCGCCAGGCGCTATGCCGGTGACAGCCGGTGAGCTGGCCGCTCACGAGCCGGCGGGCTCGCACGTGGCGGGCCCCGCAGTCCATGCCATCACCAGAGAGGAGCAGCATGCGCATTGAGTGGTACGGCCAGTCGGCATTTCACCTGAGCGGAGCGGACGCGTCGGTCGCGATCGACCCGTTCGCAGACATGTCGGCGCTCGTGAGCGCGAGCGGAAAACAGTTCGACTACCCCCCAATCGACGGCGTGGCGGCTGACCTGCTGCTCGTCACCCACGAGCACCCCGACCACAACGGCATCGAGGTGATCGGCGGAGATCCGGCGATCCTGCGCTCCACCGCCGGCACATTCCAGTCCCCGCTCGGCGAGGTCATCGCGATCGCTTCCGAGCACGACGAGCAGGCCGGCACCGCTCGCGGCCCGAACACCATCTTCGTCCTCTCGCTCGATGGGCTGCGCGTGTGTCACATGGGCGATTTCGGGCAGAGCGACCTGCGCGAGGAGCAGGCGGCCGCGATCGGCGAGGTCGACCTGCTGTTCATCCCCGTCGGCGGCGGGCCCACGGTCGGGGCCGAGCAGGCGGCGGCGATCGTCGCGCGCCTGTCGCCGCGCTGGGCTGTGCCGATGCATTACCGCACGCCGCGCATCAGCTTCCTGGAGAGCGCCGACGCTTTCCTCGAAGGCTCACCGCGGGTCGAGCGGCGGCCGGGCCCGGCCTTCGACACCGACGAACTGCCCGGGTCCGACGGACCCCTCGTTGTGGTCCCGGCGGCGCCCTAGGGCTGGAGCGTCGAGCGAGTCAGAGGGACCGCAGGAACTCCAACAGCGGCGGGTTGAGCTGGTCGGCGTGGGTGAGGTTGGAGGCGTGCGGGGCGCCCTCGATGCGCACCACCCCCGCGCATCCGGACAGCCCCCGGCAGAGCTCCTCGGCGCGCTCGATCTCGATCGACTGATCGGCGGTGCCGTGAAAGACGATCGCCGGGCAGGAGATCTCGCCCAGGCGCTCTGAGATGTCGTCTCGGTCGAACAGGCAGTCGGCCGGCGCGCGCATGCTCTCGATCGACAGCTCCCTCCACTTGGCTATCCAGACCTCGTTCAGCACCGGATCGCCGATGATCAGGTTGGCGATCCCCTCGGCCAGCTCGTCGACCGGTCCGAGCTGCAGCCAGGTCGCCTGCATCTGGCGGTAGGCGGGCAGCCGCTCGGGGTCCTCGACGCCGGCCTGGGTGTCGATCAGGACGAGCGCGCGAACCCGCTCCGGGTCCAGCAGCGCCGCACGCAGCGACAGAAAGCCTCCCTGCGACATACCGCCGAGCACCGCCCGGTCGATACCCACATGGTCCAGCAGGCCCAGGCAATCCGCGGCCGAGTCCCAGTAGGTGAATGGCTCGCCGTCGGACTCGGTCTCCCCGAACCCGCGCTCGTCCCAGGCTATGACACGAAACTCCGGGCTCAGAGCGCTGATCTGCGGCGCGAACATCTCGCGGTCCATGAGAAAGCCGTGGGAGAGGATCACGGGGGGTCCGTCGCCTCCGCTGTCATCGAAGCGGATGCGCTGACCGTTGACTTCGGCGAACGGCATGGAACCCTCGACCTCCCTCGTGGTGAGCGGGCCAATATACCCGCTTGCTCAGTGGGCGCGGGCGCGGGTGGCGAGGAGCTTGATCAGCGGCCGCGTGGAGCGGCAGATCTGAGGGACGTTCGATTCGTCGGTGAACACCGGCGCCATCACCGCACCCGGGGTGAGGGTGTGCTTGTAGCCGAGCAGGTGACCCACCTCGTGGGTCACCGTCAGGCAGAACATGTTCCAGTCGTTGTCCATCGCCTTCTGCGTCGGCCACTGCCAGTGGGCCAGTGAGATCGTGCACTGCGTGTAGGTGCTCGCGGGTGCTTCGAGGTTGTTCTGCCCGAGCGACGAATTGAAGGTGACCCAGCCGTCGGTCCCGGATTCGAGGCTGGTCGGCACCGGCAGGTTGGCCAGAACCGTGATCTGGCCGCCGCACGGCACCGCGTTCCAGTAGCGCTCGGCGACGGCCGTCGCGAGCGCCACCGGGCCGCGGCGGGCGAGCTTCGCAAACGCGGCCTGCTGCGCGGAGAGCTTGGCGTGCGTCGCGGTGGACGCGTGAGAGTGGTGAGCGCGAGGAGCTTGAGCGCCGGCCGATGCCGGGGACAGGAGCGCTGTTGCGAGGAGCAATGCTGTGAGCAGGCGGGCCATGTCTTACATGCTGGGGCCAGGAGCCGCCCGTCCGATCCCCCCGGAAGGGTGATCTTCGCTTCAGCGGCGGGGTAGGAATGGGGGAGGCGCGGCTCACCTTTTCCCCGCGCGCTGCCGATGAGGCCCTACGCAGCTCCCTACGGACCGCCAGGATCGCCCATGCCGTCACAGCCCACCGTCAGCGTCGTCCTTGCCCGCTTCGACGATCTTCTCGCCAGAGGTCTGCGCGAGCTGATCGAGAGCGATTCGAGCCTCGCGATCCTCGCCGCCGAGGTGGAGCACGAGCGCATCGGGGTCGTCCTTCGCGCCCACCGTCCAGACGTTGCGATCCTTGACCTCGGCGCGCTGGCGAAGTTGTCCGAGGTGCGAGAGCTGACCGCTCAGCACCCCAACATCCGATTCGTTCTGCTCGGCGACGACCCCTCGATGGAGGAGTGCGCCCAGCTGATCGCGTTCGGCGCGAGCGCCAGCCTCGCAAGGAACACCCAGTCGCGCGATGTGCTCAACGCCGTGCATCTGGCCTCGAGGGGCCTGCAGGTGATGCCGAGGGCCAGCTCGGGCGCAGGCGGCGGCGCGATGGCGGCCGGACACCGGCTGACCGGTCGCGAGGCGGAAGTGCTTCCGCTCCTGCAGCAGGGTCGCTCGAACGCCGAGATAGCGCTCGCCCTGCACGTGAGCGTCGAGACGGTTCGCACGCATGCGCGCAACATCTACCGAAAGTTTGGCGTCTCATCGCGGCGCGAGCTCGCCGCCGCGCCCGCGTCCGACGGCGATAGGGAGCCGGCCGCGGCCCCACAGCCGCCGCTGCGCCGGGTCACGCTGCCCGCGCCACGTTCGCGCCGCGGACACGGCCTCAGATACCGCTGAGCCGACGCCAGGCGGACGAGAAGTCGTCCGGTCCGAGGCGAGAGTAGCCTCATGAGATGTGCTGCAGCGGGATGGTCTGCATGGACAAACGGCCAGCCACGAAGGGCAGGCTCAAGCGGCGCCGGCGCTCGGCGATGGTTCCCCGATGGTCAGGCGCCTCATGGTGTGTTTGTGTCTGCTCGCTGGATTGGGAGCAGCGACGCCACTGATCGCATACGCGATGAGCGGACCGGCGCCTGCGCGACTCGGCGCTCACAGCGCTCGCAGCCATGAGCGCAGCCATCGGCGTGCTCGGTCGGCCACGACCGCCGACAGCCTGATCTTCTCAGACGAATTCAGCGGGCCCTCCGGCGCGGCTCCCGACCCGGCCAAGTGGAGCATCGAGACCGGCGGCGGCGGCTGGGGGAACAACGAGCTCGAGTACTACACCGCGCGGTCGAGCAACGTCTCGCTCGACGGCGATGGTCAGCTGGCGATCACCGCCCGTCGCGAGAGCTACAGCGCCGGCGGCGTCAGCCGCGAATACACCTCGGCGCGGCTGCAGACCAAGGGTCTTTTCGCCACGGCCTACGGTCGGCTCGAGGCCAGAATCAAGCTGCCCACGGGGCAGGGGCTGTGGCCGGCCTTCTGGGCGCTCGGCAGCGACGTCGAAACGGTGGGGTGGCCCAACTCGGGCGAGATCGACGTCATGGAGTCGCTCGGCAGCGATCCGTTCACGCTGTACGGCAGCCTGCACGGCCCCCAGCCGGGCAGCGAAAAGGGCTACACCCTGACCGCCCTCGAGCGCTCAGACACGTCTCTGGCCTCGCGCTTCAACGTCTACGGAGTCGAATGGAGCCCATCGGCCATCACCTTCACCTTCGACGGAGTGCCCTACAGCACGCGTACCCCGGCCTCGCTGTCCTCCGATCAGCAGTGGGTGTTCAACAAGCCCTTCTTCCTGCTGCTCAACCTGGCCGTGGGCGGAGACTGGCCGGGCGCGCCGCGGGGCTCGACGATGTTCCCGGCGACGATGCTCGTGGACTGGGTTCGGGTCTACGCCCAGTAGGCCTCGGGCTCAGCGCCCGCGCGCGCTCACGGCCGCCGCCAGCAGCCCACGTGCGCGAGGGTCACGAATCAGCGACCAATCCATGTTGCCCGTCTGCTGCGGGGTCTTCGCTTGCGCGGCCGAGGGGGTCTCGGACCAGAGCACCATCCTGACCCAGGGGCGTTCGGCGAGAGAGGCCCGCAGCGAGCTCAGCCACGGGTAGCGCTGGGACCGGGTCACCTTCATCTCGGCCACCACCATCGGCTTGTCGTACGTGTGATGTAGGAACGCGAGCCGGTCGAAGAAGTACGCCTGCCCGTATCCGACATCGCTGTGGAAGGCGATCATGCTGATGCCCACGTAGTTGACGTAGCTCGAGCCGGGATACCACTGAACGACGCCCCGGCGCCAGCGCTCGGACGGCTCGCCGATTAGGCCATCGGGCGACCAGATGAAGCGCGCGTTGTGTGCGCCTGCACGCTGAAAGATGGTGACGATGCGCCGCCAGGCGGCGACGTACTCGGCCGGTCCGTCCTTCGACCACGAATACCAGCTGCCGTTCATCTCCTGGGCAAACCTGATCAGCACCGGCTTGCCGTAGGCGGCGACGCCCTGTGCCCACGTCCGTATGTACTGGTCGTAGGACCCGGTGGCGATTGCCGCGATCGAGATGCCGCTCGGGTCCCAATTGAGCATCGGCTCGGCGCCGGCGGGCGTGCCGGCAAGAATCGCGTCCGGGCTCGCGGTCGCAAACGATGTCCACGATGCGAGCATGTGCAACGGCATGTGGTCCGCCTCAAGCTGTGCGTAGCGCGCGGGTGTTCCTGTGATTCCGAGCTCAGCGCCATGTGCGGATGACGCCAGCGGAGAGCTCAGCCCCACGACGACGCTCGACACCGTTGCCAGCGCGAGCCTTTTCATCCGGGGCGGGAGTTTCGGGCGAGACCACGAGGCTGGTGTGTATACGCGGGCAACGGTCGCAAAGAAGAACAGGCCAAGAAGGAGCAGCGGGATGAACGCGGCCGAGCGCGTCGTCAGGCGGTAGACCGCCAACAGCACCCACGCGCTTGCCATCGCCATCGACCACGCGACGGCGATACGGAATGCCGGTCGCCCCTTTGACCGCGCCCCGGTGGGCGTCCATCCCATCGCTCGCCCACGAGCTGTGTCTGCGAGTGCGAACAGGTGCGCCCAGCCGTACAGCATGCGTGCGGTCCAGGCCTCAAGGCCCCAGTGACAGCGATGCCAGAAGGGAAACAAGAGGTAGGTGAAGATCAGCGCCGGCGCCAGATAGACGTAGTTGCTCAGGCGAACGGAATGTGGATAGAAGAGCAGAAGCGCCACCGGAAGTAGCGGCGTCAACACGGTCTGGATCGCTGTCGTCGCGTAATAGCCGAGGCCGGTCAAATAACAGCACCGGGACACCAGCGGGATCCTCGTCTGCCAGAACTTGCGCGAGAACGTCAGTGACATCGAGCCCGAGCACCAGCGGTACTGCTGGCGCATGAAGGCCGCGGTGTTATCCGGGCACGCGCCGGTGGCGAGCACGGCGGGGACGTATTTGAGCTTCCAGCCGAGGCGCCCCAGGTCGAACCCGGTGTGGACGTCCTCGGAGTGCTCGATGAGCGTCGTGCCGCCGTTGTCGATCAGGGCGCGCCGCCGGTAGATCGCGTTCGTGCCGACGCAGATCGCGCTATCGCTCCACTGCTGGCGGGTGGTCTGCACGGATCGATAGAAGAACTCCTGAACGGCACCCGCGCCGCGCTCCATCCAGTGCTGCTCGGACAGGACGCGGAAGAACTGCGGTGACTGGACGATGCCGGTCTCGGGATCGTCGAAGTAGGGCATCAACTCGAGCAGGAAATCCGAGCGCGGGCAGAAGTCGGCGTCGAAGACGACGGCGAACTCCCCGCTCGTCGCTTGGAAGAGATGGCGAAGGTTGCCCGCCTTCTTCATGTATCCACGATCGGGACGGACGTGGTACGTGAAGTTGAAGCGCTCCGCCAGCTCGCGCACCTCGGGATCGTCGGCGTCGTCGGCCACATGGAAGTGGAGCTCGCCGGGCCACGCGAGCGCACAGGTGTGAGACCAGGCATTGGCCAGCAGGCCAACCGGCTCGCCGCAGACCGGGAGCCAGACGTCCACGGACTGGTAACGATCCGGCTTCCAGTTGCGCGTCTTGGCACGATGCTTGCCGAGGCTGGCATCACGCGTCTTGCAGACGAGCGCGTAGGAGACGAGCAGGCTGGCGAAGCTGGCCAGCACGATCGGGAGCAGGCCGCTCATTGCGTGGTGGGTGATCGCCATTTGAGCGGTGGCCCAGGTGGCGCCCACGGCGCCGATCAGACCGAATGCCGACAGCACCCACACGTTGCGCTTGAAGTACATGTCGCGCTCCCCGTCGGTCGGCGCTGAGGGTAGGACAAGGGGCTGTTGTGGTTCCGGATGAGCCATGCCGACATGCTCGGGCCCGTGGCTCTCCCGATCGTCCTCCCGTGGGGGTGAGATTCGGGTGGATCGCTGGGGGAAGCGGGGGTGAGGTGAGTCTCACCCCCGACATGTCGCGCACCGGGCTCGCCTCCCGGGAGTCGCCGGACGCCTTCGCGGCGGAGTTCTGGCGGGCGAGGCCAAGGTTTGCCGACGTTTGGGGCCGACCGACATGTGCAGGGTTGGGCACGTTTGGCCGACACACGTCGAGTTGCTCAAGCATGGTCAACATACGTTGAGTTGCTCATGCTTGCCTAAGCTTTTGACGGCGAGCGGCCGTTGACACAGCAGGTCGAAGGAGACCGGGGAGCCATTCCCCATCTATCGCGGCGTTCGCCGCCGCAGTCAGGAGACGCCGATGAAAAGTGGCGTCCCATCGAAGCACCCGTCGCCACTGAGCGACGACCTCGCACACAGCCGGCGCTCCCACCTTCGTGCCGGCGCCAGGACCCTGCGCGCAGGACTGCTCCTGCTCGGCATGCTGTCCATCCTCATCTTCACGAGCAGCGCCCTCGCGGCCGCTGCGTCCGTCGGCTTGGGTACCGCGGCCCCCTTCTCGGTACTGGCCGGCTCGACCGTCACCAACACCGGCCCCACGACGATGTTCGGCGACCTCGGCCTCAGCCCGGGCTCATCGGTGACCGGCGCCCCCGACGTGCTCGGTCAGACCCACGTTGACGATGCCGTTGCGATCGCCGCAAAGAGCGACCTGACAACCGCCTACAACGATGCCGCGTCGCGGCCAAGCAACGGCTCGGCCGGCACGGATCTGGCAGGTCAGCTGTTCCTTCCGGGCGTGCGCACGGCCAGCAGCTCGCTACTCCTGTCATCGGGCAGCGTCACACTCGACGCGCAGGGCAACCCCGCCGCGGTGTTCATCTTCCAGATCGGCTCGACCCTCATCACCGGCTCGAACACGAGCGTCTCGCTCATCAACGGCGCACAGGCCTGCAACGTCTTCTGGCAGGTCGGCTCCTCGGCCACGCTCGGGACCGGCACGAGCTTCGTCGGCACCGTCATGGCTCAGGAAAGCATCACCGCGAACACGGCGGCCACCATCCACGGCCGGCTGCTGGCGCAGACCGGGGCGGTGACACTTGACACGAACACGATCACGACGTCCAACTGCGCCTCGAGCGAAAGCGGCAGCGGCGGCGGCCTTGAAACGCCGAACGGCGTACCGCCCGGCGGGGTCGCCGGCGGGCCGACCGGCCTGCCGCCGATCGGATCGAGGACCGTAATCTCGCCTGCTGCGGCCGCCGCCAAACGACGCGCTGCCGCCCGGCGCGCGGCCAGACGACGTGCAGCCGCCCGGCGTAAACACACGACCGCACGGCGAGCGCTTCCGCACCATCGAAGCGCGTTCACCGGATGATGCGCCGCCTCTGCGTGGCGCTGGCGGCCATGTGCCTCGCGGGAGCGACGGCGAGCGCGGCTGTCGGCGCGGGCGTCCCAGCCCGTGTACAGGCAACCCAGGAACTAGTGGTCCTGCTCACCGTCCACACTGCGCACCAAGCGCCGCAGGCCGGCTCCGTGCCGGTTTCGGTGGTGCCAGCGCGCAGGCCGATCACCGGTGAGCAGACCACACTGCCCGTGCTCGCGCGCTCGATCGGCGCCGGCGGCGTGCGCTGGCTTCAGGTGATGCTCCCCGGCCGGCCCGACGGATTGACCGGCTGGATCACCCAACCGGGCACCCGCGTGCTGGTGACGCCGTGGCGCATCGTGCTCGACCTCGGCGCCCGACGCGTCACGGTGTACCGCGACGGCCACAGCGTGAAGGTCTTCAAGGCGGTCGTGGGGAAGCCCTCGACGCCCACGCCCACTGGTCAGTTCTTCGTCGAGGAGGTCGTGCAGATGCAGCCCGGCGAGCCCGGCGGGCCGTTCGCGCTGGCTCTGAGCGCGCGCTCTAACGCGTTGCAGGAATTCGAAGGAGGGCCGGGCCAGATCGCCATGCACGGACGCGACAACCTGGGAGGCACGCTCGGCACCGCCGCGTCGCACGGCTGCGTCCGCCTCGCCACCGCGAGCATCGACTGGCTGGCCTCGCATATCGAACCGGGAACGCCGGTGACGATCAACCCGGGCGCGGGATGATCGCGCGCCGGAACAGTCACTACGACGGTGTCCGAACGGGACCGGCGGACATTTACCAGTTTCCTGATATGCTTACTGAACATTGTCGGGCTCAGCTCGGCGATGCGGACGGACACTGACGTCTCGTCTCCTCCTCGTCCGAGTAGCGCAGCCGCGCCTCTCGGACACCCCTCAAGACTGGGCCAGCTCCCCCCGCTGGCCCAGTCGTTTATCTACCCGTCTGCAAAGGGCGCGAGCGGGACACCGTGGTCGCGCTCGCGCACGCCCAGCTCGTAGGCTGCGCCGTGCGGCGTGTGCAGCCTGTGCTGCTGTCGCTCACCGGCCAGCCGCACGGTCACCTCGAGCGCGGCGACCGAGCAGTTGATCACGTCGTGCGCGCCTGACCGCGCTCCGTCGGGGTCTGAGTAACGCCAGCCCGCCGCCGCCAGCTGGGGAACCTCGACGCGCGCCCGGACCTTCAGTCCGTGTTCGCCGGACAGCTCCGCGACGCATCCCTGCGGCGTCTCGGAGACCCGCAGCGCTCGTCCGCCGAGCCCTCCGATCCGGTAGCGGCGCCCCGCCAGCGACAGCGCCCCATTTGCGACCCACGGCGTCATCCGCCCGGCCAGCTTCAGGCGGCCGAGCGCGACGTCGATCCACGCCCGCGGTTCCTCAGAGAAGGAGACTCCATGCAGCCAGATCCAGCGCTCCGCGTGCTCGGAGCCCCAGTTGTGACCGATCATGCCGGGCCAGCCCCGCAGCTCGATCGCGCTCCGCCCCGACAGCTCGAGGGTGCCGTCAAACCTCGCCACCGGCGCCGGGCTCGTGAGCTTCGTGCGTGGCAGCGGGGTTCGGTAGAGCCACTCCCGCTGAAGGTGGCGCAATTCGGGCTCATCCGAGGAGAATCGCAGCGACCACCGCGCCGGGCCGCACTCGCCGACGGCCGTCGCGGGCGTCATCCGGGCGCCGTCCACCTCGATCCATCCGCCCGCGGGCACGCTCGGCACGCCGCCGGTCAGCTTGTGCATGAACGGGCGTCCCGCAGCGGCGTCGAAGACCGTGCACCAGAGCGACCCGCTCGCGCGCTCCCCTGGGCGCTTCTGCACCGTGTGGCGGATCCATACCCCCACCGGCTCCTCGGGCGAGACCGCCCGCAGGTAGAAGGACTCATACATCGCCGCCCGCGCTCGCGCTTTCGGGAAGACCGCGGACGTTGACACCGACCGCGATCCTAGCCCCTCCCCGGAATCCTGGAAGGATGCCGGGATGAAGCGAGACTCGCTCGTCCAGCTCCCGCCCGCCCTCCGCCAGCCGCCGGCGAGCGCCGGCGCCCGCTTCCTTCTGGGGGTCGACGGTGGCGCCACGAAGACGCTCGCGGCAGTTCTCGACCTCGAGCGCAAAACGATTCACCTCGCCCACGGAGGGCCGAGCAACCAGGACGCCGTCGGCCCACGGGCCGCCGTCGCGGCACTGCTGCAGACCGCCGATGAGGCGATCGAGCGGGCCGGCATCGCGCACGACGCGCTCGCCGGGGCGGTGCTCGCGGTCGCCGGCGTGGACACCGCCGCGATCGTGCGCCACGTGGATGCGGCCCGCAGGGACGGCTGGATCGTCGTCAACGACGTGGTCGGAGCGTGGGCGACCGCCACCGGCGCCGGACCCGGCGTGGCGGCGATCTCCGGCACGGGCTCGAACGTCTTCGGCGTGGGCTCGGACGGGCGGCCCTGGCAGGCGGGCGGCTGGGGCCATCTGCTGGGCGACGAGGGCAGCGGCTACTGGCTCGGCATCGAGTCGATCAAGGCTGCCCTGCGCGACCGCGATGGCTCGGGCCCCGAGACCGCGCTCGGCGACGCCGCGCAGGCGTTCTTTGGGATGCCCAGCGTGGCGGCGCTCGCGGCGCACGTCTATTCAAAGCCCCTCACCAAGGGTGAGATAGCCGCATTCTCGATCGAGACCGGCAATGTCGCCGACCGCGGAGACGCGGTTGCCTGCGAGATCTATGAGCGCGGGGCCAGAGAACTGGGACGGCAGATCGCCGCGGTCATCCGCCAGACCGGCCTGAGCAGCACGGGCAGCGGCTCGGCCTCGTTTCCCGTCGGCCTGATCGGCAGCGCCTTCAAGGCCGGTGGCGTGTTCGTCGAACCGCTCGCGCGGATTATCCACGAGTCCGCGCCCAATGCGATCGTCTCGGTCGTGGCGATGGCTCCCGTCGGAGGCTCTCTGCTGCTCGCCGCCCGCGCCTGCGGCTGCGGCGAAGAGCTCGACCCGGTGGGGCTGTCGCTGCTGATCGACGCGACGCTCGACTTGGGCGGCTGAGCGCTCGGGCCTCAGGCGACCGCCTGCAGGCGGGCCTCGATCGCCGCGCGCGCGCCGATCGCCGGAGCGCCGGCGCCGCTCATCCGGACCGCGGCCGCGGCGTTGGCAAATTCGGCCGCCGAGCCCGGCGCCTGCCCTTCGACGAGGGCGATGAAGAAAGCTGCCGCGAACACGTCTCCCGCGCCGACGTCGTCGCCCGGACGCTCGAGATGGGGCACCTCCACCATCAGCTCCGGATCGCCCGCGCGCAGGATCGTGGTCGCAGAAGCTCCAGCGGTGACCGCCACGACGGCGCCCGCCGCCGCCAGCTCTGCGATCAGCGCCGCGCAGCTCGCGCGCTCGGCCTCGCTCAGCACGATCGCGTCACAGCGCTCGGGGAGCAGGAGAGGATCCGGTGAGGCCGGGCGCATCTCCGCGCCCTGCCCGCTCCACTGTCTGAGCAACCCCTGCGGGGTGAGCCCGACGAAGTCGGCATGCCCGCGCCAGCGCCGCGGGGTCTCGCGCGCGACGGGCGCCAGATGCAGGATCGAGGTGTCGAGCAGCACGTCCTCGTCGATCACCCCGGCCCACGCCAGCACGCGCTGGGAGCGCGCAGAGCCCGCGCCCGAGGTGCGCAGCGTGGTCGTCTGCTCGGCAGCGACGATCTCGATCTCGAGCTCGGAGCGAAATGGCTCGAGCAGCTCTTCGATCTCGCGCGGCACACCCTGTGTAAGGATCAGGGTGCGCTGCCCGAGCCGGGCCGCCTGCAGTGCGCTGTAAAAGGCGCTGCCCCCGGGCCGGCGCGACCCGTCGCTCATCACGTCGGCCGTCACATGCCCGACGGTCGTGTAGTCGAATCGCACCTGCCATACCAAATCAAATCGCCTCGGACGCTGTTGTGCTCCCTGAAGCCCGATGACTGACCGCTTCGATCACGCGACCAGACGCAAGGCTCGCCTCGGACTGTTGCTACTCGGAGGAGCCGTGGGGTCCGCTCTGCTCGCGCCGGTCGCATCCTCCCACCCGCTCGGCCCTTCGCGAGGAGCCGCGGCGGCGGTCTCCCAGCTCGCTCAGCGGGCCAACCTCGCCCGCAAGAAGCCCAGCAAGAAGCCCCGAAAGCCGGCCCTGCGCGGCAACCCGGCGCGTGCCGAGCTCGCCTTTCAGGCCATGCAGGCGCACTACTACATCGCCGGCTCAGGGCTGTATGAAGGGGAACCGTTCTCCGAACTGTGGCCGTTCTCCCAGGCGCTCGCTGCCACGGTGAGCATGGCGAGCATCCCGCACCTGGGGGTCTCGCTGACCCGCGAACTGCACGTGCGCGTCGTCGGCCTTCACAACTACCTGGACACCACCAACTCCGACGCCGAAGAAGGGACGTTCACGAGCACGCTCACCGCGTTCGATGCGACCGTGGCCCCGCCGGCCGGACCCGGCGGGGCCAAGTACTACGACGACAACGACTGGGTCGGGATCGAGCTCGCGCGCCTGTATGAGCTCAGCCGCAGCCCCTCACTGCTGCGGGGCGCCGAGACGGTCATGGCCTTCGAGATGGCGGGCTGGCAGACCAACCCCGAACTCGGCTGCCCGGGCGGCCTGCCGTTCTCGAACGAAGCCGGCAACAACCAACGCAACACCGTCACCACCGCTCCCGCCGCCGAGCTCGCCACCCAGCTCTACCGGATCACCCACAACGTCCAGTATCTGCAGTTCGCGGTGATGGCGTACCTGTGGGTGCGCCAATGCTTGCTTCAGCCCGACGGCCTCTACGCCGACCACGTCAACCGCAAGGGCGTCGTCGAACCGATGCTTTGGAGCTACAACCAGGGCACGATGATCGGCGCCGGCACGCTGCTCTACCAAGCCACGGGCAACCCGGGATACCTCTTCCAGGCACGTCAGACGGCGAAGGCCGCGCTCGCCTACTTCACGCCCGAACGGCTCAGCTCGGAGATCCCCTCTTTCCCGTCGATCTACTTCCGCAACCTGCTCTACCTCGACTCCGTCACCCGCGAACCGCCCGGCCCGAAGATCGCTCAAGCCTACGTCGACTACGCCTGGCAGCACCTGCGCCTGAAGAGCGACCTGTTCGTCGGCGGTGAGCCGCCGGTGCCCCAGCTGCTGGTGCAGGCGGCGATCGTGCAGATGTATGCGCTGCTGTCCTCGCCGGCGAGAACCTACTTCTGAGCTCTTGCCAGTAGGCTTTCAGACGGTGCCCGACGCGACCAACCTCACGACCGCCGATGGTCTTGCGACCCTCAACGCCGAGCTCGCCGAGCTCGAGGGAGAGGGGCGCAGGGAGATCGCCGATCGCATCAAGACGGCACGCGAGTGGGGCGATCTGAAGGAGAACAGCGAGTACCACGATGCCAAGAACGATCAGGCCCACCTCGAGACGAAGATCGCCCGGCTGCGCGAGAAGATCGCCGCCGCGGTCGTAGTCGAGGAGGCGCCCGCGGTCCCGGGCGGGATGGTCGGGCTGGGCTCAACGGTGGTCGTACGCGACCAGGACGGCGTCGAGCAGACCTGGCGGATAGTGAGCTCGCACGATGCCGCCCCTGCGGACGGGCGCCTGTCGGCCGAATCTCCGGTCGCCAGCGCTCTGCTCGGGCGCGGCCCCGGCGAGCAGGTGTCGGTGTCGCTTCCCAAGGGCAAGCGCCTGCTCACGGTCATCACCGTCGGCTGAGGACTCACCCGGCGCCGGCTGAGCAGCCCCCCGCCAGCCTTTAGAGGTATGTGCGCAGGTCCTGTGGCTGTGCGCGCGCGTAGGCAACCCCCATGCGGCGCACGAAGCTGCCGGGTGTTTCCCTGTACAGGCGCTTGCCCCTGTGCAGCGCCTCTCTGTGCAGGCGCCTGCGCCGTTTTGCGATCACCTTCAGCAGCGCCTTCCTGGTGGCGCCCCCGACCTCAAGGCGCCGGCCCCCGCTCCGCTTCGCTCCGGCTTTCAGCCGTGCCGCCAGCAGCGCCAGGTCGTGCTCCTCTCCGAGCAGTTCTCCCAGCTCATCGGCACGGCGGGTGAGCTGGCGCATGTAGCCGGCGTCCATCCGCTGCGCGCGCCCATGCAAACCATGGGGCCGAGCGCCCTTTTTGCCGCCGTTCGCGCGTCCGGGGTAGCGCCTGTCGAGCATCGCGGCGGCGTAGCGCAGGTCCTTGACGCGTTTGCGCCAGCGGTGCATCGCGTGACCGGCCTCGCCCTTCGCGCGCGCCGCGCGGCGACGACGACGGCGACCCTGCCTGTAGATGCGCCGCAGCCCCGCCTCGACGCTGTCGATACCGTCGCGCTCAGGGAGAGTCCAGGCCTCCACTCGTGCGCGTTGCGCGCGCAGCTCGCACACCACCTGGGCCCGCGCCCACGCGTCGTCGCGCGTGCGCTCGATCTCCGCGTCGCGCTCAGCCACGAGCTGGCGGCGCAGCCTGCCGACGCCGCGCCGGTGCGCGAGCCTCTTCGGGTGCTCGCTCACGAGATCTTCGAGCGTGCTGACGAGCACCTCGGCGTCGCGCGCGCCCGCCAGGCGCAGGCCGGCGCCACGCAGAACGTCATCCTCGCGGGCGAACTCCCGCTCGCCGAGCTCGTCTCTGAGCAGCGCGATCAGCGCGCGCAGGCGCTTCAGCGCCTTGCGCGTCTCGTGCACGGCCGTCGCGGCCGGAACCATGCCGTTGTCGCCTCCCAACAGCTCGATCGCCAGGTCGAGCTGGCTGATGGCCATGCGCCTCAGCCCGTCGGTCACGCGCTCCTCGGGCCGCAGCGCGAACTGACGGTCGCGCGACCGGCCAACCCTGACCGAGCGACGATCGCGCTCGGCCCGCGCCAGGGCAACGCCCACGCCGATGGCGACGGTCGCGGCCAGAGTGGCGGCGAGGGTCGCCGTGAGCGGCGCAACAATGGCGCGATGACCCAGCCTGCGCAGGCTCCATGGTGGACGGTTCGCCGCGCGGCGAACCGCAAGCCGGCCACGTATCGCTGTCCGTTTTGTGGTCATCTTCTGCCTGCCCTCACCGAGCATATGCTGATCGCGCCCGAAGGTGACACGCGCCGACGCCGTCACGCCCACAGCAGGTGCGTGCTGGAGGCTCGTGCGCGCGGGCAGCTCGTGCTTCGCGATGAGTGGTTGCGCACGCAGCCGCGAGCACCTTCGCTGTGGCGGCGGCTGCTGCGCCGCCCATAGGCGGAGGCGTCCGCGGCGCAGCGGCCTGGCCGGGCGCGATCGCCCCGCGCGCTCCTCAGGCCGCGTTGACGTACACGTGATCGGGCGCCACGCGAATGATCACGCGCACTTCGCCGGGCTGGCGAAAGGGGTAGGAGTCCTGGTCGAGGTACTTCTTCGCCATCGCGTCGATGTGCTCGTCGGCGCCGTCGTGCGTGCGCTCGGCCACGTGTCCTCGGATCTCCACGTATTCGTAGGGGTTCTCGCTGTTCGCCACCGTCAGCGTCACATGCGGGTCGCGCTCGAGGTTCCGCGGCCAGGCGCGTCCCTCGGCGGTGTTCAGCACCGCCAGGCCGTCCTGCGTGTCGACCCACACCGGCGCTCCGTGCACCGTGCCATCGCCGCGCAGGGTGGCGACCGTGCAGAAGTTCTTGCCCTTCAACAGCTCCTCCGGGCGACCGTCGATCGTTGCGCTCATCAAACCGGCCCTTTCTCGTGGTGTGTGCTTGGAAAGCACCACCATAGGACCTACTGGCGGGTGAGCCCTCCCGTCGTGCTGCTGGCCGGCGGGATCGGGTCAAGCGGCGCCAGCTGGCCGTTGTTCAGCTGGAAGCGCACCCTCGCCACACCGCCGCTCGGGCTGCCCAGCTCATCGCCCTTGCGGTACAGGGGATAGGCGAGCGTGACTTCGGTGTCGCTCTGGCTGACCACGCTGACGGTTGCGCTCGGTTCCTTTGCATCGGTGCCGATGTAGCGGCCGTTGACGAAGAAGAACGCCTGCTGGCCGTACCCGTCGCTCGCACCGCTGCGGGTGCCGATCAGCACGCGCAGGGCCTGATCCGGGTGGTAGACGGACGTGTTCGTGGGCGTGAAGCCCTTCGCCCGCAGCACGGCCGTGGCGGCGCTCAGGCCTTCTGCCGAGTCCTGCTTTTCAGTGAACGCGGGCTCGGGCGCCGTGCGCGTTCCCGCCGGCGCGGGCGTGCCGCCGCCGCTGCCCACCGAGGTCGTGGCGGGCGTGCTTGCCGCCGTGGAGGTGGCGCTCGATGTCTGCGTGGCGGTGCCGGCCGTTTGCGAAACCGGGGGAGTCCCGGCCACCGACACCGTCTTCGTGGATGAGCCGCAGGCCACCAGAAGTAGCGCCATAGACCCTCCCAGGAGCAACGCGAGCGCCGCTGAAAAGCTCGCCTTCATCGTGTCCATCCTATTCGCCGCACCCCCGAGCACTCCTCGCTTGGCGGGGGCGAGCACTCGTTCGCCGGGCGGGCCGCGGGTCACGACCGCCCGCGCGAGCGCGGCGGCCGCAAGGCCGCCCTTGCTCGGCGTGGAGGACCTTTCGATCGCCTCCGCCTGGGTGCAGGCCGAACTGCGCTGAGTGGTCAAGCGGCTAGCATCGGTTGAGCGATGTCCGCACCCGTCCAGGGACAGTCACAGCCCAAGGCTCACCGCCGTGGCCGCCGCGAGCAGTCCCGCACGGTGGCGCTCCTGATCCTCGCGGTCCTGATCACGCTGTTCGCGGTCCTCAACGTCGACACCGTCAAGGTCCACTGGATCGTCGGCAGTGGCAGAGCGCCGCTGATCATCGTGATCGTCATCTCACTGCTCGTCGGTGTGGTGCTCACGCACTTCCTCGAGCGTCGCAGCTCCAAGCCGAAGTAGCTGATCCTCGCTCACGATCTCGACGGCGGCATCGACGCCAATGAACGGCGCGAGCACGACGTAGGAGAGCTGATCGGAGAGGCTTCGCAGTTGCTCGATCTGCCCGCTCGCCACCTCACAGCGGATCGTGTGCCCGATCGCACCCGCGATCGCATCGGCCGCGATGCTGACTGAAGCCGGCTCGGGCGCTCCGGCGACGAGCAGTGCGCTCAGCCCACGCACGAGCCCGCGGTTGCGTTCGGCCACCTGCGGACCCGCCGCGAACGCCCCCGCCGCGATCGTCTGGGCATACAGCGGATGGTCGGCCAGATAGCCCATCAGCCCCGCCATCACCCGCCGCACGGCGCGCGGCCAGCTCTCGCCGTAGGCGAGATCCGGATCGCTCGCAAGATCGAGAAGCTCGTCTCCAAAGGCGTCCAGGGCGGCGAGGAAGCACTCGTCCTTGCCGGCGAAGAGCTCGAAGAAGACGTCCAGCGAGACGCTCGCCTCCGCCGCGATCCGCGGCGCGCTCAGCTCCCCGTAGTCGTCCAGCAGCGCCAGTCGCAGGGCCTCGTGTAACAGGCGCCCGCGATCATCTCGAACCGTCGTAGGGGCAGGGTCGGCGTCACGTCCGCCCGCCGCGCCGTGTGGCATGGGCTCGACCGGGCCGGCGGACATCCGCTCGCTTATTCGCGAGCCGAGCAGCAGAGCCCAGCGTCGGATCTCCTCGGCCAGGTCGGGCAGTTCCCGCGGGGATCCCTCGCGCAGGCACCTCGACACGATCCAGTGCACCCCGCCCACGATCGCCCGCACGAGCGCCATCGACGGCGGACGCTCATGCGGCTCGGCGGCGAAGCTCGCGGCGAGCATCTGCTCGCAGGCCGCCGTCGTGGCGCGCAGGCGCGCGAGCCCGGCCGGACCGACCGTCTGCGCCTCGACGATCACAAGCCGCGCGCCCTTCCAGTTGGATGCGATGCCCTCGGCGAGCTCCTGGAAGACAGCCCTCATGCGGTCCTCGAGGGTGCGCCGGTTCGCCGAATACGCCCGGCGGAGGCCCTCGACGCCGCGGGCGGCGATCAGGTCGTAGGTCGCAAGGAAGCACTCCTCCTTGTTCGCGAACTGCTCATAGAACGACCGCCGCGAGACGCCCGCGAGGCCCACCACCTGCCTGACGCTCGTGCCCGCATAGCCGCTCGCGGCCACCGCCTCCACCATGGCCCCGTGGATGCGCAAGCGCTGATGGTGAATAACCTCCTCGTGATCGAGACGATGGGGCCCGTGCGGGAGGCGAGCGTAGAGCGGGGCGACCGAGGGGGTGCTCGACCCGTTCCCGCCGCGCTCTGACGATGGCATGCGACCTCCCACGATCGACCTTCAGGCCAGACGCTGCCACGGGACCCTTGGACAGAAACCCCGATGCCGGCGACCGCTGTCTAACGACCCCCTCCTGGTCGCAGGCGAATCTGTCGTACTGATCGGCTGACCGTAATTTTACCCCCTGGGCTGCGATTTGTGGCGATTTTGGTTCCTCTCGAGCGCTCGCATGGATCGGGCGCTCACGTGCATCCCCGCCGGCGGCTCCTCAGTGCAGCAGCGCCCTCAGCGCGAGGATCGCCACGCCCATCGCGATCCCGACCCCCACCTCCAGCGCCAGCTCGCGCGCGCTCGAGCGAGAGCGCAGCCCGGCGATCAGCTCGAATGCGACCAAACTCACGACCACGCTCCACAGCGCGACCGTCACCCCCGTTTCCTGACTGGCCCCCGCCGCCCAGGCGATCAGCAGTGCGAGCAGGGGGATCGCAGCTCCTCTGACGATCGCCCACTCGTCGAGGAGCGCGTGCCACAGCGCCGCCGCCGTCAGGGGCTCGGCGGTCGCCAGGCGGTAGCCGAGGACGCTCGAGTACGCATGCAGCAGCCAGTAGAGGCCCGTCGCGATGAAGGCCGAGACGACCAGATCGGCGTAGCTCTCGTGATGGCCGCTCTCGGCCGCCATCAGCGCGCCCACGGTGATGATCCCGTAGACCACGCGCGCCGGGTTCTTCGCCGGCACGATCCAGTCGGCCGCACGATCGCCCCACCCGGTCCAACGGGCGCCCGGTGGCGGTGTGGAAGCGTCGGGAGCGGAGGACTGCTCGATCCCCTGATTATCTCCGCCGCCGTGACGGATGCGGGATCGTGGCGGCTGAGCCCTAGGATCACCGGGGTGATGAACGATCACGGAGCACTCGCTGTGAGACTCCTCCCCGGCGCGCGCGCGCTGCTGGCCGATCACGCCCGCGAGCTGCCCCAGCGCGACGACCTGTGCGGGGCGTTCTGCGGAGCTCTGGCGCTGCGGGCCGCGGGCATCGAGGCCTACGACGGGCAGCCGATCGATCAGGATGCGGTCGCGCTGGCCGCAGGCAGCATCGTCTCGGCGCTCGCCGACGTTGACTCGCTGCCGGCCGGCGAGCACGGCCGGCGCGACTACCGCCTCGCGCTGCCGACCGTCGAGGACTCCTCCGTGTCCGGGACGACGGCTGCCGGGCTCTCGGCCGCAGTCGTTGAGCTCTCGGGCGGAGCGCTCGAGGTGATCCCCTACACGGGCCCCTGGAACGCCGCGACCCTCGGCGGGCTGTTCGATCTGCTGAGCGAGCTCGAGCGCGGAGCCACGCTCGTGAGCAACTTCGCCACGCGCCATCTGTGGGGAGCGCACGCGACGCCCGCCCAGCTGCTCGACTATCTCTTCGAGGGCGTGCAGGCCGGCCCGCCGCCCGACTGGGACGTCGGGCACTTCGCCTGCGTGGTCGGTCGTGTCGAGGGTCCGGGCGGGAGCCTCTATGGCGTCGCCGACACCTACCCCTCGCTCGGAAGTCACGGCCTTCACCTCCAGCCCGCCGAGCGCCTGGCCGCCGCCGTCGAGCGCAGGGACATGCCCGCGGGCGGGATGCTCGCGATCGTCGACGCCGCCGATGCCTCCGCCGTGCGTTCGGGCGCCCGCGCGCTCGGCCTGGCGGAGGGCCTGTGGGACAACGGCACCGTGACCGCCGGGCGCCTGCAGTGAGCGCAGCCGAGCTGGTCGCGTTCGTCTGCTGCGACCTCGGCTCGATCGTGCGGGGACGCTCTGTACCGGTTGCCGAGCTCAGCGCGCGCCTGGACGCCGGCGTCGGCTGGACGCCCGCCAACCAGGCGCTCACGCCGCTCGGCGCGCTCGCCGAACCCAACCCGTTCGGCTCGGTCGGCGACCTGCGCCTGCTGGCGGATCCCGGCACTCGCACGCGCATCGTAGGAGGGCCGGGGGAGAGCGCGCTGGAGTTCATGCTGTGCGACATCACCGAGACCGACGGGGAGCCTTGGGCGTGCTGCCCGCGACGCTACCTGCGCGAGACCCTGCGCGAACTCGACGACGAGCTCGGCCTGCGCGTGCTGGTGAGCTTCGAGCACGAGTTCCAGCTGCTGCTCGATGCGCCCCCGGCGCCCCCGTTCTCGCTCGAGGCGCAGCGACGCTCGGAACCGTTCGCCGCCGGCCTGATGTCGGCGCTGCTCGAGGCCGGCGTTCAGCCGGAACTGATCACCTCGGAGTTCGCGCCCCACCAGTTCGAGATCCCGCTGGCGCCCGCCGAGGGTCTCGCCGGCCCCGACCGCAGCATCGTGTTCAAGGAGATCGTCCGCGAGCTGGCCCGCCAGCACGAGCTGCGCGCGAGCTTCGTGCCGCTGCTCGACCCGGCCGGGGCGGGCAACGGCGTCCACATCCACCTCAGCCTGCTCGACGCGGCCGGGCGCCCCGCCCTATTCGACGCCGCCCGCCCGGCCTGCCTGTCGGAGCTCGGCGGGCGCTTCGCGGCCGGCATCCTGCTGCACGCGCGGGCGCTCACCGCCCTGACCGCGCCGAGCCCGGCCTCGGCGGCGCGCCTCGAGCCCCACCGCTGGAGTGCCGGCGCCGTGTGCCTGGCACAGCGCAACCGCGAAGCGCTCCTGCGGATGCCGCCGCTCGTCGGCCTTGCCGCTGCCGAGGAGGCGCCGCAGCTGCGCCTCGAGTACCGCGGCGCGGACGCGGCCGCGAATCCCTATCTGGCGCTCGGCGCGATCGTCAGGGCCGGCATGCACGGGGTGCGCGCAGAGCTGCCGGCGCCCGCGATCCTCGACCGCGACCCCGCGCAGCTGGACGAGCAGGAGGCATCCTCCTTCGGCGTCGGAGCGCTGCCGGCCTCGCTCGATCAGGCCCTCGGCGCGCTCGCCGAGGATGACACCGTGCGCGCGTCGATGACTGAGCTCCTCTACGACGCCTACGTCTCGGTCAAGCGTGCCGAGATCGAGGCGGTCGCGGGGCTGGACCTCGCCGAGGTGTGCAGCCGCTATGCCGCTGTCTACTGACGAGCTCCTGCAGCGACTGCTCGCGGGGCTCGAGCCCGAGCTGCCCGCAGCCGTCGCGCTGCGCCATCGGCTTCACTCAGAGCCCGAGCTCGCGCACGCCGAGCACCGCACGGCGGCCGCCGTCGCGCAGGAGCTCCCGCTGGCGAGCGCCACTGTCGCCGGCACCGGTCGCATCGCCCGCGTGGGCCCCACCGGGGGCGCCGCCGTGGCGGTGCGCGCGGAGCTCGACGGCCTGCCGGTGCTCGAGCGCACCGGCGCGCCCTTCGCCGCCGGCGGCGGTGCCATGCACGCCTGCGGGCACGATGTCCACATGGCCGCCCTGGTGGCGCTGACGCGAGCGGCGCACGCGCTCGGCGACGAGCTGCCCGTGGCGCTGCTGGCGGTCTTTCAGCCGAGCGAGGAGGCCTATCCCTCCGGTGCCGAGGAACTCGCCGGCGGGGAGCTCGCCGCGATCGCGCCGGCGGCGGTGGTGGCGGCGCACGTCCATCCGGAGCTCCGCTGGGGCAGCGTCGCGCTCGACCCCGGCGCGGTCAACGCATCGAGCGACTCCGTCGAGATCACCGTCACCGGCGAGCCCTCGCACGCGGCGTACCCGCACCACGGACGCGACCCGATCCTCGCGATCTCACAGATCGTCGTCGCCCTGCACGCGCTCGTGGGACGGCGCATCGATCCGCACGGCCCGGCGGTGCTCACCGTGGGCGTGCTCGAGGGGGGCAGGACCGAGAACGTGATACCGCCGTCCGCACGCGCACGCGCCTCCCTGCGCGCGCACCGCCCCGCGGACCGCCTTGCCCTGCGGCAGATGGTCGAGGAGGCGGTGGGCGGAATCGCCGCCGCCCACGGCTGTCAGGGCAGCGTGACGCTCGTGCCGGGCGAGCCGGCCCTCGAGAACGACCCGGACATCGTGGCGCGGGCGCGCGAGTTACTTGCGGACGCGGGCCTCGAGCCCGCCGCGGAGTGGCGCTCGTGCGGCTCGGATGACTTCGCCTTCTTCGGCGCGCTCGCGCCGATCGCGATGGCGTTCGTGGGCCTCGACGGCGCCGAGGGCTTCAAGTCACGGCCCCTGCACCACCCCGAGCTGCTGCCGCCCGACGGCGCCGTCGCCGCAGTCGCCCGCACGCAGGCCGTGCTCTTTGTTGCGGCCGCCGCCGCGGTCGGTGCCACACGAGGCGCGGCGAACCGTCAGGATGACGGCTGATGAGCGAAGCCGCCGCAAATTGAGACATTTGCTAGGAGCGACCTGTACAGTTTCTGGCAGGCACGGCAGCCGGCTAGCACGGTGGCGTCATGGGACGTCCGCAATGGATATGCGCTTGATTTACGAGAAAACCTCTTCTACGCACGACTCGAACAGCAGCTGCCGGACGCCGTTCAGGGCATTCTCGCTGCTGGCGTTCGCGCTTACCCTCGCGGTGCTCTCGCTCGTTGCCGCGGGGCCTGCGCGGGCTGCGGGCGTCATCCCGACTGAAACGGAAGTCATCTCGGCGCAGCCCGACGGCGCCTTCGCGTTCACGCCCGCAACCGCATCGCCTGAAGAACCTGCCAGCACCGAACCGGCAACCGCGATCACGCAGACCTCGGCGACGCTCAACGGGAGCGTGGACCCGAATGGCTCGGCCGTCACCGCATGCGAATTCGAATACGGCATCAAAACGACGCCCTACGAAAACAAGGTCCCATGCACGCAGTCGCCGGCCTCGTTGGGAACGGGGACCGCCGCGGTCGCGATATCGGCGCCGCTGACCGGCCTCACCCTGAACACCACGTACACCTTCAGGGTCCGTGAGGAAAGCGGGGGCACTCCCAGCTACGGGCAACCCGTAACGTTCAAAACGCTCGGGACCACGCCGACGGTCACCGCGATCGCACCGACCTCCGGGCCGGCCATCGGAGGCACGGCGGTGAAAATCAAAGGCACCGGCTTCGTTTCCGGTGCCACTGTCACGATCGGCAGCGCCGCCACGTCGGTGGTCGTCGTCTCCGAAACCGAAATCACGGCCAAAACGGCCGCGACCGCGGCCGGCGGCCATGAAGTCGTCGTCGCCGACGCCAACGGCACCTCGACAGGTGGTCCCACCTACACCTACCTCCCGCCGCCGACTGTCAGCGCGATCGAACCGGACTCGGGCACGACCCTCGGCGGCACCGCGGTGAAAATCAAAGGCACGGGCTTCGTGGCCGGCGCCACCGTGACGATCGGGAGCGCCGCCACCTCGGTGGCCGTCGTCTCCTCAACCGAAATCACGGCCCAAACCGCCGCGACCACGGCCGGCACCCATGAAGTCATCGTCACCGACGCCGACGGCACCTCGACGGGCGGTCCCAGCTACACCTACATCGCCCCGCCGACGGTCACTGCCATCGAACCCTCCTCGGGTCCCATCGCCGGGGGCACGGCGGTGAAGATCAAAGGCACGGGCTTCGTGGCAGGTGCCACCGTCACGATCGGCAGCGCGGCCACGTCGGTGGCTGTCGTCTCGGAAACCGAAATCACGGCCAAAACCGCCGCGACCACGGCCGGCGGCGATGCGGTTGTGGTCACCGACGCCAAAGGCACCTCGACCGGCGGTCCCACCTACACCTACATCGCTCCGCCGACGGTCACCTTAATCGAACCCTCGGCGGGCACCAGCGCAGGGGGCACCGCAGTGAAAATCAAAGGCACCGGCTTCGTGGCGGGCGCCAGCGTGACGATCGGCAGCGCCGCCACCTCAGTGGTCGTCGTCTCGGCGAGCGAAATCACGGCCAAAACCGCCGCGACCGCGCCTGGCGGTGATGCGGTCATCGTCGCCGACGCCAACGGCACCTCGACAGGTGGTCCCACCTACACCTACCTGAGCGGCCCCACGATCTCCTCGATCGAACCGTCCGCCGGTCCGCCGGCCGGCGGCACGATGGTGACGATCAGGGGCAGCGGCTTCCATGGCGGCGGCCCCGCCGCCGAAGAAGTGCACGCGGTCGAATTCGGCTCGGTCAAGGCGAGCTTCAAAGTGGTGGAAGGCGTGATCCAGGCCATCTCCCCGCCCGGCACGGGCACGGTCGGCGTGACGGTGGAAACCGGCAGTGGCAGGAGTGCCCCCGCAGCGGCCGGCGAGTTCACCTACGAGGGGGTGCCGTCGGTCACCGGAGTCGAACCCAACAGCGGGCCCGCCGGAGGCGGGACGCAGGTGACGATCACCGGAACGAACCTGATCGGCGCCGGTGTGAAATTTGGCGCGGCAGCCGCCGCCGGCGTGACGGTCAACTCGCCCACGTCGATCACCGCGACCAGCCCGCCCGGCAGCGGCACCGTGTATGTGATCGTCTCGACCGGGGCGGGAACGAGCGCCGCGGGCCCAGCTGACGCATTCACCTACATCACATCGTCCGGCGGCACGGGCGGCGGCACGAACACCGGCCCCGTCATCAAACCTCCCTCCACCACGGCCGGACTGCCGGCGCCGGCCTTGACCCGCACGGCCAATGTCTCCACGGTCGTCGGTCATGTGGGCATCCGCGTGCCGGGGTCCCACGTCTTCGTCACGCTTTCGAGCGCTCGGCAGATCCCCTACGGCACCCTCATCGAAGCCGTGCACGGCGAGGTCAGCGTCACCGCGGCGACATCGAGCGGGGGGACCGAGCGGGGCCAGTTCTTCGATGGCGAGTTCGTGCTGAGCCAGGGCTCCAACGGCAGGGTCCTCGCGACGCTCAGCGGCGGCGACTTCTCCATCTGCCCGACGCCGGCGCGAATCGCCAAAGCGCGCCGCGCGCAGGTGCGCGCGAAATTCGCCTCGCCCACGCACCTCGTGCGCAGGCTGTGGGCGGAAGGCCACGGGAACTTCTCGACGAAGGGCAGGTACGCCGGGGCGATCGTGCAGGGTGCACAGTGGCTGACCGAGGACATGTGTGAAGGCACGCTCATCCTCGCCACGCGCGAACGCGTGGAAGTGAGCGATCTCGTGCGCCACCGCCACTCCACCCTGCAGACGGGCGGCATCTACACCGCCAAGCCGCGCTGAGGCTAGTCTGTGCGCCCGTGCGCGATGCAGTCATCTGTGAACCGCTGAGAACCGCCGTGGGTGGTTTCGGGGGCGCCTTCCGCGAGGTGCCCGCGGCGGAGCTGGCCGCGACGGTGGTCGCCGAGCTCGTGCGACGCACCTCGCTGCCCGCGCCGGAGATCGACGACGTGATCCTCGGCCAGTGCTATCCGAACGGCGAGGCCCCCGCGATCGGGCGCGTTGCGGCACTCGACGCCGGCCTGCCGGTCGAGGTGCCGGGGTTCCAGCTCGACCGCCGCTGCGGCTCGGGCCTTCAGGCTGTGATGCTCGCCTGCATGCAGGTGCAGACCGGAGCCGCGGACGTCGTGCTCGCGGGGGGCGTCGAGAGCATGAGCCAGGCCGAGTTCTACGCGCTCGCCCTGCGCTGGGGGATCAAGGGCGCCGGCGTGAGACTTGAGGATCGCCTCGCGCGCCCGCGCGTGACGGCGGGCGGCGTCCACCACCCCGTGCCCGGGGGCATGATCGAAACAGCCGAGAACCTGCGCCGCCAGTACGGCATCTCGCGCGCCGAGCAGGACGAGCTCGCGCTGCGCTCACACCGGCTGGCGCTGGCCGCTCAGGCGAGCGGCAGATTCGGCGAGGAGATCGTGCCCGTGCCCGTCCACAGCCGCGGCGAGGAGCGGCTGATAGAACACGACGAGCACCCGCGCGCGGACACGACGCTCGAGCGGCTCGGCGCTCTGCGGCCGCTGATGGGCGACAGCGACCCGGAGGCGACCGTGACGGCCGGCAACGCGAGCGGTCAGAACGACGCCGCGGCGGTGTGCATCGTGACCCACTCCGAGAAGGCGGCCGAGCTCGGCCTCGAGGCCTTCGCGCGCCCCTTGTCGTGGGCGGTCGCGGGGGTTGCGCCGGCGACGATGGGGATCGGCCCGGTGCCCTCGACGCGGCGCGCGCTCGAGCGAGCGGGGCTGACGCTCGGCGACATGGACCTGATCGAGCTGAACGAGGCGTTTGCCGCGCAGGTGCTCGCGGTGCTGCGCGAGTGGGACCTGCCAGACGGCCTGGAGCGCGTCAACGTGAACGGCTCGGGCATCTCACTCGGTCATCCCGTCGGCGCGACGGGGGCGAGGATTCTCGCGACGATGCTGCGAGAGCTGCGCCGCCGTGGCGGGCGCTACGCGCTCGAGACCATGTGCATCGGCGGGGGTCAGGGCATGGCGGCGATATTCGAGAACGTGCAGGCGGCGGACGGCTAGGGGCCCGGATGAAGGTGCGCGCCGCGGTGCTCGAGGAGTTCGGCCGCCCACTGGTCGTGCAGGAGCTCGACCTGGCCGACCCCGCGCCGGGCGAGGTGCTCATCCGGCTCGTCGCGTGCGGTGTCTGCCACACCGACATGTACACGGCCTCCGGCGTCGATCCGTCCGGGTACGCGCCGACCGTGCTCGGGCACGAGGGCGCGGGTGTGGTCGAGGCCGTCGGCGAGGGGGTGGCCTCGCTCGCGCGCGGCGATCACGTGGTGAGCCTGTTCTCACCGCAGTGCCGCGAGTGCATCCACTGCCTCAGTCCTCGCACCAACCTGTGCCTGGCGATCCGCGAGCAGCAGAACAGGGGCTACCTCCCGGACGGCACCACGCGGCTGTCGCGTGCGGGCGAGCCGATCCGCCACTTCATGGGTACCTCGGTGTTCGCCGAGTACGCGGTCATACCCGAGATCGCGCTGGCGAAGGTCAACCCCGAGGCCCCGCTCGATCGAGCCTGCCTGTTCGCGTGCGGGCTCTCGACGGGGCTCGGAGCGGCGATGTTCACCGCCCAGGTGCAGCCGGGAGCGACGTGCGTGGTGTTCGGCGCGGGAATGGTGGGGCTCGGCGCCGTCGCGGGCTGCCGGCTGCGCGGAGCCGAGCGGATCATCTGCATCGACCTCTCCGAGGAGCGCCTCGAGCTCGCCGCCGGCCAGGGTGCGAGCGAGTGCTGGATCGCCGATTCGCAGGCGCCCGAACACGTGCTCGCGGCGACCGGCGGCTTCGGCGCCGACTACACCTTCGAGGCGACGGGCCTCGTCTCGGTGATGCGAGAGGCGGTCGAGAGCGCGCGCATGGGCTGGGGTCTGTGCACCGTCTGCGGCGTCGCCGGCAAAGGCGAGACGCTCGATGTCATCCCGCGGCTTTTGATCACCGGGCGCCGCGTGTGCGGATCCTCCTTCGGCGGGGTGAAGGGACGCGACCAGGTTCCCGAGCTGGTCGAGCGCTACCTGCAGGGAGACATCGATGTTGACCCCTTCATCTCACATCGCATGCCGCTCGATGACGTCAACCGCGCGTTCGAGCTGATGGCGGCCCAGGACGGGATCCGCTCGGTGCTGGAGTTCGGCGTTTGACGGATGGCGCGTGATAGCCGCCGCCGATCTCAGCCGTGGACGGTGGCGTGCAGGTGTTCCAGCACGGTCAGCCGCTGCTGCAGTGAGCTGCCGCCTTCGACCAAGAGCCAGGCGCCATGGATGCGCCGCCCGGTGATCCGCGCGTTCCAGCCCGGTGCCTGGAACACCCCCGCATGACCCTGCACCCCCGTCATGCCCGGCAGCGGCGCGGGAGCCGTGCCCGGGTGTGTGGCGTCGAGCACGACGCCGGCGTCGAGCGGCGAGCCGTTGAGCTGATACTCGGTGTCCGCGCAGGAGAGGAACGGCCGCCCGATGAGGCCCGTGAAGGACTGCAGCCGCAGCACGACGCGCCCGGACTCGGCGGTCAGCCCGGGCAGTGAGGTTGCGCTGAGCCCGCAGGGCCCATGCGGCGGGTGCGCGGGACGCTGCCAGGCGTGGCTTTGAAGTCCGTAGCCTGCCGGCGTCGACGAGGGCGGCAGCCCCGCGATCGCTTGCCCACCGGCGGCGAGCGGCGTGAGCGTCCGGTGTTCACCCGGCGGCGCATCTCCCGGGATTTCCACGAAGGCGGCCAGCAGGCCGTAGCTCAGCCCCGGCTCGGCGCGCGTCGCCACAGAGGCTCCGCCACCCGGGGGTGAGACGGCGCTGACCGCGCCCGTCGTCAGCGCGACAGCTTCGGTTATGTCCGGATGCGGCTGATAGCTCCAGGATTCGGTGACGATCGGCCGGCTCGAGGTGGGGACGACGGGACACTTCGCGCCGGAGCGGTTCGGGGTCTCATAGGTCATGCACCAACCGACGAGGCCTCCCTGAACCGGAACCACCAACTGCACCCCATAGCCCGGGTTGCCCGAGGAGGTCGCGGCCGGCGGACCGGCGGGCGTGGCCGGCGATGCCTGCGCGTAGGACAGCGACGCTCCTGCCATCACACAACCGACGGCCGCAACCATGGCCCGCACCCAAGTCTTCCTCCGCACGCGCCGACGATAACTGATCTGCACACCCCCGCGCCGCACGGGCCGCGCCGTGTCAGCGGGGTGAAAGCTCAATTTTCCACCTACAGCACTATCTGTGTGCAGACGAAGTTTGCCGCGAGCCGCTCACCGCGAAAGACCTGTACCTGCCAGACCTGCGTGCGCGAGCCGACGTGCAGCGGCACTCCGAGCGCGGTCAGCTCGTCGCCCTCGGCCGCCGAGGCGAGAACGTTGATCTTCAGCTCGACCGTCGTGAAGCCCCGCGCCTCGGGCAGGTGGCGCATCGTCCCCCAGGCGGCGACGGTGTCGGCAAACGCAACCCACGCGCCGCCGTGCACATAGCCCATCGGGTGCAGGTGACGCTTGTCCACGTGCATGCGCCCGCGCACATGCTCGTCGGTAATCTCGGTCAGCTCGATACCCAGATTGCCCGGAAACGTGCCGGACAGGCGCTCGACGCTCAGCTCTGTCGTGATCGCGGCATTGGTCGGCCCCATGGGCTGGGAAGTGTGTCAAACGCGCTGCCGCTGCGATTCAGATGGGCGCCAGCCTGTTCAGGTCATAGTCGAAGCCGGCGTTTCGCATGTGCAGCAGAAGCTTCGATTGCCAGGTGCCGGCCAGGTCAAGTCGCACGTAGGAGATCCCGTCGATGTCGCACGGCAGTTCCACGCCGTCCTCGTAGAGCACGCACATGCAACGGGGTGTGAGCGCTGCGACGAGCACGCCCATCTCGAACACGACGCCCTGGCGCGCACGCGGCGAGTAGTAGGGCTCGTTCTCTGACTCAAGGCGCGGCGCGCCGACGTCGTCGGCGGTGAGCAACACGACCGCATAGCGTGATTCGGCGCTGTGCTCCTCGAACTGCTCGACGAGCATCTTGCGGTCGCTCGGCAGCTCGTTCAGGATCGTCACCTCGTGCGGACCCGCGCGTTCGAGCAGGCCGGCGACGGCATGCTTGAAATTCTCATCCCGTCCGTGAACGAGGAACACCCGTCCGCTGCCGCCGTCCACGCGCCCGGTCCTGTCCACCTGCACGCTCGGCTGTCGCTGTGGAGAGGCGCCGGGCTCGACCTCGGCGCCGGGCGCGGGCAGGGGCGCGGGCAGGGGCGCGGGCGAGGGCGAGGGCGTGCGCGAGGGCTCATCGTCGGGATTCGGCGAACGTGGGAGGGCCCCCGCGAAAGTGACGTCCGGGTCGGGCTCTGTTGTGATCGCCGGCGGTGACTCGCGCTCGGCGTCGGCGCGGTCGCCGGCGTCGAGCTCGAGGCCCGAGGCATGATCGCCTGGCTCGAGCTGCGGCTCCTCCTCGAGTCCCAGCTCCTCCTCGAGCTCCAGCTTCTCCTCGGGCCGGGGGCCATCACCGGGCGACACCCCGAGGTCGTGCTGAAGCGAGATGAGGATGTCGATGGCCTCGCGCACGCGGTTCGAGTCGCGCTTGTACTCGAGCTGCCACTGCTGTTCGCCGGTGGTGTCGGAGGCCGCGTCCTTGAAGGCCGCGTTCCTGAAGTCCTCGACCTCCTCCGCTACGCCATAGATGTGGGCGAGACCCTCGGCCGTTCGCTCGCTCCACAGTTTGCGGGTGCCCTTCCAGCTTTCGTAGTCCGAGTAGTCGCCGATCAGGCTGGCCCGCTCGAGCAGCACCTGACCCTCCTCGATGTTCTTGGCGAGAAGCTCGGCGGCTGCGGTGGGAGAGGCTCGGAGCATCGACCGGCTCAGCTCCGCTGCCAGCGCGCGGGCAGCGTGCGCTCGGCTCGCGCCGCCTGCAGGTTGCACGGGCGGAAGGACCGGGCCTGCCTGCTCGGGCGAAAGGAGCGCACCTGCGCACGGCGGATGTCGTTGCGGAAGGCCGCCTCTGAGACCAGGCTGCGGGTCCTGCCGCGCGCGAGGATCGCGGCCGCTACGAGCTTCTCATCGACGACGTACTGCGAGTCGAGCACCAGCTGTCTGAGTAGTTGTGCTCGCTGCATCGTGTTAGCCCCATGTCCGTATCGGCAATCCTCGACGCTAGGACTCTCTGCGCGGCCCTTTTAGACGGGCGTATGAGGGCTCTCTGGACGCACCTGGACGGGCGTATCAGGTGTCCGGTGAGCGCCCGTGGCGCCCGGCGGCACAGGCCCGGCTAGCGGCTCGAGCTCGTGGCGGCCGGCGCATCGCCTGCGCCCATCGGAGCGATCTCGTCCGGCAGATCGCCCGCCGGCCAGCGCTGCCAGTCGAAGCCCCGGCGGGCGTGGCGGAGCCTGTAGCTGAGGGCGCCGTGGGCGTTCATGCCGTGCCAGGCGGCGTGGGTCGTGAGCGTCATGTCAGGGATCCAGAAGCGATCCTGGATCGGATCCAGCGGCTCCGGTGCCTGCAGGGCGACGTCGGCCGCCGCATGGCCCTCGCCGTCCTCGAGCGTCAGGCGCGCGAGCACGGTGCCGTCGCGATCGCAGACCTGCGACTCGCCGAGCATCTCCGTGCGCCAGGGGATGCCGGGGCCGAGCGGGGTTTCGCCGAGCACCGGGCCGACGTGGGAGGCGTGGGCGACGGGAGCGCCGCACAGGCGCGCGACCTGGCCGGGCAGCTCCCCGGCCTGGCGGCGCCAGATGGCGTGCTCGCGATGCGACCACCAGCTCAGCGGAGCGGGCCAGTTGAGCGGCATCGACGGCCAGCACATGCCGCCCAGCACGAGCCTCGCGCCGGCGGCGCGCACGCGCGCGGCGGTGCGAAAGCGCGCCCACTCCCAGCCGGACATCAGCCCGACGGTGCAGCTGAGCGTGCCGCACTGAACGACGCCCTCATCATCACCGCCGACGTAGAAGTGCTGCTCCCAGGCGGTGGGTATGTCCTTGTCGTGCAGGTGCACGGCACCGTCGGGCTCGGCGAGCACGTAGGTCCCGAACGTGTGCGCGCCGCGCACGGCGATGAAGCCGCCCGCGAGCACGCAGTCGAGCTCGCGCGCCAGGCGGGTGAGCAGCTGCAGCGGCTGCCCGTCCACTGGGCGCGCCGTGCCGCGCAGCACCTTCGCGTACACGTTCGGCGTCGTGAACCCCTCGGGAACGACGATCACCTCCGCGCCGTGCTCGCGATGGGCGTCGCGGATCAGATCCTCGACGTGCGCGAGATTCCGCTCGACCTGCCCGAGCTCGAGCGCGGGCTGGACGACGGCGATGCGGGTCACGCCGAGACCTCGTCGGCGACGGCGACGGCGGCTGGCGGATCAGACGTGCGGGCGGCCGCTGATGTGGCCGCCTGCGGCGGCGGGGTCGCGATGCTCCGCCCGGACCCGGAGGGCGGCTCCGGCCAGGAGGCGCCGGGGTGCTCGGAGCCCTGAATCAGGCGGGTCGAGCGGAAGCGCTCGGCGCTCAGCTCGCGGCGGATCGCGATCTCCGTGCGCAGGTCCGCGAGCGCGCTGATGATGGTTTCAGAGCGCGGGCGCTCGCCGCGCCAGAGGGCCGCGAACAGGGCCCGCCCGAGGCGGGCCGGGGGCGTGATCTGCTGTGGCGTGCGGCCGCGTCCGAAGAAGTCGCTGAGGTCGGGACTGGTCGTCCGTCCGGCCTCGCGCACGAGCTCGCAGAGCGCGGGGGAGGGGCGCGCGGTGCGCGTGTCGGAGTTGGCGAAGTGGTACGCCGGCAGGCACTCGCGGTCGCGCTCGGCCTCCCAGCCGCGGGTGGCGCGGTCGACGGCGGCGGGGTCGTCGAGCGCCGGCAGGACCTGCTCGGCCAGCGTGCGCCCGGCGAACATCGCGTCGCGCATGCCCTGGCCGGTGACCGGGTCCTTGAAGTGCCCGGCGTCGCCCGCGAGCGCCCAGCCGGGGCCCGAGGAGGCGCGGAAGAAGGCGGGCGTCTCGCCGGTCGAGCGGAGCTTCGATCCGGGTGGGGCGCCGGCCACGCGCGCGGCCAGGCCGGGATGCTCATCGAGCTTTCGCTGCCAGTAGCCCTCGGGGTCGTGCCGCGCCTCTGCGGCCTCGTCGCGGTGGCCCATCAGCAGGATCAGGAGCCTGCCCGCGGGGGTCGTGGGAAACGCGAAGGCGATCATGTTCCCCTCGCGCCACTGGTAGTAGGTTTCGGCGTCGGCGCTGCCCGCACGCGGATCGTCGAGGTAGCGGAACACCAGCCCGCGGCCGTTGCGCGAGAGCCTGTACGGCCTCCATGCGCCGACCAGCGAGGCGACCGTAGATCGCCGCCCGTCGGCGCCCACGACGAGCGTGCAGGCGACCTCGCGCTGATCGCCCTCGCTGTCGCGGTAGCGCGCGCCCGCGACGCGGCCCGCGCGCCAGCTCAGCCCCTCGAGCGTGCAGCGCTCGCGGACCTCCGCGCCCTGTTCGCGCGCGGCCTCGACGAGCTGGACGTCCTGCAGGTCGCGGGGCACGCAGACGCCGTAGTCGATCCCGTCCGCCGCCGGGCGCACCCGCTCGCGGCACTCGTTCCCTTCCGCCTCGACGTGGACCCAGCGCACCCGCGACGGATTCAGCGCGAGGATCCTCGGCAGCGCCCCCATCTTCGACAGCTCGCTCGTCCCGGCCGGCATCAGCACGTGCGTGGAGAGCTGGTCGGAGGGAAAGCGCATCCTGTCGAGCACCAGCACGCGGCGCCCGGCGCGAGCGAGCGGCGCCGCCACCGCACAGCCCGCGAGACGGGCGCCCACCACGACCACGTCGACCTCCTGCATAGCCCCAGTGATGCTACTCGCGACCGCAAGCGCCGTCACGACGGGAGCCGGCGCGCCGCTATCCTCGAGCGATGAGACTCGCCGAGGCTCCCGAGGCGCTGGTCCTCGGCGGAGGGGGAATCCTCGGCCTGGCGTGGATGAGCGCGGTGCTCGCCGGCCTTGATGAGAGCGGCAGCTTCGACGCCCGCGACTGCGGCTCCTACATCGGCACCTCCGCCGGCTCGATCGTGGCGGCATCGCTCGTCGCGGGCGTCTCGCCGGCGACCGGGCTCGGGCGTCTGGCCGAGCGGCCCGCCGTCAAGCTCGAGTCCTCAGAGGAGGGCGCGACGCCGCTTCGCCAGGCGTTCGACGCCATCGCCGATCGTGGCGGCTCGGCCGTCGCGCCGCTGGCCTCGCTGGCCTTCAGCTCGACGGCAGGCGGCGGAGCGCTCTTGCGGCGCGCTGCGCTGCGCAGGGTCCCCGAGGGCCGTCGCTCGCTCGATGAGCTGGGGCGCATGATCGAGCGCACCGGGGCGAGCTGGGATGGCCGCCTGCGCGTCGCCGCGGTCGAGCTCGAGAGCGGCCGGCGGGTGATGTTCGGGGCTCCCGGGGCGCCCGACCTGTCGGTGTCCGAGGCCGTGCAGGCCTCCTGTGCCATCCCCGGGGTGTTCCGCCCGATCCGCTCCGGCGGGCGCACCTATGTGGACGGCGGGGCGTGGAGCCCGACCAACATGGACACCGCCGACGTCGAGCGGGGCGAGCGCGTGCTGTGTCTGAACCCCACGGGGTCGATGCGGCCCTCGATCGGAGCGCTGGCGGGAGCCTTCGGGCCGGTCTCGCGCGGGCTCGCGACGGCCGAGGCGCTCGTGCTGAAGCACCGCGGCGCGCTCGTGACGACGATCAACCCCGACGAGGCGAGCGCCGCCGCGATGGGACCGAACCTGATGAACCCGAAGCTGCGCGAGGCCGTGATCGAGGCGGGCCTCGCGCAGGGACGGCACCTGGCAACGCGCGACTGGCGCCAGGCGGCCTGAGCACCGCCGAACGCGCTCAGCCCGGATCGGGCTCGGGGGTGATGATGTTCGTGGGGTCGGGCTTGCCGGAGGCCGGGGCCTGGCTGTAGTCGCCGAAGGGGCCGTCGCGGCGCGCGACGGCGGCGTTGACGCCCTCGCTCTCGGCCAGCCCGATGAACTGATGTGCCTCCGGGGTGTTGCGCATCAGCCCGTCGAGGATCGGGCCGAGCAGCTGCGTCGAGGCGAGGCCCATGTTCTCGTAGGCCTGGTTGACGATCAGCTTCATGGCGGCGAGCTGGGAGAGCGGAATCGTCCTCAACAGGCGCGCGCGCTCAGACACCTCCTGCTCGAGGCGCTCGAACGGCACCGCGGCGTTGATCAGCCCCGCCTCAGCGGCCTCCGTTCCCGACAGCGGCTTGCCCGTGAGGGCGTACTCCTTGGCTCTGGTCAGCCCCAGCCGGTAGAGCCACATGCCGCTCAGGTAGCAGCCCCACATGCGCGAGTAGGAGGTGCCGATGCGGGCATCCTCGCTTGCGATCACGAGGTCGGCGCACAGCGCCATGTCGGAGCCGCCGCCGACGCACCAGCCGTGGACCTGGGCGATCACCGGCTTGGGCGAGCGCCACAGGCTCATGAACTTCGGCACCGGCCCGCCCTGGGAGGTCTGGGCGATGAAGTCCTTGCCGGGATCCCATGCCCCGTCGGTTGTGATGCCCTCGTCCCAGTGGTGAAAGCCGCCGCCGAAGTCGAAGCCCGCGCAGAAGGCGCGGCCGGCGCCGCGCAGGACGATCACCTTCACGTGGGAGTCTGCGACCGCGCGGTGGACGGCGGCCTCGAGCTCCTCGGGCATCGGCGGCACGATCGTGTTGAGCTGCTCGGGGCGGTTCAGCGTGATCGTGGCGACGCCCTCGGCGGCGTCATACAGAAGCGTCTGGAAAGACATGGGGCCTCCTTCGATGGGGTCAGCGCCGCCCGGAGCGTGCGCGCGGGGGCGTGCCGAGTGTGACGTCCACCTTCGCGAAAGCCGTGAGGCTCGCTCCGGCGGAGTGGCTCTGGCGGCGGACGACGAGCTTTGCGGCGGAGCGCCGCGGACGCCTGACCCGGCCGAGCGCGCAGTGCGCCTGCCGCAAGCGGGCCTTCGCGCGTGCGAGCGAGACGCCCTCAAGGCGCGGCACCCGGCAGCGGAGCGCCGCGGCGCGCCCCTCGAAGGCGCTCCCCGTGCCGAGCGCCCCGGAGGAGAGCTGCACCCCGAGGGCGCCCCCCGGGCCCGGGCCCGGGCCCGGGCCCGCGGCCGGCGCCGGTGCCGGTTCCGGGGCCAGCGGAAGGACCGGCGCGGGCGCGAGCGGCGCGCCGCGGGTCTCGGCGAGAGCTTCGACGAAGCCGGAGCGCGAGCGCCCGGCGGCCGACCAGCCGGTGATACCGGCGGCCGCGCAGGTCGAGTCCGCCAGACAGGAGACCGCGTGCAGTTCGCTCGCCTGGGCTTCATCGACATCTGAGGCCTGCGTGCTCCAGCTGCTGCCGTTCCAGGCCTGGACCATCGCGACCGCCCGCGCGCCCGGCTCGTAATCTCCGACCGCCGTGCATTCGCCGGCCGCGGGGCAGGAGACGCCGAGGAGTTCTTCGGGATGGCCGCTCACCGCGGCCGGCTGCGCGGACCACGTCGTCCCGTCCCAGCGCTCGGTCAGGCTCGCCGCGCCCGCGCTCGTCGCGTAGCTGCCGACCGCCATGCAGGCGCTCGGCGCCGAACAGGAGACGCCGCTCAGCCCCGAGCTCTGCGCTGCAGGCGGGGCTTTCGGCGAGGCGATCGACCAGCTGCTGCCGTTCCAGGTCTCGCTCAGCGCGGCCCTCGCACCGCCGCCGCCTTCGCTGAAACCGACGGCGACGCACGATCCCGCCGCTGCACAGGAGACACCCTCCAGAAGCGCGTTGCCAGCTTCGGGTGCGTTGACCGCCTGCGTGCTCCAGGCGCCGTTTCGCCACAGCTCCGCGTACGGTCGCTCGGCACCCGAGCCGCTGAGGCTCAGCCCGACGGCCATGCATTCGCTCGTCGTGGCGCACGAGACTCCCTCCAGCCCCGCTTCCTTTGCTCCGGCCGGTGGCGAGATGGGGGAGACCGACCATCCCTGCGATCCATTCGAGCTGTCGGCCACGGGCACGCGCACTCCAGCGGTGTTCCGCTCATAGCCGACGGCGAGGCATGCGGCGGCTGAGGCGCAGGAGACACCGGTCAGCGCCACCTGTTCGCCGGTCTGCGCCGGGAAGGGGAGCGCCTGCGAGGACCATTGCCCTTCCTGGAAGCTGTCGGCCACCGGAAGTTCGCGCTCGTCGAGTTCATAGCTGCCCACCGCCACGCACAAGCTGCTCACCGGGCACGAGACGCCACCACACGACCAGGGCACGAACGAACAGGAGATCAGAGCGCTGCCGAACGACGCCTGGCCGGCGTCCGGCGGTGGTCGGCCGTCGCTCACCGACCACAGCGAGGGAACGAATGTGTGGTCTTCCCCATAGGTCGTTTCTTCATGGCCTGCGCGGTTGTCGCTGACGGCCACGCGGTAGTGGTAGGTCGTTTCCAGCGGCAGGCCCGAGACGGTCTCGCTCACCCGCTGGTTGCCGAGCGCGTCACCGGCGCTCACGGGCCCTTGCGCCGGAGCGCCTCGGCCGTAGGACGTCGTGGGGCCATATTCGAAGCGGTATCTCGCTTGGAGACCTTCGTTCTCGGGATTGACGGTCGCGTTGAGCGTGGCTTCGTGCTGACCGACGCCCGACGCTCCTTCGGTCAGCCCGAGCACGTGCGGCGGCTGGGCGTCTCCGAGCGAGCAGGCGCTCTGGTGGTCGTCCCACAGCCCCTGCACCCAGGCTTCGTTCGCGAGCTCATCATCGCCCGAGCTGCAGATGTCGGCGAGCTCGTTTCCTTCCTGATCCAGCCAGGCCGAGAAGGTGGGATCGGTCGCGCTCTCGGCGTACTCGTGGGAGGCGTCCATCGAGAGAACGCGAGCCGCTTTTTCGGTGTGGCCGGCCGTCCCGTCGTCGTCGTAGCTCAGGCAGCCCGCTTCGAACGGTTCTTCTCCGTCGTCTGAGAGGAAGGTGTAGGTCCAGTCGGAGCCGGCTTCGTGGACGACGCTGTGATAGGCGCAGAAGCTCTGGTCGAAGCCGGGTTCATACGTCGTGCCGGGCGCGGGAACGACGACGAGCTGCGCGTCTCCCCCGAGCGCCCAGCGGTTGGCGGGGTTTTCGGCGACCGTCTTGGCCTCGTGCTGGATCGCCGCGTCGCTGACGCCCGTGGGCGCCGCCACCGTTTCATCGGTGAACGAGCTCAGCTTCTGCGCCGGCAGGGTCGGGGCGACGCGGCCGGATTCGTCGAAGTACTGCGTGAGGATTCCCTGGAAGGCCTCACCGGACGGCGAGCCCGCGAGCCCCTGATAGAACCGCATCAGCTGTTCGTGCAGCTCAGGACCGGGACCGCCCGGCTGATTCCAGTTCCTGCCCCAGAAGATGACGTGCACTTCGGGTTCATGCTGGACGGGACCGCCGTAGTAGCGTAAGGGCACCCCGAGGCAGCCTCCGCAGCGTCGGCCGAGGTCCCCGTTGTCCTCCTCGGGCGGCTCCTCTTCCTCCGCTGGCTCACCCGCATCGGCCGCAGACGAGGCCGAGGGGGCCGCCGGCGCGATCGCCGGATAGAAGTGAACGTCCCCGCGCCGGGCGAGAGCCCAGCGCGGGACCGCCGCGCTCGCCGGCAGGCCGTAACTGAAGGGCGTCGCAGAGTGAGACGGCGCCCACGCCTCTGCGCGGGCCACGGGGGAGACGGCGCCGCCCGCCGGGGCGCCGCCGAGCGCCACCAGCGACGCGAGGGCGGCGAGCGCCGGCGCGAGAAGCCGCGCGCGCCAGGACCTCAGCGCTCGCGAGTGGCGTCGGCCGTTCCTCATCGCTTCCTCCTACGTCCCTGTTGGCGTTGAGATCGCGTGAGCCTATTGGCAGGCGGCGGGTGGGGGTAGGCTCCTCAGGATGGACGCTGTCGCGCCGGGCCCGGCCAGGGTCATTCGCAAGGCGACGGCCGAGGATGTTCGCCGGCTCGCGCACGCGCTTGCGCGTGCCTTCTATGACGACCCCGTCATCAGCTGGCTGGTGCCGAAGGACTCCGAACGCATGGAGCGCTCGGAGCGGGGGTTCGCCTTCTATCTGCGCAGGGTGTATCTGCCGCACGAGGAGTGCTACGCGATCGAGGACGGGGCCGGAGCGGCGCTGTGGCTGCCCCCGAACAGGTGGCACCTCGGCCCGCTGGCCCAGCTGCGCCTCGCGCCGGGGATGATCGCGGCGATGGGCCCTCGCCTGCCGCAGGTGCTGCGCGCGATCGCGACGATCGAGTCAAACCACCCGAAGAGGCCCCATCACTACCTGGCCTTCGTCGGCGTCGAGCCCGAGTCCCAGGGCAGAGGTCTCGGCACCGCGCTGTTGCGCCCGGTGCTCGAGCGCTGCGACGCGGACGGCACGCCGGCCTACCTGGAGGCCACCACGCCCCGCAACCTCGCCTGTTATGAGAGGCAGGGCTTCGAGGTGACCGAGGAGTTCCGCTTTCCGAAGGGCGGCCCGCCCTCGTGGCGGATGTGGCGCGAGCCCAGAGCGCCGGCGGCGATCGACGGCTAATCGCTCGCGGACGTCAGCGCGGCGGCGGGCGCGGATGCCAGCGGCGAGGCCGACGCGTGGCGGCTCACGAACTCGTCGATGGTCCTGACGATGAGGCGAGTGTCATCCCACATCGGGACGTGCCCACAGCCGGGCAGCATCCGCCACTCGACACCGGGTATCTCCCGGAGAAGGCGCGGTGCGTTCCTGGCCACCGGCAGGATGCGATCGAACTGCGGCGAGGCGAGCAGCACCGGGCAGGCGATGCGATCGAGGTCTTTAAGCGCGAAGCCGCGGTCGGTCATGAGCGCGGCGATGGCCCTGTCGGCGACGGTGCAGCGAAGGACGGCGAGCGCCATATCGACCGCGTCCGCCGGAGCCACGAGCTCGCCGTGGCGCATGACTTCGCGGAACCCCGCGCGGCGCACCGAGGGCCGGTGCATGATGGCTCGAAGGCGCGGCTCGACCAGGCGCGTGAGGCGGATCAGGCGCGCGAACAGGCCGGCAAGGCGCCTTGCTTCGCCGTCGCCGTCGGTCCATCCGCCGCCCGGTGCGAGGGCGACCACCGAGCGCGCCCGGCCGCGCTTGGCCAGCTCGAGTGCCAGCGTGCCTCCCATCGAGTTGCCGGCGATGTGAGCGGTGCCCACGCCGAGCTCGTCCAGATGCGCCTCGAGCGAGTCGGCGCCCGCGGCCAGCGTCAGCGGGGTGGTGATCGGGAACGGAGGCCCGCCCTCATGGCCGGCGAGCGTGGGCGCGACCACCTCATAGTGGGCGGCGAGTTCGCCGAGCACCGGGCGCCAGTGCGGCCAGCTGCCGGTGAAGCCGTGCAGCAGCACGAGCGGCTCGCCCGATCCGGCGCGGTAGACGGCTGGGGAGATCTCGCCCACGTCCGCGAACTCCTATACGGCGATTGGCTCGGCGGCCTGCACCGGCGAGGGGGTGTGCGAGAAGCGCATGGCGCCGTCCTCGATCGCGCCGTAGCGGAGCGTGAGGATGTCGAGCGCGTAGTTCTGGTAGAGCCGCCACGGGGCCTTCGAGCCCTGCTTGGGGAACTTGTCGATCGAGCGCCGCACGTAGCTCGAGGAGAAGTCGATGAACGGTTCCCGGGTGATCGAGGGGTCGCTGCTCTCCGGCGTGCACTGGTCGTATCCGTGTTCGTCCATGTGGTTCAACAGGCGGCAGACGAAGCCGCAGGTGAGATCGCACTTGAGCGTCCACGAGGCGTTGGTGTAGCCGAAGGAGATCGCCAGGTTGGGCACGCCGCTGAGCATCATGCCCTTGTAGCTCATCGTCTCCGCGGGGGTGATCTCCTGGCCGTCGACGGAAACCTGCATTCCGCCCAGCGCCAGCAGGTTCAGCCCCGTCGCGGTGACGATGATGTCGGCCTCGAGCTCGGCGCCGGACTGAAGGCGAACCCCGCTCTCGGTGAACGTGTCGATGTGATCGGTCACGACCGATGCGCGCCCGGCGGAGATGGCCTCGAACAGATCGCCATCGGGCACGAGGCACATGCGCTGGTCCCAGGGGTTGTAGCTGGGCGTGAAATGGGTGTCGATGTCGTAGCCGGGCGGGAGGTTCCTCTCCACGCCTTTGCGCACCAGTCCCTTGATGAACCCGGGCCTGCGCCGGCTGAGCTGGAACACCAGCATCGTGATGAGCACGTTCTTCCAGCGCGTGACCGCGTAGGCCAGCTGCGTCGGCAACAGGCGCCGGATGACCTTGGCGATCGGGTCTTCGCCGGGGATCGAGATGACATAGCTCGGCGAGCGCTGCAGCATCGTGACGTGCTCGGCGCGCTCGGCGAGCGCGGGGACGAGCGTCACCGCCGTGGCGCCGCTGCCGACGACCACGACGCGCTTGCCGGCGTAGTCGATGTCCTCGGTCCACTCCTGGGGGTGGACGATGCGACCGGCGAAGCTCTCGCTGCCCTTGAAGTCGGGGGTGTAGCCCTCGTCGTAGGAGTAGTAGCCGCTGCACATGAACAAAAAGCCGCAGCTCAGGCGGACCGTCTCCTCGGTGTCGCCGCATTCGGCCTCCACCGTCCAGCTTCCGTCCGCCGTCGACCACTCGGCGCGGCGCACCTTGTGGTTGAAGCGGATGTTCTGCTCGATGCCGTTGTCCGCGGCGGTCTGGCGGACGTAGGAGAGAATCGACGGCCCGTCGGCGATCGACTTGGCCGCCTCCCAGGGCTTGAAGGCGTAGCCGAGCGTGTACATGTCCGAGTCTGAGCGGATGCCCGGGTAGCGGAACAGGTCCCAGGTGCCGCCGATGGAGTCGCGCGCCTCGAGGATCGCGTAGCTCTTGCCCGGGCAGTTGGCCTGCAGGTGATAGGCGGCGCCGATTCCCGAAAGGCCGGCGCCGACGATCAGCACATCAACGTGTTCGAGCGACATCCAGTCCAGCCTAGGCTATGGACGGCGTCTGCGGTAGGTCCGCGAGCGCCCGCTCCATGTCGTCCTTCGAGAACTCCGGGTCCTCGAGTTCGCTCGCCAGAAAGGCGTCGTAGGCGGACAGGTCGAAGTGGCCATGGCCGCAGAGACCGAACAGGATCACGCGCTCTTCGTTCGCCTCGCGCGCCGCCTCGGCCTCGTCGATCACGGCGCGGATCGCGTGGGCGGGCTCGGGCGCCGGGATGATGCCCTCGCTGCGGGCGAAGCGAACGGCAGCCGCGAAGGTCTCGTTCTGGCGGTAGGCGCGTGCTTCCACGACGCCCGCCTGAACGAGCGCGCAGAGCATCGGCGCGTCGCCGTGGTAGCGCAGTCCACCGGCGTGCACGGGAGGGGGCACGAAGTCGTGGCCGAGCGTGAACATCGCCATCAGCGGGGTCAGGCCGGCGGTGTCGCCGTAGTCGTAGTGGTAGACGCCGCGGGTGAGCGTCGGGCAGGCGGTCGGCTCGGCGGCCAGAAAGCGCGTCCGTGTCTCCCCGCGCAGCACCGGGCGCACGAACGGGAAGGCGAGCCCGCCGAAGTTGGAGCCTCCGCCGACGCAGCCGATGACGACGTCCGGATGCTCGCCGGCCATCTGCATCTGCGCCGCCGCCTCCTGGCCGATCACCGTCTGGTGCAGGAGCACGTGATTCAGGACCGACCCCAGCGCGTAGTTGGTGTCATCGCGCGAGGCGGCCACCTCGACCGCCTCGGAGATGGCGATCCCCAGCGAGCCCGTGGGGTGCGCCTGCTGGGCGCGCCCGGACTCCGTGATGGTGCTGGGCGAGCGGTGCACGCTCGCGCCCCAGGTCTGGATCATCGAGCGGCGGTAGGGCTTCTGGTCATAGGAGGAGCCGACCATGAACACCTCGCACTCGAGCCCGAACAGCGTGCAGGCGAACGCCAGCGCCGAGCCCCACTGCCCCGCTCCCGTCTCGGTGGCCAGGCGCTTGATCCCCGCGCGAGCGTTCTCGTAGGCCTGCGGCACGGCGGTGTTGGGCTTGTGCGAGCCGGCGGGGGAGACGCCCTCGTACTTGTAGTAGATATGTGCCGGCGTATCGAGCTCGCGCTCGAGCCGGCGAGCGCGATAGAGCGGGGTTGGGCGCCACAGCCTGTAGGCCTCGAGCACCGGCTCGGGAATCGCAATCGCGGGCTCGGGCGAGACCTCCTGTTCGATCAGCCCGATCGGGAAGATCGGCGTGAGGTCCGGCGGTCCGGCCGGTTCGAGCGTCTGCGGATTCAGCGGCGGCAGCGGCTCACCGGGCAGGTCGGCGAGCAGGTTCACCCAGTGCGTGGGTATCTCGCGCTCGGACAGAAGGAACTTCACGGTCTCCTCGCTCATCGATCCTCCCTTTCGGTGTCCCGGGGAAGCCTACTGCGGGCACGCGGGACGGTTGACCCGGCCTCTGATCGTTGCCAAGATGCGCCCGTGCAGCCGATCGACGCTTCGGCCGAGGGGGCCTGATCCCTATGGCCATCGAGCTCGTCGAGCAGGCGATCGCCGCGCACGGCGGCCTTGACATGTGGGAGCGCGCCGGCGAGGTCAGCGTGCAGGTGTCCTCCGGCGGTCTTGCCTTCGCCTCAAAGCACCAGGGTCGCGCCGTCCGCGACGTCGAGGCGCGGATCGCCACGCGCGGCCAGCACGTGACCCTCACGCCCTACCCGGCGCCGGGTCAGCAGGGCGTCCTTGAAGCGGGCGGCACGGTCCGCATCCGCACCGATGACGGAGAGCTCGTGGACGAGCGCGACAGCGCGCGGGGCGCCTTCGGCGATCTGCGCCACAAGCTGTGGTGGGACCGGCTGGACATCCTCTACTTCGCCACCTACGCGCTCTGGACCTATGTGTCAACGCCGTTCGTGCTGGCGCGCGAGGACTACCGGGTCCGCGAGCTCGATCCGTGGCTCGAGCACGGCGAGTCGTGGCGGCGCCTCGCGGTCAGGTTCCCCGAGCACGTGCACACGCACTCGCGTGAGCAGGTCTTCTACTTCGACGACAGCGGCCTGATCCGCCGCCACGACTACACGGCCGAGCCGATCGGCGGCTGGGCGAAGGCCGCCCACTACTGCCTCGATCATCGAGCCTTCGACGGGCTCGTCGTGCCCACGCGCCGGCGCGTGTACCCGCGCGGGCGCAGCAATCGCCGCCGCCGCGGGCCGCTGCTCGTGTGGATCGAGGTGCCGCGGGCTGCAATGCGGATGTAGAGTGGCCGCAAACCCAAGGAGGAGATGCCGATGTCCAGCTACACCGTGAAGAAAATCGACGACATGCAGACGGCCTACGGCGGCAGCATGCGCCTGGCTCGGGCGTCGCTGGGGGTCGCCTCCTTCGGCATGCAGGTCGAGGAGTTCCCGCCGAACTTCGACCAGTACCCCGAGCACAGCCACAACGAGGACGGGCAGGAGGAGGTCTACGTCGTGCTGCGCGGGAGCGCGGAGGTCGAGATCGACGGAGAGCGCATCCCGATCGACCCCGACACGATCGTGCGCGTTGGCCCGGGCGTGAGCCGGCGCATCTTCCCCGGCGATGAGGGCGTCAGGATCCTTGCGCTGGGCGCCGTTCCCGGCGCCGCATACGAGCCGCCCGAGTTCAGCAAGATCGAGGCCTAGGGCGAGCAGCGCAGGGGCTGGGAAGAAAAAAAGCGCCCCAGAAATCTGGGGCGCCGCTCCCTCCTGTCAAGAGCACGGCGAGAGTAGCAACCCCGTCCTCGGCCGGCAATAGGCCAGGTGGCTTACCCGGCTGGCTGCGCGGCTAATGACATTTGCCGCGAGCAGGTGGTATGGTCGCGCCAACGACGTCCGGCTTTGCGAAGAGGGGGTTGGGCGTCCATCCAGGTGAGCGGCCGATCGCTGGTCGGCCAGAGGAGGGGGAGTGACGATGTTTAAAGGGTCTGCCGTGGTCGATCGTTTCGGCATGCGCAAGCTGGTCATCCTGTCGATTGTGATTCTCGGGCTGGTGGCCCCGTCGGCTGCCAATGCAACGATCTCGACCGTCTTCGGGACGGTGACCTGTACCACCCAGGGCGCGGGCGCAAGCGAAGGTCAGCGCTGGTGCGGCAACACTGCGGGCACGACCGTCCCGAGCTGGGACGGCACCCCGATCGACGTGTCCGTCGCCTTCCCTCCGGCCACCGGTGAAGACAACAACTACCCCGTCATCGGCATCTACCACGGCTGGGGCAGCACCAAGATCCTGCCGTCGAGCGCACAGGCGCAGCGGTGGCTGAAACTGGGTTACGCGGTCTTCAGCCAGACCGACCGCGGCTGGGGCAACTCGTGCAAAGCCTCCGAAAAAACGAAGCCCGAATGCGCAAATGGGTACGTGCACCTGATGAGCAGGGCATACGAAGTGCACGACGCCCAGTACCTGCTCGGCCTGCTCGCCGACGAAGGCGTGATCAACCCGCAGGAGATCGGCGCCACCGGCGAGAGCTACGGCGGCGGGATGTCCGAGCAGCTGGGCTCGCTGAAGGACCGCGTTCAGCTGACCGACGGCGAACTGGTTCCGTGGCTCAGCCCGGGCGGCAAACCCATGAAGATCGCCGCGACGGCACCCGAATGGCCGTGGACGGACCTCGCACAGGCGCTACAGCCAAACGGCAGCAACCTTGACTACGTGGCCAATGCGCCCTACTCGGGCATGCTTGGCAACCACGAATACGGCGTCCAGAAGAGGAACTGGAACGAAGACCTCTACCTCGACGGCGAGTTGCTCGGGGCCTACTACCAGACCGCCCCCGGCGAACCCGAAGCGAACATAACCGAATGGTACAACTTCAATAACACGGGCGGCCCCTATAACGGTAAACCGCTCGCGATCCAGCAGGAACAGCAGCTGCCCAACCACGGCGCGTACTACACGAGCCTCTCGGACGAACCTGCGCCGGCGCTGCTGCAGAACGGCTGGAACGACGACCTGTTCCCCGTCAGCGAAAGCGTCGATTACTACAACAAGGTCCGGGCGAGCTACCCGAACGCGGCGATCCAGCTGTTCGGCCTCGACTACGGCCACAATCCGCGTTCCGCAACCTCTCCCTCGGCGAGCGAGGTCGCCCTGCTCAACACCGCCCAGAACGAATGGTTCGAATATTACGTCAGGGGTCAGGGCAGCGAACCTGCGAACGCCCACGGCGGCGTGACCGCCATCACGAGCGCCTGCACGGGCTCGAGCACGACCACGGGAACCGAGTACACAGCCAGCAACTGGGCAAGCCTCGCGCCCGGCGAAATCAACCTGCAGGGCGCGGCCGAACAGACGATCGCGGCTCCCGGCACCGCGCCGAAAACGGCGTTCACCTCGGGCACCGTCTGCACTCCGGAAGCCGCCGGCGAAAACGCCTCAGCGGCCACCTACAAGCTCGCGGCAGCTCCCGCTGCCGGCTTCACGATCGCCGGCTCCCCGACCGTGGTCGCGGAATTCTCGACGCCGATCCAGAACGACCAGGTCATCGCGCGCCTGATGGACGTCGAACCGGCCGGCAATCAGAGGCTGATCGGCCGCGCGATCTACCGGCCGACCAACCCGGAAGGCGGCTTCGTCAAGCAGGTCTTCCAGCTGCATCCGCAGGCGTGGAAGGTCGAAAGCGGCCATGTCCTAAAGCTCCAGCTGGTCGTGCAGGACTCGACGTACGCGCGCACCTCCTCGAGCACGAGCACAAGCGCTGCATCGATCAAAGTGAGGAACCTCGAACTGCGGCTCCCCACGATCGAAAAACCCGGCAGCGACGAAGGACTCGTCCAGACACCGCTGCCCAAGTACCTGCCGCCGGGCTACTCGCTCGCACGCAACGTACCGACGACCACGCCGGGCGTGCCGTATCTGTCGAGCGGCACCAACCCGAACACCGGCGTGTTCACGCTGGCGTGGGAAGCCTCCGCTCCGGCGGCCGGCCTGACCTACACGCTGCAGCACAAGCCCGCGAGCGGCGGGAGCTTCAGCACCGTCGCAACGGGTCTGACCAGCCCCGAATATGCGTTCACCTCCGGCAACAAGGAGGAAGAAGGCGATTGGGTCTACCGAGTCTCGGCGAGCAACGAAAGCGCTGAAAGCGAATACTCGGGAGCGTCGGCTGCGATCAAAGTCGACCGCAGCGCGCCGGTGGTCGTGACCGAACCCGCCACGTCGATCACGCAGACCTCGGCGACCCTGAACGCGACGGTCAACCCCAAGGATCAGACCGTGAGCGAATGCGAGTTCGAATATGGCACGAGCGAAGCGTACGGAACAAGCGTTCCGTGCTCCTCGCTGCCGGGGTCCGGTGAAAGCCCGGTGATGGTCTCGGCGCCGGTCACCGGCCTGGTCGCGAACACGACCTACCACTTCCGCATCGTCGCGACCAACGTGAACGGGACGAGCCAGGGCTCGGATCAGATGTTCACGACGCTGCCGAACCCGCCGGCCGTGGTGACCGAAGCGGCGTCGCCGCTGACGCAGACCACGGCGACGCTCAACGCGACGGTGAACCCGGAAGGTTCGAATGTGACGAACTGCCACTTCGAATACGGCACGACGCCGGCCTACGGGCTGAGCGCTCCGTGCGCCTCGCTGCCGGGTTCGGGTACGAGTCCGGTCGCGGTGTCCGCGTCGGTGGGGAGCCTCACCGCAAGCACGACGTACCACTTCCGGATCGTCGCGACGAACGCGAGTGGGACGAGCAAAGGTTCAGATGAAACGTTCACGACGCTGCCCAACCCGCCGACGGTCGTGACGGGAGCGGCGACGTCTGTGACACGGACGATGGCCACGTTGAACGCGACCGTGAATCCGGAAGATGGCTTGGTCAGCGACTGCCACTTCGAATACGGCACGAGCGAAGCCTCGGGCACGAGCGTGCCCTGCTCGGCGCTGCCGGGGTCGGGCGAAAGCCCGGTGGCGGTGTCCGCATCGGTTACTGGTCTCACGGCCAACACGACGTACTACTTCCGCATCGTCGCGACCAACCCGGGCGGGACGAGCAGCGGCGCAGAACAGACGTTCAAAACGCTGCCCAGCGGCGGTGCGCCGCACTGGTACAAGGACGGCGTGCAGGTCAAACAGGGCACCGTTGTGCCGACGCTGTCCTGGGGAACGCTCACGCTCGCCTCGGAAGAAGGTGCGGTGACGTGCAGGACGTCGGCCCTGGGCGCCGTTGAGAACCCCGCGGGCGGGCCCGCTGGTTTGGGCGAGACCGACAGCTTCAACAGCGCGGACTGCGTCCTCTCAAGCGGCGAATGCAAAGCCTCGGAAGGGCTCGAAGTGATGGTGACGCCCGAAGAAATGCCGTGGGGCTCAGAACTCGAAGAAGGCACGTTCAACGGCAAACCGGTGGTCAGGCAGAGGACGAAGGCGGAGCTGCCGGGCACGAGTGGCTTTGCCAGTGGCCTTTCCTTCCTGTCGACCGAGGGCGCCCAGCTGACATCCCGCTGTGTGTTCCGAGGGGCCCAGCCGGCTGTCAAACAGATGGCTGAAACCCTCTGTGGAAGGGCATTCCCCGGGACGTCCAAAGCCACCCTCTACAACCCCGCGACGCGAACGGTCGAATCGATCGAAGCGATCGGGTTCGAGGTCTACGTGATCGAAGCGGCGACCTCCTGCTCGGGAACCGGACAGCTGGTCGAAGAAGCAGAAGTGGCAAGGCGCCCGTCAACGCCGGGAGACCCGGCCAGATACGACGTGCCGGGAGCGCCCGTGGTGCAGTGCGAGGGAGAAAGCGCGCCGCACATGAAAAACGGCACCTCCGCCGCGAAACCGTCCGAAGTCCTGTTCGACCAGAACGGGCACAACGGCGGCGAAGCCGAAAACGACACGACCGGCACGCTGACGTGCGGCGAAGCGGGTGCCGGCACGACCACGGGGACGCTCCAGACAGAGGGCTTCGGCTCGGTGGAAACCCTGACCACGAAATAGGCAGTTGGGCAGCCCGTCATCCGCCCCGGTCTGACGCGACCGGGGCGGACAGGGCCGGCGCGTGCCCGGGAGGTAGCATCACGGCATGGGGCGCGCCACTCAACGACTGACGCCGCGAGAGCAGCTCGAGCACCAGTTCGCGCGGGCGCTGGCCGCGCTGCCGCCGAAGGTTCAAGTGCGCGTGTCGGGCAAGCCCGCCGTGCATATCGACGGCCAGACGCTGGCGCCGGGGATGCAGCTCACGCTGGCTCTGCGCGAGCGTCGCAACGAGCCGCCGCTCGAGTCGGTCTCGCCGGCCGAGGCGCGGCGGGCGCGGCGGCGCCTGGCAAAGATCGCCACGGGCAGGCCGCAGGCCGTCGGCTCGGTGCGCGACCTCGAGATCGACGCGGACACGCCGTTGCGCGCCCGACACTACGCGCCCGAGGAGCGGGGCGGCCCGCACCCGCTGCTCGTCTTCTTCCACGGTGGCGGTTTCGTGTTCGGCGACCTCGACACCCACGACGGTGTCTGCCGGCTGCTCTGTCGCCACGCCGGCGCGCATGTCCTCGCCATCGACTATCGCCTCGCACCGGAGCACCCGTTCCCGGCCGCCGTCGAGGACGCGCGCGCCGCGCTGCGCTGGGCGTTCGCCAACGCCACTGAGCTCGGCGCCGACGAGCGGAGGATCGGCGTGGGCGGCGACAGCGCCGGTGGGAACCTGGCGGCGGTCGTCTCGCAGCTCGCCGCGCGCGATGGGGGGCCGGCGCCTGTCCTGCAACTGCTGATCTATCCGGCCACGCAGGTTGGCGGGCGGGGTCGCTCGCGCGAGCTGTTCGGCGAGGGGTTCCTGCTCACAAACGCGGCGATCGACTGGTTCGACGCCCACTACCTCGGGACGGCCGGCGCGCAGGCGAGCGACCCGCGGGCCTCGCCGCTGCTCGCCGAGGACCTCTCCGGGCTCGCGCCCGCGTTCGTCGTCACCGCCGGCTTCGACCCGCTGCGCGATGAGGGTGAGGCGTACGCGGAGGCGCTGCGCGGGGCGGGCACCCCGGCGACGCTGCGGCGCTTCCCGGGCTTCATCCACGCCTTCATCGGTGCGGCGGGCGTGAGTCGCGCCTGCCACGACGCGGTGGTCGAGATCGCGGGTGCGACGAGGGCGATGTTCAGTGCGGCCGTGCCGCCGCAGGCGAGTGGGCAGCGGGAGGCGAGTGTGTCGCCGGAGGCGACGGTCGCCACGTCATAGGACGGTGATCGAGCCGGCGAGCCGCGCGGCGCTGTCCGGGTCGTGCGAGGGCAGGTAGACGGTCGGGTGTTGAGCGCAGTGGGCGAGGATCGTGTCGAGCGTCGCGACATGCACCTTGGGATCGGGTGCGATCGCGTCCGCGCGTCGGGCGTGCAGCTGCTCGAGCGTGTCGGTGGCGTCGCCGGCCAGCATCACGTGCCGATCCGAGTCGTCGATGCAGATGACCGAGATGTGCCCGGGGGTGTGACCGGGCGTGTCGACGGCGACGATGCGCCCGTCGTCGGTGAGCGAACGGCTGCGCGGGAACGCGCCGAAGGGCCCGCCGTCGAGCGCGAACGGCTGCGGGGCGAACCCGGGCGGCAGGGGCTGGCGCAGGACGCGACGCATCACGCGCGGGAAGGTGGTCGCGACGAAGCGAAGCTCGGCATCGTTGATCTGAACCGGCGCGTGCACGTGTACGAGCCCGTCCACGTGGTCGCCGTGGTGGTGGGTGAGCACGACCTCCGAGACGTCGTCCAGCGACAGGCCCGCCGCTGCCATGGCCGCCGGAAGCTCCTGCTCGCGCGTGACTTCAATGCGGGCGAAGGGCACGTTCCGTGCCGTGGCGGTGTCGCCGGTATCGATCAGCAGCAGGCGCCCATCGTGCTCCACCGCCCAGCAGTGGATCGGCACCGGATCCGACCAGGGACCGGGCAGGAACAGGTCGAGCTGTCGCCGCATGCCCTGTCTGGGGTGCAGGAACGCGTGCTTGAGGCGCACGCTGCCGGTCGTGAGGGCATGAATCCGCATCGGTCAGGGCGAGCCTATCCTGCCCGCGCCGATACGGCCGCCCTGAGCCGCGGCCGGCCAGAGAGCGCCGCGGACACGGATGCCCGAGCGGCCGTCTAAGCTGCTGCGTCCCCCAACGATGGGAGCTTCTGTTGCTGTACGTCGGCCTGGGCATCATCTACGTGTTTCTGCTGGTCTTTCTGGGCGTGAGAACGATCAAAAACGGCCACTGGATCCTCTTCATCATCGGATTCTTCATACCGCTCGTGTGGATCCTCGGGGGCATGCTGCCGCCGAAGGGCATGTCGCGAATGGATGCCCTCTACGAGCGGCACGATCGGTAGAGCTAGGGCGGGTCCCCGTCCTCGGTCCTGGCTCTGGCCGGAGAGCCCGGTGATCGCGGCACTGAGCGTCTGTCGTCAGGAAAGAACGGCCACGACACTGTTCCCCGCCACGCGGAGCTTCACGCGGCCGTGGCGCGCGGGGAGCGTCGCCTTTGTCAGTCCCGTCCGCGCAGCGGTGAGCACCGCGATGGCCAGCGTATGCGCGGCGGGGAGTACGACGGTTCGCGCTCGCGCCCGCTCGTTGTCGAGAATGAGCCCGGGACCGCCCGGGTCGCCGCTCACGGCGGTGGTGACTAGCCCTTTTGCAGTCGAGGCCGTCCTCAGAGACGAGCCGACCGGCAGCCATTGATTGAGCGCGACCAACGCGCTCTCGAGCGGCCGGGCGACGACTTCTTCGCCACGAACGAAGAACGGATCGTACGGGCCACCGCTCATGTGGAAGCGCACCTCGTGAAAGCCGGTCTTCAACGCGCTGAGGACGAAGCGCACGGCCCAAACCGCAGATGCCGGACTGTTCGAGACCCCCGCGATGCCACCACAGGAGACGGAGTTGGCCTCGGAGATGATCGCCGGCACGCCTGCGGCGCTTGCATCGGCGACGACCCACGCGAGGCTGCGGGGCGATTCGGCGGCGCCCGCGGAGAGCAGCCCCGCGAGGGTGGCCGCGCGCGGGTCTTTGCAAGCACTGAACGGATACAGGTGGACGCCGACCGTCTGCTCATGGAGCTCCGCGATGACCCCCGGCAGTTGGCTCTGCCAGTGCTTGGCGGCAGCCAGTTCCGGACCGATCAGAGCCAAGCTGCCAACCGCCGGGCGCAGGTAGGCTGCCAGTTGCAGATACAGATTTATCGCCGCGAGATCTTCCTGGTCGCTCAGTTTGTTGGCGAGCGCCGCATAGTCGGGCAGTTCGTAGAGGTCCGGCTCATTCCCCAGCGAGAATTCCAAGCCGTTGGTGGCCGCGCTCTGCGCGGCGGTGACCATCTGCGTTGCCCAGGAAAGCTCGCCGGACTTCAGATTGAGGCCGACGGTGAGGGGGTCCTTCGCGTCACTGACCAGGCAGTGCAGCTGACTCCAGAAGCTGGCGGGCAGGGAGTACAGGGTGGCCCCCTCCCAGTTAGGGGCGGGGCCCGCTGGAGCTCCGCTCGGGTATGTCATGTCCTGGCTCTCGCCGGCCAGAGCCAGCGGCGGGGACCCGAGCTGAAGCAGCTCCGCAACGAGAGCGGGTGGAGGGCAGGCGCCCGCGCCGAGATCATCTGCCAGCAGCGGGTACTCGATCGATAGGCCGACGGGCGGCATCGTGACCTGAACGCCCGGCCCGCTGGTGACGGCACTCACCGCTGGGAGATGTGACCGAGAGACAGCGCCGGTGCGTCGCGCGCCGCGTAGTTCCCAGCGGGGCGTCGCAGCCGAAGCATGGCTGACGCTCTGAAGGGGGGCGATGAGAAGCAGCGCAATCGCGGCCAGCAGCAGCGGCGGGACGAGCATGAGCGGCTTACGCAGGATCACGGGAACCTACACGAGACGGCACTCGTCCTTCGCAGGTATCGAGAACCGGAATGAGCCCCGAACGAGCGGACACCTCAGGGCGCGGCCTGGCTGTGTTCGCGCAGGAAGCTCCACGCAAGCCAGGGAGCCGAGATGGTGCTCGTCTGGCCGGCGTCGGGCGGCAGTCCTCCCGGCAGCTGGTGGCCGCCGCCGAAGATCTCGATGTGCTCGACCGCCGCGCCCTGCGAGCAGTCGGCCCAGTCGTAGCGCTCGACCCGTGGCGCGAGGCGACTGACCGCCGCATGGCCGTGGCAGCCGTCGCGCCCGCGCCAGGCGTCGAGCCACGGCCGCACAGCGCCCGCTCGCGCGGGCGGGGATCCGTTGTAGGGGACGACGCCGTCAGCCGTTCCGTGCACCTCGATGACCGACACCGGGTTCGCAGGCTGGCACGGTGGCAGGCTCGAGTAGCCGCCGGCGATCGAGGCGAACGCCGCGAAGCGGGCGCTGAGCTGACACGCGAGGAGGGCCGCCATGCCCCCGCCGTTTGAGACACCAGCCGCGTATACGCGGCTGGTGTTCACGCAGAAGTCGCTCTCCACGTAGTCGAGCAGGTCGGAGATGAACTGCACGTCGCCGGCACCCGCGGGCGCCTCATCGATGTTCCAGAAGGTATGCCCGTCCGCTTCCTCCAGCGGGTTCGGGTAGACCGCGATGAAGCCCTCTGCGTCGGCCAGCACCGAAAAGCCGGAGTAGGACTGAAAGAACTTGCCTCCGTCGCCGTGCAGGCCGACGAGCAGCGGAAGGCGCTGACCGGCGGCGGCCGGGGGCACGTTCAGGATCGCCGTGCGCTCCACGCCGCCACTGAGCACGGTGATCTCGCTTTCGCCGGGTGTCGGCGCCTGCTGGCAGGGGTTGGCCACGACCTGGGCGGCCCCGGGAGGCGATGAGACGAGCTGCGCACCGTACACGGCAAGGACCGCCGCGAGCAGACCGTTGCGGATCAAGCGGGTGCGCACGCGCTAACGATATGCAACGGTGGAGAGGTGCAGCCGCAGCTCCGCGACCCCTGGCCTGACGCGCTCGATCCGGTCAGATTCCCGCCGCCACGCCCCTCGTGCCCGCGTTGACCAGAAGTCTCGCCCGCCGATCGCGTCGTGCGCGGTTGCTGACGCTCCTCGCTCTGCTCGCGGCCGCCCCGGGGCTGCTCGGGCCCGGCGGCGCGGCGGCGCTGATCGTCTACGGCCCGCCGAGCGCCGTGCCCGGTGCCGGCGGCTGTCTGCGCGACCCGCTCGAGGAGCCGGCCACCAGTCAAGTCTGCCCCGGCGTCGCGGCGGGGCTGGCCGGCGCCCAGGCCGTTGCCGTCAGTCCGGACGCCCGCAGCGTGTATGTGGCCGGCGAAGGCGCAGTCGTAGCCCTCGCCCGCGACCGCGCCAGCGGGGCGCTGTACCCCGCGCTGTCGCCGTCCACGCGCGCGTGCATCGGCTCCAGCGCGAGTAGCCCGTGCGCCGCAAGGGACGCTGCGCTGGGCGGCGCCGACGCGCTGGCGGTCAGCCCTGACGGTCGCTTCGTGTACGTCGGCGCGGCCAACACGGCGACGGTGAGCGCGTTCGTCCGCGGACGCCGCGGCGTGCTCGTGCCGCTGGCGCGACGTGTCCGCGGGGGGTATTTCGGCTGCGTCGCCGGCGCGCAGCTCGAAGGAGCGCCGCAGGCCCGATGCGGGGCTCACCTCCAGGCGCTGAACGGAGTTGACGCCCTGGCCATCAGCCCGGATGGGCGCTACCTGTATGCGGTCTCCTACGGGCTCGAGCCGGGCACGGACTCGGTCGTAACCCTGCAGCGCGACCCCCGAAGCGGTGCTCTGCGGCCGCTCCCCGGAAAGCACGGCTGCCTGCAGAGTCTGCCTGGGAGCGGCTGTCGTGCCCTCGCCGGCCTCGAGGGCGCAAGCGCGATCACGATCTCCCGAGACGGCCGTTTCGTGTATGTCGCCTCGGAGCTCAGCGGCGCGGTCAGAGGATTCCTGCGCAACAGCTCCACGGGAGCCCTGACGCCTCTGTTCGGGCGCGGCGCATGCATGTCCTCCGGCAAGCACGCCGCGGGCGACGTGCCTTGCGGGGTGGCGGTGCCCCAGCTCGCGGGCGCCCGCTCGATCGCCCTCAGCCCCGACGGCCACGAGCTGTACGTGGCCGCGTTCGATCCGGGCGCGGTGGTCCTGCTGCGGCGCGGTCCCGAGAGCGGACGGCTCGCCCCGGGCCCGCCCGACTGCCTGCAGGCCGCGCCCGACGCGAGCTGCCCGGTGGGCCTTGCCTTCCTGCATGGCGCGGCAGCGCTGGCGATCGGGCCGGACGGCCGCGTCGTCTACGTGATCAGCGAGGGCGGCAACAGCCTGGTCGAGCTGCTGCGCAACCCCACCGGCGGAGCCCTCACGCCCGACAGCGAGACCGCGACGACGATGGACCCGCTGAGTGGCCCGGTTGCGCTCGCGCTCTCGCCGCGCGGAGGGAGCATCTACGTGGTGTCGCCCTTCGACAACGGAGTGGCCGGGTTCACAGGTTAGGTATGCGACTTCCTCGACGATTTCGCGGTGCAGCCAAAGACCCGCCGGTGTCGATCGACGATCCTCGCTTTGAGGGGTGGGAGACCATCAGCACCTTCGACGATCAGACCACCGCGGTGGCGTGGCGCGATCAGTTACGAGCGCTCGGGGTTGACGCGGCATGTGTTGCCGATCATCCATTGGATCGGCATGGGAGCGGCGACATCTACCTTGTCGTTGCGCCCGATCAGTGGTCTCGTGCAAATGAGATCCTCGAAAACCTCGATTGAAGGCTCAACCCGGACGATTGGTCGGCGTGTCTCGCATCACACTGCACCTCGGTGACATCACCACGGACTCGAACGCGGACGCGATCGTGAATGCCGCCAAGACGAGTCTCCTGGGAGGCGGGGGCGTTGATGGTGCCATTCATCGCGCCGCTGGTCCGGCGCTGCTCGAGGAATGTCGCCTGCATGATGGATGTGCGACCGGTGACGCAAAGATCACGGGTGCTGGGCGCCTGGAGCATCCGAAATACGTGATCCACGCGGTGGGACCCGTCTGGCACGGGGGCACGTCCGGTGAGCCTGAGCTGCTCGCGTCCTGCTACCGGCGCGCGATCGAGCTCGCCGCGATCAATGGCTGCCGACGCGTGGCCTTTCCGGCGATATCGACGGGCGTGTTTGCCTATCCGCTGGTGCCAGCCGCCAAAATTGCACTCGGGGCGACCCGCCACGCGCTGCAGGATCATCCCGGCATACACGAAGCACGTTTCTGGCTGTTCGACGGGGGCGCGTATGACGTGTTCACGGCTGCGCTCAAGGCCGCCACGAACTGACCGCCATCTCGTCGCGTGCCAGGCTGACGGTAACGTCGCTCGCTCAGGCGGCCGATGAGGGTCTATGGCGACCTTGGAGCGCGGTTCACCTGCTGGGCTATATGCCGAGCAGCGATACAGACGTGGGCGTCGAAGCTGGCGGCGCAGCACGCGACGGGTGCTGGCCATCGGTTGCGGCCCTTTTGTTATCGGCGGGCTCGTCGTGCTCGTGGTTTACGGACACCCGCTCGCTTGGGCTGGTGGAGCGCTCTTCGGAGCATTTGTCGGGATCTGGATTGCGATCCGAGAGACTCCGCCTCGCTACGTGGAGAAGTGGCATGCGGGCGCCGAAGGAGAGCGCAAGACCGCGCGGGCTCTGATGCGGCTCGAGCGTAAAGGTTGGACTGTTAGGCACGACGTCCAGCGGCGATACGGCAACTACGACCACATCGCCGTTGGCCCGAGCGGCGTGTATCTACTCGAGACGAAGAATCTCGAAGGCGTGGTTGAGATCCGCGGCGGAATACCACACCTGCACCGGCGTCATGACCCCGAGGCGATCGAGAGGTTCACGCGGATGCGCTCGACTGCGCTCGGTGCGGCCTCTGCGCTCAAGGAGAACGTCGAGCATCGCTGCGGGGAGTGCTCTTGGGTTCAGGCCGTGATCGTGTTCTGGTCGGAGTTCCCCGAAGAGCTCTCCGAATATGACCGTTGCGTCTACATCCACGGGTCGCGCCTGCGCGACTGGCTTCGGGCACGCCCGGCTCGCCTCGAGCCAGCCCAGCTCGCTCGTCTTGCTGCGGCTGTCGACGAGCTCGCGGTCCAGGGCGCTGGGATGCCGGGGAGCGATGACTCGCTCGATGCCACAGGACTTTCTCAGCGAACCTGACTGGCGCCAAGAGTGTCTCGTCATGAACCACCGCCCCGGTCCGGCAGGCTGACCTTGCGCTGAAGTGGGCGGGGAGCGATGCTACCCGCGTGGACCCCGAGCGCGACTACGAGATGCGCCTGGTGGCGGTGGACCGCATTCGTGCGCTATCAGAGCGCTACGACGACATCGTGCCCTTGGATGTTTTGCGGAAGGGCTTCGTTTACGCGGGCGAAAGCGTCTCGTTCGGGTCTTTTTTCAGCGGCATCTTCCGCCCGCGCCAGATGCGTGGACCGGCAGCGCTGAGTCTTACGACTGCTCCCCCGAAGGGGAACCGGGAGGCGCCGTACGACGATGGACTCGATGAGACGAACGACAGCTTCGTCTACCACTACCGAACGCCGCAAGGCTCGACCGCGCGCGCATCCGCGGCGGCCGAGGCTGACAGCCAGTCGTTGAAAGCCGCAGCTAGGCTTGCGGTGCCGCTGATCTATTTCCATGGCATCGCGCCGAGTCAATACTCGGCGGTCGCGCCCGTGTTTGTCACTCGCGACGACCCAGCGCGCCGCGTCGTGGAGCTGCAGGCGGCCATGTTCTTCGGCGACGCCAGCGACCTGGGAAAACAAGAGGACGCCGAGTTCGCCAGCAACGATGTGGACGTGAGGCGCTACGCGACGCGGGAGGCGCTCGTCCGCCTGCACCAGCAGCGCTTCCGATCGGTCGTGCTGAGCGCCTACGGTGGGCGATGTGCCGTCTGCGCCCTGCGGGAGGCGGCTCGTCTGCAGGCGGCCCATATCCTGGATGACCGCGATCCGCGGGGGGCGGCCGTCGTGGTGAATGGGATCGCCATGTGCGCGATCCATCACCTTGCCTACGACCGCAATCTGATGGGCATCGATCCCAGCGGCGTCGTCCACATCGCGGAGCGCCTCTTGCACGAGCAGGACGGTCCGATGCTTAGGTCGGGTCTGCAGAGCTTCCACGGCGCGGCGATTCTTCAGCCGCGCCGTCGGAATGATCGGCCTGATCCTGACCGTCTGTGGGCGCGCTATGAGAGGTTCCGTGCGGCCTGACGGCCTCGCTCACCGACGGCGGCTCGATCGAGCTCGCGCACGAGCAGTGCTCGACTTCTGGGACCCACGCGGGACCGAGTACCGCCGTCTAGCCTGCACAAGGGCGGTCTAGGCGTTTGCGGTTGATCTGACGTCAACGTCGCACAGTGACCCTCTCCGCGAGGGCTGCCTGGCGGCACTAACTTAGAGCCCAGCTCCGGACTCGAACCGGAGACCCCTTCCTTACCATGGAAGTGCTCTACCAACTGAGCTAGCTGGGCGTGCTTGCGAGGCTGGACTGTAGCGCGCTCCGGCCGCCGTGGCCAACGGAACGACGCTCCCCCCGGCGCCTCCCACGACCGTCGCGGCCACGGGGCGGCGGAGCCGCCCACATCGACATCGCAGCGATTGCAACGGGGAACGAGGTCTACGAAGCGTGCACCTCAACCGGGGTCACGGTCGTCACCGGCAGGCCAGTCCCCGACGCCTTGCTGGGCAGGTCCAGTTTCAGCCAGCGCGACAGCCGTTCCGGCAGCGTCGAGATGATGATCTCGTCGAAGCCGCGCACGTTGACCGCATCGTGCACCGCCGTGTTCGGGTCCGGCGCGCCCACGATTCCCTCGACTGGGCTCCCGGCGGCCTCGCTCAGCAATGGCACGGCCTGGGCGATCACGGCCTGAGCCTCGCCGGCGTCCTGGTCCTCGGGGTCGACCACCTTGTGCAGGCCGTGGGCCGCGTTCGGCACGAGCAGCGTGAACGTGGCCGGCCCGCGTTGAGCTCGCTCCCGCACGGCATCGAGCAGCGGCTGTGTGGCGGCGGTCTTGTGTGCCACCACGAGCACTCGGATGGGGGTCTCAGACGACTCCATGCTCGCAACTCCCTTCTGACGATGGTTGTCTCCAATGATACTTGCGTCCCTCGCGGCGCCGGGCCTCGTGTACGCGCGGCGCCGGGTCCGGGCGGCCGCCTCTACGCTGTCGATCGTGCGCGTTGAGCTCACCGACGAAACGCTCGAGGTTCGCCTGTCGCTGTGGCAGAAGGTGCTCGGCCTGCTCGGCAACATCAGGGTGGCCCGGGCCGACGTCAGCGATGTCCAGGTCATCGAGGACCCCGTGCGTGCGGCGATGACTGCCGGCATCAAGGTCGGCCTGCGCCTGCCCTGGTTCTACTACGCGGCCCGCACCATTCGCCTCGACCAGGCCTTCGTCGTGCGCCGCGGTGTCCCGGCGCTCTCGTTTGCCGTGCACAACGAGGGGGCGCTCAGAAGGGTGCTCGTGAGCACCCCGGACGCCGAGGAGCTCGCGCAGCAACTACGACACCCTTGACGGGCGACCCTACGGCGAGGCTTCTGCGTTGCGCAACCCGCCCAGCGTCCACACCAGAGCCACCGCGATCAGCGCGAGCGCACACGCAAACGCCAGTCCCGTGTGGTTGTGCACACCCGAGATCAGCCCGCGGCCCGCGTCGAGGAAGGCCGTCGCCGGGTTGACGCTCGCGACCGAGTGGATCCAGCCCTTCAGCAGCGCCAGCGGCACATACACGGGCGCGAGGAACAGGATCAAAAACAGCGGCGTCTGCATCAGCGGTCCGGCCTGGATCGAGCGGAAGCGGAAGGCCACGCCGGCCGCCCAGCCGTAGCCGACCAGCACCAAGAGCGCCGCCAGGCCGTAGAGGCCGAACACGTCCACGCCGTCGCCGGTAATCCGCATCCCCGCCGCCAGCGCCACCGCCGTCACCACGCTCAGCGTGATCGTCGCGCGCGTGAGCGCCACCAGCGCATAGCCGAGCGCGATCCCGCGCCGGTCCTCGGCGGCCAGCATCAGCCGCCGGGCGAACCCCGTTTCGAAGTCGAACGCCAGCGAGAAGCCCGTGAACAGTCCCGCGAATATCGCCGACTGGCACAGCACGAACACAAACTGAAAGGCCGTGTAGCCGGCCGGGAAGTGAAAGCCCGGCACCGAGCCGAGGGCCGAGAGCCCGCCGGCGAAGCTCGCGAGGAACACGAGCGGAAAGAGGAGCGGGGGGACGAACAGGTCGGGCCTGCGCGCGTAGGTGTGAAGGCTTCGCCACGCGATCGCATACGCCACTCGCCAGATGCTCCCGCCGGCGGGAGACCGCTCGCGATCTGACGCCTCGCTGGTTCGGCCAGTCATGTGCGCTGGAGCCTCACGCGCAGGGCGCCCGCCACCAGGAACAGCGAGATGACCGTCAGGCCGCTGGCCACGGCGAAACCGCGCAACAGAGCGGTCCCGTCCCAACCCACGATGTACAGGCTGCGAAAGGCCTCGATCAGATAGGAGATCGGGTTCCACGTGGCCACCGTGTGAAACCAGCCCGTGCGCAGCAGATTGCGTGGCAGGTTGCTCGAGGACAGGAAGATGAACACGAAGAAAAGCGGGAACAGGCCCTGCACGGCCTCTCCCGAGCCCGTGCGCAGCGCGACCGCACAGCCGAGCGCGCCGAAGCCGAGCGCGGTCAGCGAGCCGAGCACGAGGATCACAAGCACCCCGCCGAAGCCCGCGTCCAGATGCGCGCCCGCGACCGCGCCCATCAGCATGTACACGGCCGACTGCAGCACGCCGAGCGCCGCCACGCCCACCAGCAGGCCCGCGATCAGCGACACCCGCCGAAGCGGCGTCAGCGCCAGGCGATTGAAGAAGCCGCTCTCGATGTCCTCGGCCAGGTTGGTGCCGGTGTTGATCAGCGAGAACATCCCTCCCTGGATGAACGCCACGGCGATCGCAAAGGAGATGTAGGAGCTCGTCGGAAACCCCGGCAGGCGCGTGGCCGCCTTCAGACCGCTGGCGTTCACCGCGAGCAGGATCAGCGGGAAGAACACGATCGGGAACAGCTGAAACGGCTGGCGCAGCGTCTTCAGCATCGCGCGGCGGGCAAGCACGCCCACCTGGATCGCGTGCACGCTTTTCATGAACCGACCGCTGAGGCGCTCGTCGGCTCCTCCTCGCCCGCGCCGTCGCCCGCGCCCTCGAGCGAGCGCCCGGTCTTGGCCAGGAACACGTCGTCGAGCGTGGGCGCATGCAGGCGCAGGTCGGCGATCGCGATGCCCTCGCCGTCGAGCGTGCGCACGATCTCCGCGAGGTCGCTCACACCCTCGGGGAGCTGCACCGCTACGGCGTTCGGCGAGCCCGCCGCCTCCTCGCCGAAGCGCGATAGAACCACGGCGAGGCGCTCACGCTCGCCCGGGTCGACGGGGACCGCTTCCACGCTCGGGCGCCCGATTGACGCCTTCAGCTCCGCCGGCGTGCCCTCGGCCACGATCCGGCCATGGTCGATGATCCCGACGCGGTGGGCCAGAACATCGGCCTCCTCCAGATACTGCGTCGTCAGGAACACCGTCACCCCGTCGGCCGCCAGCCTGCGCACCTCATCCCACAGCGCGGTGCGGCTCTGCACGTCCAATCCGGTGGTCGGCTCATCGAGGAACAGCAGCCGCGGGCGGTGCACGAGCGCGAGGCCCAGGTCGAGCCGGCGCTTCATCCCGCCCGAATAGCCCCCGACCTTGCGATCAGCGGCGTCCATCAGCCCGACTCGCTCGAGCAGTTCCTTCGCCCGCTTCTCGCGCTCTGTCTTTCCCAGCCCGTGCAGCGCGCTCTGCAGGCGCATGTGCTCGCGCCCGGTGAGGAACGGATCGAGCGCCGACTCCTGCAGCGAGGCGCCGATCGCGCGGCGCACCTCGGCGCCCTCGTGCACGACGTCGAGGCCCGCCACGCGAGCCGTGCCGGCGGTGGGGGGCAGGAGCGTGGTGAGCACGAGCACGGTCGTCGACTTGCCCGCGCCGTTGGGGCCGAGGAAGCCGTAGATCTCGCCCGGCGCGACCTGTAGATCGATCCCGTCGACGGCGCGTACGCCGCCCTTGAAGTCGCGCACGAGCCCTTCGACCTCGATGCCGTTGCGATCCACCCGGCTGTTCGCCTCGCCCCCGCTCACGGCGATCTCATGGTCCTTTCCCGCCACGTCGGCGGTTCAACAGCAAGATAGTTCCGTGCAGAACGATGTATATCGACGAGGAGCGCGATCAGCTGCTCGAGCTTCCGCAGCGGGTCGGCACGCAGCTGGGCCTGCCCGGAGGCCTGCCCGCTGCGCACCCTGCCCTAGCCGAGGAGTAGCCGCCTATTCCTTGCCCGTCGGCGGGTACTTCTTCGCGCAGGCTTCGGCCACTCCCTTCGCTCGATTCGCTTCCTTGTCTTCCGCGTTGTCCTTCTTGTATTCAGCTGGCGAGAACGTTTCCTCGACGCCCTTTACGAGGCATTCCTTGAACGCCGCCGTCAGGCCCTCGCCCTGGCTTTCTTTCGTCAGCGCACTCTCGGCTTCCTTGGTCTCCGCCTGAGTCCATTCGGAGGCGTGCCCTGCCGATGACCCTCCCGACGTCTGGGTTCCCGATGACCCTACGGACGCCGGGGTTCCGGATGACCCTTCGGACGTACTGCTTTTGGACGATCCACACCCCGTGATTGCGAGTGCGAGGAGTCCGGCGACGATCCACTGTCTTCTCACGTGTCCCCCCGGTCGGTGCTCTTGATCTGATTGGCGGGCAACCTACCGGACGAAGCACGGACAGAGCTTGCTCCAGCGGCGTGTTGCCGCTCTTTGGGACCGAGCTTCCGACTCGGTGGACGCGATCAAGCGGCAGCGGGATGCGTCTCCTTGAAGTAATGCTCTTCGTCGAGGTCGGCGATCAGCACGGGCTGGGTTGGCTGCCAGCCGAGCAGCTCGCGGGTCAGCGTGCTGGAGGCCGGCGCGTCGAGCCCCAGGAAGCCGCCCATCCAGGTGAAGTGCTCGCCTGCATCCTCGGGTGCGATGGAGACGACCGGGAGCTCGAGATGCCGTCCGATGACCTCCGCGATGTCGCGCACCGGAACGCCCTCCTCGGCGACCGCGTGCAGCGTCGATCCGGCCGGGGCGTCTTCCAGCCCGAGACGGAACAGGTGCGCCGAATCGAGCCGATGCACGGCGGGCCAGCGGTTCTGGCCGTCGCCGACGTAGCCGGAGACGCCCTTCTCGCGTGCGATGGCGACCAGGATCGCGATGAAGCCGTTGTCCCCCTCGCCGTGGTTCGTCGGCGGAAGTCGCACGATCGACGAGCGCACGCCTCGCTCGGCGAGCGAGAGCGTGAACTCTGCGGTTTCCCATCGGGCGGTGGGACCCCCGCCGAAGCCGGCCACGGCCGCGTCGGCACCATGGCCGGCCTGCTCGCTGGCCACATGTCCCGGTGTGAGTCCGAGCAGCCCGGAGGCGATCAGCAGGGGCCGCTCAGACCCCGCGAGCGCCTCGCCGAACGTCTCGACGGCACGGCGGTCGGCGTCGGCGGCGCCCTGGAAGTCCCCCGAGAAGGCGAGGTCGTGCTTGAACGCGAGGTGGATCACACCATCCGAGGCTTCAGCGCAGCTCCGCAGAACGTCGAGATCATCAAGGGTCCCGCGGTGCACCTCTGCGCCGGCCGCGGTGAGGGCATCGGCCGAGGCGTCCGAGCGAGCGAGCCCGACGGCCTGATGGCCTGCGCCGATGAGCTCGGCAACGACCGCTGAGCCGATCCAGCCCGATGCTCCTGTGACGAATACGCGCATGAGAAAACCTCCATTTGGTGGGCCATCCTGAACGCAGATCGTGTGCTCAGACGGCGTGATGTCAGTTGCTGCCATCAGCGTAGCACGCGATGTCAGTCGCTGTCGTCGGATACACTCGAGCCATGGGCCGATGGGAGCCAGACGCGCGCGGGCGCCTGATGAAGGCGGCGTTCGAGCTGTACGGTGAGCGCGGGTTCGAGCAGACCACCGTGGCGGAGATCGCGGAGCGAGCGGGGCTCACCGAGCGAACGTTCTTCCGGCACTTCGCCGACAAGCGCGAGGTTCTGTTCGGGGGCGCCGGCGCACTACAGGACCTCCTCGTCAGCACGGTTGTCAACGCGCCCGACGGCCTTGCGCCGATCGAGGCGGCGGCAGCCGGCATCGAAGCCGCCGGCGCTGCCATCCAGGAGGGGGGAGAGCTCCCGCGACAGCGCCAGGCGATCATCGACGCGAGCGCGGAGCTCCAGGAGCGCGAGCTGATCAAGCTCGCGTCGCTCGCCTCGGCGCTCGCCGAGGCATTGCGCGGGCGCGGTGTCACGGAACCCGCCGCGAGCCTGGCCGCCGAGGCAGGCATCGCTGTCTTCAGGATCGCCTTCGAACGCTGGATCGAGGAGACCGGCGGGCAGGACCTGCCGGGGCTGATGCGAGAGTCGCTCGACGAGCTGAGGACCGTCACCGCCGGCCGCTGATCACCGGGCACGCGCGACGAGCATGGGTGGAGATGGCGGGGGCAGGATTCGAACCTGCGAAGGCAGAGCCAACGCGTTTACAGCGCGTCCCCTTTGACCGCTCGGGAACCCCGCCGGGGCGTCGTCAGTCTAGGGCTTAGGAAGCCTCGCGCAACTGCTGGGCGTCGGGGAGCGCCTGCAGCTTCTTCAGCGTGCGGCTCTCGATCTGGCGCACGCGCTCGCGCGTGATGTTGAAGGCGCGCCCGACCTCCTCGAGGGTGCGCGCGCGGCCGCCGACGATCCCATAGCGCAGCTCGATCACCTCGCGCTCGCGCCTCGGCAGCGACGCGAGCACGCGCGCGATGTTCTCCCGCCGCAGCGCCTCTGATGCGATCTCGAACGGAGATTCCGCGGAGACGTCCTCGATGAAGTCGGCCAGCGCCGAGTCGTCCTCTTCGCCCACCGGCTTCTCCAGCGAGACCGGCTGCTGGGCCAGGTGCATGACGTCGCGCACCTCGCGCACCGGCCATTCAAGCTCGGCGGCGATCTCGGCGTTGGTCGGTTCGCGTCCCAGCCGCTGGATCAACTGGCGCTCGGCGTGGATGAGCTTGTTCAGGCGCTCGACCATGTGCACGGGAATGCGGATCGTCCGGCCCTTGTCGGCGATCGCCCGCGTCACCGCCTGGCGTATCCACCAGGTCGCGTACGTCGAGAACTTGTACCCGCGGCGGTAGTCGAACTTCTCGACGGCCCTGATCAACCCCAGCGAGCCCTCCTGGATCAGGTCAAGGAACGTCAGCCCGCGGCCCACATAGCCCTTCGCGATCGACACCACCAGGCGCAGGTTCGCCTCGACCATGTGTTCCTTCGCGGCCATATCGCCGCGCTCGATCCGCTTGGCCAGCAGCACCTCCTCCTCACCGTTCAGCAGCGGCACCCGGCCGATGGAGCGCAGGTACAGCCGCAGCGAGTCGAGGCTCGGCTCGACCGTGAGGTCGACCTCGCTCCGCTTGAGATCCTCAAAGCGCGTGCGCAGTCCCCGCGCCCGCGTCCCCTGCTCGTCCTCGTGAGCGCTCTCGGCGCCTGCCAGCGCACGATCCTCTCCGCCGCGCGCGAGCGGATCGCCGTGGTCGATCGGGTCGTGCTCGCCGGCATCGCTCCCGGCGCCCGACCCGGGCGGGCGGTCATCGCCGTCGAGCACCTCGATGCCCTGCTCCTCGAGGTGGCTGAACAGCTCCTGGGCCTGCTCGCCGCTGAGGTCGGCCTCCTCGAGCGCGGCCGCGACCGTCTCGGAGGTCAGAAATCCCCGCTCCTGACCCCGGGCGATCATGCGCTTCATCTCCTCCAGGTCGATCACGGCTGTGTCCGTGACGACCGCCAGACCCTCGTGCGTCCTCCTCAACTGCGACCCCCAGGCTAGATCACTGCGCCGGAGCGAGACTCCGCTCCAACTCCCCGATTCGCTTAGCCTCCTGTGCGCTGCGATAGTGGCATTTGCAGTTCCATTGCGTCTGCACCGCTCGCGAGCCCTCGCCCGATGTCGTTGGGCTTGACCGTATGAGCCGGTGGCGAAGTGATACCAGAATCGGCGGTCGCGCATGCACCTCGGCGCCGGCCCTTCCACCGGCCCTTCAGATCGGCCCGTGGACGCGCGCTAGGCTTGGCCGCAGTGGCGGCGGCGCGGACAACTTCCCCTCTCCTACCCGCACAGGGCGCGGATGACGACGTCCAGGCGCGCACGCCGGCCGTGCGGGTCGGGCTCTCGCGCGTGGGCGTCACGGGCGTCGAGAAGGTCGTGCGCATCCGCGACGAGCTGTTCTTCGCGCGCCTTGACTGCTTCGTCGACCTGAGCCGCGACCAGAAGGGCGCGCACATGTCGCGCTTCGACGAGGTCGTCAACGAGGCGATCGGGGAGGTCGTCCTGTCCGAGTCCCCCTTCCGCGCAGAGACGCTCGCCCAGCACATCGCCGAGCTGGTGCGCTTTCGCCAGGGAGCCGAGCGCGCCGAGGTGACGATCGCGGCCCAGTACCCCGAGCACAAGCCGGCGCCGGTCTCGGGTGTGCCCACGCAGGAGATCTACACGCTGTACGGGCGCGCGGTGGCCTACGAGCACGGGACGCGGCGCATCGTCGGCGTCTCGGCGACGGGCATGACCGCATGCCCGTGCGCGCAGGAGCTGGTGGCCGCCCGCGCCCGCGAGCGGCTCGCCGCGGATGACTTCAGCGACGAGCAGATCGAGCGCATCCTCGAGCGGGTGCCGGTCGCAACGCACAACCAGCGCGGCCTCGCCACGCTGCACATCGGCTGCGTCGAGGAGTGCGCCGCCGAGATCGAGGCCAGCGCGCTGTTGGCGATCGCCGAGGCGAGCATGTCCTCTGAGATCTATGAGCTGATGAAGCGCTCAGATGAGGTCGAGGTGGTCGAAAAGGCCCACCGGCGCCCGCGCTTCGTCGAGGACTGCGTGCGCGAGATGGTCGCCGGCGTGGTCGCCGGCTTTCCCGAGCTCGACGGCCGCAGCTTCGTCTCAGCGCACCAGGAGAATCTCGAGACGATCCACCGCCACAACGTCGTCGCCGAGCGCCACGGCCTGCTCGCGGAGCTTCGCTCGGAGATCGACTCGGGCACGCTCGCGGCCCACCAGACGAGCCTCGAGCAGTGGCTCGGCGGCGGTTGAGAGGACCTCAGCTGGGCGCGCGTCGCGCCTCTGCCTGCTGCAGGCGCCGGCGGATGCCGAAGAAGTAGTCAAGGCCCGAGACGACGGTGACCACGACGGTCACGTACAGGAGCGCCGAGACCCACAGCGGCTGCCCGTGCACGGCAATGATCGCGAGGATGGCCGCGATCTGAAGGCAGGTCTTGACCTTGCCGAACATGCTCGCGCCCATCACCACCCCCGCCTGGGTGGCACCCAGGCGCAGCACCGTGACGGCGAGCTCGCGCGTGATGATCACCATCGCCACCCACGCGGCCAGCCGGTGAAGGCTTACGAGCGAGATCAGCGCGGCCACGATCAGGAGCTTGTCGGCCAGCGGGTCCATCAGCTTTCCGAAGGTCGTGATCGAGTCGCGTGCCCGCGCCAGGTAGCCATCGACGAAGTCGGTGAGCGAGGCCAGCGCGAACACGATCGCCGCGATCACGTCGCCGTCCGGCGTGTTGCCGAGCAGCGCGACCACGAGCGCGGGCACGAGCATGATGCGAAGCACCGTCAGGACGTTGGGCAGGTTGAGCGGGAACACGCCGCAGACATTATGTCCTGCAGGCGCGCGAGGGCTGGTATACCGGGGCGCGAACTTCCACCGAAAAGGAGCAGAGCGATGCGCAAACGCACTCTTGGGCCTGATGGCCCCGAGGTCTCGGCGATCGGCCTCGGCTGCATGGGCATGTCGGCGTTCTACGGCGCCACCGATGAACCGGAGTCCGTGCGCACGATCCAGCGCGCGCTCGATCTGGGCTGCAACTTCCTCGACACCTCCGACATGTACGGGCCGCACACCAACGAGGAACTCGTCGGCCGCGCGATCGCCGGGCGCCGTGGCGAGGTGTTCCTGGCGACCAAGTTCGGCATCAGGCTCGAACCGGGCGACGCGCCGCGACGCTCGGTCGACGGCAGCCCCGCCTATGTGCGCGCGGCCTGCGAGGCCTCGCTGGAACGCCTGGGAGTCGATCGCATCGACCTCTACTACCAGCACCGGGTCGACCCCAGCACACCGATCGAGGAGACCGTCGGCGCGATGGCCGAGCTCGTCGCCGAGGGCAAGGTCGGCCACCTCGGCCTGTCCGAGGCAAGCGCCGAGACGATTCGAACGGCCCACGCCGTGCACCCGATCACGGCCGTCCAAACCGAGTACTCGCTGTGGACCCGCGACGTCGAGGACGCGATTCTGCCGACCCTCAACGAGCTCGGGATCGCGCTCGTCGCCTACTCGCCGCTCGGCCGGGGCTTCCTGTCCGGGCGCTTCACCTCGCCGGATGAGCTCGACGAGGGCGACTTCCGCCGCTACGGGCCGCGCTTCACCGGCGAGAACCTGACGCGCAACCTCGCCCTGGCAGAGCGCGTGAAAGAGCTCGCGGCCGAGAAGGGCATAACCGCCGGGCAGCTGGCGCTGGCGTGGGTGCTCCACCGCGGCGAGCACATCGTCCCGATTCCGGGCACCAAGCGGGTCTCCTACCTGGAAGAGAACCTCGCCGCCGCCGATATCGTCCTGAGCGATGAGGAGGTCGAGCACATCGCCGAGGCCGTGCCCGCCGCCGCCGGCGATCGCTACGACGAGGTGGGCATGCGGAGCGTCAACCTGTAGGGAGCGCCCATCTCCGAGGAGAACATAGAGCTCGTGCGGCGCCTGTATGAGGCGTGGCAGCGAGATGACTTCGGCGTCGTCGCGGACTTGATGGACCCGGCCGTCGAGTGGGTCAACCCGAGCTACGCGGTCGAGCCGGGGACCCGTCGCGGCCACGAGGGCTTCGCCGCCGCCGCGGCGGCCGTGCTGAGCGTGTATGGGGACTATCAGGTCTCCGCGCCGAGGCTCTACGACGTCGGGGAGCGCGTGGCAGTGACGGCGAGGGTCAGCACCCGCAGCCTCGGCAACGACGTTCCGATCGAGGCAGAGCGCGGTTACGTGTTCGACATTCGCGACGGGAGGGTCGTTCGCTTCGCCTGGTTCAACGACCCGGCCGAGGCGCTCAGGGAGGTGGGTCTCGAGGAGTAGGGATCCCGCAGCCGTTCGGGGCGCCGCGGCGGGCTCGGGGCGGCGTCAGCGGCCGAGCGAGTCAGTAGCCGACCGAGTAGAAGCTGATGCGCCGGCAGCCGTCGAGCTTGTAGTGGGGTAGCGCGTGGTGGCTCGTGAACACGACGATGTCGGGGTTTTCGCAGTGGATGACGCCCGAGTCCTCGTGCGCGTGCACGACCGTGGCCGGGTTCGTGCCCGTCCACACGTAGTTGAGGGTGTCGTTTGAGTAGATGAAGTTCTTGCCGTTGCCCGCGTGGATGACGGCGGTCTGGGTGGACTCGCCGCTGGGGTGGTAGTCGCCCCAGATGACGTCTCCCGCGTTCCCGCCGTAGATGGTGTCGTCGCCGTAGCCGCCCAGCAGGTAGTTGTGCTTGGCGGGCACGCCGCGCAGGACGTGGTGGCGCCCGGCCGGCCCCTTGTCCATGACCAGGTGCTGGTCGGCGGGCCAGCCGGCGTGGCTCGTCATGGCGATCGCCGACGCCGCCGACAGACACCCCACGAGCAGGGCGACCGCGGCGAGGATCAGGCGCGCGCCCCGGGCTCGAAGGAGCGGCCGTCGCGAGGCTGGGCGCTGAGCGATGAGGGCTCCGAACATGCTGACTGCATCGTCGCGCACTCGGCTACCGCGACCTATTGGCAGCGAACTCGCACATGCGGCTACGCAGCCGGCGCTCAACGATCGCGGGTGCCCGTCCACGCCCGCGTTCGCGCGCGCCTGCACGCTAGGGTGCGTCCATGCCGCTGATCCCGATGGTGATCGAGCGAACTGCGCGGGGCGAGCGCGAGTTCGACATCTACTCCCGCCTGCTCAACGAGCGGATCATCTTCCTGGGCACGCCGATCGACGATCAGGTGGCCAACCTGGTGGTGGCGCAGCTGCTGCATCTCGAGAGCGACGACCCCGACAAGGACATCTCGATCTACATCAACTCCCCGGGCGGCAGCATCTACTCCGGGCTTGCGATCTACGACACGATGAAGTTCGTAAAGCCCGACATCGCGACGATGTGCGTCGGCGTGGCGATGTCGATGGGTTCCCTGCTGCTGGCGGCCGGCACGAAGGGCAAGCGCGCGGCGCTGCCGAACTCGAGGATCCTCATCCACCAGCCCTCGGCGGGCTTTGAAGGACAGTCGACCGACATCGAGATCCACGCGCGGGAGATCCTCAATGTGCGCGAGCGGATCGACGAAATCTATGCCGAGCACACCGGCAAGCCGACCGAGGAGGTGCGCTCGGACATGGAGCGCGACCGCTTCTTCTCGGCTGAGCAGGCGGCCGAGTACGGCCTGATCGACCGAGTGCTCGACGCCCACTGAGGAGGTCCGGCGGGCATGTCCGCCCTGACGTCACGGGAGCGCTCGATACTCGGGCTGATCGCGGTCCTCACGGCGCTGGCCGGGCTGGCCAACTACCAGAGCTGGGCGGCGGTTCCCCGCTTTGCGATCGCCACGCTCGGGCTGGCGGGCCTCGCATGGGTGGTGTCCTTCGCCACAGAGCAGCTCGGCGAACGCTTCGGACCGGGCGTCACCGGGATGTTGCAGTCGACGCTCGGCAACCTGCCGGAGCTGTTCGTCGTGATCTTCGCCCTGCAGAAGGGCGAGCTCGTGGTCGCCCAGACTGCGATCGTCGGATCGATCCTCGCCAACGCGCTGCTCGTGCTGGGGCTCGTGATCGTGGTCGGCGCGCGCCGAGCGCCGGACGGGATCATGCGCTTCTCGACGCGCCTGCCCAGGGACACGGCGACGCTGCTGCAGGTGACGGTGTTCATCATCGTGCTGCTCGGGCTCTCGCTGGCGGCGCACGATCCGGCGAGCCATCACGTGAAGTCGATCTCGATCGTCGGCGCCGTGTGCCTGCTGGTCGTCTACGCGACCTGGGTGGTGCCCTATCTGCGCGATGACACCGCTCCGGTGACGGACGCCGCTGCTGCTCGGGACGCCTCTGCTGCTGTAGACCTCCCTTCTGTTGCGTGCCCTTCTCCTGCTGCGGAGCCTTCTCCTGCTGTAGCTGACGAGCCGGGCGCCCTCGCCACCGAGGTGAGTGCAGGCGGACCGCGCCTTTCGCTGCGATTCACCCTCGCGCTGCTGCTCACCGGCGGAGTCGCGTCCGCGTTCGTCTCGGACTGGTTCATCAACGGGCTCGAGCCGGCGATCTCACAGCTTCACCTCTCCCAGGCGTTCGCCGGCCTCGTGATCGTCGCGATCGCGGGCAACGCTGTGGAGAACACGGCCGGCCTGGTGCTGGCCTCGAAGGGTCGCTCCGACCTGGCCATCTCGGTCGTCAAGAACTCGGTCGCGCAGATCGCTGCGTTTCTGTTCCCCCTGCTCGTACTCGTCTCCTTCGCGCTGTCCACCACGCTCACCTTCGCGCTGGCCCCGATCTACATCGGCGCCCTGCTGCTGACGACGCTCGCGCTCGCGCAGATCACGGGAGATGGGGAGGCCGCCGCCTTCGAGGGCTGGGCGCTCGTCGCCCTGTACGTGATCCTCGCGGCGTTCACCCTGTATGAGTGAGCGGGCGGCCGCCTGCGAGCACGCCGATCATCCAGCGCTAGCCCCGGGGGCGCAAGCGCGCTAGACTGCTTTGCACCTCGCGCCTAGGCGGGGTTTTTCTTCGCCCTAGGCCGCTCGCTGACCACAACTACGCAGGGATTCCCACATGGCCCGTGGAGACGTTCGAATCGCGATCACCCTCGCTTGCGAGGAGTGCAAACATCGCAACTACCAGACCAACAAGAGCAAGCGCAACAACCCGGATCGGGTCAGCCTGCGCAAGTACTGCCGCTGGTGTCGTAAGCACACCGGCCATCGGGAGACTCGCTAGCGCGGGAGCGCTGCCGTGGCCCGTGACCGTAAACGTGCAAAGCAGCGCCGGGAACGCCGGGGCAACGCGGCTCAGAGCCGTGCGGCTGCGGCGGCAAAGCCCGACGCCGCGGCAAAGCCCGACGCCAACGGTGCGCCTGCGGCCGAGCCGGCCGTGCCCAACGGCGCCCCGGCCGAGCCGGCTCACGGCGACCTCGAGCGCGCCGACGTCCCCGCTGCGCTCGACCACGCCTCCGCCGACGTCGACGAGTTCGACGCCGCGCTCGTGGCCGGCGCTCACGGCGTGCCCGCCGGGCCCGAGACGCTGTCCGAGGCCGAAATCGAGGCCGAGGCGCTGGACGAGGGCGACATCACCGCGGACGAACTGCAGGAACCTGCCGGCACTCCCGTGCGCCGGCGCCCCGGCGGCGGTGGCCCCGACGGCGGCGTCACGCCCGAGCAGGCCTCAGGCGCTCCGATCCGCAAAGGCAACCGCGCGGTCGCGTTCCTGCGCGCGAGCTGGGCGGAGCTTCAGCGCGTCCAGTGGCCCGACCGCCGCCATGTCACGCAGGCCACGGCGGTCGTGCTCGGCTTCGTGGCGATCGCGGGCGCGTATCTGGGCTTGGCCGATTACGTGGCCAAGGAAATCGTCGAATTCATCCTCTAGGGCCTGAATGTTTCGCTGGTACGTCGTCAACACCTACTCGGGCCACGAGAACAAGGTCAAGGACAACCTCGAACACCGCGTGGTCTCGCTCGGCCAGCAGCGCTCGGTGCGCAACGTCGTCGTCCCCACCGAAGCGGTCTCGGAGATGAAGGACAACCAGAAGATCACCGTCGAGAAGCGCACGATGCCGGGTTATGTGCTCGTCAACATGGAGCTGAACGAGGACTCCTGGGGCGTCGTCAAGGGCACCCCCGGGGTGACCGGCTTCGTGGGCGCCTCCCAGGAGCCGGTGGCGCTCACGCAGGTCGAGGTCGACCGGCTGCTGCATAAGGAGGTCGCTACCGCGACCCGCACGCGTGCGCAGTTCACGATCGGCGAGTCGGTCAAGGTCGTCTCGGGTCCGCTGTCTGACTTCTCCGGCGAGATCTCGGAGATCAACGAGGACGCCGCGCGGCTCAAGGTGCTGGTATCGATCTTCGGTAGAGAGACTCCGGTAGAGGTGGGCTTCGACCAAGTGAAGAAGCTCTGAGCGAGCCGATGACCTGCGCGAGGCGGCGTCCTCGATCGCTCGTGTGCGGAGCACACTTCGCTCACTGCGTCCTTGCCTCGCTTGATCCTCGACTCGCTCAGTCGGTGTTGCGCCCGACCGAGCGCTCGGATAACCAAAGACAAACTCGACAGATAAGCTGACTGGATATGGCCAAGAAGGTTCTTACGACGATCAAGCTGCAGGCGAATGCCGGGCAGGCGAGCCCCGCCCCGCCGGTCGGTCCGGCGCTGGGCCAGCACGGGATCAACATCATGGAGTTCTGCAAGGCGTTCAATGCGCAGACGCAGAGCGAAACGGGCACGGTCATCCCGGTGGTGATCACGGTCTATGAGGACCGCTCCTTCACGTTCATCACGAAGACGCCCCCGGCTGCGGTGCTGATCCGCCAGGCGCTCAACATCGGCAAGGGCTCGGGCGAGCCCAACCGGGTGAAGGTGGGGACCATCACCCAGGCGCAGCTTCGCGAGATCGCCGAGCGAAAGCTCGAAGACCTGAACGCCCACGATGTCGACCAGGCGGCGAAGATCATCGCCGGCACGGCGCGCTCGATGGGCGTGGACGTGGCGTCATGAGCTCTCACGGACGGCGCTACACCGAGCGCCTGGCGCAGGTGGATCGCGAGCGTGAATATGAGCCCGCAGAGGCGGTCGCGCTGGTGCGCAGCCTGAGCAGCGCGAAGTTCGACGAGTCGATCGAGCTGCACGTGCGCACGGGCCTGAACGTACGCCACGCCGACGAGCAGCTGCGCGGCACGATCGCGCTGCCAAACGGCCTCGGCAAGGACGTGAAGATCGCCGTGTTCGCCCAGGGCGACAAGGTGGGCGACGCCGAAGAGGCAGGCGCGGACGTGGTCGGCGGCGAGGATCTGGCCAAGCGCATCGAGGAGGGCTTCGACGACTTCGACGTGGTCATCGCCACGCCCGACATGATGTCCGTCGTCGGGCGCCTTGGACGCGTGCTCGGACCCTCGGGAAAGATGCCCAACCCCAAGGTCGGCACCGTCACGATGGACATCGCCAAGGCCGTCGAAGAGTCCAAGTCGGGCAAGGTCGAGTACCGCACCGACCGCACCGCCATCGTGCACCTGCTCATCGGCAAGGCGAGCTTCGGCGATCAGCAGCTGCTCGAGAACTACGCGGCTGTGATCGAAGAGCTGATCCGGGCAAAGCCGGCGGTCGCGAAAGGCCGTTATCTGCGCTCGATCACCCTGGCCTCGACCATGGGCCCGGGCGTGAAGGTCGACTCAAGCCGCACACGTGACATCATCGAGGAGGCGCCCGCGGCTACGATCGCCGCCTAGCGCACAACTTCCAGGCCACCAGAGACCCCCGGCATGGCGCTGGCCGATCTTCAGATCGGCGCTCCAGCTAAGACCGGGACAGGAGCCCAATGAACCGAGACCAGAAGGCTGTGGCGATCGCCGAGATCGCCGCTCAACTAAACGAGTCCCAGGCGATCTTCGCGGTGGACTACCGCGGCATCTCCGTCGCCCAGGCAGCCGAGCTGCGCGCCAAGCTGCGCGAGGCGGACGCGACCTTCAAAGTCGTCAAGAACTCGCTCACCGAACGCGCGGCCGACGAGGCGGGTGCCGACACGCTCAAGGAGTACCTGGCCGGCCCCACCGCGCTCACATTCGTGCGCGGTGACGTCGCGACGGCGGCCAAGGCGATTGCCGACTACGCGCGGGCGACGCAGCTCCTGCCATTCAAGGGCGGGCTGATGGAAGGCTCGCCGCTGGACGTCGATCAGCTCCGCTCGCTCTCGCGACTGCCTTCCCACGAAGTGCTCTACGGGCAGCTGGTCGGGGTGGTGGCGTCCCCGGTCAGCGGCCTCGTCCGAACTCTGAGCGCGCTCGTCGGCGGTCTCGCCGCCGCGCTTGGCCAGGTGCGCGAGAAGAAGGAGTCCGGAGAGATCCCCGCCGGCGCGGACCCGGTCGCCGAGGCGCCCGCGGCCACGGAGGAGCCGAAGGCCGAGGAGACGGCCACAGTGGACTCCACAGCAGAGGCGCCCGCAGCCGAGGCGCCCGCAGCCGAGGCGCCGGCGGCCGAGACACCCCCCGCTGCGGAGGCGCCCGCCGCAGAGGAGCCCGCGGCCGAGGCACCTGCGGCTGAGGAGACCGCCGCTGAGGCGCCTCCCACAGAGGAGCCCGCCGCAGAGGCGTCTCCGGCGGAGGAGCCCGCCGCTGAGGCACCCCCCGCCGAGGAGCCAGCCGCCGGTGCGACGCCCGCCGAGGAGCCCGCGGCCGAGGAGTCAGCCCCTGAGGCGGCTGCCGCCGAGGAGACCGCAACCGAGCCAGCCGCCGAGGCGGCCGCACCCGATGACCAAGCTGAGCCGGCGAACGAGCCGGCACAAGACGACGACAACCAGGCGGACGCTTCGGCTGAGGCGAAGTCCGATGCCGCCGATGCGAATCCCACCAAGGAGGACTGACGAAGATGGCTACCAGCACACAGGACTGGATCGAGGAGCTCAAGGGCATTTCGGTGCTCGAGCTCGCTGAGCGGATCAAAGCGCTCGAGGAGGAGTTCGGCGTCTCGGCGGCTGCGGTCGCTGCGCCGGCGGCGGCCGCCGTGGCCGGCGGAGGTGACGGCGGCGGCGCCGAGGAGGAAGAGCAGAGCACGTTCGACGTGCTCCTGACCGAGTCGGGCGACAAGAAGATCCAGGTGATCAAGGTCGTGCGCGCGGCCACCGGGCTCGGGCTGAAAGAGGCCAAGGCGCTGGTCGACGAGGCTCCCAAGCCGATCAAGGAGGGCGTCGACCGCGAGGAGGCCGACAAGCTCAAGCAGGAACTGGAGGAGGCCGGCGCCGGGGTCGAGGTCAAATAGACCGCGCGACTCGCGAGCATGGTTCTTCAAGAGGGCCCCGCGACCGCGGGGCCCTCTTTATGCAGCGCTAACAATTGGGCAACTTTTCCTGTAAAGTGCGTCCTGCTGGCCGATAGCCGCAGCCGCTTGGAACGTACGACGTCGCGCCACATACGCGATCGTCGAAGGCGGGGTCCGTGAGCGCTGGCAGCCCCCTTAAGGGCGTCGCTGGTCTGTGCTATCTTGACTAGTCGCGCTTCGGCGCCCTCCTCTGCCCGTCTCTCGCCCTCCGAAGGAGTCGTTTCTTGGCTGCAGCAGATGCTCTCCGGACGCGCCGAAGCTTCGCGCGCCTCAAGAAGACCGTTGACGTCCCAAACCTGATTGATATCCAGCGCCGCTCGTTCACGTGGCTGACCGACCCGAGCAAGGGTGGTTTGCGTGAGACGATCGACGACATCTCGCCGATCGAGGACTACACAGGCAACCTCGCCGTTCAGTTCGGCGAGTTCGTCTTCGACGAGCCCGTCGCCTCGCTTGACCAGTGCCGCGAGAAGGACCTGACCTACGCCCGTCCGCTGACCGTGACGGTCGCGTTCATCAACCGCGAGACGGGAGAGATACGCGAGCAGTCGGTCTTCATGGGCGACTTCCCGTGGATGACCGAGCGCGGCACGTTCGTGATCAACGGCACCGAGCGCGTGGTCGTCACGCAGCTGGTGCGCTCCCCCGGCGCCTACCTGATGGAGCCGAAGGACCGCGAGAAGCAGGTGTTCATCGCCAACCTGATGCCCGCGCGAGGCTCCTGGCTCGAGCTCGAGATCGACAAGAAAGGCAAGGTCTTCGTCCGCATCGACCGCAAGCGCAAGCTGCCGGTGACCGTGCTGCTGCGCGCGATGGGGTATGCCTCCGACGAGGAGATCCTCAAGCTGTTCGACAACTCGCTCTACATCCGCAACACGATCGAGTCCGACACCGAGGCGACCCGCACCGAAGAGGGCGCGCTGATCGAGCTGTTCAAGAAGCAGCGTCCCGGCGAGCCGCCGAGCGTGGACAACGCCAAGGCGCTGCTCAACCAGCTGTTCTTCGACCCCAAGCGCTACGACCTCACGCGCGTCGGGCGCTACAAGCTCAACTCGCGGCTCAAACAGACGACCGACCTCGACACCCGCACGCTGACGAAGGACGACATCATCGCCCTCGTCAAGGAGCTCGTGGAGCTGCCGAAGATCCTCGGCATTCCCGAGGACGGCGAGGTGGAGATCAAGGACTACGCGGCCGAGGCCGCGAGCATGCCGCGCGAGCCGGTCGCCGAGCACCTCGACGAGTACGAGCACTTCGGCAATCGCCGCCTGCGCACCGTCGGCGAGCTGATCCAGGAGGCATTCCGGATCGGGCTCTACCGGATGGAGCGCGTCGTGCGCGAGCGCCTGACCACCGAGGACGCCGACACGATCACGCCCCAGACGATCATCAACATCCGCCCCGTGGTGGCGGCGCTGAAGGAGTTCTTCGGCTCCTCCCAGCTGTCCCAGTTCATGGACCAGACCAACTCCCTCGCGGGACTCACCCACCGCCGGCGCCTGTCCGCACTCGGTGCGGGCGGGCTCACGCGCGAGCGCGCGCCGATCGAGGTGCGAGACGTGCACCCGACCCACTACGGGCGCATGTGCCCGATCGAGACGCCCGAGGGACCGAACATCGGCCTGATCGGCTCGCTGTCCTCGTTCGCGGAGGTCTCCGAGTACGGCTTCGTGACGACGCCCTACCGCGTCGTCAAGGACGGCGTGGTGACCGACAAGGTCGAGCGTCTCGACGCCACCCAGGAAGAGGAGCTCCTGATCGCCCAGGCGAACACGCCCGTCGACCCCAAGACCGGGCGCCTGAAGGGCACGGAGATCCTGTGCCGCACGCAGGCCGGCCAGTACGTGACCGTGGGCCCCAAGGACGTGGACCTGGTGGACGTCTCCCCCGAGCAGATCTGGTCGGTTGCGACCGCGATGATCCCGTTCCTCGAGCACGACGACGCCAACCGCGCGCTGATGGGCTCGAACATGCAGCGCCAGGCCGTCCCACTGCTGAAGGCCGACGCTCCGCTGGTCGGCACGGGCATGGAGCGCCGCGCGGCGCTCGACACCGGTGACGTGCTGCTGACGAAGGAGGCCGGCACCGTCGAGTACGTCGACGCCGACCAGATCGTGGTGCAGGGCGCCGCCGGCAAGGGCGAGGAGTACGAGCTCCAGAAGTTCATGCGCTCCAACCAGGGCACCCTCATCCACCACAAGCCGCGCGTGAAAACCGGCCAGAAGGTCAAGGCGGGCGACGTGCTCGCCGACGGCTCCTCGACCGACCGCGGCGAGATGGCGCTGGGCAAGAACCTGATGGTCGCCTTCATGTCCTGGGAGGGCTACAACTTCGAGGACGCGATCATCCTGTCCAAGCGCCTCGTGCAGGACGACGAGCTCACCTCGATCCACATCGAGGAGTACGAGATCGACGCCCGTACGACCAAGCTGGGCGAGGAGGAGATCACCCGCGACATCCCCAACCGCTCGGAGGAGTCGCTGCGCAACCTCGACGACCGCGGGATCGTGCGCGTCGGCGCCGAGGTGATCTCCGGCGACCTGCTCGTCGGCAAGGTGACGCCCAAGGGTGAGACCGAGCTGACGGCCGAGGAGAAGCTGATCCGCGCGATCTTCAAGGAGAAGGCGCGCGAGGTTCGCGACACCTCGCTGAAGGTTCCGCACGGCGAGGGCGGCGTGGTGATCGACGTGAAGACGTTCAGCCGCGACGCGGGCGATGATCTGCCGCCGGGGGTCAACGACCTCGTGCGCGTGTTCGTCGCCAAGAAGCGCAAGATCTCCGAGGGCGACAAGCTCGCGGGGCGCCACGGCAACAAGGGTGTGATCTCGAAGATCGTCGACCAGCAGGACATGCCGTTCCTCGAGGACGGTACGCCCGTCGACGTGATCCTCAACCCGCTGGGCGTGCCCTCGCGCATGAACGTGGGACAGATCCTCGAGACCCACCTGGGCTGGGTGGCCGCGCAGGGCTGGTATGACGACGGCTCGGAGGCCTACAGCGCGGCCCAGCACGAGGTCGGCAACGGCAACGGGCACGGAAACGTCGCCGGCTCCTCCGGCCGCGTGTATGTCTCGACGCCCGTGTTCGACGGGGCCACCGTCGAAGACGTCGACCAGGCGCTCGTCAGCTGGCAGGACGAGCACACCGGGCGCATCCAGATGGACGTCGACAAGAGCCGCCGCCCGGGCGAGCAGGCCTCGGGCAAGATGACGCTGTTCAACGGCCGCACCGGCGAGCCCTTCGCCGAACAGGTGACGGTCGGCTACATGTACATCCTGAAGCTTCTGCACCTCGTCGACGACAAGATCCACGCGCGCTCGACCGGTCCCTACTCGCTCGTCACCCAGCAGCCGCTGGGAGGCAAGGCGCAGTTCGGCGGCCAGCGCTTCGGCGAGATGGAGGTCTGGGCGCTCGAGGCGTTCGGCGCCGCCTACACCCTGCAGGAGATGCTGACGATCAAGTCTGATGACACGATCGGCCGCGTGAAGGCCTACGAGGCGATCGTCAAGGGCGAGAACATCGCCGAGCCCTCGGTGCCGGAGTCCTTCAAAGTGCTGCTCAAGGAGATGCAGTCGCTGGCGCTCGACGTCAACGTCGTCTCCGAGGAAGGCCAGCGCACGGAGATGCGCGATGAAGATGATGACCTGCTGCGCGCCGCCGAGGAGCTCGGCATCGATCTCTCAGGCGTGCGGGCCCTTGCCGGCGACGCCGCCGACGAGGCCCTGGACGGCGACGAGGCGGCCGAGGCCCCCGAGGCGGCGGCCAACGGCTCAGAGCCCGACGAGGTCGCGGCGCCCGAGGACTTCGTTGAGGCCGAGGTCTCCGAGGACGTGCCCGTCGAGGACGTCGAGGACATCGACCTCGAGGAGATCGAGGGGTTGGCAGGGGCCGAGCCCGAGGCGGCCGAAACGTAGGAGAGGACACCGGCGGCGCCGCGTTCGCGCGGCGAGAAGCCGGAGTTAGGAGGAATCGCCGCCGAGCGCGGTGACCGAAACACCGGATCCGCCCTTACGCAGGATCCACCCGAGCAAAATCCTGATTCACCCGCGAGCGAAAGCTAGAACTAGATGATCGATATCAACAACTTCGACGCCATCGAGATCAGTCTCGCCTCCTCCAAGCAGATTCGAAGCTGGAGCTCAGGCGAGGTGATCAAGCCGGAGACCATCAACTACCGCACCCTGAAGCCGGAGAAGGACGGCCTCTTCTGCGAGCGCATCTTCGGTCCCACCAAGGACTGGGAGTGCTACTGCGGCAAGTACAAGCGCGTGCGCTACAAGGGCATCGTGTGCGAGCGCTGCGGTGTCGAGGTGACGCGCTCGAAGGTGCGCCGCGAACGCATGGGTCACGTCGACCTGGCCGCGCCGGTCAGCCACATCTGGTTCTTCAAGGGAGTCCCGAGCCGCATCGGCTACCTGCTCGACATGGCGCCCAAGGAACTCGAGAAGGTCCTGTACTTCGCCGCATCGATCGTCACGTGGGTGGACGACGAGGCGCGCACGAAGGACATGGACACGCTCGAGAAGGAGGTCAACAAGGTCCTCGACTCCTACGCCGCCGAGCGCGAGGAGCGCGTGCTTGAACTGCGCGAGTCGCTCAAGCGCCGCGAGAAGTACCTGCAGAACGGCAAACAGACCCACTTCAACGACGACGACCACCTGTGGGCGGACTCGCTCGACGTGAACCTTCAGAAGATCTCTGACGAGGACCGCGAGAAGCTCGTCAAGGAGCTGCGCAAGGCCTTCGACGCCGACATCGCCGACACCGAGGCCTACATCGAGGACGCTGCCGAGCGCATGCGCAACGTGTGGGAGCTGTTCAAGACGATGGAGCCCAAGCAGATCGAGCACGACGAGACGACCTTCCGCGAGCTGAAGGAGCGCTTCGGCTCCTCCTATGGCTTCGGCGAGTACTTCCGCGGCGGCATGGGCGCCGAGGCCGTGCGCGACCTGCTCCAGCAGGTCGACCTCGAGGCCGAAAGGATCGAGCTCGAGGACCAGGTGAAGACCGGCAAAGGCCAGAAGCAGGCGCGCGCCGTCAAGCGCCTGAAGGTGGTCTCCGCCTTCATCCAGTCCGGCAACAAGCCCGAGATGATGGTGCTCGACGCCGTCCCGGTGATCCCCCCGGAGCTGCGCCCGATGGTGCAGCTCGACGGCGGGCGCTTTGCCACCTCTGATTTGAACGACCTCTACAGGCGCGTGATCAACCGCAACAACCGCCTCAAGCGGCTGCTCGACCTCGGTGCGCCCGAGATCATCGTCAACAACGAGAAGCGCATGCTGCAGGAGGCCGTCGACGCGCTGTTCGACAACGGCCGCCGCGGGCGACCGGTCACCGGACCGGGCAACCGTCCGCTGAAGTCGCTGTCAGACATGCTCAAGGGCAAGCAGGGACGCTTCCGCCAGAACCTGCTCGGCAAGCGCGTGGACTACTCCGGGCGCTCGGTGATCGTGGCCGGCCCCTACCTGAAGCTGCACCAGTGCGGCCTGCCCAAGATCATGGCGCTCGAGCTGTTCAAGCCGTTCATCATGGCGCGCCTGGTCGAGCGCAAGTCCGCGCAGAACATCAAGGCCGCCAAGAAGATGGTGGACTCGATGATCGGCGAGGTCTGGGATGTGCTCGAGGAGGTCATCCACGAGCACCCGGTGCTGCTGAACCGCGCGCCCACGCTCCACCGCCTGGGCATCCAGGCGTTCGAGCCGCTGCTCGTCGAGGGCAAGGCGATCCAGGTTCACCCGCTGGTCTGCCACGCCTTCAACGCCGACTTCGACGGCGACCAGATGGCGGTGCACCTGCCGCTGTCGGCCGAGGCCCAGGCGGAGGCGCGCATTCTCATGCTGTCCTCCAACAACATCCTCTCCCCGGCTCACGGGGCGCCGCTGGCGACCCCGACCCAGGACATGATCCTGGGGGCCTACTACCTCACCTACGGGCCCGAGGCCGAGGAGCTCTCGAAGATAGACCGCGCGACCTATGAGCCGCGCCCGCACGTGTTCCGGACCGCGCAGGAGGCCGAGCTCTCCTACGAGGGCGGCGTCGTCAAGCTGCACGATCTGGCCGAGTTCCGCCCGTTCGGGCGCGAGGGCGGCCACGTGCTGACGACGATCGGGCGGATCATCTACAACGACCGCATCGAGCGGGCGCTGGCGGAGGCGCTGGGCGACGAGTTCGACGCCACCAAGTACACCTTCGTCAACCAGTCGATGAAGAAGCGCGACACCACCCGTCTGATCGACATGCTGGTGCAGACCTACGGCGCCACCACGATCTCGCTGGTGCTCGACGCGTTCAAGGACCTGGGCTTCAAGTACGCCACCCAGGCCGGGATCACGATCTCCAAGAACGACGTGGTGATCCCCCCGGAGAAGCAGTCGATCATCGAAAAGTACGAGAAGCTCGTGGCCGAGATCTCAGACCAGTACGACATGGGCCTGATCACCCAGGAGGAGCGCCACGAGGCCGTGGTCGAGAAGTGGAACTCGGCGACCGACGAGGTGGCCGACGCGATGGTCGACAACCTCGCCACGCTGAACCCGATCTTCATGATGGCCAACTCGGGTGCTCGTGGATCGTTCAAGCAGATCCGCCAGCTGGCGGGCATGCGCGGCCTGATGGCCAACCCGAAGGGTGAAATCATCGAGCGTCCGATCAAGGCCAACTTCATGGAGGGCCTGTCGGTGCTCGAGTACTTCATCTCCACCCACGGCGCGCGAAAGGGACTGGCCGACACGGCCCTGCGGACCGCCGACTCGGGCTATCTGACGCGACGCCTGGTCGATGTCGCCCAGGACGTGATCGTGCGCGAGCCCGACTGCGGCACCGAGGAGCACATCGAGATGCCGGTGTTCAAGGACGGCGGGGAACCGAACGACGGGCTCGTCGGGCGGATCGCCGCCAGGCCGATCACGACCAAGCGCGGGCGCATGCTCGCAGAGCAGGGCGCGGAGATCGGTCGCGCCGAGCTGGCCGACATCGTGGCGGCGTTCGCCGACGATCACGACAAGGGCACCGAGATCGCCGTGCCGGTGCGCTCCGTGCTCAAGTGCGAGGCCGTCAGCGGCGTCTGCCAGGCCTGTTACGGGCGGGCGATGGCCACCGGCGCGCTCGCGCAGATCGGCGACGCGGTCGGCATCATCGCCGCCCAGTCGATCGGCGAGCCCGGCACGCAGCTGACGATGCGGACCTTCCACACCGGCGGCGTCGCCGGAGCGGACATCACCCACGGCCTGCCGCGCGTGGTGGAGCTGTTCGAGGCTCGCAAGCCGAAGGGGCTCGCGAAGATCGCAGAGCAGGACGGTGTCGTCTCGATCGAGGAGACCGACAAGGCGCTCACCGTCGTGATCACCGACGAGGCCGGCGAGGAGCACCGCCACGCCTTCCCGCGGCGTACACGCCTGTTCGTGGCCGCCGGCGAGAAGATCACGGCCGGCCGCCAGCTCAACGAGGGGTCTGTCTACCCGCACGAGCTGCTCGCGATCCGCGGGCGCACCGAGACCGAGCAGTACCTCGTCAAAGAGGTGCAGGAGGTCTACAAGTCCCAGGGCGTCGACATCAACGACAAGCACATCGAGTTGATCGTGCGCCAGATGCTGAAGAAGGTGCGGGTCGATCAGAAGGGCGACACCGACTACCTTCCCGGCCAGTTCGTGGACCGCTTCGAATTCGCGAAGGCCAACGACGCAGTGATCGAGAAGGGCAACGAGGCCGCGCAGTTCGAGGACATCATCCTCGGCATCACCAAGGCGTCGTTGAACACCGACTCCTTCCTGTCGGCGGCCTCCTTCCAGGAGACGACGAAGGTTCTGACCGACGCCGCCCTCGAGGGCAAGACCGATCGCCTGAACGGGCTCAAGGAGAACGTGATCATCGGCAAGCTGATCCCGGCCGCGACCGGGCTGAAGCGCTACCGCCGCATCGAGATCGAGCCCTCAGAGCCGCTGCCGCGCGCGATCGACGACGTCGGGCTGCTCGACCAGGACGAGATCGCGGCCGAGCTGGGCCTGTCCGGTGGCGAGGGCTTCAACGGCGGCTACGGGCAGGAGTTCGATGCTGATCTGGCTTCACTTGAGAAGATCGGCGCGGGCACGGCGGACACCGGATTCGTCGAGGAGCTCGCCGAGCTCGAGGTCCAGGAGGAGCCGAGCGGCGATTAGCAGTGGCGGCGGCCAGGCGGAGGCGATCGTCCGGCCGCTTGAGAGGTTTCTGATGCGCACGGCCGCGACCTCCGGGGAGCGGCCGTGTTTGCATTCCTGATGCTCGCCCGCGGGATCACGCGATGAGCGCCCCGCGCGGGATGACCCGCCGCTCGCTGCTCGCCGCCGGTGCCGCGGCCGCCGCCGGGGCCGCTTCCGGCCGGCTCTCGCGTCCGGGCGGCGCCGTCGCGGCGCTCTCCCAGCCGCCCGGGCCGGCGGGCGTGCCCGAGCCCGTCTGCTTCGAGCGCTGGGTGGGCGAGCTCTCGCAGCGCCCGACGACGGTTGATCTGGGGCGAAACGCGGACCTCGCCGGGGTCGAATGGCCGGCCGCGGCCGAGGCCAGGGGGCTCGAGCTGCGCGTGCAGAGACCCGGCGGAAGCTTCAGCCCGTGGGTGCCGGCGGGCTCTCACGGCCACGGCCCGGACCACAGCCCGCCCTCGGCGAGGCTGACCGGCGATCCGGTCTGGACCGGGGGAGGGCGGACGCTCGAGCTGCGGGCAGCGGGGGTGCTCCACGGGGTGCGGCTGAAGCTCGTGGACGTGAGCTCCGGGCGCGGCGCCCGCGCCGAGGCGCTCGCGGCCGGGCCGCTCGCCTTCAAGGCCGCACTGCCGCTCGCGACCCCGGCGCTCCCGGCAGGGGCCGGGCAGCCGCCGATCATCGCCCGGCGAGCCTGGGCCCGAGGGGTCTCCCACCCGCGCGTGGCCCCCGAATATGGGGCTGTGGAGATGGCCTTCGTGCACCACACGGAGAATCCCAACGGCTACACGCCCGGCGAGGTGCCGGCGATGCTGCGTGCGATCTATGTCTTTCATCGCTACGGCAATGGCTGGAACGACATCGGCTACAACTTCGTGCTCGATCTGTTCGGGCGCATCTTCGAGGCCCGCGCGGGGGGTATCGATGAGCCCGTGGTAGGGGCGCAGGCGGGCGGCTACAACCTCGTCTCGACCGGTGTGGCGGTGCTGGGGAGCTTCTCGGAAGTACCCATCTCAAACGTCGCGAGGCAATCGCTCGAGCGTCTTTTGGCGTGGAAGCTGTCGCTGCACGGCGTCCCGGCCGTCGGGCGGGTGACGGTGCGCGTCAACCCGGCGGGCGCCAGTTACAGCCGCTTTCCTGCGGGCGCGCACGTCTCGCTTTCGCATATCTCAGGCCATCGCGACGCCGACTCGACCGACTGCCCGGGCGACGTCCTCTACGGCGAGCTCCCGCGCATCCGGCGGATCGTGCTTCAGCTGGCAGGGCGCCCCGCGCGGATCACGCTCGCGCTGGCTGCGGGTGCAACTTCCCAGGCGGGCGTGCTGACGGGTGCTCTGAGCTATCTGGACGGGACCCCGATCGCCGGGGCGCCGGTCGAGGTTCAGATGCGGAGCGTCTCTGAGAAGGGCGAAGTCGTGCTCGAGCAGACGCTCGCCCAGGCCGTCACCGGCGCGAACGGCGAATTCTCCGCACCTGTGAGCATCGCGCCCGGCGGCCGCGAAGGCATCTGGCTGCGCACGCTCTGCCCCGGCGGCGCGGGCGTGCCGGCGGCGGTCTCAGCGCCGCTGAACCTGCCCGGGGCGGCATCGCTCACACCGCAGAGCGCTCCTGCGCCCACGCCGCCAGCAAGTGCGCCTCCCGCGTCGTGAGCCCGTCCCTCGGCTCTGTGCGCACGAGCAGCGTCGGCGCCGGGCGCTCGGCCGCCCACTCGTGGCAGGCCTCGTTGAAGGCGTCGTCGATCCACGCCAGCGGGCGCAGCCCGGCGTATGCGTCGATGGCGGCGAGCTTCCAGTGGGCGTTGCTGGTGCCCGGTGAGCGCTCGAAGCGAAGAAACGGCAGCCCCGCCGGCAGCCCGAGCAGGCGCGGCAGGTGCTCCTCGGCGCGCTCCTCCCAGCCGCTCGCCCACACCAGGTCGAAGTCCGCTGTCAGCTCGAGCAGGTGTGCGGCCGCCGTGGACGAAAGGAAGTGGGGCATGCCGTCGATCGAGTGGAAGCTCCCCTGGGCGGCCGCCTGCTCGCGCCCGCGATCTGGCCCCGCCGGCCATGTGGCGCCGTGGCCTCCGGCGCCGAACAGCGAGATCACCCCGTCGATGTCGACCATCAGCAGGGGTTTGCTTGTGTCGTTCATCATCTTCAGTTCAGATACGGTCTTTAGCTGGCACACAGGTTGGACGGGCAATCTGCGGACATCGGCGGCTGTGAGTAAAGCAGCCGAGGGTTATGCCGATGGACCCTTCAGTGGGAGCGAGGGGTTAGGACCAGAAGACGCACCCGCAGAACCACTCGAGCTCCCATGACCACCACTCATCGATGATGCCCAGCCTTCCGCTACCCCAATACCCCTGCGCGCGCCGATGAGCCTCGATCTCGGCATCCTGCTCGCGCTCGCCTGTGCCTTCGTGGCGAACCTGGGCTTCTTCTTCAAGTACCGTGGTGCCAACTCGGTGCCGAGGATCGATCTGCGCCGGCCGTTTCACTCGGTGCGGCTGCTCTACTCCTCGAAGTGGTTCACGCTCGGCATGATCATCGCGACCGCCAGCTGGGGCCTGCACGTGGCCGCGCTCGCGCTCGCGCCGATGTCCGTGATCCAGGTCTCGCTCGCGGCCGGCGTCGTCTTCATCGCGGTGATGGCCGACCGCATGTTCGGCTTCAAGGTCGGCCGCCGCCAGTGGCTCGGGCTGATGCTGACCGCCGCGGGCCTCGTCACGCTGGGGCTGACGCTGCCGTCCTTCCACGGCGCGCACTCGCAGTTCTCACAGGCGGCGATGATCTCCTTCGAGGCCGGCCTGTTCGGTATCGGCGGTCTTCTGATCATGGGCCCGCGCATGGGCGGGCCGGTCGAGCACCACGGCGTGATGCTCGCCGCCGCCGCGGGAATCCTGTTCGGCGTCTCTGACACCTCGATCAAGGCGCTCACCGGCATCACCGGCGCCCATGGGGTAATGGGTCTCGTGCTGAGCCCCTGGCTCGCGGTCGCCGTGATCGCCTCGATCGTCGCCTTCTACGCCTCCGCGCGGGCGCTGCAGGACGGCGACGCCGTCCCCGTGATCGCCGTCACCGGGACCGCCGCGAACATCGCCGGCATCGCCGGCGGCATCCTCGTCTTCGGCGACCCGATGGCGGCCAGTCCGGTCGGGGTCGTGCTCCAGGCCTGCGCATTCGTACTCGTGATCGTGGCCTCGGCGCTGATGCCGGCGCCCGTGCGTTCGGCCGGCGTGCCCGCAAGCGCAAGCGCGTAGCGCTCGCAGGCGCAGCGCTGCTAGCATCACCGCCCGATGCCCACAACCTCTCAACTCGTGCGCAAGGGGCGCGTGTCCCCCAAGAAGAAGCTCGCCACGCCGGGCCTGAAGTCCGGCAGCGGGCGCAAAAAGAAAGTCGCCGCGCCGCAGCGCCGCGGCGTCTGCACGCGCGTGTACACGACCACCCCGAAGAAGCCTAACTCCGCGCTGCGCAAGGTTGCGCGCGTGCGCATCTCCGGTTCGATCGAGGTGACCGCCTACATCCCCGGCGAGGGGCACAACCTGCAGGAGCACTCGGTCGTGCTCGTGCGCGGCGGCCGTGTCAAGGATCTGCCGGGCGTTCGCTACAAGGTCGTGCGCGGCACACTCGACGCCGCTGGCGTGAGCGACCGCAAAAAGGCCCGCTCGCAGTACGGCGTGAAGAAGAAATAGAGCGCCATGCCAAGACGCGCAGCCGCCCAGATCCGCCCCGTCGACGCGGACCCGATCCACCGATCGAAGCTCGTTCAGCAGGTCATCAACAAGGTCATGCTCGACGGCAAGAAGTCCACAGCCGAGCGGATCGTCTACGACGCGCTGGCACTGGTCGCCGAGCGCTCGGACAAAGACCCGGTGGAGTCGCTTGAGGCGTCGATCAGGGCACTGACGCCCTCGCTCGAGGTCCGCTCGCGGCGCGTCGGCGGCGCCACCTACCAGGTGCCGGTGGAGGTGCCCGCGAGGCGCGCTCGCACGCTGGCGGTGCGCTGGCTCGTCGAGTTCGCGCGCAGCCGCCGCGAGAAGTCGATGGCCCAGCGCCTGGCCAACGAGCTGATGGACGCGCAGTCACAGCAGGGCGGCGCCTACAAGCGCAAGGACGACATCTACCGCATGGCCCAGGCCAACAAGGCCTTCGCGCACTACCGCTGGTAGACCGTCGCCCGCGCGGCGCTCTGGACGTTTGTGTGATCCTGCGCACAGGGGGCTTGAAGGGAGAAGGTTTGGTACCTAAACTTTCGGTACCGAATGTCTTCTCCCGCGACGACAACCGATCCCGGCTTTCACCCGGAGGCCTCTGATCGGATAGAGCCCTACGTGTGGAAGATCGCCGGCGTGGTGATCCTCGGGATGATCATGTCGATCCTCGACACGACGATCGTCAACGTCGCGCTGCACACGCTCGGGCACGACCTGCACAGCTCGCTGGCGCAGATCCAGTGGGTGATCACCGGCTATCTGCTGTCGCTGGCCGCTGTCATTCCCGTCACCGGCTGGGCGGCGCGCCGCTTCGGCGCAAAGCGCGTGTACATGACCTCGCTCGTGCTGTTCACGATCGGCTCGGCCCTGTGCGCGATCGCCACCTCCACCACCGAGCTCGTGCTGTTCCGCGTGCTGCAGGGGGCGGGCGGCGGCATGATCATGCCGATCGCCCAGCTGATCATGGCCCAGGTCGCCGGGCCCAAGCGGATGGGCCGCGTGATGGGCATCGTGGCGATGCCGGCGATGCTCGGGCCGATCCTCGGGCCCGTGGTCGGCGGCACGATCCTCGAGGGGCTGCACTGGTCGTGGATCTTCCTCGTCAACGTGCCGATCGGCTTCGTGGCCTTCATCCTCGGCTGGCGGATAATCCCGCACACCGAATCCGGTGAGGCCGGGCGCCTTGACGTGGTCGGACTCGCCCTGTTGTCCACCGCCTCGAGCGTCGTCGTCTACGGCCTCGCCCAGCTCGGCACGCCGGGGACCAGCCTGACGGCGGCGATCGTCGTGTGGCCGATCATCGCCGGGTTCGCACTGACGGGGGTGTTCTGCTGGCACGCGCTGCGCGTCGAGCGCCCGTTGCTCGACATCCGCCTCTACAAGAACCGCATCTTCGCGGCCGCCTCGTTCACCACCTTCGCGCTCGGCGCCGCCCTGTTCGGCGCGATGATCCTCGTACCGCTCTACTACCAGGAAGTCCGCCACGAGAGCCTGATCGCGACAGGCCTTCTGGTCGGGCCCCAGGGCCTCGGCATGCTCGTCGCGATGCCCGTGGCCGGGCGCCTGACCGACCGCTTCGGCGGCGGCCGCATAGCGCTGGTCGGGGTCTCGGTGCTGTGCCTGTCGACGATCCCGCTGGCCTTCATCGGCGCCAACAGCTCGATTCTCGGGATCTCAGCGGTGCTGCTCGTGCGGGGCGTCGGCATCGGCTTCTCCTTCATGCCGGCCATGACCGCCGCGTTCGCCTCGCTGCGACCGGACCAGCTTTCCGATGCCACGCCGCAGATGAACGTGCTGCAGCGAGTCGGAGGTGCGATCGGGACCGCGGTGCTGGCGGTCGTGCTACAGCGAGCGAGCGGGCACGCGCCTTCGGTCACCCACCTCGCGCACGCCTTCAACACGGCCTACTGGTGGTCGTTCGGGACGGCCGCGATCGGGCTGGTCCCGTGCGTCGTGCTGCTGCGCGCCGAGCATCCGGGCGCACGGCTCAGCCGCGCCGCCGCCAACGCCGAGTCGACCGTCGAGCCGCTCGGTGCCTAGGAAGAACGTCTGATGGCCACCACCGACACGACCGACACCGCTCAGGGCCCGGACGAGCTGACCGAGCTCGGTCTTCAGTTCCGCCGCCTGTTCCGAAGCCTCAGCCGCCTGCGCGGGCGCGACACGCACCTGGCCGGCTCGGAGCTGAGCCACGCCCAGTTCGAGCTGCTGATCGAGCTCGACGAGCGCGGCGAGCTCTCGGCGGGAGATCTCGCGGCCGCCGCGCGACTGACCCCCGCGACCGTCACGCAGATGCTCGACCACCTGGCCGCGAGCGGTCACGTCGAAAGGGTTCGCTCCGATACCGACCGCCGCGTGGTGGTCTCGCGGCTGACGCGCCAGGGCGAACGCAAGATCGAGGCCAAGCGCGAGGCCTGGAAGAGCCGCTGGGACGAGGCCCTGCGGGGTGTGGGGTCAGAGGACCTCCGCGCCGCCACGCAGGTGCTCGCGCTGCTCGGCGACATGTTCGAGGATGCCTCGCCCGAGGAGGCCTGCGAGGGCCCGCAGACGGCCTTGAAATCCGGGTCAAAACCCCTTCGCTGAGGGGGTGGATGCCCAGAATTGCTCTGCTATAGTCGAAGCGGTGTCGCGGGTCGACAGTGACGTGTGAGCAGGGTTTTCCCGCGCTGCGGCAAACCAAGATGGAGACCTCGAGCAGATAACGACGCAGAACGGTCCAGGACAGACCATCAGCGCGCGTGGGCCCGGGGGGCCCATTTTTTTGCCCGAAAACGCTTGCATGACTCAAGACTGCCGCTGAAGGCGCCGTTTCTCACACAACCCTCCCTCCGACCCCCCACCCACACCCATGCCACGTAAGTTCACCCTCCAAAACACCCGGAACATCGGGATCATGGCTCACATCGACGCCGGTAAGACGACGACGACCGAGCGCATCCTCTACTACACCGGGCGCACCTACAAGATCGGCGAGGTCCACGACGGGGCCGCGACGATGGACTGGATGGAGCAGGAGCAGGAGCGCGGCATAACGATCACCTCCGCCGCGACCACCGCGCAGTGGAAGGATCACCGGATCAACATCATCGACACGCCCGGGCACGTCGACTTCACGGTCGAGGTCGAGCGCTCGCTGCGAGTGCTCGATGGCGCGATCGCCCTGTTCGACTCGGTCGCCGGCGTCGAGCCGCAGTCAGAGACGGTGTGGCGCCAGGCCGACAAGTACCACGTGCCGCGCATCGCCTACATCAACAAGATGGACCGCATCGGCGCCGACTTCGACAAGGGCGTGCAGACGATGATCGATCGTCTCGGCGCCCACCCCGTGCCGATCCAGCTGCCGATCGGCGCCGAGGGCGATTTCGAGGGCATCGTCGACCTGGTCACGATGAAGGCGATCGTCTACAAGGACGAGCTCGGCACCGAACAGGAAGAGCTCGACATACCCGAGCACCTCGCCGACGCGGCCGCGGCCGCGCGCGAACACCTGCTGGAGGAGGTCTCCCACTACGACGACGGCCTGCTCGAGTCGATCCTCGAAGAATCAGAGGTCTCCGAAGAGGCCCTCAAGCTGGCCATCCGCAAGGCCACGCTGTCGACCAAGCTGACCCCCGTGCTGTGCGGCTCCTCGTTCAAGAACAAGGGCGTGCAGCCGCTGCTTGACGCGGTCATCGACTATCTGCCCTCGCCGCTGGACGTGCCACCGGTGGTCGGCACCGAACTGATCAAGGGCGAGGAGCAGGAGCGCGAGGTCACACGCCACGCCGATGACTCCGAGCCGTTCGCGGCGCTGGCGTTCAAGATCGCCGCCGACCCCTACGTCGGCAAGCTCACCTACTTCCGCGTGTACTCCGGCCATCTCGACGCGGGCGCGCGCGTGCTCAACGTCGGCTCCGGGCGCACCGAGCGGATCGGGCGCATCCTGATGATGCACGCCAACGAGCGCGAGGAGGTCGCCGAGGTCTACGCCGGCGACATCGCCGCCGCCGTCGGCATCAAGCAGGTGATCACGGGCGACACGCTCGCCGCCCCCGACGCGCCGATCCACCTCGAGAACATCGTCTTCCCAGAGCCCGTCATCAAGGTCGCGGTCGAGCCCAAGACGAAGATCGACCAGGAGAAGATGTCGATCGCGCTGGGACGCCTGGCCGAGGAGGACCCGACCTTCCAGGTGCGCACCAACGAAGAGACCGGCCAGACCGAGATCTCGGGGATGGGCGAGCTGCACCTGGAGGTGCTCGTCGACCGCATGAAGCGGGAGTTCGGCGTCGAAGCCAACGTCGGGCGCCCGCAGGTCTCCTACCGCGAGACGGTCAGGGGCACGGTCGAGAAGATCGAAGGCAAGTTCGTGCGCCAGACCGGCGGCTCCGGCCAGTTCGGGGTGGTCTACATCAGCCTCGAACCCAACCCCGGCGAGGGCTTTGACTTCATCAACAAGATCAAGGGCGGCAACATCCCCTCCGAGTACATCCCGGCGGTGCGCAAGGGCGTCGAAGAGGCGCTCGAGAACGGCGTCAAGGCGGGCTACCCGATGGTCGACCTGCGCGTGACGCTGACCGACGGCAAGTACCACGACGTGGACTCCTCGGAGATCGCCTTCAAGGTCGCCGGCTCGATCGCATTCAAGGAGGCCGCGAGGCGCGCCAAGCCGGTGCTGCTCGAGCCGATCTTCGCGGTCGAGGTCGTCACCCCCGAGGACTTCCTGGGCGAGGTGATCGGCGATCTCAGCCGCCGCCGTGGTCGCGTCGAGGGTCAGGAGCGCCGCGGCAACGCGCTGGCGGTCACCGCCCGCGTGCCGCTGTCGGAGATGTTCGGCTATGCCACCGACCTGCGCTCCAACACGCAGGGACGCGCCACCCACACCATGCAGTTTGAGGGCTACGAGGAGGTTCCCCCGAACATCGCCGAGAAGATCGTCGAGCAGCGTACGGGCGAGCCGGTCCCGGCCTAGGCGGCCGAGCGCAGCTCCCGCAGGGCGCCGGTCGCAGGGGCGGGAGTGCAGGCAGCAGTCACGGAAGGCGCCAGTCAGATAGATTTCCCCGGTTCGCCATCACAGAGGCGGACATACAAGTCGATACAGGAGACACCAAAAGTGGCGAAGGAGAAGTTCGAGCGCGACAAGCCGCACGTCAACGTCGGGACCATCGGTCACATCGACCATGGCAAGACGACGCTGACCGCTGCCATCACGACCGTGCTGGCGGAGAAGGGAGGCGCGGAAGCGCGCAGCTTCGAGGAGATCGACAACGCTCCCGAGGAGAAGGAACGCGGGATCACGATCGCCACCTCCCACGTTGAGTATCAGACCGAGAACCGTCACTACGCGCACGTGGACTGTCCCGGCCACGCCGACTACGTGAAGAACATGATCACCGGCGCCGCCCAGATGGACGGCGCGATCCTCGTGGTCTCGGCGGCCGACGGACCGATGCCGCAGACCCGCGAGCACATCCTGCTGGCCCGCCAGGTGGGAGTCCCCTACATCGTCGTGTTCCTCAACAAGGCCGACATGGTCGACGACGAGGAGCTGTTGGAGCTGGTCGAGGTCGAGGTGCGCGAGCTGCTCTCCGAATACGACTTCCCCGGCGACGACATTCCCTTCATCACCGGCTCGGCGCTGAAGGCGCTCGAAGGCGACGAGCCGTCCAAGGAGAAGATCATCGAGCTGGCGGCGGCGCTCGACACCTACATCCCCGAGCCCGTGCGCGAGCTGGACAAGCCGTTCCTGATGCCGGTCGAGGACGTGTTCTCGATCACCGGCCGCGGGACGGTCGCCACCGGCCGCGTCGAGCAGGGCATCGTCAACACGGGCGACACGGTCGAGATCGTCGGCGTGCACGACACCACCTCGACGGTGGTCACGGGCGTTGAGATGTTCCGCAAGATCCTCGACCAGGGTCAGGCCGGCGACAACGTCGGCTGCCTGTTGCGTGGCACCAAGCGCGAGGAGATCGAGCGCGGCCAGGTGCTGTGCAAGCCGGGGTCCATCACCCCGCACACCAAGTACAAGGCCGAGGTCTACGTGCTGAAGAAGGAGGAGGGCGGACGCCACACTCCGTTCTTCACGGGCTACCGGCCCCAGTTCTACTTCCGCACCACTGACGTCACCGGCGTGGCAAAGCTGCCGGACGGCGTCGAGATGGTCATGCCCGGGGACAACGTACAGATGGAGATCGAGCTGATCCAGCCGATCGCGATGGACCAGGGCCTTCGCTTCGCCATCAGGGAGGGCGGCCGCACAGTCGGCTCAGGCGTGGTGACAGAGATCGTTCAGTAGCACCCGTCCCCGGGGGATCGTCGGGGCGGTACACCTGTTGGCAGTCCGATACGACTAACTAGCCCCGCCGATGAGGCGTGGGCGGCGGCGAAGGCGGCCGGTCCCGCAGACGGGATCCGCTCCTTCAGGCGCCGCCCTCGGGAGGGGTCCGGCGGGAGCATCCCGCCTGAGGACCCGCGAGAACGCAGCATCACAGAAGACGAGAGAGACACCCGACACACCATGGCATCAGCCACCCAAAACAAGATACGCATCCGGCTCAAGGCCTATGACACGTCCGCAATCGAGTCGGCGGCGAAGGAGATCGTGGAGACGGCCACGCGCACGGGCGCGACCGTCTCCGGACCCGTGCCGCTGCCGACCGAGAAGAACGTGTACTGCGTGATCCGCTCGCCCTTCAAGGACAAGGACTCGCGCGAGCATTTCGAGATCCGCACGCACAAGCGCCTGATCGACATCCACCAACCGACGCCCAAGACGGTCGACTCGCTGCAGCGCCTGGATCATCTGCCGGCCGGTGTGGACATCGAGATTCGTCTGGCCACCTGAGCGCCGACTCCAACCGCTGCCCTGAGACCTCCCTCGCACCGTCCACCAGACACCCGCCCCCGTCCACATGTCCGCCATCCTCGCCACAAAGCTCGGTATGACCCAGGTCTTCCAGGAGGATGGCAGCGTCGCCCGCGTGACCGTGCTGCAGGCCGGACCGTGTCCGGTGACGGCGATCCGCACGCCTGAGCGAGACGGCTACGACGCCGTGCAGCTGGCCTTCGGCCAGACCAAGGAGAAGCACCTCTCAAAACCCGAGCTCGGCCATCTGAAGAAGGCCGACGCCCCGCCGATGCGCGTGCTTGCGGAGTTCCGCGACGAGGCCGGCCAGCTCGAGCTCGGCGGGACGGTGACGGTCGAGTCCTTCGAGGTGGGCGCGCGCGTGAAGGTGTCCGGGCGCTCCAAGGGCAAGGGCTTTCAGGGAACGATCAAGCGCCACAACTTCGTCTCAGGGCCGAAGTCGCACGGTTCCCACAACGTGCGCGCGCCCGGCTCGATCGGAGCCTCGGCCACGCCCTCGCGCGTGTTCAAGGGCATGCGCGGCCCGGGGCAGATGGGCAACAGGCGCGTGACGCAGAAGGGCCTTGAGATCGTGGCGGTAGATCAGAAGCAGAACCTGCTGCTGCTGCGCGGCTCGGTGCCGGGTCCCAAGGGCGGCGTGGTGGAGGTGCGAAGCGATGCCTGACGCCCCGATCCTCGGCGCCGGTCCCTCGGCCAAAAAGGTAAAGCTCGACGAGAGCGCCTTCGGCGCGCGCTTCTCCGGTCCGCTCGTGCATCAGAGCGTGCGCGCCGAGCAGGCCGCTCGCCGGCGCGGCACGGCGGCCACGAAGACGCGCGGCATGGTCTCCGGCGGCGGCGCGAAGCCCTGGCGCCAGAAGGGCACCGGACGCGCGCGCGCGGGCTCGAACCGCTCTCCCATCTGGACCGGCGGGGGCACGGCGTTCGGACCGAAACCGCGCTCCTACACCTTCAAGGTCAATCGCAAGGAGCAGCGGGCCGCGCTGCGCAGCGCGCTGTCGCTGCACGCCGAGCGCGGCACGATCGCGATCCTCGATGCGGGCGCCTTCAAGGAGCCGAAGACGCGCCAGGCGCTCGATCTGCTCGAAGACTGGGATCAGATCCGCCCGACGCTCGTGGTGCTCACGGTCGAGGAGTCGGCGGCCGCGCTCTCGTTCCGCAACCTCGACCGCGTCGCCGTGCTGCTCAGCGACAGCGTCGGCGTCACCGACCTGCTCGGTGCAGCCTCGCTGCTCGTCTCAGAGCCCGCTCTTGAGGCGCTCACCGAGCGGGCGGGCAAGCAGGCGAGGGCCGCACTCAAGACCGCGCAGAGCGCCGGCGAGGAGGCGAAGGCCTGATGGACCCCACCCAGGTGATCATCAGCCCGGTCGTCTCAGAGAAGACCTACGTGCTCTCGGCCGCCGACCGCTACACCTTCCGAGTCCACAACGACGCGCACAAGACGCAGATTCGCCAGGCGGTGGAGGCGCTGTTCGACGTTCACGTGGTGGAGGTCAGGACGATGAGCGTCAAGCCCAAGCCCAAGCGCCGGGGCATCACCAGCGGGCAGACGCGCGCATGGAAGAAGGCCATCGTGCAGCTGGGCGAGGGCGAAAACATCCCGATCTTCCAGGGCCTCGCGGCCCTCGACTAGGAGTCTCGCGCAATGCCAATCCGCAAGCCCAAGCCCACCAGCCCCGGACGGCGGTTCGTCTCCTATCCGGACTTTGCCGAGATCACCAAGACCGAGCCCGAGAAGACGCTGGTCGAAGGCCTCAAGAAGAGCGGCGGGCGCAACGCCCACGGGCGCAAGACCTCACGCCACCGCGGCGGGGGCGCCAAGCGCGCATACCGGCGCGTCGACTTCAAGCGGCGCAAGGACGGCGTGGACGCGAGGGTGGCCGCGATCGAGTACGACCCCAACCGCTCCTCCTACATCGCCCTCTTGCACTACCTCGACGGCGAGAAGCGCTACATCCTGGCGCCGCAGCGGCTGACCGTGGGGATGACGGTCGCCTCGGGAGACGGCGCCGACATCGCGGTCGGCAACTGCATGGAGCTCGCGCGCATGCCGGTGGGCACGGTCGTGCACAACGTGGAGCTGCAGCCGGGCAGGGGTGGGCAGATGGCACGCTCGGCCGGCGCCTCGGTGCAGCTGATGGCCAAGGACGGCGAGATGGCGACGCTGCGGCTACCCTCCGGCGAGATGCGGCTGGTGCGCGCGGAGTGCCGTGCCACCGTCGGCACGATCGGCAACGCCGATCACCAGAACGTCAAGGTGGGCAAGGCCGGGCGAAAGCGCCACATGGGCGTGCGCCCGCAGACGCGTGGCGTGGCGATGAACCCGGTCGACCATCCGCACGGCGGCGGTGAGGGCTCGACCACGGCCGGTCGCCACCCCGTCACCCCGTGGGGCGTGCCCACGCTCGGCTATCGCACGCGCAAGCAGAACAAGGCCTCGGACTCCGCCATCGTGCGCGGCAGACGGCGCGGCAAGGGTAAGCAGCGATGAGCCGCTCGAGCAAGAAGGGCCCGTGGGTCGAAGAGCGGCTGATGGCTCGCATCGAGGCGTTGAACGCGGAGAACAACAAAAAAATGCTGCGCACCTGGTCGCGCGCCTCGACCATCTTTCCCGAGATGGTGGGCCACACGATCGCCGTTCACGACGGGCGCAAACACGTGCCCGTGTTCGTCAGCGAGTCGATGGTCGGCCACAAGCTCGGCGAGTTCGCGCCGACGCGCGTGTTCCGCGGACACGCGGGGTCGGGGAGGGTCCGATGAGCGCCGAGGACGAGCAGGACGTCCCGGGCGCAACGCCCGAGGAGCCCGCCGCCAAAAAAGCGTCGAAAAAACCGCTCGCCAAAGCCAAAGCGAAAGCCAAAGCCGCGGCGGCGAAAACGCCCGCGGCCAAAAAACCGGCAGCGAAAAAAGCCGCCGACGCGAAAGAGGCCGCGGAGGCCAAAGAGCCCGAGGCGAAGGAGTCTGCAGACAAAGAGCCCGCCGCGGACAAAGAGCCGAAAGCGGCCAAAGAGCCCAAAGCCGGCAAAGAGCCCAAAGCCGCAGAAGCGCCGGCGAAAGCCGAGCCGAAACCGGCCGTACGTGCGCGCAAAGACTCGAAAAAACCCGGTGCGCGCCGCCGGGTGGTGCGCGCCCGCGCGCGCTATGTGCGCACATCCGCGCGCAAGGCGCGGATGGTGTGCGGGCATCTGCGCGGCAAGTCGGTGCAGGAGGCACGCGCTATCCTCGCCTTCACCCCTCGTGAGGTGGCGCGCGACTGGAGCAAGCTGCTCGAGTCGGCGGTGGCAAACGCCGAGAGCAACCACGAGCTGCTCGAGGACGATCTGATCGTCCGTGAGGCGTACGCCGATGAGGGGCCGACGTTGAAGCGCTTCCGCCCGCGCGCGATGGGACGAGCCGCGCCGATCCGCAAGCGCACGAGCCACCTGACGATCACGCTGACCTCGGGGCCCGAGCCCCGGAAAACCAAGAGATAGAGCTGAGCTGAGACATGGGACAGAAGGTTCATCCAGAGGCAATGCGCGTGGGTTACATCCACGACTGGAAGTCGAACTGGTTCAACGAGAAGAACTTCGCCGAGTACCTCGCCGAGGACGTGCGCATCCGCGAGCACATCGTCGGCAAGCTCTCGCACGCCGGCCTCTCGGACATCACCATCCGCAAGGACGCGAACGAACTCGAGGTCAACATCCACACGGCCCGGCCGGGCATCGTGATCGGCAAGTCGGGCACCGAAGTGGACGCCCTGCGCCGCGATCTGCATCGCATGACCAACAAGCAGATCAAGGTCAACATTCTCGAGATCAAGCGCCCCGAGCTCGACGCGAGGCTCGTGGCCCAGTCGATCGCCGAGCAGCTGCAGAACCGGGTGGCCTTCCGCCGCGCGATGAAGCGCGCGCTGACCAGCGCGATGCGATCCGGCGCAAAGGGCGTGAAGGTGCAGGTTGCCGGGCGCCTGGGCGGCGCCGAGATGGCGCGCACGGAAAGCTACTCCGACGGTCGCGTGCCGCTGCACACGATGCGCGCGGACATCGACTACGGCTTCTATGAGGCGCGCACGACCTTCGGGCGGATCGGCGTGAAGTGCTGGGTGAACAAGGGCGAGATCATGCCCGAGGGCTACACCGGCGCGGACCTCACCGACATGACCGCGCCGGCGGCGCCCAGCTCCGAGCGCGACGGCAGGGGCGGCCGCGATGGCCGCGACGGTCGTGGCCGTGGACGCGGCGGCGGCGGTGGTGGCGGGCGTGGCCCCGGCGGCGGAGGCGGAGGCGCGGGTGGCGGAGGCCGCGGAGCGGGCGGATTCGGCGGCGGCGGTGGCCGAGGCGGTGGCGGTCGCGGGCCCGGCGGCGGAGGGGGCGGTGGACGCGGTCCCCGGCCCGGCGGCGGCGGAGCTCCCAATGGCGGAGGCGGGCGCTGATGCTGTCCCCCAAGCGCGTCAAGCATCGCAAGCAGCACCGCGGGCGTCGCCGCGGCACCTCGCGTGGCCAGGTCAAGGTCCAGTTCGGCGAGTACGGGCTGAAGGCGCTCGAGGGCGGCTGGCTCACGAACCGCCAGATCGAGGCCGCGCGAGTGGCGATGACACGCAAGATCAAGCGTGGCGGCAAGGTGTGGATCAACGTCTTCCCCGACAAGCCGACCACCAAGAAGCCGGCCGAGACGCGCATGGGCTCCGGCAAGGGCTCGCCCGAAGGCTGGGTCGCCGTGGTCAAGCCCGGACGCGTGATGTTCGAGCTGGCGGGGGTCACCGAGCCCCTGGCACGGGATGCGATCCGCCTGGCCGCGCACAAGCTGCCGCTGAAATCCAAGTTCGTGCTGCGCGAGGACTGAGGGGCGTCGAGGAGATGAAGGCCAGGGAGATCCGCGACATGCAGGACTCAGAACTCGAGAAACACGTCGCCGCGCTGCGCAAAGACGTATTCGGCCTGCGCTTCGCCAACGCGACCGGGGAACTCGACAACACCGCCGGCATGGGACGCGCAAGGCGCGACCTCGCCCGGGCGCTGACCGTGGTGCGCGAGCGCACGGCCGCCGCCGCCCGCGAGCATGGCAACTGAGCTTCAAGACAGGACGATTGACAAACATGGCTGACGAACCAGACAACGAGACACCTGAGAACGCCGACGCGCAGGCCCCCCCGGAGGAGGCCTCGAAGGCCCCTGAGGCAGCCGCGGCGCCGGAGGCCGAGGCGCCTGCGGAGACCGAGGCGGCACCGGAGGCCGAGCAGGCGCCGGAGACCGAGGCGGCTTCAGAGGAGGCGCCGGCCGCTCCCGCCGAGGAGGCTCCAGAGGCTGCCGAGAGCGCCTCGGGCGCGGAGGTGGAAGAGACCCCGCAGGCGAGCGCCGGCGAGCCGGCTGAGCAGCTGCCGCCGAAGGAGCGTCGCCGCCGGGCGCGAACACAGCGCGCGGCCGGCCCGCGGCCGCCGCGAAGCCCCGAGGAGCGCCACGCCGAGCGGCTCGTGGAGCGCCGGGCCAAGGCCGTGCGCCGCCGGGCACGGCGCCTTCAGGAACGCGCCAAGGCGGCCGAGCGCCGTGCGGCCGCTCCCGCGCGCGAGCCGCTCGCGCCGGTGCATGCCCCCGTCGAAGGCACGCGCAGGGTGCGCCAGGGGGTCGTCGTATCCGACAAGGCCGAGAAGACGATCACCGTGCGCATCGACATCGCTCGACGTCACCGTCGCTACGAGAAGATCGTGCGCAGCTCGAGCACGCTGCATGCCCATGATGAGAACAACGACGCCCACGAGGGCGACGTGGTGAGGGTCATCGAGAGCCGTCCGCTGTCGCGGAGCAAGCGCTGGAAGCTCGTGGACGTGGTGGAGAGGGCGCGATGATCCAGAACGAGACGCGACTGCGCGTCGCCGACAACACGGGAGCGCGCGAGATCCTCTGCATTCGCGTGAAGGGCGGATCCAGGCGCCGGTATGCGTTCGTCGGGGACGTGATCACCGCCACCGTCAAGCAGGCGAACCCGCAGGGCGCCGTCAAAAAGGGCGACGTCGTGACGGCCGTCGTGGTGCGCACCAAAAAGCCGATCGGCCGTGACGATGGCACCTACATCGCCTTCGACGAGAACGCCGCGGTGATCATCGACGACCAGAACAACCCGCGCGGAACGCGCGTGTTCGGACCGGTGGCCCGGGAACTGCGCGATCGCAACTTCATGAAGATCGTCTCGCTCGCTCCGGAGGTGCTGTGATGGCCCGTCAGCCGGTCGCCAGAAAGCGGCGCACGCTGAACATCCGCTCCGGCGACCAGGTGCGCGTGATGGCCGGCAAGGATCGCGGCAAGAGCGGGCGCGTGCTGCGCACCGAGCCCAAGCGCGAGCGCCTGTACGTGGAGGGCCTCAACATGGTCAAGCTACACACCCGCCCCGAGCAGGTGCGCGACTCGAGCGCCTTCGGCGGCGCCGGCGGGACCGTGGGCGGCGGCGTGATCGAGCGCGAGGGCCCGATCCATATCTCAAACGTGATGCTGCTTGACCCGAAGGGCAAGCCGACGCGCGTGCGCATAGAGCGCGACGACAACGGCGCGCGCGTGCGCGTGGCCAAGAGCTCCGGCGCCCGGCTCGACTGAGGCATTCCGCGATGAACGCAACCGCCCCCACGGCCCGCCTGAAGACCCGTTATCTGGAGGAGATCCGTCCGGCTCTGATCGGACGCTTCGGCTACTCCTCGGTGATGCAGGCGCCCAAGATCGAGAAGATCACCGTGAACATGGGCGTCGGTGACGCCAAGCAGGACTCGAAAGTGCTCAAAGCGGCGGTTGAGCAACTGGCGACGATCGCCGGCCAGCAGCCGAGCGTCCGCCGCTCGCGCAAGTCGATCGCGGCGTTCAAACTGCGCGAGGGCATGCCGGTGGGCGTATCGGTCACGCTTCGCTCCGAGCGCGGCTACGAGTTCCTCGATCGCCTGGTCTCGATCGCGATCCCGCGCATCCGCGACTTCCGGGGACTGAACCCTCGCTCCTTCGACGGTCGCGGCAACTACTCGCTCGGCGTGCGCGAGCAGATCATCTTCCCCGAGATCGACTACGACGCGATCGACCAGGTGCGCGGTCTGGACATCACGATCACCACCTCAGCCGCCACGGACGTTGAGGCGTTCGCGCTGCTGTCGGCGATGGGCATGCCCTTCGCCGCCCAGGGCAGGCCCGCCGGCTTCGACCTTCCCGGCGAGGAGACCGAGGACGTCGCCCCGGAGCCCGCGGCCCCTGCCGAGCCAGAGGCCGCCGAAGCCGAGGCTGTCGCCGAGGATGAGGCCGCCGTTGAGGCTGAGGCCGTCGCCGAGGCTGAGGTCGTCGCCGAGGCTGAGATCGCCGCACCCGTGCAGAGCGAGGACGCCGCCGAGGCCGAGACTGAGGCCGAGGCTGTCGCCGAGGATGAGGCCGCCGTTGAGGCCGTCGCCGAAGCTGGGGTCGTAGCCGAGGCTGAGGCCATCGTCGAGACCGCGCCGGCCGAGGTCGAGGACGCGGCGCCGGCTGAGCCCGAGGCCGCGGTCGCGAACGAGGATGCCATCGAGCAGCCCGCGGACGCGGCGCCGCAGGCCGTTGCCAGCGAGGATGCCGTCGAGAAGCCGGCGAACGCCGCCCCGGCCGAGGAAGAGAAGGCACCCGCGAAACCGAAAGCGGCGAAAAAACCGGCCAAACCGAGGGCGAAAGCGAAACCGAAAGCAAAACCGAAAGCGAAACCGAAAGCGAAGGCCGAGGACGCCTCTGCCAAGAAAGAGAGCACCGACTGATGGCCAAGACATCGCTACGCGTCAAGCAGACGCGGACTCCGAAATACAAAACCCGTGCCTATACTCGCTGCAACCGCTGCGGACGTCCGCGCGCGGTGTATCGCAAGTTCGGGGTGTGCCGCATCTGCCTGCGCGAGCTCGCCCACAACGGTCAGATCCCCGGGATGACGAAGTCCTCCTGGTAGGACGCGCCGAGAGCTTCGAAAGACCATCTGAACCATGTCAATGACCGATCCCATAGCCGATTTCCTGACGCGGGTGCGCAACGCGATCCACGCCGCCCATGAGACGGTGGAGATTCCCGCGTCCAAAGTGAAGAGCGAGCTCGCGCGGATACTGGATGAGCAGGGCTACATCGAGTCCTGGTCGGTCATCTCCGCGCCCGACGGCGCCGCCGGGCAGCTGATCCAGATCCGGCTGAAGTACACCGAGGACCGCCGTTCGGCGATCTCGGGGCTGCGCCGCGTCTCGCGCCCGGGCCGGCGTACCTACGTCGATGCCAAGCACATCCCCAAGGTGCTCGGGGGGATGGGCACCTCGATCGTGTCCACCTCGCATGGGGTGATGACCGGCCACGACGCGCGCGCCGCGGGCGTCGGCGGCGAGGTCCTCGCGCAGGTCTGGTGAGCGGGCATGTCGAGGATCGGTAGACAACCCATTCCAGTGCCGGCCGGCGTGACGGTCGCGATCGAGCCCGGTGCGGTCCGCGTGAACGGACCCAAGGGCGAACTCTCAGAGCGGATACCTCGCGACATCGCGGTCACCCAGGACGGCGAGCAGCTGGTGGTCACGCGGCCGACCGATCGCGGCGAACACCGGGCGCTGCACGGGCTCACCCGATCGCTGGTCGCGAACATGGTCCAGGGGGTGACGGCCGGCTATGAGAAGCGCCTTGAGATCCAGGGGGTCGGCTATCGCGCCCAGCTGAAGGGAAAGAACCTCGAGCTTGCGGTGGGCTACTCCCACCCGGTCCCGATCCCGGCACCCGAGGGGATCGAGTTCGAAGTGCCCCAACCGACTCGGGTGGTGGTGAAGGGCATCTCCAAGCAGCTCGTGGGGGAGACCGCCGCGATCATACGCAAGCAGCGCCCGCCGGAGCCCTACAAGGGCAAGGGGATCCGCTACGAGGGCGAGTACGTCCAGCGCAAGGTGGGCAAGCGCGCATGAGCATCCTGACGAAGGGCGATCGGCGGCTGAAACGGCGGCGGCGGGTACGCGCGAAGATCTCCGGCACGGCCACGCGGCCGCGCATCTCCGTGTTCCGCTCGAACCAGGGGCTCTCGGCGCAGCTGATCGACGACACCTCGGGTCGCACTCTCGCCGCCGTCAACTGGTTTGAGCCAGAGCTGCGCTCGCTCAGCAAGCCCGAGCGCACGCAGCGCGCCGGCGAGGCGCTCGCCGAGCGGGCCAAGGCGGCCGGGATCTCAGAGGCCGTCTTCGATCGCGGCGGATACCGCTTCCACGGCCACGTGCGTGCTTTCGCCGAGGCGATCCGCGAGCAGGGCATCACCGTCTAGTGTCTTAGGCGCCCACCGACCACCGCTACCCTCTCCCTTCCCTATGTCCATATCCGTAGATCGCTCAGTCAGCCAGTCCGGCCTGGACCTCCAGGAGCGCGTGGTCGAGATCAACCGCGTGGCCAAGGTGGTCAAGGGCGGGCGGCGCTTCTCGTTCACCGCCCTCGTGGTGGTGGGCGACGAACGCGACGTCGTGGGCATCGGCTACGGCAAGGCCAACGAGGTGCCGCTGGCCATCCAGAAGGGTGTCGAGCGGGCCAAGAAGGACCTGTTCCGCGTGCCCAAGCACGGCAGCACCATCACCCATCAGACCACGGGCGTGTTCGGCGCCGGGCGCGTGCTGCTCAAGCCGGCTTCCCCCGGTACCGGGGTGATCGCCGGCGGCGGCGTCCGCGCGGTGCTCGAGCTCGCGGGCATCCACGACATCCTCTCCAAGAGCCTCGGCACGCAGAACCCGATCAACCTCGTCAAGGCCACTGTCGCGGGGCTGCGGGGCCTGCGCACTCCGGCCGAGGTGGCGACGCTGCGCGGGCTCTCGATCAGCCAGGTGCTCGGCCTGGGCGGCGAGCCTGAGAGCGCCGAGACGATCAGCGCCACGGCCGCGAACGGCGAGGCGACGAGCGCTGCGCCGGCGGGTGGCGATGGCGCCGCTGTCCAGAGCGCCGGCGCTGAGGCGGGAGCGGGCGAGGCCGCGAGCGCTGCGAGCGCGCCAGAGCCGCCCGGCGAGCCCGCGAGCGGCACAGTCGCGGGCGGCGAGCAGGAGGCGCCGGCGTGATGAGCACCCTGAGCGTGACCCAGCGCCGATCGAAGAACGGCACCAACGCCAAACAGCTCGACACGCTGCGCTCGCTCGGCCTGCACCGCATCGGGCAGACCGTCGAGGTCAAGGACTCGGAGCAGGCGCGGGGCATGCTGCACGCCGTGCGCCATCTGGTCGAGGTCAAGGAGGGCAAGTGAGCGCCGGCGAGGACTCACCGAAGCAGCGCATCGGGCTGCACAGCCTCGCGCCGGCGCCCGGAAGCCGGCGTCCGCGCAAGCGGATCGGACGCGGAGAAGGCTCCGGCACCGGCAAGACCTCGGGCCGCGGACAGAAGGGCGCGGGCGCGCGCTCGGGCTCCAAGCGCAGGGCGCGCTTCGAGGGCGGGCAGATGCCGATTCACATGCGCATGCGAAAGCTGCGCGGTCCGCACATGAAGAAGTCGATGCCGTTCGAGCCCTTCCGCACACACACCCAGGCGGTCAACATCTCCGCTCTGGAGAGCCGTTTCGACGCCGGCACCGAGGTCACGATCGAGCTGATGAAGGCCAACGGGCTCGGCAGCCGCAAGGACGTGCCCGTGAAGGTGCTCGCCAAGGGCGAGCTCAGCAAGGCCCTGACCGTGCACGCGCACGCGTTCAGCGCCGGCGCGCGCGAGCGCATCGAGGCGGCCGGCGGCCGCTGTGAGATCGTCGAGAGCTAACTCAGCGCCCGCTCGTGCAAACGGTCGCGCGCACGGGCACATCGACTAGAATCGGCGGTTCCGCCGGCGTACGGGCACTCGCCTAGCTGCGCTCCGGACGCGATAGCCCATGCTCTCGACCATCCTCAACGCCTTCCAGGTAGCGGAGATCCGCAAGAAGATCGCCTTCACGGCGGGCATGTTGCTGATCTACCGCCTCGGCTCGCACATCCCCGTGCCGGGCGTAAACCTGACAGCCGTCAACAACATCCAGAAGGAGTTCGGCGGCTCCAACATACTCGGCGTCCTGAACCTGTTCTCAGGTGGCGGGCTGTCGCGGATCGCCATATTCGCGCTGGGCATCATGCCCTACATCACCTCCTCGATCATCCTGCAGCTGTTGCAGGTGGCGGTGCCGTCGCTTGAGAAGCTCTCAAAGGAAGGCGAGGTCGGGCAGGCGCGCATCACCCAGTACACGCGCTATTTGACGGTGGGTCTCGCGTTCGCGCAGTCGATCGGCTACGTGTTCCTGTTCCACACGCTGCAGGCCAAAGCCGGGGAATCCGTCGTCACCCACTTTGACGCGCCACACATCTTCCTGATCGTGATCTGCCTGACGACGGGCTGCGTGCTCTTGATGTGGATCGGCGAGCTGATCACCCAGCGGGGCATCGGCAACGGCATCTCGCTGTTGATCTTCGCCTCGATCGTCTCGCGGCTGCCGTCGGGCATCCAGCTGTGGTGGACGAGCCAGAACCAGGTCTTCAAGGTGATGATGCCCTTCCTCGTGCTCGCGGTCGTCGCGGGCATCGTGTTCGTGCAGGAGGGCCAGCGGCGCATCCCCGTGCAGTACGCAAAGCGCGTGATCGGGCGGCGGATGAGCGAGGGCGGCCAGACCTACCTGCCGCTGCGCGTGAACATGGCGGGCGTCATCCCGGTGATCTTCGCCGTCAGCATCATGACCTTCCTGCCGACGATCGGACAGCTCGTCAAAACCCACTGGGGCACGAAGCTCGCCGACTTCTTCTCCTCGACCGGCTGGCACTTCGTCGTCGGCCAGTCGATCTTCATCATCATCTTCACCTACTTCTACACCGCCGTCACGTTCAACCCGGTCGATCAGGCGGACAACCTGAAGAAGTACGGGGGCTTCATCCCGGGCGTGAGACCCGGCCGCCCGACGGCCGAATTCCTCGACCGCATCCTCGCGCGCCTGACATTTCCCGGCGCGCTGTTCCTCGCGGCGGTGGCTGCGCTTCCGACGATCCTGATCGCGCGCACGCACCAGAACATTCCGCTGGGCGGAACCTCGATCCTGATCGTGATCGGCGTGGCGCTTGAAACGATGAAGCAGCTGGAGGCGCAGCTGATGATGCGAAGCTACGAGGGCTTCCTCAAGTAGCGCCGCCATGGCGGCGCCCGCGCGCTCGCGCGGCGGGCGCCATTCAGCGCTCGTAGAACACCAGCCCACGATGTAGGCTGCGCCGAGACGTGTCCGAGTTGAACCTGATCCTGCTCGGTCCGCCGGGCGCGGGCAAGGGCACGCAGGCAGATCGCCTGCGCGAGGACTTTGCACTACCGCACATCTCCACGGGCGACATCCTTCGTGCGCAGGTGGCCGCGGGCAGCGAGCTGGGGCAGAAGGCCAAGCAGTACATGGACGCCGGCGAGCTCGTCCCCGACGAGGTGATCATCGGCATGATCACCGACCGCATCAGCAAAGGCGACGCCCGCGATGGCTTCCTGCTGGACGGCTTTCCCCGCAACGAGGAGCAGGCCGATGCCCTCAGCGAGGCCCTCGCCGGACTCGAGCGCCACCTGACGGCGGCGCTCCTGATCGACGTTCCCGACGAGGACGTGGTGCGCCGGCTGGCCGGCCGGCGGGTGTGCGTGAAGAACCCCGGGCACATCTACCACGTCGACTTCGACCCGCCCAAGCACGAAGGCATCTGCGATCAGGACGGAGCGCGCCTGATCCAGCGCGACGACGACAGCGAGGAGGTCATCCGGCGGCGCCTCGAGGTCTATCACGCCCAGACCGAGCCGCTGATCGGCTACTACGATCGCGCCGGCCTGCTGCGGCGCTTCGACGGCCGCCGCGACGCCAACGAGGTGCACGCCCACATCAGGGCCACGGTGGCGACGCTGCGCCTCGAGGAGGGCCTGTAGGCGCGTCTTTCAGGATCGCCCAGCAGCTAAGCTGCCCTGGTGATCATCAAGAAGTCCCCCCAGGAGATCGACAAGATGGCCCGCTCGGGCGCGATTCTCGTGGCCACGCTCAATCAGCTGGAGGGCAGGATCAGCGCGGGCGTCAGCACCGCAGAGCTCGACCGGATCGCCGAGCGCTTCATCCGCTCCCAGGGGGCGCTGCCGACATTCAAGGGCTACCGCGGCTTTCCCGGCTCGATCTGCGCCTCGCCCAACGACATGGTCGTCCACGGCATCCCCGGGCCCTACCGCCTGAAGGGCGGCGACATCATCTCGATCGACGTGGGCGTGACGCTCGACGGCTGGGTCGCCGACGCCGCGCGAACATTCCCCGTGGGCCAGATCTCAGAGCAGGCTCAGAATCTGCTGCGCGGGACCGAGGAGTCGCTGTTCGCGGGGGTTGCGCAGTGCCGCGCGGGCAACCGCATGGGCGACGTGTCGAACGCCATCCAGACGGTGGCGGAGGGCGCGGGGCTGTCGGTCGTGCGCTCGCTCGTCGGCCACGGAGTGGGTCAGAGCATGCACGAGGATCCGCAGGTGCCGAACTACGGCAAACCCGGCAAGGGCCCGCTGTTGGAGGAGGGCATGGTGATCGCCGTTGAGCCGATGATGACCTCGGGTGCCTCCGCCGTGCGCGTGGGCGGCGACGGCTGGGCGATCTACTCCGAGGACTCTTCGCCGGCCGCGCATTTCGAGTTCACGGTCGCGATCACGGGCTCCGGCCCGAAGGTCCTCACCCCGTGGCAGCTCCCGGCCGGCTCATCCACGCTCGACGCCGTGCCCGAGGGCGTCGCAAGCGCCGGCTGAGCGGGCGCGCCGGACGCTCCGCGCGGCGCGCGAGCGGCGCCAGGGCGTGCCCGCCGGCGGCCGCGGGCCGCGCGAGCGGAGTTGCTAATATTTGTGGGCCTGCTCCAGCGCGGCGTGTGCTACGCGCGTTAGAGCGACTCCACGACCCGGTAGCGGCGGCCGCAACGGCAGCCAGAGCCGAGTCGCCGGAACCCAGCCGCCGAAAGGGATCATGAAGGTAAGACCGTCGGTCAAGCCGATGTGCGAGAAGTGCAAGATCATCCGCCGCCACGGGGTGGTGCTCGTGATCTGCCAGAACAAGCGCCACAAGCAGCGCCAGGGGTGATCGGCTAGATGGCACGCATCGCCGGAGTCAACCTGCCGCTGAACAAGCGCTCGGAGATAGGCCTGACCTACATCTACGGGATCGGGCGTTCGACGTCGAACAAGATCCTCGCGGAGGTCGGGGTCAGCCCCGACACGTATGTGCGCGACCTGACCGAGGACGAGGTCGCGAAACTGCGCGACGCGATCGACGAGGGGACGGTCGTCGAGGGGGATCTGCGGCGCGAGCGCTCGCAGGACATCAAACGCCTTCAGGAGATCGCCTGCTATCGCGGCCTGCGCCACCGCCGCGGCCTGCCGGTGCGCGGGCAGAAGACGAAGACCAACGCGCGCACACGCAAGGGTCCCAAGCGGATGCAGGTGGCCGGCAAAAAGAGGGCGGGTAAGAAGTAGTGCCTCCTGCCCCGAAACGTGCCCGCGGCCGGCGCAAGCCCAAAAAGAACATCCCCATCGGCCAGGCGCACATCAAGACGTCCTTCAACAACACGATCGTCTCCCTCACCGATACCAGCGGCAATGTGGTCGCCTGGGAGTCGGCCGGAGGCGCCGGCTTCAAGGGCTCGCGCAAGTCGACCCCCTTCGCCGCCCAGGTGACCGCCGATGCGGCCGCTCGCAAGGGTCTCGAACAGGGCCTGCAGAAGGTCGAGGTCTACGTCAAGGGCCCGGGCTCGGGCCGCGAGACCGCGATCCGCTCGCTGCAGGCAGCCGGCCTCGAGGTCACGGGCGTCAAGGACGTCACCCCACAGGCCCACAACGGCTGCCGCCCGCGCAAGCGCCGGCGCGTCTAAGAACTTCCGTCAAGCGACAAGCACAAAGAAGAGCACCAGCGAATGGCAAGAGACACAGGCCCACAGTGCAAGCAGTGCCGCCGCGAGGGACAGAAGCTGTTCCTCAAGGGCGAGCGATGCCTGACGGACAAGTGCGGGGTGGAGCGGCGCTCCTACCCGCCGGGCGAGCACGGGCGTGGGCGGATGAAACAGAGCGAGTATCGGGTGCAGCTGCGCGAGAAGCAGAAGGCACGCCGTTACTACGGGGTGCTGGAGAGGCAGTTCCACGGCTACTACGAAAAGGCGTCGCGGCAGCCGGGGATCACCGGCGAGAACCTGCTCGCGCTGCTCGAGTGCCGCCTGGACAACGTGCTCGTGCGTCTGGGCTTCGCCGCCTCGCGCCGTCAGGCACGCCAGCTCATCCGCCACGGGCATTGGACGGTCAATGGCCGGCGGGTGAACATCCCCTCATATCAGGTGCGCCCGGGTGAGGTGATCGCCATCAAGGCGGACACTCCGGCCACGCAGGTGGTCAGGGACGCCACCGAGCTCACCGGACAGATCCCAGCGTGGCTGCAGGCCGACCATGAGTCGCTCACAGCCAAGGTGCTGCGCAAGCCGGAGCGACGCGAGGTGGCCGCGCCGGTGCAGGAGCAGCTCATCGTCGAGCTGTACTCGAAGTAGTAGGAGCTTTCACGCGCCGCGCCCAAATCCGGGCCGTGGCCCCAAGCCGGCGTCTCCTCGACGCCGGTGCGACACCAAAACGACGTTAGGACTCATCATGCTCGATTTCCAAATCCCCCGGATCACAAGCGAGTCCGCGGAGCAGAACCGTGGCACCTTCACCATCGAGCCGCTGGATCGCGGGTTCGGCTACACGTTCGGCAACTCGCTGCGGCGTGTGCTGCTCTCCTCCCTGGCGGGGGCGGCGGTCACGAGCGTGCGCATCGAGGGCGTGGCGCACGAGTTCTCGACCATCCACGGCGTCAAGGAGGACGTCACCGACATAGTCCTGAACCTGAAGGGCGTCGTCTGCCGCATGCACTCCGACGCCACAGAGGTCGAGGCGCCGCTGGTGGTGAGCGGCCCGGGCGAGATCACCGCCAAGGACATCGACCTGCCCGCGGGCGTCGAGATACTCAACCCCGACGTGCACATAGCGACGCTCGAGAAAAAAACCAAGCTCGAGCTGTACATGACGATCGGCCGCGGGCGCGGATACCGGCCCGCCGAGGAGAACAAGTCTCCCGACCAGCCGATCGGCGTGATCCCGATCGACTCGATCTTCTCGCCCGTCCGCCGGGTGGCCTACGCGGTCGAGCAGGCCCGCGTGGGACAGAAGACCGACTTCGACAAGCTCACGCTCGACATCGAGACGGACGGCTCGATCGACTCCCAGGCGGCGCTGCGCGAGGCCGCCGAGCTGTTGATCTCCCAGCTCGCGATCTTCACCGACGCGGACCGCATCCAGGAGCTGCGGGCCGCTCCCGGCGGGCAGCTGGATGGCCACGGGCTCGCCGTCCCCGGTGGCGCCCCGGCGGCGCTGCAGGGCGAGGAGTACGGCATTCTGATCGAGGAGCTCGAGCTCGGCGTGCGCTCGTATAACTGCCTCAAGCGGGCGGGCATACAGACCGTCGGCGATCTCATCTCCAAGTCCGAGGCCGAGCTGAACGCGATCCCCAACTTCGGCAAGAAGTCGATCGACGAGGTGATCGAAACGCTGCACGCGCGTGGTCTGGGACTGCGCGCCGACTAGACTGCGGCGACCCATGCGCCACCAGAAGACACGCAACAAGCTCAGCCGCGACAGCGCCCACCGCAAGGCGCTGCTGATGAACCTGAGCAAGGAGATCATCGAGCACGAGCGGATCAAGACGACCGCGGCCAAGGCCAAGGCGGTCAAGCCCGAGATCGAGAAGCTGATCACGCTCGGTAAGCGGGGCGATCTGCACGCGCGCCGCCAGGCTCTCTCGACGCTCGCGCAGGACAAGTTCGCCGTGCACAAGCTGTTCGAGGATGTCGCGCCCCGCTATGCCGATCGCGCTGGCGGCTACACGCGCATACTGAAGCTGGGTCCTCGCCGCTCGGACGCGACCGAGATGGTCTTCATCGAGCTCGTCTGACGTCGCGCTCGCGGCCCGCTCGCGGGGATGGTCACCAAGCTCACGATCGAGTACGACGGGACCGGCTTCGCCGGCTGGGCGCGCCAGCCCGAGGAGCGCACCGTGCAGGAGGAGCTCGAGCGGGCGCTGCAGACGGTTCTCGGCGACACGGGTCTCGACGGAGCGCCGCTGAGGCTGACGGTGGCGGGGCGCACCGACCGCGGCGTGCATGCCTGGGGGCAGGTGGCGAGCTACGCCCACGAGGCGGTTGATCCGCTGCGGCTGAACAGTCTCCTTGACGCTGATCTCGCGGTGCTCGCGGCCGAGCCCGCGCCGGCAGCGTTCGACGCGCGCCGCGACGCGACGAGCAGGACCTACTGCTACCGCGTGCTGGCACGGCGCGCCCGCAGCGCGTTCGAGCGCGCACGCGCGTTCTGGTGGCCCGGTGAGCTCGATCCGCAGGCGCTCTCGCGATGCGCGGCCGAGCTCGCCGGCAGCCACGACTTCACGGCCTTCACGCCGACCGAGACCGAGCACTCGCGCTTTCGCTGCGAGGTCCTCTCCGCCGACTGGCGCGCGCACGGCGACGTGCTCGAGTTCTGGATCGAGGCGGACATGTTCCTGCGCCACATGAATCGCGTGCTCGTCGGCACGATGCTCGAGGTGGCGGCGGGGCGGCGCTCATTTGAGGACTTCACGGGCCTGTTGGGCGGCGGCGCGCGCTCGCTGGCGGGCAGGACCGCGCCCGCGCACGGGTTGGCGCTGGCGCGCGTTTCCTATGAGAAGGCGGGGGCCTTTCGCCCTGCGAGCGGGTAACGACGCCATCACCGTCGGGACCGAAGCGGCCCCTATGCTGGATGAAGAACGCGATGCTGAACGTCCTTCTGACCAACGATGACGGGATCGAGGCCGAAGGCCTCCAGGAGATGCGCCGCGCGCTGGCGGCGCTCGGGGGCGTGCGGCTCGCGGTGATCGCGCCCGACGGCAACCGCTCGGCGATGGCCCGCTCGATCACGACGCGCAGGCCGCTGTGGGTGGCCGAGGTACCGTTCTCGGACGGCACGGTCGGCTATGCGACCGACGGCACGCCGGTCGATTGCGTGAGGCTTGCAAGCCTCGGGCTGGCCGAGGACTTCGAGGCCGACCTCGTCGTCGCCGGGATCAACCACGGGGCCAATCTCGGCGACGACATCACCTATTCGGGCACGGTTGCGGCGGCGCTCGAGGGGGTCGTGCTGGGGCTGCCGGCGATCGCCGTCTCCCAGCAGTCGGGGGCCCGGTCGCTGGACTACCGCTTCGACGGCGGCTTCGGCTTCAGCGTGGCGGCCGAGTTCGTGGCGCGACTCGTGGAGCGGATCGAGGACGTGCCGCTGCCGGCGAGGACGCTGTTGAACGTGAACGTGCCGGCCGGCACCCCCAGCGGCGTCGAGGTGACGAGCCTCGGCAAACGGATCTACCGCGACGAACTGAAGCTCGAGCGCGAGGAGGAGCATCGCCGGCGCTACTGGATCTATGGCTCGGACCCGGGCTTTCACGACGAGCCCGGGACCGATCTGGCCGCTGTGGCGGCGGGACGGGTCGCGGTCACCCCGATCCACTTCGACCTCACCGACCGCCCGAGCCTCGAGGCGCTCAGGCGCTTCGATCTCGCGCAGCTGCTCGCACCGATCGTCCACGACGCCCCGTGAGCGCCACGCGGGCCAAACCACCGGCCGACGTGATCGCCCGCGCGCGGGAGCTTCGAGCCGCGCTCGAACACCATGCTCGGCGCTACTACGTTCTCGATGACCCCGAGATCGGCGATGACCAGTACGACGCGCTGCTCGACGAGCTGCGGGGGATCGAGCGCGACCATCCGGAGCTCGTCACCCCGGACTCGCCCACCCAGCGCGTCGGCGGCGAGCCCGTCGGGCGCCTTGAGAAGGTCCGGCACCTGGAGCCGATGCTGTCCTTGGGGAACGTGCGCTCGGAGGCCGAGCTGCGCGCCTGGGTCGAGCGCATGCGCAACCATCTCGCGCGTGAGGGCATCACCGATCCCGGCTTCCAGTTCGCGGTCGAGCCGAAGATCGACGGGCTGGCGATCAGCCTCGTCTACCGCGACGGCGTGTTCGAGCGCGGCGCCACGCGCGGCAACGGGGAGATCGGCGAGGACGTCACGCACAACCTGCGGACGATCGGCGCGGTCCCGCTGCGGATCGCCGATGCTCCCCCGCTCCTGGAGGTGCGCGGCGAGGTCTACATGTCGCTGGCGGACTTCACCGCCCTGAATGAGCGAAGGGCCGAAGCGGGCCAGTCGACGTTCATGAATCCGCGCAACTCCGCCGCGGGCACGGTCCGCCAGCTCGATCCGGCCGACGCGGCCGAGCGGCCGCTGTCGATCTGGTGCTACCAGGTGGGCGTGACCGAGGGGCTTTCCTTCGAGCGCCACTCAGAGGCGCTCGAGTGGCTGCGCGAGCACGGCTTCAGGGTCAACCCCGACATACGCCTGTTGGAGAGCGAGGATGCGGTGGTCGAGCAGTGCCTGCAGTGGGAGCGGCGCAGAGGGGAGCTCGACTTCGAGATCGACGGCGTGGTCGTGAAGGTCGATCAGCTCGCGCTGCAGCGCAGGCTGGGGTCGGTGGGACGCGACCCGCGCTGGGCGGTCGCCTGGAAGTTTCCGCCCACGACCGCGGTGACACGGCTTGAGAAGGTGATGTGGAACGTCGGCAAGTTCGGGGACCTGCGCCCCTACGCCGTGCTTGAGCCGGTCGAGGTGGGCGGTGTGAGGATCGGCCTCGCGACGCTTCACAACGAGGAGGACCTGGCGCGCAAGGACATCCGCGCGGGGGAGGACGTGATCGTCCTGCGGGCAGGAGACGTGATCCCGCAGGTCATCTCTCCGGCGCCGCACGTGGCCGAGCGCAAGCGGCGCCCGCCGCGGCCGCGGCCGCCGGCGCGGTGCCCGTTCTGCCATACGAAGACGGTGAAGCCCAAGGACGGCGTGTTCACGAAGTGCCCGAACCCGGTCTGTCCGGCCCGCGTGTGGCAGCTGCTCAAGCATTTCGTCTCGCGCGGCGCGATGGACATCGACGGGCTCGGCGAGAAGCAGGTCGCGCTGCTTCAGGAACAGGGGCTCGTGACGACGGCCGGCGACTTCTACCGCCTGACCGCCCCTCAGCTGATCGAGCTCGAGGGCTTTGGCGAGCTGTCGGTGAAGAACCTGCTCGAGGCGATCGAGGCCTCGAAGACGCGCCCGTTCGCGCGCGTGCTGTTCGCGTTGGGGATCGAGGAGGTCGGCGAGGTCACGGGGCGCAATCTGGCCCAGCGTTTTCGCGACATCGATGCGCTGCTGAGCGCCTCGCCCGAGCAGATCGCCGAGACCCCGGGGGTGGGCGAGAAGATGGCGGCCTCGATCAGCGCACAGCTCGAGGACGAGCACATGCGCGCCCTGATCGGCGATCTGCGGGCAGCCGGCCTGCGCTTTGCCGAAGAGGGCCCGGCCCCCTCGGAGGGGCCGCTGGCGGGCAAGACGCTCGTGCTGACGGGCACGCTGCCGACCTGGTCGCGCGAGCAGGCCACCGAGCGCATCACCGCCGCCGGTGGGCGGGTCACGAGCTCGGTGTCGAAAAACACCGACCATCTGGTGGCTGGGGAGAGCCCGGGGTCGAAGCTTGCAGAAGGCCGAGCGGCTGGGTGTGTCGGTGCTCGACGAAGCGGGCCTGCGCGCGCTGCTCGATCAGTAGTCGGCGATCGTGATCGTCATGTGGTCCTGGTAGACGTGTGCGGCTTCGGTTGAGATGCCGTCGTTGAAGATCGCAAACGCAAGCAGGTGCCCGTCTGCGGCCTGGCAGTAGCCGGCCAGGTTGGAGGCGCCGGTGAGCGTGCCGGTCTTGGCCTGACAGCGTCCCTGAGCGCCGCTGTTGCGCATGCGCTCGGCGAGCGTGCCGCTCTCCCCGGCAACCGCAAGATCGCCGCGCAGGATCGCCCCGACCGAGGTGGGCGCCGGCCCGAGCTCCGTCGGGGCGAGCCCCACCAGCAGGTCGACGATCTGATAGGGCGAGGTGCGATCGGCGGTCGACAGGCCGGAGCCGTCGACCACGTGCGGGTGGATGCCCAGCAGCGTCGAGATCGTCCGGCTGACGACCGCGGCGCCCGCGGCGGTGGTACCCGCACCGCCGAAGCTCGCGCCGAGGTCCTTGACCAGCGTCTCGGCGAAGAAGTTGTCAGACGGCGGGAGCATGAGCCCCAACAGCTGGGCGAGCGTGGGCGATTGCACCTTGGCGAGCTGGGTTGCCCCGGGCGGGGTCGGCGCGGCGCCGCTCGAGCCGTGGACCGAGACGCCATCGCTCTTCAGCGCGCTGAGGAGCGCGTGTGCGGCGTAGGCGGCGGGCGCGTGCGTCCCACCTTCCCCGCCGACCGCGCCGCGATTGAAGGCGAGCCCGCTGAGGGTGCCTTCGAGGAACGGGTCGGGCGCGTAGCCGCTCGAGGGCTCCCCCCGGAGCGAGTCGAAGTAGGACTCGTCGCCCTCGATCGAGCCCGTCACGCGGTGGATGCCGTCCACGCGCGTGAGCTGCTCGGCGAGCGAGGAGACGCTCGCGCCCTCGCCGTGATAGTGGGCGCGGATGAAGGCGGTCGTGCCGAACGTCGGGTCTCCCCCTCCGCGCAGGTACAGGCTCCCGGCCCACACGCCGCCTGCGGCCAGGTGGCCGACACCGAACACCGTCGTCGACAGGCGGGCCGTGGGTCCCATCCGCTCGAGCGCCGTCACAGCCGTATAGAGCTTCTCGACGGAGGCCGGCGGGCGCAGCGTGGTGGCGCGTTCGGAGAAGAGCGCCTGTTTGGCGGTCAGGTCATACACGTAGGCGCCCGATCCCGACCCGGCCAGTGCGAGCTGGCTGGTTAGGTCGTCCTGGAGGCCGGCCAAGCTGCCCGCGGCGTTTGCCAGCGCGGGCGCCGCGAGCGCGCATACGCAGGCTGCGCACAGCACCCGCAGCAAGGCTAAGAGCGCCGCGCGGGCGCCGAGGCGCCCCGCCGTCGCCGGGCTGCTGCGGTGCAATTTCCGGCGCAATAGCGGGCGGTCCCGGGGCACGTACCCTAAAATGTTTCGAGCATGGGCAAGGTTGTCAAGTTGGAACCCACCCAAAAGCGAGAAGCTGCGGCCAAGAAGCGCGCGCGCCGGTTGGCTGCGCGGGGTGTCGGACGTCCGGGCTCGATCGACCGCCGGCGCCGGCCCAGGCGCGACAAGACGGCGCTCGTGCTGGGCGGCGGCGGGTTCACCGGAGGCGTCTATGAGATCGGTGCTCTGCGCGCGCTCGACCTGCTCGCGGTGAACAGCACCGTCAATCAGTTCGACGTCTACCTGGGGACCTCCGCGGGGTCGTTCATCGCGTCACTGTGCGCGAACGGGGTGACCCCCGAGGAGATGATGAAAGTCGTCACGCGCCAGGGAAGGACCCCCTTCAAAGACATCGATATCGGCGATCTGCTGCAGCCCAACCTGGTCGAGTTCGCGCGCACGGCGTCGATGCTGCCTCTGCGCACGCTGTCGCTGGCCCGCCAGGTGATCTCACAGCGTGGGGCCGTGTCGCTGATGGATGTCCTGCTGGGGTTCGCCGAGGGGTTACCGTCGGGCATATACACGGGCGCCGGGATCGAGACCTACCTGCACAAGGTCCTCAGCGAGCCGGGTCGCACCGACGACTTCAAGGAGCTCGCCTGCGAGCTGTACGTGACCGCGACGGACCTGGATACCTGTGAGCGCGTGGTGTTCGGGGCCGAGGGCTCTGAAGAGGTGCCGATCTCAACGGCGGTGCGGGCCTCCGGAGCCCTGCCGATGGTGTACGCGCCCGTGCGCGTCAACGATCGCGAGCTGATCGACGGCGGGATCGTCTCGACGACGAACCTCGACATAGCCGTCGAGGCCGGGGCGCACCTGATAGTCGTGATCAACCCGATCGTGCCGTTTGTGAACGACTTCGAGGGGACCGTCAAAACGCTCCACGGCGAGCGTCCGCGGCGCGTCTCGGACATGGGCTTCCCGCAGATCGGCTACCAGGCGTTCAAGCTCGTGGCCCACCAGCGTCTGCACGAGCTGGCGAAGCACTGGGAGGAGCGCTATCCCGGCGTGGACATCGTGTTGATCGAGCCGGAGGCCAACGATGAGCTGATGTTCCAGACCTCGATGATGAACTTCGCCTCGCGCGTCGAGATCGCGCGCCACGGCTTCGAGTCGGTGACCCAGCACCTGGCCGGTCAGTACGAGCGCTACCAGGAGGTCGCCGACCGGCACGGGATCGAGATCTCCGCCAAGCGCGTGCGCAAGGTGGTCGAGCACTTCGACGAGCACGAAGAGGTCAGCGGCTGGCGCAAGATCCTCGAGGGAACGACCGGGGCGCTCTTGCGCCAGGCCGGCTCGGCCGGCTGAGCAGCGAGGCGCGAATCGCCCAGGCTGGGAGCCTCGGCGCCGCTAGCTGTTCTGGGCGAGCGCCTTGTCGATCGCGCCCAGCAGGCGATCTGAGGTCGAGGCGTTGCGCAGGGCGATGCGCACGTGACGGGGCTCGCCCAGCGCCGCGCCGCCGGCGACCAGCACGCCGGCCCGTGTCAGCCGCGCGGCCAGCTCGTCGCCCTCCAAGGACGCGTGCGCGGCCCACAGGAAGTTGGCCTGGCTGTCGGTCACCTCGAAGTCGCGCTCGCGTAGTGCCGCCGTCACTCGCACGCGCTCGTGGCAGATCTCAAGGACATGCTGTGCGAGCAGCTCAGAGCAGCTGCGGAGCGCCTCCAGAGCGCCGGCCTGGGAGACCTCCGAGACACCGAGATCCGGCTCGAGTTCGGCAAGCAGATCCTCCGAGCCCGGCCCGCCTAGCGCGTAGCCCACGCGCAGGCCGGCGAGCCCCCATGCCTTGGAGAAGCTTCGGAACACGAGCAGGCGGGGGTGGTTCTCCAACAGCTTCAGCGACGAGTTCGTGGGTTGCGCGTCGGCGAACTCGACCAGCGACTCGTCGAGCAGCACGGCGACGCCGTCGGGCAGGCCCTCGAGCAGGCGCTCGAGCGCCGCGGTCGACAGAAGCTCGCCGGTGGGATCGTTCGGGCTCGCCAGCGCCACCACGCGGGTGTCGTGCTCGTGCGCGGCTTCGAGCAGGGCGTCCACGCCGCCCGTGACGGGCACCGCGCGGCCGTGGGCACGGCGGGCCATGATCGGATACAGGGGGTAGGAGGGCCAGGAGGTGAGCAGCTGCTGGCCGGGCTCGATCAGCGCTCGCGTGGCCGAGCTGAGCAGCTCGGCGGCGCCGTTGCCGAGGATCAGGCGGGCGGGCTCAGTCTCATGGCGCTCGGCCAGGGCGTTGCGCAGGTCGGATGCGTGCAGGTGCGGATAGCGATTGAGGCCGCGCAGGGCCACGAAGGCGATCGTGTTGACGATTCGCGGGTGGGGGAGCTCGGGCCAGGTGGTCTGTGAGAGGTCGAGCGTCTCCACGCGTGCAAGCGCCTTGCGCCTGCGCTCGGCGGCCTGCTCGCGCAGGCCCGCGTTGACTTCCTCCTCGCTCATGCCTTCGAATTGACGGTAGTAGTCGAGTAGGCCCACGGTACGGCCAGTTCTAGCAGCGATGTCCGGCCGCGACCCGCCCAGCGGGACCGGCAAACGTCGCGAGCAGGCTCACACTTGGTTTTCGCCGGGGCCGGCCAGGCTGGCGCCGGGTCCGTGGAAGACGAGGAACCAGAGCACGAAGATGAGGGCACAGACGACGACGGTCGCCCCGAACACGCGGCCGAGGACGCCCGTGCGTTGATCGTGGCCGGCGGCGCGGCGCACGAGGATCCACGCCTGGTCCATCCGTTTCAGGATCGCAAGCGTGCCGAACAGCATTGGGAAGAGCGCGAGGAAGGAGACGAGGATGCCCAGGCTGACGCTGTCCGCGAGACTCTCGACCTGGGAGCCGAGCCACAGGCAGGCGAGCGGAATCGGCCCCCAGCAGAGCAGGCTGAGGACGATCATGCCGGCCAGCAGGGTGCCGGCCAGCGAGCCGTCCACCCGCTGGCGCCGGTCGCTGCCGAATTTGGGCAGAGCTCGAAAACGAACCGGCGCCGTGCCCGGCCGGCGGCCGACGAACAGGCCGCCGTTGTCAGTTGGATCGGTTCGCATTCCTACCTATCTTCGCAGCTAAGCGGGCGACAGCACGCTAGCTTGCATACAGCGAGTCGAACAGCTCGGCGTATCTCTCGTTGACGACGTTGCGCTTGACCTTCAGCGTCGGCGTCAGCTCACCCGTCGGCTGGGACAGGTCGTGGTCCAGGATCGCGAACTTCTTGACCTGCTCGACCTGCGCGTATTTGGCGTTGACGCGGTCGATCTCCTGCTGCATCAGCTCCCGGATCTGGGGGTCGGCGGCAAGCGAGGGGATGTCCTTGGGCAGGCCATGTTCCTGCGCGTAGATCGGGATCTCTTCCTCGTCGAGGGTGATCAGCACCACCGGGTAGGGCCGCTGGTCGCCGTGCATGACGGCCTGCGAGATCCAGCGGCACTGTTTGAGGTCGTTCTCGATGTTGGCGGGCGTCAGGTTCTTGCCGCCGGCGGTGATGATGATGTCCTTCTTGCGCCCTGTGATCGAGAGATAGCCGTCCTCGTCGATCGAGCCCAGGTCGCCGGTGTGGAGAAAGCCGTCGCTCACGGCGCCGAAGCCAGAGGAGGAGCCCTGGTTGTGGTAGCCCTTGAAGATGTTCGGGCCCTTGATCAGGATCTCGCCGTCGTCGGCGATCCGCAGCGTCACTCCGGGCAGCGCTCGCCCGACCGTGCCAAAGCGATGATTCTCGACCGTCGAGATCGTTGCGGCGGTTGCCGTCTCTGTCATGCCGTAGCCCTCGAGCACCGGCACGCCGCAGGCCCAGAAGAACTCGAGGATCTCGCGGGCGATCGGCGCGGCGCCGCTCGTGCCATGACGGATGCGACCTCCGAAGACGGCGCGCACGTTCCTGAACAGCGCCTCCTCGGCCTCCTCGAAGGGCTTCTGCAGCTCCTGCGGTATCGGTTCGCCGCGGCTCATCAGGTCGTGCACCTTCATCCCCACCGCGAGCATCGCCTCCGTGCGCTCGCGTTCCTCGGCCGGCTGGGCCTCGATCGTGCCGTGCGCGATCGTGTAGACCTTCTCGAAGATGCGCGGCACCGACGGCAGGTAGGTCGGCTTGACCTCCACCAGCTCGGGGACGATGTTCTTTGTGTCGCCGCCGAAGTAGGCGATCGTGCTGCCGAGGTCGAACGCCGCCAGCTGGACGAGCAGGGCGTAGGAGTGGGCGAGCGGCAGGTAGAGATAGGTGACCTCGTCTTCTTCGATCTCCCCGGCCTCGCAGATCATGTCGATGATCGCGCGGTAGTTGCCGTGCGTGAGCACGCATCCCTTGGGCGGCCCGGTGGTGCCTGAGGTGTAGATGAACGTGAACGGATCGTCGGGGCTCACCGCCGCTCGGCGCTCTGCGAGCTCCTCCGGGGAGTGGCCGGCGCAGCGCTTGCGCAACTCGTCCAGAGAGATGCTCTCAAGCGGCGCGCGGGTCAGCGAGGCGCCGTGGGCCGCGGCCTCGCCGGTGGCCGGTTCGATCATCATGATCGTGCGAAGGTTCGGGAGCTGGTCGCGGATGGCTTCGATCTTTGCCAGCTGTTCGGCGTTCTCGCACACGATCGTTGCGGCGTCCGAGTCGGAGATCACCCACAGGCACTCCTCCGGAGAGTTGGTGGGATAGATCGGCACGACGACGGCGCCCACCGAGGTGGCGGCCATGTCAACGTAGGACCACTCGGGGCGTGTGTTGGCGAGGATGCAGAGGCGCTCGCCCGGCTGGATTCCGACGTCGATCAGCCCGAGCGCGAGTTCCTGCACGATGTCGGCGAGCTCGGCGTAGGTCACGTCGTGCCACGTGCCGTCACGCTTGTAGCGCACAGCCGTGCTCTGAGCGTGCTCGGCGGCGGCGCCGGGGATCAGATCGGCCATGGTCTTCGACCCCGTCCTCGACGCCGCGGCGGTGACCTCCATCAGGGCTCTCCTCCTCAATAATCAGGCTAAACGGACACCTTGATATTAGACGCTGCCAGCGGTGTTTTGATTCTGGCTGATCCGTGGAAGTTCACACCGGGTTTGGAACGTCCAGGAACACCGTGCGCACCGCGAAATGCTCGGCGAGGTGCTCACCCAGGCGCCTGACGCCGAGTGTCTCGGTGGCGTAGTGGCCCGCCGCGATGAAGTGCACTCCCGACTCGCGCGCCGTTGCCATCGTCCGCTCGGCCGGCTCCCCTGTGAGGAACGCGTCAGCGCCGGCGGCGGCCGCGTCAGCGAGGAAGTCCGCGCCGGCCCCCGAGACGATCGCCAGTCGGCGTACCTGACCCGGTCCGCAGTCGAACACGAGCGGCTCACGCGAGGTGACGGCCCCGACACGCGCGAACAGCTCGGCGGCCGCGAGCCCTTCGCCGGGAAGGCTCGTGACGAAGCCGATCGGCTCACCACGGTGCAACCCGAACGGCTCCAGTCGCTCCCCGCCGAGCGCGCGGGCGAGCAGCGCGTTGTTGCCGATCTGCGGGTGCGCATCGAGCGGCAGGTGATAGGCGGCAAGGGCGATTTCGGCGTCGAACAGGATCTTCAGCCGCCGCTTGAGGGCGACGTCGATCGAGCCCGCTCCAGCACCCCAGAAGAGGCCGTGGTGGACGATCAGCAGATCGGCGTGCTCGGAAACCGCCAGCTCGAACAGCTCGACGTGCGCGGACACGCCCGTCGCGACCGTGCTCACCTCTGGCGGCCCCGGAACCTGAAGGCCGTTGGGGCCGTAGTCCTGGAAGCGCGCAGGCTCGAGCAGCCGGTCGAGCTCGGTGAGGATGTCTTGAAGGTGGGCTGACATCGGGCGCAGGCAGCGGCGTGCGTGTGGAATACTGGCAGGCGCGTCGGGGCGTGGCGCAGCCTGGTAGCGCGCACCGTTCGGGTCGGTGAGGTCCCCGGTTCGAATCCGGGCGCCCCGATATTCGTCTTTTCACCGCATGATCAGCGCAACTCGGGCGAGTCGCGGTCGTGCGAGCGCGGTGCATCGGTCCCGCGCACGATGGAGCACTTCGACGGCTACCTCGCCGCCGACGGGACCGAGCTGTCAGATGATGTGCTCGACCGCATCGACGGGATCGTCGGCACAACCGCGCTGACCGCCGCATCCCGTCGTCGATGGGGCAACCCCGGACAGCAAACTAGAGCATTGACAAACTTTAGAGTGCTCTCTAAGATTCGCTTGGATGACAGTTTCCGCAACGGGAGTCGGTCTGCGCGAGCGCCATAAGCGCCAGCGCCGTGAGCGTATCCTCGAGGCGATCCGTCAGCTGTTGCGCGAGTGTCCAGGCGAGCTGCCGACAGTCGAGCGCATCGCCGCGTTGGCGGATATCTCGCCGGCGACGGTCTTCAACCTCGTCGGGCCGCGAGATGAGCAATGGGCGGCCCTGGGGGACGCGCTACTGCGCGAACTGGATGCCTCTCTGGCGGTCGCAGGCGATGAGGGTCCACGCGAGCAGGCCCACCGGATCGTCGCGGAGACAGCCGGACTGTTCATCGCCGACGAAGCGGTCTCCAAGCAGTTGATCAACAGCTGGGGGCGCAGCGGCGAGCTTCTAAAGGAGAGTCCCATCCCGCAGCTGCGCGCCGCGTTCCGTCGCGGACAGGCAGCCGGGCTGCTACGGCCCGATCTTCATATCGAGGCCCTGGTCGGACACGTCGCGACGGCCTGTGGGGGCGCGCTGCGTCAGTGGGCCGGCGGGCAAATCTCAGACGCGGCATTTCGCACACGCGCGCGCTTCGCCGTTGACGTGGCGTTCGCCGCCGGCGCGAGCAAGGACAGTGCCGTCGAGCTCCAAGCGCCGCTGCAGCGCACCCGCAGGGTTGGGTCGCGCTGATGCCAGCTGCTGTTCGCCTTGAAGGGGCCGCGGGCGTCCGGCTGGCAGCAGACGCCTTCGGCGAGCCGGATGCGCCTCCGGTGCTCATGCTCCACGGCGGCGGCCAGACACGGCACGCGTGGCAGGCGACCGCGACGGATCTCGCTGAGGCCGGCTGGCAGGCGATCACGGTCGATCTGCGCGGTCACGGCGAGAGCACCCACCCGCGGCCCCCGGCCTACGCGCTCGATGACTTCGTGGCCGATGTACGCGCGCTGATCAAGACGATCGCGCAGCCTCCGGTCGTGATCGGGGCCTCGCTGGGCGGCATCGCGGCGCTGCTCGCCATCACCGAGGCACCCAAGGCGCCGGCCGAGGGCCTCATCCTGGTCGATGTCGCCCACCGCTTCCAGCCCCGCGGCGGCGGGCGGATCGTGAGCTTCATGGAGGCACACCCCGAGGGCTTTGCGACCCTCGCTGACGCTGCCGACGCGGTCGCCGCCTACCTTCCCCACCGAGCACGCCCTCGCGACACCGAAGGTTTGCGCCATAACCTGCGATACAACGAGGACGGACGCTGGGTCTGGCACTGGGACCCAGAGGTTCACGTGCAGGCGCGCGAGATCATGCAGGACCCCAATCGGCTCTCTGAACGTCTCTCCGAGGCCGCTGAGGGTCTTTGCAATCCGTGCCTGCTGGTCCGCGGCGCCGAGAGCGACGTCCTCAGCGCCGCCATCGCGCGCGAGTTCACCGAGCTCGCGCCCGGCTCCACCCTCGCCGAGGTTCCACGCGCCGGCCACATGGTCGCAGGCGACAACAACGACGCGTTTACCGCAACGATCCGCACATGGCTCGACGCTTTTGCGCTACGTCGGTCTGGCAACAGGCAGACCGGTCAGTCGAGCTCCTGCGCGAGCTCGACGATGATGCCCTCGGGGCCGCGGACATAGCAGAGTCTGTAGCTGTCCCGGTAGCGCCCCAGCTCGCCGACGAGCTCTGCGCCGCGGGCTCGGAGGCGAGCGAGGACGGCGTCGATGTCATCGACAGCGAACGCGACGTGGCGGATGCCCGAAGCGTTCGCCGGAGCAAGCTGGGCGCCGCTGTCGGTCGACGGCGTGTGAAACTTCGCGAGCTCGAGTCGCCCATGCCCGTCTGGGGTCTGCAGCATGACGATCTGCGCCCGGACGCCCTCGAGCCCGACGATGCGGTCCACCCAGTCGCCCTCGACCGGCGCCTCGCCCTGCAGCTCGAGTCCGAGCTCAACGAAGAACGCCACCGCTTCCGCGAGGTCGTCGACGACTATGCCCACGTGGTCCATCCGCTGGATTGTCATGCGCTCGATGGTAGGCGCGCGACTGAGCCCGCGTCATCAAGCGCCGGAGCAGGCCTTCCAGCCGCCGGCTTCGAACGCGGCCGTGGGTCAGCGCCCGGGACCAGCCAGGCCGCGCTCGAGCAGGCTCTGGGCCGTATCCGTGATCGAGTCCTCGATTGGGCGCGGTTTCCAGCCGAGCGTCGACTGCGCCTTGGCCGCGGTGTAGACGGGCGACTGTCCGAGGTCGCCCACGATCGTGCGGACGCTTGGATCGAACAGCCCCATCGCCCGGATCAGGAGGTCGGGCGCCCTGCGGGTCGGAACCTTGGCGGCGGCGGCGCCGAGGCGCTCGCGCAGGATCCGGCCGACGTCCTGCATCCAGAGGAAGCGGTCGACGGCCAGGAATCGCTCGCCGCCGGCCGCCGGGGCGGTCATCGCGCGGATGTGGAGGTCCGCGACGTCGCGAACGTCGACGAACGGGAAACCGAGCCGAGGCATCGCGGGCATGCCGTTGAGGAGCCGTTCGATCACCTGCAGCGAGTAGGAGCGGTCGTCGCTGAGCACGGGGCCGATGATCGCTCCGGGGTTCACGCTCGCCAGCCGGCTCTCGGCGCCGGCCGCGCGGACGTGGTCCCAGGCGGCACGCTCTGCGATCGCCTTCGAACGGATGTAGGGCGTGTGTCGCGGGTCGTCCCCGTCGGTCCAGTCCCTCTCGTCGTAGGGCTCCCCGGCGGACGGCGCGCGCCCGTGACGAACAGCGGCAAGCGACGAGGTCAGGACGACGCGCTGCACGCCGGCGTCGAGGCTCGCGCCGAGCACGCGCAGCGCCCCGTCGCGGGCTGGAACTATGAGCTCGTCCGGATCCTTCGGCTGCGCCGGCGGGAAGGGCGAGGCGACATGTAGCACGTAGTCGCACCCCGCCACCGCGTCCGCCCAGCCGTCGTCCGCGCTGAGGTCGGCCGCCACGATCGACAGGCGCTCAGGAGCCTCGACGCCGGCGGCCGCGAACGAGGCTCGCAGTGCATCGGCCCGTCGCAGGTCGCGGATCGTCGTGCGCACCGAGTAGCCGCGGCGCAGGAGCTCGGTGCCGCACCATCCGCCGAGGAAGCCCGTCCCGCCGGTGACCAGCACGGTCGCGTCTGGCTCGGCCATGGCTGCGGAGTCTAGTCCCGCGGCGGTGAGGGAGCCCGAGACGGATATCTCAGCCGATCCACCCGCTAGGCTGGCCGCGGTGCCCGGGAACGCCTCAAGTTGCCGATTCTGCGCGCTGGTCCTGTTGGCCGCCGCTCTTGCACTTCCCGCCGCCGCGAACGCTCTGAAGTTGACCCCGGTCAAGGCCTTTCCGGCCACGTGCGATGCCACGCAGGGTGTACCGGCGAGTGATGGAGCGCTGTGGATGATCTGTCCGCCGGCGCACGGCGCAAGGGGCGGACTGCTTCGGATCGCCCCGTCCGGAAAGGTCAGCGGTCCGTTCCGCCCACCCAACGACCCCTACGACCCGAACGCTGCGGGACGGTCCGGCTGGGAAGTCTTCGGATTGGCGCCCGGCCCGGGGGGCTCGGCGTGGTTCTCCAGCGGCTACGGCCTCGTCTGTGACGTCAGCGCCGCAGGCCAGATGCGCTGCGCCCGCACTCCGGCGGGGATGCGGGAACGGGGCAGCACGCGGACATCGACGATCGTCGAAGGCGCGGAAGGGAACATGTGGATGTTGCAGGACGTGCGCGCGAGCGCCGGTGCCCCCGACCAGGCCTCGATCGCCCGCATCACGCCGAGCCTGCAGATCAGCGAATACGAGCTGCCCGTGGATGTACTGGCGCCGCCGCCCCTCGGCCTGGTCAGGACGAACGGCGAGCTGTGGTTCGGATCGCTCGCTCTCAACACCGGAGGCATCGGGTACATCACTGCGAGTGGCACGATCACGAGCTATCCGCTGCTGCCCGAAGCAATCACGTCTCCCATGGCCGCGATCGCGACCTCCGGCGGCGTCGTCTACTACGTCGCCGGCTACCGCGAGGAACGGCTGCTGCGCGTCGCGCCGGACGGCGAACAGTCGCTCGTCATCAAGGCTCCGACGAGCCTCGACCCGGTGGCGACGCCGGACGGATCCGTCTGGGCGCTCGGCCAGGAGGGAAAGGCCGGGATCGGCTACGGGTCCTCCCAGCCCGGCGCGATCTATCACGTCGATCCCAACGGCACCCTCACCACCTATGCGCTCACCGGCCGGTTCGCCTTGTCTGACTTCGCGACCGGCTTGAACAGCCTCGTCTGGGCGCTGGCCGATCGCGTCAGCGAAAAGGCCGAGCGTCTGATCAGCGTCAGCGCGCACGGGCAGGTGGTGACCCGCCACACGTTCAACGGGCGCAGCGCCCCGCAGTACCTGGTCGCCACTCCCAGCGTCATGTGGCTCGTTCTCTCTGGCGCCATCAACGCGCACCGGCTCGGATACACGCTCGAGCGTGTCACCGGCTGAGCCCCGCGTGGGCCGGCAGGGCGGACTGCTACGAGCGCGGAGTCACTGGTTCTGCGCGAGGATGCTTCCCCAGGCCGCGCACAGGAGGTCGGACAGAAGGTGATTGCGCTGCGCCTCGGTGCTTTCGTCGATGTCGTCGATCACCCGTACCACGAGCGCGTCGGCCGCTCCGGGGTCTGATCCGGGGTCAAGCGGCCAGTTGTCGGGTTCCATCACCTGACCGCCTGACGTCGCGATTGGCCGAGTTGTATAACGGAGAGATTAAGTAAGCTCACGGAACCGATTAGGGGGTCGCGGGCCGCTCCCGGCTGGTTGAGGCCCTGTTTGGTTGACTGAATCAACCCCGACCCCCAGTCGCAGTTTCGCTGCCCCGCTGGGCGCCGGCGTCCAAAGTGGATGAGGCCACTTGGCCGTTTTGGAGTACAGTGGCCGCAGGCTTCGCTCAGCGGCGCCCGTACACGACGTCCACGAGCCGAGCAAGCCTCGACGGCAGCGGCGGCCAGGCCGGCGGTGGGCCGCCGAGCGATCGCCAGCAGAAGCCGAGTTCGCAGCTTCTCAGGGCACCGCCTCGGGACCGCGGGGCACCCGCGCTCATCCCTCAGACTGCGGCGGCGGCCGCCTTCGGCACCTCCGCCCGCAGCGGCTCGGCGCCGCGCAGGAGGTCTGCGCCGCGCTCTGCGATCGCGATCGTGGCCGCGTTGGTGTTGCCGCGAACGACGCTCGGCATGACGGAGGCGTCGATCACGCGCAGCCCCTCGACGCCGCGCACGCGCAGCTCGTTGTCGAGCACGGCCTCGGCGTCCGAGCCCATGCGACAGGTCCCAACCGGGTGAAACGTCGTGTAGGTGTGACGGCGCAGGTAGGCCCGCAGATCCTCATCGGAGTCGGTGGCCGGCTGGTCGTATGGCCTACTGATGTACGGAGCGAGCGCCGGCTGAGCTGCGATCTCATAGGCGAAGCGCAGGCCCCGCATGATCGTCTGCATGTCGGAGTCCTCGGCGTAGTAGTTGTGCAGGATGAACGGCGCGACGGTGGGGTCCGCGGAGCGCAACGTCAACCATCCCCGGCTGGCCGGCTTGACCGGGTAGACGGCCAGCGTGAAGCCGTGTTCGTAGATCGGCTCGTCGAGCAGCATCACGCCGGCGGTATGAAACTGCAGATCCGGCGCGGGCAGGTCCTCGCGCGTGCGCAGGAAGCCGCCGCTCTCGACGCCGTTGGAGGTCAGCGGCCCGGACCCCTCGCGCGCGAACAGCTCCGCGTTCTCGTCGGTCATGGCGGTCAGCAGCGAGACCGGCTCATCGTGATTCCACAACAGCCCGCTGCCGGCGTGGTCCTGCAGGTTCTGCCCGACCGCCGGCAGCTCGGCGACGAGCGGGATCTGAAGCATCGTCAGCAGCTCGGGAGAGCCGATGCCTGAGAGCATCAGGAGCTGCGGCGAGTTGTAGGCGCCGCCGCACAGGATCACCTCGCGCTCGGCGCGGAACTCCTTCAGCTCGTCCAGGCGAGAAGCCTGCACTCCGACGGCGCGGCCGCTCTCGAACAGCACTCGATGGACGAGCGTGAACGGCTCGACGGTCAGATTCGGGCGGGACATCGCCGGGTGCAGGTAGCCAACGGCCGTGGAGCAGCGCCTGCCATCGCTCTGGGTCACCTGGTAGCGCCCGAAACCGTCCTGCTGTGCGCCGTTGAAGTCTTCGTTGCGGAGCTGTGAGGCCTGATCGCAGGCGTCCAGGAAGGCCTCCGTCATGGGGTTGCGCGAGCGGCCGTCGGACACCGCCAGCGGACCCCCGGCGCCGTGGTACTCAGAGGCGCCGCGCTCGTTGTCCTCCGAGCGCTTGAAGTAGGGCAGCAGGTCCTCATAGCCCCATCCCTCACAGCCGCCGTCGCGCCATTCGTCGAAGTCTGCGCGGTGCCCGCGGATGTAGACCATCCAGTTGATAGATGAGGAGCCGCCGAGCGTCTTGCCGCGCGGCAGCTGCACACGGCGGCGATCGGCGAACGGCTCGGGCAGGGTCGAGTAGTCCCAGTCGACCTGGGAGTGGATCAGCTGCGAAAAGGCGAGCGGGACGTGGATGTTCTCGATCGAATCGGGCGGTCCGGCCTCGATCAGAAGGACGCTGATGTCGGGATCCTCCGTCAGCCGCGACGCCAGCACGCACCCGGCTGAGCCCGCTCCCACGATCACGTAGTCGTACATGCTGAACACCTCTCCTGCCGGGACCGACGGCGCCCGGCGAAATCGGACTCATCGGCGCGACTGACACGGCCGAACCGACCCGGCCACGATCTTCTCACATGACCGCGCCTCTGAATCATGGGCGCCGTCGCCGATGCCCGGTGGCAGGTGCGCCGACGGCTAACCGCCGAGGCTCGCCAGCAGGTGGGTTGCGGCGGACTGAAATCGCTCCAAATCGCCGTATGGGCGTGCGATCAGCAGAGCGCCCTCGAGGCCCGAGAGGATCGTGCGGGCGCCGTCGCGTGCGGATCCGTCGAACGACAGGGACGCCTCGGAGTGGCCCTGCTCGAGGACGCCCGCGAGCCACTCCTCGTTGTCGTCGAAGAAGCGCACGACCGCGTCGCGCATCGGCTGGGGCAGCGTTTCGTATTCGGCCGCGAGCATCCCGCACAGGCACATGCGCTGGCCGCGCAGCACGTCGGCGTACAGGCCGCTGTAGGCAGCGAGCTTGGCGCGCGCGTCGGGGGCGCTCAGGTCGATCGCCCCCAGCGCATCGGCGAAGCGCGCTGCGTAGCGCTCGATCAGCGCCTGACCGAGCTCGGCCTTGCCCGGGAAGTGGTAGTGCAGGCTCGCGGTGGTGATGCCGAGCTCGGCGGCGACGTTCGCGTAGCTGAAGCCGTTGAAGCCGCGACTCTGGACCAGCCGCTCGGAGACGTCGAGGATCCGCTCTGCCGTGCCGGCCTGTCTGGGGGTGCGTGTCGTCGCCATCTGTCCACGTCCAAATATATTTCGGGCTGGGCTTGACAGTCTACCTATTGGTAGATAAGAATCGGGCAGACAGAAACGAGCGCGCACATGGGGAGGTCAGCCGTGCAGCCGACACAGCAGGGGGAACATCGACGGCCGAGGACATCGTCGTGAGCTTCAAGGTGGCTCACAGGGATGAATGCGAGACGGCGGGCGACTGGCAGCTCGTTCGCCGCACGCTCGGGCTGCGGGCATTTGGCATCAACGTCGTGGAGATCCCGGCGGGCGAGCAGATTCCCGAGCACGACGAGTCCGCGCGCGATCAGGAGGAGGTCTTCTACGTCCTCAGCGGCACCCCGACGCTGCTGATCGACGGCGAGAGCCACACCGCGGCGGCCGGCACCTTCGCGCGGCTCGACCCGGCGCACTCGCGCTCGGTCCGCAATGACGGCGATGAGCCCGCCGGCGTGCTCATCATCTCGGCGCCGCGGTCGAGCGGGTATGAGCCGATGGACTGGGCATGAGCATCGCGACCGAGCAGCTGAGCGAGACGATCGCCGCCTACAACGACGCCTGGAACGCCCACGACGTGGGCAGGATCGCCTCGATGCACGCCGCGGACATGGTGTTCGAGAACCACACTGCCGGCGAGCGCGCCGAGGGCGAGGAGGCGCTCGCGCACATCGCCGGCATCTTCGAGTCCTGGCCCGACATCGAATTCCAGACTCGCAGGCTCTATGTACGCGAGGACCTGGTCGTGCAGGAGTGGACCGCCACTGCGACCCATGTCAAGCCGCTCAGCCGGGGTGAGATCACGGCACAGCCGTCGGGCCGGCGGATCGAATGGAACGGCATGGACGTGATTCCCTTCGACGCCGGCAAGGTCAAGCGCAAGGACGTCTACTCGGACTCCGTGTCGATCCTGCGCCAGGTCGGGCTGCTCTAGGACCCGGGCCGCGACGGCGGCGCGCTCAACCGGCGAGCTCGCGTGGGACGAGCTCCAGCCGCAGCGGCTCGCCCCCACGCAGCACGAGCACCTCGACGGCTGCCCCGATCAGGTCGCCGACCATCAGGCGCTGGATGTCATCGACCCCGCGCACGCGCGTTCCCGCGAGCTCGAGGATCAGATCCTCGGCGCGAAGCCCCGCACGGTCGGCGGGGGAGTCGGGTGTCACCTCGATGATCTCCACCCCCGTCGCCTGTTCACGCTCGCGCCGCGCGCGCGCCGGCAGCGGGCGCGAGCCGCCAGCGACGCCCAGGTAGGCGCGCCGCACCCGGCCCTGGGTCATCAGGGCGCTGATCAGGTTGCGGGTGGCGTCGTTGATCGGCACGGCGAGGCCCAGACCCACGCCGGCCACGGCGGTGTTGATGCCGACGACGCGCCCGCCGGCGTCGAGCAGGGCACCACCCGAGTTGCCCGGATTCAGCGCGGCATCGGTTTGGATGACGCTGTCGATCATGCGCACCGTGGTGCCCGATCGCGCCGGCAGCGAGCGGCCCAGCGCGGAGACGACCCCAGCCGTCACCGAGCCTTCGAAGCCGTGCGGGTTGCCGATCGCGACCACCAGCTGGCCCACGCGCAGCCGCGCGGCGTCGCCGAGCGTCGCGGGCGTGAGGTCGTCCGCCTCGGCCCGCAACACCGCGAGGTCCGACAGAGGGTCTGCGCCGATCACGCGAAAGTCGATCTCACGCCCGTCCACGAGCGTCGCGCGACCGCCGCGGTCGCGCCCGGCGACCACGTGCGCGGAGGTCAGCAGGAACCCGTCCGGCGTGAGCACGACCGCGCTGCCGGCGCCGACGGGCACGCGCCCGCGGCGTGTGGAGCGCAGCACACGCAGGTTGGCGACGCTCGGCGCGACCAGCTCTGCCACACCGGCCACCGTCCGCGAGTATGCGTCGAGCGCCTCGGCTTCCACCTCGGCCGCAGCGGCATCGCTCCGGCTCGGCGAGCCGGCAGCCGCGGCGGGCGACCCGGCCACGGAGCGAAGATGACGCCCGCTCGCGCCGCTCGCCTGCCGTGGCTCCTGGAACGCGACGGCGGCCTGATCGGATGGCGCGCTCATGGCTTGTGTATGGCCGGGATGGGAAGGGTCATGGATCCATCGTAGTAACGCCCTGAAGTCCCGATTGCGCGACGGCCGAGCGAGCTCGGAGCCGGCGGATCGAGGCGCTCTACTCGGCGTCCTGCGCCGCGAACCGGCGCAGCCCCGAGCGCACCCGGTCGGGGAGCTCGATCTTGCCCCAGTCCTCGGTTGAGACGCAGACGTGGCGGAGCCATCCCGCGACGAGCAGCTGATCGTCGCGCATGACGTCGATCTCTGTGGTGATGGCGGTCGCGCCGAGGCGCGCGATCTTCGCCTGCAGCCTGAGCTGATCGTCGAATCGCGCCGGAGCGCGAAAGCGGATGTTGGTCTCGGCGACGACCGCATCGAAGCCGTGGTCGACCATCTCCTGCCACGGCCCCACCGCTGCCCGCCACAGCTCGGTGAACGCCACGTCGAAGTACAGCAGGTAGTTCGCGTTGAAGACGATGCCCTGCGGGTCGCACTCTCCGTAGCGGACGCGCAGCTCGTGGACGAAGGGATCGGCCACGGTCAGCTACTCCTGCGCCATCGCGAGCAGCGTCGTGACCGTGCTCCAGTTGCGCGAGGTCGCGGTCACACCCAGCCCGCGCCCGCCGAGCGCCGCCCACAACTTCGAACGTGCGACGCCGTCGGGATGCCACGCGTAGATCTCGCGGCCGACGGCGACGAGCTTCTCCGTCGGGGCGGCGAGCGCCTGGAGCTGTGCGACGAGGCCCGCATCGGGCTCGGCCGAGCAGAAGGTCACCTGGTAGCGCTTCGGCTCGACCGCGACGCCCGCCAGCGCGTTCCGGCGCACGACCTCGGCGAGCTCATCGCGGGTGCGTGCCAGAACGTCGATGCTCAGCCCGAAGCCCTCGGTGAGGTGCCGTTCGCATTCGCGAGCGAGCTCATCGGGCTGTGCATCGCTGCTCAGCACGACGTTGCCGCTCTGAATGTAGGTGCGCACGTCGGCGAACCCGGCGCCGGTCAGCCGCTCCCGCAGCGAGGGCATCGGAACCCGGTTGCGGGCGCCGACGTTGATGCCGCGCAGGAGCAGGATCTGGCGCATGTCTCAGCGGTTCTCCCCGCGCTCGTCGCGTCCGCTTGCCCTGCCCGGTAATACCCACGGCGCCGCCAGGCATGCGGGGGCTCGAGCAGCGGACGCGACGCGCCGCGTCCGCCGGCTCAGGCGGGCGCGAAGGCGGCGATCTCCCCGGCCAGCCGCGCGGGCTCGTCGTGGGGGATGAAGGTTCGGCCATTCTCGAGCTCCACCAGCCCGTGCCGAGGATCAGGCGGCCGCGAGCGAGCAGGCGCGGGCCGTGATCGCGGGTTTGGTGGCGGGGCTCGCCACAGGCTGACCACCGAGCCGGACCTCAGAGGCCTTCGCCCTCGGTGGGCCCTGAGCGCAGCGCGCCGTCAGCCTTCGATCGTGACGAGCGTGCCGATCGGCGTGTAGGGCCAGATCTCCGCGGCCGCCGCAAGCGGGAGCTCGACGCAGCCGAGGCTCTGCGGGGTGCCGAATGAGGCGCGGTCGAAGTTGTGCAGCGCGTCCCCGCCGTTGAAGTAGCTGATCCACTTGATCCCCGGATCTTCGTAGTGCGAGCCGTCGGGGTTGGTGCCGCTCATCGTGCCTTCGGGGATGTGCTCGAACACGGGGAAGGTGCCGAGTTCGGTTTCCGCTCCCGAGATGCCGGTGTTCGCGGCCGAGCTCAGGATAGTGTGGCCCGCGTGCCAGAGGGTGGCCGTCTCAGGAACTTCACGGTGCACGTAGACGTAGCTGTAGCCGCTGTTCAGGTGCTTGCCCGCGAGCGCATCGCCGAGCACCAGGTGCCACACGCTCGCCCCGGCAAGGCCGTCGACGGTGAGGTTGTGGATGTTCTCGAACTTCATCACCGCTCCACGCGTGATCTCGTTCGCCTGGCCCGGAAGCCAGAGCGCCTTCAGCTGCCGCGGCGTGTTCGGATAGCGCCAGCTGAAGCTGCCGTGCGGCGGATCGACAGCCGCCTGTAGCTCGGCGCTCGGCGTGCGTGCCACGTCGGCGCCCGAGGGTTCCCAGTCGACCGGCAGGTAGCCCGCCTGCGCCAGGAGTTGCTGCAGGCGCAGTGTCGAGCCTGGCGGCACCGCCCATTCGACCTGGCTGCTCATGCGCAGCCCGCCCGGGGTGTTTGCCGTAACTGCGACCGCATGTGGGAGCTGGACGCTCAGGTGAGAGCCGAATGCCGCGCCGAAGCCCGAGGGGGTGAAGACGATCGTGTGACTGTTGGCATCGCGCCAGTGCCCCGCGGTGGCCGGAGAGATCCGCGGGCGCGCCGAGCCGAGCACGTCGCTGACCGGCTTTGAGAACGTCAGATAGATCGACCCGGCCGGAGCGATGCGTGCGCCCAGGGCCGGGACGGTGACCATCACCGGCGCGCTCGACGGGGGAAACCAGCTCACGAGCGTCGGAGCACCGACGCGCTCCCATGGGCGCGCCGCGGTGGCGACCTCGATCGCTCCGGTCGCCTGCCGCGCTCCCAGCGAGATCGTGCTCTGGGTGCCGCTCAGCGAGTGCGCGATCAGGTGCTGGGGGCTCCCGTAGGCGACCGTGCTGACCGGTCGATCGAAGCTCATCCGCACCGCCGAGCCGTGGGGAACCGTCAGCCAGCGCTCGGTCACCTGCGCGACCGGAGCACGGAGCGTCAGCTGCTCATGTCGCTCGCTTCCCAATGCCCAGGCGAGCCATCCCGGCCGGCGAATCTGCACGTCCACGGATACCTGCTCGCCGGGCGTCAGTTGCCTGAGCGGAGTAAGACGTCCACCGTTTACCGCCAGCGGCACCCGCTGACCGTCCGGACCGAATGCCTGGACGCCCACGATCGTGCCGCCGAGCGGCTGCACGCTCACCCGCGCGAGCGCCGTCGAATCGCTGGCAAGCGACGCACCCGACCACGCCAGGACCGCCACCAGCACCGCCACGATCACGATCGCCACGGCGACGACGACGCCGCGCAGTACACGGCGTCGAGGATGTCCTGACGACGCAGCTACCCGCTGAGCCGAACCAATCGCCACCCGCAGAGAATAGAAGCGTCAGGCGTGGGACGCGTCGGCTACGTTGCAGGAGGTTCCGTCAATGCCTGAGCGCTGGTGGTTCGGGGAGCAGGCGATCGAGGAGAATCCCGGACGGCCGCGCGGAAATCTGCTCGCGGAGCTCTCGGTGATAGGACAGCAGCGCGAGGCTCGGGGCGATCGTGAAGTCGGCCACGTTCAGCTCCTCAGCGCAGAGCACGCCCTGGCCGATCCATCCATCGACCGTGTCGAGCATCGGCGGGATCGAATCCAGCAGCCCGCGCAGATCGCCTCGCCTGGCTTGAAAGGGCGAGGCGCTGATGCGCGAGGCGAGCGTGCGCATCGCGCCGGACTTCGCGAGCAGCGGTCCGAGCCTGCCGTCCGCGCCGCGCATGGTCATGTCATCGAGATCGGCCGCGAGCCCCACGCGCCTGGCAGCCATCTGCAGGGTCTCATCGCCCCAGCGCTCGGCCTTCTCGACGGCCCGCCGGCGCTCGGGCTCGGCGGGCAGCAGAGCCGGCTCGGGCTGCAGGCGCTCGAGAAAGCGGGCGATCTCATGGTTGGTCTGGACGCGCTCGCGGTCAAGTCGCAGAGCCGGCACGGTGCCGAGCCGGTCGAGCAGCGCGAGCTGGCGATGGGTCGTTCCGTCGACCGCGCGGATCGGCGTGCGGTGTCCGGCGAACCCGCAGGCGCGCACGAGCAGCGGGTGAAGGCCCGTCGGCAGCACGACCAGGCGGTAGGGGATGCCCTTGTGCTCGAGCATCAGGGTCGCGGCCCTGCACGCGTGCGAGCCCATGATCACGTACACCTTGGCGACCTGGGCGGGCATCGGCCCATCGTCGCACCTCTCCGAGGGATAGGATCGCATCAGAGTCCTGCGCCATCTGAGAACGCAGTTTTGCGAAGGGGGCTGAGCGTGATGAATACCGCCACGGACAGCGCATCGCCGGTGAGCACCGCCGCCGGTGCGCCAAGCGCCAGCGCCGGCTTTGCGGATCTCTGCGATGAGGTCGAGCTCGCGAGCCTCCCGCTCAGCGGTCGGCTGCCCGCTTGGCTGACGGGCTCGCTCGTGCGCGTCGCTCCCGCGCAGTGGGACGTGGACGGGCGCACGCTCAACCACTGGTTCGATGGCTTCGCGATGCTGCACCGCTTCCAGATCAATGACGGCAGCGTCTCCTACGCGAACAGGTTCCTTCAGACAGAGTCCTACAAGGCGGCCCGCGACAGCGGCAAGATCGAGTTCAGCGAGTTCGCCAGCGACCCCTGCCGCTCGATGTTCAAGCGCGTTCAGTCGATGTTCTCGCCCAAGCTCAGCGACAACACCAACGTCAACCTCACGCGACTGGGCGAGCGCTACATCGCGATGACCGAGACGCCGCTGGCCGTTCAGTTCGATGCGCGCACGCTCGAGACCGCCGGCGTCGCCTATGAGGCGCCGGGCCAGCTGTCGACCGCCCATCCGCACGCCCGCCGCGGCGACGGCGCGATGCTCAACTACGCCGCCCAGCTCGGCCCTCGTAACCGCTACAAGTTCTTCGTGCTGACGCCCGGCGGAACGCGGCCGCAGACGGTGGCCACACTGCCGGTGAAGGAACCGGCCTACATGCACTCCTTCGGCCTGACCGAGCGCTACTTCGTGCTGGCCGAGTTCCCCTTCACCGTGAATCCGTTCAAGCTGGCCACGAGCGGCCGCCCGTACATCGAGAACTACGCCTGGCACGCGGATCGGCCGACGAGAATCCAGCTGCTCGATCGCGACAGCGGCGCCGTCAGGCGCACATTCGAGACCGACGCGTGCTTCGCCTTCCACCACGTCAACGCCTACGAGGATGGCGAGAAGGTGATCGCGGACATCTGCGTCTTCGACGATGCGAGCATCGTCACCGAGCTGTATCTCGGGCGCCTGCGCGCCGGCGCTTCCGTGACGGCGCTTCCGCACCTCGAGCGCTTCGAGCTCGACATCGCCACCGGCGAGGTCACGCGCGAGCGGATCAGCGGCGCATCGATCGACCTGCCGCGGATCAACTACACGCGCAACAACGAGCGCCCGTACCGCTATACGTGGGGTACGGGCCTGGATGGTGGAAGCGGCTGGTTCGATGAGATCGTGATGATCGACGTCGAGGAGCAGAGTGCCACGCGCTGGAGCGAGCCCGGCTGCTACCCGGGTGAGCCCGTGTTCGTGGCAGCGCCCGAGGCGCGCGCGGAGAACGAGGGGGTGCTGCTGTCGGTGGTCTTCAATGCACAGAGCGGCACGTCCTTCCTGCTCGTGCTCGACGCGCGCACGCTCGGCGAGCTGGCCAGAGCCGAGGTGCCCCACCACATTCCGTTCGGCTTTCACGGGCGGTTCGCGCGCGCCTGATCGCTCGTCGAGAAGCGCCATCGGCGGTCTGTGCAGGCGGGGGTTGATCGCCCGGCTGGGAGGAGTAATGTCAGCGTTCGGTCGCGGTCGGCGACATCGATCGCGACCAGGTCCAGACGGTGTCCAAATACATGTTGGAGGCGACCATGAGTGCGACGGGGATCGACGAGGGCAAGCTTGAAGCCTTCATGGGACAGGCGGTCACGGACGTGGGTGCGGTTATCAGCGCGCCGCTGTTCATCATTGGCGAGAAGCTCGGGCTGTACAAAGCGATGGCGGGAGCGGGGCCTCTCAGCTCGCAGGAGGTCGCCGATCGTGCGGGCGCGGCCGAGCGCTACGTTCGGGAGTGGCTGGGGAATCAGGCCGCCGGGGGCTATGTGACCTACGACCCCGACAGCGATCGCTACACGTTGCCCGACGAGCAGGCGCTGGCGCTGGCCGACGAGGAGAGCCCCTTCTACATCCTCGGCGTCTACGACCTGATCGCCTCGCTGTTCGCCGACGAGGACAAGATCCTCGAGGCCTTTCGCAGCGGCGAGGGGATGGGCTGGCACGAGCATGACCACAGGCTGTTCCGCGGCACCGAGCGCTTCTTCCGCCCCGGCTATCGCGGACACCTCGTCGACGCGTGGATCCCGGCGCTCGAGGGTGTGCAGGAGAAGCTCGAGCGGGGGGCCAAGGTCGCTGACGTCGGATGCGGACACGGCGCATCGACGATCATCATGGCCGAAGCCTTCCCGAACTCCGAGTTCTTCGGCTTCGACTACCACGCGGCCTCGATCGAGCGTGCACGCGAAGCGGCGGATGAGGCCGGCGTCTCAGACCGGATCACCTTCGCGGTCGCCTCGGCCGATGACTACCCGGGCGCGGGCTATGACCTGGTGTGCGTGTTCGACTGCCTGCACGACATGGGCGACCCGGTCGGTGCCTCCGCGCACGTGCTCGAGACGCTCGATGCCGACGGCACGTGGATGATCGTGGAGCCGTTCGCCAACGACAGGGTCGAGGACAACCTGAACCCGGTCGGGCGGGTGTTCTACGGCGCATCCACGACCATCTGCACGCCCGCCTCGCTGTCACAGGAGGTCGGTCTCGCGCTGGGTGCACAGGCCGGTGAGGCCCGCCTCAGCGAGGTGCTCGAGGAGGGAGGCTTCACGCGCGTTCGACGGGCGACCGAGACGCCGTTCAACCTCGTCCTCGAGGCCCGCCCATAACCGCGGCGGGCCGGTGGCGGCGGCCCGGCGCTCAGTCGTGAGGATGACCTGCGGGCCCTGCGGGCGGCCCTGATCGGTGCCGCAGGGCCCGGCGAAGGATCGTCGTGTTCGCCGAGCCGCCGGCGGCCGGGCCGTACGCTTAGGCCATGGCCGCCAGCACCCCGCCCCCGATCCGGGAGATCATCGACGCTCGTAGCGGCGAGGAGATGGCGCTGAACGATCGCTTCCTGAACCCGCAGATGGGGCGGATCCTGCGCACGCTGGGCTTCGACAAGGTGTGGACGGGCGGCGAGGGCGCCCACCTGATCGACTCCCGCGGCGATCGCTACCTGGACATGTTCGGCGGCTATGGGGTGTTCGCGATCGGGCGCAACCACCCGGATGCGATCGCGGCGGTCGAGGAGGTGATGGCGGCGCGCACCGGCAACCTGCCGCAGCTCGGCGTGACGCTGCTCGAGGGGGTGCTGGCCGAGCAGCTGCTGGCGCGCGCGCCCGACAGCGTGGGCGCGATGATCCCCGCCAACACCGGCACCGAGGCCGTCGAGGCGGCGATCAAGGTCGCGCGCGCTGCGAGCGGGCGCACGCGCGTGGTGTATGCCGAGCATGCCTTCCACGGGCTCACGCTGGGGTCGCTGTCGCTGAACGGCAACGCGGAGTTCCGCGACGGCTTCGGCCCACTGCTGCCCGGCTGCGAGCCTGTCGCGTTCGGTGACCTGGACGCGCTGGAGCGCGAGCTCGCGCGGGGAGACGTCGCCGCGTTCGTGGTCGAGCCGGTGCAGGGCAAGGGCGTGAACCTGCCGCCCGAGGGCTATCTGCTGGGCGCGCAGCGCCTCTGTCACGACGCCGGCGCGCTGCTCGTCTGCGATGAGGTGCAGACCGGCCTCGGGCGCACGGGGCGGTTTCTCGCGCTCGAGCACGCGCAGCTCGAACCGGACATCGTGTGCCTCGCCAAGGCCCTGTCCGGCGGCCTCGTGCCGATCGGCGCCGTGCTCGTCTCACGCAAGGCGTTCGCGAAGGTGTTCGACGGGATGGAGCGCGCGGTGCGCCACGGCTCGACGTTCGGCGGCAACGACCTGGCCGCGGCGGCCGCGCTGGCCACCCTGAGGGTGCTCGATCGCGAGGATCTAGTCGCGCGCTCTGAGCGTATGGGCGCGCTGCTGCTCGAGCTGACGGCACCGCTCGCCGAGCGCTACGAGGTGGTGCGCGAGGTGCGTGGGCTCGGCCTGATGTGGGCGATCGAGCTGGGCCCTCCGGCGGGCCGTGTGCGGCGCTCGCTGTGGGATGCCGTCGAGCGCCGTCAGGCGGGGCTGTTCTCGCAGCTGGTCACGGTGCCGCTGTTCCGCGATCACAAGATCCTGTGTCAGGTCGCCGGCCACAGCATGAACACGATCAAGGCGCTGCCTGCCCTGGTGATCGAGGAGGAGCAGGTCAGGCGCTTCGCGGCGGCGCTCGAGGAGACGGTCGCGGCGGCCGAACGCTACCCCTCCTCGATGGCCCGATTCGGCTTGCGCATGCTCCCGCGGGCGGGAGCCGTGAGGGTTCGCCGCTAGCCTAGTCGGGCTGTGCTTCAGCCCAGAGAGGACATACGGAACGTCGCGATCGTCGCGCACGTCGACCACGGCAAGACCACGCTTGTGGACGCGATGCTGTGGCAGTCGGGCGCGTTCCGCGAGGGCCAGGACGTGGCCACGCGGGTGCTCGACTCGATGGATCTGGAGCGCGAGAAGGGGATCACGATCCTCGCCAAGAACACCTCCCTGCGCTATCGGGACGTGAAGCTCAACATCATCGACACCCCCGGGCACGCGGACTTCGGGGGAGAGGTGGAGCGCGGGCTGACGATGGTGGACGGCGTGCTGCTGCTGGTCGACGCCTCCGAGGGCCCGCTGCCGCAGACGCGGTTCGTCCTGCGCAAGGCGCTCGAGGCGCATCTGCCGGTGATCCTGGTTGTCAACAAGGTGGACCGGCCGGATGCGCGCGTGCTGGAGGTGGTGGACGAGGTGTATGAGCTGTTCCTCGATCTCGACGCCGACGAGCAGCAGATCGACTTCCCGATCGTCTACTGCAACGCCAAGGCCGGACGAGCCTCGCTGCACTACGACCCCTCCCATCCGATCGAGGAGCGCGACCTCGCGCCGCTGCTCGATCTTCTGCTCGAACGCATCCCGGCGCCCACCTACGACCCCGACTACCCGCTGCAGGCGCTCGTGACGAACCTGGACGCCTCGCCCTACGTCGGGCGCCTGGCGATCTGCCGGGTGTTCAACGGAACCATCCGCAAGGGCCAGCAGATCGCCTGGTGCCGCGCCGACGGGTCGATCGAGCGCGCACAGGTGGCCGAGCTGTACGTGACCGACGCGCTCGACCGCGTCGATGCGCCGGAGGCGGGCCCGGGGGAGATCATCGCGGTCGCCGGGATCGCCGAGGTGACGATCGGCGAGACGCTCGCCGACCCTGCGGATCCGCGCCCCTTGCCGGTGATCACGGTCGACGAGCCGGCGATGTCGATCACGATCGGCACGAACACCTCGCCGCTGGCGGGCAAAGACGGCGACAGGCTGACGGCCCGCCAGATCGAGGCGCGCCTGCGCCAGGAGCTCGTCGGGAACGTGTCTCTGCGCGTGCAGGAGAGCGACTGGGTGGGCGGGACGCCGACGTTTGAGGTGCAGGGCCGCGGCGAGCTGCAGCTGGCGATTCTCGTGGAGATGATGCGCCGCGAGGGATTCGAGATGACGGTCGGTCAGCCGCACGTGGTCGAGCGGGTGATCGACGGCAAGCGCCACGAGCCGGTCGAGCGCCTGTCGGTCGATGTGCCGGAGGAGCACGTCGGCACCGTCACCCAGCTGCTGGCGGCGCGCAAGGGACGCATGGAGCACATGACCAACCACGGCACCGGCTGGGTGCGGATGGACTACCTCGTGCCCGCCCGCGGGCTGATCGGATTCCGCACCGAGTTCCTCACCGAGACGCGCGGCACGGGGATCATGCACCACGTGTTCGACCGCTGGGAGCCATGGGCGGGCGAGCTGCTCACGCGTCAGTCCGGCGCGCTCGTGGCCGACCGCCGCGGCTCGACGGTCACCTTCTCGCTGTTCACCCTGCAGGAAAGGGGCAGCCTGTTCGTGGGACCGGGCGAGGAGGTCTACGAGGGGATGATCATCGGCGAGAACACGCGCTCGGAGGATCTCGATGTCAATCCGGTCAAGGAGAAGCATCTGACGAACATGCGCTCGTCGACCTCTGATGTGCTCGTGCGCCTGGACGCCCACCGCAAACTGACCCTCGATGAGGCGCTCGAGTTCGTGCGCGAGGACGAGGCCGTCGAGGTGACGCCCGTATCGGTGCGGATGCGCAAGGTGGTGCTCGCTAAGGTCGAACGGCTGAAGGCTGTGAGGGCGGCACGGAAGTGAGTGACGGCGCGGTCGCCGTTCGCTCGCGGCAGGGCGCCGACGGGGAGATCAGGCTGCGCGGGCTCGCCAAGTCCTTCCCCGGGCCCGACGGGCCGATCGAGGCGGTGCGTGGCATCGACGTTGGCATCCGCGCGGGGGAGACGGTCGCCCTGCTCGGCCCGAACGGGGCCGGAAAGTCGACCACGATCGACATGCTCCTCGGCCTGCTCACTCCCGACGCGGGTGAGGTGTCGGTGTTCGGGCGCTCGCCGGCAGACGCCGTCTCGCAGGGGGCCGTGGGCGCCATGCTCCAGACAGGAGCCCTGATCAGGGATCTGTCGGTCCGCGAGCTGATCGCGATGATGGCGTCGCTGTATCCGGCGCCGCTGGATGTGGAGGAGGTGCTCGAGCTGACCGGCGTCGCCGATATAGCCGGCCAGCGAACGCAGAAGCTGTCCGGCGGACAGACCCAGCGGGTGCGCTTCGCGGTCGCGCTGGTCAGCAACCCCGAGCTGCTCGTGCTCGATGAGCCCACGGTCGCGATGGACGTCGAGGGACGGCGCGGCTTCTGGACGACCATGCGCGCGTTCGCCGCACGTGGCAAGACGATCGTGTTCGCGACCCACTACCTTGAGGAGGCCGACGCCTACGCAGACCGGGCGGTGCTGATGGCCCGCGGCAGCATCGTCGCCGATGGGCCCACGACCGAGATCAGGGCGATGGTTGGCACGCGCACGATTCGCGCGACGCTGCCGGGGGTGGATCTCGATGCGCTCGCCGCGTTGCCCGGTGTGAGCGGCGCCGAGCGCCACGGCGAGGTCGTGATCCTCAGCTGCGCGGACTCCGACGCCGCGATCAGGGCGCTGCTGGCCGATCGCCCGGACGTGCGCGACATCGAGATCACGGCGGCCGGTCTCGAGCAGGCGTTCCTGGCGCTGACCGGGGACGCCGCCGTCGCGCCGGCCGAGCACGGCTCCGAGGTGGCCGGCTGATGAAACCGCTCACCTACACCCGCTTCGAGCTCCTGCGCACGCTGCGAAACCGGCGCTTCTTCCTGCTCTCGCTCGGGTTCCCGCTGATCCTCTACTACCTGATCGCGGGCTCCCAGCGCAACGTCAGCGACCTCGGTGGAACGGGGCTGTCCGCGCCGCTCTACTACATGGTCGGCCTCGCATCGTTCGGGACGATGGCCGCGATGCTCTCCTGTGGCGCGCGCATCGCAGCCGAGCGCGCGGTGGGCTGGAACCGCCAGCTGCGAATCACGCCGCTGTCACCGCGCACGTACTTCCGCGCGAAGGTCCTGACCGCGTACATGATGGCGCTGCTCTCCCTGCTCGCCCTGTACCTGGCGGGGACGACGCTCGGGGTGAGCCTCGAGGCCGACGAGTGGCTGAAGATGACCGCGCTGATCGCGGTCTCGCTCGTGCCGTTCGCGGCGCTCGGAATCCTGATCGGCCATCTGCTCACTCCCGACTCGATCGGCCCGGCGCTCGGTGGCGGGGTCTCCGTGCTGGCGTTCCTCGGCGGGACCTGGTTCCCGATCCCCGTGCACGGATTCCTGCACGATCTCGCGCAGTTCCTGCCGTCCTACTGGCTGGTTCAGGCAAGCCACGTGGCCCTCGGCGGTCATCCCTGGCCGGCGCGGGCGTGGGCGGTGATGGCCGCGTGGACCGCCGTTCTGAGCGTGCTCGCCGCGCGTGCGTACCGGAGGGACACCGCTCGGGTGTAGTCTGCCGCGGATGATCCTCCCGAGAAGGGCATCCCTCATCCCGCGCATGCGCAGCTCGGCCGTATCCGTCCTCTGTCTGCTGGGCGCCCTGGCGACGATCACCGCGACCGCGTTCGGTGCGACCGTGATCCATTTCGAACCCGAGAGCGCCTCGGCGCTTGAAGGCCAGCTGCACCACGGGCAGGTGCACGCGGTCTCCGTCCATGCTGCGAACGGCGGCGGCCACATCCACGTGTCGCTCAACGATGGCCGGCACATGACGGTCGCCTACACCTCAGAACAGGGTGCCCGCCTGATCGCGATCGCGCGCGCGGACGGCACGCCCGTCGTGATCGCCAAAGCCAAAGCCAAAAAAGCGACGAAAGCGGCCCACCATAAACTGCGCTACATCGCGGCGGGGATCCTCGTGATCGTGATAATCGTCGTCGCGGCGGTGCTGCTCATCGACCGCCGGCGAAAGCTGGGCGAAGGGGGCGGTGAGGACCCCCCCGAGGCGGCGGTGCCCTCCTCCCCGGGCGAGACGACCTAGAGCGCGCGGGCCGGCGCACGGGGCCCGCGTGACAGATGCATGCGAGATCGCCGTGCGCCTGCAGCCGCGGGCGCGCGCCAATGCGATCGTGGGGGAGCGCGATGGCGTGGTGGTGGTGCGCGTGACGGCGCCGCCGCTGGATGGACGCGCAAACGACGCGCTGTGCCGGTTGATCGCAAAGCGCGCGCGCGTCGGCGTGCAGCGCGTCTCGATCGTGCGGGGAGCCGGGGCGCGCGAGAAGGTCGTGCGCGTCGAGGGGATCGGCGCCGGCGAGCTGCGCAGGGCGCTCGAGCTCTAACGAGAGCTAAGAACAAGACTCAGTCTTGATATGGTGCGGCGCGTGATCAGCCCGCAAAGGCCGGCGTGTCGCTCCCGCTCACCGTCGCGTGCTTGCGGGCATGTGCGGCCACGCACGTGCGCCGCCGTGATCCTCGTGGCGCTGGCCGCGTTCGCCGCCGGCTGCGGATCGGACGGCTCTGCGCTCACGGGGAGCGCTGCCTCAAGGCTCCAGGTGGTGGCGGCGGAGAACTTCTGGGGCAGCATCGCGGCTCAGCTGGGCGGCGCGAAGGTGCATGTGCAGAGCATCATCGTGAACCCGGACACCGACCCGCACAGCTACGAACCGACGCCCAGGGACGCGCGCACGCTGGCCGGTGCACAGCTTGCGATCGTCAACGGCGTCGGCTACGACAGGTGGGCGTCGAAGCTGTTGGAAGCAACCCCGCGCAGCGGCCGGGTGGTGCTGAACGTCGGCGACCTGCTCGGGCTGGGTCAGGGCGAGAACCCCCACCGCTGGTACTTCCCCGCAGACGTGGCGCGGGTGATCACCGCGATCAGCGCCGACTACGAGCGGCTCGATCCCGCCGCCGCCGGCTACTTCGCCGCGCAGCGGGTGGCCTTCGAAACCCGCGGCCTTGTCCGCTATGCCGCGCTGCGCGCGCAGATCAGGGCGAGGTATGCGGGCGTGCCAGTCGGCTACAGCGAGAGCATCTTCCAGGGGCTCGGCGAAGACCTGCACCTGAAGCTGCTGACCCCCTACAGCTTCGCCAAGGCGATCGCGGAGGGCAGCGAAGTGAGCGCCCAGGACAAGCGCACGGTCGATGAACAGGCCGAAGCGCACAGGATAAAGGTGTGGGTGTTCAACAGCCAGAACGTGACGCCGGACGTGCAGCGGGTGAACGAGATCGCCCGCGCCGCGGGCATCCCGGTTGCGACCGTCACCGAGACGCTCTCGCCGGCGAGCGACTCCTTCGAGCAGTGGCAGGTGTCAGAGCTCGAAGGCCTGGCGCGGGCGCTGCACGCGGCGACGGGGCGCTAGGCCGTTGCAGCCCGCGATCGAGATGGTCGATGGCGCCGTGCGGCTGGGCGGCCGCACGATCTGGAGCGATGTCGACGTGGAGGTCAGGGAGGGTGAGTTCGTCGCGATCCTCGGGCCCAACGGGGCTGGCAAGTCGACCCTGCTGAACGTGCTGCTCGGCCTGTTGCCGCTTGCCCGGGGCTCGGTCTCGGTGCTGGGTGCGCCGGCCGGCGTGAACAACCGCCAGATCGGCTATCTGCCGCAGCGGCGCGTGTTCGATTCCGCGACGCGGGTGCGCGGAGTGGACCTCGTGCGCCTGGGCCTCGACGGGCGCCGCTGGGGGATGCCGTTGCCGGCGCGTTTCAGCGCGACTTCGCGCGCGGCCTCCGAGCGGGTCTGGCAGGCGATCGCGCGGGTGGGCGCCGAGGCCTACGCCGATCGGCCGATCGGCGAGTGCTCAGGCGGAGAGCAGCAGCGCCTGTTGATCGCACAGGCGCTCGTGCGCGGGCCACGGATGCTGATCCTCGATGAGCCGCTCGACGGCCTGGATCTTCCCAACCAGGCGGCGGTGGCGGCGCTCGTGCAGAGGATCTGCCGGGCCGAGGGCGTGACGGTGCTGCTCGTGGCCCACGACGTCAACCCGCTGCTGCCCTACCTCGACAGGGTGCTCTACCTTGCGGGCGGGCGCGCGGCCGTGGGCTCCCCGCGGGAGGTCATCACGAGCGACACGCTGAGCAGGCTCTACGGCGCCCCGATCGAGGTCCTGCACACGAGCGACGGGCGCCTGGCCGTGGTCGGACAGCCGGAGGCGCCGCACCAGCATGGGCCTCGCCACGTGCTGCCATGAGCCCGCATCTGACCCTCGATCTGCCCTCGGACGTGCACCAGCTGCTGGCCTACCAGTTCATGGTGAATGCGCTCGAGGCCGCGAGCGTCGTCGCGGTGATGGCGGCGGTGGTCGGCTGGTTCATGGTGCTGCGCCGGGAGACGTTCGCCGGGCATACGCTCTCGATGATGTCGTTTCCCGGCGCCGCCGCGGCGGCGCTCGCGGGGTTGCCGCTGGCGTTCGGCTACTTCGCCTTCTGCGGCGCCGGGGCACTGATGATCGCGGGCGCCGCACTGGGGAGCGGGGCGGCGCGGGAGGCGCAACGCTCGGCGGTAATCGGGGCGGTGGGCGCGGGGTCGCTGGCGCTCGGCTACCTGCTGCTCGGCCTGTATGGCGGCGTGCTCGAAAGCCTCGAGACGCTGCTGTTCGGCTCGATTCTCGGCGTCACGCGCGGTGAGGTGCTGATGCTGACGCTCGTGGCCGCGGGCGTGCTCGCGTTCCTCGCGCTGGCCGGGCGCCCGCTGTTCTTCGCATCGGTGGATGGGCCGCTCGCGCGCGCCAGCCGGGTGCCCGTGCGCGCGCTGGCCGTCGCCTTCCTGCTGGTGCTGGGGTTGGCGGTGGCCGCCACGGCACAGCTCACCGGTGTGCTGCTCGTGTTCGCGCTGCTCGTCGCGCCGGCGGGTATCGCGCGCGAACTCAGCTCGAAGATCGGCGTGAGCCTCGGCCTGAGCGTGCTCATCGGCCTGGTGATCGCGTGGCTGGGGCTCGGGCTCTCGTACTTCACCGAATACCCGCCGGGGTTCTTCGCGACGACGATCGCGATCGTCCTGTTCGCGCTGGCGCGAGCCGCGAGGAGCGGCGCCCGGCGGCCGCGCTCGCGCGCGCCGGCGCGGTGGCGGGCGAGCAGCTGATGCCGTTCGCGGGATTCTTCGCCAACGCGCTGCTCGCGGGCTCATGCATCGCGATCGCGAGCGGCCTGATCGGCTGGTTCGTGGTCCTGCGCAGCCAGGTGTTCGCGGGAGACGCGCTCAGCCACGTGGCGTTCACGGGCGCGCTGGCCGCCGCCGCGGCCGGCCTTGACCTGCGCGCCGGGCTGTTCGGGGCGACCGTGCTCGTGGCGCTGTTGCTCGGCGCCCTGGGCGAGCGGGCGCGGGCCGATGACGTGACGATCGGGATCGTGTTCGTGTGGACGCTGGGACTGGGCGTCCTCTTCCTCGATCTCTTCAACGCGGGTGCGGGCGCCGCCAACGGCACGATCGCCGCGCGCACGCTGTTCGGTTCGATCTTCGCGCTGACGGCCGGCGAAGCCCGCCTCGTGGCCCTGCTGTCGCTGGCAACCGTCGCGGCCCTCCTTGCGATCGGCCGCCCGCTGCTGTTCGCCTCGATCGACGCGCCGTCCGCCGTCGCCGTGCGCGTGCCGGTGCGCGCCCTCGGCTTCGCCTTCCTCGTGCTGCTCGGTGTGGTCGCGGCCGCGGCGACGCAGGCGGTCGGGGCGCTGCTCCTGCTCGGCCTGCTCGCCGCGCCGGCGGGCGCGGCGCAACGGCTCACGGCGAACCCCTACCGCGGGATGGCGCTGGCGGCGCTGATCGCGCTGCTCTCGACCTGGATCGGGCTGGCGGCGAGCTACTGGATCGCGGGACTTCCGCCCGGCAGCGCGGTGGTCGCGGTGGCGGTCTCCGTCTACGCTCTTACCATCGCCATATGAACAGCCCATCCTCGATGCCACACACGAGCGACAGCGATGCCGCCACCCACGCCTGGACCGAGCAGGCGGAGGCGACGCTCGCCGCCGCCGGTCACAAGCGCGGCGGGGCCAGGCGCGCGCTGTTGGAGCTGCTCGACGATCAGCGCTGCGCGCTGACGGCGCTTGAGATCGAGGACGCGCTGGGCGCGCGTGGCAGCCGCCGGCGCGTGAGCAGGGCCAGCGTGTACAGGATCCTCGACCAGCTGGAGCGCCTGCGGCTGGTCCAGCGCGTGGAGACAGGCCAGGCGATGGTCCGCTACGAGCGCGTGGCCGAGCGCGAGCAGCACCATCACCATCTCGTCTGCGATGAGTGCGGCCTGGTGATGCCGTTCTCCGACGCCGGTCTCGAGCGGGCCATCGAGGAGCTCTCAAAGAGCGTGCCGCTGGCGGTGTCCGAGCACGAGATCGTCCTGCACGGCGCGTGCCGGGACTGCGCAGCGTAGGATCTGCCGCGAGGGAGGAGCACTCGGGGCGCCGGCCGCAGGGCCGTTGGGACGGCATCGATTGGGGCGCCGGGCACGCCATGCACATCGATCCATACATCATCCTTGGCAGCGCGGTCATCGGCTTCCTGGTCGGAATGACCGGCGCGGGAGGCGGCGCGCTGATGACGCCGATGCTGATCCTGCTGTTCGGGGTGACCCCGTCGGCGGCGATCTCGAGCGACCTCGTGGCCGCGGTGGTGATGCGGCCGATCGGAGCCGCTGTCCACCTGCGGCGCGGCACCGTCAACCGCGGTCTGGTCGGCTGGATGGTGCTCGGTTCGGTGCCGATGGCGTTCGCCGGGGCCTACCTGCTGCATCTGATGGGGCACTCAAAGGCGGCTCAGCAGAAAATCGAGGTAGCGCTTGGCGTCGCGCTCCTGATCGGCGCCAGCGCGATGGTTCTGCGCTTCATGCTCGACCGCCGCAGCGGGGAGCGCCGCACGGGCAGGGTGGAGGACGTCGTCGCCAGGCCGCTGCCGACCGTCGCGATCGGCATGGTGGGTGGCCTGGTCGTCGGCATGACCTCGGTCGGCTCGGGCTCGCTGATGATCGTGATGCTGCTGTTCCTGTACCCGCTGATCGGTGCCAACCAACTGGTCGGCACCGACCTGACCCAGGCGGTGCCGCTGACGCTCGCGGCCGCCCTCGGCGCCCTCGCCTTCGGCCACGTCGAATTTGGCGTCACCGCGTCTTTGATCATCGGCAGCGTGCCGGCCGTGCTGGTCGGCTCGCTGCTCTCCTCGAGCGCCCCGGACCGCTACATCAGGCCGGTCATCACGTTCGTGATCGCCGCCTCCGGCCTGAAGTACGTCGGTGTGGCGACGACGACCCTCGGTTGGCTTTTGTGTGGCATGTTGTTCGCCGCGGCCGCCATCTGGCTGGCATACGGACGCCCCCAGCAGAGCGCGAAGGCGCTCGCCGAGGGCGAGATCGCCGAGGCCGAGCCACCAGCGGTCGAGCCGGCGCAGATCGAGTGAGGCCTCAGTCCCGAGCAGGCACCGAGCGTGCGCCCTCGCCGGGAGGCAGTGACGGGCGGCCCCACAGGTAGGTGGCCACACAGCCGAGCGCGAACACGGCGACCACGAGCAGAACGGGCCCCGAGTCCTCGACGAGGGCTCCGACCACCCCCGCCGTGAGCCCGCCGGCAAAGGCGGCCTGCCAGACGGGGTCCGCGGCGACGGGCGCGAGCAGGCGCGCGCGCCGGCGCAGGCCGAGTGCCGCGGCGAGCAGCGAAAACGCCGTCGCCACGGGCATCGCGTGGTTGTGCAGCTCGCCCCAGGCGGCGCTGTAGCGGCGGACGATCACGTCGCGCAGGTCGCCGGCGGAGCGCGCGTGCAGGATGCTTCCGGTGTAGTGGCCGGAGCCGTGTGCCGTGGCGAGATCGAGCGCGGCGAGCGCCACGAGCCCCACGACAGGGCTGACCAGCACGATCAACGCGCGCCTGCGCGTGACCGCGCCGTCGAGCAGCATCACCGTCGCGACCGCGAACGCCGCGCTGACGAGAATCACGCCGCCCACGCCCGCGCCTATGCGGGCGGAGCCCTCGATCACGGCGAGCAGGACCCCGGCGGCGACCATCGTGATCGCCGCGCGGCGTCGCCGGCCGGCGCGTGCGCCGGCGCGCGTGTCCGTCGGATACAGCGCGGCGGCGACCGCCGCGAGCACGAGCACGGCGAGCCCCGACTTGAGCTCGTTGCCCACGCCGTAGAAACGTGCGCCGAGGATCGGGTCGGGGCCGAGCAGCGAGCGCACGAGCAGCTGCGTGTGCGCGAACGCGTCCACGACGATCGCGGCCAGCGCGACGAGGGCCGGGGCGACCGGGGCGCGCGGCCACGCAAGCAGCGCGTCCGTGAGCGCGCCGAGCAGCAGGCAGGCGAGCGCGATCAGCGCGTACTCGACCGCCGCTCCCGGCTCGAGCGCCGCCGGAATCAGCACCGCCACCGGCGCCCACAGCACCCCGAGCGCGCCCGTGCGCATGGCCCAGGCGCGCGCGCGTGCTCCGAGAGCCGCCGCAAGCAGCAGCAGCAGCGCCCACGCGAGCAGCAGGCATGCGAACGCCGTCAGGCGTCTTGAGCCGACCACGCCAAGGCGCCTGGCGAAGCCGCGTAGGCTCGCCGAATGCAGGGCGCCGTCGGTGTGGATCGGGTCGCCGCGCATCTCCTCGGGGATGGGCGTCAGCCCGAGATGGTCGAGGATCGTGGGGGCGAGGTCGACCGCGGCGATCAGGCCGCGCTCATTCGTCGTCTCAGAGCTCAGCTCACGCCCGCCGCCGCCTGGCAATCCCGCCGCTCCGACCCACAGCAGGCGGTTCGCGGAGGTCCTCGCGACGCGCTCGACGACGATCAACAGTCCTCCCGGCGCGCGTCGTTCGCTGAGCACCCGCAGATCGAGATAGCCCTGAGTGCCCGCGGGAAGGTCGACGATCACGAGGCGCCTGCGCCGGCTGAGCGCGGCCGTTCGCGCGAGCAGCGTGGGTGCGCTGCCGAGCGAGACCTCGGCCACCTCTCCACTGCGCTCGGCCGCCGCCACGCCGTCGACGTCGTCTGTCCCGGCGATGCCCGCATAGACGCCGCCGCCTGGGATCTGCGAGGCGAGCAGACCCGGCTGAAGCAGCTGGGGTGCGGCTTCGGCGCGCCTGACAGCCGCCTTCCAGCCGGCGACGAGCGCGCCCTGGCCTGAGGTGATGAGCGACAGCGCAGGCGGGCCGGGCTCGGTGTAGGCGGAGGCGGCGATGCGCGCCCCCTGGGTGAGGTCGAGCAGAAACTGGTCGGTCGAGTTCGCGCCCTGAGTTGCGGACATGAGCCCGACCGACAGGCCGCTCACGCTCGCGAGCGCGGCCTCGAAGGCGTCAGCCGATGTGCCCTTGCGCGCGCCATTGAGGACAGCGGCGCCGGCGTCGCTCGGCAGGAACGCCAGCACGACCGAGCCCGGCGCGGGAGGGTGGCCGGTGGCGGTGGCGCGCTCGGCTCCGCCGCTCGCCCAACCGGCGGACGGGAGCGTCATGAACGCGACGGCGCAGAGCGGGAGAGCGCCCCACGCTCGTCGCCGGCTTGGTGGACTCAGCCGTCCGCTCCCTCGGCCGCCACCCCGGGCCGCGAGCCTGTGGCGACGGGTGGGGCGAGCGCTGCTCTGCCCTCTCCTTCGGCGGGCCGGCCACGCTGGATCGTGCCCTCGATGTTCAGATGCGGCAGTAGCCGGTCGAGCCAGCCCGGAATCCGCCAGGTGGCGCTCCCGACGATGTGGAGCACCGCGGGCAGCAGCATGCAGCGAATCACGAGCGCGTCGAGGAACACGGCGCTCGCGAGGCTCAATCCGAACTCCTTGATGATGCGGTCTTCGCCGAGCATGAACGACAGGAACACGCACACCATGATCGCGGCGGCGGCGGTCACCACGCGACCGGTGAGCGCGAGACCCTCCGAGACCGCACGCTCGTTATCGCGGGTCTGCGCCCAGCGCTCGTGTATGCGGGAGATGAGGAACACCTCGTAGTCCATCGACAGCCCGAACACGATCGCGAACAGCATCACTGGGATGAACGACTCGATCGGACCCTGGCTGACGCCGATCACGCCGCCGAGCCAACCCCATTGGAAGATCATCACGATCACACCGAGCGCCGCACCGATGCTGAGCAGGTTCATCGCGGCCGCCTGCAGCGGGATCACGAGCGAGCGGAAGACGATCATCAACAGCAGCGCGCTGAGCAGCACCACCACGCCGATGAACAGCGGCAGCTTGTGGCCCAGGGTGCTGGCGAAGTCGACGGCGCCGGCCGTCACGCCGCCCACGTAGACGGTCATGCCCGTGTGAGCGGTGAGGGAGGGAACGACCTTCTCGCGCAGGTGCGAGACCAGCTGGGTGGTGGCGTAGGCCTGCGGGGAGGAGCGCGGATACACGCTGATCGTCGCCACTTCGCCGGTGCTGTTGACCCTGACGGGAGTGACCGATGCCACCCCCGGGGTGGCCGCGAGCGCCGCGTGAAGCGCTTCGAGATCGGCCTTGCCGCTGATGAGTTCCCGCTGCGGGATCTTGGCCACGACGAGCAGCGGCCCGTTGAAGCCTTCGCCGAAGCCCTGTGCCAGCAGCTCATAGGCGCGGTGGGTGGTCTGACCCGAGGGGTCGTTGGACGCGTCGCTTGAGCCGAGGCGCAGCGCGATCGCCGGCGCCGCGATCAGCAGCATCGTGAGCCCGGCCGCGATTGCGATCGGCCATGGCCGGCGCTCTACGAACCGGCTCCAGCGCCGCCATCCGCTGCCCCCCGTCGGGGCGCTCGCCGCCGCCGCCCCATTCGCCGCCACGGCCGCTCCGTTCGCGCCGCCCGCCGCCGACGCTGCGGTCTCGGCTCCTCCCTCGGCGGCTGCGGCCCGCCGAGCACGTCTGCGCGCGCGGCGACTCGGCCGCGTCACTCGGGCGCCGGCAAGCGTGAGCAGCGCGGGCAGGAGGGTGAGCGAGGCGAGCATCACGAGAAGCACGCCGATCGAGGCCGAGATCGCCACCCCGTAGAGGAAGTCGACGCCGAGCAGCATCATGCCGAGCAGGGCGATCACAACCGTGCAGCCCGCGAACAGCACCGCGCGCCCGGCGGTGTCCATCGCCTGCATCACCGACTCGCGCGAGTTGCCGAAGGTCGGTCCGGGGGTCGCGTAGGCCTCCCTGAAGCGTGTCAGGATGAACAGCGAGTAGTCGATGCCCACGCCGAGCCCGATCATGGCCGCGAGCTCGGAGGAGAAGTTGGGCGTGTCGACGACGTGTGTGAACAGGGCTATCAGCCCGAGGCCGGTGCCGAGACCGAACAGCGCGGTCACGATCGGCATGCCCATCGCCGTCAGCGAGCCGAACGTCAGGAGCAGCACCACGATCGCCGCGAGCAGGCCGACGGCCGTGGACAGTCCGAAGCCGACTTTCTGAGCTGCCTCGATCGCCTGTCCCCCCATCTCGACCTGAAGACCGGGCTGGCCCGCCGCGCGTGCGACATGGACGACGCGTTCGACAGCGCTCACGGGCAGCAGGTTGGCTTTCTCGTCGAAGACCACTGTTGCGAACGCGATCTTGCCGTCGGCCGAGATCGACTTGCCCGCGGCGGCGCCCGCGTAAGGGCTGATCACGGCTGTCACGTGCGGGAGCTTTCCGACTTCGGCGAAGGTCCTACTCATGCGGGCGCGGATCGCCGGATCGAGCACCGAGCCGCTCGCGACCCGGTAGACGATCGTGTCGCGGTCGCCGGCCTGCGTCGGGAAGCTGTGCTGCAGCAGGTCGGCCGCGCGCTGGGCGTCAGAGTGGGGCAGGGTGAAGTTGTTCGAGTATTCCGTCCCTGCCGACTGGGCGAACGCGTAGACGCCGAGCAGCAGGACGATCCAGCCCAGCAGGACGTACTTGCGGTGGGTGGTCGACCAGCGAGCGAGCTTGAGCATGCTCAGAGGATACGAAGCTTCAGTTGACGCTCGGGTCGATCGGCATGCGAGCGAGCAGGGCATAGCCGCCGCCCTTGCGCGTTAGCACGGCTGCCCACAGTTCCTCCGGGTCCTCGGTGAAGACATCCTCGGGCAGGGCCGCGTCCGCGATCCAGTCCCCCTGCTCGACCTCGGCATCGAGCTGTCCCTCCCCCCAGCCGGCATAGCCGGCGAACACGCGTCCGCGCGCCGTCGCCGGGATCAGCTCATCGATGTCGGCGTCGGGCGCCGGGAAGCCGATGCGCCCGAGCACCAGCAGCCCGGCCAGGGACGGCTCCAGAAACTCCGCCAGGAACACGATCGAGGTCGGTTGCATCGGTCCTCCCACATACACGGGCTCCTCGCTTGAGACCGCCTGCTCGAGCTGGGGCACCGCGTCGGCCACGGTCACCTCCGAGGGGCGGTTGAGCACGACGCCCATCGCGCCCTCCTCGCTGTGCACGCCGATCAGCACCACCGTGCGCCTGAAGTTGGGGTCATACAGCGAGGGCGAAGCGAGCAAGAGCCGGCCGGCGAGCGAGTCGTCCATCAGGCCCCAGCTCAGCGTCCGATGAGGATGAGGCTTATCAGCATCAGGCCACCGATTGCTGCCAGCACGGCGATCAGCGTGAGCAGTCGGTCATCGGCGTGCAGGTAGCGGCCCTCGGATATCGCCTCATCAACCTCCCGCCCGCGGCGGCGTCCGTAGGCGATCAGCAGCAGTCCGAGCACCGCGAACAGCACCCCGACCACGCTATAGAGCGGCTGCGGGCCACCGGCGACTTCGGGCACGAGCCGCCCGGCGGCGATGCTGACCGCGAACGCGGCGAGCCCCGTGCGCCACCAGGCCAGGTAGGTGCGCTCGTTCGCGAGCCTCGTGCGTCGTGTGGCGTCGCGCTGCTCATCGAACTCACCGCCGCCTGGCGGCTCTCTGTCGCTGCTCGCTGGTGCCACGTGGATTGATTATCGCGGCTGTCGAGGCTGCCGGTTGGCGGTGGCGGTTATGCTGAACCGCTGGAGCGGTCCACTCGGACGGGAGGAAGTCAGCATGGCCAAGACACCGCAGGTGGGCGAACAGGCGCCCGACTTCGAGCTCCCTGGCACGGACGGGCCGTTCCGCCTCTCAGATCATCGCGGTGAGCGCGTGGTGCTGCTGTTCTATCCCGGCGACAACACGATGGTCTGCACCAAACAGTTCTGCTCCTACCGCGACCGGGCTGAGGACTTCGCGGCACTCGACGCCACGGTCGTCGGCATCTCCTCGCAGGACCTCGCCTCGCACGAGGGGTTCATCGCCAAGAACGGCCTCAACGTTCCCCTGCTGGCGGATGTGGACAAGAAGGTCGCCAAGGCCTACAGCGCCTTTTCACAGCGCCTGGGGACCAAGCGCGCCGTGATCGTGATCGACGCGGACGGGATCGTTCGCAACCGCCATGACCACCTGCTCGGGCTCGACTACCAGTCGGTCGACGACCTCAAGGAAGCCCTGGGCGCGATCCCTGCGTAGCAGCTGGGCATCCCCGCTCAGGTGCGCGCGTGCGGTCCCGCCCAGCGCCAGTCCTCGCTGAGCAGCGGCGAGGTGACTGCGCGCTCCCCGCTCGGGCGCTCCTCACCGGCGCGCCTTGCGTACAGCTCGGCCAGCTCGAGCTGGAGGCTGCGCGGCGGCTCGCCGGGTCCGGGTGAGCGCCGGTGCCAGACGCCCTCGCTGTCGAGCTCCCACGAGTTCTGGTTGTCGGCGAAGGCGCGGTCGAGCGTGTCGAGCAGCTCGGCGCGCAGCTCCGGCGCCTCGATCGGCACGGCGAGCTCGACGCGGTGGTCGAGGTTGCGTGGCATCAGGTCGGCCGAGGCGATGTAGATGGTGTGCTCGCCGCCGCGTTCGAACGCGTACACGCGCGAGTGCTCGAGCAGCCGTCCCACGATCGAGACCACGCGGATGTTCTCGGATACTCCCTCGACGCCCGGTCGCAGACAGCAGATGCCGCGGACGTTCAAGTCGACGCGCACGCCTGCCTGCGAGGCCTCATACAGGGCGCGGATGCAGCGTCCGTCCACGAGCGAGTTCATCTTCATCGCGATCGCCGCCGGCGACCCGGCCGAGTGTGCGGCGATCGTCTGCTCGATCTGCGCGATGATGCCCTCGCGCAGGTCGTAGGGCGCCACCAGCACCTTGCGGTAGTGAAGCGGGCGGCCGTAGCCGGTGAGGTAGTTGAACATGTCGGCCACGTCCGCCCCGATCTGCTCATCGGTGGTGAACAGGCCGAAGTCCGTATACAGCCGCGCCGTGGCCGAGTGGTAGTTGCCGGTCCCGATGTGCACGTAGTTGCGCACGCCGTCGCCCTCGCGGCGAACGACCAGCACGCACTTGGCGTGGGTCTTCAGCGACGGCTGGCCGTAGACGACGTGCACGCCGGCCTCCTCCATCGCCTTCGCCCAGTGGATGTTCATGCGCTCGTCGAAGCGCGCCTTCAGCTCGACCAGAGCAACCGCCTGCTTGCCCCGTTCGGTCGCGTCGATCAGGGCCGGCACCAGCGGCGAGTCATCACTCGTGCGGTAGACCGTCTGCTTGATCGCGAGCACGTTGGGGTCCGCCACGGCCTGCTCGACGAACCGCTCGACCGAGGTGGCGAATGAGACGTAGGGGTGGTGGACCAGTAGGTCGCCTTCACGCATCGCACCCAGCACATCCGCGCGCTTGCCCTCGTGGCGCAACAGGCGCGGATGGGTGATCCCGACGATCGGCTCTTCGCGCAGCTCGGCGTGGCCCGGCAGCTTGACGATCTGCCACAGCGCGCCCATGTCGAGCAGGCCGTCGACCGGAAAGACCTCGTCATCCTGGACGCCGAGCAGCGCGGCGAGCTCCTCGCGCAGTCGCTCTGCGCAGTGGGCGCCCACCTCGACGCGCACGACCTCCCCGAAGCGCCGGCGGCGCAGCTCGTCCTCGACCGCCTGCAGCAGGTCCGCGGCGTCGTCGGATACCTCGAGGTCGGCGTCGCGAGTGACGCGGAAGAAGTCGTAATCCACTATCTCCATGCCCGGGAACAGAGCATCGAGATGATGCGCGATGACATCCTCAAGCGGTACCACCAGCACGGGTGCCGGCGCGGGCTGGGACACGGTCACAAAGCGCGGCAGGATCTCCGTGGGGACCTTCACGCGCGCGAACACGGTCTGGTCGGTTACGGGGTCGCGGACCAGCACCGCCAGGCTGAGGGAGAGGTTTGAGATGTACGGGAACGGCCTGCCGGGGGCCACCGCCAGCGGGGTCAGGGCGGGGAAGATCGTCTTCTGGAAGTGCTTGGCGAGCTGCGCGCGGCGCTCCTCGTCGAGCTCGCGCACGCCGACCAGGTGGATGTCGTGCTCGGCCAGTTCCGGGCGCAGCCGTCCTTCGAAGCAGTCGGTCAGGCGCCGGCCCAGTACGAGCACGCGCTCGCGGATCAGGGCGATCGTCTCTGACGGCGTGCGACCGTCCTGGCTCGGGTTTTCCACGCCCGCGTCGATCTGGTCGCGCAGCCCCGCCACCCGCACCATGTAGAACTCGTCGAGGTTGGTCGTGTAGATGGCGCAGAACTTGACGCGCTCGAGCAGCGGCACGCGCTCGTCCTCTGCGAGCTGCAGCACGCGCTCGTTGAAGTCGAGCCAGGAGAGCTCTCGGTTCAGGTACAGCGATGGATCTCGGAGCAGCCCGTGCCGGGCTCCCTGCGCTCCGTCGATCTGCGATCCATCGTAGGTGGAGTGCTCGCGTTCGCTGCTCATCTGCTTTCCAAGCTACACCCTCGGCCCGGTAGTGGCAGGAAAATTTCACCGGCGCCGAGCGATGGATGACGGCAGCACACCATCCGCAGCCGCTAGGCTGACGGGCGAGGGCAATGGCTCGTCAGCTCTGGCTACTACGTCACGCCGAGGCCGAGCCGCACGGAGCGCGCGCGGATGCCGAGCGCATGCTGACCGTGCGGGGCGAAGCCCAGGCCCGCGCGGCGGGCGTCGCGCTGGAGCGGCTGGATGCGGCGTTCGATGCCGTGCTGTTCAGCCCCAAGGTGCGCGCGCAGCAGACGGCCGAGCTGGCGGCCGAGGGGTGGGAGCCGGCGCAGCAGGAGCGCTTGCGCGTGTATCCGCCGCTGGCAGGCGGATTCGATGCCCGTGAGGCGCTTGCCGAGCTCGCGGGTGTGGATGGTGACGGGCGCCTCTTGCTCGTCGGCCACGAGCCCGACCTGTCCGGCGTGATCGCGGAGCTGACGGGCGCCCGCGTCGATCTGAAGAAGGGCGGGCTGGCGGTGGTTCGCCTAGAGGGCGTCGGCGGTGAGCTCGCGGTCGTCATGCGACCTCGCGAGCTTGCCTTGATCGCCGGCGTCCCAGTCGGCGGGAAGTGACTCCGGCACCTCTACGTCGCCGACAGCTACCGCTTCGGCGGCGAAGCGGTAGCCGATGCCGAAGTGGGTGTGGATGTAGCGCCACTTGGGCGAGGCCTTCTCGAGCTTCTGACGGAGCTTGCGCACGAACACGTCGACAGAGCGGTCGCCGCGCACCATCGCATATCCCCATAGGCGCGAGTAGATGTCCTCGCGCTCGAGCACGCGCCCGTCGGCGCCGGCCAGCAGCTCGATCAGCTCGAACTCGCGCCTGGTCAGATCGATGCTCTGGTTGCCGACGAACGCCTGGAAGCGATCGGAGCGGATTTCGACCTCGCCGGCCGTCATCGGCTTGGTTTGGGCCCTGTCCATGGTCCGGCGACGTCGCCGCACGACGCTCTGCACGCGCGCGATGACCTCCTCCGGATGACATGGCTTGGTGATCCAGTCATCAGCGCCCAGACGCAGCCCGCGCACGCGCTGGGCGACCGTGGACGGCCCCGTGCAGACGACGATGCCGAGCTCTGGCAGCGCGCCGCACAGTCGCTCGAGCCAGGCCCACGCCTGCGGCCCCAGCACGGCCAGGTCGACGACCAGGGCGCTGAGTCGCATCGATACGACGGCGTCGGTGGGAACGGGGCTCGCGAGCACCCGGTGCTCCCAGTCAAGCCTGTCTAAGCGCTTGCTCAGAACCTGGATGAACCCGCTGTCGCGGTCCAGCACGGCGATGCGCAGCGCTGACGCGCTCCCCGCCGAGCTCGATGGCGCCGCCTCCCTGGCGCGAGTGCTCTCGGTCATCACCGCGAAGTCTATGGGACCGTGGCCATCGAGGCCAGAACCGTGGGCAATGGTCACAGGATGGTCACAGTCGCAATTTCGCTGTTTCGCCCCACTCAGGGGCCGTGCGCGCTACTCCGGGGCCGAGTCCGGGCGTGCGCCGAGCGGATGGGCTGTGTCCGAGTACTCCCGGAACAGGCCGGTCACCACGAACGCAACCTGCTCGCCGATGTCCACGGCATTGTCGCCGATCCGCTCGAGCGCACGGGCGACGAGGATCATGTGCATCGCCCACTCGCGCGTGTCCGGGTCATCACCGATCTCGATTGCGAGGCGGAAGATCTCGCGGTTGAGGCGGTTGATCTCGCGGTCCTGGCGGACGAGGTCCTCGGCCAAGCCGACGTCGCGTCCCGCGAACGCGGCCTTCGACTGAATGACCTCCGAGCGCGCGTGCGCACCCATCTTCGCCAACGCGGCGAGCATCTCCTGACGCACGGGTGGCTCGTGTCCCGACAGGGGGATCAGCTTGGCGATGTTCACGCACTGGTCGCCCATTCGCTCGATGTGCTTGATCATGTGCAGCAGCGCCGCGACCAGCCGCAGGTCTCCGGCCACCGGCGCCTGCAGGGCGAGCAGCGAGAGGATCCCCTGGTGGACCTCCAAATAGCGCCCGTCGACGCGGTCGTCGTCGGCGATCACCATCTGCGCGAGCTCGACGTCCTGGTGCTCGAGCGCCTCGAGCACGCGATCGAGCTGCTCGACGATCAGATCTAGCCCGCCCAGGGCGTTCCTTTCGAGCTCCTGCAGCTGCTGCTGAAAATGGGCCCGCCCCTGTGCGCCCGGGCCAGCGCCCGGAGCGGCCGTGATCGGGGCGCTCGGGGCCGGGAACGCCGCGGAGGAGCCGTCGGCGCTAGCCGAACTTGCCGGTGACATATTCCTCGGTTCGCGGGTCGCTCGGGTTGGTGAAGATCTCCTGCGTGGCGCCCACCTCGACGAGTTCGCCGCCGAGCATGAAGGCGGTGCGGTCGGCGACGCGCGCGGCCTGCTGCATGTTGTGGGTGACGATCACGATCGTCACCCTGCGCTTCAGCTGATCGATCAGCTCCTCGATCTTGAGCGTCGCGATCGGGTCAAGTGCCGAGCAGGGCTCATCCATCAGGATTACCTCGGGCTCGACGGCTAGCGAGCGAGCGATGCAGAGCCGCTGCTGCTGGCCCCCCGACAGCCCGGCTCCCGGCTCGGTGAGGCGGTCTGCGACCTCGTCCCACAGCCCGGCGCTGCGTAGTGCCGTCTCGACCTTCATGCGGAGATCGCCACGGCCGCGCGAGCTGAGCCGCAGGCCCGCCGCCACGTTGTCGAAGATCGACATCGTCGGGAACGGGTTGGGCTTTTGGAAGACCATGCCGATTGCGCGGCGCACAGCAACCACGTCAACGGAGGCGTCGTACACGTCGAGGCCGTCGAGCAGCACCCTGCCGTCGGCGTGCGCGCCCGGGATCTCCTCGTGCATTCGGTTGATGCAGCGCACCATGGTCGACTTGCCACAACCCGAGGGGCCGATGATGGCGGTCACCTCGTTGGCGTTGAAATCGAGGTCGATGCCCTTCACCTGCTCGGCGGCTCCATAGAAGGCGCGCAGCTTCTCGAGCTTCACGCTCATCCCCGGCCTGGCCTCGGCCAGGGTCGCGCCCGCGGTCGGGCTGGTCGGGGCCGCGACAGAGCTGAGCGGCTCGTCCACCCGCGTCGGGCGAAAGTGAGGCTGCGCGGGTGCATCTTTGTCCGCAAGCTCCTCGGGCTCCACTTCAGCTGTCTCCGGGATTGGTCCATCGGCGGTCATGCAAGGCGGCTCCTTCGGGAGACGAGACGGGCGATGAGGTTGAGCAACAGGATCATGACGACCAGGGTGAGTGCCGCGCCCCAAGCCCGGTTTACCACAGCCGTCGTCGGAGATGTGACATCACTGTAGATTTGCACAGGCAGGGAGTTCATGAACTGGCCGAGGTTGAAGTTGGTCTTCAGCGTGGCCGCAGCGGTGAACAGGAGCGGCGCCGTCTCGCCCGCCGCGCGCGCGATTGCGAGCAGCACGCCGGTCACCATGCCCGGCAGCGCGGTCGGCAGCACGACGCTGAAGATCACCCGCCAGCGCGGTGCTCCCAGGGCGAGCGCGGACTCGCGCAGCGCGGCGGGTACCAGCAGCAGGATCACCTCGGCAGAGCGGATCACGACGGGAAGCATCAGCAGCGATAGCGCCAGGGAGCCCTTGTAGGCGGCGTAGGTGCTGCCCGTGCCGATGATCAGCACGATGTAGATGAACAGGCCGAACAGGATCGAGGGGACGCCGGTGAGCACGTCCACGAAGAAGCGCACGAGGTTGGCGAACCAGCTGTTCTTGCCGTACTCAACCAGCCACACCGCAATCGCCACGCCGATGGGGACTGCGATCAGCGAGGCCAGCGCGACCATCTCGATCGTGCCGAGTATCGCGCTCTTGATGCCGCCGATGGACGAGCTTTTGAAGAACGTATTGCCGGTGGGGTCGGTCGTGAAGAAGTTGATGCTCCAGGAGCTGACGCCCTTGCGCAGGAGGTAGTAGATGATCAGAAGCAGGGGGATCAGCGCGAGCACGGTGAACGCGAGGACGGCACCGCGGGCGGCCCGGTCCTTGCGCCTGCGCGCCGGGCTGACCGCGAAGCGCGAGAGCCGCTGTGAGGGTGGGGAGGGTGGATCCTGAGAGCTCATGCCCCCGCCGACGTTCCCGCGAGCAGATCGTCCGCGTCGGTGGTCTGCCTCTCGGTGTTCCGCTGCGGTCGGTTGGGCCGCGACGCGCGCAGGACGAAGCCCCGGGCCACGCCGTTGACGAGCAGCGTCAGCACGAACAGCACGAGCCCGGATGCGAACAGCGCCGAGCGGTGCAGCCCCTGGGCCTCGCCGAACTCGTTGGCGATGACCGCCGCGAGGCTGTAGCCCTGTCCGAAAAGGTGATGACCGAGGGTCGGTGAATCGCCGATCAGGATCGTCACGGCGATCGTCTCGCCGATCGCCCGGCCGAGGCCGAGCATCGCACCGCCGACGATGCCCGAGCGGCAGTAGGGAAGCACCGCGTTGCGGATCATCTCCCAGCGGGTTGCCCCCAGCCCGAGCGCCGCCTCCTTGTGATCGGATGGCACCGTCGCCATCACCTCCCGGCTGATCGCCGAGACGATCGGGAGGATCATGATCGCGAGAACCAGACCGGTGACAAAGTAATTGGGGATCGTCACCATGCCACCGCCGATGAAGGGTATGAACGACAGGCGGTCGGCCACCCACTGCTCGGCGGGCTGCAGGTGGGGCGCGAGGAAGAAGATGCCCCACAGCCCGTATACGACGGAAGGGACCGCTGCAAGCAGCTCCACGAGCACCGTCAGCGGTGCGCGCAGCCGCAGCGGGCACAGCTCGGTCGCGTAGATGGCGGTGGCCACCGCGACCGGTACGCCGATAAGCAGCGCGAGCACGGAGGTGATCAGCGTGCCGATCAGGAGCGGGAGCGCGCCGAAGTGTTCGGCGCTCACGTTCCAGGGCTGCCCGAACACGAAGCCGAAGACGCCTTCCTTTTCAAACGCCGGACGCGCTTCGCCGACCAGTTCGAAGAAGAAGAAGACGATCAGCGCGAGGATCAGCGCGGCAAGTACGGTGAGCCCGTACTTCAGCAGGCGGTCGGGCAGGCGCGCGAGCGGTGACCGCGCGAGAGCCGCGCCGTCACCGCTCGGAATCGATGCTGCCTCCAATGCGTCAGCCGATTTTCGACCCGTTGCACTGAAGCCCGGTCACGGCTTCGGTGGACTTGTCCAGGATCGACGCCGGCAGCGCAGCGTAATCCGCCTGGGAGAGGACCGACTGGCCTTTGCCGAGCCCGTATTCGAGGAACTTCACGACGCCCTTGGCGGCACTTTCGCCGCCGGGAATGCCCGCCTTGCAGAGGTCCTTGTTGACCACGATGAACGTCTGCGAGGTGATCGGATAGGCGGTCGGCTGCGGCGAGTTGATGACTTTGATCCCCAGGTTCGCGGGAACAGTCACGCCTTCACCGGCTGCGCTCGTCGAGGTCAGGCTCGGCAGGATGAACGCTCCGGATTTGTTCTTCACCGACGCAACGGTGAAGTTGTGCTGTAGCGCATAGGCCTGCTCGACGTACCCGACCGCTCCGACGGTCTGCTGGACCGCGCCGGCGACCCCGGCGTTGCCCTTCGCGCCCGTCCCGGTCGGCCACTGCACGTCCTTGCCTTCGCCGACCTTGCTCTTGAATTCGGGGTCGACCGCTGCCAGGTAGCTCGTGAAGCCGGAGGTCGTGCCCGAGGAGTCCGAGCGGTGGATCACGGTGATCGCCGTGCTCGGCAGGGTCACCCCCGGGTTCAGCGCCGTGATTTCGGGGTCGTTCCAGACTTTGATCTTGCCGAGGAAGATGTTGGCGATCGTCTTGCCTTCGAGCTTCAGACCCGTCTTTACCCCGGGCAGGTTGTAGGAGACGGTGATCGCGCCCAGGAACATCGGGATCTGCACGGCGGGGCTGCCGTTCTTGGCGATCGCCGCTTCGTCAGCGGGCTTCAGCGGCGGGTCGCTGGCGCCGAAGTCAACGGTCTTGGTCTCGACCGCCGTGATGCCCGCCCCAGAGCCGACCGCCTGATAGTTGACGGTGAGAGGGGACAGCGACGAGGCCCACTGCTGATAGACCGGTGCCGCGAACGTCGAGCCTGCTCCGGAGATCGTCCCTGACGTGCCGCTTGAGGAGCTGCTCGTGCTGCTGGAGGATGATTTGGAGCTGCTGCCGCACGCTGCGAGGCCGAGCGCGAGCACTGCAACGCCCGCGACCGCGCCAATCTTGGTCTGTATCACTACATCTCCTCTGGCTCGATTGCTTGTTGATGGCTCGCGGGGCTCGCGAGGGCTCTGCGAGGGCTCTTGTTGGCATCCGCCGGTGTGGGTGGCAAGTCTCTTAAGGGCCGGTCGTCCCCATGTGAAGATCTTGTGAATCGGCGCGGGCTCTCGGTTTGTGGGTGTCCCGCTCGGCGGTCGCCGGGCTACGGAGCCCGAAATCCCGCGACGGTTGCGGTTGAAAGCGGTAGCCGAACCCCGGATGGGTGTGGATGAACCTGCGATCGGGCATCGCCGCTTCGAGCTTGCCGCGCAGTTTGCTCACGTACACGTCGACCGAGCGGTCGCCGGCCCGCAGCTCGCCGCCCCAGGCGCTGTCGTAGAGCTCCTCGCGCGTGATGACAGCGCCGATACGTCTTGCGAGCGCCACCAGGAGCGCGAACTCTCGAACGGACAGCGTGAGGGCGCGCCCGGTTGCGAGAACGAGCCCCTGGCCCGGCCTGATCTCGAGCTCGCCGCCATACAGGGTGCCCGTGCTGTCCGGGGGGCTGTCCACAGTTCCTAGCATCCGCGGTCGCCCTGGGCGCGAGGTTGCAAACCCGTAGTAGAACGGTGAAATAATTGTGAAGAGGACCACTGGGGTTCGGCGCGCAATATCCTCGCCGGATGGGCTTCCCGCGCCGTAGTCACGACCCCGTCCTGATGGCCCTTGTCGAGGAGGCCGGACGCAACGTACAGCGGTGCGGGCTGCTGCTGCGCGATCTGCTCGTCGACTATCCCGAGCACGCGACTCTGGCCCGGGATCTGAAGGTGTGCGAGCAGGAAGGCGACCGCATCACCCACGACATCATCCACGGGCTCGCCGCGCGCGGGAGGGTCAGAGCTCCCTTCGACGCAGGCGACGGCTACGCGCTTGCGACGGCTCTCGACGACATCGTCGATCACTCCGAGCAGGTCGCCGCGCAGCTCGGCCTGTATGGCGTCGAGGCGCCGATGGAGCAGGCCGTCGAGTTCACCGAGGTGCTCGTGGGTGCCGGTGAGCAGATCGCCCGAGCCCTGCGTTGCCTGCGCACCGGCACCGAGCTGGCTCCGCACCTGGTGGAGATCCATCGCCTTGAGAATGAGGGCGACCGCCTGCAGCGCGATGGTGTCGCCTCGCTGTTCGCAGGGGGGATCGATCCGATGGTCGTGATCCGCTGGAAGGACATCTTCGAGTCGCTGGAGGCCGCCGTCGACGCGTGCGAGACCGTCGCGCATGTGCTCGAGGGCATCACGCTCAAGCGCCGAAGGCGCTGAGCGACCGCGTCTATGCGCCCAGACGGGCGCGGGAGGGCTCGCGGCCTCGGAAGCGATAGCCGTGGCCCAGTGCGTGTGGATGTAGCCCCAACTCGGTGAGGCGCGTTCGAGCTTGCGGCGCAGCTTGTGCTTGAGCGTCCTCCCGCGTCGAGGCGTCAACGGCGCGGTTCTGCCGTTCGCGGGCGAAGCGGACCTCCTCGAGGTCGCTCGTATCGATGCGACCGCCATCTAGAAATTGACCTGGAAGCCCTCAGAGTCAGCCCTTCCTGGCCTGCTGCGTCGGCAAGATCGGCAAAGCCGATTCCTGCAGTAGGGTTCCCACTTCTTTCCTTCGGCGCACTTCTGCCCCGTCCGTCCGTTTTCAGAGCGGATCAGATATTCACCGGCTTGGTGAATACGGTGTAAAAAGGCGAACGGTGTGTAAACGGTGAACGCTGTGTAAAGGTGAGGCCGTGTAAGGGTGCTCGTGTTGGTGAACGTCATGTGAACGCACACGCGCCGGACCGGCTCGCCCGGTGTGTGCCGCCGTAGCTCGTGCGCGTCCGAGTCGCGAGGCCGGCGATCGGGGGCCGTGGGGCCCGAGATCGCCTGCTCCTCGCCTGCTTGCACATGGGCCTCATGGGCCCCCCATGTCAGGGCGAACTGGGCAGCTGGGAGCCTTGCGTCTTCAGCGGACCACGTGAAGGGGCCGGTGCATCGTGGTGGATCACGTTGCACCGGCCCCCGGGCATCCGGCCTGTCCGCTGTTCGTTATGTCTGCTGGAGTTCCCGCACCGATTTGGTGCCGGCTTCGAGGACGACCTTCGGGATCGGAGCGAAGTCGAGCGACGCTCCGAAACGTTGCCCGGCCGTCATCGCGTAGTAGACCCAGCTGGCGAGCGCACCCTTCTGGTTCGCCGTCTTGGGCACGATGCAGTACGTGAAGGTCGAGAGCGGATATGCCAGCTTGTCGCTCTTCGGCGGGTTGACGATGTGCAGTTCGTTGTTTGCGGGCACATGCTTGATGATCTTCGCCGCCGCCTCGATCGGGACCAGGTTGGGGAACTCGTACTTCCCGGCCGCATTCTGCAGCGCGGCGGCCTGCAGGCCGTGGGCGATGATGTAGGAGGCGGAGATGTAGCCGATCGAACCGCTGGTCGAGGACACCACCGCGGTCACGCCGGCGTTGCCCTTGCCGCCCACTCCACCGGGGAAGCTGACTGCCGTTGAGGCGCCACCGACCGTGGTCCGCCATGTGGGGCTCACGCGCGAGAGGTAGTCCGTGAACGCATAGGTGTCACCGGACCCATCGCTACGGTACACGGGCGTGATCTTCAGGTTGGGCAGTTTCTTGCCCTTGTTCAGCTTCGTGATGGTCTTGGAGTCCCAGTTGGTGATTCTTCCGAGGTAGATCTCCGCTAGCACCGGGCCCGTGAGATGGAGACCGGCAACGCCGGGAATGTTGTAGGCGATTCCGGTCGCCGTGAGGGCCCAGGGGATCTGCACGCATTGGTTGCAGCTGGCCGCCTGAGCGGGCGTGAGCGGAGCGTCTGATGCTCCGAAATCGACCGTCCGAGCGGTGACCTGCGCAATTCCGGCGCCCGACCCCACCGCGGAGTAGGTGATCGTGTCGTTGTATTTGCTTTGGAAGTCCGAGGCCCAGAAGGTCTCAAGCGGAGCGATCAGCGTCGATCCGGCACCGGTTAGCGAGTACGCGCCCGCCCCGGCGGGACTGGGGACAAGCACCGCTGTCAGACACGTCATCACCGTCATGACGGTGATGATCGGCAATCGTTTGAGCGTCAAAAGAGCCTCCTCGAAGTGGTGACGGGATTACGCGAGCCGAAGCATCACGACCGGTCCTGCGCCCAATTGGGTAAATGTTGTGAACACCGCGTTGAGATTTCGTGAAAGCGTGAAAGGCGGCGGTGGCGTCGCGTTAGGCTGCGCGCGATGAGCGGGAGCACCAGACTTGCGGGCGTTCTGCCCGGCAATGCGGGATCCCGCGTGCGCACGGCCGATCGCATCGGCGACCGCCTGCTCCACGGCCTGTGCATGCTGGCGGCCCTGCTCGCCGTTCTTGCCCTTGGGGCGATCGCCTACAAGGTCATCGCCGGTGCCAGCCTCGCCATCTCGCGGTTCGGCCTCGGCTTCCTTGCTCATTCGACATGGAAGCCCAACCCTCCGTTCGAAATCTTCGGTGCTGCCTCGCTCATCTTCGGGACCGCGGTGACCTCGCTCGTCGCCCTGCTGCTGTCGGTCCCGCTTGGGATCTCGATTGCCCTCTACCTGAGCATGGTCGCGCCGCGACGCGTGCGCAGCGTGATCGGGCCGCTGGTGGAAATGCTGGCCGCGATCCCGACCGTCATCCTCGGGTTCTGGGGCATTCTCGTCTTAGGGCCCTTCCTGCAGGCCCACCTCGAGCCGTTCCTCCACGGCGCGCTCGGCTTCCTGCCGATCTTTGGAGCCACCCCCACGACCGGAAGCGGCCTCTTCAACGCAAGCCTCATCCTGACGATCATGGTGGTCCCGATCATCGCCTCGATCAGCCGTGATCTCTTCCTGTCGGTTCCACACGAGCTTCAGGAGGGTGCTGCCGCGCTCGGGGCGACGCGGTGGGAGGTCGTACGCGGTGTCGTCCTCCCCTCGTCGGCATCCGGCGTGGCCGCTGCCGCGTGCCTGGGGCTGGGCCGTGCGCTCGGCGAGGCAATCGCGGTGACCCAGGTGATCGGCGCTGGAAACCTCATCCATGCTTCGCTATTCCAGACCGGTGACACCCTCGCCAGTCGCATTGCGGATCAGTTCCAGGGCGCCACCACGAAGCTGCAGATCGCTTCGCTCTTCTACCTGGGGGTCGTCCTGCTGGTGATCGGGCTGCTCGCGAACATCGGCGCGCAGTGGATCGGCCGGCGCTTCGACGTCCGTGCGGTCGCGGCGAGATGAGCGACCCGTTCGGCCGCTCATCCGAGGTGACCGACCTCCCCGACCCCGTCGGTGTGGCGGCGCGGGAGCGGCCGGTCGCGACGGATCTGCCGGCGCTGGAGCTCCCCGACTTCTCCGGTCCGCTCACGCCCTCAGACCATCTGCGCCGGCGGCAGCTGGTGAGCCGGCTCGCGGAGGCCGTCCAGACCACGGCGGCGCTGTTGGCCGTGGCGGTGCTTGCCATCGTCGTCTACTCGGTTGCGGAGCGTGGCGCGAGCGTCTTGAGCTTCAGTTTCCTGACGAAGGATCCGCCTCTGCTCGCCGGCTCCCCGGGTGGTGGGATCGCACCCGCGATCGTCGGAACCGCGGTGATCATGTTGCTGGCGACCGCCATCGCCATGCCGATCGGAATCCTGACGGCGCTGTATCTGACTGAGTTTGCCGGGCGCTGGTCCGCGCGGACATTCAGGCTCGGCCTGGACCTGCTGAACGGCCTGCCGTCGATCGTCGTGGGCTTGTTCGTCTTTGGGCTGCTCGTGGTCGGCCACCACCAGAGCGGCTTTGCCGCCTCGGTCGCGCTAGCGATCATCATGCTCCCGTTGATCGCACGAGCGACCCAGGAGGTGCTGCTGCTCGTTCCGGCGGGCTTGCGCGAAGCCGCGGACGCGCTCGGCGTGAGTCACTGGCGCACGGTGCGGGGCGTGGTGCTGCCGACCGCCCGGGGCGGGATCCTGACTGCGACGGTGCTCGCCGTCGCGCGTGGGGCCGGCGAGACCGCGCCGCTGATCCTGTTGAGCTCGATCTTCGCCAACAAGGTGTCGGTCAACCCCTTCGGGCAGGCACTGCCGAACATCCCTCTGTACATCTTCACGGCGTCCGAGTCCGCCGAAGCCAACGGCTTCGCGCGCGCCTGGGGTGCAGCCTTTGTGCTGCTGGTGTTCATCCTCCTGGCAAGCATTCTCGGCAGAACCCTCAGCCGCCGTTCAACGGTGTCCCGATGAGAGCGCCCGACTCCGGCGATACGGCCGATCGCGGGGCCGGCAACATCCGGCGGCGGGTTCGGATCAGCACCGCGCTGCCGCCATCGGAGGCGACGACGATTGCGCCCAACGGCAGTTCAAGCGGGGTGGCCTCTCGTGGGATCCCGGCCGGCGCACATCAACGCAGCGACCGAACGTTCGGGCGCGAGACCATTTTCGACGTTCAGAATCTGTCGGTCTTCTACGGCAGCTCGCAGGCGATCGGCGGCGTCACGCTTCAGATCCATCGCAACCTCGTAACCGCCATCATCGGCCCTTCCGGCTGCGGCAAGAGCACCTTTCTGCGCAGCCTCAACCGGATGAACGACTCCATACCGGGCTTCAGCATCACCGGAAAGATCCTCTACCACGGTCACGACATCTACGACAGCGCGGTCGATCGAGTGGAGGTGCGGCGTCGCATCGGCATGGTCTTCCAGAAGCCGAACCCCTTCCCGAAGTCGATCTACGACAACGTCGCCTGGGCTCCGCGCAACCTCAAGATGAAGCATGAGCTCGATGAGCGCGTCGAGCGGGCTCTGCGGTCCGCAGCGCTGTGGGACGAGGTCAAGGATCGCCTTCACCAGAGCGCGCTCGGTCTGTCGGGTGGCCAGCAGCAGCGGCTGTGCATCGCCAGAGCAATCGCGATCGAGCCGGACGTGCTCCTGCTGGACGAGCCGGCGTCGGCTCTCGACCCGATCGCAACGACGTTGATCGAGGAGCTCATGCAGACGCTCAAGAACCGTTACACGATCGTGATCGTCACCCACAACATGCAACAGGCGGCGCGAGTTGCCGAGCGCACGGCGTTCTTCAGCCTTGATGTGAGCAACGGCAGGCGTACCGGCGTGCTGGTCGAGTACGACGACACCGAGGTGATGTTCACGCAGCCCGCCGATCGTCGAACCAGCGATTACGTGACCGGCCGTTTCGGGTGAGCAGGCGCCCGAACTCGGCCCACGGACCGCGGCGAGCCGGGGGAGAGCGGCGAGTTAGGTGCTGATCACCTGGCTCGAGACCTGCTCGAGCAATGGCTGACCGCACTGCCAGCAGTAGACCGCGCCGCTGCTGTGAGGCGCGGCGCAGGAGGCGCACACGCCCGCGGCCCCTGTTTCCCGCAGGTGCAGGATGCGCTCGACCTCGCCGAGCTCGGCGTCGACGTCCTGGAGGATCGCCGCCCTGCGCACGAGCACCTCGACCCGGATGTGATTTCGGATCGCCATCTCGTAGGTGAGCCCGCCCAGGTCGCACTGCAATTCGGCGAAACGTGCCGTCAGCTCATCCCTGCGCTTGGCCAGGTCGACGCTCGGCTCCTCCTGCGGCGCGGCTGAAGCGGTGTCGTTCATTCTCCGAAGAAGTTCCCGGTGAAGTGACCGTTTTGATACCCCGGGCCGTGACCCGGGCTGCCGACTTTCACAACCTTCGGCGGGGGGGTGCTGGGCGCTTTCCTGCTTGCCGTCCGGGTGGTCGCGGCATGGGCGCTGCCGGATTTGCTCGTTGGGGTGACGCTGGGGCTCGCCGCCGCAGCGGCCGCGGCGGTGCTCGGCGCCCCAGCGCCCGCGCCTGCGACCGTCACGACCTGGGCGGGCGCGCTCCTGACGCTCGCGGTCTTTCCCGAGCGCCCGATCAGCACGCCGATTCCCATTGCCAGCAGCAGCAGACCGATGCCCGCGATCAGCGTGCTGTTGACCGATGCGCTCGGCCGTCGGGGCAGGGGGCGGGTCGGGGGCGCGTTCTGGGCGGGTTGCGGCTGCCCGTTCGTCAACTGCACGCGGGCCGGCCCGTTGCGCTCCCCGCACTCCACGCAGTAGCGCTGGTCCGAGGTCATTGCGGCATCACAGGCCGAACAGCGCTCCCGCACCGAGGTGATCATCGAGGGATGGACGGCCGTGGTCGCAACGTCCACCGCGGGCGGCTGGTTCGTTGGTTCGAAGTTCGCGGGCTCCAGGCTGGCGGGCTCGAGTTCTTCGGTGCGAGTGCTCGATTCCATGGCGTTGGCGTACCGAAGCTGTGGGGGCCAACGCCGATCTCGACCGCGTTGGCAGACAACGGCCCCCCCAGTGTCCGGCTGTAGCTGGGAGAACTTGTGAAAAGGCCGTTATCGGGGCATGCGAACCAAATTCTTCACCTCACGGGAACGCCGTGGGCGCAATATGACTTAGCGTGGCCGTCTCCTCGACCTCAGGCGTCTCTGTGAGCACATCGCGGGCCTCGTGTTGTGAGGAGTGCGAATCGCCCCTCGCACACGACCAGCGCTACTGCGTGGAGTGCGGAGAGCGACGCGGCCCCCTCGCGCACGCGATCGCCGCGCGCATCGGAGTTGCGCCGCAGCGCGGGCTCGGCCAGCCAGGCGATACCGAGAACGAGTCGGGCGCTACGGACGCCGAGGGCTCAGACAGCGCGGATCCCAGCGCCAGGGCACCGTCGCCGCCGGTGATCGCGGTTGCCGTGATGGCGGTGCTCGCGTTCGGAGTGCTCGTCGGGTCGGCGGCGAGCCCGATACAGAACACTGCCGCGGTGGCGCCCATCGTGGTGGCCGTTTCGCCCGCGGCGACGGTTGCCAACCCGTCGCTGTCCGCATCGGCTGCGCCCCCGCCGCCGGCGACGCCGGAAGCGACACCGGCGCCGGCGGAACCTGCAACCACCATCCCGAGCACGAAGCCGCCGAGCAGCAAGCCGACCGGCAAGCAGAAGAACTCGCAGCCTGCCGGCGGATCGACGACGGGAGCGCTGCCGCCGATCACGCACGTGTTTGAGATCGTGCTCTCCGATCAGGGGTTCAACGCAGCCTTTGGTCCCGGCTCGCACGCCACCTACCTCGCAAAGACGCTGACCGGCCAGGGCGAGCTGCTTGACAACTACTACGCAGCGACCGGCGGTGAGCTCGCCAACGAGATCGCGCTCATCAGCGGCCAGGGACCGACCCCGCAGACGGCCACGAACTGTCCCCTGTATACGGGCATCACTCCGGGGACCGTGGGCGCGGAGGGTCAGGCTCTCGGTGCCGGCTGCGTTTACCCGCAACAGGTCCTTACGATCGGCGATCAGCTCGCTGCTGCTCACAAGACGTGGAAGGCCTATGTCGAGGCTATCGGCAGCGGCGGCCCGGGTCAGCCGACGACCTGCCGCCACCCGGCGCTTCCGGGCGCGGATGCCGATCAGACTGCGACTCCCGCGGACCCATACGTGACCTGGCGTGATCCGTTCGTCTACTTTCAGAGCGTGATCGGCGACCCCGGCTGCGCCAATAGCGTCGTGGGACTGAATCAGCTGACGCCCGACCTGAAGACGACCAGCGCGACGCCATCGCTCTCCTACATCGTCCCCGACCGCTGCCACGACGGCACTGAAGAACCCTGCGCCCCGGGGCAGGCATCGGGCCTTGCCGGGGCTGACGGATTCCTCGCAAGCGTCGTGCCCCAGATCGAGAGCTCGCCGGCTTATAAGACCGGAGGACTGATCGTGATCACGTTCGATCAGGCTCCACAAAGCGGACCCGGGGCCGACCCGAGCGGATGTTGCATGACGTCCGCGTTCCCGAATCTGCCCACCGGGTCAACCGGGGCCACCGGCGCGAGCGGCACAACGACGATGGGCGCCACCACGGCGACGGGCAGCACGACCACGACCACGACGGGCGCTCCGGGCACAGCCACCACCACCGAACCGGCTACCGGTACCCCGGCTGGAGGTGGTCGAGTCGGGTTGCTGTTGATCTCGAAGTACGTGAAGCCCGCCAGCGTCAACGTCACGGGCGAATATGACCATTTCTCGCTGCTCGCGTCGATCGAGAACCTGTTCGGATTGAGCCACCTGGGCTACGCTGGCGCGGAGGGGCTGCTGGTATTCGATACCAGCGTTTACAACGCCCGACCCTAGAGCCGCGCGCTCGCAATTGTGTGTGCAGCGTAAGAAAGCCGTGGATCTGACACCTCGGCCTATATAATCGATAGCTCTGCAGCGGCGTCCACGCACCGATCTTCCCGCTTTGAAACGGACAACGCCGAGCGGCCCTTCGTGAATCTCCGCGACTCACCACCGGGCACGGTGGCCAATGGCAATGGCAGGGTTCCGGCACACGCCCGGAAGGCGAGCGAGAACCTGCTCGAGGGTCTCAACGGGCACCCGGCCGACTGTCCGCGGAGCCCGAACGTGGGGTGGCAGAGATCGAGGACGACTCGCCAGAAACGCTGGGAGTCGCTCGGGCAGCGGGGGGCGACGCTGTGGTTCACGGGTCTGCCCGGCGCCGGAAAGTCGACGGTCGCGGGTGCCGTGGAGGAGCGCCTCATCGCGGCCGGGCAAGCGGCGTTCCTGCTCGACGGCGACAATCTGCGCCACGGCATCAACGGCGACCTCGGCTTCGATGAACAGGGTCGGCGCGAGAACGTACGCCGCACGGCGCATGTGGCGAGGTTGTTCGCCGAGTCCGGGATGATCGCCCTGGTCGGCCTTGTCAGCCCCTATGCGAACGATCGCGAGGAGGCGGCGGCTCTGCATGCGGCGGTCGAGCTTGAGTTCATCGAAGTCTTTGTGGACGCTCCCCTGGCGCTGTGCGAGCAGCGCGATCCCAAGGGACTGTATGCGCGCGCACGGGCGGGTGAGCTGCGCGACTTCACGGGGGTGGGCGCTCCGTACGAGGCGCCCGCTCAGCCCCACCTCGTGCTGGGAAGCTGCGAGGAAACCGTGCAGCAGGAGGCGGACCGCGTGCTTGAGCTGCTCGCGGCTCGGGGCTTCATCTCAGGTGGCGGGGCGAAGCAAGAAGCTCGTCGTAGGTGATCGCCTCGCGTCGGCGTCCCGCGCGCTGAAGGACCCACTCGAGCGCGAGCATGTGACGGGGGTGCTGGAGGTCAGCGGGATGCAGGTCCAGGCGCAGCGTGTTCCCGCAGAGAAGGCTGCCTGAGCGGATCAGCGCGGGGGACAGGGTGCGCTGCAGCGGGCTCTCGGTTCCCATGCTCCAGGCCGGCGCCAAGCGCTGACGCCGATCACCATCGGCGAATGCGCGCGTGGGGTGCAGCCGCAGAAGCCCCGCCCACCAGCGGAACTTTCCCGGGAGCACGCGGCGCAATGCCCGGGTGTAGGCGTAGGCGGGCGCCACAAAGCCGTCGGGCTCGATTCCGGCGAGCTTGAGCACGCGCCAGCCCGCGTCCACCGCCCTGCGCGTCTCACCGCCGTCGAGCCCCGCGAACTCAGCCGCACGGCGGTTGCGTGAGGCCAGGGGCGAGCGAACATGGAGCGCACCCCGACTTGGCTGCCCGTGGTGGAAGCCATGCTGGGCGATCGAGTCGCCACGACGGCGGCGCTCCGCCAGCCAGCCGGCCATCTCTGGGGAACGCTCGCCCAGTGGATGCAGGTCACGAGCCGGGATCACAAGCAGCGTCACCCGACCGACGCCATGATCATCCAGCCAGTCGCGGATCAGCGCACAGCGCTCGAATGTGGCCGGCTCGATGTCGTGCAGGGCCACGGCGATACGGGCGCGATGCTCATCACGCCGCACGCGCAACCTCCGCCGATCCGGCGCCTGCCAGCACCCGCCGATAGCCGGCGCCGAGGCGCTCGAGTGCCAGCTCCCAGGTGCGTGCCCTGGCAGATGCCAGACCCCCGTGAGCCAGGCGCTCACGCAGCATCGCTGAACCGGCGAGCTCCCCCACGGCCTGTGCGAGGGCCTGAGGCTCCGGTGCACACAGCAGGCCGTTCACGCGGTTCTCGATCAGTGATCGCGGACCGCCTTCGGCGACCGCCACCACCGGCAGGCCGCTGGCCTGTGCCTCGAGGATCACCTGCCCGAATGTGTCGGTGCGGCTCGGGAACAGGAAGATGTCCGCGCTCGCGTACGCGCGGGCCAGCTCCCCGCCCTCGAGCCAGCCGAGGAACGTGGCGGCGTCTCCGAGCTGCTCGCGCAGTCGCTTCTGCTCGGGACCGCCCCCGGCCAGCACGAGTTGCAGGCGGGGGTCGCTCGCGCGAGCCTCGAGGAACGCCTCGGCAAGCAGGTCGGCACCCTTCTCGTGGGTGATGCGCCCCGCGTAGAGGACGTTGATCGCGTCGGGCAGGAGCAGTTGGCCACGCAGCGCGGGATCGAAGCGCGCGCTGTCGACGCCCCGGTCCCAGCGCGCAACCTTCTCGCGAGTCACCCCCATCTGCTCGAGCGCCGCGTCGGAGGCGGGGCTCGGCGAGAGCACGAGATCGCACGCGCCGTAGAAGGCGCTCACGCCGAACGCCATCGCGTCGGCGAGCACCTGCTCGCCCGAGCGCAGTCCTGCGTAGGCGGTGAGCTCGGTGTGGTAACTGCCCACCAGCGGCACCCCCAGCCCGCGGCTGACAAGCGCGCCCACCACGCCCGCCGGCCCCGGCGAGCAGACGTGCAGCAGATCGAATGCCCCGTCGGCGAGCGTCTGCACGGCCGCCGGCAGGCTGGGGACGCCGATCCTCAGGCCGGGATAGTGGGGAACGTCGAACTCCGTCACCGCCGACAGCCGGCGGTCGACGTCCGCGTCGGTGCCGACCACCTCGATCTCGAAGCCCGGTACTCCGCGGCTGCGGATCTCCTCGAGTGCCCTGGTGACCCCGTGGATGCTCCCGATCCCGTCGGCGAGGATCGCGATGCGCGGGACCTCGCCGTCGATCACGCGCGGGTCGAGCTTGGCCCTCTCGCTCGCCAGGAAGGCGGTCGCCGGGGCATACGGGATGGCCGCCATGCAGCTGTCGAACAGGCCCTGGGCGGCCGGCAGGAGATCCGCCCCGCCTCCGGCCGCCTGAACGGCGTACTCGACGGCGACCCGCAGTTTGCGCTCGTGTACGCGGCAGGCCCGGCGGTAGAGGTCCGAGTGGCTGAAGTGCTCGTCCTGCATGTATGCGATCAGGCCCTGCTCGTCGAGGTGGTCGAGCTCCACCGCGGCCAGCCAGGCGCGGAGCAGGCAGCGCGCGTCCTCGGGCGTCAAGCCCGAGCCGCCACCGTCGGTGCCCTCGCGTGCCTCGCCCTCGAGGAGCAGCCGCTGGGCCATCGTGATGACCGTGCGCGGATCCGGGCTCCCCGCGCTCGCGCCGACTCCACCGCGACCCAGGGCCCTCGCGGTGAGGGCGATGGCGGCGTGGGCCCACTTGGCCGCGCTCCCCTGGGCCCCGCCCGCGAGGACCGACCCGTTGCGGACATGTGTGAGGAACTCGGCGGGCGTGCTCGCCGCGGGAGCCGCGCTCCAGGTGCGTCCGATGTCGACCCCGGCGTGATCGTCCGAGCCGCCGATGCCGGTGCCGCCGAGCGTGCCCATATAGGTGGCCGCCGGCCGGTTCAGCTCGCGCGGGCGGGCTCCGTTACGGACCTCCCAGGTGTCAAACAGCTGGGCCAGGCGGCGGCGGTGGCGAGGCGTGAGCGGCGCAGCCACCGTGAAGTAGGGGTGGGCGAGCGCACAGAGGATGTCGCGCTCGTACATGTACGCGGCGCAGATCTCGACGTCGCCACGGTGCTCCTGCAACCACTGATGGTCCTCGGCAGAGATGCCGTAGCAGAGGACGTGTACGGCCTGGGGCTCCCCGCGGAAGTGGGCGGTGAGCTCCTCGGAGATGAACACGTCGGGGCGATCGGCGATTTCGAGGGCCCCCGCGATCGTGTCGTGATCGGTGATCGTCACGAAGTCCATGCCCCGGCGCTTGGCGAGCTCGTAGACCTCCTGGGGCGGCGTCGCGCACTCCGGCAGGCCCACTGCACGTTGCACGCCGAGCTTCGATATCTGCGAGGCGGTGGAGTGGCAGTGCATGTCAACGCGCGTGCGCGGTGCGACGGCGACCGCGTCCCTCACGTCCGATGCCGCGTCCTTAGCATCCATGGCACATAGATTTCCCTGCAAAGCGCCGGTTTTTGTGACCAGCCGGGAATGATCGTGTGAAGTGCCTGTGAAGACGGAGCGCTCAGTGTGGGATCTGAGCACCCAGCAGCGCCGCGACGGCGCCCGCCGGCATGGCCCGCAGGGTATGCGCTTTCTCATGAATGGCCGGCGCGATGCCGCGGGCCGACGCAATAGGGTGCGGCCCTGATGTTGGGCCTCGTGGCGATCCTGGCGACCTCAGCCATCACCTACTTCCAGGCGATCGTGCTGGGCGTGCTGCAGGGAGTGACCGAGCTGTTCCCGATCTCGAGCCTCGGGCACACCGTGCTGTTCCCCACCCTGTTCGGGTGGAACCATCTCGTCGACGCGCAGTCCGAGCCGGAGTCGTTCTGGCTGGCGTTCGTCGTGATGCTCCACGTCGGCAGCGCGCTCGGGCTGCTCTACTTCTACCGTCGCGACTGGGTCGAAATCGTGGGCGCGTTCTTCCACACGTTGTCCAGGCGGCAGGTGGAGACCAGCAACGAGCGCCTGGCCTGGCTGATCGTCATCGCCAGCATTCCCGCCGGCATCCTCGGGCTGATCTTCGAGCACCAGCTGCGCACGCTCACGGCCAAGCCCGAGGTGGCGGCGATCTTCCTGATGGTCAACGGCTGCCTGCTGTTCGGGGCCGAGCTGTTCCGCCGCCGTGCGCAGGTGCGCGAACTGGCGATCCGGGAGGGCGCGAAGCCCGACGGCGCACGCAAACTCGACACGCTGGAGTACCGCGAGGCATTCGTCATCGGTGCCGCGCAATCGACGGCTCTGATCGCGGGCATCAGCCGCGACGGCGTCACCATGGGCGCCGGCCTGGCACGCGGCATGGACCACAGCGATTCCGCGCGGTTCGCGTTTCTGCTCGCGACGCCGATCATCCTCGCCGCCGGCCTTGTCAAGCTCCCCGATCTGGTCGGGCATCTCGGCGACGGCGTCCGCGGCCAGGCTTTCGTGGGGGCCGCGGCCGCGGCGATCACCGCCGTTTTCACGGTCCGCTTCCTGGTCTCCTGGTTCAAGACGAAAACGCTCGTTCCGTTCGCGATCTACTGCCTCGTGTTCGGTTTCGCGATGGTCATCTACACGGCCACCTGAGCCGCCGCCGCGCCCGCCGGCTGTGGGGATTCCTGCAGGCAGGAGAACCCCCACCTGCAACCATCCTCGGAGATCATGCCCGTCCCCGGAACCCCACCGAAGCCGAAAACCCCGGCCAAAATGTTCGAGACGCGCAGCCAGGCCTGGAAGGAAGTGGGCCTGCTGCGGCAGATCGACCCCAAGGTGGTCAAGCGCGCCCGTCTCGAGGCGCTCGTGGCGGTGGGGCTGTTCGTGGGGGTGGTGGTCCTCTACGACCACCGCGTCAGCCTGATCGGGACGCCCGGCCGCCACGGCCATCCGGGGACGCTCGAAGCGGGTATTGAAACGCCGATAACGGTGGTGGCGGTGATCGCCCTGCTGATCCTCGGCTGGGCGTTCGCGCGCGACGTCGGTCGCGGCCTGGGCCCGCCGCTGTTCCGCCGCCTTGACCCGGCCACGGCCGGCACGGTGGGGTTCCTGATACGCCTCGTGACCGTCGCGCTCGCCCTGCTCGTGGCGCTCGACGTGGCCGGCGTGGAAGCGCGCACGCTGCTCGTGGGGGGCGCGTTCACGGCGGTGATCTTCGGCCTCGCGGCACAGCAGACGCTGGGAAACGTGATCGCCGGCACGGTCCTCTTGAGCGCACAGCCCTTTCGCGTGGGCGACCGCGTGCGCCTGCAGGGCGGCCCGCTCGCGGGCCAGCTCGAGGGCACCGTCAGCTCGCTGGGCCTGCTGTACACGACGTTCGCCCGGGGGGAGGACTCGATCATGGTCCCCAACAGCGTGGTGCTGAACGTCGCCGTGCTGCCCGTGCGCGAGCCGGAGGCGGTGAACCTGCGCGCGCGCCTTCGCCCCGGGATGACCCCCGTCGACCTGCAGGAGCTGCTTGAAAAGTCGCTCGAGACGCCCCTTCGCGACGTCCCCCGCATAACTCTCGAGGAGCTGGACGGGGAGGAGGTGGTGGTGCGCATCTCGGCCACCCCGAGGGTGGCCTCAGAAGGACGTCACCTCGCTTCAGAGCTCCTCAGCATCGTCTCTCACGAGACGCGCTCGGCGGCCGAGGCACGCACGCCGTAGCTGAGGAACAGCTGCGAGTCGCTCTCGCGCGCGCCGAGCAGCTCGAGCTCGATCGGGGGGTCGAAGGCCGCTCCGGAGACGATGCGCAGAGGAGCAAGGCCGTCCGCCGCGTCCCCTGCCAGTTTCGGCGCCAGCGACAGGAACAGCTCGTCCACGAGGCCGCCCGCGAGCAGCTGGGAGTTGAGGTGGGGCCCGCCCTCGCAGAGGAGCGTCCTGATCCCGAAGCGATCCTGCAGCTGCGCGAGCGCCGCGGGCAGATCGAGCGCGCCCGCGCGCTCGGTGCGCACGTACTCGATCTGCGCACCGCTCGCCGGCAGGCTTGCCTGTGAGGCCGTCAGGATCACCACGTGGGCCGCGGGCTCGGCCAGCAGCGGGATCCCCTCGGGGAGCGACAGCGCTCCGGACACCACGCACGCGATCGGTTCCGCGGCGAGTCCCCGCTTGACTCGAAGCTCCCGCTGGGAGGAATCGCGGATGATGCGCCCGTAGCGCTCGGCCTGGACGGTTCCGGCCCCGGCCATGACGGCATCCACGGCCCCCCTCAAGCCGTGGAAGAGCGCGCGGTCGGCGCGGTTGCCGAGCGACCCGGAACGCCCGGCGATGGTCACCCGCCCGTCGATGGTGCTGACCATGTTGAGCATCACGTAGGGGCGCCCGCGCGCGCCCGCGCGGCGATCGCCGATCCGCAGATCCTCGACGATCTCCTCGACGCCGGTCGGGTCGCCGGGCGGCAGCAGCCGCCTGAACACGGGCGGCTCGCCCTCGGCGGAGGACCGGCTTGGGTGCTCTGGCGTGCCTATTCGCCCACCCTAGCCGCCGGGCCCTGATGCGTGTGGGCTCTCGCCCGGGCCGTGCAAGACGCCGCCCGATCAGGCGGCCTGCAACATCTTGCCAACACATGCCCGCGGGGACCTGCTACGGTCGTGCTGTCTGGCCGGCACATTAGACCGGCGAAAAGTAGTGCAAGCGCTCGCAGGTCGAAGCTCTAGCGGCATCCTCCGCGTAGCAGCACGCACATACCGTGGAGGAGTACCCACATGCCTACTGGCACAGTTAAGTGGTTCAGCGACGACAAGGGGTTTGGTTTCATCACCCCCGACGACGGCGACAAGGACCTTTTTGTTCATCACACCGGCATCAACGGCGAGGGCTACCGCTCTCTGCAGGAGGGTGCCAAGGTGTCCTACGACCCCGAGCAGGGCGACAAGGGTCCCAAGGCGGTCAACGTCCAGGCCATCTGAGCGTGGGGATAGCGCTTTAGTTTTCCCAGCGACACAGGCTTAACCTTTTGAGGGCTCGCTTCGGCGGGCCCTCACGCATGTCCAGCGACGCCACAGCACTTCCGCTCCGGGACACGCCGGCCGGCGATCAGCAGACCGGTGGCCGGCGCGGGCTCTCAGGCGGGCGCGCCGGCGCCCTCGCCCGCACGAGCACCGACGCGCGCGTGGGCGCGCTCGTGCTGGCGGCCATCGTCGGCTGCAGCGTGCTGGTGGTGGTGATGGCCGCGGATCGGCCGAGCATTCTCTCGCCGACGACGCACGCCAGCTTCTTTCCGCACTGGATGGCCGGTCCGCTCGGCGGGCTGTGGCCCGGGCTCACGCGCAGCAGCTCGACCCTCAAGTACCTCTTCTCGGGCGCGATCGTGGTCATGTACGGGGCCTATCTGGTGGGGCTCAGCTACCTGCCGCGGCTGCGCGCGCGTTGGGTGATCGCCGGCATCGCGGCGGTCCACGCGATCTTCTTCCTCGCCCCTCCGCTGGCGTTGACGGACGTCTTCAACTACATCAACTACGGGCGCATGGAGGTCGTGCACCACCTCAACCCGTACACGACGATCCCGATCCTCGAGCCGCACAACGATCCGAGCTACGCCCTCAGCAACTGGCACCAGCTGCTCAGTCCCTACGGGCCGCTGTTCACGATCCTCACCTTCGCCGTGGTCCCGCTCGGCGTGGCGGCCTCCTTCTGGGTGCTGAAGGGCATCCTGGCGGTCGCGAGCCTCGCGACGATCTTCCTCGTGTGGAAGTGCGCGCGGCTGTTGGGGCGCGACCCGGTCGCCGCGATCGTGCTGGTCGGGCTCAACCCGATCGTGCTGGTGTGGGGCCTCGGTGGCGACCACAACGACTTCCTGATGGTTTTCCTGATCGTGCTCGGCTTTTATCTGATGTTGCGCGCGGGGCCCGTCGGCGCGGCCGAGAACGCATCGCCGGCCGAGCGCCAGCGCGTCGATGTGCGCCAGCGCCCACGCGAATGGCTGCTCTCGCTCTCGCCCCTGGACATCGGAGCCGGGGCCGCGTTCATGACGGCCGCGGCGATCAAGGCGTCGGGGGCGGTTCTCATCCCGGTCGTGCTGGCTGGCCTGCTGAGGACGCCAAAGCGCCTGGTCGCGGTCGTGCTGGGGATGGCGGGCGCGTGCCTGCTGGCGGGCGCCCTCAGCCTGATCGCGTTCGGCCTGCACGTCCCGGACCTGAGCACCCAGAGTCGGCTCGTCACCAACGTGAGCGTCCCCAACCTGCTCGGACTGGCGCTCGGCAAGGGTGGCGAGACGCAGTCGCTGCACGTCTTCTTCAGCGCCGCGCTGATTGCGTCGGTGATCCTCTGCTGCGTGCAGGCGTATCGCCGTCGCGCCTCGATCACCGCCTCCGGATGGGCCAACGTGGCTCTGCTGGTGACGCTCAGCTGGGTCCTGCCCTGGTACGTGCTGTGGGTGCTCCCGCTCGCCGCGCTGTCCAGCTCGCGCAGGCTGCGAGGCGCGGCGCTTGTGTTGGGGGTCTACTTCATCATCGCGTGGGCGCCCGCCTCCGGGTTCCTGTGGAACGCGATCGACTTCCATCCCGAGAAAACTTCGCTCGGACGGCTGCACCAGCGCTACGTCAAGGAGCTTCTCAACTGAGTCTCGGTCAGGGTTCCTCGGGCGGACGGCGCTCGCGCTTTCGTTCGGTGCCCCGGCGCTTGACCTGAAGGCGGCGCTCGCGCGAGGCCGCCGTCGGACGGGTGGGGCGGCGGCGCTTGGGGACGGCGAGCGCCTGCGCGAGCCGCTCGCCGAGGCGAGTCAGGGCCAGCTCGCGGTTGCGGGCCTGCGAGCGCTCATCCTGGGCGATCGCCACGATCCGCGGGCCGGCGCGCGCGAGCACGCGCTGGCGCTGTGTCTCGCTCAGCGAGGGCGATGCCAGGGCGTCGAAGCTCGCTTCCACGCGCGAGGCGGTGACGTTCGCGTGCTGTCCTCCGGGCCCTGAGGAGCGGCTCGCGCGCAGGGTGATCTCCGCGAGCGGGATGACCAGCTCGCTGTTGACGCGAAGCCCTTCTCGAGGGCCTTCCTCAGCTGCCGTCACCGGAGCCGCCGCCACCTCCGGCGGAGCTGGCGGCTCGCCCGACACGCGGTTCGTCCCCGTGCACGTGTGCGTCACGGCCGATGTAGCCATCCTTGCCGCCGGCGCACAGGTAGACGGCGTCCACGTCTCCGACGTTGCGCAGCTTGCGCGGGGTGGCGGCGTCCACGCGCGCGAACGCGCCCTCCTCGAGGCGCTCGATGGAGCCGTCGGCGAACTCGATCTCCATCGTCCCGCGGTGGACGAAGTAGAGCTCCTCCTGGGTCTCGTGGTAGTGGAAGCCGCTCTCATAGCCGGGTGGCATCACGATCGCGTTGACTCCGAACGCCGTCACATCCAGGCCCCTGCGGACCTTGCGAAAGCCCGGGCCATCGCCCAGATCGTCCAGGTGCCCGACGGCGTAGCCGTCGCCCTTCCTCACCTTCGTGTATGCCGATGCCTCCATCTTCGCCTCCTTCTCAGTGGTCAGCCACGTGTCCGCCCTGCGGCGAGAGCGGTCTGCCCTCCTGCGCCCATCGTCGCAGGCCGCCGCTCATCGAGTGGGCTTTGAAGCCCGCCGCGCGAAACGCCTGTGCCGCCATCTCAGAGCGCGCTCCGACGCGGCAGTAGAACACCACCGGATGCTCGCGCTCGAGCGTGTCGGCTGCCGCCGACAGCTTCAGGAGCTCGATGTGGAGCGTCCCCTCGATGTGCCCCGCCTCGCGCTCGTAGGGCTCGCGCACATCGATCACCTGCAGGCCGGGATCCTCCTTCAGCCAATCGGCGACCCGCTGCGGGTCGACGTCGATCTGCGAAGCCTCATCGGTGGCGCTCATCGCTATGAGCGTAGCGGCGCGGGTGCTTGCGCAGGGCGAGCGGCGACCACTAGGATCAGTCGCTATGCCGGCCGTCAGCGACAGCTACACGGTCCCGCAGGAGAACATCGACTTCTGCGAGACGATCTCCCACATTGCCCGAGAGAAGATCGCGCCGCGCTCGGCCGAGATCGACGAGCGGGCGGAATACCCGTGGGATATCCGCAAGCTCCTCGCCGAGCAGGACATCCTCGGCCTGCCGTTCCCGATCGAGTATGGCGGCACCGGCACGGGCACGCTGATGCTGAACATGGCCGTCGAGGAGATCGCCAAGGTGGACGCCTCCTGCGCGCTGATCCTGATGGTGCAGGACCTGGGCACGCTCCCGATCCAGCTGTACGGCAGCGATGAGCTGAAGGAGCGCTTCCTGCCGAGGTGCGCGACCGGCGAGTGGTCGCCGGCATTCGCGCTGTCAGAGCCCGAGGCGGGATCGGACCCGGCGGGGATGAAGACGACGGCGGTGAGGGACGGCGATGGCTGGGTGATCAACGGCGCGAAGAACTGGATCAGCAACCTCGGCGTGGCCGACTTCTATATCTGCTTCGCGGTCACCGACCGGGAGGCCGGGCGGATAACGGCGTTCGTGGTGGAGTCCGAGCGTCCGGGGTTCAGCGTGGGCAAGCTCGAGCACAAGCTCGGCATCCGCGCCTCGCCCACGGGCCAGCCGCTGTTCGACGATGTGCGGGTCCCCGAGGAGAACGTGATCGGCGAGGTCGGAAGGGGCCTGTCGGTGGCGCTCGGCACGCTCGAACGCACCCGTCTGGGTGCTGCCGCGCAGGCCGTCGGGATCGCACAGGGTGCGACCGACTACGCGGTCGCCTACGCCCGCGAGCGCAGGCAGTTCGGCAAGGCCATCAACGAGTTTCAGGCGATCCAGTTCAAGCTGGCCGACATGGAAACGCAGACGGCCGCCGGGCGCGAGCTGCTGTACAAGGCGTGCGCGATGGCCGACCAGGGGCACCCCCAGCGGGGCAAGTACTCCTCGATGGCGAAGGTCTTCTGCTCGGACACGGCGATGGCCGTCACGGTCGAGGCCGTGCAGGTGCTGGGCGGCTACGGCTATGTCAAGGAGTACCCCGTCGAGCGCATGATGAGAGACGCCAAGATCACCCAGATCTACGAGGGCACCAACGAGATCCAGCGGCTCGTGATCGCGCGCTCGCTGAAGTAGGGGCTCGCTGAGGTTTCGGCCTAGCTGATCAAGAGTCGCGTTCGGGATACTCACCGGGTGATGTCCGAGGAGTCCACCACGCCCGACCTGGTGGAGCTGCAGAAGCGGCTCACGGACGCTATCGGTCGTCGCGATCTGGATGCGATCACGGCCCTGTACGCGCCGGATGTCGTGTATGACATGTCGCCGGTGGGGATGGGTGTCTTTGAGGGGCAGGCGGCAGCTCGTGGCTTCATTGAGGACTGGTTCGCCTCCTATGAGGAGCACGAGTTCGACGCCGAGGAGACGCTCGACCTTGGCAACGGAGTTGGCTTTCGCGTGCTCATTCAGAAGGGCCGTCCAGTCGGCAGCAGCGGCGAGGTTCAGCTGCGCTACGCAACGGTCAGCGTGTGGGAGGACGGCAAAATCGCGCGAATCACGAACTACGGTGACATCGACGAGGCCCGTGCTGCCGCCGAACGCCTGGCGGAGGAGCGGGGGTAGGCGATGTCGTCGCGCGCGCTGAAATAGTGGACCTGGCGGGAGTCGAACCCGCACCGTTGGGGCTAAAAACCCGCTTGACGCCACCGGGCCAGGTCCAGCTTCTGCGGCACGGCGGCAGTATCGCTGCTTGGCGACGGCGATTGTGCGGATGCGATGCGGCCGAAGCGGATAGGCTCTGGCCCTACCATGCGAAACATGGCTCCACCAGGTGCCCCCGGCCAGCTTCGACGCGTTGGCGTGGCGGCGCTCATCGCCCTCTCGCTGGGCCTCGTGGCGATCGTGGTGGGACAGGGCTTCAGCTCGATCGGGGTGGTGCGGGCGGTCGAGGACATCGCGCTGGGCGTGATCGTCGCGGCGGCGCTGATGGGCGGCGCGGCGTTCATTGCCGTGCGCATGGCCGGCTGGCGCGATCCGGAGTCCGAGAGGGAGTTCGAAGAGATCGTCCGGCACTCGGAGAGGCTGGCACGCGAAGGACTGGCTGTCGACCCCGAAGAAAACGAGTTCATGGAGCTGGATCCGCTCGACGACCGCGACTTCGAGGAGCTCGTGCGCGACGCACTCGACGACCTGCCGGATCTGCTGCGCAACGCGCTGTCGCACGTGGCCGTCGTGATCTCAGACGGCGGGCGCCGCAGAGGCGCCTACGGGCTCTATCAGGGCGACGGAGCAACTCGCGATGACACCCACGACCGCATCGTGATCTTCCGTGACACCCTGCGCCGCGACTTCGGCCACGACCCCGACCTGCTGCGCGATCAGGTCACGCGCACGGTGCGCCACGAGCTCGCCCACCATGTCGGCTTCGACGAGCTGGGCGTCAGCCGGCTGGACCTGTAGTCAACAAGCCAACCACCAAGGAGAAGAGCGCGGATGCCTGAGGCAGTGATCGTCGACGCCATACGCACGCCCATCGGGCGAGCCGTCAAGGGGTCGCTGCGCTCGGTGCGCGCCGACGACCTTGGCGCGATCCCCCTGAGGGCGCTGATCGAGCGCAACCCGGGTCTCGATCAACGTTCGATCGGGGACGTGATGATGGGATGTGGCTATGGGGAGGGGGAGTCGGGCTACAACATCGGTCGTGTTGCTTCGCTGCTCGCGGGCATCGACCACCACGTGCCGGCGTGCACGGTCAACCGCTTCTGCGCGTCCTCGCTGCAGACCACGCGGATGGCCTTCCACGCGATCAAGACGGGCGAGGGCGACACCTACATCGCCGCCGGCGTGGAGGCCGTGAGCCGCGTCGGACGGGGCTCAGGCGGCGAGTTCAACCACAAGGTCGACGGCTCGGAGGGGTCCGTCTACAACGTCTACATCCCGATGGGCCTGACCGCCGAGAACGTGGCCGAGCGCTGCGGGGTGAGCCGCGAGGCGCAGGACGAATGGGCGCTCATCTCGCAGACGCGCGCGGTCGCGGCGGTCGAGTCGGGGCACTTCGACGCGGAGATCGTGCCGGTCACCGTGCCGGCGCATTCGGAGACCGACAAGGACGGAAACGAGATCGAGCTTCCAGAGGTGGTCGTCAGCCGCGACGACGGCCCGCGCCCGGGGACGACGATGGAGAAGCTCGCGGCGCTGCAGCCCGTGTTCAAGGAGGGCGGGACGGTGACGGCGGGGAACGCGTGCCCGCTGAACGACGGCGCCGCGGCGCTCCTGGTGATGAGCGATGAGAGGGCCGCCGCCCTGGGCATGAAGCCGCGCGCGCGGATCGTTGCCTCGAGCGTCGCCGCGATCCGTCCGGAGATCATGGGCCTCGGCCCGATCCCGGCGATCGAGAAACTGCTTCAGAGCACCGGCATGTCGATGGGCGACATCGACGTGGTCGAGATCAACGAGGCGTTCGCGGCGCAGATCGTCCCCTGCAAGGAGGACCTGGGGATCGACGACGAGAAGCTCAACCCCTTCGGCGGCGCGATCGCGCTTGGGCATCCGTTCGGGATGACCGGCGCGCGCATCATGACGACGCTTCTGAACGACCTCGACGCGCTTGACGCGACCTACGGGATCGAGTCGATGTGCGCGGCCGGGGGCATGGGCATGGCGATGCTCGTCGAACGGCTGCGCTGAGGGCGTTTGATGAGGCCGCCGCCGGCGGCCGCGAGCCGGCTCGGCGTGGACGCTAGCGGGGGGGCATCCGCAGCGCACCGTCGAGCCGGATCGTCTCGCCGTTGAGCATCCGGTTCTCGATGATCTGGCAGGCGAGCTGCGCGTACTCGGCGGGCTGGCCGAGGCGCTGCGGATAGGGGACGCCGGCGCCCAGCTTGGCACGCGCCTCCTCGGGCAGGGCCGCGAGCAGCGGCGTGTCGAACAGGCCGGGGGCGATCGTGTTGACCCTGATCCCGTACTGGGAGAGGTCGCGCGCGGCGGGGAGCGTCATCGCGACCACGCCGCCCTTGGAGGCGGAGTACGCGATCTGGCCGACCTGCCCGTCGAAGGCGGCGATCGAGGCCGTGTTGACGCAGGTGCCGCGTTCGCCGTCCTCGAGCGGCTCGTTTGAGATCATCGCCTGCGCGGCGAAGCGCAGCGCGTTGAAGGTGCCGATCAGGTTGATCGAGATGATCGTCTGGAAGGGCATCAGCGGGTGGGGGCCCTTGGAGCTTGCGACCTTCTGCGCCCAGCCGGTGCCGGCGCAGCAGACCGCGATCCGCAGCCCGCCGTCGGCGTCTGCGGCCTGCTCGGCGGCGTCCTTGACCTGGTCCTCCTCGCGCACGTCACAGCCCGCGAACTCGACGCCCAGCTCGCTCGCCAGCGCCGCGCCCTTCTCGGCGTTGATGTCGGCGAGCGTCACGATCGCGCCGCGCTCGTGCAGGCTGCGCGCGGTTGCCTCGCCGAGCCCGGAGGCGCCGCCGAAGACGATTGCCGAAGAGCCCTCGATCTGCACGGCCGGGAGCCTAGCCTGAGCCGCGCCGCGATGACGTGCGCCCGACAGAGGAGTCGGCGCGGTCGCGCAGAAGCACAGACACTCGTGCGACGAAACGTGATCCTCCCGGCCCTCGCCGCGACGCTGGTGCTCGCGACGGCACCGGCGACGGCGCGTGCGGCCACGGGCTTCGGCCAGCTGAGCGGCGCCGACGGCTGCCTGGTCGCGCCCGGCATGAAGAGCTCCGAAAACGGCACCTCGGGCTGCGGCGACGGTGCCGCCCTGCTCGGAGCGAGCGCGGTCGCGATCTCTCCCGACGGCGACAACGTCTACGTGGCCTCGGGCACGACCGGGGCGACGCAGGCTCTGAGCTTCGGCTCGGTGGCGATCCTCAGGCGCAATCCGGCGACGGGCGCGATCGCCGAGGTCGGCTGCCTCAGCTCCGACGGAACCGACGGGCGCGACGGAGCCTCGGGCGCATGCACGCCCACGCCGTCGCTGTTGGGCGCCGATGGCGTGGCCGTCAGCCCCGACGGCTCGTCCGTGTTCGTGACGGCCGCCGGCTCCGGCAGTGTGGTCGCCTTCGCGCGGGACCCCTCGACGGGCGCGCTCAGCCGGCTCGGCTGCTTTCAGTTCCGCCCGCCCCACGGATCTCCGTGTCCGCCCGCCAACGTCTTCTCAGGCGCGGGGGCGGTGGTGGCGAGCGCGGACGGCAGGGCGCTCTACCTCGCCGCGCCGGCACAGGGCTCGATCTCGACGCTGACCGCCGGGATGGTGACGCCGCCGGGCACCGCCGCCGCCGGCGGCCCCGCCGCTTCAGAAGCGGGCGTCGCGTCCATATTCGGCCCGCTGCCGACCTCGGAATTCCTCGGCAACCCCTGCGTCGCGGTCAACGGCTTCGATGGATCCTGCGCGGTCGGCATCGCCACGCGCGGGCTCGATGCGCTCGCCCTCAGCCCCGAAGGCGCGCAGCTGTACGCGGTCGCCCCCGGAAGCGAAGCGGTGGACGTGTTCACGCACGCTGCCACCGGGATGCTCACCGAGACCAGCTGCCTGAAGGTGGCCGCGCCGCCGGGCCTGTGCCGGGCGAGCAAACTGCTGAACGCCCCCACCCAGCTTGCGATCAGCCCCGACGGCAAGAACGTCTACCTGGCCGACAGCTCAGAAGACCACGGCCGCGTGGACGTGCTCGCTCGCAACCCCTCGACCGGTGCGCTGTCTGACTCGAGCTGCGTCGACTACGCGGCTCCTCCGAACAAACACGAACAATCCGCCGAAGAAGAAGAAGGAGGAGAAGCGAACGAACCCGCCTCCGCGCCCGATCCGTGCGCCTCGGTGGCGGGCCTTGAAAGCGTGGATGCGATCGCCGTGACCGGCGACGGCTCGGCCGTGTATGCGATCGGCAGCGGCTCGGCGGTCGTGTTCGCGCGCGATCAGTCAAGCGGCAAGCTGACCGAGGTCTCCTGTGCCGCCGAAGAAGATCCTCGCTGCTCGAGCTTTCCCTCGCTGCAGGGCGTCGAAGGAGCGGCGGTCAGCCCCGACGGGCGCAACGTCTACATCGCGGACGCCAAGATCGACGCCGTGCTCGCGTTCGGGGTCGGCTCGGCCGTCACGACGGCGCGCGCTTCGGCAACCCGCGCGGGCATCGCTAGGGTCCGCGTGCAGTGCCCGCGCGCCCTGCGCCGGCCCTGCAGGGGTCGCCTGGAGTTGAGCCGCGCGGTCAGGGCACGCGCCGGTCGAGGAACGCGTCGGCGCCGCCTGCGGCGGATCGCGGCGGGTGGCTCGGGTGGCTTTGCGATCTCACCCGGCGGGCAGGCGACGATCTCCGTGCACCTGTCGCCCTCCTCACGGCGGCTGCTGCTCGCGCGCCGGCGCCTGCGCCTGCTGGCGATCGTGCACGCCGCCCCGTCGGCCGGCGGATCGGGCTACGCCCGCCCCGTCACGCTCAGCCTCGGCCGCGGCTAAGCTGCGGGCGAGCTGCTCGCCTGCGCCGGATCGGCGCTCGCGCCGTCGCCCGCCGGCGCGCGCTTTGACAGCGTCAGCGCGAACAGCTCCTGCGGGTCGGTGAACCAGCGCACGAGCTCGAGCCCCGCCGCCGACAGGTCGCCCTGCAGGCGCTCGGGCGTGAACTTGGCGCTGATCTCGGTGCGCATCTCCTCGCCGGCGCGGAAGTGCACCGGCAGGTCCAGCGCGCGCACGAGCGTGGTGTGCTCGTGCTGGGCGCGAAGGCGCATCTCGATCCATTCGTGTTCGCGGTCGAACAGGGCGACGTGGTCGAAGTGCTCGGGGTCGAAGTCGGCGTCGAGCTCGCGGTTGAGCACGCGCAGCACGTTGCGGTTGAAGTCGGCGGTGACGCCCTGCGCGTCGTCGTATGCCGCCTCGAGCACGACCGGGTCCTTGACCAGGTCGGTGCCCATCAGCAGGTGGTCATCGGCTCCGAGCAGGCTGCGGATCTCGCGCAGCACGCGCCGGCGGCTGCCGGGTGGGAAGTTGCCGATGGTGCCGCCGAGGAAGGCGACCACGCGCGGTCCGACGGCGGCGGGAACGCGCCCGAGATGACGCTCGAAGTCGCCGATCACGCCGTGCACCTGCAGGCCCGGATACTCGTCGGTGAGCTCCTCGGCGCAGTCGCGCACCATGCTCTCGGTGACGTCCACGGGGATGTAGCGCGCGAGCGTGCCCGCGCCGTGCATCGCGTCCAGCAGCACGCGCGTCTTGGTCGCCGTGCCCGAGCCGAGCTCGACGAGCTCGACGGCGTTGGTCAGCGTCGCGATCTCGCCCGCGGCCTCCTCGAGGATCGCGCGCTCGGTGCGCGTCGGGTAGTACTCGGGCAGCTCGCAGATGCGGTCGAACAGCTCGGCGCCGCGGGCGTCATAGAAGTGCTTGGGAGGAAGTTCCTTGAAGGGGCGTGTGAGTCCGTCGAGCACATCCTCGGCGAGCGAACGTTCATTCGCGCCTCCGAGATGCGAGTCGATCCGGATCGCCGCCTCCACGACGGGCTCCGGTGGCATGAGCGGCTTCATCAGACGTCCCCGTCAGCCGAACGCTATCGCTATCCGGCGGTGCCCGTCGAGCGCCCCGGTTGGCCCGGCTGCGGTCGGCGCCGGTGCATGGCGCGCGATCATCGCGCGTCGCCGGCGAGACGCAGGCCGGCGAAGATCTGGCGGCGCTGCGGCAGGTCCCAGTTGCGAAAGTGAAGGCTCGCGACGCGCGGGCTGGTGGCCCAGGAGCCGCCCCGCAGCACGCGATAGCCATCGCCGAAGAAGACCTCCGAATACTCGCGGTAGGGGTGGGCGACGAAGCCGGGGTAGCCGTGGAAGTGGCTCCGCGTCCACTCCCACACCCGCCCGACAGCGGCGAGCGCCCCAGCATTCCCGGCCCGCGAGCGCGCCGCCACGGCGAAGGCGGCCGCCTTCTCCCACTCTGCCTCGCTCGGCAGGCGCGCGCCCGAAGCTCTCGCGAAGGCGTCGGCCTCATACCAGCTGACGTGGCAGGCCGGCGCGTGCGGATGGCTCGCCGCGATCGCGGGGTGGACGCCGATGTCGTTCTGAAGCTTCCACGCCCAGCCCTCCGGCGACCACCACTCCTGCCGCTGATAGCCGCCGTCCCCTGCGAAGCGCATCCAGCTCGCGGCGCTCACCGGTCGACGGGCGATGCGGAAGGCGTCGGTCTCGACGGTGTGCCGGGGGCGCTCGTTGTCGTAGGCGAACACTCCATCCGGCGCGCCCATGGCAAGCGGTCCGGCCGGGATCTGCGTCCACTCATCATCGGCCTGGGGCGCATCGCCGAGCGGGCGGGCGGCCCTGGCCTGATCGGCGGGGGAGAGAAGACCGGCGATGTCCAGCGTCTGGCGCATCGTCTCCGAGTGCTGGAGCTCGTGGCGCAGAACCATCTCGCACACGACGCCATCGCCCAGCCCGCGCCGTGCGATCACATCTCTCGTGCGCGCGCTCACCTCCTCGAGGTATGCGCGCGCCTCGGCCACCCCGAGCGCCTCGATCTCCCCGCGCACCGCGCGCGGGGTCTCGAACGCGTCGTAGCAGTCGGCCAGGTCGGGGCGCAGCAGCGCCAGCCCGCCGTGGCGGTGGGCCAGCCACAGGTCCTCATATGCCGCGACGTGGCCGAGATCCCAGACCAGGGGGCTCATGATCGGCGAGTGCACGCGCTCGAGATCAGCGTCGCTCAGGGCGTCCACGAGCGCGAGCGTGGCGCGCCGGGCCTGCTCGAGCGCCAGCAGCAGGTCCGCCTGGCTGGGCGTGGGGTTGGTGCCGGCCGTGGCGGTGGCGGTTGTGGTGGCCATGACGTACGGTCCCCTACTGTACGAACTCCGTTACGCATCGGATTAACGTCTGTGTGAAACGTTTTCCGGGAAACGTTCCCTGAGAGCGAGTTTCCTCAGCTGTCGATGGGTCCGGGCGAGGCGGCGTCGTCCACGATCACGGTCAGTCGCTCGCGCCTGAGCAGGCTCGCGGGAACGTGGCGGCTCGGCTCGCCGAGCATCGCGTTGACCGCGTCGGCCTTGCTCGCGTCGGTCGCGAGCAGCACGCAGCGCCCGGCCGCCCGCAGCACCGCGAGGCTGAGCGTTATCCGCTCAGGAGGGGGCTTGGGGGAGTCGCGCACGCCCAGGCACACCGCCCGCTCGCCGGCGTCCAGCGTGGCGGCACCCGGGAACAGCGAGGCGACGTGCCCGTCGGGGCCGATTCCCAGCACGACCAGGTCGAGCACGGGCACGGGCACATCGCCCGAGCCCGCGGGAGCGTGCTCGGAAAGCTCGAGCGCGTAGCGCCGCGCGCCCTCCTGGGGGCCGAGCTCTCCCTGCATGCGGTGGATCCGCTGCGCCGGGATCGCGGCGCGCTCGAGCAGCGTGTCTGAGGCGAGCCTGTAGTTGCTGTCGGCGTCCTCCGGTCCGACGCAGCGCTCGTCGGCGAACCACACCTCCACGGCGCCCCACCCGACGCGCTCCTCTCCCAGCAGTTCATAGGTCCGCCGCGGCGTGCTTCCCCCGCTGAGCGCGATGTGGGCGATCCCGCGCTCGGCGCGCACCGCCTCCAGGTGGCGGGCGATGTCGGCTGCGGCCCGCACCGCGACCGCCTCGGCGTCGGCGCAGGTCGTCAGGCGGGTCAACGTCGCGGCCCGGCGGAGTGGCTGCGGAGTCTCACGCGAACAGCCCCTGGGCCGACCTCAGGGCCGCCACATAGGTGGGGTCGCGCAGGAGCGCCTGGCGGATGCCCTCGCCCAGGATGCCGGTCTCGCCGCGGGAGGCGCCGAGGATCGTCCACTCGCGCTCCTCGCCGCCGGTGGTGCGGTCGCGCGCGTGCAGGCCTCCGGGCCCGCGATCGAGGCTCAGCTCATGTCCGTTGACCGTCCGCAGCGTGAGACCCTCGAGGCCGCGCACCTGCAGCTCTGGCGCCGCCTCAAGGCGCAGCGAGACAGCCTTCTGGTCGCGGTCGCGGGCCGTGCCCGCGAGCGCGTTGTGATCGGCCGTCAGGGGGTCCGTCTCCCATCCCAGGCGCGAGGCCAGCCAGCCGATGAGGAGCATCGCGGCAACCGTCGAGTCGGGATGGTGGCGGACGCGGACGCTCGCGATCGCCTGCAGCTCGGAGCGCAGCCTGGGCGGGTCGAAGGCCGCCGCCACGCGCTCGCGCCAGGGGGTCGAGCGCAGCCAGGCGAGGTCGACGACATAGGCCTGCCCGCTCAGCGCGCACGCGCGGTCGATGCCCTCGTGAGCGTCGGGATCATCGACCGAGTCCACGAGCACCGCCTGGGCCAGTGCCAAGAGCTCCTCGACGACCTCATGGTGGCCGTGCGGAGACCACAGCAGCGTGGGCAGGTCGCTGACGACGAGCGGGTCGGCGATCGTGATCAGGTCGTCGAGATGGCGCTCGCCGATCTCCACCACGACGGTTTCGCGCAGCAGCGCCAGCTGTCCGCTGGCCGGGTCTCCTTCGGAGGCGATGCTCACGTGCGCATCCATGCGCGTGCGCTTCGGCTCGAACGAGAGCACGAGCGTGCGCGATGCGTGATAGCGACCGACGCCGCGCAGGCGGTTGGCGATTTCCCCGCTCCACTCGCGGTCGACGAACACGATCATGTTGAGCACCCGCGCGGGGACATACCCCTCGTTTTCGGCGTGGCGCTGGATCAGCAGCTGGCGCAGCGCGGCTTCGATCGCATCGGGCGTCGTGCCCTGCGCGTCCCAGACCGCGTCTGAACGGTCCATCAGCTCGCGCGGTCCATCAGATCGCGCGCCAGGAGTTGCCCTCGTCGAGCAGGCGGTTGGCCTCCTGCGGTCCCTGCGAGCCCGCTTCGTACTGCGGCAGCGGCCCGGGCATATGCGCCCACGCGCTGACGATCGGGTCGCAGATCTGCCACTGCGCCTCGACCTCGTCGTTGCGCGTGAACAGCGTGGCATCCCCGCGCATGGCGTCGGTGATCAGGCGCTCATAGGCCTCCGGCGACTGCGACAGGAACGAGGTGCCATACAGGAACTCCATCTTGACCGGGCGGATGATCATGCGCGTGCCGGGAATCTTGGCGCCCAGGCGCAGCGACACGCCCTCGTTGGGCTGCAGCGTGAGGACGAGCTGGTTGGGCTGGACGCCGAGCGAGCCATCCTGGCTGAAGGCGAGGTGGGGGACCGGCTTCAGCGTGACGGCGATCTCGGAGATCTTGCGCGCGAGGCGCTTGCCGGTACGCAGGTAGAAGGGCACGCCGGCCCAGCGCCAGTTGTCGACTTCCAGGCGCAGCGCCGCGTAGGTCTCGGTGGTGGAGTCGGCAGGCACGCCCTCCTCTTCCAGATAGCCGGGCACGTCCTCGCCGCCGGCGTGGCCGCGCGCGTACTGCGCGCGCACCGCCATGTCGTTGACATCGGCGGCGGTCGGGCTGGGGCACCGATTGCAGGACCTTGACCTTCTCGTTGCGGACCTCTTCGGCGGTGAAGCTCACCGGCGGCTCCATCGCCACGTGGCACAGCAGCTGGAGCATGTGGTTCTGGACGAGGTCACGCAGAGCGCCGGCGTGGTCGTAGTAGTCGGCGCGCGTGCCGATGCCGAGATCCTCGGCCACCGTGATCTGGACGTAGTCGATGTAGTTGCGGTTCCACAGCGGCTCGAACATGCCGTTGGCGAAGCGGAACGCCAGCATGTTCTGCACCGTCTCCTTGCCGAGGTAGTGGTCGATGCGGAAGACCTGGTGCTCCTCGAAGATCGCGAGCACGCGCCGGTTGAGCTCGCGTGCCTCCTCGAGCGAGGTACCGAAGGGCTTCTCGATGACCACCCGCACTTCGGCCGGATCGTGGTGGGCGAGACCTGAGCTGCCCAGCGCCTCCACGATCACCGGGAAGAAGCTGGGAGCCGTCGACAGGTAGAAGACGCGGTTCAGCGGTTCGCCGGCCTGCGTTTCAAAGCGGTCGAGAACCTTGCCCAGCTCGCCGTAGACGGACTCGTCCTCAAACACGCCCGCCACGTATTTGACGTCTTTCAGCAGCGCCTTCAGCACCTGCTCCTCGGGCTTGCGCCGCGAGAACTGGCGGATCGCCTGCTCGCACTCGTCGCGGTAGTCCTCATGGGATTTATCCCGGCGCGAGACGCCCACCAGGTGAAAGCGCTCGGGCAGAGCGCCGTCGTGCGCGAGGTTGTACAGCGCGGGCAGCAGTTTGCGCTTGGCGAGGTCGCCGGTTGCGCCGAAGATGACGAGCGTCGTCGGCGCGACGGGCAGCCGCTCGAGTCCGGCCGTGAGCGGATTGTCCGCTTGCGGGAGCTCGGTTGGCCGGCCGGCCGCGAGCTCCACCGTCACCGGCCTCCGCGCCGCCCGCCGCCCTTCACGGCGGTCGCGGGCTTCGATCCGGCGGGCTTGCGCGCGGGCTTCGCGCCGTTCTCGCCCGGCGCGCTCTTGACCGCGTGGCCGCCGAACTGGTTGCGCAGCGCCGCCAGCACGCGGTCGGCGTAGTCGCCGTTGCCGCGCGAGCGCAGGCGCGCATACAGCGAGGCCGTGATCACGGGCGTCGGCACATCGTGGGCCGTCGCGTCGGCGATCGTCCAGCGGCCCTCGCCGGAGTCGGCGGTGTAGCCCTCGAGCGCGTGCAGGTCGTTGCCGTCCTCTTCGAAGGCGCGCGCGGCCAGTTCGCACAGCCACGAGCGCACCACCGAGCCCTGGCCCCAGAGGTGCGCGATGCGCGCGTTGTCGAGCTCGTACTCGCACTTGTCGAACACGTCGAAGCCCTCCGCGTAGGCCTGCATCAGCCCGTACTCGACGCCGTTGTGGACCATCTTCACGTAGTGGCCGGCGCCGGAGGGGCCGAAGCGAAGCCAGCCGCGGGGTCCGATCGCCGCGCGGCTCTCGGGTTTGGTCGCGGGCGCGAGCACGTCGAGAATCGGCGCGAGCGCTGTGACCGCTTTGGGGGGGCCGCCGACCATCATGCAGTAGCCGACTTCCAGCCCCCACACGCCGCCGGAGACGCCCACGTCGATATAGCTGATGCCCTTGCTTTTCAGCACCTTTGAGCGCTGCTTGTCGTCGGTCCAGCGCGAGTTGCCCCCGTCGATGATCGTGTCGCCGCGATCGAGCAGTTTGGCGAGCTTGTCGACCGTCTCCTGCGTCGGGTCGCCGGCCGGCACCATGATCCACACCATCCGCGGCGCCTGCAGCTGCTTGACGAGGTCCTTCAGCGAGTCCGCTCCGGATGCGCCGTTCTTGACCGCCTGCTTGACCGCCTTGCGGTCGAAGTCGAAGGCGACCACCTCGTGCTCGGAATCGCGGCGGATGCGGTGCACCATGTTGCCGCCCATCTTGCCCAGCCCGATGAAACCGATCTGAGTCACAGCATCTCCTTGATCCTCGTGGTGAGGGCGCGCAGGGCGCTCGTTGGGTCATCGCCTTCCAGGCGCACGCGCTCCGCCGGCAGGCCGAGGCCACGCAGCGTCTGCAGGTCGCCGATCGCCTGGGCGTTCTTCAGCGTGGTGAACGTGTAGGGACGTCCGGGGATCTCGATGTCGCGGTCGCCGGGTCCGTCGTGCAGCAGCTGCAGGAAGCGACCCGTCTTCGGCCCGCCCTTGTGAAACTGGCCGGTCGAGTGCAGGAAGCGCGGTCCGTAGCCGAACGTCGTCGTCGCCTTGCCGTGGTCGCGGATCACGCTGCGCAGCTCGGCGATCGCCGCATCGAACTCCGGCGAGGGCTGCACATAGCCCATCAGCGCCACGTAGTCGGGCGGTGAGGCGTCGCTCAGCAGGGTGCTCAGCGCGGCGTCGTCGGCGTCGGGGATCTTCGGCAGCGCATGCGCCGTCTCATAGCCCGCCAGCACGCGATTGGTCGCGTCCTTGGCCTGCTGGACGTTCGGCTGGTCGAACGGGTTGATCTGAAGGCCCCACCCGACGACCGCCACGGCCAGCTCGGCGAGCAGGAACAGCCGCCCGAGATCGTCCGGCCCGCGCACGGGGATCGTGATCACCGGGTGACCGGCCCGCGCGTAGGCGCGCGCGTGCTCCGCCAGAGCGCCGCCGGCGCCGTGCTCTTCGCCGGCGCCAGCGCCGATCAGCGCGAACACGCGATCCTCGCCGTAGGCGGAGGGCTCGCCGGGGGGCTCTTCGGCGACCGGCAGGATGCCGGTGCCGTGCTTGCCCGTGGACTCCGCCACGAGCTGCTCGAGCCACAGCCCCAGACCTGGCAGCGAGGGGTCGATCAGGAAGGTCAGCTTGTCGCGGCCCTCCTGGGCCAGTGCGCTCAGCGCCGCACCCAGCCACACCGCGCCCGGGATCTCCTCGCTCGCGCCCGCGTTCTCCACGGGTGCGAGCTCAGGGCCGTTGCCGACGATGCCGGCCAGCCAGGCGTCGTCGGCGCCCTCCAGAAGCGCCCGCACGTCGGCCTGCATCAGCGCCGCCGGCACGATCCCGAAGGCCGACAGCGCCGAGTAGCGCCCGCCGATGTCCGGATCGCCGTGGAAGACCCGCCTGAAGGCGTGCTCCTGGGCCAGCTTCTCGAGGCCCGATCCGGGATCGGTGATCGCCACGAAGTTGGCGCCGCGTGGAGCGAGCGAGAAGAAGTGCGCGAACAGCGACAGCGGCTCGATCGTGCTCCCCGACTTGGACGAGACGATGAACAGCGTGTGCGCCGGCTCGATCGCGCCCTGCACCGCCGCGATCGTGGCGGCGTCGGTCGAGTCGAGAACGTGCATGCGCGCGCCCGGGGACTGCGAGGCGAAGCATCTGCGTAGCACCTCCGGCGCGAGCGACGAGCCGCCCATGCCGAGCAGCACCGCGTCCTTCAGGCCATCGGCCACCGCCGCCCGCGCGAACGTGTCGAGATCGGAGATCTCGCCACGCATGCGATCGGCGATCGTCAGCCAGCCCAGCCGATCTGCGATTTCGGGCGTCCCCGCCGGGCCCCACAGGGTCGCGTCGGCCGGCCGATCCGCGTTCGGCCGCAGCCGCTCGGCGACGCGATCCGCCACAGCCAGCGCGAGCTTCCTCTGAACCGCCGGCTGCAGTGAGGCCGGGATGTCGGTCTCGATGGCGAGGGCTTCGGCGTCGCGCACGGCACGATCGTAGTGGCAGAGCCGCTGTTATACGTTTCCGAGACTTGTCGCCCGATCGAAATCGCCAGCGGCCCGACCGCAACCTCGCCCTCGAGCTCGTCCGCGTGACGGAGGCAGCCGCCCTGGCGGCGGCGCCGCTGGTCGGGGTGGGCGATAAGGAGGCGGCCGACCAGGCCGCGGTCGACGGCATGCGCTACATGCTCCAATCGGTCCAGATGGACGGCCTCGTGGTGATCGGCGAGGGCGAGAAGGACGAGGCGCCGATGCTCTACAACGGCGAGCAGATCGGAGACGGCTCACCGCCGCAGGTCGACATCGCCGTCGACCCGCTCGAGGGCACCACGCTGGCGGCGCACGGGATGCCGAGCGCGCTGGCGGTGATCGCGCTGTCGAGTCGCGGCACCATGTTCGACCCCGGCCCGTGCGTCTATATGGAGAAGATGGCCGGCTCGCCGGAGATCGCCGATCTGCTCGACCTCGACCGCCCGCTGGGCGACACGGTCAAGCTGGTGGCCGAGCGCAAGCGCTCGGCCGTCGGCGATGTGATGGTGGTGGTCCTCGATCGGCCTCGCCACGAGCAGGGCATCGCCGCGATCCGGCAGGCCGGTGCGCGCGTTCGCCTGATCGCGCACGGCGACGTCTCGGCGGCGCTGTTGGCGGTGACCGAGCGCTCACCGGTCGATCTGCTGTGGGGCATCGGCGGCACGCCCGAGGGCGTCATCTCGGCGGCGGCCGTCAAGTGCCTCGGAGGGCAGCTGCTGGGGCGGCTGTGGCCGCGCGATCAGGCGGAGCGGACGGCCGCGCTGGACGCGGGATACGACCTCGAGCGGGTGCTCACGCGCGATGACTTGGTGTCCGGTGAGGATGTGTTCTTCTCGGCGACCGGCATCACCGACGGGGACGTGCTCGAGGGGGTGCGCTACCCGAGCGCCGGCGGCGCCACCACCGAATCGCTCGTCACGCGCTCGCGCTCGGGAACGATCAGGCGCATCAAGGCGACGCATGACCGCGCCAAGCTGCGAGCGGTCGCCGGCGACCGCTACTGACCTCGGCTGAGGGGCGACCTCGGCTCAGGGGGCGAAGCGGCCCACGCGCGACTCCGCGAGGTCCAGTCGCGCGAGCGAGCGCAGAAAGCCGCGCGTGAGGATCACGTGGATGCGCGACTGGGTGGCGCTGTACAGCCTGCGGCTCAGACGGGAGGCGATCGACGGGTAGAAGTTCGCAACCTCGACCTCGATGTGCAGCGGCACCTGCGTCGCGTCCTCACCCGGGCGCTCGGCGACGGCCGGCTCGTCGGCGAGCGGCCGGTCGCGGCGGACTTCGATCTGCAGATAGCCGCCCCCGTCGTGCCCGCGCTTGGCGACGAGCAGGCCGCGGGCGATCCGCCAGCGCACGAGGCCGCGCGAGCGGCCCATCTCGTATTCGGGCGCCTGGAAGGTGAGCAGCTTCAGCGGCCTGAACAGCAGCACGACCGAGCGCTCGGTATCGGTGTAGTGGACGCGGATCAGCCCGAGCGTGGCGCGCGTGAGAAAGCGCCAGTAGCTGCGCGCCAGGCGCTCCAGGTAAGCCGGAGCCCAGATCTTCCGGAGCTCTGACTCCTCGACCAGCACCTCGGCGCTCTGCACGGAGCGCACCGCGCCCGTGCCGCCGTCCAGGGAGGTCGAGTCGCGCACCTCGGCGACGACGGCCCTGCCGGATCGATCTTGGATGGTTGGCACCGACTCCCAGGCTACTGCGGGTACGCGGGAAAGGCTCTTGTCCCCAGTTGCTGATATTCAACGTTCATGAGCGCCAATCCTCGCGGTCGGCCCGATCCGCGCGCCCGGCCGGTCGCCGAGGCGCCGATCGGCGCCCTGCTCGAGCGAGCCGATGAGCTGGCCAGGCGCTGGGCGACCGCGCTGATCCTCGCGCGTCCGCTCGAGCGCATCACCGAGCTGAACCTGCAGACGCTGGCGCGTGAGGCGCCGGCGCTGTGCGCACAGGTCATTCTCGCGCTCGAGTCAGACCGCGAGCTCGAGCGGCTTCTCGGCGAAGGCGCCGCCGACGCTCGCGGCGAGCCCGCCCCGGCGCGCAGGCTGGGCGCGCTCACGGGGGCCGGCGGCGCGAGCTCGGCGGCCGAGATGGTGGAGGCCGTCGAGGCGCTCAGAGGGGTCCTGTGGGAGGCTCTGCTCGACGAGCTGCGCGGCCCCCCGGCGCGAGAGGTGGCCGACCTCTCCGATCGCCTCGCATACGTGTGCGCGATGACCGCCGCCGCGGCGCTGTCAGCGCCCGACCCCGACGACACCTCGGCGCGCGGCGGCGACGCCGAGGCTCCCGCCGCCGACCCCGCCCGGCCGCCCGCCGACCCCGGCCCCCCGGCCGCCGACCCCGCCCGCGCACCCGGCGACCCGCGCGGCTCGCCGATCGGTCCGCGCGGAGCGATCATCATCGACGAACGCGAGCAGGCCGAGCCGGCGCCGGCCCGCCCGAGCGAGTCACAGCCCGCCCCTCAGGGCGAGCGCAAGCAGCCGCGTCCCCGGCCCTGGGATCCGGCCCCGTCGCGCTCGCGCACACCCCTGCAGGCGCCGGCCCACCCGTTGCCGGGGCCCGGCGGGCGGCCGCCGGGAGCGGCCGAGGGGGCGGCGAGCCGGCCGGCGAGGCAGGCGGAGGCGCCTGCGAGTCGGGCACAGTCGTCATCGCCGCCGTTCGCGCCGGCGCTGACGGATACCGCCGCTGAGGCAGAGCGGCGGTCGCATCGCCCCGAGCCCGACGTCGGGACCGCCGGCATTCCGCCGGCGACGACGCTGCCGGAGATCGAAGTCAGAGACCAGCGCGGCGAGGAGGCGCCGGCGGCCTGGATCTCCGCGATCGCCGGCCAGCTCGAGTGCTTTGAGCAGGACCAGCTTCCGTTCGCGGTGCTGCTGGTCGAACTGGGTGACGCCGAGCGGCTTCGCCGCGCCGCGCTTCCCGGAGCGATCTCGAGTCTCACCAGCCGGATCGAGCGCACGATCGAGCAGGAGCTGCATCGCATCGGAGGGCACCCGGCTCGGCGGCGCGGCCGCCCGGTGGGCTCGCTCACGTCCGAGCGCCCCGGCAGATACTGGCTACTGGTGCCCGAAACCGACGCCACCGCCGCCAGGAGGCTGGCCGAGTGGGTGGTGCATACGATCGGACCGCTCGCCGGTCCCCGCTGGGCCCCGCTCGAGGTGACGGTGGGCGTGGCGGTGTGCCCGGACGACGGACGCGAGGCGGTGTCGCTGTCCGCGCACGCGGACGACGGCCTCTACACGCCTCGCCCCGCGGGCACCAGCCGGCCCCGCCGCTGAAGCCCCGTACGCGCCGTCAACCGGCGACAGCGCCGCCGGTCGCGACAGCGGCGCCGGTCGCGGCGCTCGCGGGCGCCCCGGCCACCAGCCCGAGCGTGGGGGTGTTGGGGGCGCTGCCGACGATCCGCGTGCCGATGCGCACGGTGTCTTCGATCCCCAGAGTCTGTGCGGCTCCGGTCGTCAGATCCCAGTCGGCGCCGATGTGGCTGTAGGGCCCGCGATCGATCACCGGCAGCGTCAACAGGTGGCCGTGGTAGCTCACCTTGACGAGCGTTCCGCACGGGAGCGTGCGGTTCGCGACGCCGACGAGAGCCGGCGTCATGGTCTGTCCGCAAGCCGTCTTCTTGCCGTAGAAGCCCGGGCCGAACCAGGTTGCGATGCCGGTCTTGTGGACCGTGGTGTTGGCGCTCCCCGGACCCGCGGCGGCGACGCCGCCCGTGTCTGCGGGCGCGCCCACGGCAAGCACGCCGCCGCTGAGGAGCGCGGTGAGCACGGCAAGCAGGATCTTCTGCGTGAAGGTCGTTCGCATCGTCGTCGGTGCCTACGGGGTGAGCTGACGGGCTCGCGCCAACGACTGCAGCGCTACGGCCTGAAAGGCCGATTCGCCCCAGCGGACCGATCGTCTCGGTTCGCATTGGGTCCCCCGCCTCTCGTGACCTGGGTCAGGAGAGCTCGGCGTCCGCTGAGTATACAGAGGGCGCTCCGGGGCTGCCGCTCGCTGGCGCCGCCGCTGCGGGCGCACGCCGCGGCGCTCCCGAGGCCCCCGTCAGGTGCGTTCCCTCAGGTGCGGGGGAGACGCGAGAAGGCGTCCTTGAGCAGGCGCTCGCCGGCCGAGAGGCCGACTTTGGCGAGCTCACCGACGATCTCCGCGGCGGACGCCACGAGCTCCGCGCCGCCGGGTGGCTGCACGGAGCCGTTCATGTTCTCGCTCTCTGACTCGAAGCCCTGTCTCGGAGCGCCGTCCCGGCGCTTGGATGAAGCGGCCGCGCGCTTGCTCGCGCCCTTGGGCCTGCCGGCGGCAGCCCTCGCGCTCGCCGCCTTGCGGGGGCCTGCCTTGGCCGTGCCGCCTCCGATCCGCGAGCGCGCCCCGCCGCGCGCCGGTGTGCGCCGCTCAGCGCCGGTCCCGGCCGCCGCCTCGCGAGCGGCGGCACGTCGCGGGCTCGAACGCTGCGGGCGCGTCTGGGGTAGGTTGACGAGGACCTCCCGATCACGCTGCGGGGTGGCCGATCGGGAGTTGCCTGTGGCGTCGCTCATTCAGAGCACCGGTGCGCGCAGGCCGCTTCGAAGAGGATCGACAAACCGGCTCTGTCTTGGCGGGCGAGGCGTTAGCATGGGAGTCTGAGAAGCTGCATCGCATTGTAACGTTGGGCAGGCTCCGGCCGTATGTTGGCAGGAGTGGTTGCATTCAGCCGGAATCCGGCAGGGTGAAAGTGGTCGCCCCCGGGTTGTCGATCGACGGAAGAAACGGAAACACATGTCAGTAGTCGAGCTTCAGGAGTTGGATGAGGTCAAGGGTCTGCTGGCCAAGGGACAGCAGGTTGGAGTGCTCTCCTACACGGAGATAACGAAGGCGATGTCCGAGCTCGACCTGGACGAGTCGGACGTCGAGGAACTGCACGGTTTCCTCGAGAAATCGGAGATCGAGCTCGTCGAGGACATCGACCCGGCGACGGCGGCGTCCAGCCAGGTCGAGCGCGCCCCCGACAAACGCGGACGGCGCAAAGCAAAAGCCCAGCTCGACCTGAAGCCGGACATGACGACCGATTCGCTTCAGCTCTTCCTGAAGGACATCGGCAAGGTGCGGCTGCTGACCGCCCAGGAGGAGGTCGACCTGGCCAAGCGCATCGAGCGCGGAGACCTCGACGCCAAGCAGAAGATGGTCGAGTCGAACCTGCGCCTGGTGGTCTCGATCGCGAAGAACTACCGCAACCAGGGACTGCCCTTCCTGGACCTCATCCAGGAGGGAACGCTGGGGCTGGTGCGGGCGGCCGAGAAGTTCGACTACAGAAAGGGCTTCAAGTTCTCGACGTACGCGACCTGGTGGATCCGTCAGGCGATCGCGCGAGCGCTCGCGGACAAGGCGCGCACCATCCGCATCCCGGTGCATGTCGTGGAGAAGCTCAACAAGATCGGCCGCGCCGAGCGCAAGCTCGTGACCGAGCTCGGGCGCGAGCCGACCGCCGATGAGATCGCCGACGTCACCGGCATCGACCCCGAGGAGGTCGACTCGATCAAGCGCTCGGCGCAGGCTCCGGTCTCGCTCGAGAAGCCCGTGGGCGACGAGGAGGAGTCGGAGTTCGGCCAGTTCATCGCCGACGAGCGCGCCGAGTCACCGTACGAGCGCGCCGCCGAGATCCTCACCAAGGAGGCGCTGCGCGAGGCGCTCGAGAACCTCTCGTACCGCGAACGGCGCGTGCTCGAGTTGCGCTACGGGCTCGGCGGCGAGCACCCTCGCACGCTCGACGAGGTGGGGCGCACGTTCAACGTGACCCGCGAGCGCATCCGCCAGATCGAGAACCAGTCGCTGAAGAAGCTGCAGAGCCTCGCCGAGGCGCAGAAGCTCAGAGACGTGGCCTAGGCGGCCGCCGAGGAAGTTGGTCCAGGCCGCTCGCCGGCACTCAAGCCCGGCTGCCCGCCTGCCGATCAGCACACCATGTTCGACGTCAAGGAGGCGCTGCACAGGCTCGTCGAGAAGGAGGGCTCGGATCTGCACATCAAGGTGCACGCGCGGCCGCTCTACCGTGTGCACGGGGCGCTCGCGGCCGATGAGAGCGCCGAGGTTCTGAGCGCAGAGGACACCGAGGGTGCGCTGAAGACCCTCCTCACCGACGACACCAAGCTGTCGGAATTCGCCCAGGAGCACGAGGTCGACTTCTCCTTTGAAATCGAGGATGTCGCGCGCTACAGGATCAACGCCTTCCAGCAGCGCGGCGTGATCTCGATGGTGTGTCGCGCGATCCCGCACAGGATCAGCACGATCGAAGAGCTCGCGCTTCCGGCCGTCGTCAAGGAACTCGCAGAAGAGGAGCGCGGAATCGTGCTGCTGACGGGGACCACCGGATCGGGCAAGTCGACCACGCTCGCGGCGATGATCGACCACATGAACTACACCTCGGCCAAGCACATCGTCACGATCGAGGATCCGATCGAGTTCGTGCACACCGACAAACTGTCCTCGATCAACCAGCGCGAAGTCGGCATGGACACAGCCTCCTTCAAGCGCGCGCTGAGAAGGGTGCTGCGCCAGGATCCCGATGTGATCCTGGTTGGAGAGATGCGCGACGAAGAGACCGTGCAGACGGCGCTCTCCGCGGCCGAGACCGGACACCTCGTGCTCTCGACGATCCACACCGTGGACGCCACCGAGTCGATCAACCGCATGCTCGACTTCTTCCCGCCCCACCAGCACACTCAGGCCCGCAGCATGCTGGCGGGCACGATCAAGGGCGTGATCTCGCAGCGACTCGTGCCGGGCGCCGACGGCGGACGCGTGGCCGTGTGCGAGATCCTGCGCATGACCGGACGGGTGCGCGACATGATCACCGACCCGACCCAGACCGGCAAGCTGGTCGAGGTCATCACCTCCGGTAGCTACTACGGCATGCAGACCTTCGACCAGGCGCTGTTCGGCCACGTGAAGGCCGGGCGCGTCACCTTCGAAGACGCGATGCGGGTGGCGTCGAGTCCGCACGACTTCAAGCTGCTCATGCAGTCCGACGGGCGCAAGGGCACGACGATGGAGGACGTGGCCTCCGCCGAGGACAGCCGCGAGTCCGAAGCGAACCCCACGCTCAGCCCCGTCCCCTCATAGCCCGGCCGCAGCCTGCGTCAGTCTGGATTCTCCCGTCGTGGTGGACGGTGGTCGTGAGCCGCCCAATCCAAACTGGTCCCCTTTCTGGGACCATGGTTTCGCCGGCTCGACTACCGCAGCGGGAGGAGAAACCATGGGCGACGTCATGATCAGATGCCCCAAGACAAACAGGCCCATAAACACTGGCATTTCTATGGACAGGGAATCGTTCGAGAGCTCCCGTTTCAAGAACCGGACCGTCGCTTGCCCTCACTGTGGTGAGAGCCACAAATGGGACAAGAAGGACGCCTCGATCGCAGACGAATAGGCCGCTTCAGCCGGGCAGGAATCGCCTTGCGGTCAAACTGATACACCCCCCGCATGCGCCGCCTTTGGCTGCTGATGGCATTTGTGAGCCTGGTTCTGATCGACATCTCGATCGTGCCCACGGCCGTCCTCTGGATCGTCGTGGGTTCTGACTTGGACTTGTCGAGTCACAGCGGCTCGGCGTTGCCTTCGGTTGTCCTGACGGTGGTGCTGGTAGCAGGGCTCATAGGACTGACGTTCACGGTAGGAAGGGCGTGGCGCAGGGCGCCACGCCCAAACTGATGCACCACCGGAGAGCGGGTGGTGTAGATACACCACCGGGGAGCGTGGGTACTTCAGTTGGTAAAGTAAAGGTTGAAATGGCCGTCGATGAGACATGTCCGGTATGTAGAACCGCGGATATCGTGTGCGGTAAGTGGACGCTTCTGCTCGTGCGCGACCTGGCCGAGGGCCGATCGCGCTTCTGCGAGCTCGAACGCTCGCTGGCCGGAATCAGCCCGCGCACGCTGTCGCTGCGGCTGCGGGCGCTCGAGGAGCAGCAGATCGTCGAGCGCCACACGTTCCCCGAGGTGCCCCCTCGCGTGGAGTACGCGCTCACCGAGAAGGGACGCGCCCTGCTGCCGATCATCGACGACATGCGCGCCTACGGAGAAGACTGGCTCGATGCCGAGTGCTCCGAGCGCGTCGCCGCGGACGCCCTCCTGATCGCCTAGCTGCAGTTCCTGCAAGAGCGGGTGCGCCGAGCAGGATCGCCAGCGGCGAGCGCGAACTGAGCGCACCATGCATTCGCGCCGGTTCCAGACCGCGCTCACGAAGTTCATCAACTCGGCCGCGAACCATCTGCAGGCGGAGGTCGATGCCGGCGCCGAGGTCCCCTTCGAGCTGGGGTCGCAAGCCGGGCGCAGGGGGCGCGCCGGCACGCAGCTCTACTGCTACCAGGCGCTGACAGGCTCGTTCATCGCCGAGCGCGAAGGCGAGCTCGAGCACCTCGCGGGCTACACCGAGGCGGCGAGACTGCTGGACGGATTCGACGGGCTCGACCGCTATCTCTCGAGCATGGGCGCGGTATCCGCGCCCGCCGATCTCGCGCGAGCCGGGAAGCCGCAGGCGCGCGCAGGCGCCGCGATCACGACGCTGCTGACGGACGTGTTCGACGGGCAGACCGATTTCGAGGTGCGTCCCGATCGCGTGCAGGCGGCGCTCGAGAGGCTCGAGCGCTCAGAGCTCGCGAACACGAACGCGATCACCCTGGTGGCCACGCTTCACGGTCTGACGACCGCCTCGCCCGAGTTGTCGCTGGCCAAGGGACTGACGATCGCCCACCCGGACGCGCTTCAGGAAGTGCCCGCCGGCGCAGCCTCGGTCGAGGGCGAGGCGCAGGGCGATCACCTGATCGTCGCGTTGAGCGTCCGCGAGGAGGGGGACGCGGGCGCCGAAGGCGCCCCCAGCGACGCGGTCGCGCAGGGCCGCGAGGTGCTCGTTGACCTGCTGCGCGCGCTGCGGCTGTTCGGCGACGGGCGCGTCACGCTGGGCGCGCTCGCCTGGTCGCGGGTCGGCGACGGTCCCTGGAATCCGCTGGTGCTCGGCGCCGGGGGACGGCCCTACGGGATGCTGGTCGTGACCGCCGAGCAGGAGGACGAGCTGCGCGCGTTCTGCAACCTCGTCTCTCGCCGCGCGCCACAGGGCAACGAGCTGGCCTGGGCGCTGGGGCGATACGAGCTCGGGTGTGAGCGCGAGAGTCCGTATGAGGCGTTGAGCGACCATCTGCTCGCGCTGCGGGTGCTGCTCGAGCCGGAGGGCCCTTCGAGCGGTCTGCTGGCCGGACGGCTGGCGGCACTCTGCGCGACGCCAGAGAACCGGCTCCAGCTGACCGAGCGGATCGTCGCGGCGGTGGGGCTCGAGCGCGCGGTGATCGCGGGCAGTTCGCTGAAGCGCGCCGGTGGACCAACGCTCGCAAGGGAGGTCTCTGACCATCTGCGGGCGCTCCTCAGAGACGTGATCTGCGGGCACCTGGCGCCGGATCTGACAGGCCTCGCCGACGAACTGCTGGCCGCCCCCGAGCCGGCCGAGGAGAGCGCGCAGCCGGAGCAGGACGCGGCTGCCGAGCCCGTTGCCGTGTAAGCGCGGCGTCTCCTCAGGCGAACAGGTGCTCCGCCACCCGGGCGAGACCCGCCAGATCCTGGATCTCTTCGTCGAAGTGAGGAACGAGGATCGGGTCGCGCTCCTGAAGCTCTGCGGCCAGGCGCGTGACGGTGTCGTGGTCGCGCCGGACGAGCACGTCGAAATCCGCCAGGTTGTGGGCGACGCGCGCCGCCAGGCGCTCGCCGAGCTCCGCTTCCAGTAGCAGCGCGACCTCCTGCGCGGAGCGCCCTCCGAGGCCGTCGCGGTGGACGCGGTTGACGATCAGCTCACCGCGGGACATGCCGCGCTCGGTGAGCCCGGCGGCGAGGAACACGGCCTCGCCCGCCGGCTCGGGCTCGGGCGAGGTGACGATCAGGAAGGTCGTGTCGCGGTCGCGCAGAAGCGAGGCGACGCTGGCGGTGCGTTCGGCGAAGCCGTCGGTCACGCCGGACACCGAGCGGAAGAAGCGCGACAGATCGCTCAGCATGTCCACGCCGGTGACGCGCGCGAAGATCGCGAACACCAGCGCGGTCGAGCGGCCGAACAGCCGCGCGGTGAGGCCGCCCGGAGAGACGAACACTTTCAGCGCCCGTCCTTCGAGGAAGCCCAGCAGCCGGGTCGGTGCGTCGAGGAAGTCCAGCGCGTTACGAGACGGGGGCGTGTCCAGGACGACCACGTCGAAGTCGCGCTCGTGGTGGAGCTCATACAGCTTTGCGATCGCGCTCAGCTCCTGCGAGCCGGCCACCGCCGTCGAGAGCTCGCCGTAGATGGGGTTGGCGAGGATTTCCTCACGCGCCCGCGGGTCCGGCTCGAGCTGCGTGACGATCTCATCGAAGGTGCGCTTGGGGTCGAGCATCATCGCCCACAGCTCGCCCTTCATCGCGACGCCCTGCGCGGCGAACAGCGCCGGGTCGATCCGATGCTGGCCCATCTGTGACCCCTCGCCTGAGAGCTCATCCAGACCGAGCGCCGCCGCCAGCCGCCGGGCCGGGTCGATCGTGATCACGGCCACCTTCTGCCCCCGCGCGGCAAGGCCGAGGGCCAGCGCGGCCGAGGTGGTCGTCTTGCCGACGCCTCCCGCGCCGAGGCAGATGCAGACCCGCGTACTCTTCAGACGCGCGCGCAGCCCCGTCGTGTCGCTCGCCGCCATCCCGGGATCGTAGTTCCCGTGCAGGAATCACCGGTTGCTATGCGAATACCCACCGGACGGCTTCCCACAATCGAGCATCGGAGTCACCGTGGAAGGAAAGGCCAAGGTCATCGCGTTCGCCAACCAGAAGGGCGGCGTGGCCAAGACGACCACAACACTCAACCTGGCGGCCGCCTTCGCGGAGGAGGGTCACCGGGTGCTGTGCGTGGACATGGACCCGCAGGGGAACCTGACGATGTCCCAGGGGATCGACCCCGACACGCTCGAGAAATCGATGTACGACGTGCTCGTGCACAAGGTCTCGATACGCGAGGTCATCCGCAAGCGCGAGATCGACATCGCCTGCGCGTCGATCGACCTGGCCGGAGCGGAGATCGCGATGTCGACGATGATCGGCCGCGAGCGCTCGCTGCAGAAGGCTTTCGAACCGATCCTCGAGGACTACGACTTCATCTGCATCGACACGCCACCGAGCCTGGGCCTGCTCACGATCAACGCACTCACGGCCGCCGACAAGGTGATCGTCCCCGTGCAGTGCGAGTATCTGTCCATGCGCGGGCTCATCCAGCTGCAGAACACGCTCGCGATGATCCGCGAGAACCTCAACCCGGGCGTTGACATCGAGGGTATTCTCCCGACGTTGGTGGATTCGCGGACCATCCATGCCAAGGAGGCGATCGAGATCCTCGAGGAAAACTTCGGTGACCGCGTGTTCGCCTCGCGCATCCGCAAGACGGTTCGTTTCGCCGAGGCGCCCGTGAAGGGCATGTCGGTGCTCAAGTACGAGCCGGACGGGGTTGCGGCTCAGTCCTATCGGCAACTCGCGCAGGAGGTCCTCAGCAATGGCAAACGCTAAACGCGCGAGCATGCGCGAAGGGCCGCTGGCGGCGCTGTTCCGCAAGACCGAGGAAGATTCCGAGCAGGAGCCCGCCGCGCCGCCGAAGCCGCAGCCACCGACGCGGCGTGCGCGCGAGAGCGACCCTCCGCATCCGGCCTTGAGCGCGTCGAGCGAGACGCGCGAGCAGGATGACGCGCGCGCCGAGGTGCCCACCCCGCGCGAGCGCCTGCGGCATGCATTCTCCTCGGAGATTCCCGAGAACGTCATGGATCCTCCGCCGGCACGGCCCGTCATGGATGGCTACGCTCGCGAGCGCCCCGGAGCCGCCGCGACGTTCGCCGCCGATGGCGTGGCGGCGGTCGAACAGCCGGTCATCCGGGTCGTCGGCGTCGGCGGAGCCGGTGTAAACGCCGTCAATCGCATGGTCGAGGCGGAGGTCGAGGGCGTCGAGTTCCTGGCCGTGAACACCGACCTGCAGTCGCTGCAGCAGTCGACGGCCGACATCACGCTGCACATCGGCGCGGAGCTGACCAAGGGCCTGGGCTCCGGCTCGGACGCCAACATCGGGCGTGCGGCCGCGATGGAGGACTACGACCGCGTCAAGGCGCTGCTGAAGGGATCGGACATGATCTTCATAACCGCGGGCGCCGGCGGCGGCACGGGGACCGGCGCGGCTCCGGTGCTGGCGCGGATCTCGCGTGAAGTGGGAGCCCTCACCGTGGCGATAGTGACGAAGCCGTTCGGCTTCGAGGGATCACGTCGCTCAGAGCAGGCAGAGCACGGCGTCAGCGCGCTCGCCGATGAGGTGGACACCCTGATCGTGGTCCCCAATAACCGGCTGCTGGCGGTGCTGGACAAGCAGACCGCGATGGTCGAGGCGTTCCGCGTGGCCGACGACGTGCTGCGTCAGGGAGTGCAGGGGATCTCCGACCTGGTCACGCTGCCCGGTCTGATCAACCTCGATTTCGCCGACGTGCGCACGATCATGAGCGACGCCGGAAGCGCGCTGCTCGGGATCGGCATGGGGATCGGCGAGAACCGCGCGACCGAGGCGGCGATGCAGGCCGTCTCCTCGCCGCTGCTCGAGACCTCGATGGACGGCGCACACTCGATCCTGCTGTCGATCACCGGTGGCAGCAACCTCTCGCTGTGGGAGGTCAACGAGGCCGCCAAGTCCGTATCCGAGGCCGCTCATCCCGACGCCAACATCATCTTCGGCGCGATGGTCGATGAGAAGCTTGACGACCAGGTGTGGGTGACCGTGGTTGCCACCGGCTACGGCGATCGCGGTGCGCGCAAGCGCGTCGGGCGCATGCAGGAGCCGGCCGGCGAGCTCACGGTCCAGCGGGCCGGCAACGCGGGCGCCGGGCGCCGCGAGCGCGCTCAGAGCGCCCAGCGCCGGGGCGGGTTGGCCGTGGATGAACTGGAAGTACCCGAGTTCATCCCGAATCTCTGACTCCCGCGCGCGTCAACGTCTGGCCGTGCTGGGTCACCAATCGCGCGTGTGCGACGCCCGCCGTGACTGTGCTATCGCTCTGTCATGGGCGCAGCTGAGAAGGGGGTCGTGGCGGCGGGGCACCCGCTGACGGCGGAGGCCGGCGCGAGGGTCCTGCGGGAAGGCGGCAACGCCGTTGACGCCGCCGTCGGGGCGATGCTGATGTCGTTCGTCGCCGAGCCGCTGTTGACGGGGCTGGGCGCCGGCGGCTACATGCTGGTGGCGGGCGCGGGCGAGCCTGCGGCGATGCTGGACTTCTTCGTGCAGGCGCCCACCGACCGGAGATCGTCGGGCGACGGCTCGGCCGCCGCACTCGAGGCGATCGACGTGTCGTTCGGCGACGCCGCCCAGGTCTTCCACATCGGCCCCGCCTCCTGTGGCGTCTATGGGGCGCCGGCGGGCGTGTGCGCGGCCGTCAGGCGCTGGGGCACGGTTTCACTCGAGGAGCTGGTGGCGCCGGCGGCGCGGCTCGCGCGCGAGGGCGTGGTGCTGAACAGGGAGCAGGCCTACGTGGCGAAGATCCTCGCCGACCTGCTGACCTCCACGCCCGAGTGCGCTGCGCTGTGGGCGCCGCACGGCCATGTGCTTTCAGAGGGTGAGCTGCTGCGCAATCCGGAGCTCGCCGACGCGCTTTCGCTGCTGGGCAGCGAGGGCGTCGAGCCCTTCTACCGGGGAGGCGTGGCAGCCGCGGTGTGCGAGTGGGTATGGGCGCGCGGCGGCTCGCTCAGCGCCGCGGACCTCGCGGGCTATGACGCGCTCGAGCGCGAGCCGGTGAGCGTGCGCTATCGCGATCGTGAGGTTCTCACCAACCCGCCGCCCGCGGCGGGCGGCACGCTGCTCGCCTACGCGCTGGCGCTGTTGGATCGCGGCCCGCAGCCGCCGACGCTCGACGGCGTGGTGGCGGCGATGGCGGCGGCCCAGTCCGAGCGCACGCACGAGTTCCTGGAGGGGCTCGAAGAGGAGGCCTTCCTCGAGCGCTTCCTCGCGGCGCGGCTCGGTTCGACCACGCACATCTCGGTGCTGGACGCCGACGGCCGCGCGTGCAGCTGCACGTGCACCAACGGCGAGGGCTCGGGCGTCGTCGTGCCGGGCACCGGGATTCACCTCAACAACGTGATGGGCGAGGAGGATCTGAACCCGTTCGGCTTCCACCTTCATCCCGCGGGGCGTCGCATGCCGAGCATGATGGCCCCCTCGGTGGTGATCGGCGGCGGGCAGGTCGAGCTCGTGCTCGGCAGCGCGGGCTCGAACCGCATCCGCTCGGCGCTCCTGCAGACGATCGTCGGCGTCGTCGATCACGGCCTGTCCGCACGCGAGGCGGTTGATGCTCCGCGCGTGCATTTCGAGAACGGCGTGCTCTACGCCGAGCCGGAAATCGACCTTGCGGAGCTGCGCGACGAGCAGCTGCAGGTGGTGCGCTTCGGGGCGATCAACCTGTTCTTCGGCGGCGTGCAGGCCGTGCAGAGGCGCGGCGGTGAGATCGCCGGCGCCGGCGATCCTCGCCGGGGCGGGGTGGCGGTGAGGGCGTGAGCCGGGAGCGGCGCGAGAGCGCCCGGCGCACACGCGTCGCCGCGGGCCGCGCACGCGCGCCGCGTGGCCCGCCGGCCGTGCTCGCCGCGATCGCCGCCGTGACGCTCGCGGCCGGCTGCAGCGGCGGCATCAAAGCCCCTGACCTGTTCATCCTGCAGCGCAGCGGCAGCGTCCCGGGCGCACACTTGACGCTGCTCGTGAACGAAGAAGGCGGCGTCAGCTGCAACGGTGGCCCGACGCTGAAACTGAGCGATCCGGCGCTCGTGCAGGCGCGGGCGATCCAGGAAGACCTGCATGAACCGGCGTCGAACCACACCTCACTGCCGCCGCGGGCGGGGTCGGTCTTGAGCTACTACCTGCGCGATGAAAACGGAACCGTGCAGTTCGCCGACAACTCCGCGGGCCAGCCCAAGGTGTTTCACAACCTGGCGCTGTTCGCGCTGCAGACTGCCCAGCAGGTCTGCCATCTGCCGATGTGAGCGGCGGGCGGATCCGCTCGCGGTTGCGCACTAGCCGAAGCGGACCTTGCCGTTCGAGCGGGCCCGCGTCTGGGCTCGCTCGACCAGCTCGAGGCGCTTCATCGCGGCGCGCAGCAGCAGCCCGAGCAGGCGCAGGCGGGCGTTCTCCGAGCGCAGCTCGAGCAGCTCCTGCTTGGCGTCGGAGCCGAACTCGACGGTGGCGGCCATGCGATAGGCATCAAGCTCCTCGAGCTCCTCCTGCTTGAGCGTCTGGTCGGTGGCCTGCTCGACCAGCTCCTTGTAGAGCTCGCGAGCGCTCTGCCCGGCCTCCGCGTCGGGCTGCTCGCCCTGATCGTCGAGGAACTCGACCACGGCGGCCGGGTAGGGGAGATCGTCCTGGCGCTCCATCAGCCGGAAGGGGCGCGTCCCGCGAACGAGGATGTTCAGGCGGCCGTCCTCCATGCGCTCGAGCGTCTCCTCGATCCTGCACGCGCAGCCGACCGGCTTCAGCTCACCGTCGGCGGACCAGACGATGCCGAACTCGCGCTCGGCCAGCAGGCACTCCTCGATCATCCTGCGGTAGCGGTCCTCGAACACGTGCAGCGGCACGCTCTCGCCTGGCAGCGCGACGATTCCCAGCAGGAACAGCGGGAAGCCCTTGACTTGGTCGGGCATATTGAGAGTCTAGGTTGGCTTGTGCGCGGTGATCATCAGGTTGTAGAAGACCCCGGCCGGCAGCCGCTGCTCTAGCAGCCTGCGGTCGAGCGCCTGCAGCAGCAGGTAGCCGCGATGCGCGTACTGGCGCCAGGCCCAGGGGATGTCCTCGGGCTGCGCGGTGGACTCCAGCGTGCGATTGGCCCAGCCGAACCAGTTCGCGAGGAGCTCCTCGCCGCTCACGCGCACGTCGGTGAGGCCCGCTGCAGCGGCCAGGCGGGCGAGCTCGATCGGGGCGAAGGCGTGGACGTCGACGACCTTCTCAAGCGCCGCGTCGGGCTCGTCTTCGTCGGCGGCTGCCGCCGCGCGTGCGCCGATGACGCGGCGCCACAGCGGCGCGGCTGAGCCGGCGAGCAGCTTGGGCACGGCGGCCAGGCGGTCTCCATAGCGCGAGGGCTCTCCCGCGAACAGCAGCGTTCCGCCGGGGGCCAAGACGCGCGCGAACTCGGCGAACGCGCGCGCGGGTTCGGGGATGTGGTGGAGCACGGCGTGTCCGAGCACGAGGTCAAAGCTCGCGTCCCTGAAGGGCAGGCGTTCGGCGTCGGCGGGCGTCGTCTGCACCTCGAGCCCGAGGCGCTCGGCGTTCGCGCGAAGCACGGTCAGCATGCCGGGAGAGATGTCGCTGCAGGTCGCTTCTGCGATCACGCCGGCGCGCAGCAGGTTGAGCGTGAAGTAGCCGGTTCCGGAACCGATCTCGAGCGAGCGCGCGTAGTGCCCGGGCGCATGACCAAGCGCCTTGCCGGTCTTGGCGAGCACCTGCTCGCGGCCCAGATCGTCGAAGTCGATACCCCACTTGGAGTCGTAGTGGCCGGCCGCCAGGTTGTGGTAGCGCGCGTTGACGTCGTGGATCTGCTCGGTGCTGAGGCTTGGCGGCACGGAGCGGCACCATATACTCGCGCGCCGTGCCCGCGCCCGCGCCCGTGCTCGCGATCGGAGCAGTGCTCGCGATCGCGCCCTCCCGATCGGCCATCCGCCTTGACAGAAGCCCTCCACCTGCAGCGTGACCAGCCCCAGGGGGTTCCGCCGCTGGCCCTGACCGGTGAGCGCACGCTGCCCGACATCCCGGCGGAGAACTACTGGTTCCGCCGCCATCTCGCGGTCTACGAATGGATCGCGTCACGGGTGCGCGGCATTCGCGTGCTCGACATGGCCTGCGGGGAGGGCTATGGCTCGGACGTGCTCGCCCGCACCGCGGCGAGCGTGGTCGGCGTCGATGCCAACCCCGAGGCTCACGAGCACGCACGCCTGCGCTACCGCCGCGCAAACCTGCGCTTCGCCCGCGAGCTCGTCGAATCGTTCTCCGAGCCGGCCGACGCCGTGGTGTTCCTGCAGACGATCGAGCACCTCAGCGATCCGAGCGCGGCGCTCACGCGCTTTCGCTCGCTGGTGGGAGCGTCGGGGACGGTGTACGTGTCGACCCCCAACGTGCTCACGCTCGCGCCGAAGGGAGCATCGCGATCGGACAACCCCTGGCACGTTCACGAGTACCGCGCCGAGGAGTTCGCCGAGCTGTGCCGGGCTTCCTTCCCGCTCGTCGAGATGTTCGGCCTGTTCCATGCGCGCAAGCTGCGCGCGCACGAGCTCGCGCTGCGAGCCGGCTGGGATACCGTGCACACGCGTCTCGGTCTCACCGAGCGCTTCTACGGCTGGTTCACGCCCGCGATCGCGGCCTCGGACTTCACGCTGCGCAGCGCGCGCGAGAGCGACCTCGAGCGCGCACTGGATTTCGTCGCGGTGTGCCGTTCGTGAGCGCCCGCGGCGAGCGCGGCGCCCTGGCGATCGTCCTGCATACGCACATGCCCTACGTCGAGGGCTTCGACACCTGGCCGTTCGGCGAGGAGTGGCTGTGGCAGGCGATGGCCGGCTCCTACCTGCCGCTGATCGAGCTGCTCGACCGCGGCGCGCCGCTGACGCTGTCGCTCACGCCGGTGCTGTGCGACCAGCTCGAGGCGGCAGGTGTGCCCGAGCGCTTTGCCGGCTTCGTCGAGGGAATCTGCCGCGAGACCCACGAGTGGGACATCAGCGGGCTGCGCGCCGCCGGCGAGGAGGCGCTCGCGCTGGAGCTGGAGCGCTCATATGGCGACTACGCACGAGCGCTCGAGTTGCTCCGGCGGCGCGACGGAGACATGCTGGGGGCGCTCCGCCCGCACGCCCAGTGGACCTCCTCGGCGACGCACGCGGTCCTGCCCCTGCTCGCGACCGACGCGGGCGTGCGTGCGCAGGTGCAGATTGGCGTCGACGCCCACCGTGGCCGCTTCGGGGCCGAGCGCTGGCGCGGCGGCTTCTGGCTGCCGGAGTGCGCCTTCGCGCCGTGGCTCGAGCGGCCGCTCGCCGACGCGGCGGTGGGCGCGGTCTGCGTCGAGCTGACCGGGCGCCTCGGGCTCGGGGCCTCCGCTCACCTGCGGCCGCTGGTGAGCGGCGCCGGCGTCGTGCTCGTGCCGATCGACCGCGCCACGATCTCGCTGGTGTGGAGCGACGGCGGCTATCCCGCAAGCGGTGCCTACCGCGACTTCCATCACCACACCCTGCAACACCACAATCCGTGGAGCAATGACGGCCGTGCATACGATCCAGCGCGCGCGAGCGCGCTCGCGCGCACGCACGCCGCCGACTTCGTCGCCCGCACGATCGCGCGCCTGCGCGAGCACGGCGCGGGTCATCCCGGCGGCGGGCTGGCGGTGTTCGCCGTTGACACCGAGCTGTTCGGCCACTGGTGGTATGAGGGACTGACCTGGCTTCAGGCCGTTGTCGAGGAGAGCTCGAGGCAGGGCCTCGAGCTCGCGCGGCTGGACGATGCCCTCGAACGGCGCGAGCCGGCGGCGCTCGAGGGCGCCGGCGGCGAGGGTGCCCGCTCGCTCGAGCGCGCGGAGGACTGGCGGGCGTGCACGTGGGGGCGCGACGGAGACCTGTCGACGTGGTCGGGGCCGGCCGTGGCCGAGATGGCGTTCACGGCGCGCGCGGCCGAGCTGGAGGTGCTGGTTGCGGGCGCGCGCGCCGGCAACGTCGCGCTGCGCGAGCTGCTCGCCCTGCAGGCGAGCGACTGGGCGTTCATGATCTCCCGCGGCGGCGCTGCCCCCTACGGGCGCGAGCGCTTCGAGGGCCACCGCCAAGCACTCTCGCGCGCGCTCCAGGATGCTCCTGAGGACGGGGACGGCGGTCCCCGCAACCTTGCCGTCTACGCCGATCGCGCGGCGCTGTTCGCGCTCTGAGCGCTCACTGCCAGCGCATCGAGCCCGGCGCGTCGCGCATGCGGATCGTGCGCGCCGGCACGCCGCCGACGACGGCGTTCTCGGGCACGTCCTTGGTGACCACCGCGTTCGTCCCGACGATGCTGTTCGCGCCGATGCTCACCCCCCGCAGCACGCATGCGCCGTAGCCGATCCAGACGTTGTGGGCGACGTGGACGTCGCGCTTGTAGATCCCCTGCTCGCGGATCGGGCGATCGACCTCCACCACGCCGTGGTCGAAGTCGATCAGCATCACGCGGTCGGCGATGATGCACTCGCGTCCGATCGACACCTTCTGGTAGGCGGAGATCGTGCACTCCTGGCCCATCACGGTCTTCGCGCCCACGCTCACCTCGCCCTCGTGCACGCGGATCTTCGAGCCGTGCCCGATCCACGCCCAGCGGCCCATCCGAAGCGTCGCGTGGCGGCCGATCTCGAGCCGCACCCCGGGGCAGATGAAGCAGATGCCGTCGGTCTGCAGGCGTTTTCGGTAGCGCAGCTTCAACAGCGCGTAGCGCATCAGAAGGCGCGCGTAGGCGAAGCTCAGCATGTGGTTGGCGCGCATGAACCGCGCCAGCGCGAGCGGGCCGCCGTGCAGGGGCTCGGGCGCCCGGCGCAGCGCGTCGCCGGGAGGCCCGGCGGGCATCCTCGTGGCAGGGTCTGCGAGCAGCGGCTCCATCGAGGCCGAATCGTATTGCCCGGCGGGCGCCCTGCGATGATTGCGCCCGCGATGAGCGCTTCGACACTGGCCCAGCGGCTGCTCGACGGCGACCGGCGCGCGCTCGCGCGCGCGATCACGCTGGTCGAGAACGATCGTCCCGAGGGGTGGGCGCTCGTCAAGGAGGTCTACCCGCACACCGGCCAGGCGGCCGTGGTCGGCTTCACCGGTCCGCCCGGCGCCGGCAAGTCGACGCTGATCGGCGCCCTCACCAAGGCCCGGCGCGAGGCCGGACGGACGGTGGGCGTGCTCTCGATCGACCCCTCCTCGCCGTTCACCCACGGCGCGCTGTTGGGCGACCGCATCCGCCTGTCCGAGCACTACCTCGACGGCGGCGTGTTCATCCGCTCGATGGCCAACCGTGGCGCGCTCGGGGGTCTCTCCGAGGCCGCCCTGCAGGCCGCGCTGCTGCTCGACGCGGCCGGGCGTCAGGACGTGTTCGTGGAGACCGTGGGCGTCGGGCAGGCGGAGATCGACATCATCGACCACGCCGACACGATCGTGCTCGTGCTGATGCCGGGCTCGGGCGACTCGATCCAGGCGCTGAAGGCCGGCGTGATGGAGATCCCGGACGTGATCGTGATCAACAAGGCCGACCATCCGCTGACGGACACGATGGTCCGCGAGATCCGCGGCGTGATGTCGCTCGCCAACCTCGATCGCTCGCCCGAGGAGGCGCGCGCAAGCTGGCGCGTGCCGATCGTCAAGACCGAGGCGATCCGCGGCGAGGGCGTCGCCGAGCTGGTCGAGCGCCTGGACGAGCACCGCGCTTACATCCTCGGGGGCGACCAGCTCGCCGCGCGGCGCAGGCGCAACCTGCGCAACGAGATGCTCGCGATCGCCACCGCCCGCATCCGCCGGCGCCTGGAGGAGGACCTGCGCGAGGATCCGGAGTTTCAGCGCCTGCTCGAGGAGGTCGTGCAGCGGCGTCTTGACCCCGCGAGCGCGGCGACCGCGCTGCTCGAGCGCGCGGAGGCGGACAGACCAGGCTAGGCGCCGAGCGCCCGCGCGATCACCATCTGCTGGATCTCGTCGGTGCCCTCGCCGATCGTGAGGATCTTCGCGTCGCGGTAGAAGCGGCACACCGGATACTCCTCGATGTAGCCGTACCCGCCGTGTATCTGCACCGCCTCCTCGGCGCAGCGCACCGCCAGGCGACCGGTCTTGAGCTTGGCCTGGGCGGCGGTCAAGGTGAAGTTGCGCTTGGCGTCCTTCTCGAGCGCCGCCTTGTACACCAGCAGGCGCGCTGCCTCGATCTCGCTGGACATGTCGGCCAGCTTCCCCTGGATCGCCTGGAACTTCGAGATCGTCCTGCCGAAGGCCACGCGTTGCTTGGCGTAGCGCAGCGCCTCCGCCAGGGCCCCGTCGGCCAGCCCCACGCCCATCGCGGCCACCCCGATGCGCCCGATGTCGAGGATGTGCAGGAACTGCTTCAGCCCCGCCCCGCGCGGCCCGAGCAGGTTCTCGGCGGGCACGCGGCAGTCGCTGAACGCCAGCGGGCGCGTGTCGGAGGCGTTCCAGCCCATCTTGCGGTAGGGCTCGCCCTGGGTGTAGCCCGGCGTGCCGTTGGCGACGATCACGTTCGAGATCTCCCTGTGCGGGCCGCCGTTCGCGTCCTCGCCGCCCGTGGCTCGAGCGTCCCCGGTCACGGCCGTGATGCACACCATCCCGGAGATGCTCGTGCCGGCGTTGGTGATGAACTGCTTCGCTCCGTTGACCACCCATTCGCCGTCCTCGAGGCTCGCCCGCGTGCGTGTGTTGCCCGCGTCCGAGCCGGCCTCGGGCTCCGTCAGCCCGAACGCCCCGAGGCGCTCGCCCGAGCAGAGCTGCGGCAGCCACTCGCGCTTCTGCTCCTCAGAGCCGAACAGGTACACCGGCTGCGTGCCGAGCGAGGTGTGCGCGCACAGCGTGATCGCAACCGAGGAGTCCACGCGTGTGAGCTCCTCGACCGCCAGCGCGTAGGCGAGCGTGTCGCCCCCGCCGCCGCCGTACTCCTCGGGGAAGGGGATCCCCATCAGGTTGAGCTTCCCGAGCTTCTCCACGACGCCATAGGGGAACGCCTTCGTGCGGTCGAGCTCCTCGGCGACCGGCGCGACCTCGCCCTCGGCGAACTCCCGTACCGTGCGCCGGATCAGCTCATGGTCGGGGGAGAGATCGAAGTCCATCGCGGCGCATTATCTAGGATTGGCGCCGGTGGCCCGCGCGCGCATCATCCGCGACGTACTGACGTCCGGGCGGACTCATCGCTACGGGCCCGATCGCTCTCAGCGCGCCGAGCTGCACCTGCCGGCGCGGGTGTCCGGGCCTGCCCAGAGCGGCTCGCACCCCGTGATGATCCTCATTCATGGCGGCTCGTGGCGAAAGCGCTATGGCAAGGTCGTGATGCGTGCGCTGGCCGGCGATCTCGTCAGGCGCGGATGGGCGGTATGGAACATCGAGTACCGCCGCGTCGGCGACGGCGGTGGCTGGCCGGCGACGTTCGCCGACGTGGCGGCGGCGATCGACCACCTGGGCGGGCTCGGCGCCCCGCTGGACCTGACCCGCGTGAGCATGCTCGGCCACTCCGCCGGTGGACACCTGGCGCTGTGGGCGGCCGGCCGGGAGAAGTTGCCGCCGGGCGCGCCCGGTGCGATCGAGGGCGAGCCGCGGGTGCGCTTTCAGCGCGTCATATCCCAGGCCGGCGTGTGCGATCTGGTGGGCGCCTACCGCGAACTGGATTCCGCGGTCGGCGCCCTGATGGGCGGCGCTCCCGAGGAGCTTCCCGAGCGCTACGCCGTCGCCAACCCGTTGTCGAACGTCCCGCTCGAGGTGCCCGTGCTGCTCGTGCATGGCGTCCTCGACGAGACGGTGTCGGTGAGGCGAAGCCGCGACTATGCCGCCGCGGCGCTTACTGCCGGCGGCCGGGTCGAGCTCGTGGAGATCGAGGGTGAGGCCGGCCGCCACCGCGCGCACATCGATCCGCGCGGGCCGGCGTGGGCCGTGGTCACAGGGTGGCTTGAACAGCCTGTCGCAGTCGAGTGAGCTAGGCGGCGTAGGAGCGCGCCAGCTCGACCAGAAGGCGCACGCCGTAGCCGGAGGCGCCCTTGCCGACGTAGGCGCGGTCCAGGTCCCAGGCGGAGCCGGCGATGTCCAGATGCGCCCACGGAACCTCGCCGACGAAGTTCCACAGAAAGCTCGCCCCGATGATCGTGCCCGCCTTGCGCGCTTCCGGCGCGTTGTCGAGGTCGCCATAGGTGCCCTTCACCAGCTCGCTGTACTCCGCGTGCAGTGGCAGCCGCCAGACGATCTCGCCGGTGCGCTCTCCGGCGAGCGTTATCCGCTCGGCGAGCTCGTCGTCGTTGCTCATCAGTCCCGCGTAGGTCGAGCCCAGGGCGACGATCACCGCGCCGGTGAGCGTCGCCAGGTCGATGATCTGCTCGGCGCCTTCGGCGATCGCGTGACACAGGCAGTCCGCCAGCACCAGCCGGCCCTCGGCGTCGGTGTTGTTGACCTCGATCGTCTTGCCGTTGGCGGCGGTGACGATGTCGCCCGGCTTTACCGAGCGGCCGCTCGGCAGGTTCTCGGTGGCGCCGACGACCGCCACGAGCCGCACCGGCAGCTTCAGCCGCGCGATCGCCGCGACGGCCTCGATCACCGCCGCGCCGCCGGACATGTCGAACTTCATCTCGGCCATTTTCGCGCCCGGCTTCAGCGAGATGCCGCCGCTGTCGAACGTCACCGCCTTGCCGACGAAGCCGAGCGTCGGGCCCGCGGCCGCCGATGCGGGTGCGCCCTCGATCGCCGTGCCGTCATAGTGCAGCGTGATCAGCGCGGGCTCCTGCTCGGATCCCTGGGCGACAGCCGCGAAGGCGCCCATTCCGCGAGCGATGATGCCCTTGCGTCCCTCCACCTGCACCGACAGGGCGTCGATCTCGCGTCCGAGCGCGCGGGCGTTCTCGGCGAGCGCGGTCGGAGTGAGGTCGTTCCCGGGACGGTTCTGCAGATCTCGCGCGTCGTTGACCGCGCCCGCCAGGAGTGCGGCCTCGGCCACGGTCGCCTCGGAGTCCGTCGGCGCGGAGACAATCAGGCGCTCGAGGCGCTTGGGAGCGGCGTCGCCCGCCCCATCGGTGTCGCCGGCGGGCGCCGACTTGTGACGCTCGAAGCGGTAATCGCGCAGGATCGTGCCCTCCACGAGGGCCGCGGTCACGGCCGTATCGCAGTCCCGCGGCACCTCCCAGCAGAGCGCGCGCGTTGCGATCTCGCTCGCCCGCTCGCACGCCACCGCGGCTGCGACGCGTGCGCGCTCGGGGCTGAAGTCGGCGCGTGCCCCCAGGCCCACGAGCAGCCATCGCTTGCCGTCGGCGTGGGCCAGCGCGAGCGCCTTGAACGTGGCGCGCGCCTCGCCCGAGGCGAGCAGCTCGCCCAGCTCTGCGGGCGCGTCGCCAGGGAGCTCCTCACCCTCGAACACGCCCACCGCGACCGTGTCGGCGTCGGTGCCCCTGGCGGGTTTGGTGGTGGCCGAAACCTGCATGGCTCCGGCACGATATCCGGCTTGCGCCCGATGCGTCCGCGCCAGCGTCGGGCGCCTGCTCGAGTGATCCGCGCGGCCTGCGAGGGACTCCCGCGCTCGCGCGATGGCGGAGGGATCTCGGAGCGGTCCACTACCATTGGCCTCTCCCGTCCCTTCTCAACCATTCACAGGAGAGTGCTGTTTCGATGCCCAAGACCGTGATTCTCGGCGCAGCGCGCACCCCCATCGGCAAGATGGGCGGCGGTCTGTCGACGCTCGAAGCAACCGAGCTCGGCGCGGTCGCCATCAGGGCGGCGCTCGAGCGCGCCGGTGTGGAGCCCGAGCAGGTCGACCACGTCGTCATGGGCCAGGTGCTGCAGGCCGGCCAGGGACAGATCCCTTCACGCCAGGCGCAGATCAAGGCGGACATCCCCAAGGAGGTCTCCTCAGAGACGATCAACAAGGTCTGCGCCTCCGGGCTGCGCGCGTCGGTGATCCTCGATCAGGCGATTCGCGCCGGCGACCTGCAGGTCGGTGTCGGCGGGGGCATGGAGTCGATGTCGAAGGCCCCCTACCTGCTGCCCCAGGCCCGCTTCGGCTATCGCATGGGCGACGCCAAGATGCTCGACGCGATGGTCCACGACGGGCTGACCAACCCGTTCTCCGGCAAGCAAATGTTCGAAGAGGCCACGGAAGTCGGCGATGAGCTCGAGATGACGCGCGCCGACATGGACCGCTGGGCCCTGCGCTCGCATGAGCGCGCGCTGCAGGCGATCGACGACGGGCGCATGTCCGAGGAGATCGTGCCGGTCACGATCTCCTCGCGCAAGGGCGACACGGTCGTCGAGATCGACGAGGGCCCGCGCCGGGACACCTCGCTTGAGAAGCTCGCCTCGCTCCCGGGGCTGGTAGGCAAGGAAGGCTCGCACACGGCCGGCAACTCTCCGGGCGTGAACGATGGCGGGGGCGCGCTGGTGCTCTCATCAGATGAGTGGGCCACCGCCAACGGCAAGGAGGCCCTGGCCGAGATCATCGCCCACGCACAGAGCGCGAACGACTTCGCCTACCTGGCCACCACGCCCGCGAGCGCCGCCCGCAAGGCCCTCGACAAAGCGGGGCTGCAGCCCGGGGACATCGATCTGTGGGAGATCAACGAGGCCTTCGCCTCGGTCACGCTGAACTCGATCCGCATGCTCAACATCGATGAGGACAGGGTCAACGTCAACGGCGGCGCGGTCGCCCTCGGTCACCCGATCGGCGCGTCCGGCGCGCGCATCCTGGGAGGTCTCGTGCTCGAGCTGCGCCGGCGGGGCGGGGGTCTCGGCTGCGCGGCGATCTGCTCGGGCGGCGGTCAGGGCGACGCGGTGATCCTCAAGGTCTAGTGGCAGACGCCAGCAACGGCACGGGCCCGCCGCGCGCGGCGGCGTTCTTCGACCTGGACAAGACGCTGATGGCCGGCTCCTCGGGCATCTTCTTCGCGCGCGCGGCTTACGAGACGGGGATGATCTCGCGTGGCCGGCTGGCGCGCGACGCCTATGAGAACCTCCGCTTCCGTCTGCGCGGGTCGACCGACGATCGCGCCGACGACGTGCGCCGGCGGGTGGGGGAAATGATCGCCGGCGTGCGCGTTCGCGACCTCGAGCGGCTGTCGCCGCGGGTGCTCGCGGGCGTGCTCCCGCGGCTGTATCCGCAGATGCTCGCGCGTGCCTACGCCCACCAGGACGCGGGCATGCCCGTGTACATCCTGACCGCCGCCTCCCAGGAGATGGCGGATCTGCTCGCCCGCGTGCTGGCCTTCGACGGGGGCCTCGGCTCGCGCTCGGAGATCGTCGAGGGCCGCTACACGGGCCGCCCGGCGGGGCCCTTCAACTACCGCGAGGGCAAGGTGCTGTCGATGCGCGAGCTGGCCGAGCGAGAGGGAATCGACCTGGACGCCTCGTTCGCCTACTCGGACTCCGAGTCGGATCTGCCGATGCTGCGCGCCGTGCGCCACGCCGTCGTCGTCAACCCCGACGCGGACCTGCGGCGCATCGCCGCGCAGGAGGGCTGGGAGGTGCTGCACCTGGATCGCCTCGGCCGCCGCCTGAAGATGCTCGCCGCGGTCGGCCTCGCCGCCGCGCTCGGCGCCCTGGGTCGTCTGGCCAGGGATCGTCTGGGAGTGCGCGGCGGTCCCCGGGCATAATCTGCTGAGCGGATGGCCGACACCCCGACCCATTCAAAGATTCGCGTCGTCGTGGCCAAGCCCGGCCTGGACGGGCACGACCGCGGCGCGAAGATCATCGCCCGCGCTCTGCGCGACGCGGGGATGGAGGTGATCTACACCGGGCTGCACCAGACGCCGGAGCAGATCGTGGAGACGGTCATCCAGGAGGACGCCGACGCCGTCGGCCTGTCGATCCTCTCCGGCGCGCACATGACGCTGGTTCCGCGGGTGGTCGAGCTGCTGCACGCCCAGGGCATCGATGACGTGCTGGTCACCGTCGGCGGCACGATCCCCGCCGAGGACATCCCCGAGCTGAAGGACCTAGGCGTGGCCGAGGTGTTCACGCCGGGCGCCCCCACGCAGGCGATCGTGGATTTCATCCGTGGAGCCGCGGGCGGGCGGGACGCATCGATCACTGATTGACGCGTCAGTCAACAGCTCAACCAGATAGGATCGCCCCCAACAGACCCCAAGGAGTTTCCTGACAATGAAGATATGCGTCCTGGTGAAGGAGGTCCCGGACGCCGCCGTCGAGAAGAAACTGGACCCCTCGACGGGGCGCATGGACCGCAGCGGGGAGAAGAACCTGAATCCCTATGACACGCACGCCATCGAGGCGGCGATGCAGATCAAAGAGGGTGGCGCGGTCCCCGTCGAGGAGATCGTGGCCGTGACGATGGGCCCGGACAGCGCCGTGCGGGCGCTGCACAAGGCCGTCTCGCTCGGCGCCGACCGCTCGGTGCACCTCTCAGATCCAACGGTCGCGGGCTCGGATGTGGCCGCCACCGGCTATGCGCTGGCCAAGACGCTGGAGCGTGAGAGCCCCGATCTCGTGCTGCTCGGCCAGCAGTCCGACGACGGCGAGTGCTACACGATCGGCGCCGTCGTGGCCGAGCACCTGTCGATGCCCTCGCTGACGCAGGTGATCAAGATGGACGTCGAGTCAGAGAGCCTGCGCTGCGAGCGCCAGGCCGAGTACGGCTACGACACCGTCCAGGTCAGGCTGCCGGCGGTGATCTCAGTGGGCGATGCGATCAACGAGCCCCGCTACCCGTCGCTGAAGGCGATCATGGGCGCCAAGAAGAAGCCGCTCGACACCGTTACGGCGAGCGACGTCGAGATCGACGCCGCGATGGTGGGTGGCGACAACTCGGCCGCCCACTGGATCGCCGCCAAGGCGCCGCCGGCGAAGGCCGCCGGAGAGATCATCGAGGACGAGGACACCGGCGAGACGGTCGAAAAGATCATCGCCTGGCTCGACGAGCGCAAGCTCATCTAGATAGGAGCAGAACTGAAAATGGCGAACATCCTGGTCTACGCGCTGCACTACGACGGCGCGATCAACAAGAACTCGCTCGGCGCCGTCTCCGAGGGCGCGAGGCTCGCCGCGGAGCTCGGCGGCGAGGCGCACGCGATCCTGCTCGGCGAGAGCGTGCCCGAGGATCTGGCGGCGTCGCTCGGAAACTACGGCGCCAAGAAGGTGCTCGTCGCCGAGGGCCCGGAGGGGCTCGCGCAGCCGCTGGTCGACGCGATGGGCGCGGCGATCTCCGCGGGCGACTACTCCTATGCGCTATTCGGCGGCGGTCTGCTTGGCTTTGAGATCGGCGCCGGCCTGGCGGCGAGGCTCGGGGCGGGCGTGGTGATGGAGGTCACGGCCGTACGTGCCGACGGCGGCGAGCTGATCGCCGAGCGCCCGATCCTGGGTGACTCCGCGATCTCGGAAATCAAATATCGCTCCGACGTGGGCATCATCATCGGACGGCTGAACGCCTTTGAGATCCGGGAGTCCGGCGGCGGCGACGCTCCCGTAGAGCGGCTCGACTACGAGCTGAGCGCGCACGCCCTGCAGGCGACCATGATCACGCGCGGCGAACAGCGCGGCGCCGACGTGGACATCGAGGGCGCTGACATCCTCATCGCCGGCGGTCGCGGTCTCGGCAAGGCCGAGGGCTTCGAGCTGGCCGAGGACCTGGCCAAGGCCTTCGGGGGCAACAGCGCCGTCGCCGCCACCCGCGCGGTCGTCGACGCCGGCTGGTATCCCTACGCGGCGCAGATCGGCCAGACGGGCAAGACCGTCGCGCCGAAGCTGTACCTGGCGGCGGGCATCTCCGGCGCGATCCAGCACAAGGTCGGGATGCAGGGCTCGGAGAACATCGTCGCGATCAACAAGGACTCCAACGCGCCGATCTTCGAATTCTCCGACCTCGGCGTGGTCGGCGATCTGAACAAGATCCTGCCTAAGCTGACGGAGGCCGTGAAGGCAAAGAAGGGAAGCTGAGCATGTCGTCTCACAACGGGAAGGTGGCGCCCGCGGCCTTCCCGCCCCCGGTTGACTCACCCAGGGAGTTCGTCAAGAACGGCCTGGATCCCGAGGAGGATCTGATCGAGGTGGGCGTGGTCATCGTCGGCGGAGGCACCGCGGGCCTTGCCTGTGCCAACCGCCTGCTGCAGCTGTTGGCCGACGATCCCGAGACCACGGAGCGGCTCGGCGAAGTGCCGGTGGCGGTGGTCGAGAAGGCCAAGACGTGTGGCGGCCACAATCTCTCGGGCGCGGTCATGCGCCCGGCGGCGCTTGAAGAGCTGTTCCCCGAGGTCACCCGCGAGCAGTGGCGCGAGGAGGGCTTCGCCTTCGGCGAGGTCACCCGGGAGGCGGTCTACCTGACGCCCACCTCCAGGATCAAGCTGCGCATCCCGACCCCGCCGTCGTTCAAGAACCACGGCAATGAGGTCGTCTCCGTCTCGGCGCTCGCGCGCTTTCAGCAGCGCCAGGCCGAGGACGCCGGCGCCTACGTCCTGACCGAGACCTCGGCGACGCACCTGATCGTGCAGGACGGTCGCGTGGCGGGCGTGCGCTCGGGCGACAAGGGCCGCGGCAAGGACGGCGAGCCGCTGGGCAACTTCGAGCCCGGCACGGACATCAAGGCACAGGCGACGGTGCTGGCCGAGGGCTGCTGGGGCTCTCTCTCAGGGGCGGCGATCAGGGAGTTCGACCTCGCCAAGGACCGCGAGCCGCAGGTGTGGGAGCTCGGCGTGAAGGAGGTCTGGAAGGTTCCCAAGGCGCTGGACCGCCTGATTCACACGATGGGTCCGTGGCCGCTGAAGATCGCAACGAAGTACGGTCAGATCGGTGGCACCTGGCTGTATCCGATGAAGGACGAGAAGACCGGCGATGACCTCGTTTCGATCGGCTTCGTCGTCGAGTTGGAGTACGCCGACGCGACGACCTCCGCACACGACCTGCTGCAGACGTTCAAGACGCATCCGCTCGTGCGCGGGATCCTCGAGGGCGGCGAGCGCGTCGCGTGGGGTGCCAAGGCGCTCCCCGGCGGCGGCTACTGGTCGATGCCCAAGCTGTCGATGCCCGGAGCTGTGCTCGTGGGCGACGCGGGCGGCATGGTCGACACGATGGCGCTCAAGGGCGTGCACCACTCGCTGATGTCGGGCAAACTCGCCGCGGAGTCGATCTATGCCGCGCTCGTTCGCGGCGAGTCCTCTTTCGAGGCCTATGAGCAGGCGATCGATGACTCCTCCGTCGGTCGAGAGCTGTGGGAGGTTCGCAACGCGCGCCAGCCCCTGCAGAAGGGCCTGCTTCTCGGCGGACCGCTCAGCGGCATCCAGCAGATCACCAAGGGCAGGCTGCCGGGTCGCGCGAGCTGGCACCGCAACGACGAGAAGCCCATGTTCCTGGGGAAGACCAAGGACGTCTACGTGAAGCCCGACGGCAAGTACACCTTCGACAAGCTCTCCTCGGTGTTCATCACCGGCAACGCCACGCGCGATGACGCGCCGAACCACATCCGCGTGCAGAAACACGTCCCCCGTGAGATCGCCGAGACGTGGCGCTGGATGTGCCCGGCGGGCGTGTATGAGATCCCCGAAGACGCTCCCGAGCACGGCGAGGTGGATGTGATCGTGAACTACACCAACTGCGTGCAATGCGGAGCGATCACGGCCAAGGGCGGTCGCCTGACAACCCCCGAGGGTGGCGACGGTCCCCTGTATCAGATCGTCTGAGTCGCCCGAAGGGCGAGCGACTCGCGTCGGCGACGCCCGTGCGCCGACACGTGCGGCGGGCAGCCGCGGTCAGCTCGACGGCCGTCACAGCAGCGGCCCGAAACATGCGAGTTCACGGAGTGTTAAGGATTCTTGACGATGTTCGCTCTCGCGCAAGCCAGAACTCCTGACTCCCGGCGCCTGCGCGCCTTCTCGGCCTGCGCCGCCGCGCTGCTGTGTGGCTGTCTTGGTCTCAGCGCCGCCGCCGGGGCCGCCGCGCAGACGAGCGCGACAGCGCAGGATCCGAGCGTCTCGGCGACGCTCGAGCAGTGTGTCTCGGCGAGCGCTCAAAGCGAACGCTCGGCGATGTTCGCTGGCGAAATGACCTCGCTGGCGGGCAGCGTGCGCATGGCGATCCGGATCGAAATCCAGGAGGAGATCTCCGGAGAAGCAGCGTTCCACACGATCACAGCGCCGGGGCTGGGCGTGTGGCGCGTGTCCGACCCGGGCGTGAAGGCCTACAAGTTCAACAAGCAGGTCTCGAACCTGTTTGCACCTGCGGTCTACCGGGCGACCGTGCGCTTCCGCTGGCTGAACGCCAAGGGCCACCTGATGAAGAGCGCGATGCGCCACACGCCCAGCTGCCGGCAGCCAGCCGCCGCGCCCCTGCCGGCGAGCGCGGCGTAGGGAGCCCGCCGCGCCATCGCTAGAATGGAATGACGATGAAGGCGAAGATCCACCCCAACTATGTCGAGGCACACGTGCGCTGCACGTGCGGCAATGAGTTCATGACGCGCGCGACGCGCGAGGAGCTGCACGTCGAGGTGTGCTCGAACTGCCATCCCTTCTACACCGGCAGGCAGAAGCTGATGGATACCGGCGGGCGCGTGGAGCGCTTCCAGCGCAGGGTGGCCAAGGGCCGCCTGCACTCCGCGCAGACAAGGTCCGCCCAGTAGCTCGATGTCCTCGGGCCTCGCCGCCGGGGCGCCGACGACGCCGGTCGAGTTGAACGGCGACAGCGCCGTCGCCGTGCTCGACGGAAGCAGCGAGGGTTCCGAGGTCGAGCTCACCGCTCAGCGCGACGCGCCGGTCGGCGGGCAGGCCGTGCTCGAGGGCGTGATGATGCGCGGCGTCTCCCACTGGGCGGTGGCGGTGCGCAAGCCCAGCGCTGAGCAGCTCAGCCAGGGAGAGCGCGCGCCAGGGCAGGCAGCCGAGGGCGAGATCGGGGTGAGCGTGTTCGCGCTGAGGAGCGTGCTGCGGCGTCATCGCGTGCTGCGTCTGCCGATCATCCGTGGAGTGGTGGCCTTGGGGGGTTCGCTGATGGTCGGCTTCCGTGCGCTTGAGGTCTCGGCGAACGCGCAGCTTGCCCCGGCCGAGGAGGCCGAGGAGGAGCAGGAGATCCCGCGCGGCCTGTGGGCTGGGACCGTGGTCGTGGCACTCGTCTTGGGAATCGTGCTGTTCTTCCTGATCCCGGTGGGGCTGACGAGCCTGATCAAGGGTCAGCTGGGCTCCTCGGTCCTGTTCTGGCTGGTTGAGGGCCTCGTGCGCACGGGCATCTTCATCGGCTATCTGTTCGTGCTCTCGCGGGTGGCCGACCTGCGGCGCGTGTTCGAGTATCACGGCGCCGAGCACAAGACGATCTCCTGCTATGAGGCCGGCCTGCCGCTGACGCCCGTGAACTGCAAGCGCTTCTCGCGGCTTCACCCGCGCTGCGGCACGAGCTTCCTGCTGGTCGTGATGATCGTCGCGATCTTCGTGTTCGCGCCGATCGGACTGCCGGCGTGGTACTGGCTGCTGGCCACACGCATACTCGGCGTGCCGCTGATCGCCGGGATCTCATTCGAGCTGATCAAGTTCGCCGGGCGCAATCGCCGCAAGCGGTGGGTGCAGGCGGTGATGTGGCCGGGGCTGAAGTTGCAGCTGCTGACCACGCGTGAGCCGGACCTCTCCCAGCTCGCCGTCGCGATCGCCTCGCTGCAGGCGGTGCTCGCGCTCGAGACGCCGGGGGAGCGCTCGGCGGCAGACCTGGTGGGCGTGGAGGTCGTGGCGTAGGCTCGCTGGGCGCGGGGGCTCATAGACTGGGTCCTCACGATGATTGAAGACCTGGTCAAGCAGATCGAGACGCGGTTTGCCGAGCTTGGCGCGCAGATGACGGACCCGCAGGTGATCTCCGACCGCGAACGCTACGCCGAGGTCGGTCGCGCCTACAGCCAGCTCGAGCCCGCCGCCAAGCTCGCGGCGGAATGGCGGCATGCTCGCGATGATGCGGCCGGAGCCGAGGAACTCCTCTCAGAGGAGGGCGAGGACGCCGAGCTGCGCGGGGAACTCGACGACGCGCACGAGCGGATCGCGGCGATCGAGGAGTCGATCCGCATGGCGATGGTGGAGAGCGATCCCAACGATGAGAAGAGCGTGATCGTCGAGATCCAGGGCGGCGCGGGCGGCGACGAGGCCGGGCTGTGGGCCGGGGATCTGTACCGCATGCTCGTCAAGTACGCCGAACGCCGCGGCTGGCAGACCGAGCCGCTGGACATCGGCGACGGCAAGTACACCTTCGCCGTCAAGGGCGACGGCGCCTATTCGGTCTTCAAGTTCGAGGGTGGTACCCACCGGGTGCAGAGGGTCCCGCAGACCGAGTCCCAGGGGCGCATCCACACCTCGACCGCCACCGTCGCCGTGCTGCCCGAGGCCGAGGACGTCGACGTGCAGGTCGATCCGAACGATCTGCAGATCGACGTCTACCGCTCGTCCGGGCCGGGCGGGCAGTCGGTCAACACGACCGACTCGGCCGTGCGCATCACGCACGCACCGTCGGGGATCACGGTGTCCATGCAGGACGAGAAGTCCCAGCTGCAGAACCGCGAGAAGGCGTTGCGCGTGCTGCGGGCGCGCATCTACGAGCGCGCGCTGGCCGAGCAGCAGGCCGAGCTGGCCGCCGACCGTCGCTCGCAGGTGGGCACGGGCGATCGCGCGGAGAAGATCCGCACCTACAACTACGGCGAGCGGCGCGTGACGGACCACCGCATAAAGCTCACGGTGCACAACCTCGATCAGGTTCTCCAGGGAGAACTCGACGAGCTCACCGCCGCGTTGCAGGCGGACGAGAAGCGCCGCCGCCTGCAGGCGCAGGCCGCGGCGTGAGGGGTACGCCGGCGCGCGACGCACTCGACGGCGCGATCATCGCGATCACGGCTGGCGGGTGCGAAACCCCGCGCCTCGACGCCGAAGTACTGCTGGCGCACGTCCTCGGCGTGTCCCGCGAGCGGCTGGCGATGGATCCGGATCTGGTGGTCGAGGGGTCTGCCGTGCGCGCGTATCAGGACGCCGTGCGCCGACGGGCGGTGCAACGCGAGCCGGTCGCCTACATCGTCGGGCACCGGGGCTTTCGCGATCTGGACCTGGCCGTCGATCGCCGCGCGCTCGTCCCGCGGCCGGAGACCGAGCTGCTTGTCGAGGTCGGCCTCACGCTCGAGCGCACAGCGCGCGTGCTCGACGTGGGCACGGGCAGCGGTGCGGTCGCGCTTGCGCTCAAGCATGAGCGCCCCGACCTGGACGTGAGCGCCAGCGACCTCAGCGAGAGCTCGCTGGAGCTGGCTCGAGCGAACGGACGGCGGCTTGGCCTCGAGGTGCGCTGGCTGCATGCGGACCTGCTCAAGGACATCCCCGACGAGTTCGACGCGGTCCTCTCCAACCTGCCGTACGTCGCCGAGTCAGAGCGCCCGACGCTCGCTGCGGAGATCCTGCGACACGAGCCGGCCGAGGCGCTGTTCGCCGGAGCCGACGGCCTGGCGCTGATCCGCGCGCTGCTCGAGCTCGTGTGCGAGCGCCCGCGGGTGGGGCTGGTGGCGCTCGAGGTGGGCGCCGGGCACGCCGGCGAGGTCGCCGGGCTGATCGCCGCGGCGGGCTTCTCCTCGGTGCGGCGCGAGCGCGACCTGGCCGGGATCGAGCGCGTGCTGGTGGGCGAGCGCGAGCGATGAGCCGCGGCCGCAACGGTGGCGGCGACGGGCGCGACGCGGCCGGGGCCGACTCGGCCGGGGCCGCGGCGCTCACGGCTGAGGATGCCCGGCAGCTGCAACGCTGCCTGGCGGGCGGCGGGGTGGCGGTGTTCCCGACCGACACCGTCTACGGACTGGCCTGCGACCCTTCGGACGAGCGGGCGGTCAGGCGGCTGTATGAGCTGAAGGGCCGTCCGGCCGATCGTCCCGCCGCGGTCATGTTCTTCAAGCGCGAGCGGGCCACGAGCGCGCTTCCGGAGCTTGAGAGCGCCGAGCGGCGCGCGATCGCGGCGCTGCTCCCGGGTCCGGTCACGCTGCTGTTGCCCAATCGCGATGGCCGCTTCCCGCTGGCGTGCGGGCCGATGGGCCGGGATTCACTCGGCCTGCGTGTGCCTCTGCTTGGCGACTCGCTGGCTGCGCTGCGCGCGCTGCCCACGCCGCTGATGCAGTCGAGCGCCAACGTCTCGGGCGGGCCCGAGGCGCGGCGGCTGAGCGATGTGCCGCGCGAGCTCTTGCTCGGCGCCGACCTGGTGCTGGACGGCGGCGAGCTGCCGGGCACGGCCTCGACGATCGTCGACCTGCGCGACTACGAGCAGAGCGGCGGCTTCAGCGTGGTCCGCGAGGGCGCGATGTCGCTGCGCGAAGTCGAACAGGCGCTCGCCTGATGCTCGCCGCCGGGCGCGCGCCGGCCGGCGCCACCGGTTCACCCGCCCGTGCTAGCCTCATAACGGCTGCCGCGACTGGCGCTAGAGGTGGAAGCGACCACCGGGAAGCGGTCAGCCAATACGCCGCGCGCCTGGGCATTCAAGTCGTCATCGCCTGCCAAGGAGAGCGCTATGTCCGAGCTGAGTCCTGACTACTTCAATCGTCCGCTCGCGGACGTCGACCCCGAGATCGCGGAGGTCCTGCGCGGGGAGCTCGAGCGCGAGCAGCGCACGCTCGAGATGATCGCGTCAGAGAACTTCGTCCCGCGAGCCGTGCTCGAATGCCAGGGCTCGGTGCTAACCAACAAGTACGCCGAGGGCTATCCGGGTCGCCGCTACTACGGAGGCTGCGAGTGGGTCGACATCTCCGAGCAGCTGGCGATCGACAGAGCCAAGGCGCTGTTCGGGGCCGAGCACGCCAACGTGCAGCCACACTCCGGCGCACAGGCGAACGCTGCCGTCTACCACGCCCTGCTCGAGCCCGGCGAGACGATCATGGGGCTGTCGCTCGCCCACGGCGGCCATCTGACGCATGGCATGAAGATCAACGTGTCCGGCCGGCTATATGACATCGCAGCCTACGAGGTGGATCGCGAGAGCAGCCTGATCGATATGGATGAGGTGGCGCGCATCGCGCGCGAGCGCCGGCCGAAGCTCTTGCTGGCCGGCTGGTCGGCGTATTCGCGACAGCTCGACCTGGCGCGATTTCGCGAGATCGCCGACGAGGTCGGCGCCCTGCTGATGGTCGACATGGCCCACTTCGCCGGTCTCGTCGCCGCGGGGCTACATCCCAACCCGGTCGAGCATGGAGCGGACGTGGTCACCACGACGACCCACAAGACGCTCGGTGGTCCGCGCGCCGGGGTGATCCTGTGCAAGCAGGAGCATGCGAAGAAGATCGACTCAGCCGTGTTCCCCGGCCAGCAGGGCGGGCCGCTCGAGCACGTGATCGCGGCCAAGGCGGTCGCTTTCAAGATCGCGGCCAGCGAGCTGTTCGCCGAGCGCCAGCGGCGCACGGTCGACGGCGCCAAGGCCCTGGCAGAGGAGCTGTTGGGAGCGGGTCATGGCGTCAACGTGCTCACCGGGGGCACCGATGTGCACCTGATCCTGGTCGATCTACGCGAGAGCGAACCAGCGCTCAGCGGCAGGCAAGCGGAGGACCGCCTGGCCGAGATCGACATCACGGTCAACCGCAACGCCGTGCCGTTCGACCCACGGCCGCCGATGGAGGCCTCGGGCCTGCGCATCGGTACGCCGGCGCTGGCCACGCGCGGCCTGCAGCATGACGATTTCACCGAGGTCGGGCGCATCCTCGCGAGCGCGCTGACGCCGGAATACGAGTCCAGAGCCGCCGAGCTGCGCGGGCGGGTGGGGGCGATCGTGGAGCGCTATCCGTTGTATGAGACGCTCGCGGCGGGCACGCCGGTGCGCGTCTAGCGCGGCTGCGGGCGCCCGCTCGGGGCACTCCGTGGCGCCATCTCCGCGCCTGCGACCTCGGCGCCTGCGATGCTGTGCGCTAGTCGATGGCGCATCCGAACGAGCTCGACGCGCTTTACGCCCTGCTGACCGCCGCGGCCGTGACCGCGCTGCTGACGCCGGTCACGATGCGGATCGCGAGGGCCGTCGGCGCGATCGATCAACCGCGCGAGCGAGGTCTCTCCGAGCATCCCACGCCCCTGCTCGGCGGCCTCGCGATCTTCGCGGGGACGCTCGCGGCCGCGTTGGTGTGGCTGCCTGCCGGCTACTACGCGAACGAGCACCTGTGGCAAGGCGTGCTGCTCGCCGCCGGCGTGATCACGGTGGTGGGAGCCCTCGACGACCGCTTCGAGCTGCCGCCGGCGGTCAAGCTCGCCGGTCAGGTGCTGGCGGCGGTGATCGTCGTGCACTTCGGGGTGGCGGTGAAGGCGATCACGCTGCCCTTCATCGGACGTCTGTCGTTCCCGAACGCAGGCGTGACGAACGCCGGGCCGCTGCTCACCGTGATCGGGCTGGTGGCGATGATGAACGTGGTCAACTTCTCCGACGGCGTCGACGGCCTGGCGGCCGGTGTGTGCGCGATCATCGCCGCCGCGATGGCTGTGATCGCGTTCGACCTGAACCGCCAGCAGCCGGGGGTTCTCGCGGCGATCACGGCCGGGGCCGCGCTGGGCTTTCTGATCTACAACTTCCCGCCGGCATCCAGTTTCATGGGGGACGCCGGCGCCAACCTGCTCGGCCTGCTGATGGGCGTCATCACGGTCGAGGCGGCCGTCAAGACGGCCGCGGTCGTGTCCTTTGTCCTACCCCTGATACTGCTGGCCGTGCCGTTTCTCGACACGACCTTCGTGGTGCTGAAGCGGTTGAAGTACAAACAGCCGATCTATCGGCCCGACAGCGAGCACTTTCACCATCGCATGGCCCGCATCGGCTTCTCCTCCCGTCGCACGATCGCCTACCTGTACGCGTGGACGCTGCTGCTGGCCGGATTGGCGCTGGCGCTGCGCTTCGTCCCTTACTCGAACCACAAAGGCCAGCTGCACGCCGGCTGGGCGCTCGTCATGGTCGCGCTCGCGCTGCTGGCAGTCGCGGCGAGCGTGTATCTGGTGTACGTGCTCGAGATCCTCAAGTTCAGGCGCCTGGATTCGATTCGGCTGCGGCGGCTGCGCCCGGGGGCCTCACCAGCGGAGATCGACAGCGGTGTAGCCAGGGATCTTGAAACCGGTGAGATCGACGCCGTGTCGAGCGCCGACGCCGGTGGCATGCCCACGCTGCCTGGCGGTGACCGCGACGGCATGCCGGTGGGCCGGCTTCGGGCTGAGCAGCGGGCTGGCGAGCGGCAGGTGGATGAGGATCGCGTAGGCACAGAAGACGAGCGTGGCGGCCCGCAGACGCCGATCGTGGCTGACCGCGGCTAGCGGCAACGCCCAGATCACGTACCACGGCAGCAGCCACGCGGTGGAAAGCAGCAGGGCGAGCGTCGTCCATCCGGCAGCCGCGTGCCAGTCGCCGCCGCGCGCGGTGCGCCACAGGGCGGCGGCGAACACCGCCACGAACACGCCGACGAACAGATGCCGCCACCAACTCGGCGTTCCGCTCAGCCCGACCAGGCGCGCCGTCTCGGCGGGAATGCTGTGGGTCGCGACCAGCTGCTGCTGCTCACCCACGGCGCTGAGAAAGCCGAGCGCGTGCGCGCCGAAGCCGATCAACCCCAGCGCGGCAAGTGCCAGCAGGCTGAGTCCGGCCGTGGCGGCCACCTCGAGGCGTTTGCGCGCGTCCGGCGGCGCGAGCACGAGGAACGGCAGAACCAGCCCCGCGGTGACCTTGATGCCGATGCCCGCGACCAGCGCGACCGCGGCCGCGCGAAAGCGCGGGCTTGAGCCGGCGCTCAGCGCGAGCGCCGCGGCGAGCAGCAGCAGGATCAGCGTGTCGTTGTGCGCGCCGCTGACGGCCAGCTCGAGCAGCACCGGGTTCAGGCCCACGAACGCCGCGGCCCAGCGGCGCGAGTGGCCCAGGCGCCCGGCCGCCCGCGCGATCAGCGCGACCGCGCCGAGACTCGAGGCGACGGCGACCGCCTTGAACGCCCACAGCCCACCCGCGAGGCCCAGCGGTGCCGTCGCGTAGCTTGCGAGCGTGAACAGAGGGCCGTAGGGGGAGTGCAGGAAGGGCCAGCCGACGAACGCGAACACAGCATCGGTGGGCGCTTCCGCCGCCACGTGCGTGTACGGGTCAAGGCCGTGCAGGGCGCCCAGGCGGGCGAAGCTCAGATAGCCGAACACGTCCTGGGAGATGAGCGGCGGCCCGAGCAGCAGGATCACGTTGGCGGCGAGGATCGCTGCCACGAGCGCACGCCCGGGCAGCGTTCGCGCCGCGCACAGGACCAGCAGGTAGCTCGCGCACATGATCAACGTCAGCGTCTGGAAGCTGTCGTTGCTGATGCCCACGCCGAGCCCCTGCAGAGGGCCCGCCATCCAGCCCGGCCATCCGCCGCTGCGCCCCGGCACATACTGGGAGGGGTGCGCGGCGGCGCCGGCCGTGAGCAGGAAGACCGTCGTGACCACGCCCACCAGGCCGAGCGCGCCCAGCGCCCGCAGGACGCCGTTGCCCCCGCGCACGCTGCTCGCCGCGGTTATTCCAGCAGGCGCTCCAGCGCCGGGGAGGGGGCGGGCTGTCGGGGTCGCGGACTGTATATGCCCATTGTTACGTCTAGGTGACCTGCCAGTGTTTGACGTGCTCGGTAAACTGCGCTAGCTGTTGCGCTCGCTGGGGGCTTCTGTCGGTGGGTGCATGTTCGCGCCGAACGCCGCCGCGCGGACGAGACTCGATCCTTTATGCGACGCCGCCAACGCAAACCCAATGCGCGCCGGGCTCCCGGGCCGCGCCGCGTCCTGATCCTGTCCGCCGACGTCGGCGAGGGCCACGCCGCCGCCGCGCGCGCGCTCGCTGAACAGCTCGAGGCTGCTCCCGAGCCGGCCGAGGTCACGATCATCGACGGGCTCGCGGCGATGGGGCCGCTCGTGCGACCCGTGGTCGAGGACGGATACCGCGTGCAGCTGCGCTTCGTCCCGCGCACGTACACCGGCGTCTACTGGCTGCTGAAGCACGTCGCGCCGATCCGCGCGCTCGCGCGCCGCCTGCTCTGCCTGTTCGGATCGCGCCCGCTGGCACGCAACATCGCCCTGCACGACCCCGATGTGATCGTGTCCACCTACCCGGCCGTGACGGTCGCGCTGGCCCGCCTGCGGCGCACCGGCGAGGTGAGCTGTCCGACGGTTGCCACGATCACCGACCTCACGGGCCTGTTCTTTTGGGCCCAGCCGGGCATCGACATGCATCTGGTCATGTACGGGGAGTCGGTCTCATCGGTCGAGCGCATCGCCGGGCCGGGCAGCGTGCGGCTCGTTCGTCCGCTGATATCGGCCGAGTTCCTCGAGTCCCGCTCGCCGCTGACGGCACGTCGGCAGCTGGGGCTGTGCGAGGAGGGCCGCATGGTCGTCGTCTCAGGCGGCGGCTGGGGGGTGGGAGACATCGCGGGCGCGGTGCGCGAGTTCATCCGGGTGCCCGAGGTGACCACGATCGCGTGCCTGGCCGGGCGCAACGAACAGCTGGCGAGCAAGCTTCGCTCCACCTTCGCTGCCGAGCCGCGCGTGCACGTGTACGGCTTCACCGACCGCATGCCAGAGCTTTTGGCGGCCGCGGACGTGCTCGTGCACTCGACCGGAGGCGTGACGTGCCTGGAGGCCAGGGCGGCCGGCACCCCGGTCGTCTCCTATGGGCTGCCGGTCGGGCACGCGCGGCTGAACACGCGTGCGATGGCGGCACTGCACCTGCTCAGGCTGGCAAACGACACCGACGAGCTGCGCGAGCACGTGCAGGCGAGCTTCGCCTCGGAGCCACGGGCGCCGCTGAGCGGGCCGGCCGGGCCGCCCGAGGTGCGGGCGACCGCGGTGGATACGGTCCTGCACACGCCTCGGCGTGTGCGCCCGATCCCGCTGTGGCGCTTGCGGCTGTCGGCGGCCACGCTGCAGCTCGTGCTGCTGTTGGGTGTGGGCGCATGGATGATGTCGACCGATGAGGTCACCGCGCTCGCCACCAAGATCCTGCACGTGCACCCGCTCGCTCAGGTGCAGACTGATCAGCGCGACGTGGGCCTGATCGTGCGCGCGCCGACGCGCGACGTGCCGTTCCTGGCGGCCGAGCTGGCGGGCCGGGGAATCCACATCTCCTTCACCGACGACGCCGGCGTGCCCTCGCCGGTGACGATCGCGAGCCTGCACTCGCTGGGGGATGAGCTGCTGCCGGAAGTGCCGGGCTCGGGACCGCTGCGCTGGGAGCGCACGCGCGGGACGCTGCGCCGGCAGGCCCGTGCCCTCGGGCTCCGCCACCACTTCTACTACCTGCAGCCCCGCGGCGGCCTGTCGGTCGGGCAACTCGTGCTTGCGCGTACCGACGGCGCCACCCCCGTGCAGGGGGCGCTGCGCCTGAGGAGTGCCGGGCGACTGCCTCAGCGTCCGATGCGGGCCGGCGATGTGATGGTCGTCGAAGTCGACGGATCATCCTCGTCCGTGCTCGGGCTCGAGCGGATCGTCTCCTGGCTCGGGGCGGCCCGGCTCAGCGCCGAGCCGCTGGGGTGGCTCGTGCGCTCACCTTCCATCAGTGCCAGCAACAGCGGAGAGCGTGCGAGCAGCGCCGCCCCGGTGATCAGCAGCGCCAGCGAGGCGGCGAGGGGAATCCCGTTGAGCGGGGTGGAACTGAAGCGTTCGTTGAACAGCACCGGCGCGAGCACGACCGGAACCACCGTCTGAACGACGAACACCACCGGAGCCACCTGGATCGCCGGGCGAGCCTGTAGCGCGCTCATCTCGCTGATCACCGCCACGCCCGAGGCCACGGCCGTGGACAGGCCCCAGGCGATGGCCAGGCCCAGGTGTCCCTGGGAGAGATCATCGGAGGCCAGCTTGGTCGCCACTCCGCTCCACGCGAACGCCAGTCCCGCGCCGAGCATCGTCACCGCCGCCGGCGAGCGCCGATCGAACAGACCGAACAGGAAGGGCAGGAAGCTCGACACCGCCAGCACGGTCAGGACGAGCGCGATCGTGAGGTCAGAGGCCTCGGAGTTTCCGCGTGCGGGGGCGGTCAGGGCGGCGCCGAGGACGCCGAGCACGATCGCGCACATCAGCATGTGCTCGTAGCGTCCGGCGTGCTCGCCGAGCATCCGCTGCGCGAGGAACATCAGCACCAGGAGCCCGGCGGCGAGCGTCGGCTGGACCACCACCAACGGAGCAAGCAGCAGGGCGATGACCTGCAGCGGCCAGCCGAGGATCGAGAGGCCGGTGCCGGCCAGCCAGCGCGCCCGTCTGAGGAGGTCGCGAAGCAGCGCCACGCGCAGGTGCTCTGCGGGGGGCGACACCTTGGCGTCCATCGCCTGGAGGGCGATCCCTAGGCTGTAAAGGGTCGAAGCGCCCACCGCCGCCCCGATTCCCAGCACCAGATCGACCATGTCTAGGAACAATCATCGCAGCACCGCCAGTCCCACCACGCGCGCGCTGGGCGCGGTTGCGATGGCAAGCTATGTGCTTCCGGGCCTAGCGGCGGCATGGCCCGGCCTGCGCGGGGCGCTCGCGGTCGAGGACAGCACCTCGAGCGGCGCCGGCTACGCGCTCACCTTCGACGACGGGCCGCACGCGCAGGGCACGCCGGCGGTACTCGAGATCCTGGCGCGCGAGCGCACCAGCGCGACCTTCTTCCTGGTCGGCGAGCAGGTCCGGCGCAATCCTTCGCTCGTGAGCGAGATCGTCGCGGCCGGTCACGGGATCGGGCTGCACTGCGACCGTCACCGCAATCTGCTGCGGCTGGCGCCGGGGCAGGTGCGCTCGGACATCGCGCGCGCCCAGGACACGATCGAGCGGGCCTCAGACCGCGCCATCGGCCTGTATCGGCCGCCCTACGGCGTGCTCAACGCCTCCGCGCTCAGGATCGCGCGGGCGCACGACTGGCGGACCATGCTGTGGAGTCACGCCGGCAAGGACTGGCAGGCACGCGCGACGGCCGAGTCGATCGCGGTGCGCGTGACGCAGGCGGCGGGGGAGGGCTCCGTGCTGCTTCTGCACGACGCCGACGACTACTCCGCCGCTGATTCCTGGCGGCGTACCGCTGCTGCGCTGCCACGGGTCCTCGAGACGCTCGCCGGGCGCGGCCTCGAGGCGGTTGCGCCCTGACCGGCCGATAACATCGACAGCTTGTCCAGCGCCGCCACACTCGACGTCGGCGCCCCCGCCGGGGCGAGCGGGCCTCCCCAGCGCGGCGCGGCGGCGGCGACTTCCTTCACGCCGGCTCAGACACGCACGCACTGGTGGGTCGAGGCGCTCGTGATCGTTTGGCTGTGCTGGGTCTACGACGCGATCAACAACCTGGCGCCGCTGCGCCTGCACCTCGCGATCGCCCACGCGCAGGGTGTTCTGCACCTGGAGCAGTCGCTGGGCCTTCACCCCGAGCTGACACTCGACCGCTGGCTGGCGGGGCACCACACGCTCGGCCTGCTGCTGTCGCTCTACTACGACAACGCCCATTTCGTCGTGACGCTCGGCCTGCTGGGGTGGCTGTGGTGGAAGCGGGCCGACATCTACCGGCCGCTGCGCAACGCGCTCGTCGTCGTCAACCTGCTCGCCTTCGCCGTCTTCTGGCTGTACCCCGTGGCCCCGCCGCGGATGCTCGCGGGCTACACCGACGTGGTGGCGGCGACCCACGCCTTCGGCGGCTGGCACACCGGGGTGCTGGCCTCGCAGGCCAATCAACTGGCCGCGATGCCCTCGCTGCACATCGCCTGGGCGGTGTGGTGCACGATCGTGCTGTGGCACATCTCAAAGCGCGCCTGGGTGCGTGCGCTCGCGGTGCTCTACCCGTGCGTCACGGCCGTGGCCGTGCTCGCCACGGGCAACCACTTCATGCTCGACATCGTGGGCGGCCTGCTGGCGATTGCGAGCGCCGTGGCGATCGTCGCGCTTGCCGGGCGCCGCCGCGAGCTGCTCGGCGCGGGCGCCCGCCGCGGCCGTGCGGTTTTCGCAAAATCCGCCTCCCAGCCGTAGCGTGGCGTGTGTCACAAACTTGTTACGAAGTCCAAGTCCGGATAGACTGGGCGAGCCGCCGCAGACAGTTGAGGGATTGACTCGACGGTTCCGAGCGCAGACAGCGCCCGGACTTTCTCGTCTGTAGGGTGGCCCTACACAGATGCCAGACTTCGATGCCAGCGAAGAACCGATCAGCCTGCCCGCCGCCGGGCACGGCCATGCTGCCGCTCGCGCACTGATCGGGTCGCGCCTCTCAAGATGCGCTCGAGCGTGATCCTGCGCGATCGCGAGATCGCCGCTCGAAGCTCCTCGCCGGCCTCGCCCGCGGCGGATGGCGCCGGCGCCGTCAGCGAGAAGCGCTCGATCGCGATCCTTCGCTATCTCGATGTCGTGCTCGTCGTGGTCGCGGCGCCCGTGGCGCTGGCGCTGGGAGCACCAGCGCTCGGCTATGCGATCGGAGCCGGCGGATGGATCGCGCAGCGCATCATCGCGCAGGCCGACCGGCGTTGGATCAGGCGCTCGAGCACGCCCCGCGCGGAGCTCGGGCTCAACCTGTTCGAGGCATTCGGGCGCATCTGGCTGCTCGCCGGTGCGATCGTCGTGGCCGGAGTGGCGGGCGGGCGCGCCGATGGCCTGACGGCGGCGCTCGTCATCTTCGCCGCCTACTCGGTCGCGTTCGCCTTCAGGGTGATCGCCGGTCCGCCCGCTAAGCCGAGGCGCAAGGCGATCGGATGAGCTGGTGGCGCAAGCTCAGCCGCGGGCGGCAGATCGGCTACAGCGTCCTGCTCGTCTACCTGGTCGGGTTGGTCGCCTTCGCGGTGGGCTTCGGGATCAAAGGTCACAAAAACGAAAGCTTCAAGGTCATCGATGCGTTCCACCTGGAAACCTGGTTCAAGCTGGGCCCGATCGACTTCAACAAGGGCGTCCTGTACCTGCTGATCGCGACCGTCCTGACGCTCGTCATCCTGCTCGTGGTCGCGAGGAACATGAAGCGGCGCCCCGGCCGCACGCAGGTCGCGGTCGAGCTTGGCTACGACATGATGTCGCGCCTGACCCGCGAGAACATGGACGAAGGCAGGACCAAGAAATGGTTCCCGTTCGTGTTCACGCTGTTCGTGTTCATCCTCGTCTCCAACCTGATCGGCTACATCCCGCTGCCGGTCGACTCGCAGAACACCTTCAAGCTGTTCGGCGTGCACATTCCGTCATTCCAGATCTACGCTGCGGTGACGAACGTCGCGGTTCCGCTGGTCCTCGCCCTGAGCGTGTTCGTTGCCTACAACGTCGAAGGAGTCCGCGCCCACCACGGCCCCATCAGGTATCTGAAAAGTCTGATCCCAGCGGGCGTCGCGGGACCGATGCTGATCCTCATATTCCCGCTGGAGCTGGTCTCCAACTTCGTCCTGAGGCCGCTCTCGCTGACCATCAGGCTATGGGCCAACCTGCTCGCCGGCCACCTCTTGATCGACTTCATGGCGGGCAACCTGGCGGTGCTCCTCGGCCTGCAGCTGCTGGGCTGGCTGACGCTGCCGATAGGGGTGGTCATCTTTCTGTTCGAGGCCGTCCTGATCGCCGGTCTGCAGGCCTTCATCTTCGCGATTCTGACCGCCATCTACCTCGGCGGCGCTACTTCCGCAAGCCACTAGCACCCGACAAGGAGACCGATGCTGACCCACGTCATACCTTTCATGTCAATCCATATAGGCATCCCGCTGGCCGCGGCTGCCGAAGCGTCCAAGGAAATTGGCGCGAACGCCGGTAAAGCGATCGCGCTCGGCGTGGGCGCCGGCGGCGGCGCCGCGGGTGCAGGCGCCGGCATCGGGATGCTGTTCGGCAAGGTGATCGAGTCGGTGACGCGCCAGCCCGAGATGCGTGACGAAATCACCTCGATCCAGTGGCTCGGCTTCGCGCTCACCGAGGCGACCTTCTTCTACGGCCTGGTGGGCGGCTTCATCGCCTTCTTCCTGTAGGTCACGATGCAGCCTCTCACCAGCCATCTGAGCACACCCCTCGCCTCGAGTTCGTCGTGGCTGATCACGCCGAACGTCGGCCTGATGGTCTGGACGTTCCTGGTCTTCGGGATCTCGCTGTACATCCTCATCAAGGCCGTGTTCCCCCGCATCCGCGACGCCCTCGACGAGCGTCGTGCGACGATCGACGAGTCGATCGATGCCGCCGAGCGCACGCGAATCGAGGCGGACAAGATCCTCGCCGAATACCGCGAGCGGCTGAAGGAGGCGAGGGCTCAGTCTGAAGAGATCGTCCAGCGCGCACGCCAGACGGCCGACTCGCACGAGCACGAGGCGCGCGACCGCAGCCAGGAGATCCTCGCCGAAGCGGCCAAGCGCGCCGAGCGCGACATCGACGCCGCCACCAAGCGGGCGCTCGACGACATCCGCCGCGAGGTCGCGGACCTCACGATCATGGCCACCGAGAAGGTCACCCGCAAGACGCTCAACGACGCCGACCAGCGCCGCCTCGTGGAGGAGGCTCTGGGCGAACTGGACTTCTCCGGCATCTCCTCGGACGCGCAGAGCAACTGATGGAGGAGCTCGCTCAGGTCTACGCCCGCTCGCTGTTCCAAGCGGCCCTCGACAGGGGCCGGCTGGATGAGGTGCGCGAGCAGCTCGCGCAGTTCGCCGACGCGCTGGACGCCAACCACGAGCTCACGGTGTTCTTCTTCTCGCCCTACTTCTCGACCAAGGAGAAGCAGGAATCACTCGCCGGGCTGCTCGACGGCGCGGATGAGATCTTCCTCAACTTCCTGTCACTGCTAATCGAAAACCACCGCATGCCGGTCATCTTCCGCATACGCGACGAGTACGAGCGGCTGTGGGAGGAGGAGAACAGGACTCTGCCGGTGGAGATCACCAGTGCGATCGCGCTCGACGAGGCGACAACCGAGAGCCTCGGCAGAACGATCGGCGAGCGGGCCGGGCGCAAGGTCACGCTGGCGGCGCACGTGGACCCGAACATTCTCGGCGGCATCGTCATCAGGGTCGGAAACTCGATCCTCGATGCCTCTATTCGTAATCGACTGGAGCAGCTGCGCAGGCACGTTGCCCAGGGAGCGTCTTAGGAGCGACATGCAGATCAATCCCGATGAGATCACAAGCATTCTGAAGAGCCGCATCGAGGGACTCGACAGCGGTACGGCCGAGCTGACCGAGGTCGGCACCGTGCTGTCGGTGGCCGACGGTATCGCGCGGCTTCACGGCCTGGAGAACTGCATGTCCTTTGAGACGCTCGACCTTCCCCATGGCGTCACAGGGCTCGCGCTGAACCTCGAGTCAGACAATGTCGGCGCGGTGCTGTTCGGGGAGTGGGAGCACATCTCCGAGGGCGACACCGTCAGGCGCACCGGCAAACTTCTGGAGATCCCCGTCGGCGAGCAGATGCTCGGTCGCATCGTCGACCCGCTCGGCCGCCCGCTCGACGGCAAGGGCGAAATCACGGTCGATCAGACCCGCCCAGCCGAGTTCAAGGCGCCGGGCGTCGTCCAGCGCCAGCCGGTCAAGCAGCCGATGCAGACGGGGCTGAAGGCGATCGACGCGATGATCCCGATCGGGCGTGGCCAGCGAGAGCTGATCATCGGCGACCGCCAGACCGGCAAGACGGCGATCGCGGTGGACACCATCATCAACAACAAGGACACGGGCGTGGTGTCCGTGTATGTGGCCATCGGCCAGCGCATGTCGACCGTCGTCGCTCTGGCCCAGACGCTCGAGGAATACGGCGCGCTGGATAACACGATCATCGTGGCGGCTCCCGCGGATGAGGCGGCGCCGATCAAGTTCATGGCGCCCTACGCTGGCTGCGCGATGGCCGAGCACTTCCTCTACAACGGCGGCCACGCGCTGTGCGTGTATGACGATCTGACCAAGCACGCGTACGCCTATCGCCAGATGTCTCTGCTGCTGCGCCGCCCGCCGGGTCGCGAGGCCTACCCCGGCGACGTCTTCTACCTGCACTCCCGCCTGCTCGAGCGCGCGGTCAAGCTCAACGACGACCTCGGCGGCGGCTCGCTGACGGCGCTGCCCGTGATCGAGACGCAGGCGGGCGATGTCTCGGCATACATCCCCACCAACGTCATCTCCATCACCGACGGGCAGATCTTCCTCGAGTCCGCGCTGTTCAACTCGGGCGTCCGTCCGGCCATCAACGTCGGCATCTCGGTCTCTCGAGTTGGCGGCAACGCGCAGATCGGCCCGATGAAGAAGGTCGCCGGGCGAATCAAGCTCGAGCTCTCCCAGTACCGCGATCTGGAAGCCTTCGCGCAGTTCGGCTCAGATCTCGACGCCGACACCCAGCGTACGCTCGCGCGCGGTGAACGACTGGTGGCGACGCTCAACCAGCACGAGCGCGCGCCGCTGGCGGTGGAGGATCAGACCGTGCAGATCTACGCGGCCACCAACGGCTATCTCGACCGGCTGAACGTCGAGCGCGTGCCCGAGTTCCTGGCCGAGCTCACCGAACGCCTGCACTCCCAGCACCCGGAGCTGCGCGCGAAGATCAACGGCGGCGACTGGTCGGATGAGACCCAGAAGGCGGTGGCCGACACCCTCGACGCCTTCGCGTTGGACTTCGGCTATGACCTCGACGAGGAGGGCCAGCCGATCGACGACGACGCGCCGCTGAAGCCGACCCAGTCCCGACCGCTGGACGAGCCGCCCGCCGCAGCAGAGCCGGAGCCGGAGCCGCAGGCGGCCTAGCGCCGCCCGCCGGATATAGCCATGGCTTCTCAGCGTGACGTCAAGAACAAGATCGCCTCGGTCAAGAACATCCAGAAGATCACGCGGGCGATGGAGATGGTGGCCGCTGCCCGCCTGCGCCGGGCAGAGCAGCGCATCGCGGCGCTGCGCCCGTACGCGGACGCAATCGGGCGCATGACCCGTCAAGCGGCCCAGGCCGCAGGCGCCGAGGCGGCGCGGGTGCCGCTGCTGCGCGAGCACGACACCCAGGAGAACGTGGGGCTGTTGCTGGTAACCGGCGACCGCGGCCTCGCCGGAGGCTTCAACTCTCAGATCGTCCGCGCCGGTGTGCGCCTTTCGGCCGAGTTCAACGACGACGGCCTGAGCAGCCGCTGGTATGCGACCGGGCGCCGCGGCGTCTCCTCGCTTGCCTTCCGCGGATATGAGCTGATCGGCAGCTACACGGGCTTTGCCGATCGGCCCGCCTACGCCGATGCGCGCACCATCGCCGACGACCTGATCCAGGCCTACGTGGACGGCCACCTCGATCGCGTGGAGATGGTCTACAACTCCTACGTCTCGCCGCTCACGCAAAACGTCACGCGTCAGCAGCTTCTGCCGCTCTCACACCAGGCGATCTCCGGCGAGCAGAACGGCGATCAGGACGCGCCCGCGAAGCGGACGCCCGTCGACTACGAGCCCGACCCGGAGAAGATCCTCAGGCGCCTCGTGCCCGACTACATCGAGATCTCCATCTACCGCGCGCTGGTGGAGTCCGCGGCCGGCTTCTTCGGCGCCCAGATGACCGCCATGCGCAGCGCCTCGGAGAACGCCGGCGAAATCATCACGGACTACACACTGCAGATGAACCGCGCCCGCCAGGCCGAGATCACCCAGGAGATCATGGAGGTAGTCGCCGGCGCCGAGGGACTCAGCTGAGATGGCGGCCTCAGTCGCGCATGACCGCAAGACTTCAATACGGATAAAGAGGAGAATCAAGACAACATGAACGCCCCCATCGCCACCGACACAAACGGCTCGCCCCAGTCCGCAGTCGCGGATGAGACCAAGCCCAACGTCGGGCGAATCGAGGAGGTCCAGGGCGTCGTGATCGAGGCCGTGTTCCCCGATCGCCTTCCGGAGATCAACCACGCGATCACGATCGCCAAGCCCGCCGCGGCGGCCGACGAGGAGGCGCCAGGGATCAGCTCCGGCGCCGAGGAGCCCGTGCTCGTCTGCGAGGTCCAGCAGCACCTCGGCGATGACCGCGTTCGCGCGGTCGCAATGGACACGACCGACGGCCTGTCTCGGGGACTTGAGGTGATCGACACCGGTGGGCCGATCACGGTCCCGGTGGGCGAGATCACGCTGGGGCGAATCTTCAACCTGCTGGGAGAGCCGATCGACCTCGGTGCTCCCCTGCCCAAGGACGTGGAGCGCCGCGGCATCCATCAGGAGGCACCGCGCGCCGAGGACCTCACGCCGACCACCGAGATGTTCGAGACGGGCATCAAGGTCATCGACCTGCTCGCTCCATACGCCAAGGGCGGCAAGACCGGCCTGTTCGGTGGAGCCGGGGTCGGCAAGACGGTGCTCATCCAGGAGCTCATCCACAACCTCGCCAAGGAGCACGGCGGGCTGTCCGCGTTCTGCGGGGTGGGGGAGCGCTCGCGCGAGGGCAACGACCTGTGGCTCGAGATGAAGGAGTCGGGCGTCCTCGACAAGACGATGCTCGTGTTCGGCCAGATGAACGAGCCCCCCGGGGCCCGCATGAGGGTCGCTCTTTCAGGGCTGACGATGGCCGAATACTTCCGCGACAAGGGCCAGGACGTGCTGCTGTTCATCGACAACATCTTCCGCTTCGTGCAGGCCGGCTCCGAGGTCTCGGCCCTGCTCGGGCGCATGCCCTCGCAGGTCGGCTACCAGCCGACCCTGGAGACGGAGATGGGCCAGTTGCAGGAGCGCATCACCTCGACACGGGAGGGATCGGTGACCTCCGTGCAGGCCATCTACGTGCCCGCCGATGACCTCACGGATCCTGCCCCGGCCTCGGTGTTCGCGCATCTCAACGCCACCACCGTGCTGTCGCGGGCGATCTCCGAGAAAGGCATCTACCCGGCGGTCGACCCGCTTGACTCCACCTCGACGATCCTCAAGGCGGACGTGCTCGGCGAGGACCACTTCCGCGTGGCCAACCGCGTCAAGGAGATCCTGCAGCGCTACAAGGAGCTGCAGGACATCATCGCCATCCTCGGCATCGACGAGCTCTCCGATGAGGACAAGCTGACCGTCCAGCGCGCGCGCCGGATCGAGCGCTTCCTCTCCCAGCCGTTCTTCGTCGCCGAAGAGTTCACGGGCACGCCCGGTGCCTACGTGCCGATCGCAGAGACGATCAGGGGCTTCGAAGAGATCATCGACGGCAAGCACGACGAGGTTCCCGAGAGCGCGTTCTTCCTGAAGGGCACGATCGACGAGGTCGTCGAGGCGGCCAACAAAGACTGACGATGGCGCACACGAAGTTCCCAGCCGAGGTGCTCACGCCCGAGGGCGAGATCTTCTCCGAGGAGATCGAAATGCTCTCCACGTTCACGACCGTCGGCTCGATCGGCATTCTCGCCAACCACGAGCCGCTGCTCGCTCGCCTCGAGCCGACCGAGCTGCGCCTGTATCGGTCGGAGACCGAGATCGTCCGCTTCGCCCAGGCCGAGGGCTACCTGCAGTTCGCCGAGAACCGCGCGCTCGTCCTCGTCGAGGAGGCGATCGCCCCAGAGCAGCTCGACCGCGGCACGTATGAGACCAAGCTCGCCGAAGCGCGTGCGGCCGCCGAGCGCGCCGGCGAGGACAGCGAGGAGCGCGCCCGGGCAGAGCGCGACATCCGTCGCTACGAGGCCTTCCTCGCGGTCGGCCAGTAGGGTGGCAGCCATGGACGCCGGCAGCCAGGCCGCGGCGCATTTCGAGCGCAAGCGCCCGGGTTGGTTCACCGCACACGTCTTCAACCCGATCATCGCCGGCTTGACCCGGCTCGGCATCAGCGTGATGGGCTCACGCGTGCTGGAGGTTGCCGGGCGGAGTTCCGGGCAGCCGCGGCGCACGCCGGTCAACCTGCTCACGTTCGAGGGCCAGCGCTACCTCGTTGCCCCGCGCGGCGAGACGCAGTGGGCACGCAACCTGAGGGCGAGCGGACAGGGACGACTGCTCGTGGGCCGGCGCAGCGAGAGCTTCACCGCCGTGGAGCTCTCCGACGCACAGAAGCCGCCGGTGCTGCGCGCCTACCTGAAGCGCTGGAAGTTCGAGGTCGGGGTGTTCTTCGACGGTGTCGGCCCGGACTCCACGGAGCAGGAGCTGCTCGGGGCGGCGGCCAAGCACCCGGTGTTCCTGCTGGGCTCCGGCGCCCACTGACCCATCCGCCGCCGCGAAATACACCGCCGCGGTCCCGCACCGGCTAGCCTTCCCCGCTCATGAGCGCCCCCTCCCAACGCGACCCGATCGGAGTGATCGGCACCGGCTATGTGGGGCTGGTGACCGCGGCGGGCTTCGCCGAGCTCGGCAGCGAGGTGTGGTGCGTGGACATCGACGCGGCCAAGGTCGAGCGCCTGGCGCGCGGCGAGGCGACGATCTACGAGCCCGGCCTCGAGGAGCTGTTGACGCGCAACGCCGGGCGCCTGCACTTCTCGACCGACGTCGGCGGGGCGCTCGAGCACGCAAGGCTGTTGTTCATCGCCGTGGGAACGCCGCCGACCTACTCCGGCGACGCGGACCTCAGCGCCGTAAACGACGTCGTCAATGTGATCCCGGCCTCGGACGATCACGCGCTGGTGATGAAGTCGACGGTGCCATGCGGAACCGGAGCCTCGCTGCAGCGGACCTTTGGCGAGCAGGGCAAGGGGGGGCTTGGCTACGTGGCCTGCCCCGAGTTCCTGAGGGAGGGCTCGGCGGTCAAGGACTTCCTCGCTCCCGATCGCGTGGTCGTCGGCGACAACGGCGACTGGGCTGGCGATGCGGTGATCGACCTCTATGCGCCACTGCAGGCGCCGCTCGTGCGCACCGACGTCGCCAGTGCCGAGATGGTCAAGCTTGCATCCAACGCCTTTCTGGCGACGAAGATCTCCTTCATCAACGAGATCGCCAACGTCTGCGAGGAGACGGGCGCTGATGTGGTCGAGGTGGCTCGCGGGATGGGCCTGGACGACCGCATCGGGCCGAAGTTCCTGCAGGCGGGCATCGGCTTCGGCGGGAGCTGCTTTCCCAAGGACGTGGACGCTCTCAAGCAGCTCGCCGGCAACTCCGGCTATCACTTCCAGCTGCTGACGGCGGTGATCGAGGTCAACGAACTGCAGAAGCGGCGCGTGATCGGCAAGCTGCACAAGCACCTCGGGGGGCTGGTCGGCAAGCGCGTCGCGCTGTTCGGCCTCGCCTTCAAGCCCGACACCGACGACATGCGCGAGGCTTCCTCGCTCGTGCTCTCAGCCCGCCTGAACGCCGACGGCGCCGACGTCCGCGCCTACGATCCCGTGGCCGAGGAGCAGGCGCGCGCGCTCGTCAGCGGCATCTCCTTCGCGGAGTCTCCTCTCGACGCCGTCGCCGACGCCGACGCCGTAGTCTTGGTCACCGAGTGGTCCGAGTTCATGAACCTCGACTGGACCCTCATCGCCGAGGCCATGCGGGGCGATCTGGTCATCGACGGGCGCAACGCGCTCGACCCGGACGCCGTACGTGCAGCGGGTCTCGTCTATGAGGGCATAGGAAGGCGGTGAAGCCGTGCAGGCCGTGATCCTGGTCGGCGGCGAGGGCAAACGCCTGCGCCCGCTCACCTCGACCGTACCCAAGCCCGTCGTCCCGCTCGTGGACAGACCGTTCATCTCGTTCATGCTCGAGTGGCTGCGCCAGCACGGCGTGGATGACGTGATCATGTCGTGCGGGTTCCTCGCCACGAGCGTGCGCAACGTGCTCGGCGACGGCTCCGGCCTGGGGATCCGCCTGCGCTTCGTCGAGGAGCCCGACCCGCGCGGCACGGCCGGCGCGCTGAAGTTCGCCGAACCGCTGCTCGACGAGCGCTTCCTGATGCTCAACGGCGACGTGCTCACCGACATCGACCTGAGCGAGCAGATGGCCCAGCACGAGCGCACCGGGGCCAAGGCGACGCTGGCGCTGGTTCCGGTGCCCGACCCCACCGCCTATGGCCTCGTGCACCTCAACGAGGATCGCTCGGTGAGGGAATTCCTCGAGAAGCCGAGCTCTGACCGGATCGATTCGAACCTGATCAGCGCCGGCGCCTACGTGCTCGAGCGCGAGCTGCTCGAGCTGGTGCCGCCGGAGCGAAACGTCTCGATCGAGCGTGAGGTGTGGCCGCTGCTCATCGCCAACGGCCTGTACGGGTTCCCCTCGGAGAGCTACTGGCTGGACATCGGCACACCCGAGCGCTACCTGAAGGGCACCTTCGACATCATCGAGGGCAACGTCGCGACGGCGGTCACCGAGCGCCTCGGCTCAGACTGGCTGGCGATCGACCCGCGCGCCGAGGTGGCGGGGCGGGTGATCCCTCCGGCCGTGCTCGAGCGCGGGGTGCGGATCGCCGAGGGCGCGCACGTGGGCAGTCTGGCCGTGCTCGCGGAAGCAGTCTCGGTGGGAGCCGGCTCGACCGTCGAGCGCGCGGTGATCCTCAATGGCGCGCAGATCGGCGAGGGTTGCACGCTGCGCGACTGCATCGTCGCCGCCGGATGCCGCATCGGCGCGCGGACCCAGATAACCGGCGGAGCCGTGCTGGGCGAGGGGGTGACGATCGGGGCGGACAACGTGATCACGCACGGGGCGCGTATCTTCCCTGGTGTCGAGTTGCCCGACGGCGCCATCAGGTTCTAGCTCCAAGGCTTCAGATTTCAACGACCCAGCGATTTTCCGAGCCCCCGATACCAGTCTTCCCAGTCTGAGAACAGGAGAGCAGCAGATGAGCAAAGGCGGCGGCACCGCCACATCCACCGGCGCGCTCACGCGTGCGGCGATCGCCCAGGTCGACGTCTCCGACCAGCTCGGGGACGTGCTGGCGGTCCCCGAGCACCTGCGCGACGCGCTGTGGCGCTCGGAGTCGGCGATCATGCAGGACTGGGACACCTCGGCCGGGCTGGTGGTTGCCGGGATGGGAGGCTCCGCGATCGGCGGCGCCCTCGCCCGCGCGGCGCTCAGCGATCAGGCCACGCGCCCGATCTTCGTGACCCGCGCATACGGCCTGCCGCCGTGGACCACGCCCGACACGATGGTGCTGCTCGCCAGCTACTCGGGCAACACCGAGGAGACGCTCGCATGCTATGAGTCGGCCGGCGCTCTCGGCGCGCGCAGAACGGTCGTCACCACGGGCGGGCGCTTGGCCGAGATGGCCCGCGATGACGGCGTTCCCGTGATCCCCCTGCCGGGCGGCTTTCAGCCCCGTGCGGCGGTCGCCTACATGACGGTCGCGGCGCTGGAGGTGGCGGCTCTGTGCGGCGCCGGGCCGCGGCTCAACTCGGAGATCGACGTGGCCGCCTCGCACACCGAGCAGCTGGTTGCCGAGTGGGGCCCCGACGCGGCGGAGGACTCGCTGGCGAAGGAACTCGCGCGCGGCCTGCACGGCACGACCCCCGTGATCGCCGGCGCCGGCCTGACCACGCCGGTCGCCTACCGCTGGAAGACGCAGATCAACGAGAACGCCAAGCAGCCGGCCTTCACGCACGAGTTGCCCGAGCTGGATCACAACGAGCTGGCCGGCTGGGAGGGCGCCCAGGAAGTCGGGCGCTTCTCGGCGGTCTTCCTCGACGACTCCGACGCTCATCCGCGGCTGAAGGAGCGCATGGATCTGACCGAGCGGCTGATCGCCGACAACGCGGCGGCGAGCTTTCGCGTCGAGACGCGCGGGCAGACGACGATCGAGCGTGTGATCTCGCTCGTCCTGCTCGGCGACCTCGTCTCGATATACCTGGGCGTGCTGCGCGGAGTGGATCCCGGTCCCGTGAAGGCGATCGAGGAGCTGAAGGGCGCGCTCGCCAAACGTTGAGGGCGCGCTCGCTGCGCTACAACACTGACTATGGAGACCCAAACATGACCCCTGCCGCCACGCTGACCGAGACAGATTTCAAGGTCGCCGACCTCTCGCTCGCCGAGTTCGGTCGCAAGGAGGTGACGCTCGCGGAGCACGAGATGCCCGGTCTGATGGCGATCCGCCGCGAGTACGCCGCCGCCCAGCCGCTGAAGGGCGCCCGCATCACCGGCTCGCTGCACATGACCATCCAGACGGCCGTTCTGATCGAGACGCTGACCTCGCTCGGAGCCGAGGTGCGCTGGTGCAGCTGCAACATCTTCTCGACCCAGGACCACGCCGCGGCCGCCGTGGCGGTCGGACCTGACGGCACCCCCGAGGATCCCCGCGGTATTCCGGTGTATGCATGGAAGGGCGAGACGCTCGAGGAGTACTGGTGGTGCACCGAGCAGGTGCTCAACTGGCCGGCCGCGGGAGATGACGGTTCGATCGGGCCGAACATGATCCTCGACGACGGCGGCGACGCCACGTTGCTCGTACACAAGGGAACCGAGTATGAGAAGGCCGGCGCGGTGCCCGACCCCGCCAGCGCGGAGTCCGAGGAGCTCGGCGTGATCCTGTCCGTGCTCACGCGCTCGCTGGCCGAAGACCCGCAGCACTGGACGCGCATAGGCGAGGGCATCAAAGGCGTGACCGAGGAGACCACAACGGGAGTGCACCGCCTGTATGAGATGGTGGAGTCGGGCGAGCTGCTGTTCCCGGCGATCAACGTCAACGACTCGGTGACGAAGTCCAAGTTCGACAACCTCTACGGCTGCCGGCACTCGCTGATCGACGGCATCAACCGCGCCACCGACGTGATGATCGGCGGCAAGGTCGCGGTCGTGTGCGGCTTCGGCGACGTCGGCAAGGGCTGCGCGGAATCGCTGCGCGGGCAGGGCGCGCGCGTGATCATCACCGAGATCGACCCGATCTGCGCGCTGCAGGCGGCGATGCAGGGCTACGAGGTGAAAACGCTCGAGGAAGTGCTCGACAGCGCCGACATCTTCATCACCACCACCGGCAACAAGGACATCATCACCGCCGCTGACATGGGGCGGATGAAGCACCAGGCGATCGTGGGGAACATCGGGCACTTCGACAATGAGATCGACATCGCGGGCCTCGCCAAGGTCCCGGGAGTCGAGCGGGTGAACATCAAGCCGCAGGTCGACAAGTGGGTGTTCCCGGACGGCCACGCGATCCTGATGCTGTCGGAGGGGCGCCTCTTGAACCTCGGCAACGCGACCGGGCACCCGAGCTTCGTGATGAGCAACTCGTTCTCCAACCAGACGATCGCCCAGATCGAGCTGTTCAGCAAGAACGACGAGTACGAGAAGAAGGTCTACGTGCTGCCCAAGCACCTCGATGAGAAGGTCGCGCGTCTGCATCTGGACGCGCTCGGCGTGAAGCTGACGAAGCTCACGGACGAGCAGGCGGCGTACATCGGCGTGCCGGTCGATGGCCCCTACAAGTCCGACCACTACCGCTACTGAGCAAACGTGAGGGCGATGGTACTCGCGGCCGGGCTCGGCACCCGTCTGCGGCCGCTGACGTATGAGATCACCAAGCCGATGGTGCCCGTGCTCGACAGGCCCGTGATGGAGCACATCCTCGACCTGCTCGACCGTCATTCCTTCGGGCCGGTGATCGCCAACCTGCACTACTTCCCCGACACGATCCGCGAGTACTTCGGCGAGCGCCTCGAGTATCGCTATGAGCCCGAGCTGCTCGGCACCGCGGGCGGCGTGCGCGGCTGCGCGGACTTCTTCGGCGACGAGCCCTTCCTCGTGATCTCCGGCGACGCGCTCACCGATATCGACCTGGGGGCGCTCGAGACCAGGCACCGCGAAACGGATGGGATCGCCACGCTGTCGGTCAAGCAGGTACCGGACACGCGCGAGTTCGGTGTCGTGCTGCACGACCGCGGCGGCCGGATCACGGGCTTCCAGGAGAAGCCCAGCCCCGAGGAGGCGCTGTCAGATCTCGGAAACTGCGGGATCTACATGTTTGATCCCGAGATCTTCGACTACTTCCCCGAGCGCCCGTTCGTGGATTGGGCTCAGGACGTGTTTCCCGTGCTGCTCGAGAACGACGTGCCGTTTCATATTCATGAGGTACGCGAGTATTGGAACGACGTCGGCTCGCTGACCGAGCTGCGCCAAGGCACCTTTGACGCGCTGAGCGGCGAGCTGCGCCTGCAGATGGAGGGCCGCGAGGTGACCCCCGGCGTGATCGTGGCGGGTGAGACGCAGCTGCCGGCGGACACCGAGATCGACGGGGCGGTGTGGATCGGCCGCGACGTGAGCATCGGCACGGGCGTGCGCATGATGGGGCCGCTGGTGGTAGGGCAGGGTGTCAAGATCGGCGAGCGTACACAGCTGCGCGAGAGCATCCTGCTGCCGGGCACCGAGATCGCGGATGGTGCGATCGTGATCGGCGCGATCGCCGGGCACAGCGGGATGCTCGAGAGCATGCGCCGGCAGCCTTAGGCAACCGTCAACCGTCGCTCGTGCCCCCGCGCTCAGACGGTGCTCACGCGACACCCTGCCCGTCGAGCTGATAGCGCTCCTTGCGCAGCTGCTCGCGCTCTGACTCGCTGAGCGCCCGGATGAACAGCACGACCAGCGCGACGCCCATCACCAGCGACTGCTCGACGGCCATGATCAGACCGGCGATCGATTGGTCGTCGTGAGCGGACAGGCCCCACACGCGCGCGTGGTGGACGTAGTAGGGGTACAGCGCCGCGGGCGCGAACGCGAGCCCCATGCCGAGCGCGCCCACGAACAGCTTGGTCGAGCCCATGTAGACGACCGGACCCATCCCGTCGAGGCGCATGCGCGCGCGGATCGGCGACAGCAGGTGCCACCAGTAGAGCAGGCCGGCGGTCAGGAAGCTGACGTGCTCGGCCACGTGCACGACCGGGTGGCGCAACGCCAGATCGTAGGCGGCAGGTATGTGCCACGCCCAGATCACCGCGACATAGAGCACGACCGCGAAGGCGGGGTGCGCCAGCACGCCGGCGCTCTTCTCCACGTCGCGCACCGCCCGCGTCACTGGCCTCAGGATCACCTTCGTCAGGCTGAGGATCGCGAGGATCGGCACGAGGTCGAGCAGCAGCATGTGCTGGACCATGTGCATGAAGAACAGCTGATCGGCGAGCCCGTCAAGCGGTGAGACGAGCGCGATCATCGTGATCGCCAGCGCCGCCAGCATGCAGCACAGCCGCCATACCGGCGCCCCGGCTCTCGCCAGCGATGAGGGTCCTGTGCGCACGTGCTGCCAGCGCGTCAGGTAGGCGCCGCCCACCAGCGCCACGCCGATCAGCACGCCGGGATCAAACGTCCAGAAAAGACGAGGAGCCATCCGACAGAAGCGTAGACTCATTAAAAGTCAAACATCTCCGCCGAAGGGAGCCTGTGATGCAAATCGCCATCAAGGGTCGCAACGTCCCGGTCACGGATGCAATCCGCACGCACGCGGAACGCCGCCTGACCAAGGTCGACCGGCAGGTCTCGGAGCTGGCCCGGCTGGAGATAGAGATCTTCAAGGAGCCCAACCCGCGCGTGACCGACTGCCAGGTCGCCGAGGGGACGCTCTATCTGAAGGGCGTCACGCTGCGCGCCCACGATGCGTCACCGACGATGCTGCACTCGCTCAACCTGATGGTCGATGAGCTGGCCCGCCAGGTCAAGCGCCATCGCGACAAACTGCGCCACCGCCGCGATCGCTCGGAGATCGGAGGCGCCGCCGTGCTCGCGCAGGAGGCGGCACAGGCCGTAGCTCGCGCCGCTTCCCAGCCATCGCTCTGAACGCGCTCACGACACTCACCTGGCGGCAGGCCTGAGGCTGTCGGTAGCTATCCTTGGCCAATGCCCTCCCTGCTCGATCGCGCGCTCAATGTCGGCGAGGCGAAGAAGTTCAAGACCTACCAGAAACGAGTCGCCCTGATCAATGCGTTCGAGGCCGAGCTCGAGCACGACACCGACGCCGAGCTGCGTGAGCGCATGGACGAGCTACGGACGCGAGCGCGCGAGGGCGAGTCACTCGACGCGCTGCTTCCTGAGTGCTTTGCGATCGTGCGTGAGACCGGAAAGCGGACGATGGGGATGCGCCATTTCGACGTGCAGCTGATCGGCGGCATGGCCCTGCACGACGGGCAGATCGCCGAGATGAAGACCGGCGAGGGAAAGACGCTGACCGCGACCCTGGCGGTGGTGCTGAACACGCTCGCCGTCCGCGACGCCGAGTCCGGCGAACGCAAGGGCGTGCACCTGGTGACCGTCAACGACTACCTGGCCCGGCGCGACGCGGAATGGATGAGCCCGATCTACGAGCCGCTCGGCGTGTCCGTGGGCGTGCTGCAGAGCATGCAGTCCTACGAGGACAAGCAGCACGCGTACTCCTGCGACGTCGTCTACGGGACCAACTCGGAGTTCGGCTTCGACTACCTGCGCGACAACATGGCCAAGGATCTCTCCGAAAAGGTCCAGCGCGGGCACTCCTTTGCGATCGTCGACGAGGTCGACAACATCCTCATCGACGAGGCGCGCACGCCCCTGATCATCTCCGGAGCGCCCGAACAGGCGGCCGACCTGTACGTGAAGTTCGCGCGCCTGGCGCCGCAAATGACGGCGGGCAAGACCCCGGAAGGGATGGATCCGCGCTCCAAGAAGCAGTTCATGGCGGACTTCGACTTCGAGCCCGACGAGAAGCACAAGACCGTGTCGATCACCGAGCAGGGCGTGGCCAAGGCCGAGCGCTTTCTGGGTATCGACCATCTCTACAGAGCCGAGAACGGTCATCTCGTCAATCACCTGATCCAGGCGCTGCGGGCTGAGGATCTCTACAAGATCGACGTCGACTACGCGGTGATCGACGGCCAGGTGATGATCATCGACGAGTTCACCGGGCGCATCCTCGAGGGCCGGCGCTGGTCGGAGGGGCTGCACCAGGCGATCGAGGCCAAGGAGGGCGTCTCGGTCCAGGAGGAGAACCAGACGCTTGCGACGATCACCTATCAGAACTACTTCCGCCTGTACGACAAGCTGGCCGGCATGACGGGAACCGCGTTGACTGAGGCCACGGAGTTCATGAAGATCTATGAGCTGCCCGTGGTGCAGGTTCCCACGAACATGGAGATGGTCCGCGACGACCGCAACGACCAGATCTACAAGACCAAGGAGGGGAAGTGGAACGCGGTCGTCAAAGAGATCGCTGCGCGCCACGAGAACGGCCAGCCGGTGCTGGTGGGGACGATCTCGGTGGAGGTCTCAGAGCTCCTGTCCGAGCGCCTGACCAAGCGCGGAATCGCCCACACGGTGCTGAATGCCAAGCCCGAGCACGCCGCGCGCGAGGCCGAGACCGTCGCGGAGGCCGGCCAGCCGGGTGCCGTCACGATCGCGACGAACATGGCCGGCCGTGGCGTGGACATCAAGCTCGGCGGCAATACCGAGCATCTCGCGCGCCTCAAGCTCGCCAGGGATGGCGTCGACCCCGAGGACACGGAGGCGCATGAGCGCGGCATGCGCGAGGCGCTGACGGGCGTCGAACAGGGCGTGCAGGAGAACCGCGAACGCGTGATGGCGGCGGGGGGGCTGTTCATCTGCGGCACCGAGCGCCACGAGTCGCGGCGCATCGACAACCAGCTGCGCGGGCGCTCGGGACGGCAGGGCGACCCGGGGGAGAGTCGCTTCTTCCTCTCGGCCGAGGACGACCTCGTGCGCCTGTTCGCCGGTGACCGCATCTATCGGATCCTCGACAAACTGGGGGGTGTCGACGACGAGGGCAACGAGGAACCGATCGAGGCGGGGATGCTCTCCAAGCAGATCGAGAAAGCACAGCGGAAGGTCGAGGAACAGAACTTCCTGATCCGCAAACGCGTGCTCGAGTACGACGACGTGATGAACGAGCAGCGTCGCGTCATCTATGCCTACCGCGATGAGGTCCTCGAAGGGAAGAGCATCAGCGAGGAGGCGCGCATGCAGGTCGCCGAGGTGATCGAGCGCACGATCGACCAGTACACCCCCGGGGACTTCATGGAGGACTGGGACCTCAACGGGCTGTTCACCGCGCTCGGCCAGTTCTTCCCCCTCGACCTCACCGATGACGACCTCGACCCCGAGACGGTCGAGCGGGTTTCGCTGACGGATCGCATCACCGGACTCGCGCTCGAGCGCTACAACGCCCGCGAACAGGAGCTCGGCGAGGAGCTGACGGGCGCACTGGAGCGCTTTCTGCTGCTGCAGATCATCGACGAACGCTGGCGCGAGCACCTGTTCGACATGGACTACCTGCGCGAGGGCATCCACCTGCGCGGATTCGCGCAGATCGACCCGCTGGTCGCCTACAAGAACGAGGCCTTCACGCTGTTCGGCGATCTGATGAACAGCGTATGGGCGGACTTCGCGCGGATGATCTTCAACGTGGAGGTCAACGTCGAGGGGGAGAACGGCGGCGGCCCGCCGGTTCCGGCCTTCGCCCCCGCCGGCAACTCCACGAGCGCCGGTCGTGTCTCCTACTCGGGCGGGCGCAGCGCGGTCGGCGCCGGGGCGCTGGCGGCCGCGGCCGCGGCCGCTGCCGCGGGTACCGGGCAGGAGGGCGCGCAGGGCTACGCGCAGGAGGGAATCGAGGAACAGGCGTCGGCGGTGATCGAGCAGCGGGTTCTCGATGAGGAGCATCAGGTCGGCCGCAATGACCCGTGCTGGTGCGGCAGCGGCAAGAAGTTCAAGAAGTGCCACGGCGCCTGACGAGCACTTCCTGCTGAGCGTCACGTCGTCCGGCGGTCGATCGATCCTCAGGGCGACTGCGCTGCTAGCGTGGAGGCATGGCCACGGCAGCGCCCAGCGAGTCGACGCCCGAGCGACTCGCCTCCATCCGCGATCAGCTGAAGCTGCTCGCGGATTATCTTTGACCCGGCCGAGCTGGGCGAGCGGGTGGCGGCGCTCGAGGTTCAGATGGGGGCCGAGGGCTTCTGGGGTGACTCCGAGCGGGCTGCCGCGGTATCGGCGGAGCATTCGCGCGCATCCAGGCGCCTGGAGAGCTTCACCGCGCTGCAGCGCGATGTGGAGGATCTCGACGGGCTGGCCGAGATGGCCGCCGAGGAGGAGTCGCTGCAGGCGGAACTCGATGAGCAGATCGCCTCGGTCGAGGCGCGGCTGGCGACGCTCGAGGAGCAGCGGCTGTTCTCCGGGCGCTACGACGCGGGCGATGCGCTCGTGACGGTGAACGCCGGAGCGGGGGGGACCGACGCGCAGGACTGGGCGGAGATGGTGCTGCGGATGGAGATGCGCTGGGGCGAGAGTCGTGGCTTCGCGGTCGAGCTGCTCGAGGTCAGCGCGGGAGAGGAAGCGGGGATCAAGTCCGCCACCTTCCGCGCCTCGGGTGAGAACGCGTATGGCCTGTTCGGCGCCGAGCGCGGTGTGCACCGGCTCGTGCGCCTGTCCCCCTTCGACTCCGCCCACCGCCGCCAGACGAGTTTTGCCGGGGTCGAGGTCGCCCCCGTCGTGAAGGACACCGGGGAGGTCGAGATCGACGACGACGACGTGCAGATCGACACCTACCGGGCCTCCGGCGCGGGCGGCCAGCACGTCAACAAGACGGACTCGGCGGTACGGATCACGCACCGGCCGACGGGCATCGTCGTGCAGTGCCAGAACGAGCGCTCGCAATCGTCGAACCGCGCGACCGCGATGGCGATGCTACGGGCAAAGCTGCTGGAGCGCCGCGAGCGCGAACGCCAGGAGGAGATCGCACGCGAGAAGGGGGAGGCGCAGGATGTCAACTTCGGCTCGCAGATCCGCTCCTACGTGCTGCACCCGTACACGATGGTCAAGGACCATCGCACCGGTTATGAGATGGGCGACGTTCAGCGCGTTCTCGACGGAGACCTGGATGGATTCGTCCGTGAGTACCTGCTGTCCAGCGCGGCGTCCCAGGTATAGGCGCGCGTTTGTGCCGACCGCGACGGCCTCGCCCGCCGATCTGAACGCGGCCGGCGGGTCCACGGCGCGCGGCCGTGCTCGCAGCGGCTCAGCGCCCGGCCTGGATCTGCTCGCGCTCGGCCAGGCGGTTGCGGCGGCGCAGCTGGGCCTCGCTCTCGCGGCGAAGCTCCTCGTCGCTCGCGGCCACAAGCGGCGGTACCGCCACCGGGTTGCCCTGATCGTCGACGGCCACCATCGTCAGGTAGGCGCTGTTGCTGTGCCGGCGTTTGCCGGTGCGGGGGTTCTCGGCGTCGACGCGCACGCCGACCTCCATGGAGGTGCGCCAGACGGCGTTGACACTAGCCTGGAAGGTGACCAGTTCGGCGACGTGGATGGGAACCATGAACGTCATGCGATCCATGCTGGCGGTCACGACCCGGCAGCGGGAGTGTTTTACGGCCGCGAGCCCGGCGGCCTCATCGCACAGCTTCATCACCGTCCCGCCGTGTACGAAGCCGGCGCCGTTGGCGTCCAGCGGTCCCATCCAGTGGGCGAGCGTGGCGTGCGAATCGGCTGCGGAGCGGGCGTCCATGATGGCTGATCCTATGCCGAACGCCGTGAGCTCCACGCTCGACCCCTCCACGGCCGAGCTCGTGCGCTCGGCGCTCGAGGAGGACATCGGCGCCGGCGACGTCACCACGGCGGCAACCGTGTCCGAGCGCTCGCGCGCTCGCGCGCTCATCACGCAGAAGGCGCCGGGTGTCATCTACGGCCTGCAGGCCGCCGAGGGCGTGTTCAGAGCGCTCGATGCGGATGCGCGCGTCGAGCGGCTGGTGGCGGAGGGGCAGTGGCGAGACGACGGCGGCCCGGTGATGAGCGTTGTGGGACGCGCACGCGCGCTGCTCACCGCGGAGCGCACCGCTCTGAACTTCCTCGCCCACCTCTCGGGCGTGGCGACGATGTCCGCTCTGGCCGCGCGCGCGGTGCGGGGGACGGGCGCGAGGGTACTGGACACGCGCAAGACGATGCCGGGGCTGCGGGCGCTCGAGAAGGCCGCCGTCGCCGCCGGCGGCGCGAGCAATCACCGCGCCGGCCTGTATGACGCGATCCTGATCAAGGAGAACCACATCGCAGCGGCCGGCGGCATCGCGCCGGCGATCGCCCGCGCCCGGGAGCTCGCGCCGGAGCTCGCAGGCACGCTCGAGGTCGAGGTGCGCGACAGCGAGGAGATCGAGCAGGCGCTCGCCGCGGGCGCTCCGCGGCTGTTGCTGGACAACATGGACGAGCGCCAGCTGCGCGCCGCGGTGGCCCAGGTCGGGGGCCGTGCGAGCCTCGAGGCCAGTGGCGGAGTGACCCTCGAGACGCTCAGGGCGCGGGCACAGACGGGGGTAGAATGGATCTCGATGGGTGCCCTCACCCACTCAGCGCCCGCGCTGGACCTGTCCCTGACATTGGAGGTGTTGCCATGACGCTCACGCTGCCGATGGCTCCCGCCGGGACACCCGAGGCGCTCTCGCCGGCCGAGATCACGCAGCTCAAGGACGAGGTTCGTGCGCTGGCGCTGAAGCGCAACGCGGTGATCCTGGCCCACAACTACCAGGTACCCGAGGTGCAGGACGTCGCCGATTACGTCGGCGATTCGCTCGGCCTCTCCCGCCAGGCATCCGCAGCAGCCGAGCAGACGATCGTGTTCTGCGGCGTGCACTTCATGGCCGAGACGGCCTCGATCCTGTGTCCGGAGAAGACGGTCCTGATCCCCGATCTCGACGCCGGCTGCTCGCTGGCCGCGTCGATCGACGCCGAGCAGCTCGCGGACTGGAGAGCGGAGTATCCACGCGGGGTGGTGGTCATGTACGTGAACACCACCGCCGAGGTCAAGGCGCTGACCGACTACTGCTGCACGTCCGCCAACGCCGTCGACGTGGTACGCCACATCTACGAGACCCACGGCGAGGGAACGGAGATCCTGTTCGGCCCGGACATGTGGCTGGGCGCCTACGTGGAGAAGGAGCTCGGCAGGCGCATGCACGTGTGGGATGGCGAGTGCCACGTCCATGCGGGCATCCGCCCCTCCGACATCGAAGCCACGCGTGCCGCCCACCCGGACGCCGACTTCCTGATCCACCCCGAGTGCGGCTGCTCCACCAGCGTGATGGAGTATGTCGCCTCCGGCGACGTCTCAGCCGAGGGCGTGCACATGCTCTCAACGGGCGGCATGCTCAAATACGCAGAGTCCGCCGAGCGCGAGCCCGGGGTGCGCGAGGCGGTCGTCGCCACCGAGATAGGCATGCTCTACCCGCTGCAGATGGCCGCCCCGGACGTGCAGTTCATCCCGGCCAACGCCGAGGCCTCCTGCCAGTACATGAAGATGATCACGCTCCCCAAGCTGCGAGACGCCCTGCGCGATGAGAAGTACGAGGTGCGGGTCCCGGATGAGATCGCCGTTCGTGCGCGGGTGCCGATCGACCGCATGGTCGCGATCGGCTAGGGGCCGCGGGTGCGCTTTGGGCTTCTAGGTAGCGAATACGCTAACAGACAGGCATCTTGTTCGCGCATCCGCTATCATGAAGGCATGGCGGTGGTGTCAAATCACAGTGAGGCGGTGGCCGGCGAGCTCATCCGCGAGATTCGCCGCGAATGCGGGCTGACGCAGGCCGAGCTCGCGCGCCGCACGGGCACCGCGCGCTCGGTGCTGAGCGCCTACGAGCACGGTCATCGCCAGCCGTCGGTGGCGGCGCTCGCCCGCATCGCCGCGGCGGCCGGGGTCGAACTGCAGCTGGCGCCGAGGGCCGATCGTGCGGCCACCGAGCACGCCGGGAAGGTCCTCGCCCAGGTGCTCGATCTGGCTGAGCATCTGCCGTACCGGCCGCGGCCGGAGCTCGAGTATCCGCCGTTGATCCGGCTCGCGGCGTGAGCGAGCTCGGCGACCGTCTGCTCGCCGTGCACGACGCGCTCGATCTGGCGCGAATCCCACACGCGATCGGCGGCGCGATCGCGCTCGGCTACTGCACGCTCGAACCGCGGGGGACGAGGGATCTCGACGTCAACGTGTTCGTCGGCCCGGACCGCGTCAAGGACGTGTTCGCAGCGCTGCCGAAGGGCGTGGCGATCTCAGGGCTCGCGCTCGAGCAGGCCGAACGCGACGGACAGGTCAGGCTGTGGTGGGAGCAGACGCCGATCGACCTGTTCTTCAGCGTTCTGCGCTTTCACGATCAGGTTGCCAGCGAGGTCCGGCAGGTGCCCTTCGAGGGTCGTTCGATTCCCGTGCTGGATTGCACGGCGCTGGCCGTCTTCAAGGCGATCTTCGACCGGCCGCGCGACTGGGTGGACATCGAAGCGATGGTCGAGGCCCACGCGCTCGACCTCGGCGAGGCTTCGCGCAGGGTGAGACAGGTGGCGGGAGACGACTCGGCCGCGGCGCGAAGGCTGTCTGAGCTCGGCGCTTAGAACTCGTCGGCGGCGTGCGGTCCGACGCAGGCGACTGCGAGCCTCTCGGCGACGCCCGCCGCGACCTCCCGGACCTCCTCGAAGGTGACCGCGTCCAGGGCGGCTATCGCCGCGTCGGGGTCGATGTCCTCGTGGAACACGATGCTCTGGTTGGCGCCGTAGCGCGCGACGGCGTTGGTGTTCTCAAACGCGAGCACCGTGCGACCGGCGGCGTAGGCGCGAGCCCGCCGCACCTCCTCCTCGGTCGGGCCCTGCTCGCGCAGTTCCGCCACGATCTCGCGCATGCGCGTGTAGGCCTCGACCGTCTTGGCCGACTCGAGCCCCGAGCCCAGCTGCAGGATCGGCACGTCGGCGAACACATGGTCGACCGCATACACCGAGTAGCAGAGGCCGCGCTTCTCGCGGATCTCCTCGAACAGGCGCGATCCCATCGACCCCCCGAGCAGCGTCGAATAGATCGACAGCGCGGCGCGCTCGCGCACGTCGGCGACCGCGATGTCCGGCCGGTAGATCATGCGCAGGTGTGACTGGTTGGTATCGCGCTCATCGACGAGCGTCGACGGCACGAACTCAGGAACGGGCGTGTATGGCGGAGGCGTGGGGAGGGCCGGAAAGCGTGCGAAGCGCTCCTTCAGCTCCGGCTCGCCCGGAAGGTGGTCGAGGTTCCCGGCAAGGAACGCGCCGCCGCGCGCGCCCGACCAGCGGCGCTCGCGGAATGCGACGATCGCCTCGCGCGTGAAGCTCCTCAGGTTCTCCTCGGGACCGAGCACCGTCCGCCCCAGCGGGTGATCGCCGAACGCGGCCCGGTCGATCAGGTACTCGGCGACGGTGGATGGCTGATCGTAGGCGCGGTTGATCTCCTGGATCACGACACCGCGCTCGCGGTCGAGCTCCTCAGCGTCCAGGCGCGGGCGGCCGACGAAGTCTGTGAGCAGGTCGATTGCCGGACTCGCGCTCTCGGCGCGGACCGTGATGTGGAAGGCGACGAGGTCGTGGCTCGTGTAGGCGTTCAACACGCCCCCCAGCCGCTCGGCGGTCTCGTTGACGTCCTTGTAGGTCGGGTACTTCTCGCCTCCCTTGAACACCAGATGCTCAAGGAAGTGGGCCATTCCGTTCTCTTGGGGCTGCTCGTTGCGGGCGCCCGCGTCAAAGGCCACGAGCACCGTCAGCGCACGCGTCCCTGGCAGGGCGATGCTGTGAACGGGAAGCCCGTTGGCCTCGACTGTGGTGGTGGAGATAACGCTCATTGACGCCCACCCTAGAACAGCGCGCGCCGTCGTCACGGCGGCGGGCCGGCAACGGCCGGAAAGGAGGGCCGTCTGTGGCGCTTTCCGAGGTCCTGACGCGTAGTCTGCCGAGGGTCATGTCCCCCCGACGACAACAGCCGCTGCTGGTCGTGCTCGTGGTCGCGCTGCCGCTGCTGCTCGTGCTGGGCGTGTGGCTGGGAGGCCATCCGGAAGACCTGCCCGGCTTCGCCCGGCGGGCGTTCGTCACAGACCACGCGACGCGCGTGGTCGACGAAGCGATCGCGCGGATCTCAAGCGACTACTACCGGCCGATCTCCAAGCAGAGCCTCTCGGACGCGTCGATCTCCGGCGTCGTGGCGAGCCTCGGCGACCGCTTCTCCCATTACCTGACCGCCAAGGAATTTCACGAATTCAACTCACCGCCGAGCTTCACCGGCATCGGCGTCGCGGTCGACCCCGAACGCAGGGGCCTGTTGATCGCGCGCGTGTTCGACTCCTCGCCGGCGGCACGCGCGGGCCTGAAGCCGGGAGACCTGATCCTGGCGGTGGACGGCCACAAGCTCGAAGGTCTCAACGCCAACGCGGCGGTGGCGCTGGTCAAGGGTCTGCCCGGAACCGACGTACAGCTCGTCAGCGAAGCGCCACCCTCGGCGCACGCCAAGCACGGTGTCACAAAGACCCTCAAGATCACTCGCGCGACGATCTCCGAGCCGGTCGTCGCCTCCACCACTCAGACCGTCCACGGGGTCAAGATCGGCGTCGTCGCGCTCGCGACATTCAGCCCCGGCGCGCACGCCGAAGTGCGCCAGGCCGTCGAACGCGAGCTGCACGCCGGCGCGCAGGGAATCGTGTTCGACCTGCGCGACAACGGCGGCGGCCTGGTCGAGGAGGCACAGCTGATCGCGAGCATCTTCATTCCCAAGGGCACGATCGTCACCACGCGCGGGCGCACTCAGCCGACGGACACGCTGATGGCGACAGGCGACGCCATCCCTGCCTCGATCCCCGTCGTCGTGCTCGTGGACTCCAACACGGCCTCGGCCTCGGAGATCGTCACGGCCGCTCTTCAGGATCACCACCGGGCGACGGTCGTCGGCACGCACACGTTCGGCAAGGGCGTCTTCCAGGAGGAGGAGCTGCTCTCAAACGGCGGCGCTCTGGACATCACCGTGGGTGAGTACTTCACGCCCAACGGGCGCAACCTCGGTGGCGGCGGCGTCAAACAGGGCGCGGGCGTCGTCCCGGAAGTGCTCGTGCCGCACGGCGTCGATACCCCGCATGGATTGGACGTGGCGCTTGACACGGTGGCCGCCAAAGTGGCGGCCGCGAAGCACAAGTGACGATCGTAGCCGTGCTCGAGAAGCGGGGGCGCTTCTGGGTGGCCGAGCCCTTGTTCCCCCCGTCGGCGGCCGAGCGCGAGCGATCGAGGGCTGGACATCGAGGCATCGCCCTGGGCGGGAACCTGGGGCGCGGGGCGGGCGCCAAGGCGCGGGCCGGCGACATCGTGCTCGTGCGGATCGCCAAGCAGGGGCGCCGCTCCGGGGGAGCGGCGCGGATCGTGAGGGTGATCGGGCGCCCGGACGTGGCTCGCGCGGTGATCGAGGCGCTGATGCTCGATCGCGGGCTCGCGCGCGCCTTTCATCCCGAGGTGGAGCGCGAGGCAGCGCAGGCGCGCGATCGCGCCGCGCACGGCGCCGGCGCAGAGCCCGACAGACGCGATCTGCGGCGATTGCCGACGTTCACGATCGATCCCGTCGGCGCCCGCGATTTCGATGATGCCGTCTCCGCGGAGCGCATCGACGGCGGTGGCGTGCGCGTGTGGGTGCACATCGCCGACGTGAGCGCCCACGTGCGCGAGGGATCACTCGTCGACCGCGAGGCCCGCCGGCGCGCCACGAGCGTGTATGTGCCCGGCGCGGTCGAGCCGATGCTGCCGCAGGCGCTGTCCAACGACGCGTGCTCGCTGCTGCCGGGGCGCGATCGCCTGGCGGTCACCGTGGAGCTCGAGCTGCACGCCGCCGAGGTCGGACGCGTCGCCTTCTACCGCTCGCTGATCCGCTCCGATGAGCGCCTCGACTACGAGCGCGTGGACCGCATCTTTGCGGGGCGGGAGTCACCGGGCGAGCCCTGGCGTGAGCCGTTGATGGCCGCACGCGACGCCGCCGGCGCCCTGCAGCGGGCGCGCGAGCAGCGCGGCGGGCTGCTGATCGACTCCGAGGAGCCCGAGTTCGTATTCGACGAGCAGGGCAACGTCGTTGAGATCCGCGCGCGCTCACAGACGGAGTCCCACCGGCTGATCGAGCATCTGATGATCGCCGCCAACGAGGCCGTCGCGCGCCAGCTCGAGCAGCTTGGCGTGCCCTGCCTGTATCGCGTCCACGAGCGCCCCGAGCCCGAGCGCGTCGAACGGCTGGCCGATCAGCTCGCCTCGCTCGAGGTGCCCACGCCGCCGCTCCCCGATCACATGTCCCGCGCAAAGGCGGCGGAGCTCGTGGGCGAGATGTCCCGACGCGTGGATCAGCACGTGCGCCGCACGGGCCGCGGGCGGATCGCGCTCAGCTCGCTGGTGCTGCGCTCGCTCATGCAGGCCTACTACTCGCCCACCAATCTCGGCCACGCGGGCCTCCACTCCTCGGCCTACTGCCACTTCACCTCGCCCATCCGCCGCTATCCCGATCTCGTCTGCCACCGCGCACTGCTGTCGGCGGTGGGCGGCGAGGAGAGCGCGCCCCGTGCGGGCGAACTCGCCGAGCTAGGGGCGTGGACGTCCGAACGAGAGCGCGACGCGATGACGCTCGAGCGCGACGCCGACGATGTCGCGCGCTGCTTCGCGCTCGAGCGGACCCTGCATGCGGAGGGCCCGGGGCGGGCGTTCGCGGGTGAGGTGGTCGGGCTGATCTCGGCCGGGGCATTCGTCTCCTTTCCACGCGAGCTCGCCACCTACGAAGGCATGCTGCCGGTGCGGCGCCTGCGCCTGCCGTCATCCGGCCGCGATTCGACGAGCGAGTGGTGGGAGATCAACGAACTCGGCACGATCCTGCACGGCGAGCGGACCGGCGCGACGCTGCGCCTCGGCGATCCGATCGACGTGCTCGTGGACGGCGTGGACGCGGTGCGCGGCCGCATCGACCTCATCCCCGCCCGCTGACGCCCCCTCGCACGCAAGGGCGGAGCCGCTGATCATCCTCGCCGGCGGCAGCAGCCCTCCGCACCATCTAGGCTCGAGCCGTGGCAAAGGGCAAAGGCAAGCGCAAGATCGGCGCCGGAGACGTGGCATCCAACCGCTACGCCTCCCACCGCTACGAGCTGATCGAGCGGATCGAGTGCGGGATCGTGCTCGAGGGCACCGAGGTGAAGGCGCTGCGCGCCTCCGGCGCGCAGCTGAAGGACGGCTACGCCGCGATCCGCGACGGCGAGCTGTGGCTGCACTCCGTCTACATCCCTCCCTACGGCCCGGCGGCGCGCGAAAACCATGATCCCGAGCGCGTGCGCAAGCTGCTTCTGCACCGGCGCGAGATCGACCGCATCGCCGCGCGGGCGAGCGAGCGCGGGCTGACGCTCGTGCCCACGCGCATCTACTTCTCCGGCGCTCACGCCAAGGTCGAGATCGCGCTGGCGCGCGGCAAGGATCTCTACGACAAGCGCCAGTCGATCCGCGAGCGCGAGAGCAAGCGCGACATGGAACGCGCCGTGCGGGAGGCCAGGCGCTAGATCGAGCCGAAGCTGTGACCGGAGCTCGAGAGGATGTGCGTCTCGTGCATCCCGAACGCCAGCGCGACGATCAACCCGATGTACACGGCCCCGACAAGCACGCGATGGCGCGGCAGCACGCGGTAGTAGGCGGCCTGCTCGAGCGAGCGTGTTTTGCGTGCCTGCCAGCGCCGCCAGGTCTCCATGCCGCCGAAGAAGATGATGATGAAGAGGATCGGGTTCGGGTAGACGAATACCAATGCCACCAGCGCACCGAACCCGATGAACCACATCCACGGAGCCATCGCCGCCATCGCCCGGCCGCCGTCCAGCGGGACGACCGGCAGCAGGTTGAACAGGTTGATCAGGAAGCCCACGTAGGCCAGGGCAAGCAGGAACGAACTGCCGGTGATCGCACCGGCCACGGCCACCGCCGCCGCGGCGAGCGTGCCGAGGATCGGCCCGGCCAACCCCACGCGGGCCTCCGCCAGCGCATTGTCACCGAGCGACTTCGCGAAGATCGCTGCACCGAGGAAGGGGATGAACATCGGCGTGCTCGCCTTGATGCCCTCGCGTCGCAACGCGATCACATGGCCCATCTCGTGCAGGAACAGCAGCAGCACGAACCCGGCGGCGAACTCCCAGCCCCAGAACAGGCTGTAGGCGGCCACCGACACGAGCGCGGTGCCCGAGGTCGTCAGCAGCTTGAGCTTGGGCAGCAACAGCAGCAGACTCTTGATCGCCGCGAAGAACTTGGCGATCGCCGCGGCGATCGCGGCGAGCGCGCTCGAGATGCGCTTGCGCAGGTTGCGTACGGGCGCCGCCCGCCGCGGCTGCTCGCCGAAGGGATTCTCGCCCGCGCGGGGGATGGGTGACGGCGCCGGCGCGCTTCCCAGCGCGGGCGCGGGGGGGTGCACGGAAATCTCGCTGCTGTCCATACATCCATTGTGGCAGCACCCCTAAGCGCTCCCTAACGAGCAGCCGGTCAAGCTTTTTTTCCGAAAGTGCGGGGAGCGGCGCTCGCGGGCGTTGCAATCCCCGGCGGGGCGAGCTAGGTTGAATTCAGACGCGGAACCGAGCCGCAAAGAGCGAGGCCACCGAGGTGTGAGGCCGCGCCACCCACGAGGAAGGGCCTTCGGGTCCCAACCGGTGGGTTCCTCAAGCGGCCCGGAACCGCGTCGTTTTTTTTCTCCCGGCACCAGCGTCGCGGCGAGTTTGCGGCCGCGCTCGTGGGCGTCGTTAGAATGGACCTGTAGAGCATCCCCGGGGACGACAGGCTTCGACGCGGTCGGCTTGTGGGGATGGTGGCGAGTCGAGGTGCCCGGGCGGCCTCGTAAAACACCCGGGAAAACCATAAGTGCGGACTCTCACGAGTACGCCCTCGCCGCTTAGTCAATAGCTAAGCCGTGAGGTCTCGGGCCCCGCTTGCCTGCGGCGGGGAAGGCCGGGATCAGAAAGCAGGCTCACCCGGCGCGGTCCGTCTCTGCCAAGCCGGGGAAAGCTAAGGAGACTGGTCCCCCGCAACCCCGCCGGCGAGGCGAGCAGGGGATGAGATCAGAGCGCCGGCTACGCTCGTAGAAGCCATCATCACGCTATCGCGGACGTGGGTTCGATTCCCACCGTCTCCACTGCCGCAGACAGGGGCGAAGGTAGTACGAACTTCGCCTTGCGGCGCGCACGCGGAGGTTGGACGCGTCGCTCCGCGGCTGCTCAGCCACCTTGCGGCAGGTCGATCACAGCGGCTCTGTCCCTCAGGGGGATGCGCTTGCCACTCAGGAGCCCGCTAGCGGCACTTCATCGAGCCAGCTGCGTCGTGTTGAGGGTCTCGTTGAGCCAACCGATCATCAGCGGGACCACCTCACCGAGCTTGGAGATGGCACAGTGTCCGGTGTCCGGGAGGAGCTCCACCCGCGTGTCGCGGCGGCCTACGAACACGAGCGTGTCCTCCTGGGGAATGTGTATGTCGTCGGCTCCGTTCACCACGATCGTCGGCGAGTTCGTGTCCTGGTCGAGCAGCGGGCGCAAGGACATCCCAGCGCGCCGCTCGCTCATCTCCTGCGCGCTGGGCCGCTGCTCGAATCCGAGGGCATTGCTGACGATGTCCGCCATGCCGAATTGAAACGAGCGGTCGGGGGCGAAGGCGGACTCGACGGGGCCGCCAAGCACGATGGCTGCATCCACGGTGCCCGCCAGGCCGGTCGCGGCCGAGAAGTAGCCCCCCATCGAGATGCCGAGGTGCGCGACCGTCCCGTCACCCAGCTCTCGGGCGCGGGCGACGAGCCCGTCGATCATGTCCACGGAACCGCGGCTGAGTGGAATCGGACACTCGCCAGTCCCCGGGATATCGAACGCGAGTACGCGCATACGAGAGTTCAGGGCGAACGTGACGAACAGGGCGTGGAGGTCCATCTTCCATGAGTCGACGCCGCCACTGGCGATCAGGACGGGCGCGTCCTCAGGGAGGTCCGCTGCGGCGAGGAAGTGAACGGGAAGGCGCGTAGACGAGCCGTGATGGGGCACCTCCAGGAACCTGCGCTCGAATTCGACGGGGAAGTCCTCGGCCGCGAGCAGGTAGTGCTCGACCTGCTTCTGCAACGCCTTGCGCTTGGCGTCGTCGGCAAGGACGGGGAACTTCGCCCAGCCGTATGCCAGCGTCGCGAGAGCATCGTTGCCTTCCTCGGCGTAGCGCGCTCCGAGCTGGGACCACTCGAATACCCACCCGCCTGGTTCATCGGCCCACATGTCCCTGATCGCAGCTCGCATCGCGTCCGCGTCCTGCGCCGGCAGGCCGGTGTTGACCATCTGCGGATAGCGCTCGACGAACAGCTCCTGTGGATCAAATGGCCACTGGTATGGCATGTCTCACTCCTCTAACGCAGGATATCTGCGCTAAGAGTTGCAGACGGCGGCGCTAAACGCAAGTCTGCCTGCGTTATTCTCTCGATATGACCGAGGCCGCAGTTCGTCGCCGGCCCGGCGGGCGTTCCGCCCGTGTTCGCCAGTCCGTCCTCGACTCCACCCTGGCCCTGCTCGGCGAGGGAGGCCTCGAGAAGCTCACGGTCGCCGACGTCGCAGCACGGGCCGGCGTGCACGAAACGTCGATCCGCCGTCGCTGGCGCACGAAGGAGAACCTCATCTGCGACGCACTGCTCAACCACAGCGAGCAGCAGCTGCCGATTCCCGATACTGGGTCGCTTCGCGAGGATCTCGCGGCGTTCGCCACCGAGCTCGTTGCGTACCTCACGACTCCGCTCGGCAGGGCGCTGCTCCACGCGATCGCAAACACAGGCGAGGACCCCGCACTCACGGAAGCCCGCACCGCCTTCTGGCAAACGCGTTACGAACTGGCGAGCGCGATGATAGAACGCGCCCTTGCCCGCGGTGAGCTCTCCGCCACGGTTGACGGTCGGCTAGCCCTGGAGGCTCTGATCGCTCCCCTGAATCTAAGGGCCCTCCTCACCGACGACCCGCTCGACAACGACCTTCCTCGCCGCCTTGCCGACCTCGTGCTCGACGGGATCCTGGTTTCGGATCGCTCGAGCCGGCCGGCTACGTGACGGTCGACGATCACGGGTACGCGAACTCCGCATGACTACACGTCCGACAAGCTCGCTCTCGCGTCACAAACTGCCGGGCTTCACGATGTACTGGTTGTGGGCGTCGATGATGACCATGCCGATGAGGCGCTTCTGGTTGCGGGCAGGAGCGACCCGGAGGCGTTTGGGCTCTTCTACGGACGGCGCGTGGACGCTGTGCTCGCCTTCTTCCTGCGGCGCACGGGCGACCGCGAGCTCGCCGCTGACCTGACCGCCGAGACGTTCGCGGCGGCGATGTCCGCCCTGCCGCGTTACAGCCCGCAGCGGAGCTCGGCGCTCGCGTGGCTGTTCACGATCGCACACCACAAGCTGGCCGACTCGATCCGCCGCGGGCAGGTCGAGGACCGGGCGCGCAGGCGCCTGGGTCTCGAGCCGCTCATATTCAGCGACGAGGACATCGAGCGCGTGGAGCAGCGGGCGGCCGCAGCCGCCGGCGGCGCCGCGCTGCTCGAGCTCGAGCGGCTGTCAGCTGAGCAGCGCGGCGCGATCGAAGGACGCGTACTCCAAGAAACCGAATACGGCGAGCTGGCCCGACGCCTGAGGTGCTCGGAGTCGGTGGTCCGCAAGCGCGTGAGCCGCGGGCTCGCCGAGCTCCGCACGAGAATGAAGGAGGCCTGAGGATGGACGCGATGGACAGGTTCGGGCAGGAGCTGGTGCTGGCCGCGGAGCGCCGACACGCCGTGCGGCGCCCGCTGCTGGCGATCTTCGGCACAGGCTTTGCCACACCGCGACGCCGCGCGTCCGCGCATGTGCGCGTCGCACTCGTCGCGTTCGCGTTCGTGCTCGCCACCGCCGCGATCACGCTGGCTGCGACCGGAGTGATCCTCACGGGCTCGCCGGTCGGGACGGTTCGTGCTCCGATCGCCACCGCCGGCGAGGGGATCCCGGTGGCGGGCGGCGCGCGGCTGCTCCAACTGCGAGCGGCGGACCCGGCGGGCGGCCTGCCGTGGGGAATGCGGATCATCCACACCACGCGCGGCCTCATCTGCGTGCAGATCGGCCGCGTCTATCACGACGAGCTCGGTCAGCTCGGCGTCGACGGCGCGTTTCAGAACGACGGGCGTTTCCACCCGCTCCCCACAGACGCGCTCCCAGACGTCCTCGCGAACGCGGACGGATGGATAGGCGGAAACTGCGCGAGCCCGGGAGAAATCTACGCGGGCGACAGCGTGGGGCTTGAGCTCAGCGCGGCCACCAGCCCTCCCCAGGGGGCTGGCGTAACCGCCGACCGCCGTGAGATCTCCTTCGGGCTGCTCGGAGCGCACGCCGTGAGCGTCACCTACCGCGAAGGTTCGCGGACACGCACCCAGCCGGTGCTCCCGGGTTTGGGGGCGTATCTGATCGTGCAGCGCTACACCAGCGGCAGGCCGCTGGGCAGCGTAAGCGAGACCGACGGCAGAGATGAGCCGGGCAACTACAGCTCACCGGCCGGCCCGAATGGAGCGCTGACCGCGATCACCTACAGCTATGCGGGACGGTCGTGCATCGACCGTGGCCACCTGCGCCTGGCCTCGTGCGGGCTCTCGGAAGTGCCGCCACCTCGCCCGGCTGCGCTGCCCATCGTGCACACGCCCCTGCACGCACGGCTGCACATCCACAACAACGTGATCACGGGCGCGCAGATCAGCTTCCGTGCGCCCTACCCCGTCACGAATGCCGACGAGAGCTACTCGGTGACGGCGCGGGTCTGCCCTCGCGGCCTCGCCGGAGGAGGCTCTCAGGCCGACGTCGCACGCGGCGCACTCGTGACCATACCCGTCGCGGAAGTTCTCTCCCACGCATGCGGCCGGGCAATGAACTTCAAGGTCGAATACGTCAGCTTCGCGGGCGGCCTGCCACAGCCGACGCCGCTCGGCAGCATCACGATCCACGAGCCGCCGGGCACGCGCCCCGCACCACTGCCGAAGCGCGTTCTCGAACAGCAGAGACGATTCAACCCGACACGCAGCCTTCACGCGATGCTTCATCTCACGCTGCTGCCCCAGTCCCGCGCGGCATGCAAGGCCGCGTTTCTGCTCTACCCGTGCTACAAGGGCGAGGTCGGGTTCACGGCTCCCTACGCGGTCACCTCTGCGGCCGGCGACTACTCGATCGACGGGTTCGCAGCATGCAAGGCTGGTGGCCGTCCTGAAACCAGCTGGGACATACAGCGCCACGTCAGGGCGCACGAAACACTGAGAACGACCTCGCTGGGGCTCTTCGTGCTCACCCCCTCCTGCGCATCGCGAGAGGGGTTCGAAGTGACATACCTGAACCGACAGGGCCCCTCGGCCGGCGCACCACACGAATCGGTCATCGTCGGCAAGGTGGCTCTGAGCAAGGCAACACTGCCCAACGGGCAGAGCCCGAAGCCGGCTGCCCGCTGACGCCGGCGTGCAACTCCGCCGGCGGACAGCATGGACGACGGGCCGGCGGGCGCTAGCGTACTTGCCCTTCGCAAGCCATTCACCACCGGCAGGAGGTTCAAGCAAGTGGCGAAGCCAATACCTGACGACTACCCCCGCGTCATGCCATACCTGTTCGTTGACGGGGCCGGCGCGGCAATCGACTTCTATTGCTCGGTGTTGGGCGCGCGAGAGCGGATGCGCATGCCCGGCCCGGACGGCAGGATTTTTCACGCCGAGCTTGAGCTTGGCGATTCGATGATCATGCTCGCCGACGAGAACCCGGAGGTGGACGTGCGTGGGCCGCGTGCCATCGGCGGCAACCCGATGATGGTGCACGTGTACGTCGAGGACGCTGACAGCGTGTTCGAGCAGGCCATCGCCGCGGGCGCCAAGGCGCTACGCCAGGTCGAGGACCGGTTCTACGGTGATCGCTCCGGGCGATTCGAGGACCCCTTTGGTCACCGCTGGGATGTCGCCAGCCACGTCCAGGACCTGGGGCCCGATGAGATGGCGAAGCGTGCTGGCGCGATGGCGGCTGACTGAGCAGCCGCGAGCAGTCGAGATGCCGCTACAGCGACTGGCGGACGGCCATGGTCGCGAGCACCTTGGCGGCCGTCTTGGTTCCGGTCGTGAGCACGCAGCTCCCGTGGATCAGGGACCGGCCCACTCGGTCGATGCTGGGGATCGCCTCCAACCAGTCGCCCTCATCGACGCTCTCGAGAAATGAGATATGGAGGTCGGCCGTCGCGACCCGTGCGTTCGGCGGAAGCTGCTCGAGAGCCGCGCGGGTCAGGGCGATGTCGGCCAGGGTCATCATCAAGCCGCCGTGGGCTCGGCCGCTCCTGTTGCCGTGTTCTGGGGCGACCCGGACGGCGAGCGTCGGCCCCGAGTCACGCCAGCCGGCGTAAAGGGGACCCACGAGCCCTCCGAACGGGCTCGGCGAGAACGTCTCATAGCCGTCCGGCACGGACATCGTCGGGATGCTACGTGGCCCGGGCTCAGGCATCCACGGACAGCGCCACATCGGCGCTGTCGCCAGCGAGCTCTTGGGCGAAGGCGGCGAGGATCGCGACCAAGGCGTTGCGACGGTCCTCGCGCCCGACCAGCGTGATCGCCGAAGGCCTCGCGTCGCGCAGGGGGATCGCCGTCACCCCGGTCACGACGTTGACGATCACCCCCGCGACGGAGGCCGGTACGGTCGTGATAGCCCGGCGCACGGCGAGCGATGCGAGGACCTCTTGCGGATTGGCCGCTCGGTCGACGGTCACGTGCCGTGGAAGCTCGCCACGATGATCATCGAGACTCCAGAAGCCCGCCCAAGCCGGCTCGATCGACGGATGAAGGCCGATAAAGGTCTCATCCAGCACTTCGGCAACGGTCAGCTCGCAACGCCCTGCGAGCGGATGACGCTTCGGCGCCAGCACAACGCGCGGCTCGTGGCGAACCAATTGGGACCAAACGTTTGGATCGGCCGGCGGCAGATGGCAAACGGCGATGTCCACCTCCGAGAGCCACGATGCCGTCGGGGCGGACGGAAACGGGAGCTCTCGATAGCGGATATCAATATCGGGATGCGCTTCTGCAAAAGCTTCCAGATGGGTAGGACTGTCTAGTCCCGGCGGGGCGCCCAGGAACCCGAACTCGATCGTGCCCTTCTCGGCCCGCGCGAGCGACCGAGCCGTCTGGATGGCGTCCGTGCAAGCGTCGAGCGCCAGACGTGCCTTCGCGTAGAACTTCTCGCCGTCGGCCGTGAGGGTGACTCCGCGTGCGTGGCGCTCGAGCAGCTGGAGCTCTAGTTCGGCTTCAAGGCGGGCGATCGCCTGCGAGAGCGCCGGTTGGGCCATCTGGAGCTTCGCCGCAGCGCGCGTCATCTGGCCTTCCTCTGCGACCGTGACGAAGTAGCGCAGCTGGCCCCGCTTGAATGGCATCGATGCCTCCTCCGGCAGACTAGTCGATCAGCATCGGGCCTGGGCGCGCGGTCTCATAGGCAAGTCGCATGCCAAGATCGATTATGGTTATGGCAGGGGTTGTTGCTATCCCCCCATAGCGAGGACTCCCGAGGGAGGTACGGGGCCGCTTCGGGTCACTCCGAGAAACACAGCCTTCAGCAGAGCGCCAGGGCTGGGAGTGCCCAAGCGGTCCCATTAGTCTCTGTCGAGCAATCTGCGATGCGTGGTGACTATGTCACCGAGCTCAAGGCATATTGGACTTCTGCGCCCGCAGCGGAGAAGCTTGGGACCTCCTCCTCCTGACGGGGGCCCAGCGCCGCGAGGAGCGCCCGGGGGGCCTGACTCGCGTCGCTGGGTCGCTGTCGGCTGGGAGCTGTCACCTGCACGCCGCGTACGCCGCGCCTGCGCAGCGTACCCCGGCGCGACCTGAGAGCTAGCCCGTCCGGCCTGCGGCCAGCATCACGCGCACGATGCCGACGACGCGCTCGGTCTGAGGCTCATCTCCGATCGCCAGGGTCGCCCACAGCTGGGTGGCCGCGACTTGGACGACGACGTCCAGGTGCGTCTCAAGCGCCCCTGCCTCCTCGGCCGAGTGTGCTTCGGAGACCACCTCGAATAGCGCTTGTGCGAGCCTGGCGTGAACGGCTCCTCGCTCGCCGATCAGCAACCGCAGTGCAAGCTGGGGCTCGTGCTCGACGAAGGTGCGCAGGGGCTGAAACTGAGCAGTCGCGTTCATGACGCGACGGGCAAAGTCCAGCACGCGCTCGTCGCCCTGTCCCGCGGCTTCAGCGCGAGCCGCCGCGCTGAACTCCTGGGCCAGCTCCACAAGCACCTCCTCGAGCAGCTGCTCACGCGAACCGAACCAGCGGTAGAGCGTCGACCGTGAGGTGGCCAGCTGTGTGGCCAGGGTGCCCATGTCCACGCGGTCACCGTTGAGGAACGTCGCCTTGGCGATGTCCAGTCCGTCCTTGGGCTGGGCGCGACGAAAGACCGGGATCGGTTCGCCCGCCGTGACGAGCGTGCTCGCGGCCGGCATCTCCGTTGCTTGCGTTCTCGCCACCTATACCTCCGCGTTTTCGGCCAATTCCCCTGGGTCCCGCCCTCCGAAGCATAGCCACTGATCGACCGACTGACACACAACCATAATATCTTGTAATAACGACATTCATGACCAGCACGAGATTTGATACATCGTTAGCATGTGTCTCTGGTGGGTTGACCGTGGCGCCTTCTGCGATCTAGCGGTCCGCGCCCGGTGGGCATATGGTGAGCTGAGCCAGTTCATCGCACGCAGCTGAAAACCACGAGCAGGCGGAGGAGGCACACGATGGCCACAACGGGACGCGACATCAAGGATGTGGAGCTCGCACAGCGCGAGCTCTGGCAGGACGGCCCGCCGTATGAGCTGTTCAAGCAGATGCGAGGCCAGTGCCCGATCCACAGAACCGAGCGCATCGAGCAGTTTCCCGAGGAGGCCGGCTTCTGGTCGGTGACCACCGCCGAGGACGTCCACGCCGTAAGCCGGGACTGGCAGACCTACTCATCAGAACTCGGGGGCGTCACGGCGTTCGCGGAGATCTTCCCGCTCGAGCTCGCGCGGGGGATGTTCATCGGCATGGACCCGCCCAAGCACGACCGCATCAAGGCGCTCTTCCAGCGGGGGTTCACGCCCAAGCGCATAGCCGACCACGAGGAGCGGATCAGGGCGATCGTCACGACGGTGCTCGGGCGGCTCGAGGGCAGGGACACCTGCGACCTCGTCGTCGACGTGGCCCAGCCCGTCGTCTCCCGCGTGATCGGAAGCTTCATGGGGCTGTCCGAGGAGGAAGACGCGGTCTGGGCGAGGATCGTCAACTCGACGCTCGCGCCTGATGACAAGGACCTCAGCCCGGGCGGTATCGAGGGTGTTCTTGAGAAAGAGATTCCCGAGATGTTCGAGCGCTGCCGCGAGATGATCGAGGATCGCCAGGCCAGCCCGACCGAAGATCTCACGAGCGTGCTGGTGCACGCCGAGGTTGACGGCGAGAAGCTCGAGGAACACGAGATCGTGATGGGCTTCTTTCTGCTGATGGCTGCCGGCAACGACAGCACCAAGGCCACCTACTGCAGCGGTATGCGGGCGCTTCTCGAAGACCCCGAGCAGAAGCGGAAGCTGCTGGACGACCCCTCGTTGATCCCGAGTGCGGTCGAGGAGGCACTGCGCATGTTTCCGGCCTTCGCCCACTTTCGCCGCACCGCGACCTGCGACACCGAGCTGCATGGGCAGAAGATCCGAAAGGGCGAGAAGGTGATCATGTGGTACGTGTCCTCGAATCGCGATGAGACGCGCTATGAGGACCCGGACCGCTTCGACGTCACTCGCGACCCCGAGCACCAGGCCTTCGGCGCGGGCGGGCGGCACTTCTGCCTCGGAACGGCACTCGCTCGGCTCGAGCTGAGGATCATGATCGAGGAGACGCTCGCGCGCTATCCGGAGATCTCGCTGGCTGGCCGGCCGGTCGCGGCCGAGGCACTCTTCCTGAACCAGCTGAAGACGCTGCCCGTCCGGCTCGGCGTCGGCTCGCGCGCCGCTGATTAGATGGCGAGCGCGGCCGGCGAGCGCTCGGTGCGGCTGTTCTCGTATGGGACCCTGCGCGAGGCGCAGGTGCAGTTGGCGACGTTCGGGCGCCTACTCGACGGCGAGCCCAACGCGGTCCTCGGCTACCGGCTGGAGACGTTGACGATCACCGATCCGGCGGTGATCGCGACCAGCGGCAGCGACTGCCATCCGATCCTGCGAGCGTCTGACGATCCAGCGGCGGCGGTCGAGGGCACCGTGCTCCTGATCTCGGAGCAGGAGCTGCTGGCTGCCGACGCCTACGAGGTCGACGGCTACACACGCACGTCGGTAGCGCTGCGCCATGGGCCGCAGGCCTGGGCCTACGTGTTCGCCGGCTGGGCGGCGACCCGGGAAGGGAGGCCGCGGAGGCTGCGATGAGCCGCTGTAGTAGGTTGGGCTGGCTCTCACCCGAGCGCGAGCGGTACCGGTAGGAGGAGGAGGAGGAGTGCCATGTATGACCCGATCTTGTTTCGCGACCGTCCGCGCCCCGTGCAGGTCGTGCTGGGCGGCATCGTGCCCGCCGTTGCGGGCGCGGTCGCCGGTGTGCTGGTCGGCGTCTCAAGCGGCGCCTACTGGGGCTACTCGTTACTCACCGCGATCGGCGCCATCGTCGGCGGCTTCGAGCACCAGGACGGTTGGGGCGGGGCCGATCGCGGTCTCGTGGCCGGCTTCATCTACGGGGTCGCCCTGCTCGTGGTACACGCGATCGCCGGTACCCATGCGAAGGTCTCGCTCGGCAGCTTTCCACCGCTGCTGGCGGTGATCACCGCGATCGCCGGCATGTTGCTGAGCGCTCTCGGTGGGCGCATCGCCCGCGTCCAGCGGGAGCGCAGGAGCGCGGCCGCCGAGGCTGACTAGGACCCGCCCTGCCCCGGACGGGGCTGGCGCGGGAGCGCCAACGGGCGTAGTCTGCGAGTTCAACGAGCCAGAGGAGGAGAGGGATGGCGACCACCGAGAATCGCGCCGCGAGCACCGGCGAGGACACCGCCGCGATCATCGAGCTGCAGGAGATCGTCCAGCGCCAGCGCGCCGCCTTCCTGGCCGACCCCTTCCCGTCGCTTGAGGAGCGACAGGGCCTGCTCGGGGCGCTCGCCGGGATGCTGATGAGCCATCGCACGCAGATCCAGGAGGCGCTCAGCAGCGACTTCGGCGTGCACGCGCCGTTGTCCGCGGATTTGATCGAAGTCCTGGGCCCCGCTGGCCGCGCGGTGTATGCGGCTGAGGCGCTCCCGACCTGGATGGCGGCCGAGCCCCGACTCACAGACCCGCTGCTGTTTGGGACCGGGAGCGCCTTCGTCCAGCCGCAGCCGAAGGGCGTCATCGGCAACATCGTTCCTTGGAATTTCCCGTTCGATCTGTCCGTCGGTCCGCTGATCGAGATGCTCGCCGCCGGGAATCGGATCGTGATCAAGCCGTCGGAGTACACCCCCGCCTGCGCCGAGCTCCTGCGCGAGATGGTCCACGCGACGTTCGATCGCGAGCGGGTCGATGTGGTGGTTGGTGGTCTGGAGCTGGCGCGAGCCTTCACGCGCGTGCGCTGGGATCACCTGCTGTACACCGGCAGCCCGGCGGTCGGGCGCGAGATCGCCAAGGCGGCAGCTGAGCAGCTCGTACCGGTGACGCTCGAGCTGGGCGGCAAGTGCCCGGCGATCCTCACCGACGACAGCGTCGACGCCGAGTCGGTCAAGCAGGTGCTCGCGACGAAGGCGATCAAGAACGGGCAGATGTGCATCTCTGTCGACTACTGCCTGGTCCCGCGCGCGCGTGTGGAGGAGTTTGCGGCTCTTGCGGCCGCCTACGCACGCGAGTCGATGCCCGGCTACTGCGCCTCCGACGGCTGCACGGGGATCATCTCGGGCCGCCATCTCGAGCGCATCGAGGGAATGCTCGAGGATGCGCGCGCACGCGGCTGCGATGTGCGGGCGCTGGGGGAGGGGGGAGAGGTCGATCCGGACGCCCGTCAGCTGCCGATGTCGCTCATCATCGACCCGCCTGAGGATCTCGCGCTGATGCAGGAGGAGATCTTCGGGCCGATCCTCCCGATCAAGGCCTACGACACGCTCGACCAGGCGATCGACTACGTCAACCGCGGGGAGCGGCCGCTGGCGCTGTACGTGTTCGCGAAGGACGCCGCCGCCGCCGATGACGTGCTGCGGCGCACGACCTCAGGTGGCGCATGCGTGAACTGCGCCGCCGTGCACGGCGCCCTGCCCTCGCTGCCCTTCGGCGGCATCGGCCAGAGCGGCTCGGGTCGCCACCACGGCATCGAGGGCTTCCGCGAGTTTTCCAACGTGCGAGGCGTATTTGTCCGCGGCGAGGGCGATCTGATCGAGGCCTTCGCGCCTCCGTACGGACCCGCCGCCCAGGCCGTCGCCGATGCGGCGTTCGCCGGGGCCGAATGATCCTGTGAGCATGCGCCGCGGGGTCGGATTCGCTCGGGCCGCGCACCGCGCGCCGATGCGATAATTGCCCGGTGCCGTTCGACCCCGCCCGCGCCGAGCCTGACTATCTGCCTGAGCCGACCCGCTACGAGCGGATGCCCTACCGACGCGTCGGCAGAAGCGGCATCCAGCTCCCGGCGATCTCCTTCGGCCTGTGGCAGAACTTCGGCGACGACCGGCCGCTCTCGGGCAGTCGTGCGATCCTGCGACGCGCCTTCGATCTCGGCATCACGCACTTCGACCTCGCGAACAACTACGGGCCACCCTACGGCGCCGCCGAGATCAACTTCGGGCGGATCTTCAAGGAGGATTTCGCCCGCTACCGTGACGAGCTGATCATCTCGACGAAGGCGGGCTACGACCAGTGGCCCGGACCCTACGGTGAGTTCGGCTCGCGAAAGTACCTGCTTACGAGCCTCGATCAGAGTCTCGCGCGGATGGGGCTCGACTACGTCGACATCTTCTACTCGCACCGCTTCGACCCCGCCACGCCACTCGAGGAGACGATGGGCGCGCTCGACAGCGCCGTCCGCCAGGGCAAGGCGCTGTACGTCGGGATCAGCTCCTACGGGCCCGAGCGCACCGAGGAGGCGATCGAGATCCTGGCCGGGCTCGGCACGCCGCTTTTGATCCACCAGCCCTCCTACTCGTTGCTGAACCGCTGGATCGAGGGTGGCCTGCTCGAGGTCCTCGAGCGTCACGGCGTCGGAGCGATCGTGTTCTCACCGCTGGGCCAGGGGCTGCTGACCGACCGTTACCTGCACGGCGTGCCGGAGGACTCGCGCGTGCGTCGCGGTGAGGCCTTCGCGGAAGGGCTGCTCAGCGAGCAGAACCTCGCGCGCGTACGCGCGCTCAATGACATCGCCGCGCAGCGCGGTCAGTCGCTCGCGCAGCTCGCGATCGCATGGGTGCTGCGCGATCAGCGGGTGAGCTCCGCGCTGATCGGCGCGAGCAGCGTCAGCCAGCTCGAGCAGAACGTCCTCGCGCTGTCCAACCTTGACTTCTCCGCTGAGGAACTCGCTGAGATCGAACGCCACGCCGTGGACAGCGGCATCAACCTGTGGGCGCCCTCAAGCGAAGCCTGACCCTAAGGGTCAGCGCCGGTCCTAGCCTCAGGCGGGCGTCGAGCTTTCTTCATGGGTCTGTTCGCGAGCACGCCGATACTCGTTGACGACGATGTCGGTCAGCTCCTCCACCGAGGTCTCCGCTGTGGGCTTGTCCAGCGCGATCACGCCGTCCTGGATCATGCTCACCCGGTCGCACGCCTCAAGGACGTGGACGTAGTTGTGCAGGATCATGATGATCGAGACGCGGCCCTCGGCCTTGAGCCGCGCGACGAGGTCGAGGATCTGCGCTCCCTCTTTTGCCCCCATCGCCGCCAGCGGCTCGTCCAGAAGGATGATGTCCGCCGCCGAGTTGACGGTGCGCGCCACCGCGATCGCCTGGCGCTGGCCGCCGGATAGGCGCGCCACCGACACGTCGATCCGCGGGATGTTGATCCCGATCTCATCGAGCGCCGCCCGGGCTTCGTGCTTCATCTTCCTGTTGTCGAGCAGCGGCAACGGTCGCAGCAGCCGCTCGCGACGCAGGAACAGGTTGTGGTAGACCGACAGTTCGTCGATCAGCGCCAGGTCCTGATAGACGGTGTCGATGCCTTTGGCACGGGCGTCGTCGACGCTTTTCGGCTGATAGGGCTCGTCGTGCAGCAGCATCGTGCCCGAATCCTGCTTCTGGAAGCCGGAGATGATCTTGATCAGCGTCGACTTGCCCGCGCCGTTGTCGCCGAGCAGGCCCAGCACCTCACCCTTTTTGAGGTGCAGGTTCACGTCGCGCAGGGCCGTCACCGGGCCGAAGCTCTTAGCGATGTGTTCGACGCGCAGGACATCGTCCGGCGCAGAGGACGGGCCGACGACGGCGTGCTCTATGACCGGGTCAACCACTGCCGCTGTGCCCCCTTCGCGCACGTCCGACGTAGACGTTGGCGGTCATCGCGACGACGATCGCGAGGCCCGTGTAGAACAGCAGGTAGTTTGCGTTGACACCCTGCAGGATCAGCCCGTCCTTGAGGATGCCGAGGAACAGCGCGCCGATGAAGGCGCCTATGACCGTTCCCGAGCCGCCGGACAGCAGGGTGCCACCGATGACCGCGGCGGCGATCGCGAGCAGCAGCAGTTCATTCGGCCCCGACGGGTCGGGCTGGATCGTCTGCGATCGGATCGCCTCGAACAGGCCGACGAGCCCAGCCGTCAGCGCGCACAGCACAAAGTTGCGGATCGTGACCAGCTTGACCTTCACGCCCGCCTCCGCCGCGCCCAGCTTGTTGGAGCCGATCGCGACCGTGTACAGGCCCCAGCGCGTGAACGTCAGCACCACCTGCAGCACCACCACGATCACCACGGCCCAGATCAGCTCGGAGTAGACGCCACCGCCGAAGATTTTCGCGAACGTGCCGACGTGGTTGACTGTTTCCGGGAGCACGATGCTGTGCCCGTTGACGACGTGGTGCACGTTGACATGGCTCTGGGTGACTTGGGCCCCCGGCGTCGCCACCGGTGTGCCGTGCGAGAGGATCAGGCTGAGCCCCTCGAACGTGAACAGCATGCCCAGCGTCGTCACGAACGAGCTCACTCCGGCGATCGCCACGAACGCGCCGTTGATCGCGCCGACGACCATGCAGATCAATAGCGCGACGATCGCTGAGACCAGCAGGCCCAACCCGGCGGTGTCGAGCTTGTAGAAGACGATCGGCGCGAACATGTACATGGCCCCGATCGAGAGGTCGATCTCGCCCAGGATCATCACGAACACCTCGCCCGCGCCGAGAATCGCCAGCGGCGCGAAGTAGGGCAGCAGCGTCTTGAAGTTGTCGCCCGTGAAGAACGTGCTCGTGTTCGCGGAGAAGTAGATCGCCACGATGATCGTGACGATGATGATGCTGCCCTCGCGCAGCGAGATCGCGCGCTCGAACAGCCGGCGCGGCACCGAAGGGGCGGCCTGGTGCGCGTGCACCGAGCCGCCCCCCGGCATCGTCGGTTTCTGGGGCGAGGCTGGCTCTCCGGCCACCTGCGCCATTGTTTACGCTGCCGTACCGGCCGGGATCGGGACCACCTTGGCTTCCGAGGATGTTCCCTCGAAGCGGCTCTTCGAATTGACGTACGGAGCGACCGTTTCTTTGTTGAGGAACTTGAGGCCCGTGTCGACTTCCGCGGGGCCGGTCAGCGACCCGGACACCTGCCACAGGAACAGCTCCAGAACTGGCATGAATCCCTGCAGATAGGGCTGCTGGTCGATCGTGAATTCGATGTTGCCTTCTTTCAGCAGTTTCTGCGTCTGTTCGGTGAGGTCGAAGCCGCCGGCGTGGATGCCTTTGCTCGCGAGCCCGAACTTCTGCATGACTTTGGCCAGCGATTCCGTGCTGCCGCCGTCGACCGCGTACATGCCCTTCGCTTCTTTGTGGCTCTGGTACCAAGCTTCGATCGCCGGCTGCTCCTGCGCCACGGCGGCACCCGTTGCGACCGAGTGCGCCGTGATCGCTGCTCCCGAGTCCTTGATCGCCTTTTCCGCGCCTTCTATGCGCGGCTGCAGGTTGGCCGAGCCGGGCGTGGCGATGAACAGGCCGACTTCGCCCGAGCCGACGGCGGCGACGATCCGTTTGCCCATTTCTTCGCCGGCCAGTTTCAGGTTCTGGCCGATGTATGCCAGGCGCGCGTTCCCCGGCGCGTCCGCGTTGTAGGCGACGACGGGGATCCCCGCCTTCAGCGCGGCTTCAGTCGGCGCGTTGAAGGCGTGCAGGTCGATCAGGGCGACGGCGATCCCCTTGGCGCCACTGGTGACGGCGGTGTTCATCGCATTGACCATCTGGCTGACGTTGCTGTTTTCCGAGCCGGTCCACTGATAGGAGGAGCCGAGCAGCTTGGACGCGTCGGCGGCGCCGTACTGCGTCGGGGTGAAGAACGGGTTCGTCGTGACGTGGTTGACGAACACGAACTTGTAGTCGGGGTGCGATCCGAAGACGTCCGAGGAGTTGCCGCCGCTGCTCGAGGCGCTCGACCCGCACGCCGCCAGCAGGCTGCTGACTCCCCCCACCGCCGCGCCCGTCAGCGCGGTTCGCCGCAGAAACGCCCGTCGATCGAAGCCCGGTTGATCTTTGTTGGGCCGGTCGAGGTAGTCCAGCAGCTCTACGGCTTCGTTCGCCTGATCGGTCTCTGACATTGGTTCTCCTCTCGGCCCGCTTTACAAAGGCATATCCCTCGTCCAGAGGCGTCCCGTTCGCTGCCTTGCAACGCCAGACACTACCTTCCCGCTGAGCGGCGCGTCAATCAGCCGCATCGCAGGCCGCAGGTAGCGAGATTCGAGCGGCGCCAAGCCGGCGCCATCGTGGGGGCGTGCATGCGCCGCGGCGGCGAGGAGGTCGGGGCCCGCATGCGTTCCCGTGGCTGGGTATACCCTCCCCGCATGACAGCTGAGCCCGCGCCCGCGCCCGCTCCGCGAGAACCCGAGCGCGGCCCGGCAGAAGCGGCTGGGGAGGGTGGTCCAGAGCCGGGGGAGTCGCGGCCGGGCGAGCGCTACGGGCCCATCTCGGTGTCGCGGTATGTCAAAGACGACGGCCGCGCGCTACTGCTCTACGCGCGCTCGGCGGGGAAGTCGGCGTGAGCGAGCTGCGCTTCGAGGAGCTGCGCGGCGAGGAGGTCGTCTACGCGATCCACCGCCAGGAGCGCACCTTCCTGCCCGCGCGCGACCACTGCCCCCTGGACCCGGCAAGCCCCGGCCGGGAGCCGGGTGAGATTCCGTTTCCGAGCTTCGAGATCGCGGTCTTCGACAACCGCTTCCCGGCCTTCGAGGCGCCGCTCGGGGCGGCCGAGGTCGTCGTCTACACGCCCGTCCACGACGGCTCCTTCGGGACGCTCGAGCCGGAGCGCGCGGAGGCGTTGATGTGGGTCCTGCGTCAGCGCTACGAAGAGCTCGGCGCGCGCGAGGACATCGACTACGTCTTCATCTTCGAGAACCGCGGCGTCGAGGTCGGCGTCACCCTGCACCACCCGCACGGCCAGATCTACGGGTACCCCTTCCTGCCTCCGGTGCCGGCGCTCGAGCTCGCCGCCGACGAGCGCCTGGGGGGCTGCGCGCCGTGTGTGTTGATGAAGCGCGAGCTCGAGGACGGCCGGCGGATGCTGCTCGAGAACGACGCCGTCGTCGTGTACATCCCCTACGCGGCGCGATGGGCATATGAAGCGCACGTGGTCATGCGCGAGCACCGGCGCAGCCTGCTCGAGTGCGAGCCCGAGGAGCTGCGACTGCTCGCCGCGGCGCTGCAGAAGCTCGTGCGCGGCTATGACGCGCTGTTCGACCGGCCCTTTCCCTACGTGATGGCGATGCATCAGGCGCCGACAGCGACAGCCGGCGCGGCTGGATTCCCCCACGCCCCGGCGCGTCCCGAGCAGACGCACGGACACGGACACCTGCATGTCGAGTTCTATCCGCCGCTGCGAACGGCGGACAAGCTCAAGTACCTGGCCGGATCCGAGCAGGGAGCGGGCACGTTCATCTCCGACACGCTGCCCGAGGATTCGGCCGTCGCGCTGCGCGAGGCGATCGCCCGTGCCGCATGAGCGCGCGAGCGCCTTCGCTCCGGGTCGCGTCAACCTGATCGGGGAGCACACCGACTACAACCAGGGCCTCGCGCTGCCGTTCGCGATCGAGGAGGGCGTCACCGTCCGTGCCGAGGCGCACTCGCTCGGCTCTGCCGGCGAGGAGCGCATCTGGGCGCACGCAGCCGATCTCGGGGAGAGCGACGAGTTCGCGCTCGCCGATCCCCCGCCCGCCGAGGGCTGGCGCGCGTTCGTGCGCGGAGTCGTCGCGGAGCTGACGCGCGCCGGCTTGCCGCTCGTCGGCGCTCGTCTTGAGATCAGCGGCAGGGTGGTACGCGGGGCGGGCCTGTCGTCCTCGGCCGCGCTCGAGGTGGCGCTGTGCCTCGCCCTGCTCGAGCTTTCGGCGCGGGCCTCGCCCGAGCGGGCCAGGCCCGTCGAGCGAACCGAGATCGCCCGCCTGTGCTCGCGCGTCGAGAACGAATGGGTCGGCGCTCATACGGGCCTGCTCGATCAGCTGGCCTCGCTGTTCGGCGCACCCGAGGCCGCGCTGTGCATCGACTTCCGCACGCTCGAGATCGACGCGGTACCGCTCAGACTTGGCGGCTGGCGGCTGCTGCTGCTCGACTCAGGCGAGCGCCATGTCCACGCGAGCTCGGGCTACAACGAGCGCCGCGCCGAGTGCGCGCGGGCCTGCCGGCTGCTGGGCGTGGCCTCGCTGCGGGAGGCCAGCGCCGAGGCCGCCGAAGCGCTGCCGGAACCGCTGCGCCGCCGCGCCGGCCACGTGCGCGGCGAAAACCGGCGGGTGCTCGAGGCCGTGGCCGCGCTGCGGGCCGATGACCTCGAGGCCATCGGGGGGCTGCTGAACGCCTCCCACGCGAGCCTGCGTGACTGCTACGAGGTCTCAACCCCCGCGGTCGAGGCCGCCGTCGAGCGGCTGCGCGCGGCCGGGGCGAGCGGCGCGCGCATGGTCGGCGGCGGCTTCGGTGGCAGCGTCATCGGCCTGTTCGCTCCCGGCATCCCCAATCTCGAGGACGCTCGCGAGGTGCGCCCGGGCGCGGGCGCCCGCCTGCTCTAGCCGCAGCTCATCGGAGCCGGCGTCCGCTTCGGGCGCAGCGACGAGCTAGGCCAAGTGCACGGCACCGACGTCGGCGTAGACGCCCAGCTCGAAGGCCGCGGTCGTTTCCACGATACGCGCGTCGTAGAACGGCAGGACCTGTGTGAGGAACAGCCCGACGACCCCTGCCGTGCGGTCGATCCAGTAGGAGCAGTTGAACAGGCCGCCCCAGTCGCCGGAGCCGGCGCGGCGCATGCCCGGCAGGTCCTCGAGGAAGAGGTGGAACCCGAGACCCCAGCCCTGGGCGAACGGGAAGGCGGGCACGTCGTTTGAGAGCTCGGGCATGGCCGAGTGCATGCCGTCCGGCAGGGATGCCCCGTCCAGCTGATCGCTGAAGGCAAGCTCGACGGTCTCGGCGCGCAGCACCCGCTCGCCGTCGAGCTCGCCGCCTCGCAGCAGCGCGCGCAGGAAGCGCAGGTAGTCAGCGGCCGTCGCGTAGCCACCCGAGCCGCCCATCGCGAACTCGGGCTCGGGCACCTCGAGCAGGGGCTCGACGAGGCCGCCCTCGGGCGTGCGGCTGTAGAGCGTCATCATCCGCGCCAGCTGCTCGTCGTTCGGGCGGAAGCTCGCGTCGGCCATCCCCAGCGGAGCGAAGATGTGCGCGGCGCAGTAGCTGGCGAGATCGCTGCCGCTGACGGCCTCCACCACCTGGCCGAGCCAGTCGGTGCTGATGCCATATTCCCAGCGAGTGCCAGGGTCCGCGACCAGCGGCACGTGCAGCATCGCCAGCTGGCCGGTCAGCTCGTCGGCGGTCCCGGTGAGCTCGCGGTAGCGCAGGATGTCGCTGTTCAGGAACGAGTAGGCAAGGCCGGAGGTGTGCGTGAGCAGGTGGCGAATCGTCGCCTGGCGCGCCGGCGGGCGCAGGCGAGGCTCCTCGCCGTCGAAGCCCTCGAGCACCTCCAGATCGGCGAAGGCGGGCAGCACGTCGGCGACAGGTTGTGAGAGCTCGAGGGCGCCCTGCTCTATCAGCTGGAGCGCCGCCACGCTCGTAAATGCCTTGGTCATCGACATGATCGCGAACATCGTGTCCGCTGCCACGGGGTCGTCGCCGTCGATGTTGAGAAGCCCGAATGTGCCCTCGTAGCGCGCGCCGTCGCGGTCGCCCGTCATTGCGACGACGCCCGGCATGACGCCATCGTCCACTGCCCCCTGCAGCAGTACGTCGATCTCACTCGTGCTCATGCGCCTCTCCTCCACTGGTTGGCATCCCTTGCCAAAGATATCCCCATCTGCATGCGACGCCGCGGATCGCGAGCTCGCGGGAGAGGCTGACGGGCATCGCCTAGTCTGAGACCTTCAGCGTCGCCACGGCCGGGCGCGGAACGATCCGCGCAGCCAGCTGCACGAGCAAAGCGCCGCCGAGACCGATCGCAAACGCCGCCGGCGCTCCCAGCGGGACGAGCAGGACTGCGACGAGGAAACAGAAGAAGGCGAAGCCAAGGGCGCCGCGGAGGAAGCCGCGCAGCAGTTCGCCGACATGCCTGGGACCGTGTTGGACCAGCACGAACCCCGCAAGGACGCTCGTGGACACAGGAAATGGAGCGAGCACCCCGGTCACGGCCGGACCAAGCGCGGCCGACAGCCCCGTGACGGCCAGCACCAACGCGGCCGTGGCCACCGCGCGTGCCGGGATGTCCCACTTGGGCAGGGTGCTGCTCGGGCGCCCGTCGAGGGCCGCTCCGCGATCGCGGGTGAGCAGCCCGGCCAGCAGAAAGGCGCCGGCGGCAACCGTCAGCCCGAGCGCCGGCGCCGGTGTGACCGTTGAGAAGGCCAGCGCCACCGTCAGGTATACGAGCCAGCCGCTGGCCAGGACCTTCAACCACGCACGCGAGCGCGACGTCTTCACGACGACGACGACGAACGCGGCGAGTGCTGCCAACCCGAGCAGCGATGCGCTGGCCGCGTGCGCGCCGAATCTCGCGCCGTGTTCGGCGCTCGCGATGAACAGAATCGGGCCGGCGACGAGCGGCAGCGCGACGAGCAGGCCCGAAGCTCGGGGTCCCCATCGACGACCGGCAAGCGAAGCGCCGATCACCAAGAGCGGGGCGAGCAGCAGCTTTGACACGAGCAGACTCACCGCCAGATGATCTCAGACGATCACCGGTGGCCGCGCGCCGCAGCTGGGCGCCTCCTCAGCTCGCCACCGCTCGCATCCACGGCGAACATCGCCGTGAAAACACATCAACCGACTAACGAGTTGGTCATCCGAGTGACCAGCCGGTGATGTACCGTTGCCGCGACGCGCCCGCCCCCGCCCAGCTCTCCGCCGCGATGACCTCCGAGGTTGCGATCAGCGGCAGCTGTGACCGGCGCTTTGCCGGGGTGCAGAGCGCGCTGGCCAGGAACTTCGCGGAGCACGGCGAGGTGGGCGCGGCGGTGGCCGTGACGCTCGAGGGCAGGCCGGTCGTCGACCTGTGGGCGGGATGGACCGACCGAGAACGCACGCGAGCGTGGCGCCGCGACACGCTCGTCGATGTTTTCTCGGTTGGCAAGCCCATGGCCGCGATCTGTCTGCTGATGCTCGTCGAGCGCGGGCAGGTCGAACTCGACGCCCCGGTTGCCGACCACTGGAGCGAGTTTGCGGCCGCCGACAAGGGCGATGTGACGGTGCGCATGCTGCTCGCCCACCGCGCCGGGCTGCCGGCGATCCGCCGCCTGCTTCCGCCAGCGGCGATGTATGACTGGCAGCTGATGACCTCGGCGCTCGCGGCCGAGAAGCCGTGGTGGGAGCCGGGTCACGGACACGGCTACCACGTCAACACCTACGGGTTCCTCGTTGGAGAGCTCGTGCGCCGGATCAGCGGCGAGAGCATCGGGGCGTTTCTGCGGCGCACGATCTCCGAGCCGCTGGCCGCGGACTTCCACATCGGCCTCGCCGCGGCGGAGGATCGGCGCGTCGCGGACTTCCTCTTTGCCAGCGTGCGGAGCAGCTTCATCGACGCGCACACGCCCTGTCTGGTGCGCCGCGCCTACCTCAACCCACCGGGTCTGTCAGGCCTCGGCACGGTCAACACGCGGGCGTGGCGTGCAGCCGAGATGCCCTCGACGAACGCCCACGCGACCGCTCGCGCCGTGGCGAGGATCTACGGCGCGCTGGCGGCCGGAGGGGCGCTCGACGGTATCCGGCTGCTGGAGAGCGAGACGCTCGAGCTCGCCACACGCGAGGCCTCGAACGGCCCCGACGCGGTGCTGAATCGTCCCTCGCGCTTCGGCCTCGGCTTTCAGCTCGCCCAGCCCGAGCGGCCGCTCGGGCCGAACGCGAACAGCTTCGGCCACTTCGGTGCCGGCGGATCAGTCGGGTTCGCCGACCCCGCGCAGGCGCTTGCGTTCGCCTATACGCACAACCAGGGCGAGGGTCCGCGCTGGCAGAACCCCCGCAATCGCGGCCTGATCGACGCGCTCTACGCTTGCCTGTGATCGCGCCCGTGCCGCCCCTTGCGCGCTAGTCCTGCTCGCGCGGCATATACGGTGCGAGCTCGCGGCGGGCGATCGAGAGCTTGTGCACCTCGTCGGGCCCGTCGGCGAGGCGCAGCGTGCGCAGATGCGCGTAGGCGGAGGCGAGGTGGAAGTCATCTGAGACGCCTCCGCCGCCGTGGACCTGGATCGCCCGGTCGACCACCTTCAGCGCGACGTTCGGCGCGGCGACCTTGATCGCTGCGATCTCGGTGCGGGCGAGACGGTTACCGACCGTGTCCATCAGCCAGGCCGCCTTGAGCGTGAGCAGGCGTGCCATCTCGATCTCGATGCGCGACTCGGCGATCCAGTCCTGGATGTTGGCGCGCGCAGCGATCGGCTGGCCGAAGGTCACACGCGAGACCGCACGCGCGCACATCGCCTCGAGCGCGCGCTCGGCGGCGCCGAGCGCGCGCATGCAGTGATGAATGCGTCCCGGGCCGAGGCGCGCCTGGGCGATCATGAAGCCATCGCCCTCGCCCGCGATCAGGTTGGTGGCGGGCACGCGCACGTCGGAGAACTCGATTTCGGCGTGCCCCTCGTGGTCCTGGTAGCCGAACACGGGCAGCCCCCGGATGACGCTCACGCCCGGAGTGTCGAGCGGCACGAGGATCTGGCTCTGCTGGCGATGGCGCGGCCCCTCGGTGAGGGTCTTGCCCATCACGATCATGATGCGGCAGTGCGGGTGCAGCGCGTTTGAGATCCACCACTTGCGCCCGTTGAGCACGTAGTCATCGCCGTCGCGCTCGATCCGCAGGGCGATGTTGGTTGCGTCCGAGGAGGCCACCTCCGGCTCGGTCATCGCGAACGCCGAGCGGATCTCGCCCTCGAGCAGCGGCGTCAGCCAGCGGTCCTTCTGCTCAGGCGTGGCGAACTGGAACAGCACCTCCATGTTGCCCGTGTCCGGCGCCGAGCAGTTGCAGGCCTCGGAGGCGATGGACGAGCGCCCGAGGATCTCCGCCAGCGGCGCGTAGTCGCTGTTGGACAGGCCCGCCCCGAGCGTGGCGTCGGGCAGGAACATGTTCCACAGCCCGGCCTCGCGAGCGCGCGTCTTCAGCTCCTCCATGATCGCCGGCTGGTGGTGGGGGTCGCCGGACTCGCGCAGCTGGCGCTCGTAGACCGCCTCGGCGGGGTAGATCTGCTCGTCCATGAACGTGGTGAGGCGCTCCTTGAACTCAGAGCAGAGCTGGCTTGGCTGGAAGTCCATCGGGTCTCCTTTGTCGGGCGGGGTTCGAGGTGTATATCGAGTCCGACGCGGCGCGCGCAGCACGGCGCCAGCCGAGGACGTAGTCTGCCCCGCATGACGGAGGGCCCGGGCGCAGCCAGCTACCGAGCGGCCGGCGTGGACTACGACGCGCTCGACGCGGCCAAGCGCATGGCGATGGCGAAGGCGCTGTCGACATCCTCGCTGCTTGACGCCGCCGGCGCTCGCGCGCTCGACTCATCCCGCGGCGAGCCCGCCTTCGTGTTCGAGCTCGAGCGGCGGGCTTTTGCCTTCGTGGTCGAGGGCTTGGGCACGAAGTCGGTCCTCGCGCGTCAGGTGCTCGAACAGCAGGGGATCAATCGGTTCGCCGAGGTGGCCTACGACACGGTCGCGGCGATCGTCAACGACCTCTGCTGCGTCGGCGCGCTGCCGCTGGTGGTCAACGCCTACTTCGCGACCGGGGTCTCGGAGTGGTACGAACAGTCAGAGCGCGCGTCGGCTCTGCTGGAGGGCTGGCGCAGGGGCTGCGCCGACGCGAGCTGCACATGGGGCGGGGGCGAGTCCCCGACGCTGCCGGGACTGCTCGATGAGCGCGACATCGAGCTGGCGGGCGCCGCCGTTGGCGTCGTGCCCGAGGATCGTTCCCCGATCCTCGGAGCGGAGCTCCGAGCCGGCGATCAGATCGTGCTCGTCGCATCCAGCGGATTGCACGCCAACGGGGCCTCGCTCGCGCGCCTGTGCGCGCGGCGGCTGCCGGCCGGCTACGCGACCGAGCTGCCGAGCGGCACCACCCTCGGCGAGGCGCTGCTGGAGCCGTCGCTCATGTACGTGGCCCTCGTTGCCGAGTTGCTGCGCGCGGGTCTCGCCGTGAGCTATCTGAGTCACGTGACCGGGCACGGGCTGCTCAAGCTGATGCGCCCGTCCAAGTCGCTGACCTACCGCATCGACAGGCTTCCCGCGGTGCCCGAGGTGCTGAGCTTCCTGGTCGCCGAGGCGGGGCTGGACGCGCACGCGGCCTATTCGACCTTCAACATGGGGTCGGGCTACGCCATCTACTGCGCGGACGGCGACGCGAGCGCGATCTTGGAGATCGCGGAGCGCCTCGGGCTGAGCGCGCTGCTGGCCGGGCGCGTGCAGGAGGGCCCCAGGCAGGTGATCCTCGAGCCGGTCGGCGTGCGCTTCGCCGGCAGCGAGCTCGAGCTGTCGGGAACGGGCCCCGACGCTCCGCTCTAGATTGCGCGGAAGCTGCTCAGCAACTTGCCGCTCGGCCGCGGGTTACTAACTTGAAATCATCCGTCACGACGGTATATGGTGGCGCCCCACAGTCGCCATTGTTCCCCGGTCAATTTCTGGGGATCTCGATATCGCCGGGCCGAGCATGGCCCCGGAGCTACCCGGATCGAGGCGGACCTGTCCATCAAGCAGAGGAGAAAATTCTGATGCGCAGAGCATCCACCTGTCTGGCCTTGCTCGGCCTTGCCGTCCTTGGCCTGCCGGCCGCCGCCTCCGCGGCGCCGGTCGTCACGTTCAAAGCCAAGGCGGTTCCCATTCCGGGATTCCCGCACACCGGCAACATCCTCGGGGCGGGCGCCGCCGAGCAGGTCGAATGGACCATCAAAGGGACTGAATACGGCGGATTTCCGCCGCCGCTGATCGGCGTCAACGTCGTCGAGCCCCCCGGCACGAAACTCCACCCGCAGGGGTTCACCACGTGCAACCCGACGGCGCTCAAAAACACCGGACCGAGCGCGTGCCCGTCGAAGTCGAAGTTCACGATCGCCGGCAGCGCGAATGGCGTCGTCAGCTTCGGCAACGAAAGGGTCGAAGAGGGAGTGACCGTTCAGGGGTTCTTCGCGCCGGGCGGGGGCCTGCAGTTCTACACGCAGGGCACCTCGCCGGTGTCGCTTGAATTCATCTCCGCAAGTCACGTCGTGTATGGGAACACCCCGGCGATCGACACGACCGTGCCGCTCGTTGAAACGGTGCCCGGTGCTCCCGACGCGTCGACCGAGTCGATCAACGTCACGGCGGGCTCGGCCTACAAGAAAGGCAAAACGACCATCTACTACGGCACCGTGCCGAAGAAGTGCCCCAAAGGCGGCTTCCCGCTCAAGTCGGAACTGATGTTTGCCGGCCTCGGCGGTCTGTCGCCGCAAACCGTCACGACCAGCTACAAGGCGCCGTGCCCCAGGAAGTAACGTAGGACGCCGGGGTGGCGCGGCCCATCCCCACGGAGGCGTAAACTCGATCGCAACGAAGTAGGGCGGCGGCCCCATCGAATGGGATGGGGCCGTCCGCATGTTGGATACGTCGAGGAAGGATCGGGTTGAGGCAGAAGTCGGTCGGGCGGAGGAGGGCTGGGGCCCGGATCGTGGGTGCGCTGTGCGCGGCCGCGCTCGTCGTCATCGTGCTGCTCGCCGTCTCTGCCGGCGGCGGCAATGGCGGCTACACGGTGCGCGCGATCTTCGACGACGCCGCCAACGTCATCCCGGGTGAGAACGTCAAGATCGACGGCGTGAAAGTCGGAACGGTCGGATCGGTGACCCCGACAGCGAACGAGCAGGCGGCGGCGGTGGTCCTGCACATCGAAAACCCGGGCTTCGCGGACTTTCGCTCGAACGCGAGCTGCACGATCCGTCCGCAGGCGCTGCTCGGTGAGAAGTTCGTCGACTGCCTGCCCACCCAGCCGCGTGTGGAAGGCACGCCGCTGGCGCCGCCGCTTCAGAAGATCCCGGCCGGGCAGGAAGGGGCGGGCCAGTACCTCCTGCCGATCGAGAACAATCACAGTCCCGTCGACCCGGATCTGCTCAACGACATCACGCGCCTGCCCGAGCGCCAGCGCCTGACGATCATCCTCAACGAACTGGGCGTCGGCCTCGCCGGGCGTGGCAAGGACCTCAACGTGGTCATCCGCCGCGCCAACCCGGCGCTGCAGGAACTGGACAAGGTGCTCGCGATCCTCGCCGGCGAGAACCACGTGCTGGCCAAACTCGCCGTCGATTCCGACAAGGCACTGGCGCCATTCGCGAAGGTGCGCAAGCAGTTCGCCGAATACTTCGTGCAGAGCAACACCGTCGCCCAGGCCAGCGCCCGCCACCTGACGGCGATCGAACGAAACCTGAAGCTGTTCCCGCCGTTCCTGCGCGAGCTCGGTCCGGCGATGGAACGCCTCGCGGCCTTCGCCGACCAGACGACGCCCGTGTTCACGGACCTCGGCATCGCCGCTCCGGGCATCAACCAGACCTTCACCCACCTGCCGGCCTTCTCCAAGAGCTCTGAAACCTTCTTCACGAGCCTCGGCAAGACCGCCAAACAGTCGGGGCCGGCGCTCGTCGCGATCGAACCGCTGCTGTCGCAGCTGAACTCGCTCGGCAAGGCGGCAAAGCCGTTTTCGAACAACTTCTCGAGCCTCCTCTCCAGCCTGCGTAACACCGGCGGACTCGAGCGCCTGATGGACTTCATCTTCCTCGGCGCGGGTTCGGCCAACGGCTACGACGCGCTCGGACACTTCCTGCGCACGGAGGGCCTCGGCACGGCCTGTCTCACCTACGCGATCGCGCCGGCCCCGGCGTGCAGCGCGAAACTGTCCACGCAGACGGGTTCGAGCGCGAGCGCAAGCGCGGTCGCGAAGACGAGTGCGGTGTCGAACCCCAGCACGACGAGCCTCGTGATGGAGCGAACGCTGGCGGTCCTCAAAGGCGCGACGCCCGCCGAGGCGCTGTCCAAGTATCCGGGCTCGACCGCGGTCGCCGGTGCGCTGTCCGAAGCGGGCGCCGTCAACAGTGGTGGCTCCGCGGCCCAGCCGGTCGGCGGCGCGAGCGCTGGTACCACCTACTACACCCCCGCGGCCGAAGCCGGCGCCGGGGGCATGCTGCTCAACTACCTCCTCGGGAACTGACGGATGCGCGTGACTCGGCGACTGCGGCTCCTGTGTCGGTTGCTCCCCGGGGTGGCCGCGCTCGCGCTGAGCGTGCCCGCGAGCGGCCTGGCGGATGAACAGGGGTCGACGACGACGAGCCCGGCGGCCGAGACGACCACCTCGGCTCCGGCACCTGAAGCTCCGGCGGGTTCGACCAGCTCGCCCGCGCTCGGGGCGGGAACAACCTCGGTGCCCGCACCCGCAAGCCCGGCTTCAGCCGAAGCCGGCGCCACCCCGCAGGTCAAGGTCGAGCGCCCGCAGGGCAACTCGGCCGGCACGCCCGCCCGCGCGCGATCGAAAAGCGGCGCGGCGGGGAGCGGGCAGGGCGAAGCAGGCGAAGGCTCCGCGGCAGGCGCGCGCGCGCGTCACCACGCGCCCTCGCCGTCGACGCTCACGCCGTCCCTGCCGTTCGGGCTCGAATCCTCGATCGCGGGCGTGCCGGGCTTCTTCATCGAAAACTTCCGCATCCCACCGTTCCTGTTGCCGATCTACCAGGCTGCGGGGACCGCCTACGGGATCCCCTGGCAGGTCCTCGCCGCCATCAACGAGGTCGAGACGGACTATGGACGCGACCTGAGCGTCTCGAGCGCGGGCGCGGAGGGGTGGATGCAGTTCCTGCCGGCCGAGTGGGCGCAGTACGGAGTCGACGCCAACGGCGATGGCTTCAAGGACCCCTACAACCCCGCCGACGCGATCTTCGCCGCCGCCAGGTATCTGCGCGCGGCGGGCGGCTCCACGAACGTCAGGGCGGCGGTCTATTCCTACAACCACTCGCAGGCGTACGTCGGCTCGGTGATGCTGCGCGCGCAGTTGCTCGGCGGCACCCCGCCCGGACTGCTCGGCGCGATCACGGGGCTCACCGAAGCACGCTTTCCCGTGCACGCCGCGGCGCACTTCAGCGACGGCTTCGCGTCGGCGCCGGCGGGCGCGTCCGGCCCGCCGCGTCCGCTCGTGGGCACGACGATCTATTCGCAGGCTGACGCGCCGGTGATCGCCGTGCAGGACGGCGAAATCTCACAGATCGGCGACTCGCCGACGCTCGGGCGATTCGTGTCGCTGCGCGACGCCTACGGCAACACCTACGTGTACGCGCAGCTCGGCGGTGTGGCGTCGCTGTACCCCGTGCTCGTACCTCACTCCCGCCCGACGGTCAGCGCCCGCATCGCGCAGGCCGGCGCCGTCGAACCGGCGCCCAGCGGTCCGGCCACGGCGGGGGCGCAGCCGCGCTCGCCCGTGTCCGAAGGCGCCACCGTGTCCGGGCTCGCGCTGGGGGCTGCGGCGGGCCTCGAAGCGGCTCCGGCGTTCCCGTCCGCGCGGCCCGCTGCGCCGGCGCCGCCCGCGAGGCCGCGGGCGCCGAAGCCGGAGCTGCGGTTCTTCCGGGAAGGACCGGACGACGTGTACCTGCACCCGCTGCGCGTTGGCTCCCAGGTGATCGCGGGCACGGTGCTGGGGCATCTGACGAGCGACACCAGCACGCAGGGCGGCGGGCCGCACGTGCTGTTCGAGATCCGCCCCGCCGGGGTGCAGGCGTCGCTGATCGATCCGAAGCCGATCCTCGACGGATGGGTGGCGCTTGAAAACACCTCGATCTTCAGGGCCAAGGGTGAGAACCCGTTCCTTGCGACCTCCCCCACGGTCGGGCAGGTGCTGCTCGAGTCCAAGCGCCAGCTCGAGCCGCAGGTGCTGCACGACTCCGGCATCCATCTCGCCAGATGCGGGCGACAGGACATCGAGACCGGCGTCGTCGACAAGCGGGTCCTGGCGACGCTCGAGTTCCTGTCCGTGTCCGGTTTGAAGCCGACCGTGGCCGGGCTGCGCTGCAGAGATGGCTCGGTCGCCGCGGCGGCGGCGGGCAACGTGGGCGCGAGCGCCGACGTGGACGCATTTGACATCACGGCCGTGAACGGCCTCACGATCGCCGGCCATCAGGGCCCCGGCTCGATCGCCGACATCACGGTTCGCAAGCTGCTCACGATGCAAGGCCTCACGAGGCCCGAACGGATCCTCAGCACGATGAGCTACCCGGGCTCGGCGAACGCCTTCACCAAGGCGCACGCCAGCGACGTCGGCGTCAGCTTCGCCGTGCCGGGCGGGAGCCTCGCGCACGCTGCCGGCGCGTTCGACTCGGGGCTGAGTGCCGGAGAGTGGACGAAGCTGATCGCGCGCCTCGGCGAGATCCCCGATCCGACGGTTGCCAGCGGGCCATCGTCGGCGGCGATACCCGACAACCCCGGCGCCGCGGCCCTGAGCGGAAAGGCAGCCGATGGCAACGGTTAGCCCCCCCAGCCCGCCGGCGCCCCCGCCACCGCCGGGCGCCACTCCACCCCCGCCACCCGGGGCGCCGGCCCGTCGCCCCGGCTCGCTGCCGCCGCGCCTGGGACGCGTGCTTGCCTTCAGCGCGCTCGGGCTGGTGGCGCTGATCGTGGCCTACCTTCTGTTCGCCGGCGGCGGCGGCGCCAGCTACACGCTGATCTTCGGAGAAGCCGGCCAACTGGTGAGGGGCGACGAGGTGCAGGTCGGCGGCGTGCCGGTCGGCAGCGTGACGGGCATCGCGCTGACACACGACTACAAGGCGAAGGTCACGATCCACGTCGAGTCCTCGCTGACGCCGCTGCACCAGGGCACGGTCGCGCAGGTCAGGGTGCCGTCGCTGGCGACCGTCGCCAACCGCTACATCGCGCTGTCGCCGGGCCCCAACAACGCTCCCGCGCTGCCGCCGGGCTCGACGCTGCCGGCCTCGGCGACTCGCGAAGTCGTCGATCTCGACCAGTTGTTCAACACGCTCAACCCCAAGACGCGGGTCGGCCTGCAGAAGGTGATCCAGGGCTTTGCCGAACAGTATGCGGGCTCGGCCGCAGCGGCGGGGACCTCGATCGAATACACGCCCGCCGCGCTCTCGGCCACCAACCACCTCTTCTCCGAGCTGATCCGCGACCAGCCGGTGTTCACGAGCTTCCTCGTGGAAACCGCCAAGGCCGTGACCACGATCGGGGCGCGCTCCGGAGCGCTCACAGACCTGATCGGAAACGCCGACACGACCTTCCAGGCGGTCGGCTCGGAGCAGGCGCAACTCGCGCAGGGGCTGCACGAGCTCCCGGTCACGCTGCGCTCGGGTACCCGCGCGTTCGTCCAGGTCCCGTCCACGTTCGCCGCGCTCACAAAGCTCGTCGAAGCATCAAAGCCGACGACCAAGCCGCTCAGCACCTTCTTCCCCGCCCTGCGCTCGCTCGTGGTGACCGCCACGACCCCTGTTACAAACTTCAGCCAAGCCTTCAGCAAGCCCGGACCCAACAACGACCTGACCGATTGGGCAAACATCCTGCCGGCGCTCGCGAAGGCGCTGACCACGTCCTCGCCGAGCATCAACACGGCGCTGCGCGAATCCGTCCCGATCACCGCCGTCTTCGGTCCATACACGCCCGACCTGGAGGGCACCCTGCGCACGTTTGGCCAGGCCACCTCCTACTACGACGCCAACGGCCACTACGTCCACATCGGCCCCGTCTTCCCCGACTTCAAGCTCGGCGAAAACAACAACCTCACGCCGGCGTCCAGCTCGCAGCAGGCCCTCGAAGGGCTGAAGAGCGGGCAGCTGCGCCGCTGCCCGGGCGCGGCCACCCAGCCGGCGGCCGACGGCTCCTCGCCCTTCACCGACGGGGAACTGCTGAGCTGCGACCCCACGGAGGTGCCCTAGATGAACAGGCGCCGTGGCGGTTCTCTGGCCGGCAGTCCCCTGCTGATCGGCGCCATCACGACGCTGATCGTGGTGGTGGCCGTGTACCTGTCCTACAACGCGAACAACGGGCTGCCGTTCGTTCCCACATACGACATCAAGGTCGCCCTGCCGCAGACCTCCGGGCTTGAGTCATCGAACGTCGTGCGCGTGGGTGGCTCGCGGGTCGGGATCGTCAAGCGTCTGTCGGCCCACGAGAACCCGAACACGGGACAGGTGACGGCGATCGCGGAACTCAAGCTCGAAAAAAAAGTGGAACGACTGCCGGTCGACACCACCGCGAGCGTGCAGTCGCTGTCCTCGATCGGTCTGAAGTACCTGCAGCTGGAAAAGGGCCACTCCAAGATTGGGCTGAAGCCGGGCGCGACGATTCCCGTCAGCCAGGTCCGCGAACCGGTCAACATCGAAGACCTGTTCAACATGTTCGACGCGAAAACGCGGACGGCCAACCAGGTGCAGCTGAACAACTTCGGCGATGGCCTGGCCGGTCGCGGGCTGGGCCTGAACAACACGATCGCGACGCTGCGCCCGCTGCTCACGAACGCGATCCCCGTGTTCCGCAACCTGGCCGCGCCCGCCACCGGACTGCACGAGCTATGGGTCGCGCTCGACCGCGTGTCCTCCCAGGCTGCTCCGGTCGCGCAGGCCCAGGCGGCCCTGTATGTGGAGCTCGACAAATTCTTCTCCGCCTGGGCGAGCGTGGCTCCGTCGCTTGAAAAGGCCACCGTGCTCGGACCGCCGTCGCTCGAACAGGCGATCCACTCGCTCGTGTTCGAGAAGACGTTCACGGAAAACAGCACGGAGTTCATGCACCTGCTGCGTCCCAGCGCGAGCGCGCTCATCACGGTCGCACCGCCGCTCGGCCACGCCGTCACCGTGGGCGCGGTCAACCTCAACGCCGCCACCGCGTTGAACTCAGAGCTCGCCTCCTCCGCGCAGGCGCTGCAGGCCTTCGCCGAAAACCCGATCGTCCCCGTCTCGCTGGAAGACTTCACGCAGACGCTTGAACTCGGCAATCCGCTGCTCGCCGGGCTCGCGCCCGAGCAGGCGAACTGCAACTACTTCACGCTCGCGTTCCGAAACCTGGCGAGCCTCACCTCCGAGAACATCGGGGTCGGCACGCTGTCGCGGTCGAGCCTCGTGCTCTCGCCGAACGGGCCCAACAACGAGGGCTTCCCCTCCTCGGCTCCGGCCAACGGGCCCTCGGTCGAACACCCCTTCCACAGCACGGCGATCATCGACAACAACCACGTTCATGCGAACCCCTACCCGAACGTCACCGGCCCCGGGCAGCCGGCCAACAACTGCGAAGCGGGGAACGAGAGCTACATCCCGGGCAAAGCCGTGGTCGGCAACGTGCCCGGTGCGACCGGAACGACGCACGAAATCACGAGCCGCGAAGTGAACCTGTTCGGCGAAAAGTACCCGAGCTCGACGCTCAAGGAACTCGGCCTGGCGCCCGCCAAGAAGGGGAAGAGCGGATGAAGGCTCCGAGCTGGTGGCGTCGCTACGATCGCACGCCGGTCGTCGAGCTGGGGCGATCCAACCCGACCCGCTTCGGGGTCATCGTGATCGTGCTGCTGGTGATCGGGGCCTACTTCGGCTTCACCAAACACATCCCGTTCAAACACGGCTTCCGCCTGCACGCGGTCTTCTCGAGCGCCGTCAACGTCCGCAAGTCCTCGCTCGTGCGCATAGCCGGCGTCGATGTCGGCAAGGTCAGCCACATCGCCCGCGAGGGCAACGCCGGGGTGGTCACGATGGAAATCGAATCGAGCGGCCTGCCGATCCACTCCGACGCGACGGTGAAGATCCGCCCGCGCACGTTCCTGGAAGGGAACTGGTTCGTCGAACTGCAACCGGGAAGCCCGTCGGCCAAGGTCCTCTCCTCCGGCGCGACGCTGCCGATCACGCAGACCTCCGATCCGGTCCAGCTGGACCAGGTGCTGGACGCCCTGAACACCGACACGCGGGCAAACCTGCAGAACTTCCTGATCGGCTACGGCGACGGCCTCACGCGCAAGCCGAACGCTGCGGAAAACGCCGAACAGGACCCGGAACTGCACGGGCTGAACGGGGCGCAGGCGCTCAACAAGGCCTACCAGGCCGGCCCCGCCTCTCTGCGCGGAGCCGCGGTGCTCAACCAGGCGACCAGCGGCACCACGCCTCACGACATCTCAAAGCTCGTGGCTGGCATCAACAAAGTGACCTCGGCGCTGAACGTCCACGAGCAGCAGCTCGGCGAACTGATCGTCAACTTCAACGCTTTCTTCCACTCGTTCGCCGCCCAGTCGGCAGCTCTGCACGCGACGGTCGCCGAGCTGCCGAGCTCGCTGGCATCGATCAACAACGGTTTCAACGCGATCAGCGCGGCCTTCCCCTCCGTGCGCACCTTCGCGCTCGACATCGTCCCCGGGGTCAAGGTGACGCCGGCCGCGGTCAAGGCACAGCTGCCCTGGATCGCACAGGTGAAGGCCTCGCTGGCGCCGGCGGAACTCGGCGGCGTGGCCGAAGGGCTCGCTCAGGCGGCCCCCTGGATCGCGAAACTGCAGAGCGAACAGGTGCCCTTCCAGCAGCAGTCGGAAGTGCTCAGCAAGTGCCAGACCAACCTGATCTTCCCGGCCGGCAATACGAAGCTGCAGGACGGCTCGAACACCTCGGGTGAGGAAAACTACAAGGAGTTCTGGGACTCGCTCGTCGGCCTCGGCTCGATCGGCCAGAACTTCAACGGCAACGGCACGAACGCGCAGTTCCTCCTGTCGAGCAGCGGGCAGACCCTGCGCTCGGCGCCGGTGTCGATTCTCGGCACCAAAGTGCAGGGGCTGCACCTGCTCGCGCACGCCGCGCTGCCGCCACTCGGCACGCGCCCGGCCTACCCCGCCAGCGAGCCGCCCTACAAGCCGCAGGTGCCCTGCGACACGCAGACGCTGCCCAACTTCGACGGCCCGCTCTCGCAGGGCCCCGCGGACGGGTCCGGCTGATGAACCCGACCGACAGCCACGAGGGCGGGCTCAGCGTCCGCGACCAGATCGAGCGCTACCGCTCGGCGTTCATCGCGGTGGTCACGATGGTCGTGATCGCGGCCGTCGTCGGCGGCTACATCCTCGCGCACGAGAATCTCAACCTGCCCGGCTGGGTCCCCGTTCTCGGCAAAAACTTCTACACGCTGAAGGCCAACTTCCAGACCGCCCAGGCGCTCACGCCAGGCCAGGGTCAGGCGGTGACGATCGCGGGCGCGAAGGTCGGCGAAATCGCGAGCGTCGACCTGAACCAGGGGGTCGCGACGGTGACCATCCACATGACCCCCAAGTACGCGCACCTGTATCGCGATACGACGCTGTTGATGCGTCCCAAGACCAACCTGCAGGACATGACGGTCGAGGTCAACCCGGGCACGCCGCGTAGCGGACGGCTGCCCGACAACTCCACCGTCCCGATCGCCCAGACAGCGCCGAACATCGACTTCGACCAGTTCCTGGCCGGCCTGGACGCCGAAACGCGTGTGTATCTGCAGGAGCTCTTGGCGGGCGCGGGCGAAGGCTTCTACCACAACGGCAAGGCCTTCTCAGCGACGCTCAAGCGCTTCTACCCGACCGCCCGCGACATCACCGAGATCGCGCAGCAGCTCGAAATCCGCCACGAAAACGTCGCGCACTCGATCCACAACTTCCGCCTGGTGATGGAAGCCCTGGGCGAAAAGGACACGCAGTTGGCGCAGCTCGTCGACGCCTCGAACGCGGTGTTCGCCGTCTTCCACAAGCAGGAACAGAGCGTCCAGGAGCTGCTGCACCTGCTGCCCGGCGCCCTTGCCAAGACCAGCAAAGGCCTCGGCAAGCTCGCCACGGCCGCCAACGTGCTCGGCCCGACTCTCAACAAGCTCGAGCCATTTGCGCGCTCGCTCGCCCCCGCCCAGGAAGCCTCCTCGCGCCTGGCCCTGACGACGACGCCGATCTTCAAGAACGAGATCCGGCCGTTCGCGCGTCAGATCGAGCCGGTCGTCAAGAAGATCCAGCCGAGCACGCAGCCGCTCGCCGAATCGTTCCCGAAGCTCGCCTCAAGCTTCTCGGTGATCAACGAATTCTTCAACGAGCTGGCCTTCAACCCGAGCCAGAAGCAGGCCGGTTTTCTGTTCTTCCTGGATTGGGACAACCACGACCTCAACAGCGTGCTCAGCTCCGCCGAGGCAAGCGGCGCGGTCGGGCGTGGTCTGACCTACCTGAACTGCAACGTCGCGCCGATCCTCAAAGGCGTCTCGGAAATCAACCCGACCGTGAACCTGCTCGTCGGCCTGCTGAACCCACCCAACGAAGCGGCGTGCAAGGCCGCGGGCATCCTCACCACGAAAACCGCGTCTTCGAGCGTGCACGTGCAGCCGAAGCTCCCGCCCGCCGGCCTGTTCGGGGGCCTTGACTCGCACGTGTTCGGCCAGGCGCCGGTCGTCGCCAAAGGCTCGGCGCCGAGCGCGGGGGGAGGCGCCTGACATGCAGAAGCGCGCTCCCACGCTCGGCAACCTGCTCGTGATCATCCTGTTCACGTTGAGCTGCTTCGGGCTGCTGCTGTTCCTGTGGGAGTCCTTCGGCGGTCCGCTTCCGCTGAAGCCCAAGGGGTACCAGTTCAAGGTCGCCTTCCCGCGAACGCTCGCGCTGACCGAACAGTCCGATGTGCGCATCTCGGGCGTGGACGTCGGCCACGTCGTCGCGGTCAAGCTCGACAAGGAAGGCGATACCGACGCGACGATCGAACTCGCCGGGCAGTACTCGCCGATTCGCGCCAACACGCATGCGATCCTGCGCCAGAAGACGCTGCTGGGCGAGACCTACGTGCAGCTGATTCCCAAGGGCCGCGAAGGTCCCTACCTCGGCGATGGGGACAAGCTCGCGAACGCCAACGTCGAACCGTTCGTGACGCTCGACGACATCCTCTCGCTGCTGAACCGCACCACGCGGCGCAACTTCCAGGCGTGGATGCGCTACCAGGCCGCGGCGATCGCCGGACGCGGCGAACAGATCAACGCCTCGCTCTCCGAATTTGAACCATTCGTGGAACACGGCAACACGCTGCTCGAAATTCTCGCCTCCCAGGAAGGGGCCGTGCGCGCGCTGGTCCACAACACGGGGGTCGTCTTCGACGCCCTGGCCGGGCGCGACCACCAGCTCGAAGGCCTGATCGCAAACGGCGAGCACACCTTCCACGCGGCCAGCGAAGAGAGCCAGGCATGGGCCGAAACCTGGCGCGCGCTACCGCCCTTCGAGGTCAGCTCGACGGTCGCGCTGCGCAAGATCGACAACTTCTCGGTGATTGCCAACCCCTACCTCGAAGAATTCCGCCCTGTCGAGCGCGACCTTTCCTCGCTGCTGGAGGCCGCCAAGCCCTTCGCGCCGCAGTTCAACAGCTTCCTCACCGCCGTCGGACCGTTGACCACGGCTGCCAAGAAGGGCCTCCCCGACACCGCCAAGATCCTCAATCTCACCGTACCCGAGCTTGAAAACCTGAGGCCGGTGCTGCACAACTTCGACCCGTTCCTGCAGTCGCTGAGCACATACGTGCCCGAGCTGCAGGCGTTCTTTGCCAACCTCACCGCCGCCACCGAGGCCAGCGGCGGCAACGGCAGTACCCTGAATCAGGGTCCCAAAGAGCACTACCTGCGAGCGATGCTTGTCTTCAGCCCCGAAAGCCTGGCGATCTACCCCCAGCGGGTCGGCACGAACCGATCCAACCCCTACTTCCAGCCCGGCGCGTTTCGCGCGCTCGGCAATGGTGGCCTGCAGGTGTTCAGCAACAGCACCTGCGCCAACACAGCTCCTTCGGTCAGCGGACCCCCGAACGAAGCCGTCTCCCAGAGCCTGATCGAACTGATCACCCAGTTCAAAGTCGCCAACACCCCGGAAACCCCCAACGTCGTGGCGGCTCCCGGGTGCAACCAGCAGGGGCCGTTCACGTTCAACGGCCAGACCAGCCAGTTCCCACACGTCACCTACGGAGGAAAAGGATGAGCGAGGAGCCCGGGCTGGCCGATGAGTATCAGTACCACTCCGGCGAGGTTGACCTCGCCGGCGAGCCGGATTCGGACAAGTGGTCGATCCGCTGCATAGACGTGCACAAGCGCCTGGGCGGAGTGTCCGTCCTGAATGGTCTGAACGTCGCCTTCCCGGCCGAGACGATCACCGTCGTGCTGGGTCCCTCGGGTACCGGCAAGAGCGTGCTGATCAAGCACATCATCGGGCTGATGTTCCCGGACTCGGGCGATGTGATCGTGCAGGGGCAGTCGGTTCCGACCCTGACCATGCCCCAGCTTTTGGCCCTGCGCCGCAAAGTCGGCGTGCTCTTCCAGGACGGCGCCCTGTTCGGGTCGATGACGGTGTTCGACAACGTCGCCTTTCCGCTGCGCCAGCACACCGGCTCCTCGGAGGCGCAGATCTCCAAACTGGTCAAAGAACGCCTGGCCGACGTCGGGCTGACCGACGCGATCGACGATCTGCCCTCGCAGCTCTCGGGGGGGATGCGCAAGCGCGCCGGCTTCGCGCGGGCGCTGGTGATGTCGCCGGACATCGTCATCTTCGACGAGCCCGACTCCGGCCTGGACCCGGTGCGCACGGCGCTCCTGTGCGAGCTGATCCAGGAGATGCACTCCATCCACGGAGGCGCCTACATCGTCGTGACCCATGACATCGCCTCGGCTCGCAGGATCGGCGAATACATCGCGCTGCTGTGGAGGGGCCGCATCGTCGATGCGGGCGACGCGGAGAGGATGTTCTCCTCGGAGAACCCGTTCGTGCGCCAGTTCCTCAGCGGAGCGGCCGAGGGCCCGCTGACGATGGATTGATCCTGCTTCGAGGGGTGGACTGACCGCGGGTCGGGGCAACGGCGCGCAGGGCGGGATTTGACAGGCGTGTAGACTGCGAACATATGTTCGTACGAACGTCTGTTCCCCAGCAAGTGCGCTGAAGAGGCAGCTGCCGTGGTCGTGTGCGTCTACCTTCCCCGCTTCGAGTTGGTGGTCGCCGCCGGGGGGGCGGGGGCGCTGAGCGGGCGTGCCCTGGCGGTGGCGCCGCAGGTTGGCTCCGAGCAGCGCGTGGGCGAGGTGTCCGGGGCCGCTGAGGCCCGTGGCGTGACCCGCGGGATGGTTCTCGGGGAGGCGCTCGCCCGCTGCCCCGATCTCCTGCTCGTGTCTCCTGATCCGATGGGGGTCGCCGACACCTGGGAGGCCCTGATGCGCGCCCTGGAGTCGATCGGCGCGGCCGTTGAAGAGGAGCGCCCAGGACTCGCCTACTTCGAGGCCGGTGGGCTGCGCGGGCTCCACGGTACGGATGCCGCCACGATCGCCGCCGCTCGGCGCGCGCTCGGCCGTCCCGCACGCGTGGGGGCCGGGCCGACGCGCTTCTACGCGCTGGCGGCCGCTCTGGCGGTGCGTTCGCGCCGTCCGCTGATACTGGAGGGAAAGGATGCCCGGCGCTGGCTCGCCGGCAGGCCGATTGGGCTGCTCGGCTTTCGAGCAGAGACCGAAGCGCTGGTCGAGCCGCTCGGGCGCCTCGGCGTGCGTACGCTCGGCGAGCTGAGGGAGTTGGGACGCTCGGGGCTCGCCGACCGCTTCGGGGCGGCAGGCGTTATCGCGCATCGGCTCCTCAGCGGCGAAGAGGAGCCGCTGCGGGCGCGCCTCGTCGAGGAGCGCCTGGAGGAGACGCTGCGAGTCGGCGACGCGAGCTCAGGTGTTGCTCTGGAGCGCGTGCTCGGCGTGCTGGTGGATCGGCTGCTGGCACGACCCGAGCGCCGTGGACGCACGCTGAGCGTCGTCGCGCTATCCGCGCGTCTGATCGCGGGTGGTGCCTGGCGCGAGCGCGTGGTCTTCCGTCAGGCGCTGTCTGACCCCAAGCGCATCGGGCTGGCGCTTGCGGTGCGGCTGCTGCTGCTCCCGGCCCCGGCCGCGACATTGCAGCTGGCCGTCGAGCGCTTCGGCCCGGCAGCAGGTGAGCAGTGGGCGCTGTTCGACAAGGACCCCGCCCGCTCCGCCGCTCGCCTCGCTCGCCTGCGCGAGGCCATCGCTCAGGTGCGCGCCGTGGCCGGACCGGACGCGGCGTTGCGAGCCGTCTGCGTGGATCCCGACTCGCGTGTGCCCGAGCGGCGGGTGGTGCTCGCGCCGTTCCCGGGCTGATGGCTCGCGTCCTGAACCTCCCCCGGTCGGCGCGTGTGCGCTGGGGAGGGGACATGCCGACGGAGGTGAACGGCGAAGCGGTCGAGCTGCTGCGCGAGTCCTGGCTGGTGGAGGACCGCTGGTGGACCACCGAGCCGGTGCGCCGTCGTTACTGGGAGCTCGTGAGCGAGCGCGGGCGCAACGTGATCGTCTTCCACGATCTCTGCTCGGGTGGCTGGTTCCTGCAGGGTCCGTGAAGGGGTGAGTGATGGCGCTGTCCGGGTCCCCGTATGTTGAGCTGCACTGCCACTCGGCGTACTCGTTTCTGGATGGCGTCTCGCTGCCGGAGGAGCTGGCACAGCGCGCGAGCGAGCTGGGCTACGGCGCGATCGCGCTGACCGACCACAACTCGCTCGCGGGCTCGATGGAGCTGGCTCAGGCCGCCAAGTCCTACGGTGTGAGAGCGATCCACGGCGCCGAGATCGACCTGAGCAGCGCCCGCGCCGGCGGTGGGGAGGGTCCTCGCCACATCACCCTGCTCGTGCGCGACCGCCGCGGCTGGAGCAACCTCTGCCGGCTGATCACGCTTGCCCATGCGCATACCCGCGAGGGACCCAATCGTCGCGAGACCAGCGCTCCCTCGGTCGATCTGCAGGCCGTGCTCGATCATGCCGAGGGGTTGGTCTGCCTGACCGGCTGTGCCGAGCGATCGGTGATCGGTGGCGGCGCGGGCGATAAGACGACGACGGCACGGCGGCTGCTCGACGCGTTCGGGCCAGAGCACCTGTACGTGGAGCTGCAGCGCCCCTTTGCCCGCCACGATCGCGCACGCAACAAGGCGCTGGCCGCGCTCGCGGAGCGGCTGGGGGTGAGGTGCGTGGCCACGGGCGACGTGCACGCGCACGCACGCGCCAGAGCCGAGCTGCAGGATGCGTTTGTGGCGCTGCGCAATCACACCACGCTCGACGCCTCCGAGCCGTTGCGTCGAGGCAACCACAGCCACGTGATGAGCACGCCGCGGGCAATGGCCAGCCGCTTCTGCGATCACCCCGAGGCGGTCACGCAGACGCTGCTGTTGGCCGAGCGGCTGACGTTCGATCTCGATATGGATCTCGGCTACCGCTATCCCGGCGCCGAGGATCGCAGTGCCGAGCGGCGTCTGGCCGAGCTGTGCGGTGCCCGCCTGGAGGAGCGCTTCGGTGCGGGCCCCGCCCGCAGCGAAGCGCAGGCGCGTCTGGAAGAGGAGCTGCGCGTGATCGCAGATCTGGGACTGGCCGGCTTCTTCCTGCTGCACCACGACATGCTCGAGCTCGCCAGGGAAGTTGCCCTTGAGGTGCGTGGCCCGGACTCGGTGCGCGCCCTCCTGGCGCCCGGGCGCGGGCGCGGATCCTCGGTCTCCTCGCTCGTGTGTTATCTCGTCGGACTCTCCCATATCGACCCGATCGCCAACGGGCTGGCGCTGGGGCGCTTCCTGAACGAGGACCTGCGCGGCTTGCCCGACATCGACCTCGACTTCCCGCGGGACATCCGCGAGGTGCTGATCCCGCGCGTACACGAGCGCTATGGGCGCGAGCGCACCGCGCTGGTGGCAGCCTTTCCCACCTTCCGCGCACGGGGGGCGATCCGCGAGCTGGGAAAGGTTCTCGGGCTGCCCGCCGGTGAGATCGAGCGTGTCGCCCGCGGTGCCGAGGGGTATGGAGGAGATGCCGAGCACGACATCGCCTCGCTTCTCGCAGCCGTCCGTCCGACCCAGCCTGCGGGGACCCAGCCCGGATCGTGCGCTGCTGACATGGGGGCGGGACCCCTCGCCGCCGAGCGCTGGCAGTGGCTTGGACGCCTGGTGGCAGAGGCGTATGGACTGCCCCGCCACCTCTCTCAGCACCCGGGTGGAATGATCGTCGCAACCAGGCCGCTGATCGATTGCTGCCCGGTCGTGCCCGCCGCGATGGAGGGCAGGCAGATAGCCCAGTGGGACAAGGACTCGTGCGCGGACGCGGGCTTTTTGAAGATCGACCTGCTGGGTCTGGGGATGCTCTCGGCGGTCGAGCGCTGCGTGGAGGAGATCGCGCGCGTGCGCGGCAAGCGCATCGACCTCTCGCGCATCCCGTTTGACGATCAGCCCACGTTCAGTGCGATCCGCGCGGCCGATACGGTCGGCGTCTTTCAGATCGAGAGCCGCGCCCAGATGCAGTCGCTGCGACGGACGCGGCCGATGAACCTCGAGGATCTGACCATCCAGGTCGCGATCGTGCGACCGGGGCCGATCCAGGGCGGGGCGATCAATCCCTACATCGAACGCCGCCGGCGGTTGCGCGAAGACCCTGAGTATGAGGTTCCCTACGACCACCCCACGCTCGAGGAGGTCCTGAAGGAGACGCTCGGCACGATCATCTTCCAGGATCAGGTGATGCAGGTGGCCGAAGCCTTCGCGGGCTTCAGCCCGGGCGAGGCGGATGGACTGCGCCGGGCGATCTCTCGCAAGCGCTCGCGGGAGATGCTCCAGCGCCACCGCGAGGACTTCATCGCCGGTGCGCTGCGGCACGCCGGCGCCGAGAAGCGCACGGCCGAGCGCGTCTGGGAGATGGTCGAGGGCTTCGCCGGCTTCGGCTTCCCCAAGGCGCACGGCGCCGCCTTCGGTCTGCTCGCCTACCAGTCGACGTGGCTGCGCGTCCACTATGCCCCGGAGTTCCTGTGTGCGCTCTTGAACGAGCAGCCGATGGGCTTCTACGCCCCCGACAGCCTCGTGCACGATGCCCAGCACCATGGGATCGAGGTGCTCGGCCTCGACGTGAACGTCTCGCATGTGCAGTGCACGGTGGAGGCCGTGCCCGCAAAAGAGGGCCCCGGGCTGGGCGTGCGCCTCGGGTTGGGCTACATCAAGGATGTGGCGGCGGCCGAGGCGCGCGAACTCGTGGACGAGCGCGAGCGAAACGGACCCTTCCGCGGTCTCGGGGACCTCGCCGCGCGCGTCAACGCGGGGTCAAGGACGCTCGAGCAGCTGGCCTGGTCGGGTGCCTGTGATGGCCTCGCGACCGGGCCGGCGGCGCTCGCTGGGGCAGGCAGGAGAACGGCCCTGTGGCGGCTGGGTATGGCCGCCACAGGGCGGGGGACCGGTGAGGGCACCCAGCTTGCGCTGGGCGTGGAGCCGCCGGCAGCGCCGCGCCTGCGCCCGCTCGGTCGCTGGCAGCGGCTGATCGCCGACTACGCCACGAGCGGGGTGACGGTGGGCGATCACGCGATGGCCGCCCTGCGCAATCGGCTCGAGGTTCCGCTGCTCGCAACCAGCGCCCAGCTGGCCCGCATGCCCACCGGCTGTGCGGTATCCGTGGCCGGCCTGGTCATCGCCCGGCAGCGGCCCGGCACCGCCGGGGGGACGATGTTCCTCCTGTTCGAGGACGAGTTCGGCACGATCAACCTGATCGTGGCCAAGGCGGTGTACGAGCGCCATCGCCAGCTGGCACGGGCCGAGCCGTTGCTGCTGGCCCGGGGTCGTCTGGAGCGCGCGGAAGGAGTCGTCAACGTGATCGTGCGTGAGCTGGCCGCGCTCGAGCTCTTCCTGTCCGGCGGGACCGCCGATGCCGAGCAGGCGGCTGCACGGGCGCGCGTCCATCACCTGGCGGACCCCGAGTCCTCGCCGGGCGATGCCGAGGTCGGCTCGAGCATGCGCGCCGCGGCACCGCCGATTCAGAGCTTCGGGATGGGCCGCAGGCGGTAGGGCCGACTGGCGGGCGGCTACCCTTGACGCATCGCACGCCTGGGCAACAGCGACCTGGATGTATTTCCCCTGTGCCTGGGCGGGAACGTCTTCGGCTGGACGATCGACGAGGAGCGCTCCTTCGCGGTGCTCGACGCCTACGTGGAAGCGGGCGGCAACTTCATCGACACCGCCGACAGCTACGGGCGCGGCGGCCCGGGTGGGGCGGGGGAGTCCGAGCGAATCATCGGCCGCTGGCTGGCCGCGCGCGGGAACAGGGAGCGGCTCGTGATCGCCACCAAGGTGGGCATCTCCCCGGATCTGCCGGGGCTGTCCGAGGCGACGATCAGGCAGGGGATCGAGGGCTCGCTGGAGCGGCTTGGCATCGACACCGTCGATCTCTACTACGCCCACCGCGATGATCAGGGCACGCCGATCGAAGAGACGCTGGGTGCCTTCCATGCTGTGGCTCGCGAGGGCAAGATCCGCTACGCGGCCGCCTCGAACTACAGCGCCTCGCGCCTCAGCGAGGCGCTGCGTATCGGAGAGGGCGAGCAGATGGCCCGATACGTCGCGCTCCAGCCGCACTACAACCTGATGGAGCGCGGCGAATACGAGGGCGAGCTGGCCGCGGTGTGCGCGCGCAATGGGCTCGCATGTGTCCCATATTTCGGATTGGCCAGAGGCTTTCTGACCGGCAAGTACCGCCGCGACGCCCCCCTTCCCGACGGGCCGCGAGCGGCCGGCGTGCGCGAGCGCTACCTCAACGAGCGGGGTTTCACCGTGCTCGACGCGCTCACGCAGATCGCCGGAGCGCACGACACGACGGTGGCGGCGGTGGCGCTGGCGTGGCTGTTGGCGCAGCCCACCGTGCTCGCTCCGATCGCGAGCGCCACCTCGCCCGGGCAGCTCGCCGAGCTGCTGCCCTCCGCGAGCCTCGAGCTGTCCGCCGATGAGTTGGCGAGGCTCAGCTCCGTCAGCGCCTGACGGACGCTCGTGCGCGGGGCTCCGGCGCTTCGCACGCGAGCGCCGCGACCAACGCGCGCTAGCGATGACCGAAGCTGATCAGCTGGGTGTCGGGGTCGCGGACCGACAGACGCCCGTCCTGCTCGCGCGTGGCGCCCGCCTCGGCGCGATCGGCCAGCCTCTGCTCGAGCGCGGCGAGCGCCTCCGCGTCGCCGAGCTCGAACTCGACCCGCTCAAGCCCGGGCGAATTCTCTGAAGCAGGGCCTTCGCCGCGGCTCTGCCACGAGTTGAGCCCCACATGATGGTGGTAGTCGCCGGCCGCCAGGAAGGCCGCCGACGCAAGCTCGGCCTGCTCTGTGAAGCCGAGCGCGTCGCGGTAGAAGGCCGCCGCGCGGGGTACGTCTGAGACCTTCAGGTGCACGTGGCCGAGGGCCGTCTCGGGCGAGACCGCGGCCGACGGCTCCTGCTGGGATTGCGCCAACAGGTCCTCCACGTCGAGCGGCAGCGTGACCATGTTCACGCCGTGACCGTCCGGCGGGCGCTCCCACTGCGCGCGCGGCCGGTCAGCGTAGATCTCGACCCCGAGTCCGTCTGGATCGCTTAGGTAGAGCGCCTCCGAGACGCCGTGGTCGGAGGCGCCGTGGATCGGCCAGCGCCCGCGCGCGACGCGACGCACCGTCTCGGCGAGCGCTGCTCGCGACGGGTGCAGCCAGGCGACGTGAAACAGACCCGTGCGCCCAGGCGGAGCCGGCGTCGGCTGCGAGAGGCCCCTCAGCTCGAGCAGCGGACGCTCGAGGCTGCCACCGAGAGCGGCGCGAGTCTCATCGCTACGCATCAGCGGCAGCCCGAGCACGCGCTCGTAGAAGTCCACGCTGCGGGGAAGGTCGGCCACAGCAAGCGATACCGATCCGATGCTGAGCGCGGGATCGATGGGGGCAGACGCGGTCGCCACGTCTTCGAGGCTACTACGCCCGATAAGCTCGCGAGCGTGAACTTCCGCCGGCTCGGCTCAAGCGACCTCGAGGTCTCCGAGATCAGCCTGGGCTCATGGCTGACCTACTCGGGCGGCGTGGCGCGCGAGCAGGCCGAGGCCTGCGTGAAGGCGGCCTTCGAGGCCGACATCAACTTCATCGACACGGCCAACGTCTACGGCCGCGGCGCGTCCGAGACGCTCCTGGGAGAAGTGCTCTCGGGCTACGATCGCGCCTCCTACGTGCTGGCCACCAAGTTGTATTTCCCGATGTCCGCCACCGACCGCGGCCTCTCAGCGGCTCAGATTCACAAGCAGATCGACGCCTCGCTCGAGCGCCTGCGGACCGACTACGTCGACCTCTACCAGTGCCACCGCTACGACGAGGAGACCCCGCTCGAGGAGACGATGGCAGCGCTCACCGAAGTCGTAGAGGCGGGCAAGGCGCGGTATATCGGCTTCAGCGAGTGGCCCGCCGAGAAGATCGAGGCGTCGCTAGGAGTGCCCGATGCCGCGCGCTGGGTGTCCAGCCAGCCGCAGTACTCGATGCTGTGGCGGGCCCCCGAGGCGGAGGTGATTCCGCTGTGCGAACGCGAGCAGATCTCCCAGATCGTGTGGTCGCCGCTGGCCCAGGGTGTGCTCACGGGCAAGTACCGGGCCGGCCAGAGCCCTCCGCCGGATTCGCGCGCGGCCAGCGAGAGCATGAGTGGCTTCATCGGCCGGCTGATCCAGCCGCCGGTGCTCGAGGCCGTGCAGCGCCTGGGGCCCGTCGCCGAACAGGCCGAGCTGACGATGCCTCAGCTGGCGCTGGCGTGGGTGCTGCGACTCGCGAACGTGGCTTCCGCGATCGTCGGGGCCAGCCGACCCGAGCAGGTGCACGCCAACGCCTCGGCCTCCGGCATCGTGCTCAGCGAGGAAACGCTCGCGGCTGTTGACGAGGCGCTGGGCCACGCCGTCGTGCGCTGACGACGTGGCCCGTGCCGAGGGTCAGGAGGCCTTGACCGCCGAGATGTCGAGCAGGATCTTGACCCTGTCGCTGACGAGCATGTTGCCCGAGCCGAGCGCCGCATTGAACTTCATGTCGTGGTCTGAGCGGTTGATGTCGCCGACCACTGACAGGCCGACACGATCGTTGCCCTGCGGGTCGGTCTCAGTGCCCTCGAGCACCCCTTTCAGCGCCACGCGCTGCGTGATGCCGTGGATCGTCAGATCGCCCTCGACCTCGAACGTGTCCGCGTCGACGGGGCGGATCTCGCTCGACTGAAAGCTGATCTCGGGGAAGCTCGCCGCGTCGAAGAAGTCCGGCGAGCGCAGGTGCTCATCGCGCTGGGGCTCGCGCGTGTCGACGCTGTCTACCTTCACGGTGCCATACGCCTTGGCGCCGTCAGGGCCGAACTCGAGTGTGCCCTCGAACTGATTGAAGCCGCCTTTCACGGTGGCGATGCCGAGGTGCTTGACCTGGAACTCCACGCTCGAGTGGACGGGGTCCACCTGCCACGTGCCCGTGGGCAGGTTGTTGGTCGCGGTGCTGGAGAGAACTGCGGGCTGGTTGGACATCGGAAAGCTCCTTTACAGTGGCCGATATATCATCGACAACAAGGGATTGTTGTATGTCGGCCATTATAGCTGTTGATTGCACATACAACGATCCGCCCGGCGGAGAGCGCGGTTGCCGGCTGCGAGTGGGGGGAGCAGGTGCTCGTTCAGCGCGACTGCACGACGAGCGCCTGAAAGGCCCGCCCGACGGAGCCGGTCATGTCGTGCAGCACACTTTCGGCCGTGCCGGTGCCGCCCGCGTCCAGCAGCGTGCGCGCGTCGAGGCCGATCCATTCGCCGTGTGGGCGCCGGTGCAGATGGATCGTGAGATCGGCGTTGATGAACACGAAGCCGTCGAACGGCAGCGCCGCCCCGACACCGTTGCCGAAGTCCGCGCTCGCCGCCAGGCGCGCCAGCGGCGTGAGCGGCTCGCCGGGTAGGAGCGGGTGGCGAAGGCGCATCCATACGCGCCCCGGTCCGGGCACGTGCGGGTCCTCGAACCATCGCATCTCCATCGCGCTGCCGCCGAAGCTCGCGCCGCTCGAGCCATCCAGTGAGAAGCGGACCACATTGCCTGACTCGAGCGGGGGCAGCCTCGCGTCCGTGCCTGACTGTGGCGGCGGACTCGGCACGGGCAGGCCGGCCGGGACCTCCTGCACGCGCAGCGCGCTCGCGCGACAGACGAGCTCCTCGCCGGCGTGTAGTTCGCCCGCCAGCTCCTGCACGCGCCTACCGGAGCGCAGGATGCGCGTCGACAGCGTCAGCGGCGCGAACGGGATCGGGCGCAGGAACTCGAAACCGAGGCGCGCGATTCCCAGCTGCGAGCCGGGCTCCATCTGCTCGAACGCGGCCGTGAGGAGTGCCGCCGGTGCCCCGCCATGCAGAGCCTTGGGATCCCACGGCCCACGGGCGTGCCCGGTGGGTGTGAAATGCTCGCCCTCGAGCAGGAAGATGCTCTCGCTCACCGCCGCCTAGCCGTGGTTCACAGGGGCAGTCCGGCGACGAAGTCGGTGAGCTTGCGCGGGTCGCGCAGCGGGGCGCCATGGCCGAAGCACACCAGCGCCGGCTCGAGCGCCGCGAGCCTCCGCGCCGACTCGCGATTGCGCCGCGGGTCGGGCGTGAACACCGCGGGGGGCTCGTGCAGGCCCGGGATGCCGGTCCTCACGTTCACGTTGTTGAGCACATCGCCGAGGATCAGCACGCGGTCTGACTCTCGCCAGTAGGCGACGTGCCCGCGCGAGTGCCCGGGCGTCTCGAGCACGGTGAACCCGGCCACCTCATCGCCCTCCTGCAGGGCTCGAGCGACCGGGTGCGGCGGCCCGGTCCAGTAACGATCCTGCAGTCGGTTGAGCCATCCGGGCGCCTGGCTGTTTTTGATCCCACCCGGCGTCTCCATCGCCGGGATGTCGTCCTGCCCGCACCACAGCGGGATGCCCAGCCGCTCGCAGATGGCATGGCTTGCTCCCTGGTGGTCGGGGTGGGCATGGGTGAGCGCGTGAGCGGTCACCGCGCGCTCTGAGATCTGGCGCATGATCCGCTTCTCACCCTGCCTGGTTGCGGCGTCGATCAGCACATCTCCGACCAGGTACACGTTGATCGCGTTCGCCGGCCACCCGCGCAACAGGTACACGTCGTCGGCGAGCTGCCTCAAGCTGTGCTCCAGTGTCCGCTGGTCATGTCCGCGACTGCTCCCAGGAGAAGCCGCGCACGGCGAAGTAAAGCCCAAAGGCGCCCCACAGCGCGATCACGGCCAGCGCGTCGAGGTTTTCGCCGAGGCCCTTGCCGGTCACCATCGCCCCGTGCAGCCCATCGATCAGGGGCAACAGCGGCAGCGCTTCGGCGATGTTGCGCAGGAACGTCGGGGCGCTCTTGTTTTCGAACACGAAGAACGACACGAACACGACCGGAAGGAAGACCGCGTTGACGTAGGCCGCGGTCGACTCGAAGTTGGGGATCACGTGCGCGAAGGCGACGCCCAGCGCGGCGAAGCAGACGACGCCGACGAGCACGAACACGATCAGCTCGTCCCAGTGGGACGGCCAGCCGATCCCGAAGAACAGGCGCCCGGCCAGCACGATGATCGCGATCTGCAGGGCCGTGTTGGTGACCGCGTTCGCGGCCACGCCGCCGAAGTAGGAGCTGGTGGGCAGCGGTGCTCCGTGGATACGCTTCAGCACGCCGCGCTCGCGCAGGAACACGATGTTGTAGGCCAGCGCCGTGAACGTCGTCGACATCACGCTCATGCCCGCTATCGCCGGCACGAGCAGGTTGAGGTCGTGCTGGTTGCCCTGCAGGATCACCCCGCCACCGCACAGGAACAGCAGCGGCAGCACGAAGTTGAAGAAGGCGGCACTCGGGTTGCGCCAGAACATCCGGCGCTCGAGGCGATACTGACGCCAGGTCAGGGTCAGCGCGTCGGTCATGCGCGGTCCCGTTCGCGTCCGCGCGTCGCCTCAGGCATCCGCCGTCAGCTCCAGATAGACGTCCTCTAGTGTCGGGCGCCCGACGCTCAGCTCCTCGACCCGCTCCCCCCGCGCTAGCGCCTCGCCCGTCAGCTCGTGCAGGAGCCGCGTGGGGTCGTCGGTCTGCTGCTCGATCAGCTCGCCCTCGCGGTCGCGGTAGACGATGCGGTAGTGCGAGCCGCCGACGCCGAGCTCGCGCGGCGGGCCGATCGCGAGCACGCGCCCGTCCTTGACGATCGCCACACGGTCGGCCAGCTCCTGGGCCTCGTCGAGGTAGTGGGTCGTCAGCAGGATCGTCTTGCCGAGGTCGCGCAGGCCGCGCACCGTCTCCCAGGCGGCGTGGCGCGCGACGGGATCGAACCCGGTGGTGGGCTCGTCCAGGAACATCAACTCCGGGTCGCCCACCAGCGCCAGCGCGAAGTCGAGCCGTCGCAGCTGCCCGCCGGACAGCTTGCGGCTGCGCACGTCCGCCTTTTCCTCGAGGCCCGCCAGCTCGAGGACCTCCTCGACCGCGCGGGGGTGCGGATAGAACCCCGCCCAGTGGCGCAGGATCTCGCGCGGGGTCACATGGCTGTAGATACCGCCCGACTGCAGCACGATTCCGATGCGCCGGCGCAGCTCGATCGACCTTCTGGCGGGATCGTAGCCCAGCACGGAGACCTCGCCGCCGCTGCGTTCGCGGTAGCCCTCGAGGATCTCGACGGTCGTCGTCTTGCCCGCTCCGTTCGGGCCCAGCAGACCGAACACCTCACCACGTCGCACGGTGATGTCGATGCCGCGCACGGCCTCGTATTCGCCGTAGCGCTTGGTGAGGGAGTGCACCTCGATGGCCGGCGCCGCGTCGTTCACGGCCCAATCATCCCGCAACGGCCGCCTGCTCCTACCAGTGCACGCCCCTCGTCAGGGTGGCCATCGCGATCTGCTCGAAATTGGCACGCTCCTCGGTGTTCTTCTCGCCTTTGGAGGCGGCCGAGTCCGGGAACACGCGGTAGGCGAGGTGCAGAAGCTGGTCGACGGCCTTCGGCGCGAGCGTGTAGGCGACCTCGCCGAAGGTGCCCAGGCGCGTGCCCATGTGCTTGGGGCGCGAACGCAGCGCCTCGGTGATCATGTCGGCGGCCTCGTCCGGCGTGATCGCGGGAAACGCGTCGTACATCTTCGTCGGGGCGATCATCGGCGTGCGCACGAGCGGCATGTGGATCGTCGTGAAGGTGATCCCGTCACCCACCACCTCGGAGGCGATCACGCGCGTGAACGCGTCGAGCGCCGCCTTCGAGGCGACATAGGCGGAAAAGCGCGGGGGGTTCGTCTGCACGCCGATCGAGGAGATGTTCACGATGTGTCCCGACCCCCGCTCGCGCATGTGCGGCAGCAGTCCGATGATCAGCTTGACGGCGCCGAAGTAGTTGAGCTGCATCGTCCGTTCGAAGTCGTGGAAGCGGTCGTAACTGAGCGCGATCGACCGCCGGATCGAGCGGCCGGCGTTGTTGACGAGCATGTCGACGCCACGGTGGTCGGCGAGCACGCGCGCGACCAGGCGGTCGACGGACTCCATGTCGGCGAGGTCGGCCGCGTACACATACGCGGTGCCACCCGCGGCGACGATCTCCGCACGCACCTCCTCGAGCTTCTCCACGTTACGCGCGACCAGCAGCGGCACGCCTCCGGCGGCGGCGATTTTGAGCGCGCTCGCCCGCCCGATTCCCGAGGAGGCGCCCGTGATCAGGACGTGCTTGCCGCCGAGCGACTCCTTCAGCGAGCTGCCCTTGGTGAGATCGTCCATCTCGCGCTCCCAGTAGTCCCACAGCCGCGCCGCGTACTCGTGCAGTTCCGGCGGCTGTTCAAGCGGCGAGCCCTTCAACGCCCGTTCGGCTCCGTGCGTGTCGAACCTGGGCTTCAGCTCGACGTGCTCGAGCACCTCCAGCGGGATGCCCAGCTCGCGCAGCGCGAGCCGGCGTCCCTGTCGCAGCGGCGGCACGCGCATCAGCAGCGACAGTGGCCACGTGGGCACGGCGTCGGTCAGTCGTTTGTCGACGCTCACCGCGAAGCGGGGCGCGTGCGCGGCCGCGGCGAACTCGTTGAACAGTTCATCCACGCGCAGCGGCCGCGGGTCCGTCAGGTGGAAGGCGCGCCCGTCCAGATCGGGCTCGTGCGCGATGTGCTCCAGCGCTCCCGCCACCCAGTCCACCGGCACCACGTTGGTGCGGCCCAGGTCGAGCCCGACGAGCGGCAGCCACTCCGGCACGAGCGCACGCGCCCGCTGGATCGCCTTGAAGAAGTAGTAGGGCCCGTCGATCTTGTCCATCTCGCCGGTCTGGGAGTCGCCCACGACGATCGCCGGCCGGTACACGCGCCAGGGCACGTAGGGCTGCTCGCGCACGATCCGCTCGGCCTCGAACTTGGTCCGGTGGTAGGGGGACGGAAGCTTCTGGCCCTCGTCGAAGAAGTCCTCCTCGAACAGCCCCTTGTACTCGCCTGCGACCGCGATCGAGGAGACGTGGTGGAGGTGCTCGACCTCGAGCGCGCGCGCGAGTTCCACGGCGTGCGTGGTCCCTCCGACGTTGACGGCGGTGTTGCGCTCGGCCGGCGCTGTCATGTCATAGACGGCCGCGAGGTGGAAGAAGTGGGCGATCTTTCCACGCAGCTCATTGACCTGCTCCTGCTCGAGCCCCAACAGCGGCTTGCGCAGATCGCCGATGATCGGCTGGATGCGTTTCGCCGCGGCGGCTCCCGCCAAGCCGCTCCAGCGCTCGATCAGATCCTCCAATCGGCCTCTGGAGCTCTCGCGCACGAGCACGTACACCTTGCCCTGACGCTGGTTGAGCAGCCGCTCGATCAGGCGTCGCCCGATGAAGCCGGTAGCTCCTGTAACGAAGTAGGCCACGGTCACGCGAGCATATCGGGATGGGCCTTCGGAGCTACGCGCCGGCTCCGGCGCCGCCGCGGCCCTCGCCCGCGGCGAAGCGCGCCGCTCCCTGCACGCCCTCCTCGAACACCTCGGGCCCGGCGCTCGCCTCGAGCGCGAGGCCATCGGCGAGCGGGAGGCCGAGTCCCTCGATCGCCGCACGGCGATCGGCGAGCATCGTCCGCTGGGGGAAGCTCGCGAGGCCCTCGGCGAGTGCCAGCGCGCGCTCGAGATGCGCGCCCGCCGGGACGACCTCGGTGAGGAGCCCCATCGACAGCGCTTCGGCGGCGCCGAGCATGCGTCCGCTGAGGATCATGTCAAGCGCGCGCCCGAGTCCGACGATCCGCGGCAGGCGCTGGGTGCCGCCGTCGATCAGCGGCACGCCCCAGCGGCGCTCAGGAAAGCCGAGCGTGGAAGCCTCGGTCGCGATCCGCAGGTCGCACCACAGTGCCAGCTCGAGACCGCCCGCCAGGCAGAAGCCCGAGATGGCGGCGATGGTCGGCTTGGACGGCGTCAGGCGAGTGAAGCCCATCGGACCCTCCTCGCTCATCAGCCGCCCACGGAAGCTGATCGTCGCCTTCAGGTCGGCGCCGGCGCAGAAGGACACGCCCCCGGCGCCGGTGAGCACGAGCACGCGCGCATCGTCGTCGGCCTCGAAGCGCGTGTAGGCATCATGCAGGGCGGCCGCGGTCGGTCCGTCCACGGCGTTTCGCCGGTGCTGGCGGTCGATCGTGACGAGCGCCGCCGCGCCCGTGCGCTCGTAGCGGACGGCACCGGGTTCGGGCTCGGTCATTCACCGACCGCCGCTGTGGCAAGCGACGGGACGGGGCCTACCAGCCGCCGCGCCACTGGACATCGCCCAGCGCCTTCTGCGCCGCCTTGCGCGCTTCCTTTCGCTTTTCCAGATGCCGCTGGAGCATGCTCATGAGCAGGCAGAACGTCGGGAAGGCCACGATCAGGATGAAGCCGGCGTCGACCACGACTTTGTCGTTGGTGGCGCCGTAGAAGCCGCGGCCATCGTTTTCGGCCTGCGCGGCGGGGGCGAGCACGAGCGGCATCAGCAGCGCGAGCAGCAACAGGCTTCTGGACAGGCGGCGCATGGTCGTCGGGATGCTACCGAAGGCAGGGGCCGTCGGGCCGGCCCTAGTATCAGACGATGGCCCTACTGATCGCCTCGGATCTGCACAAGGACATGGCCGGGCAGCCGCTGCTGCAAGGCGTCTCGTTCAAGCTCGAGCGCCGTGACCGCATGACGCTCGCAGGGCGCAACGGCGCCGGCAAGACGACGCTTCTACGGATGCTCGCGGGCGAGACCGGGATCGACCGGGGTGAGCTGAGCGTCGCCAAGGGCGTGCGAATCGCGCTGCATGACCAGCGTCCGCCGCGCGAGCGCTCGGTGCCCTTGCGCGAGTACCTGCTCTCCGGCTGCGCGGAGGAGCTTCGGATCGAGGCCGAGCTGGGCGAGCTGGAGGGCAGGATGGCTGGCGGCGAGAACGACGACGCGCTGCTCGCGCGCTACGCCCGCGCACAGGCGCAGCTCGAGGCTCGCGGGGGCTATCTGTGGCGCGATCGCGCCACCGCCATGGCGCGCGGCCTGGGCTTCCTCGAGGCGGACCTGGATCGTGCCCTTGACACGTTCTCCGGCGGGCAGCTCACGCGCGCGTCGCTGGCGCGCGCGCTCGCCACAGGGGCGGACGTGCTGCTGCTTGACGAGCCCACGAACCACCTCGACATCGAGTCACTCGAGTGGCTCGAGCAGACGCTCGTGGAGCTGGACGCCGCGGTGGTGCTGGTCGCGCATGACCGCTGGTTCCTCGAGGCGGTCGGCACCGCCGTGCTCGAGTTGTACGGAGGCCCGCCCAGCCGCTCGCGCTTCTTTGCGGGAACCTGGCACAACTGGCGCCGTGAGCAGGCGGCACGCGAGATCGCGCTGGGCCGCGCGATCGAGTCCCAGCGCGCCGAGATCGAGCGCATGGAACGGTTCATCGAGCGCTTCCGTTACAAGGCCACGAAGGCGCGCCAGGCGCAGTCGCGGGTGAAGAAGCTCGCGAGAATCGAGCGCGTCGAGCCCGACGTCAAGGACGGCCGGAGCCTCGAGTTCAACTTCTCCTCGCCCCAGCGCTCCGGGCGCGTGATCTTCGAGCTGCTCGATGGGCGCGTCGAGATCGGCGGCGACGGTGAGCGACCGGATCGCGCCCACTCGGCCGCCAACGGCGGAAACGCGCGAACGTCGCCGAGCGCGCCGGTGGTGCTGCTCGAGCACGCCGAGCTGTGGCTCGAGCGGGGCGAGCACGTATCGCTGGTGGGCCCGAACGGGACCGGCAAGACAACCCTGATCGAGACGCTCGCCGGACGGCGCGAGCTGGCGGCGGGCCGGCTCAGCACCGGCCACAACGTGCGCATCGGCTATCTGTCCCAGCACGCCGATGAGCTCGGCGCCGGAGGTCCGCCCGGCCAGAGCGTGCTCGAGGCGACACAGCGCGCCAGCGGGCTGAACCCCGGGCGCGCGCGCGCTCTGTTGGGGCGCTTCCTGTTCTCCGGGGAGGATGCCGAGAAGCCGCTGAACGGCCTATCAGGAGGTGAGCGGCGGCGGCTCTCGCTGGCGCTGCTCGTGGGCTCGGCGAGTCACCCACCCAACGTGCTGATTCTGGACGAGCCCACGAACCACCTCGACATCGAGAGCCGGGAGGCGCTGGAGGACGCGCTGCGCTCGTTTCAGGGAGCGATCCTGCTGGTGTCGCACGACCGCGCGCTGCTGGACGCCGTGGGCACGCGCACGGTCGCCGTGGAGGACGGCTCGCTGCACAGCTACGTCGGCGGCTGGGCCGAGTACGTGCGCGTGCGAGACGAGCAGCGCGCCGCGCTGGGCGCAGGCGCTTCGAGCACCGCCATCCGGCTTGCGCCGGCGCCCGCACTCGCCGCGGCGAACGCCACCGGGTCTCTGACGGACACCGCCGGCGCGCCTGCTCGCAGCGCCAGCGGCGCGAAGCCGCGCCGGGGAAAGCCGAAGCGCAACCCGAGCGGGCCGTCGAAGAACCGGCTGACCGATCAGCAGAGGGCTGAGCAGGCTGTCGAAGATGCCGAGGCGGCGATGCGCGCGGTGGAGGATGAGCTGGCCGACCGGGCGGCGTGGGCCACGCGCTATGAGGCGGCCAAGTCCGAGGCGCGGCACACCGCCGCCCGGCGCGCCGTCGAGGACGCCTACGCCCGTCTGGAGACGCTGATCGACTGACATACAATGCCCGGCGATGGAGCCGCTGAAGACCGCACGCAACCTGGCGATCGTCGCGGCGATCGCCGCGGGCGTCTACTTCCTGCCCGGCGGCGGGCGCGCGGCGAACACGTTCGAAGCCGTGCTGTGGGTCGCCTTCGGCATCGGCATCGCCTATCTCGGGATCCGCCTGTATCGCGAAAACCGCGTCGCGCTGCACGGTCTCGGCGACCGCCGGCGAGCGCTTCTGTACGGCGCGCTCGCGGGCGGCGTGTTCCTCCTGACCGCTCGCCAGCGAATGTGGAACACCGGCGCCGGCGAGCTGGTCTGGTTCGCGCTGGCGGCGCTGGTCGTCTACGCCCTGTTTGCGACCTACCGCTACTGGCGCTCCTACTGAGCACCCGCCGGAGGCCTCCTATCCTCGGACGGGATGGCAGTGACCGAGGCAGTGACTGACAGCGCCGACGCGAACACGGATCTCGCGGCGCAGCGGCGCGCACTGCCCGACCAGCCCGGCGTCTACCTGTTCCGCGATGGCCGCGGCCGCGTCGTGTACGTCGGCAAGGCGAAGTCCGTGCGCAAGCGCGTGGCGTCCCACTTCTCCAAGGCGCAGGTGCCGAGCAGCCCGGGCCACGCCGAAATGGTGGCGAGCGTGGAGCACATCGAGTGCGTCGTGGTGGCCAGCGAGGCGGAGGCTCTGCTGGCGGAGCAGAGCTTCATCAAGCAGTACCGTCCGCGCTTCAACATCAGGCTGCGCGACGACAAGTCCTATCCGTTCATCGCGATCTCGCTCGACGAGCCCTTCCCGCGGGTCTACTTCACGCGCGAGCGCCACCGCGCCGGACGGGCGTATTTCGGGCCGTACTCGAATGCCAAGCGCGTGCGCGGAACGCTCGAGGTGCTGGCGAAGGTGTTCATGTTCCGCTCCTGCACGGGCCCCGAGCCGGGGCGGCGCAGTGGCAGCCCCTGCCTGGACTACTACATCAAGCGCTGCGAGGCGCCGTGCGTGGGGTATGTCTCCCAGGAGGACTACCGGCGCAGCATCGATGGCGTGATCGACTTCCTGTCCGGCCGCTTCCGCACGATCGAGCGCGACCTCGACACCCGCATGCGCGCGGCGGCCGCGGCGGAGGAGTTCGAGCAGGCGACGCTCGAGCGCAACCGCCTGCGGGCGGTCCGCTCGCTGGTGGAACGCAGGCGCGTCGCGAACGAGTCGGTGGGCACGCTCGACGCGGTCGCGGTGGCGTTGGAGGGGCGCGAGGCCAACGCGCAGGTCTTCCAGGTGCGCGACGGCGTGCTCTCCGATCGCCAGTCGTTCTACCTCTCGAACGAGACCGAGCGGGACATGGCGGAGGTGGCCGAGGAGTTCATGCTGCAGTACTACGGCGGGCACATGTCGATCCCGGCGCTGCTCGTGGTCCAGCGCGAGCTCGCCGAGCGCCCGGCGCTGGCCGATGCGCTCGCCAGCCGGCGCGGCGGACCGGTCGAGCTGCGCGCGGCCGAGCGCGGCGAGAAGCGCAGGATCCTCGAGTTGGCCGAGCGCAACGCCCAGCTCGCGCTCGACCAGGAGCGTCTGCGCTCCGAGCACAGACGTCAGAGCCGGGTGGAGGCGCTTGAAGGGCTGCGCCAGGCGCTCGATCTGGACGTGCCTCCGATCCGGATCGAGTGCTTCGACATCTCGAACCTCGGCGGCACGCACACGGTGGCCTCGATGGTCGTATTCGAGGGGGGCGCGCCAAAGAAGGCCGACTACCGTCGCTTCACGATCCGCACACTGGAGGGCTCCGCTGATGACTACGCGGCGCTGGGTGAGGTGCTGGCGCGCCGCTTCGCGCAGTGGGAGCGCCAAGCCGACATCTCTCCACACGACCCTGCCTATGACGCGAGCTTCGCCTCACTGCCGAACCTGATCGTGATCGACGGCGGCAAGGGCCAGCTCGCGGCCGGGCTGGCCCCCCTGCGCGGCTTTCGCGATCGCGGCGTGGCGGTCGTGTCGCTGGCCAAGCGCATCGAGGAGCTGTACCTCCCCGGACACCGCTCGCCGCTCCTGCTCGACCACTCCACGCCCGCGCTGCAGCTGTTGCAGCGCGTGCGCGATGAGGCACATCGCTTCGCCGTGACCCATCACCGCACCCGACGCGACAAGGCGATGACGAGCTCTCTGCTCGATGAGCTCCCCGGCGTCGGACCGGCACGCAAGCGCGCGCTGCTCACCCATTTCGGCTCGCCGGAGGCGGTTTTGTCTGCCTCCAGCGAGGAGCTTCAGGCGGTGCCCGGCCTGCCCGCGAAGATCGCGCGCGAGCTGCATGCATATCTGCACCGTGCCGGCTGAGCCGACCCTCGCCACCGCGCGGGCTGGGCAGTTTCCTTCCGATGGCGAGGTTTTGCTGCAAACGGGGCACAATGGTGGACGATGGCCGTGATCAGGCCCCCGCAGACACCGCATCCAGCGGACGACCCGAACGTGTCCGGCGAGTCCGGCGAGTCCGACGAGCCCTCGGCCGCGCCGCGCCTGAAGGACCTCGTGGTGATCACCGGCTTCTCCGGTGCGGGCAAGTCGACGGCGATGAACGTGTTCGAGGACGCGGGCTACTTCTGCGTCGACAACCTGCCCCCCGAGATGATCCGCTCGCTGGTGGATCTGTTCGTGCACGAGGGCTCGAAGGTCGAGCGTGCGGCGGTTGTCTCCGATGTCCGCGGCGGTGTCTACTTCGACGCGCTGCGGGCGGTCGTGGACGACCTTGGTGCGCTCGGGGTGACCCACCAGGTGCTGTTTCTCGAGGCGGCCGAACAGACGCTCGTGACTCGCTACAAGGAGACCCGCCGGCGTCATCCCCTTGCCCCTGAGGGCAGCGTCGCCGCCGGAGTCGCTGCCGAGCGCGCGCTGCTCGAGCCGCTGCGCAGTCGCGCGGATCTCGTGATCGACACGACCGGCATGTCGGCGGCGACGCTCCGCCAGAAGATCGCCGGGGATCTGCTGCCCGGCAGGGTCGCGGGTCGGCTGGCGCTGACCTTCATGAGCTTCGGCTTCAAGCACGGCCCGCCGCGCGGCGAGGACCTGGCCTTCGACGTGCGCTTCCTGGCGAACCCGCACTATGAGCAGGAGCTGCGCGATCTGACCGGTCACGACACGCGTGTGGTCGAGTACATCGCGCGCGACGGACGCCTGGAGGAGCTGTACGTGCGGCTGCATTCGCTCCTGGATTTCCTGCTCGCGCAGTATGTCGCGGAGGGCAAGGCGCATCTCGTGATCGCGATCGGCTGCACCGGCGGGCGCCACCGCTCGGTCGCAATCGCCGAGCACCTCGCCGAGCGCTACGGCGACCAGGAGGCGCTCGACGTGGCGGTCGCCCACCGCGACATCGACGACCGTCGCCGCGATCCATGAACGCCCGATCTGGCCGGCCGCGATCCGCCAGGTGCGCGGGTTCTGAGGTGCGTGCAACCGTCCACTCGCCCGTTCGCGCGGCGGCCCGCTGATAGCCTTTCGGCTCGCCGGGCGATGGAGCGATGCTCCTGAGACCCGGCATCGTTTATTTCCGCTCCAGGAGGCAGATGAATGCCCATTCGCGTTGGGATCAACGGATTCGGCCGGATCGGCCGGAACGTGTTCCGTGCCGGCAAGGCTCGCGCGAGCTCGGCCGGAGCCGACATCGAGTGGGTTGCCGTCAACGATCTCACCGACGCGCCCACGCTCGCCCACCTGCTCGCCTACGACTCGACCCTGGGCCGCTACCCGGGCACTGTTCAGGCCGGTGAAAACGCGCTTGAGGTCGACGGACAGGAGCTCAAGGTACTCGCCGAGCGCGATCCCGCAAAGCTCCCGTGGGGTGAGCTGGGGGTCGATGTCGTGATCGAGTCAACAGGGCTGTTCACCGACCGCGAGAACGCCGCCAAGCACCTGGCGCAGGGCGCCAAGAAGGTGATCATCTCCGCGCCGGCCACGAATGCCGACGCGACGGTTGTGCTCGGGGTGAACTTCGATGAGGCCTACGACCGGGCCAAGGACGACGTCATCTCGGCTGCCTCGTGCACGACGAACTGCCTGGCGCCCGTGGCCAAGGTCGTCAACGACACCGTCGGGATCAGGCACGGGCTGATGACGACGATCCACGCCTACACCGCCGACCAGCGGCTGCAGGACCTGCCGCACAGCGATCTCCGGCGCGCGCGGGCGGCGGCCATCAACCTGATCCCTGCGTCGACGGGCGCCGCCAAGGCGATCGGGCTTGTGATCCCGGCGCTGCAGGGCAAGCTGCACGGCTTCGCGATACGCGCGCCGGTGCCGACGGGATCGGTGGTGGATCTGACCGTCGAGTGCAACCGCGCGACGAACGTCGAGGAGGTCAACGGCGCGTTGGCGGCCGCCGCGGCCAGCGGTCCGCTGCAGGGGATCCTCGACTACACCGAGGACCCGATCGTCTCCAGCGACATCGTGCAGTCGCCGTTCTCCTCGATCGTCGACGGCAAACTGACGGCAGTGCTGGACGACACGATGCTGAAGGTGGTCGCCTGGTACGACAACGAGTGGGGATACTCCAACCGCCTGGTGGACCTGGTGCAGAGGGTGCTGTGAACGCAAGGCGGATCGTCAGACTGGCCGCACACGCGACCAGGACGGACGGATATCGTGACGGAGCGCGAGGCGAGAAAGAGGAGAGTGGTGAGCGATGAGGGGCCTTGACGACCTCGACGTGCGCGGCCGGCGAGTGCTCGTGCGGGTCGACTTCAACGTGCCGATGGGCAAGGACCCCGCGGGCGCCCCTGTCGTGGCCGACGACACCCGCATCGTGGCGGCGCTTCGCACGATCGAGGAGCTGCGCGCGCGCGGCGCGAGGATCGTGCTGGTCTCCCACCTCGGCCGACCGGAGGGTCGACGCGAGGAGGACCTCTCGCTGGCGCCGGTGGTGGCCCGCCTGAAGGAGCTGACCGACGCCAGCGTGACGCTTGCGCCGGCGGTGGTGGGCGAGCAGGTGAGGGCGCTGAGCGAGCAGCTGGATAATGGCGAGGTGCTGGTGCTCGAGAACGTGCGCTTCGAGCCGGGCGAGACCAGCAACGCCCCGGCATTCGCTCGTGCGCTGGCAGACCTCGCGGACGCCTACGTCAACGACGCGTTCGGGGCAGCCCACCGCGCGCATGCGAGCACCGAGGGCGTCGCGCATCTGCTGCCCAACGCGGCCGGGCGACTGCTCGAAGAGGAGGTCACGACACTCACGGCGATCCTCCAGCGGCCCGCTCGGCCGCTGGTAGCGGTCGTCGGCGGAGCCAAGGTGGCCGACAAGATCGCCGTCATAGATCGCTTCCTGGACATCGCCGACGTGGTGATCATCGGGGGTGCGATGTGCTTCCCGTTCCTCTGCGCGCAGGGTCACGCGGTCGGCGAGTCGCTGTGCGACGAGGAGGACACCGAGCACGCGCGTCGCGCCCTCGCCAAGGCGACCCACCCCGGTCGGGCGAGTGTCGAGCTTCCCAGCGACCTCGTGATCGGAGATCGACTGGCCGCGGATGCCGAGCATCGCGTACTCGACGGGGTCGAGGTGCCGGCGGGGTGGATGGGCCTCGACATCGGACCGGCGAGCGCCGCGCGCTACGCCGCCGCAATCGCGGGCGCCGGCTCTGTCTTCTGGAACGGCCCGATGGGCGCCTTCGAGTTCGCGCCGTTCGCGGCGGGCACTCGCGCGGTGGCCGAGGCGGTCGCCCAAGCCAGCGGCGTGACGGTCGTGGGCGGCGGCGATTCAGCTGCGGCGCTCGCACAGTTCGGACTCGAGGATTCTGTCAACCACCTGTCCACCGGCGGGGGCGCCACACTGCAGCTGCTCGAGGGCAGGACGCTGCCGGGGGTACAAGCGCTCGAAGGCGCGGGCGTCGCCCTGTGAGCGCGCGCGTGCCCTTGATCGCGGGCAACTGGAAGATGCACAAGACCGAGGTCCAGGCCGAGGAGTACATCCAGGCGCTGTTGCCGCGCCTTTCCGGCGTGGAGGGTGTGGATGTGGCCATCTGCGTGCCCTTCACCGATCTCAAGGCGATGGTGGACAGCGCGCGTGGATCGGGCGTGGCGGTGTATGCGCAGAACATGCATCACGAGCACCAGGGCGCGTTCACGGGGGAGATCTCACCGGCGATGCTGAGCGAGGCGCAGGTGCAGGGGACGGTGCTGGGCCACTCCGAGCGGCGGCACTACTTCGGCGAGACCGACAGGGCGCTCGCGCTGAAGGTGCCCGTCGCGCTGGCGGCGGGACTGACACCGATTCTGTGCATCGGCGAGACGGAGGGCGAGCGTGACAACGACGACACCGACCGCAAGCTGCGCCAGCAGATCAAGGATGACCTGGCCGGCGTGCCGGGTGAGCGGCTGCACGAGGTGGTGATCGCCTATGAGCCGATCTGGGCGATTGGCACGGGCAGGGTCGCCACCGCCGAGCAGGTGCAGGAGGCGATCGTGTTCATCAGGGCGCTGGTGGGCGACCGCGACGAACAGGCGGCCGACGCCGTGAGGATCCTGTACGGGGGGTCGGTGAACCCGGACAACGCGACCGAGCTGTTGGCGCTGGATGACGTCGACGGCGCGCTCGTCGGCGGGGCCTCGCTGGAGGCCGAGTCGTTCGCGCGCATCGTCTCTGCCGCGGCGCGATGAGCGTCCCCTCGGGCCCGCACGCACTTCCGGCACCCAGCGTGTGCCTGATCGTGCTGGACGGGTGGGGGCTCGCCGAGCCCGGTCCGGGGAATGCCGTCTCGCTGGCGCGCACGCCGGTGTTCGACGAGTTGTGGGGCGGCTATCCCCATACGACCCTCACCGCGTACGGTCGGGCGGTGGGCCTCCCCGACGGGCAGATGGGAAACTCCGAGGTCGGTCATCTGAACCTGGGGGCCGGTGCGGTGGTGCGCCAGGACCTGGTGCGGATCGACGACGCGATCGCCGACGGGTCGCTGGCCGAGAACGGTGCTCTCAGGGCGGCGTTCGCTGGCGGGGGAGGATCGGGGCGGCCCGCGCGGGTGCACCTGCTGGGGCTGGTCTCGGACGGGGGCGTGCATTCCTCGCTTGAGCATCTGCGGGCCCTGATCGCGCTTGCGCGCACGCTCGAGGTCGAGGATCTCGTCGTGCACGCGTTCACCGACGGGCGCGACACGCTGCCGCACGCGGGCCGCGGATATCTCGCCGAGCTCGACGGTACGCCCGGCGTACGGGTCGGATCGGTGGTGGGGCGCTACTGGGCGATGGACCGCGACCGCCGCTCGGAGCGGACGCAGCGGGCCTACGACATGCTCGTGCACGGGCGCGCTCCTCACCGCGCGGCGAGCGGCGAGCAGGCGGTGTCCGAGGCCTACGCGCGAGCTGAGACCGACGAGTTCATCGAGCCGACGCTCGTGGGCGAGGAGGCGAGGATCGGTCCCGCCGACAGCGTGATCGCGTTCAATTTCAGGCCCGACCGCATGCGCCAGCTCACGCGCGCGCTGGCGGAGCCGGCGTTCGGGCAGGATGGCGGTGGCGCAGAGCAGCCCGGCGAGGAGCTGCCCGGCTGGACGGGGCGTGGCGGAGCGCCGGCGATCGCGCGCTACACGACGTTCACCGAGTACGAGGAGGGTTGGCCCTATCCGGTCGTGTTTGCGCCAGAGCGTCCTTCAACGACGCTCGCGACCGTGCTCGCCGGCGCGGGTGCTGCGCAGCTGCATGTGGCCGAGACCGAGAAGTATCCGCACGTCACCTACTTCTTCAACGGCGGCGAGGAGGCTCCGCTGAGCGGCGAGCGGCGCGAGCTCGTGGACTCGCCCCGGGACGTGCCCACATATGACCACAAGCCGCAGATGAGCGCACATCAGGCGGCCCGCGCATTCCTGGCGGCGTGGCGCGAGGATCGACCCACGTTCGCGATCATCAACTTCGCGAACGCCGATATGGTCGGGCACACAGGCGTGATCGAGGCCGCGGTGACGGCGATCGAGACCGTCGATGAGTGTCTCGGCGAGGTGGTGTCGGGCGTGCATGAGCTCGGCGGCGCGTGTGTGGTGACCGCGGACCACGGCAACGCCGACCATATGCTTGAGCCGGATGGGAGCCCGAACACGGCACACTCACTGAACCCGGTGCCCCTGATCGTGACGGTCGCGGGGGTGGCCCTGCGCGAGCGCGGGGGCGTGCTCGCGGACGTTGCGCCCACGGTGCTGGACCTGCTGGGGATCGAACAGCCCCGGCAGATGACCGGTCGCTCCCTGCTGGAGCGCTCATGAGTTGGTCGCAGAGGTCGCTCGCCGGGTTCTTCATCGGCGCCGGCGTCAATCACTTCGTGAACCAGCGGACGTACGAGCGGATCGTGCCGCCGCGTCTGCAGGCGGACGCAACGCTGGTGGTGCGCGTGAGCGGCGTGGCCGAGCTGGTCGGTGGCCTGGCGGTGCTGAGCGAGCGCACGCGGCGGCCGGCGGGGCTGTGGCTGATCGCTCTGCTGGCGGCGGTGTTCCCGGCGAATGTGTACATGGCGCAGGCGCCCGAGCGCTTCCGCGGGATCCCCCGCTGGGCGCTGTATGGGCGGTTGCCGTTGCAGCCGCTGATGATGTGGTGGGCGTGGCGTGCCACGCGGCGATGAGCGAGATCGGCGGCGAAGGCGGTTTCGACGCTGCTATGTTCGATTCAGCAGGCTTTTAGCTACCAAGCGTTATGTCAACCGCGACCGCCGTCAAGATCACGTCCGCCGAGGAGCTCGCCCTCAGCCAGGGGGATCGATCGGAGATCGTGCAGCGCGCGTGGCGCGGGATGCTGCAAGCGCACTCATGTCTTGCCAAGCGTTTGGACGCCGAACTCGAGCGGGCGCACCGGCTGCCGATGACCTCGTATGAGGTGCTGCACCACCTGGAGCACTCGAGCGGGGGACGCATGCGCATGTGCGACCTGGCCGAGCAGGCGCACCTGTCGCGCAGCGGTCTCACGCGGCTGGTCGACCGCCTCGAGCGCGAGCAGCTGCTCGAGCGCTGTTCCTGCGAACACGACGCCCGCGGGTCGTACGCGTGCCTGACCGAGACCGGGCGCGAGCGCCTGATGGAAGCGCGCGGGACCCATCTGGCCGTTGTCAGAGAGCATTTCCTTTCACGCTTCTCCGAGAGCGAGCTGAGCTTGCTGGCGGAGATGTGGGAGCGCATCGCCCCCAGCAACGGCTGCTGAGCGAAAGCTCCGCGCCAGCTGCTCACGCCTGAGGTGTCTCCGGCGGACTCGGCGGTTGGCTCGCCTTGGCGGCGGCACGGCCATCGCCGGCGGTGGTGTCCCTGCGACGGTGGCGGCGACGCAGGATGAGCGTGCCGCCCACTGCCAGCACGAACGCTAGGAGGCCGTAGAGGCCGAAGAGCTCGACCAGGTTGGAGGCGGACCGGCCGAGGAAATAGGCGAGCAGCCCGACGCCCGTCGCCCAGCAGATGCCGCCACAGGCGTTCCAGAAGACGAACTTGTGCCACGGCATACGCGTAGCGCCGGCCAGCCACGAGGCCCACACCCGCAGGCCGAGCACAAAGCGCCCGAAGAAGACCGCCTTGGGACCGTGCCGTTCGAAGAAGGGCTCTCCCACCGCGAGCACCTCCAAGCGCTGGCGGTGGAATCGTCCAGGTCGTTCGAGCACCCAGCGCCCGCCCTTGCGCCCGATCAGGTAGCCGAGGTTGTCGCCGACGATCGCCGCCAGCGCGACCACCAGGATGACCAGCTCGATTTTCAGCTTGCCCTCGCTCGCAAGCACGGCCCCCGCGATCAGTGCGGTCTCACCGGGGACCGGCACTCCTCCAGACTCGGCCATGACGAGCAGGAACATGAGGGGGTAGCCGACATGGCTTACGTCAATGATGGAGGCGAGCATTGGGGCGCCTCTCGGGGCGTCGCGGCGGCGAGCGCCCTACTTGGTGTTTTCCAGAACGAGCTGCTTCAGCGCCGAGGACGCCTGCTGAACGTCAGAGTAGACGACGTTACGGAGCATCACCTTCGTTGGCGTGGAACTGCTCAGCAGCACCGCTGCGAGGATCACGGCCGCGACCAGCACGAGCGCAAGCAGGCCGAGGAGCACCCGCGACCCCGCCGATCGTCGCGCACGGCGGCGCCCGGACGCGGCCGGCGCCTGGCTCGGCGCGGGCATCGGCGCCGCGTCTCTGGGCGGCCCGGGGCGCGGCCGGCGAGGGGTGATCGCGCCGCTGGGAGTGCCGGTCTGCCCCTGACCACGCGAGCTGCCCGATCCCGGCCCGCGCGCCAACACGCTCGTCGCCTGCGTGGCGGGGCCTCCGCGTGCGCCCGCTTGCGCATCGGGCGCGATCCCGCGCGCGCCGTCGCTGATTGCTCGTCCCATCTCGCGGGCGGTCTGGAAGCGATCGCCTGCGTCCAGAGCCAGCGCGATCGCGACCGCGTCGGCGAGCTCGGGGGTGACGGCGGCCACGAGCGTGTCGAGCGTCGCCGGTTCCTCCTGCTGCTGCTTGAGCGCCAGCTCGGTGAGCGAGGACGCCTCGTATGGCAGGCGCCCGGAGATGAGCTGGTAGGCGACGACGCCGAGCGCGTACAGATCGGCGCTCGGGCCGGCCTCCTCGCCACGTGCCTGCTCGGGCGCAAGGTAGGCGGCGGTGCCGAGGACCGAGCCGACCTGGGTGATGCTCGACTGCTCGGTGGCCTTGGCAATCCCGAAGTCCGCCAGCTTGACCTCGCCTTCGCGTGCCCGCAGCAGGTTGCCGGGCTTGACGTCGCGGTGGACCACGCCGTGTCTGTGCGCGTAGTCCAAGCCCTCGCACGCCTGCTCGATGATCGAGACCGCCTCCTCGACCTCGACCCAGCCGTCGTCGCGCAGGATCTCCGCACACGAGGACCCTTGGATGTACTCCATCACGATGAAGTACTGGCCTGTGGTCTCGTCCTGGCCGGAGTCGAAGACCTGGACGACGTTCGGGTGCACGAGGCGCGCGGCGGCCTGTGCCTCGCGCTGAAAGCGCGACACGAAGGTGGGATCGTCGGCGAGGTGCTCGGCCAGCAGCTTGACCGCGACCGGGCGCTCGAGGCGCAGGTCGAGGGCCAGGTGGACGGTCGACATCCCGCCGAAGCCCAGCCGGCCTTCGAGGCGGTAGCGCCCAGCGATCTCGGCGATGCTCATTTGCCGGCTTCCTGGCCGGTGGCGCCGGCGCGCGGAGCGGCTTCGCCCGCGCCGTTGCCGCCACCCGCTTCCGAGCCCGCGCCGGGCGAGGCTTCGGCGCCACCACCGGGTGCCGGTGTCCCGCCTCCCGGACCGGAGGGGGCTGGGGGGGTCGTGGGCGTGGTCGGCGTCGTGGTCGTCTGGGTCACGGTGGGCGTTGTCGTCGTGGTGGTGGTTTTCGTGCTGGTCGTGGTCTTCGGCGAGCTCTGCGTGCCGGTCGTCTGCACGAGCGGCTGCTTGCACAGCTGGAGCGCGTCGGCGTGCAGCTTGGTGATGCCTTCCTCGAGCCTGTTGCGCAGCCCGGCATCGACCGTCGCCGGAAGCGAGCTGAAGTCACGTTCGGTCTTGAGGATCGCCGCTTCGGTGGCGATGCAGCTGCCGCCGGCGTTTTCGGCGGCCTGGGCGACGGTTTCGAAGTCGCTCTGCAGCGGCCCGGCGTTTTCGACGGGAATCAGGCCCGCGCCGGAACTTCCGCAGGAGAGCAGCATCGCCGCCGCGACGCCCAGCGCGGCGGAGGAGACGACGCGGAAGCCGGTGCGCATGGTCATTGACCGTACTCCAGGCGCTCGGCGAGCGAGTCGGGCAGGCGTGCCGCACGGATGGCGGCGGCGGCGCCTGCGACGTCGTACTCGGCGCGATGAAAGCAAGCCGTCAGGCCGGCGAGATCGAGCATCAGCCAGGACGCGCGCGGGTCTCCGTCGCGCGGCTGGCCGACGCTCCCAGGATTGAGCAGCCATTCGCCGCCGGCGATGTCGAGTTGCGTGCCGTCACGCTGCGGCTCTCCGGTGGCCAGCTCGCCGCTGTGGCGGACAAAGGAGAGCGCCACGTGCGAATGGCCGATCAGGCAGACACGATCGGGCTGCTCGTCCAGACACAGCTCGGCCAGCAGCGCGGACAGCACGTACTCCCACACCGGGTCGCGCGGGCTTGCGTGGTAGAGGCCCACCGATCCCTCCTGTCCCTCGGGACTGAGGCCGGCGAGGAAGGCGAGGTTCTCGCTGGCCATCACCTCGCGCGTCCACTGCGCGGCGAGGCTCGCGCCGAGAGAGAACTCGTCCAGTGGGATCTCGCCGGTGACCGCGAGATCGTGATTGCCGGCCAGGCACACCGCCGCGTGCTCACGAGCGAGCTCAACGCAGGCGTCGGGCTCGGCGCCGTAGCCGACGAGGTCGCCCAGGCACCAGAGCTCGGCGGCGTCGCTCGCCGCGACCGCTTCGAGCGTCGCCTCGAAGGCGTGTCGATTCGCGTGGATGTCGGAGATGACCGCGACCTTCATCGCTGTCGCTGCTTGCTGCCCCGCGGCCCTACTCCTCTTTCGAGCCGGCCTCCGTCCCGCCGTACTCGGGCAGGTTCTTGATGCCCTCGCGGGTGCGCCACTTGGAGTAGTTGTCCTCCATCGCGTCGATCAGCTCGCGCATGAAGCGCGGAGAGAGGTTGACGCGGGATACGACCACACCCGGAACCTCCTCGGACTCGACCTCGTGGTCGACTCGCGCAAAGGTGACGGTGAACTCGTAGTCGGAGTGGCTGACGTTTGCGAAGTTCGCGTATACGCCCCCCATGATCTCTGGGGAGAGATGGATGTTTATGTGGCGCTCGGCGCCTGGGTCTTGGTCGTTCACGCAGCTAGTATCGCAATCGCCGCGCGAGGATTGACCACCGAGCGCTATTACGCCGATGACTGAGCCCCTTCTCAACGCCTCGTGACCGCGCCATCCACGCCGCTGGAAGGCCTGCGCGCGGACGTGCTGGCGGCCGCCGCAGAGCTCTCTGCACCCAGGGTGGAGCTGGCCGGTTCGGTTTCCGCACGGGGACAGATCACGTTGGAGCGCCCGCCGCGTGCGGATTTCGGCGACTACTCGACAAACGCCGCGCTGCTGTTGGCGGCTGGGCTCGGCGCCGCCCCTCGCGAGGTGGCGCAGCTGTTGGGGAGCGCCCTGCAGGAGCGCCTTGGCTCGAGCCTCGAGCGCTTCGAGGTGGCCGGTCCGGGATTCCTCAACCTGTTCCTCGCCGACTCCTGGCTGATCGGGGCGCTGGCCGACGTGCTCGCGGCGGGGGCGCCGATCGGCGCCGATCGCGATCCGCGGCCCGAGCGGATCGTGGTTGAGTTCGTCTCAGCCAACCCCACCGGGCCGATGCACGTGGGTCATGCGCGCAACGCCGCCTATGGCGACGCCCTTTCGCGCGTGCTGGAATATCGAGGTCATCTCATCGAGCGCGAGTTCTACGTCAACGACGCGGGTTCGCAGGTGCGCAAGCTCGGCGAGTCGGTGCTCGCGGTGGCTCGGAACGAGCCTGTCCCCGAGGACGGCTACCGGGGCGCCTACGTGGAGCAGCTCGTACACCTCGTGAAGACCGACTTGATGGATCCCGCCGAGGTGGGCCGTGCCGCCGTGGCCGTGATGGTCGCGCAGATGAAGGCCTCGCTCGCCGCCTTCGGGGTCAAGGACTTCGATCACTGGGCCTACGAGAGCTCCCTGCACGAGGGCGATCCGAGCCCGGTGGATCGCACGCTGGCGCTACTCGAGGAGCAGGGGCATGCCTACAGGAGCGAGGGCGCGCTGTGGCTGCGTACGACCGACTTCGGCGACGACAAGGACCGCGTGCTCGTGCGCTCGAGCGGCGAGCACACCTACTTCGCCTCGGACATCGCCTACCACCAGGACAAGCGCGAACGCGGCTTCGATCGCCAGATCGACGTGTGGGGCGCCGACCACCACGGCTACACGCCCCGCATGAAGGCCGCTTATGAGGCCCTCGGCGGCGACCCCGACGAGCTCGAGCTGTTGATCATGCAGCTCGTCCACCTCGTGCGGCGCGGCGAGCGCGCGCAGATGTCAAAGCGAGCCGGCGAGTTCGTCACCCTCGACGAGCTGCTCGGCGAGATAGGTGTCGACGCGATGCGCTGGTACCTGCTGGCCCGCTCTCACGACACGACCGTCGACCTCGACCTGGACCTGGCGGTCGAGCAGTCCAGCGAGAACCCCGTTTACTACGTGCAGTATGCGCACGCGCGCGTGTTCTCGATCCTCGCGAAGGCCGGGAAAGAGCGCGTGCAGGCGAGCCTCCTCGCCGTGGGCGAGGGCGACCTTGAGGATGAGCCGCTGCACGCGGCCGAGCGTGCGCTGATCGAGCTGCTGCTCGCCTTCCCGGCCGAGGTGGCCGAGGCCGCCGAGCGTCGCGCCCCCCACCGCATCACCGCCTACGCGCTCGAGCTCGCGCAGGGCTTCACCGCCTTCTACCGCGACTGTCGGGTGGTGGGCGCCGAACCCGCAGGCCTGGAGTCCCTGCGCATCGCTCTGTGCGTGGCCAGCGGTCGCACGATCGCCGCCTGCCTGGACCTGCTCGGCGTGAGCGCGCCCGAGGAGATGTAGACGACGACGTCGGGCGCGTCTCAGTCGAAGCGCGCGAGGTCCGCGTCGAGCCGGGCGGAGTCGCCGGCGTCGAGTTTCGGCTGTGCGGAACCGCCGGCCCTCGTGGCGCGGGCGCGCCGCCAGCGCGGGAGCAGCAGGGCGAGCCCGGTGACGAGCGCGACGAGGACGGCGAGCGGCACGAGGTAGGCCGCCAGGTCGAAGCCGTGGGTGCTCGGCAGGCCGAGCACCGCGGGGCCGTACTGGCCGACCAGTGCGTTCTTGATCTGGGCTTCGCTGTCGCCTTCATCGATCAGGCTCTGGATGTACGCTCGCTCGCGGTCGGCCTGCGGCGACTGGGCGACGTTCAACGGGATCTTGCAGGTGACGCACATGACCTGTCGCTCGATCACCGGCAGGGAGGTGCGCGGCACGGCGGCCAGCGCAGTCGTGCATGCGACCGCCGCGACCGCCGTCACCAGCACGAGGAGCAGGGCAGGGCGAGCGCGTCTCATGAGCTCTGGGCGAGCGCGATCGCGCGGTCGAGAAAGGCCTGGTCGATCTCCCCTCGGGAGATGGCCAGGATCTGGCCCTGGCGGTTGACGATGAAGCTCTCAGGCAGCTGGTCGGTGCCGTAGGAGTGGGCGAAGATGCCATCGTCGTCGCGCAGGTTGGGGTAGCTGAGGTGGTAGCGGCGGACGAAGCCTTGCGAATCCGGTGAGGCGTCGAGATAGGTGACGCCGAGGACGGTCCCCTGATGGCGTTCGAGCTGACTCTGGGCGCGCTCGAGCAGGGGAGCCTCGACCTGGCAGGGCGCACACCACGATGCCCAGAAGTTCAGCACGACGACCTTACCCTTGAACGAGGCGAGCGAAGCGTCGCCCTGCCCGTCGAGCCTCGGCAGCATGCGGGCGGCGTCCGGCGCCTGCGGGTAGCGCCCCTGCGCTACCTGTTCGTCGAGCGTGCGATTGGCCGAGCGCGCGGAGACGCCGTAGACGAGCAGGCCGACGAAGCACACTCCTGCGAGCGATACGAGGATCGGAACGGCGCGGCGTTTCACGGCCACCAAGGGTAGACGCCGCCGCGTAGTATCTGACGCAGCGCGGCGATAGCTCAGTTGGTAGAGCGCGAGCTTCCCAAGCTCGAGGTCGCGGGTTCGAGACCCGTTCGCCGCTCTAACGGAGGGGCGCGGGCCAGGACCTACCTTGGCCCGGCATGCCGAACTCTCAGAAAAATCGCCGAAAATGCGGTGATCTCCGTTCGTGGCCGGCCGGGCGCTGATCCCAGCAGCTGTACGCTCGTTCCATGCTTGGATCAAGCCGCGTCTTCGGATCAAAGTGGGTCGACCGACAGATTGATGATGCGTTGCTGATGGTCTCAACGGCAACCGCGACCGTGTACGCGCGGCGACAGGCTCGACGACACCTGCCGAAGGTCATGGTCGGTGGTGCTCTCGTAGCCGCCGCCGGAACCGCGGCAGCTGTTGCGGCGGTGGGCATCGGGGTTCTCGGCGCGGGTGGCGCAGGCGCCCTCTGGTATCGCCAAAACAAGAAGACCTCGAGCTCTGATTGGCAGATGCCCGCAGCCGCCGCGCCGAATGGCGCGAACGTGGGGCAGCAAACCGCGACACCCGCCAAGTAAACGTCAAGTAGGCCGGTACCAGGCCCCTGGCGGAGTGGGCGGTCTCGCAGGGACTTGGAGAGAGTGCGCGCCTCGCCACGGCGCTACTCTCATCTACATGACTGAGGATCTGAAGATCGTAACCACGGTCGGTAACGAGGCAGAGGCCGAAATGGTCGGCGAGCGCCTCTCGGAGGCGGGTATCAGCTTCACGGTTCGGCTGGCGAGCGGTGGCATACGCCTCGGTGCTGCGGCTGGGCGTGATGTCTGGGTTGATCGGCAAGACCTGGATCGAGCACGCGAGGCGCTTGAGGTAGATGAAGGCTTCAGCGATGAGGAGTTGGCGCGCTTGAGCGAAGAAGCGGGCAAGGCGGCACGAGATGAAGCGGTGTGACTCGGGCTGGGGCGGGAGCTGAGCCGTAGTCGCCGCGGTGCCTGGGCTCCGCTCGAGGGAATCGATCAGCTCGGGAAGGCTCGTGCTCAGCTATAGGAGGGAGGCGCGGGGGGATCGTCGCGAATGTCCGCGATCTGCGTGAGCAGCTCTTCGGGTGTCGTGCCGCCGAGCACGCGCAGGCGATGCAGCTGGAAGGGGTCGTCCTGCGGGTGGGCCCATCCCGGGACCACCGTGGTGGAGCCGGTGTAGCCGGCGGCCTTGACGGCGGCGATCACCGTCGCGTCGTAGTGGCCTGAGGGGTAGCAGAACCAGTTGACGGGGACGTGGTAGCGCTGCTGGACTACCGACCGGGCGACTGCGACCTGGTAGTGCAGCTGTTGCGCGCCCAGGGTGATCAGGTCGGCGTGGCTGAAGCCCTGGGTGTCAAGCTCCCAGCCAGCGGTCAGCAGACCGCGGACCTGTTTGCGGCTGAGCCCGCCCTGGGAGGGCGGCAGACCGGTCAGCTGAATGTTCTCATCGCCCACCCAGCCGAGCCGGCGAAGCACCGGCAGCGCCTGGGTGTATTGAGACTGGTAGCCGTTGTCGAAGCTCAGCACGATCGGCTTGCCGGCTCCGAGCGGCACGCCCTTCGTCCAATAGGCCTCCACCTGGTCGAGCGTGACCGCGTGCCATCCGGCGCTCTTCAACGCCTGCATCTGTGCGGCGAACTCTCCCGGCGGCACGTACAGACCGGGAAACGGCGCCCCGGGCGGAGGCGCGGCGATCACGTGGTACATCAGGATCGGGACCGGCTCGGTTCCAGGGGGCCCGGTGGCCGGGAGCGAGCTCGTGCTGTGACCCGTCCCAGCACCCGAGGGCCGCGGCTGTGCGGATGCGCCGGTCGTCGGCGTGTCGCGGACCGGCGTCCCGGATGTGCCACCCGAGCGAGTGGCAAGCACGATCGCCGCCACCGCCACCACCGCCGCGATCAGACCGGCGAGCATGCGACGGCGGCGGCGAACCGCCTGTCGCCGCGCCTCACGACGGGTGTGTAGAGCCTCGATGTCCATCTAGCTTGAGGCCGAAGCGGCCGTCACCCAACCGGGACACACCGCTCAGAGCATAGAGATCATGATGCGCAGATCGGCCGCCTAACTGGGGCCTCGTGACCTCCTTGCCGTCGCGAGTGCCGCGAGCCCGAGCAGCAGCCCGAGCGCCCCGACGATGAGCGCTGTGATGGCCAGACCCTTGCTGGCGCTGCCACTTGACTTGACGACCGCCGTATTGGCGACCGGCGCGGCCTGTCCGGCTGCGGTTTGCCCGGCTTCCGGGCCGGCCTCGTGGCCGGCGATTTCCTCGACCACGCCACCCTTGGCGGTGACGTTGATCCTCGGCGAGGGGTGTTCGGCGGTGAGCGAGGGGTCGATCCAGTGGACGACCTGTCCGTTGCTGTAGGTCTGGACGGTCCTGAATTCAAGCGCCTTCCCGGCGGCGTCTTCCGGGATCGCCAGCGACAGCGGGAAGTTGATGAACTGGTTGTTGTTGACCTTGCCCGCGGGGCCGGTCCACGTCCACACGATCTGAGCAACCTCGGCGTCGATCGTTTCCCCGTCTTCCTTGATCGGCATGGCGAGCTTGCTTTCGATCACCTTCGTGCTCCAGCCGGGCACGTTTTCGTAGTCGACCCCGGTGAACCCGGCGGGGAACAGCACGTCGACCTTCGTCACGTAGGCCCCTTCCTGCTCGCCCGGGACTCGCACGTCGAGCGTCGCGAACGCGCCGGCCGGAATCGTGTTGGGGTGAAGGCTTATATGCGCCTGTGCGCTTGCGGGGGCGATCAGCGCTCCGGCTGCGAGTAGGGCTGCGGCCTTTCTGGCTCTCATGCTCCTCCTGTCCCTTCGTTGTAAATGACGGGGTCGCGTGGGTTCATCCGATCGGGACCTTCACCGTGCGGGCGTACTCTTCGAATTCGGAGACGCGGTCGGTGATCTGGATCTCCCAGGTGCCGCCGGGGCTGAGCACGGCGGAGCTGAGGATGTAGTGCCCAGGCCCCGCCGGGGTCGCCTGCAGCGGCAGGGGCCCGATTCCCTTGGCGGGCAGCGAAGCCTTTGCGACGAATTCCTTGGTGGCCGTGAACTGGGTGCCGGTTCTCGCGTTGATGAGGTAGACGTGGACCGTGTTCAGCCCGACTTTGGCCGGTTCGACGGTCATCTCGAGCTCAGCCGTTCCGAGGGTCGTGTTCGTCGAGAAGGGCCCCGAGGCGGCGTCTATCGGGGGCGCGTAGGTGATCAGCGCCGCCGTCACCCCGAACACCGTCAGCATCAGCGCGAGCTCGCCGCGGATCGTGCGACGAGCGAGGACGCCGTTGGCGCCCGGTGGCTCTCCAACGCCCGCGATCCGTTCGAAGGCGGGGATCACCCGCTCGCGATTCACCCAGCCCAGAGAGATCAGGCAGAGCAGAAGCACGATCTTGACGATGATCAGTGCACCGTAGGTGCTGTGGAAGAGCGCGTGGAAGCTGCGAACGTCGATGTAGGCCTGTACCACCCCAGTCGCGGCGATCACGACGACCGCCGTCAGCGCCACCGGCGAGAAGCGCACGAGCGTCGCCAGCAGCAGCCGGCTGCGCTGGGGACCCACAAGCTGCCGGGTCGCCGCGGGCAGCGCCAGCAGCAGGCAGGCGATGCCGCCGACCCATACGCTCGCGGCGAGCACGTGGAGCACATCGGAGGGGAAGAAGACCCCCGTCGGGCTCTGGATGCTTGCGTGGCCGGACAGGGCAGGGGTGGCAGCCAGGTAGGCCGCGCAGATCGCTGTCGCGACGAGCAACCAGGTGGGCGGGCGCGCAGGCGTGGTCGCCGCGTCCGGCGCGGGCTCGCCGGCGGCGTCGTCCGAGCTCGTTTCCCGTGCGCCTCGACGCGCGAGCGCCATGCCGGCGCTCAACAGAATCGCGAGCAGCAGCCAGTCGATGGCGCGCAGGCCCCACACCTTCCCGAAGCGGCTTTCAAGTGTGCTTTCGAGGACCGTGCTTTTGAGCGAGGACCACAGCGAGACGCCCGCGGCGCTCGCGCCCTGCAGGAGGATGCCCAGCAGGCTCACGAGGAAGCCCAGCACGATCGCAGCGCTCAGCAGCCATCTCATTCGTCGCGTGAACATGCGCGCTGCCACGCTCCATTCGCGCTCAGGACCGGCCACTGCCGCCAGCCCCGGCAACCACGCGACCGTCACGAATGCCAGTCCGCCCAGCAGCAAAGCGATCGAGAGGTAGTCCAGGCCGCGCACGACCCCGAACGCGACCTCCGTGACCCGGCCGCTCTTGTTGCGGCTGATGAGGCCGGCGACGGTGACCGTCGGTGCGGCCCCGGCATGGCCGACGTTGAAGACGAGACCGCCGTAGACGATGTGCGTGTCGGCGGAGATGACCCGGTAGGTCGCGGTGTAGGTGCCGTCCGGCAGGCCCGGCTTCAGCCCTACGCCCATCCAGCGCTCCCGTCCTTCGGGATGGGAGACGTCGAGGTTGTCCACCTCCTGCCCCTTGGCGTTGTAGACGCGCACGGCGCCGAGGGTCCCGCCGACGTTCTGGTTGTACTTGAAGATCACCTCCTTGGGCTGGACTGGGACCGTCGAGCCCGATTCAGGCGAGGTGCCGAGAAGCTGCGCGTGGGCGAACGCCGAAGGCGCTGAGCCCATCGCGCCTAAGCACGCGATCAGTGTCGCTGCGAGCAGCAGCTTCGCGATGAGCCGTGCAGGTGCGCCCGCCGCCGGCTGGGGGCGGGCAGGGGCGCTAGACGCGGCCGTGCGCGCGCTGGGTGCGGCGGCAGACAGATCCTGGGGCATTGTTGAGCTCCTCGCGAGCTGCGCGTGGACAGGGCACAGACGGCGAGCCGCCGCCCCGCACTCGCCGAGGCGGTCTAGCTCGCGGCGGGCGCGCAGGGCGGCGGGCGAACCGCCAGCGCGAAGCCCATCAACAGCCCGCCGCGGGGCACCCCCGCCGCGTGCGTGCGCGGCATGGCGCCGCGCACCGCGGGACGGAGTCGGCGCCCAGGGCGGACCGCCGCAAAAGCGAGCAGCAGGCGCTCGCCCGGGTAGCGACGTGCCCACAGAGTCAGCACGAGCAGGAACGTCGGCGCCAGGCAGAGGACACCACGTCCGCCGAGCCCGGTCGTCGCGCAGAGGAGAAGGCCGATGGTCACGGCCAGGACCACAGCCAGGCGCAGGCGAGACAGGGATCTCGGACTCAAGGCAAGCGAAGTCTAAACGGATAGGCTTGCGCTCGGCAAATGGCCGTCACGGGATCGAGACGATGACTCGCCGGGATGCTGTCAGGTGAGGCGGGGAAGCGGCTGGAGGGTGATCGTCGCGTATGGGCTGGTGTGCGCCGCCACCCAGGTTCTGTGGCTTACATATGCCGCGATCACGACCGAGACGGCTCGCCGCTATGGGGTGTCGGTCGCCGCCGTCGGCTGGCTCGCGGAGATCTTTCCGCTGCTCTACGTGGTGCTCGCGATCCCCGCGGGGATCCTGCTGGATCGATGGTTTCGCCCGGTTCTAGCCGCGGGTGGGGGACTGGTGGCACTGGGCGGGCTCATTCGCCTGGGCGGACCAACGTTCGCCTGGGCGATGGCCGGACAGGTAGTGGTGGCCGGCGCCCAGCCGATCGTCCTGAGCGCCGTGAGCAAGCTCGCCGGTGAGTACCTGCCCGTCGGTGAGCGCGCGGCCGGTATCTCACTGGGCTCGGCGGGCAATTTCGTGGGCATGCTCGTGGCCCTTCTACTCGGTCCGACCCTGGGCGGCCATGGGCATCTTGAACGACTGCTTCTGGTCGAGGCGGTGCTGGCGCTGACAGCGGCGATAGCCCTGGCGCTCGCGCTGCGCCGCCCGGGGGCGCCGAGCGAGGAGCACGCGGCCATCGAGGGCGGTGCCGCCCGGGCCTTGTGGGCGCTCCCGTCGATGCGGATCCTGAGCGGGCTGGTGTTTCTCGGCTTTGGCATATTCGTGGCGCTTGCCACCTGGCTACAGACGCTGCTGCATCCCGACGGCGTCTCGGAAACGGCTGCGGGCGCACTGCTCGTGGGGATGGTGATCGCCGGGATTCTCGGCTGTGCGCTGTTGCCGCCGCTCGTGGCGCGCCGCGGCACCCAGCGCGCCTTCATGCAGAGCGCCGTCGTGGCAAGCTGCCTGGGCTGCGTCGCTCTCGGTATCACGCCCTGGCTCGGCGTGCGCGCAGCTGTGCTGGCGGTGATGGGGCTGTTGCTGCTGCCCGCGCTTCCGATCGTGCTTGCGGCCGCCGAGCGCCTGGCGGGCGCCGCGGCTGGTACGGCAGGGGCGATCGTGTGGATGGCCGGCAACCTCGGCGGCTTGGTCGTGGCGCTGATGGTTCAGATCCTTGTCCATGAGCCGCTCGCGGCGTTTCTGGCGATGGCCGGCGTGTCGCTGCTCGGGCTGCCACTGGCAAGGCGCCTGCCGGCGCCAGCCGCGCTCGACGACACCGGCGCCCGCCCGGCGCCCGCGGGCGCAGCCTGAGATCGAGCCCTCACGCCCCGGGGCGCTGCGCCGGATCGGGTCCAGCTCGCCATCCGCCGGGGTTTCCGGGAGAATCCACCAATGCACGTAACGGCGAAGGCGGACTACGCCATCCGGGCTGTCGTGGAGTTGGCGGACAGCGGTCAGGAATCCCCTCGCAAGGTCGACGATCTGGCGCAGGCCCAGAACATCCCGGTCTCGTTCCTCGAGAACATCCTCACGCAGCTGCGCTCATCCGGGCTCGTCCGCAGCCAGCGCGGCCCCGAGGGCGGCTACTGGCTCGCGCGGCCCCCCGACGAGGTCAACCTCGCGCAGATCATCCGCGCCGTCGAGGGTCCCTTGGTCGGGGTGCGCGGGCAGCGTCCAGAGGAGATCGAATACGTCGGGTCGGCCGAGTCACTGCAGCAGGTGTGGATTGCGCTGCGTGCCAACCTGCGCAAGGTGCTCGAGAACGTGACGGTCGCTGACATCGCAGCGGGCAAGCTGCCCAAAGCCGTGATCCTGCTCACCCGCGAGGAGGAAGCCTGGCAGACGCGCTAGGGGACGGCGGACGCCCGATGCGAGGGGCGGCCGCGCTCGTTTCTGCGACGCATAGCGGTTTTGTGGGTTACGCTTTCCAGCCGTCTCACTCCCGCCCGCCCGACAACTTGGAGATCCTGCACGATGCCATCTTCAGCCGCCTCATCAGTCGCAAGCGCGAATACGACCGAGGCTGCTGAGGCCGCCGTCGAGGCGATCGCGGAGGCCGACGAGCAGCCGACGACCTTCTCGCTGGAGCTGACCCAGGATCAGAAGGACATCCGCGATTGGGTCCACGGCTTCGCCGCGGACGTGATCCGGCCCGCCGGGCACGAGTGGGATGAGCGCGAGGAAACTCCCTGGCCGATCATCCAGGAGGCGGCCAAGATCGGCCTGTACGGGTTCGAAGGCGTCGCACAGTTCTTCGCCGACCCGACCGGTCTTGGCCTTCCGCTGGTCAACGAGGAGCTGTTCTGGGGCGACGCCGGCATCGGCATGTCGATCATGGGAACGACGCTGGCGGTAGCGGCGATCTTCGGTCAGGGCACGAACGAGCAGATCGGCGAGTGGATTCCGCGCTGTTTCGGCACCCAGGACGACGTCAAGGTCGCCGCATTCTGCGCCTCGGAGCCGAACGCGGGTTCGGACATCTCCGGGGTGCGCACCACCGCCAAGTTCGACGAGGCCAAGAACGAGTGGGTGATCAACGGGCAGAAGGCGTGGGCGACCAACGGTGGCATCTCCGACGTGCACGTTGTGATCGCCTCGGTCGATCGCGAGCTGGGCGCGCGCGGTCACGCGGCGTTCGTGGTGCCGATGAGCGAGGCCAAGGGCATCTCCCAGGGCACCAAGGTGTCAAAGCACGGTCTGCGCGCCTCGCACACCGCCGATGTGTTTCTGGACGACTGCCGCGTGCCGGCCGGATACGTGCTCGGCGGCAAGGACAAGCTCGACGAGCGCCTGGCCCGTGTTCGCGAGGGGAAGCCGAGCCAGTCGCAGGCCGCCATGCAGACCTTCGAGGCCTCCCGGCCGACAGTCGGCGCCCAGGCGCTGGGCATCGCCCGGGCCGCCTACGAGTACGCGTTGGAGTACGCCAAGGAGCGCGAGCAGTTCGGCCGGAAGATCATCGAGAACCAGGCGATCGCGTTCACACTCGCACGCATGAAGCTCGAGATCGACGCGGCTCGGCTGCTCGTGTGGCGCGCCTCCTGGATGGGGCGCGCAGGGCACAGATTCGAGAATGCCGAGGGCTCGATGAGCAAGCTGAAGGCCGGTGAGGTCGCCGTGTGGGTCACCGAGCGCGCTATCCAGATCCTGGGAGGCAACGGCTACACACGCGAGTTCCCGGTTGAGCGCTGGCATCGCGACGCGAAGATCTACGACATCTTCGAGGGTACCGCGGAGATTCAGCAGCTGGTGATCGCTCGGGCGATCTCGGGCATGCACATCAAGTAGCTCTGTAGAGCCATTTTCTTAGGACTCGGAGTTCGCTGCAGTACCGGTTCGATGCTGCTGGCCAACAGCCTCAGACGCCCGATTTGTCAGCGGGTTGTCAACGAGAATCCGCGCGAGCGCTTCCGCCGCCGCCGAGTCGCTGCTCGGCAGCAGGTGGCTGTAGACGCCGAGCGTGGTCTGAGGGTCGTCGCCCAGGCGTGCCGCCACGATATGAAGCGGGACGCCCTCGGTGAGGGCGGTCGTCGCCATCGTGTGCCGCAGCGTGTGCGCCGTGCCAGTCGGGGTCCCGGTGGCGCTTGAGCGCACAACAGCCCTGGCTGGAATGGATAGCCCGGCAGCTGAAGACGACGCGTAGACGACGCAACGGTCGCAGCCTGGAGAGCCCCCGTCCAAGGCGGGGGCTCTCGGTCGTTCCCACGCACCTCTCTGCTCGCTCCTATGTCAAGCCCACTTCGCTATTTGGGTATTTCTGGGTGGATCGCGTTTAGGTGATGCAGGCTATTGGTGAGGGCGCCGCGCCGTTGCTGTTCGGGTCGACGGCGTCTGCTTGCTGATCGGCTGGCGGTTGGGAGAGCAGGCGGTGGAAACGCCGCGCCAAATGGCGCTTGAGAGAGCGCAGCGCGCCTTTGGGAGTCTTGCCCTCGGCTTCCTTGCGGTCGAGGTACTTCCTGGTCGCCGGGTCGCGCTGGGCCCGGGTGATGGCGATGATGTGCAGCGCGTGGTTGAGGTCCCGGTCCCCGCCACGGTTGAGCCGGTGCTGAACGCGCTGCCCCGAGGAGCAGGGGATCGGCGCGGTCCCGGACTGCAGCGCGAAGCTCGCCTCAGATCGAAAGCGCTCGTTACCCGCGGTGTGGCCGATCAAGATCGCGGCGGTCAAGACACCGCACCCGAGCTCTGAAAGCAGCTGCGGTCGATGGGCACTCACGAGCTCTTGAAGCTCGCCGTGGAGCGCCTCGATCTCGCGGCTGAGCTTGCGCAGCTCATGGACCTGCTTGCGCGCGACCCGCACCCGCGCGCTCAGCGGCAGCTTTCCCAAGCCGCGCTCGACGCGATCCAGTGCGCGTGATTTGCTCAGCGAGCCGCGCTTGCAGGATCGCTCGAGCTCGGGGCACAGCTCGAGCAGATGCCAGCGCAAGCGGTTGATGATCCGCGTGCGCTCGGCGACCAGGTCGGCTCGGTGGTCGAAGATCAGGCGGATCTCCATCGCCTGCTCGTTCAGATAGGCGATCGGGAACTGCTCGACCCCATCCTTGACGACTGCGCGGGCAACGGCCAGTGCGTCGATCTCGTCAGACTTGCCGGGCTCGCGTTCGCCCTTGCGCGAAGCGCCCATGCGATGAGGCGGGACCCTGAGGACTCGCTCGCCGGCCGCCACTAGCGCCTGCTCAAGGCGGCGCGAGACATGCCGGCAGTCCTCGATCGCCCACACTCGATCATCGTCCAGCGCGCGCCCAGCGCACCGCCTGAAGATGTCCGGGCCGCTCGGCCTTGATCTCGCGGCCGCCGCGAATCCTTCCGGTCCCCGCATCTACCGCGGCTAGGGCGTGTGTGGCCTTGTGCGTGTCCGCACCGATCACGATCATGTCCACCATCCCTTCGATTTGTTGGGATCAACGAAGCGATCTCCGGCGGACAACCGTCACTGGGGGCGAATGCCACGCTCCTATTAGGTCACGCCGAAGGTCCTCGGGCGGCGACGGGCGACACAAGCAGGACTGGTCAAACCGGAGCCGGTTGACTCGGGATACTGGAGTCAGCCCGCCGCCGGCCCGAGAACCAATCGCAGCGGTCGGACGTCACCGCCCAGACTGCACGAACCGTGACAGTGACGGGATACTGGCCCGGTGATGTCCGAGGAGTCCACGGCCCCCGACTTGGTAGAGCTTGGACAGCGTGTGTTTGACGCCGGCAGACGCGCCGACGTGGACGCCATCATTGGCTTCTACAGCCCTGACGTGATCCTTGAGGGCGCCGGACTTACGTTCGAGGGTCTGACGGAGATTCGCCGCTTCTACGAGGACTTCTTCGAGCTGTGGGAGGACCTGGTGTCCGAGTTGGAGGAGCTTCGCGACCTCGGTGGCGGGGTTACGTTCTCAGTGATCCGTAACCGCGGCCGTGCAGTCGGCAGCACCGCCGAGGCGCAACAACGAGCCGCCAGGGTCTCGACTTGGGACGAATGCAAGATTGCACGGGTCGATATCTACACCGAAATCGACGAGGCCCGTGCCGCCGCCGAACGCCTCGCACAGGAACGGGCTAGTGGCTGAGGACCCCACGACCCCAGACCTGATCGAGCTTTCGCGCCGCCAGTTTGAGGCCGCGAAGCGGCACGACGCTGACGCGGTCCTAAGCAACTACGTTCCCGACGCAATGTGGGATCTCTCTGACGCCGGGATGGGGGTCTTCGAGGGCGTGCCTGCGATCCGGGCGTTCTTTGAAGACTGGTGGGGGACGTGGGGGGAGCACGTGGTCGAGCTGGAGGAGGTTGCCGACCTCGGCCACGGTGTGATGTTCTCGTGCGTGCACGAATACGCTCGCCTAGCGGGCAGCGACGGGCATGTCGAGCAGCGGCGGGGCTGGATCACCCTATGGGAGCGAGAGAAGATCGAGCGCGTAACGGTCTACCTCGACATCGACGAGGCCCGTGCTGCCGCCGAACGACTCGCCCAGGAGCGGGGGTAGACGGTGTCGGAGGAGAACGTGGAGAGCCTTCGAGCCGTCCTGCGGACCTGGGGTCGAGCTGGCCATATGGAGGATGTTGCTCGCGGCGAGGTGGACATGGCTCTCTACGATCCAGACTTCACGTTTGAGAGCCCCGTCTTACCCGACCAGGCTGGCGAGACGTATCACGGCCGCGACGGCCTGGTCAGGGCAACGAAAGGCTGGATCGAGGCTTACGAGTGGCTGGGCGTCGAGCTGGAGCAGATCATCGACGCTGGTGACCGCCTCGTCTCCATCCACCAAGTCAGGGCAAAGGCGAGACACACCGGGATCGAGTTGGACACCGACGTGGCCTATGTCTGGACGTTCCAAGATGGCAAGGTCATTCACTGCCGGGCGTTTCCGAACCGGAAGCGCGCCCTCGAAGCCGTAGGGCTGGAGGACTAGGCGATGTCGGAGGCGAACGTGGAGGCTGGCCGCTCGTTCGACGAGCGGGTCATGTTGCGCCTGCCGACCACGGTCGCGCGACTCGTAATACGGGGCATGGCCCGGCTGCCACCGGGATCGCATCTGCGGCGGCGCACACTGAAGCGAGCCTTTGCGCGCGGTTTCGAGGCCGCGAGCCGAGAGGATTACGCGGTCGACTTGCTCTTCTACGAGCCGAACGTTGAGCTGCGAGCACCGGGAGAGGTCGCTGGCGCTCTCGGTCTGCCCGAACGCTACTACGGCCACCAGGGCTTCCTCGACGTATGGCGCGACATGAAACAGGATATGGATGACTTCCGCTTCGAGCCTGAACAGATCATCGACCTCGGAGATCGCGTCGCCCTGCGCGGCACGCTCGTCGGGCGTGGCCGTGCCAGCGGCGTGCTCACACGTCAGACTGCGGGCTTCATCTACCACTTCTCGCCGCGCGGCTTGGTCGCGCTTCAGGAGCTTCACTGGACGTGGGAGAACGTTCTCGACGCGCTCAACGATCAGTAGGCGATGACCTGGCACCCTGTAGCCCATGTCCGAGCCCGAGCCGTGGCAGACCAACGCCGCCCGTCCGGCCGTCATCATCGAGAAGTCGAAGGGCACAGTGAGCATCTCGGCTCTCGGTAAAGAGCGGTTTCACGTCGAGGCACCCGGCCATGACTCAGAGGTCGAGGGCCACCAGGAGGCGAGGACGCTGGCCCACCCTCTCGCGGCGTCCAGCAGCTCGTGATCGCGCGGGCGATCTCGGGGATGCACATCGAGTAGCGCCGAAGAACGACTCGCAGCCTCCGGGATGCAGGAGGCTGCAAGCGCCGCTCATGGGGAAGCACATGGGTTATCGGCACGAGGGCAAAGGTCACGCCGATCCCGCAAGGACGCTCGTATGACCCGGAGCCAGGGGCGCACGAAACCACCCCGTCACGTGGGACCTCCGCTTGGGCGTCAGGTAGACCCCAAAATCGAGAGCACGAGAGTCCCCGCCCATGCGGGGGCTCTTCAAGTAGTCCTACTCGCGGGCAATGATGCGATCCACCTCGACGCTCTCCCCGGTCGCCGTGTCGGGGTAGACGACGACGGCGGTGGGAACACCTCCGAACCAGGCGCTCAACTCGCCCTCGCCGACGTACTCGGCGGCCCGCCGTGAGCCGTCGGCGTTCAGGACCCATACGTCCTGACCCTTGTGGAAGAGACTGTCGCCGATGTCGGTCATCGGCGAGCGAGTCTAGTGCCGGTACGCCACAGGCGCTGCGGCGTGCTGTCCGCATGCCATCAAGCGATCGGCGGCTGTGGCTCGGGCATACTGCAAAGAGGCCGGCCGGGGAGCCCACGACCTGAGGGAAAGGCGATGTCAGCGGAGAACGAGCAGACTGTGCGTCAAGCATTCGATGCCTTCAACAGCGAAGACATCGAGCGCATCCTGGCGCTGACCCACGAAGACTTTGAGGCCGTGGTGCCCGCGGAGCTTTCGCCTGAGCCCGACACCTATCGCGGCCACGAAGGGATACGCCGCTACTTCCAGTCCTTCCAGGATGTGATGGATGAGATCCGCTTTGTGCCGGAGAGCTTCTGGGAAGCGGGCGAGTCGGTGGTGGCGGTTGTGAGGCTGACAGCAAAGGGCAGGCGAACGGCGATCCCGGTCGAGCAGCATCTTGCTCAGGTGTGGACCATCCGCGACCGCCAGGTTATCGGCGTCCGAACCTACGCCTCACTCGCAGAGGCCCTCGCGGCGGCGGGCCTCGAGGAGCAGCGGCCGTGAGTACCTCGACCGCAGCTAGGATTGCTCGGCGATGACCGCACTGGTGCTTGCCGAGGAACCCGCCCCGCACGTCACGCAACTCGCGCTGAACCGACCCGAGCAGCTAAATGCGATGACCGCTGAGCTCTGCGAGGCGCTGCACGTCGAGCTCCGCCGGATCGCGGCCGACCGCACCTGTCGTGCGGTGATTCTGACCGGCGCAGGGCGCGGCTTCTGTGCCGGCGTGGACCTCCGTGGCTACGGCGCGGCGCCGGACAACGACGGCAGCGATGAGCCGCGCGACCGCCTGGCCAACCAGGAACACATGTCGACGCTGGTGCTGGGACTGCGAGCCCTGCCGCAGCCGGTGATCGCCGCCGTGAACGGGCCGGCGGCGGGTCTCGGACTGGCGCTCAGCCTGGGTTGCGATATCCGCTACGCCAGTACGAAGGCCGTGTTCCGCGCGGCCTTCATCAACATCGGCGTGTCCAACTGCGACATGGGCACGAGCTGGCTGTTGCCGCGGCTGATCGGCGCCTCGCGCTCACACGAGCTGATGCTCACCGGGCGCAGGTTCGACGCCGAGGAGGCGTTGCGGATCGGCCTCGTCGTCGATGTCCTCGAGGAGGAGCAGTTGCTCGGCGGCGCCTTGGCAGCTGCCGAGCAGATCGCGGCGCTGGCGCCCTGGGGCGTGCGCCTGACCAAGCGCGGAATCTGGAGCGCTCTGGAGATCCCCTCCGAGCGGGCGGCGGTGGAGTACGAGGACCGTCAGCAGATCATGGCGACGTTCAGCGAGGGAGTGCCCGAGGCGGTCGGAGCGTTCCTCGAGAAGCGCCCTGCCAAGTTCGCCGACTAGCGATCGGCACGGCACGCATTCAGCCCTCGGCTGGATCCTCCGGCTTTTGCCGCTTGCGCCCGTTCTTGTCGGTGCGTCCGGTGCCAAGACATTCCCGGCAGATGATCCACCGGGACGGCTCGGGCGTCTCGGTGGTCTCGCCGGGGGACCACCAGGTCCAGCCGTCTCCGCCGCAAATCGAGCAGCGAGCGTTCTCGGGAATCCGCTTGTCGTGTTGGGGCATCAGCTGAGCCTAGCCGAGGTGGGCTGTCGCGGTCGAACGGGGGAGATTGTCGCCGGGTTGCCCCGGCGGGTGTAGCATCGGATGATCACATCGCCGGTGGGCCGGAGGGCCGAGACGGCTGGAGGGCCGTGGCCGAACGCCTTCGCCGGCAATGGAGGGATCGATGATGCAGGGAGGGAGCAGGATGCGCAAACTGTCCACATGGCTGATCGTTGCTCTCACGGGCGCGGCGTTCGCCGTGGGCATCACCGGCGGGGCGTTCCTGGCGGGCGGCGGCAGCGGGCACTCAACGCCGACTGGCTCGAAGCCGCCCGAGGGCAGTTCGACGGCTGAGCAGACCACCTCCACGGCCGCGGCCGTGGCCGCGGCCGCTCCGAAGGCGGCGCGCACGATCTCGACGGCGAAGGTCACCCCGGCGGCGGTGCGAACCGTCTCCAAGACGACCACAGCTCCGGCAGCCGCGCCGGCGCCGCACAGGCCGCCCGCCCCGCCGGTGCCCGAGGCCAACCCCCTCAGCGCCGGGGCGCCGACAGCGTCAAGCCAAGCCCCCGCGGCGCCACCCCCAGCCGCCAGCGTCTCGCCCGCCGGCGCTACCGCCGCTGTCCCGAGCGCGCCAAGCAGCCCGGACGAACCCAAGGAAGTTGAAGCCAGCGCTCGCAACGCGAGCATCGGCGCGGCGCTGAACCTCCTTCAGGAAGCCACCGGCGAAACCGGCAGGAGAGTGCATTCGGTGGTTCAGGAACTGTGCCTCGAACTCGTCAACGCTTCGCTTTCGACCGCCGGCGAAGGCGGCGAACAGCTTCCCTTCAGCTGCGAAGCCCAATAGCGCGCCGCGAAGCCGAGGTGGCGCTACTCGGGCTCGGTGATCTCGACCGCGCCGAAGCCCTCGAGCGGGCCGTCGACGAAGAAGATCTCCATCGTGATGTCGGGCTCGACGTGGGCCTGGCTGAGGAACGCCAGCACCCCGCGGCCGGTCAGCTCTTCGATCGTCTGCCTGTAGCGGCCGGCCATCACGCGTTGGAAGTCCTCGCGCATCGCGATCACGCGGTCGGGCTCACCGCTGTCCATGATCGTCTGCTCGAGTGCCGTGAAGCCGCTACCGCGCATGACGACGACGATGATGTCGTCGAGCGCGTAGGTCTTGGCCTTCATCGGCCCGCGTCCATAGTGCTCGCGCAGGATGCCGACGATGCTCGTCGAGATCGCGGCCAGCAGATGTCCACCGGCCAGTGGGCTGCCTCTGGGGGTAGTTGCGTCCACTTCAGATGCTCCCTGCTCTCGGACGGCCACGCGAGGTCTGACGATCCGCATGGACTGCTGGGCTCCCCGCCAGTTCGGGCGGGAACCTCTGCAAGTTCTACATCTCGAAAGTTTAGTTGCCCGACGCGGACGGTCAAGACTCAAACGCGGGTGCGAACCCGTCGCCGCGTCAGCAAGATGCCGCAGTTAGCGGAAAACGCTTAGCGGGAATCGTGCTCGGCGCGTCCATGCGCTGGTATGGTCGATGGACAGCGATCCTGACGCACGGCCATGGGCTATGCCGGGGTTGCACCTCAGAGAGCGGAGCGAGTTTCGCGGTCACAAGTTGGCCGGAGCGTTTTGGTCCGTGCAGCCCTCGTTGGAAGGATGCGAGATGCTTGCCACGAGATCATTTGTGCGAATCGTTCGAGCAGAGCGGAGACACCTGATCGGAACGATCACGTGCTCTTCATCCTGATCGTAGGCGCCTGGTTGGCGGTGGTGGTGTTCTCCGTCGCGATGTGTCACGCGGCGGCCCACGGCGACGATGTTCGCCCTGATAGGCGGCCCAAACCGCTCTCCAGACGACCCAAGAAGCTCCCCAAAGACTCCGAACCCAGGCCTCGACGCCGGGCCACCACGGTCAGTGGGTACGGATCTTGAAACAGCTTGGACGGTTGCCCGCTCCCTCCCGGTGCACCGTCCAGGGCAGCGCGGAGGTTCGGCTCCTTTCCTCCCAACGCGCTGGAATGGGCGCGGGGACATCATTCCCCTCGGTGTCCTCGCGCCTCATCCTTGCTGGCAGCCCGTGCACAGCGCGGGCTGCCATGTCCTTGCCTGGCCGCGCCTGAGCCGGCCGCCCGGTTGCTACCAGGCCTGTCCGGCTTCGCAGTGGGGGCACTTCACTGTGGTTGAGACGGGAGCGAGGAACACGTAGCCGCATTCGCAGCTGTAGGAGGCCTCGTCCACCGGGCCGCCGGCGTCGCGCACGCGCTGGACCGCGAGGTCGGACGACCTGCCTGCCGGCGCCCCCGCCTGCATGCCTGCGGCTGTCGGCCCATTGCGGCGCCTGCGTAAAGGCCGCCGTGCGCCCTGGCGCTCGGGGACGTGGTCCCGTAGGGGGTGCGCTATGCGTTCGCGCAGGTGGTGGGGGATGTTCGCTCTCATGTCTCTGCTGCTAAAGACTCTGTTCCCGCCCGAAGGTTTCGCTTTGCAACAACGATTTCCTCGCGAGGTTGCCAATCGTCACAGCTCCCGGGTCCACTCGGGGACGACCGGGGCGGCAAGAGCCGGGGTTTGAGATACTTGGCGATGATGAACCCAGCGCGCAAGCGAACGGTGCGCCTGATCGTGGCGTTGAGTGCGGCCGTGGTGCTCGCCAGTGCGCTGATCTACACGAGCTTCAGCGCCGCGAGCCCGGCCCTCAGCCCCAGCCAGCTGGTCCGACAGGCGCAACCGGGCCGCAGCTATCAGCTGACGGGTACGGTCGTCGCTGGATCGGTCCACCGCGAAGGCCCTGTGCTGCACTTCGCCGTGGAGGACCGAGTCGGCGGGACCACGATCCCGCTTGCCTATACTGGCACGGTGCCCGACCCCTTCCGCGAAGGGCGCGAGGTGATAGTCACCGTTGAGAAGAAGGGTGGGACATTCCTCGGGGAACGTGACTCGCTGATCACCAAGTGCCCGTCCAAGTACAAGACCGCTCCACCCAGCGAGAAGCAGAACCTCTGAGGTGCCCTGCACGGTGGCGCTCACGACCCGCCGAGACGGTAGGCGCTGATGGCCGATCTGGGCCGCGCCTGTCTGCTGCTGGCACTCGCCGTATGCGCGTACGGCATCGTCGCGTCCCTGTATGGCGTGCGCAGCGGCCGTCTGGAGTTCGCCGATTCCGGGCGCCGCTCCGTGTATGCGCTGGCGGGGATCCTGACGGTTGCGTTCGTCGTGCTCGAGGTCGCGTTCCTGCGTAACGATTTCGCCTTCAACACGGTGGCGGACACGTCCAGCCGCACGACGCCGGCGTTCTACAGGGGCGCGGCGGTGTGGTCCTCCCAGGAAGGATCGCTACTGCTGTGGGCCTGGCTGTTGTCGCTATGGGCGAGCCTCGCGCTGTTTCTCACGCGCAAGCGCATGCGCGAGGTGGCCGCATACGCGACCGCGATCCTGCTCGGCTTCGGAGGCTTCTTCGTTTCGCTGATGGTGTTCTACGCAACGCCCTTTGCGACCACCAGGCCGACTCCCGTCGAAGGCGCGGGGCTCGATCCGCTGCTGCGCTTCCCGACGATGATGATCCACCCGCCGATGCTCTACTCGGGCTACACGCTGTGCACGATCCCGCTTGCCTTCGGCATGGGCGCGCTGCTCGCGCGCCGCGTGGACGCCGAGTGGATACGCGCCGTCAGGCGCTTCGCGTTCGCCGCCTGGCTGTTCCTGGGCATCGGCATCCTGCTGGGCGCACGCTGGTCCTACTCCGAGCTCGGCTGGGGCGGCTACTGGGGTTGGGACGCGGTCGAGAACGCCTCGCTGATGCCGTGGCTCACTGGCACCGCCTTCCTGCACTCGCTGATGATCCAGGAGAAGCGGGGGATGCTGAAGGTGTGGAACGTATCGCTGGTGCTGGCCACGGGCACGCTCGCGATCATGGGCACGTTCCTGGTTCGCAGCGGAGTTCTCAACTCGATCCACGCCTTCGGCGGCGCGACCCTCGGCGTTCCCTTCGTGGTGCTGATCGGGGTTCTCATTGCCGGCTCGATCTATCTGGTGGTCTCGCGCCGTGACATGCTGCGCAGCGAGCACCGGCTCGACTCGCTGCTGTCACGCGAGTCGATCTTCCTCGCCAACAACCTGGTGCTCGTGGGGTTGTGCTTCGTGATCTTCTGGGGCACCTACTTCCCCCTGATCTCAGAGGCCCTGACTGGTCGGGAAGCCTCGGTCGGGCCGCCCTGGTTCGACCGCTATACGGTCCCCCTCGCGCTTGTGCTCGTGCTGCTGAGCGGCATCGGGCCGGTGATCGCCTGGCGGCGCGCGACCCTGGCCAACGCCCGCCGCCACTTCCTCGTGCCGGCGGCGTTTTCGCTGCTCACTCTGCTCGTGCTGCTGGCCGCGGGCGTGCACGGGAAGCCGTTTGCGATTGCGATGTTCTGCTGCGGCGCCTTCGTGTTCGCCAGCATCGGGGGAGAGTTCTTCCGCGGAGCGCGCGCCCGGCGCGCGATGGCGCGGGAGCCCGTCCCTGTCGCGCTGCTCGCGCTGGTGCGGCGCAACCGCAGGCGCTACGGCGGCTACATCGTGCACATCGGCATGGCGGTCCTGTTCATCGGCGTCGCCGCCTCCTCATCCTTCCAGCACGCCTCGGAGCTGGGTCTCTCGCCGGGCCAGTCCGCGCGCGTGGGCGCCTACTCGATCCGCTACGTGCGTCCCACCGCCACGATCACGCCCAGATACGACGCAGCCCACACCGGCTCCACCCTCAGTCTCGGCGCAGTGCTCGACGTGACAAAGCACGGGCACCACGTCGCCACGCTCCAGCCGAGCGAGGGCTACTACGCCTCCGAGGAAGCAAGCCAGGGAACGGTCGGAAGTCTGATCGGAGGCCAGCCGGTCAGCCATGTGAGCATGGACGCCGGTGTCTCACGTGACGTGTGGACTGCGATCGAGCCCGACATCGAAACCCCAACCCTCCAGAAGATCGTGAGTGTTGGCAATCGGACGCTGCCGCCGGAAGACGCGGTGGTGGCGATCGGCTATCTCGCACGCTCCTACCTTCAGCACCCGCCACAGGCGCAGTTCCACTTCATCGTCTCACCGCTCGTGATGTGGATCTGGGTGGGTGGCCTGATCGTGTTCGGCGGCGGCCTGATCGCTATCTGGCCGGCGCCCAGCGTGGTGCGCCGCCGCGTAAGCATGCGCTCGCGCGCGCGCGCTGCCCAGGGCCTGGCACGGGCCTGAGCGCGGGCGTGGTCAGCCGGCGCGCTCGCGTCCGGATTGGAGCGCGCCGATGAGCGTGCTGGTCGTGCTGCTGATCCTCGCGCTCCTGGCCGTGGTGGTGCTCGTCGTCGGCGCCCCCCTGCGCGGCGCGCGTCAGGCACCGCAGGCGGAGTCGGCCGAGCGTGATCAGCTCGAGGTCGCGCGCGAGGCCAAGTATCGCGAGATCCGCGACGCCGAGCTCGACTACCGCACGGGCAAGCTCTCGCGTGAGGACTACGAGGCCGTCGACGGGGCGTTGCGCGCCGAAGCGCTCGAGATCCTCAACCGCCTCGAGGGCTAGGACCAGGGCTGCTTGAGCAGCACGATCGCGTTCACGAGGAACAGGATCGCGAAGAAGATCGTCCAGCGGTTGAGGTTGCGCTCGACCATCGACCCACCCCCGAGCGGGCCCGTGCCCGTGCCGACGCCGAAGGCGCCCGACAGGCCGGAGTCCTTACCGGAGTGCATCAGCACCAGGAAGATCACGGTCACCGAGATGATGACCTGAAGGACAGACAGGATCGTTTCCACGGCGACACAGGTTATCGCGTCCTGTACGATGCGGTCATCACTGGGAACCCGGCATGGATGAGGAGGGGGTTGTAGCCACACGCGTTGCAGGCAGGAGGACCTGCTGGCCCGGCAAAGAGCGGAGGGCGCCGATGGTTCGGCGCGATTACGAATCCTTTACGGGTTTGTGGTTGTGTGTGGATAAGAATGTCGGCGGGCGTATCCCCGCGTGCGTGGGCATGCTGCGCCAACCACGACCATGGGACGACCGCAAGATGATCCACTTCGGCGAATGCCGCCGATGAGTAGCCGCCGTCGTGCACGGCGAGTGCTGCTGTCCGCGCTGGCCGGGAGCGGGTTGACGGCAGCGGCCCTGGGTGGGCCGCTCGTCGCCGGAGCGCTGGGCGCCGTCACGGCGGGCGAAACGGGCACGCCGACCGTCCCTTCGGCTCCCGTGATCGCGGGAGCGGGCGAACAGGAATCGGCGACGGGCCAGCCGTCGAAGACGACGTCGACGAAACACTCGACCAGGCCGTCGATCAAACCCTTACCCTCGACATCAAGTTCAGGGTCAGGTTCGACCGGGAAGGGTGGGAGCACGGAGTCGTCGAGCGGAGCGTCCTCAGGCCCGACCGGCGAAGCACCGCCGGTGGTGCTGCAGCGCGGGCAGAAAGCCACCGCCGGCAAGCAGGCGGGCTCCACCACCACCACGAGCACCTCGGCGGAAGCCAAGGCCAAGGCTGAAGCGAAGGCCAAGGCTGAAGGAGCCGCGACGGGCGCGACCGGGGCAACGGGGCCGGTGGGCGCCAACAACGTCGCCCCCCCGCCGCAGCTGGCCGCCGGTGAGGCCGGCGCGCTCGCCGCCGAGCTCGCCTCCTCGGCGGCCTCGGTGCAGGCGCTGTCCTTCTACCGCATCCCGCCGTTCCTTCTGCCGATCTATGAGTCCGCCGCCGTGCAGTACGGCGTGCCCTGGCAGATCCTCGCCGCGATCAACGAAATCGAGACCGACTACGGCTCTGACCAGTCGGTCTCCACAGCCGGCGCCGTCGGCTGGATGCAGTTCATGCCCCAGACCTGGAGCTCCTACGGCGTCGACGCCTTCGCGGCCGGCTACGCCGACCCCTACAACCCCGTCGATGCGATCTTCGCCGCCGCGCGCTACCTGCGCGCCGCCGGCGCCGCCCAGAACCTGAAGAGCGCGATCCTCGCCTACAACCACTCCGAAGAATATGCCGACTCCGTGCTCCTGCGCGCGAAGCTGATCTCAACCTACCCGCAGTCGGTGATCGGCACGCTCACCGACCTCGTGGACGCCCGCCCACCCGCCTCCGGGCCTGCGATCTCCTGGCAGCAGTTGCCGGCTTCGACGGGCGCCACCTCATCGACCGGCGCCACGTCCTCCACAGCTGCGGCCACGAGCCCCCCGGCCACGACGAGCGCGCCTGCCGCCACACCTGCCCCGGGTACCACCACCCCTGCCCCGGCGACTGCGGGCTCGCAGGGCACCTCTGGGACGCCCGCCCCGCCCCCCACCCAAGCGAATCCCGCCGCCACGCCCGGCGCCGAAGCGCCCCCCGCGCCCACGACCGCGGCCGCCATCGCCACCGGCAAGGCCTCGAGCGCACCAGGGGCGCTCAAGCTGATCGACCTGCTGAGCGCCCCCCACGCAGCGGTCGTGGCGGTCTCAGACGGGCGCATCGTGAAGCTCGGAGCCTCACGCAAGCTCGGGCGCTACGTGATCCTGAAGGACCTCTACGGCGACGTCTTCACCTACGCCGGCCTCGGCTCGATCGCCCACAGCTACCGCCTGGCGTCGGCCTCGAAGGCCCCCCTGAAGGCACCGGCGGCGCTCAGCTCGGGAACGCACGACCCCGCCCCCCAGACGCCCGCGAGCGCCGGGCGACAGCTGCCCGAGACGCTCAGCGCGAAGACCCCGCCCCCCGCCGGCGAAGACACCCTGCTGCAGGCCGAAGCGAGCCCCGCGGGCATGGGCAAGGTGCGCCTGTTCGCACACCCCCACAACCCTGACGCGATCGCCGCCGCCCAGAGCGCCGCCTTCCTGGCCCGCGCCGAGGCCCGCGCCGAAGACGCCGCCGGTGTTGAGCCCCTGCGCAGCGGATCGCTCGTGGCCGAGGGCACCGTGCTCGGGCGCGTGGAGCTGCCGGCGAACGCCAAGGACGGCCACATGCAGTTCGCAATCCGACCGGCCGGGGACGCCCAGACGATCGACCCCGCCCCGATCCTCGAGAACTGGGTGAAGCTCTCGACCGCGCTTCACCCGCGCGGCTCAAAGAGCGCCCAGAGCCTCCTCGGCGCGACCGCCTCAGAGGCCTTCCTGTTCAGCAAGGGCCGCCTGCAGCAGGAGATCCTCTCAGACCCCCACATCGCGATGTCCGCCTGCTCGCGCGAAGTGCTCGCCCAAGGCCAGATCGATAAGCGCGTGCTCGCGCTGATCGCCTACCTCTCGCGCTCCGGGCTCTCGCCCACGATCGCCGCGCTCAGGTGCTCGGGCTCGCGCTATGACGTTCAGGGCTACGTGCCCGCCACCCACCTCGGCGACGCGCTCGCGATCACAGACGTCAACGGCACGCCGGTGGCCCACCACCAGGGCCCGGGATCGATCACCGACACGACGATCCGCACGCTGTTGAGCCTGCCCGCGAGCTTTGCCCCGCATCAGATCGTGAGCCTCATGCACTACCCCGGCGTGCAGAGCACGCTCGCGCGCTCCGACCACGGCGCCTACATCGAGGTCGCCTTCGAAGTGGCCAAGCCCGCTCTGTCCGCCAAGGCCGCCCACTCCGCCTCAAGCGGGCCGAGCGCCCCCTCGCCGCTGAGCGTCGGCGGCGATCTGAGCTCGGCGCAGTGGGAAGCGCTGATCGCGCGCGTGGGAGCGCTGCCGTCACCGGCGCTCGTCACCTCGCCGAGCTCCTCGGCGATCGCGGACCCCAAGCCCTAGAACGGACCTGTACCCCTGGGCAGAGCCCCTGGCCCTAGGGAGTCGGAGGAGCCGCTTCGCCCGGACCTCCCGCCGTTGCGCCGCTGCCCGGCCGCCCGCGAAAGCTGCCCCGCAGGTCGCTGGAGCACTTGGTCTCCGCCGCTTTGAACTGGGCGCTGGCAGTGTTCAGACCTTTGGTGCTGAACACGGGGCCGCTGCCCGAGGTGTTCGGCTGCGGCACGTTGACGCCGTTTTCATGCATGCATGTCGCAAACTTCGCGAGCGCCTGCCGGTAGGCCGGACTCCTGAAGCGGTTGGCTCCCCCGCGGGCGAAGCCACCGCCACCGCACTTTTTGATGGCGGCTTCGTACTGCGCGCGCGTCACGCCTTTCGGCAGCGCCGGCCCGCCCGCTCCGCCGAGAAAGCCGCCTGCCCCGGGCGGACGGCGGGCGCCGGGGGTGCGCTGCGGGAGCGTGATCCCGTTCTTTTGCAGGCATTCGCGGACCGCTTTGAAACGCCCGGCGAACGCCCCCGACGGTCCGGTGGCAGCGCCGTTGGCGTTTGCGGACGTGGCGGCCGCGTTCTTGCTGGTCGTCGAGCTGCTCGAGGATCCGCCGCATGCCGCCAGGCCGAGACATGCGAGCACGAGGAGGATGACGGCGGTCGCCGCCGGCTTCGCCGCTCGCGCGGGGTTGCGTCCGTTTACGTTCAAGTGAGACATGGAGCTCCTTTGTCGATGATCATGGATTGAGACGCACACCCCCGGCGGGCGATGCTAGCCGCCCCCATTGCCGAACAGGGCCGGTTCGCCGCCACCCGTGCCGGCACCTCCTCCTTTGCCGCCCCCGCCGGCGCCCGTCCCGGAGCCGGCGAACAGCGCGCCGAGTCCGCTGCCTGCAGCCGCGCCGACGCGAATCGATTCGGCGCTGATCGAGCCGCCGCTCGCGCCCGCGCCCGTGATCGTGACCGTTTCGCCGGGGCGGATGCTCGCGACGCTCGATTTGACGGTCTTGGTGACGCTCGTCGCGGGCGATGTCGTGACCTTGACGGTGTTGCCTTCGCCCGTCGTCACATACAGCGTGTTCCCGGCCAGATATGCGACCTGGCCGGCGGTCGCTCCGCCCGCACCCGCGCCGGCCGCGCCGCGGCCGGCGAAGGCGCCGCTGGGCGCAGCCGCGGCGCCGCTTGCACCGGTGCTCGACGCGCCGCCACGCAGTGCCGCGAAGCGCGACGCGAGGCTCGAGGCGGCGCCGGCGGAGGATGCCGGAGAAGCCTGGCCCTTCTCGACGAGAACGCCGGCGATGAATCCGCAGGCCGTGACGAGCACGCCGAGCAGCGCCAGGGGGACCGGGCTGAGAAACCGCCGCCGCGGGCGCCGAGGAAGTTCGGCGGGATCGTCGAGCCACTCCTCCTCCTCGGCCAGCGGCTCATCGGCCGGTGGCGCATAGGCGGGCGTCGCCGGCGCCTGCACGGCTGTGTCCTCGGCGGCGGTGTCATCGACGGTGGGTTCCTCGTGGGACATGATGGGCTCCTCGTGGGGGGAAGGTTGCTCACTCAAAGCGAAGCGCCTCGATCGGTCTGAGTGCGGCCGCGCGCGCAGCCGGGTAGGTGCCGAAGAACAGTCCCGACACGGCTGCGGCGCCGAAGGCGAGGAAGATCGAGTAGGTCGCGACTTCCGGATGCACCCCCGCGATCTCGAACTGGCTGCCGAGCACGCCGACGAATACGCCTAGAAGGCCGCCGACGAGGGAAACGAGCACGGCCTCGGTCAGGAACTGGGTGAGGATGTCGCTGCGCCGGGCGCCGATCGCCTTGCGGATGCCGATCTCGCGGGTGCGCTCGGTGACGCTCACGAGCATGATGTTCATGACGCCGATGCCGCCGACCAGCAGCGAGATCGCCGCCACCTCGCCGAGCAGGGTGGTGAAGACGCTGCTGGTGGAGCTGGACGTTTCGAGCAGCGACCCCTGATTGAGCACGTTGAAGCCAGGTTCGGCTGTGTCCGTGATCTTGTGGCGTTCCTCGATGATCTGGCTGACCTCGGCTTCGGCGGCGTCGAGCGAGGACTCGGACTTGGCCTCGACCGTGATCGAGTCGATCGGCCCGGGCCCGGTCAGCGCGTTCTGCACGGTCGTGATCGGGGCCATCACGACATCGTCCTCGTTGGTCGCCCCGTTGGTCCCCTTCGAGGCCAGCACGCCGACCACTTCGAAGTTGATGCCGTTCACCTTGATGTTCGCTCCCACCGCGCTCTGCCCGCCGAACAGTTCCTGAACGACCGTCTGTCCGATCACCGCGACGTGCTTGTGCTGGCTGACATCGGCTTCGGTGAAAGAGGAGCCTTCCTGGACCTTGTAGGTGTGCGCGGTCAGATAGGAGGGGGTTGTGCCCACGAACGACGACGGTTCATAGGTCGAGCCGTTGTAGGCGAGTTGCGCGCTCGAGGCGTTGACGACCGGCGAGGCGCTCTTCACATCGGGCGCCAGGCTGGGGTTCTGGAGCGCTTCGGCGTCCTGCTTGGTCAGCGACACGGTGGCGACGGTGCTGGTCCGCGCGCCGCCGCGGAAGCCGCCGCTGGGCATCACCACGAGCACGTTGGTGCCGAGGCTCTGGATGCGCGACTGGACGGCCTTGGAGGAGCCGTTGCCGACGGCGATCAGGACGATCACCGAGGCCACGCCGATCGTCATGCCGAGGATCGTCAGACCCGAGCGCAGCTTGTTCGCGGTGATGCCGCTCCAGGCGATGCGAAGTGTCTCAGGCCCGATCATGGCTGCGCTCGAGCGGCGCCGCTATCGATCGTGGGGTGGGCCGACTTCTGGCTTGCGACCGCGGCCGGGGCGTCGCGCACCTCGCGCGTGCGGAGGTCCTCGACGATCTCGCCGTCGCTCAGGCGGATCACGCGCTTGGCCTGGGCGGCGACGTCGGGCTCGTGGGTGATGAGCACGACGGTCCGTCCTTCCTCGTTCAGGCGCGCGAAGATCCGCAGCACGTCTTCGCTCGAGTGAGAGTCGAGGTTCCCGGTCGGCTCGTCGGCCAGGATCAGCGAGGGGTTGGTTACGATCGCCCGCGCCACCGCCACCCGCTGCTGCTGTCCGCCGGACAACTCCGCCGGCTGGTGGTTGAGGCGATGGCCCATGCCGACCGAGCGCAACGCGCGCTCGGCGCGCTGCCTGCGCTCAGCGCCCCTGAGCCCGGCATAGGCGAGCGGCAGCTCCACGTTGACGAGCGCGCTCGTGCGCGGCACGAGGTTGAAGCTCTGAAAGACGAACCCGATCTTGCGATTGCGCAGGTCCGCGAGGTCGTCCTCGTCCATCTGGCTGACGTCCAGGCCGTCAATCTCATAGCGCCCGCTCGTGGGCACGTCAAGGCAGCCGAGGATGTTCATCAGCGTGCTCTTGCCGCTGCCCGAGCTGCCCATGATCGCCACCAGATCGCCGGTCTCGATGCGCAGCGAGACGTTGCGCAGGGCCCGCACGCGAATCTGGCCGAGCTCGTAGGTCTTCGTGACGTCGCGCACGCGGATGACCGGGCCGACTCGGCGAGCGTGGGCTCGGTCGGCGACGCCGGATGGCGCACGCCTGACGAGCGGTTGCTGGCGGGGTACGCGTCGGGCGATCCCTCGCGCGCGCAGGTGACGCACGATCAGCCACCTCCTCTGAAGAAGGCGGCACCGCCGCCGCCGGCAAAGCCGCCGCCACCGCCGCCGAGACCGCCGGCGCCGCCCAGCCCGCCGAGGCGGCTGAGGCCGGTGCCACCGCGTGCGCTCGAGCTGCTGGTGCTGGTCGCGACGGGCAGGGCCACCTTTTCCCCCGCCTTCAGGCCGCTGAGGATGATCGTCGAGCTGTTGCCCTTCAAGCCCGTGACGACCCGCCGGCGCACCTGTTTGCCGTTTTCTATGACCGTCACCGCCCCGGCGGTGATGGCGGTGGTCGGCACGTTGACGCCTTCGGCCTGCTTGACGACCACTTCGGCGGTGGCGCTCATGCCGGGTTTCAGGCCGGGATCCAGCTGGTCGAGCTGGAAGGTGACGTCGTAGCTGACCGCGCCGCTCGTGCTCGTGGCCAGGATCCCGACTTCGCGTACGTGAGCCGACAGCTTGCTGTCTTCGAGGGCTTCCACCGTCACCGTTGCGATCTGACCGACCTTGACGTTGCCGACTTCTGACTCGCTCAGCGCCACCACGAGCTGCATCGAGTTGAGATCTGAGAGGACCGCGAACGCCGAGCTCGAGCTCGAGCCGCCGGAGGCGCTCGATGAGCCGGTGGATCCAGAGCGAGCAGAGGAGGCGGAGGAGGCGCCGGCTGCGCCCGTCGAGGTCGATCCGGAACCGGTCGAGGAGCTGCTGGCGCTCGAGGACTTCGTCGTCCCGCTCCCGGACACCGTTTCCCCGACCTGGCCGGAGAGGGACACGATGGTGCCGTCCTCGGGCGCATAGAGCTTCGTGTCCTGGACGTTCTGTTCATCGCTCTGGACCGTCAGCCTGTCGCTCTTGACGGCCGCCCTCGCCGACGCGAGGTTGGCTTCGCGGGTGGCCGTGCTGATCGTGGCCTTGGACGCAGATGAGCTCGCTTCCGTGTCCTCGCTCTGGCCGCTGGCCTGCGTGCTCTTGCTCGGGGCGCTGCTCTTCGGCGTGGCTGTGGAAGTTTTCCTGCTCGGCGTCGTGGTGGTCGCCGGCGGCGTTGTGCTTGTTGGCGCCGTCGTGGTGGTCGGCGTGGTGCTCGCCGGCGTCGTGGCGGCCGGTGGCGTGGTTGCGCCCGCCGGCTCCCTCGGGGCGCTGCTCACCGCGGCCGCGTTGGCGGTGGCGGCGCCTGACCCGCTCGAGCTCTGCCCCGTCGAGGTTTCGCCGTCGGTTTCTTCCTCTTTGGCCAGGTTGGCTTCGGCGGACTGCAGAGCGGCCTTCGACTGTTCGAGCGTGACTTCGGCGCTCTGTGGATCGAGCGTGGCGATCAGCTGGCCCTGGGCGACCTGCTGGCCTTGCGTTACATCGATGTGCGTGACCGTTCCGCTCGTTGCGAAGCCGAGGTTGAGCTGGCTCGCGGCCTGAACGTTACCGCTGCCGGATACCGTCGACTGGACGACACCGCTCTGCGCGGTGGCCGTGCGGCTCACGCTCCTCTCGCTGCCGGCCGCGGGTCCCACCACGATGATCGCGGCCGCGATCGCACCCGCACTGAGAGCCCCCAGTACGTACACGACCCAGGATGCTCTGGTGCGTTCTGTCATGTTCCTAGCTTCGATACTCTGTCGGACGGGTAAGAACCTGCGAAGAAAGCCTGCAAGCGCGCATAAAACTTGCTAAAGGCCCGCCGTCCGTTTCCTTATCTAGCAGTGTCTTGTCCCCGGGGTGCAGTCTGCGATGATCCGCCCGTATGCCGTTGTACGGTGGAATAGACCTCGGTGGCACCAAGATCCAGGCGGCGATAGTCGACGAGGAGCACAGCGTGCTCGGCTCCGCTCGCCGGGCCACGCCCACGACCGGAGGTCCGGCGGATGTCGCCACGGAGATGGAGGCGGCGCTGCGCGATGCGGCCAAGGCCGCCGAGGTGGAGACGGCGGCGCTCGCGGGGGTCGGCGTCGGCTCCCCGGGCACGATCGACGGCGGCGAGGTCTCGAGCGCGCTTAATCTCCCGGGCTGGGAAGGCAGCTTCCCGCTCGCGGCCACGCTCGAACGCGCCCTCGGCAGCGAGGTGCGGGTCGGCAACGACGTGCAGGTCGCCACCGACGCCGAGTTCAAGCTGGGCGCCGGCCGCCTCTACAGCTCGCTGATCGGCGTGTTCTGGGGCACGGGCGTAGGTGGCGGGCTGATCCTCGACGACAAGCCCTGGACGGGCCTCGGCGCGGCCGGTGAGATCGGGCACATGGTGGTCAAGATGGGCGGAGCCCGCTGCACCTGTGGACGGCGGGGCTGCCTCGAGGCGTACGCCGGCCGGGGGGCGATGGAAAGACACGTGCACAAACTCGTCGAGGAGGGTCACCACACCGACCTCTTCAAGCTGATGGAAGAGCACGGCCGCACGCGCTTGACGAGCGGCATCTGGGCGCGGGCGCTCGAACAGCAGGACAAGCTGGCGATTCGCGTGCTCGATCGCGCCGTCAGGGCGCTCGGTGCCGGGATCGCCTCGGCGGTCAACCTGCTCGACGTCGAGGGTGTGATCATCGGCGGCGGGCTGGGGGTGCGGCTCGGTCATCCCTACGCCGGGCGGATCGCCGATGAGATGCTGCCGCACCTGTTCGCCGATTGGCGACCGCCGCACGTGCATGTGGCGGCGCTGGGCGATCTCGGCGGCGCGATCGGCGCGGCGCTTCTGCTCGAAGCAGGCGGCGTGCGGGCCATGCCCGCCTAGCGGGCGCGTCCCGCTCGCACCCCGCAACCGCCAAGCGGCGGCGTCCGGCCTACAGGCCGGCCACGGTGACGAGCACCAGCACGATCGAGAGGGTCGAGGTGACCGCGACGGTGATGCCCGCGGCGCCGTCGAGCAGGCCGCGACTGCGTCGCTCGCCCATCAGGTGCTCCGTGCGCGACAGGCGCCAGATGAAGAACAGGTTGATCGGGAGCAGCAGCCCGTTGACGACCTGCACGCCGACCAGCAGGGCGATCACCGGCACGTCGGGGATCATCGCCACGAACGCGCTGAACAGGATCATGGCGGTGATGATGTTCACGAATACCGGGGCCTCCTCGCGCCGCCGGCCCACGCCCTTCTCATAGCCGAGCGACTCGGAGATCACATACGAGGTGGCGATCGGCAGGATCGCGGCGGCCAGCAGGCTGGCCCCCAGCAGGCCGATCCCGAACAGCGCCTCGGCGTAGTGGCCGGCGAAGGGAGTCAGCGCGCGGGCCGCGGCGGCGGCGGAGGAGATGCTGTGGATGCCGTGCGTGTAGAGGGTCGCCGCGGTGGCGATGATGATGAACGAGGCCACCACGTTCGCGAACACCGCTCCCAGCACCGCCTCGCGTTCCTCATGCGGCAGCTCGTCCTCGCGCACGCCCCGCTCGACCACCGCCGACTGCAGGTAGAGCTGCATGTATGGGGTGATGGTCGTGCCCGCGAGCGCGATCAGCAACAGCAGGTAGGCCGAGCTCGTGTGGATGTGGGGGACGACGATCGCGTTGCCGACCGCGTTCCAGTGAGGGTGGGCGAGGATCGCGGCGATGGGGTAGGCGAAGAACGGGATCGTGAACCAGATGAAGGTCTTCTCCGCCGAGCGGTAGGAGCCACGCACGATGATCAACCAGATCGCAAGCGCCGCCAGCGGCACCGATACCTGTGCCGGCACGCCGGTCAGCCCCACGGCGGCGCCGATGCCGACGAAGTCAGAGATGCAGATGCCGAGGTTCGCGATCAGCACCGCGGTCGTCGCCAGCACCGACCAGCGGATGCCGTACTCCTCGCGGATCAGCTCCGCCAGGCCCTTGCCGGTGACGACGCCCATGCGCGCGGCCAGCAGCTGCACGATCGACAGCGAGATCGTGATCAACAGCATGATCCACAGCGTGCTGTAGCCGTACTTGGCGCCGGCCGAGGAATATGTCGCGATCCCGCCGGCGTCGTTGCCGGCGTTCGCCGCGATCAGGCCGGGCCCGAGCAGGCCCAGGAAGGCGAACGCTTGGAAACGGCGAGGCCTAAGCCGGGCAGGCAGGCGCGGCCGGCCGCGCACGGCCGACCGGACACGACGCATGACGGGCGGTACTCGGACCGCCATCTAACTGGCCCGTTGGAATGATCACTGTCGTGAGTCTATTGAGAAGGCGCTGTCGCGCGTTCTCGTTCAGTCCTCGCCGAGCAGGCCGAAGCGCCGCCGCCAGCCGCGCGGCAGCATCGCCTCGAGCACATCGTCGACCGTGACCACGCCGACCATCCGTTCGTGCTCGTCCACGACCGGGATCGAGGTGAGGTTGTAGTCGGCCATCACCCTCGCCACCTCCTCGAAGGATGCATCCGGTCGCAGATAGGGGACCTCGTGCTTGACGAGCGTGTCGAGCCGTCGCCCCGGGTCGGTGCGCAACAGGGCCGTGACCGGGATGCTGCCTTCGAGCGAGCCGTCCGGGGCGCTCGCGAACACGGCCGTGAGCAGCTCGGGAGCGATCCTGCTCTGACGGACGGCTTCGAGCGCATCGCCGGCCGCGGTGGCGCTGGCGGAGCAGGACGAAGTCGGGGCTCATCAGCCCACCCGCCTCAGCGGGGTCGTAGCCGAGCAGCGCGCGCACCTTGACCCGGTGGCTGACGGGCAGCAGCGCGAGCACCGGCTCGCGCCTGTCCTCGTCGAGCTCGCCGACGACATCGGCCGCGTCATCGGGCGCCATGCGCGAGACGATCTCGGCAACCTCGGCGTCCGGGCGGTCCTCGAGGAACTCGCGCTGGTGATGGTCGTCCAGCTCCTCGAAGACGTCCGCCTCGAGCTCGCGGTCATCGTCGCCGACGGCCTGGATGATCTCCTCGCCCTCCCGGCGCGAGGCCGCCTCCACGAGATCGGCGATCTGGGCCGGATGGAGCTTGGCGAGCTTGGGGTGGGGGATGCTCAGGCGCACGGTGGGGACGTGGCCGACGAACGGCTCGACGATCGCCCAATCCAGAAACTCGCCGGTGGCGATGTGCGCGCCGAGCGGCTTCGGCAACAGCCGCCGCAGGCCGCCGCGCGCGCCCGTGTCGACGCCCACCACGCGCCAGGCGCCGCCGAGCAGGGCGAGCTCGATCTCGTTGGCTCGAACCAGGCGCGCGCCCTTGACGTTGATCAGCTGGCGGTCGAGCACGTCGCGTCTCAGCAGCACCTCCTCGGGGCGTCGCTCGAAGTGACGCAGGTCGAGCTTGGCCTTGCGCAGTACCACCCCGCTCGGGCCGATCTCCGAGACGCGGTCGGCGCCGAGGAAGGAGGTCCGTCTGGCGACGTTCACGAGGAACCCCATGATCGGCGGATAGCCGGCGCCGCCGAGCCGGACGATCAGATCCTCGACCTTGCCCAACCGCTCGCCGTCGGCGTCGCGCAGCGGCTTGCCGATCAGCGAGGACAGGTGGAGGATAGGCGGCGCCTGCGTGGCGGGCGCGTTCACACGGTCAATCCTAGGGGGTTCACCCGCGCCTTCGCTGCGAGGCCCTCGCTTCGGTCAGTCTCCCGCGAGACTCGTCGGGATCGGCTGCCCCGGGGTGGGCGGATCGTCGAGCATCAGCCGGGGGATGGTCACCGGGCGCAGGCCGCGCCTGCGCAGCCCGGCGATGATCGCCGGCAGCGCCGCGATCGTCTCCGAGCGGTTTCCGCCGGCGTCGTGCATGAGGATGATCGCGCCCGGGTGCGCGCCCGCGAGCGCGCGTTCAACGATCGCGTGCACTCCCGGCAGCGTGTAGTCGGCGGTGTCGGTCGACCACAGCACCATCAGCAGGCGCATGTCGTGCAGCTCTTTGAACGTGGTCGCGTTGAACGATCCGTACGGCGGGCGAAACAGGCGCGGGCGCGGTCCGCCCAGCAGTTCGATGCGAGCGATCTGTTCGAACAGCTCTTCGTGCTGTTCATGGCGCGAGAGCGACGCCATCATCGGATGGGTCTCGGTGTGGTCGCCGACGACGTCGCCCGAGCGCAGCTCGAGCAGCGTGCCTCCGGCGAAGTAGCGCTCCTCCTCTCCGATCGCGAAGAAGGTGGCTTTCACGTGGTAGCTGTTGAGCACCCGGACCAGGTGTTCGGTGTACGGACCGGGGCCGTCGTCGAAGGTCAGCGCGACCTCGTTCCCGCGTCCCCCGCCGTGGGTTATCGCCGGCGTGTAGGCGAGAACGCGGTCGATCGCCCTGTCCTGCTGTTCGCCGGCCAGCGCTTCCCTCTGGGCGGCGCTCAGCTGTGCGGCGGCGCCCTGGTGCGTGCCCGCCCTCGCGGCGGCGGGCGAGCGCCCACCGGCATGTCCGCCGCCCGCGCTGAGCGCGACGATCAGCAGGACGACAGCCACGAGCACAGCCAGCCCGGCGGCGGCGCGGCGGCGGCGAAACTTGATCCTGGGAGCGGCTGAGGGCTCGGCCGGCGGCTCTGCCGGGGCCTGCGCCGGCGGTTCGGGCTCGGGCGCCGCTGGAGGGTCGGGCGGCGCCGCCGCGCGCGGCTCCTCCCAGGTCCAATTCCAGCGTCCCACGCGCGTATGCTAATCGCACCACCGCGGGGCCGATCTATCTATGTTGAGCGGTGGTGCTGCCCTTCTGGATCTCGATCGCGCTGCTGTCCCTCGCCCAGGGGGCGCTGGTGGCCGCCCCCGGCAGTCTCAGGACTCCGTGGCTCCAGAGGCGCTCGGGCCCGCTGTGGGCCGCGATCCCACCCGCGTCGGTGATCCTGTTCGTGCTCGTGGCGGGCGCCGCCGAACGCGCGAGTGCCCAGGGCCTCACCTATCTGGCGCTGTTTGCGGTACCGCTGCTCGCGGCGCTCGCGCTGGGCTGGCTGGCCTGCAACGCGCGCCCGTGGCGCGCTCTACTCGTGGTGCCGCTGTTCGTGCTCGCGTGGGTCGACCGCGGAGGCCTTCCGGGAGAGGCTGCCGCACTGATCCTGTCGGCGCTCAGCTGCCTCACGCTGGGCGTGCTGCTCGCCGCCGTCACGCCGCCGCGGTGGCTGGCCGCCGGCATCGTGGCGATGGCTGTGGCGGACACCGCGCTGGTGGTCTCAGAACAGCTGCAGCGCCCGAACAACGCGCTCAACGCCGCGCATCCGGTGGCAGGGCTGCCACGCCTTCAGAGCGCGATCCTGGGGTCGGCGGCGATGGGCTACGGGGATCTGTTCGTGGCCGCCGTGCTCGGGGCGCTGCTGGCCGCCACAGCCGGGCGCTCGCTTCAGCTGGGCGCGGCCAAGCTCACGGCGCTCCTGGCACTGGCGTTCGACCTGCTGTTCCTGTTCGTGAACGAGCTGCCGGCGACGGTGCCGGTGGCGCTCACGCTCATGATTCTGCTGGCCGCGCACCGTTGGAGACCGCCTCGGCGCTCACAACAGAGTCGCACGCGGGAGCCCGTTCGCCACGACCGCGGACGGCCCTCAGCTGGCCCGGCAGCACAGGCTCGGACTCAGTCGCCCGCGGCTCGAGACCCGCTTCGGGCCCGGGCTCGGCGTCCAACTGCGCCGTGACGGCTCGCGCCGCGGTCTCGACGGTGCTCGGGGGGAGCATCTCGCGCTCGGAGGAGGCGCCGGCCTGCTCGATTCGCCGAACCTGGGGAATCACGCGACGGTCGAAGGAGCCCACCGCCTCGTTGTAGGCGCCCACCGCCGAGTCGAGCTGGCGGCCGACCTTCCCGAGCGGCTCGACGAAGCGGCCGAGCCGGCGGTGCAGCTCGCGCGCCGACTCGGCGATCTCGCGCGCCGACTCGGCGATCAGCTCCTGGCGCCAGCCGTAGTGGACCGCCCACAGCAACCCGATCAAGGTCGTCGGGGTGGCCATCAGGACCTGCTGGGAGACGCCGTACTCGATCAGGGCGGGGTCCTCGGCGAGGGCCGCCTGGTAGATGCCGTCGGAGGGCACGAACATGATCACGAACTCGGGCGTTGAGTCGAACTGGCGCTGGTAGCCCTTGGCGGCGAGCTTGGTGATGTGCTCGTGCGTCTGCGAAGCGTGGCGGGCGAGGTGCAGCTCGCGCTCCTCGTCGCTTGAGGCCTCGAGCGCCAGCAGGTACGCGTCGAGTGGGACCTTGGAGTCGACCACGATCAGCTTGGCGCCCGGCAGGCGCACGAGCATGTCCGGCCGCAGCCGCCCGTCCTCGGTGTGGATCGTGTTCTGCTCGACGAAGTCGCAGTGCGAGACCATTCCCGCCATCTCGACCACGTTTCGCAGCTGGATCTCGCCCCATGAGCCGCGCGTGCTGGGACGCTTCAGCGCGGACACCAGGTTGCTCGTCTCCGCGCGCAGCGTGCCCACCCCGTCGTTGAGCTGGCGGACCATCTGCCCGAGCTCCCCCTGCGCCTGCCTGCGCTCGCGCTCGAGGCGGCCGATCTCGCTCTCCATCCTGCCGAGCTTCTCCTGGACGGGCGTCATCAGCCCCTTGAGCTCCTCCGCGCGCCGTGCCATCTCGCCGCTTGAACGCTCCTCCTCGGCACGGCGCTGGTCGGCCAGCCGCTGCGCCAGCGAGTCGCCGGTCCGCGCGAGCACATCAGCCGAGATCGCCGTCAGCTCGTCACGGGTGCGCTCGCGGTCGGGCCTGACCCTCGCGAAGGCGATGGCACAGACGCCGCCGAGCAGGACGCCGACGATCAGCAACAGGACGCTCATGGAACCCACTACGGTTGCATCCGCCTCGGACGGGAGTGGCTAGGAGGCGGGCGCTCCCAGCACTTCATAGTCCCTCGCCACCCCTTCGAGTATCCCCAGCATCGCCGGCGCGGCCGGGACGAGGCCCGCGCCGGCGGGCGTGGCGGCGATCACCTGGCGGACCGGGGGATGGGGGGACAGGGCGCGGATGACGACGTCCTCGCGCACCACCGAGAGCGCGAGCTCGGGGATCAGCGCCACGCCGACGCCCGCCGCCACGAGGCCCTGGACCGTCTGGTAGTCATCGCTCTCGAAGGACACGTTCGGCTCGAAGCCGGCCGCGTGGCAGGAGCGGACGACATGGCGCGCGCAGGGGCTCGAGCGCGACGTCTGCACCCACGCTTCCGCCTTCAGGTCCTGCAGGCGGAGCCGCTCCCGGCTGGCGAGCGGGTGGTCGCTGGGAAGGGCGAGGTACATGGGGTCCTCGAGCAGCTCGACCCGGGCCATGCCCTCCTTCAACGTCGCCTCGCCGGCGAACTCGAACAGCAGCGCCAGGTCGAGCTCGCCGGCGCCCAGGCGCGGCACGATCTGCTCGGGCTCGCCCTCCGCGAGCGTCAGCTCGACATCGGGGTAGGAGGAGCGGAAGGTCGCGATCGCCAGCGGCATCAGGGTCGCGCCGGCCGTGGGGAACGAGGCCATGCGCAGGCGGCCGCTGCGCAGGCCCGCGATCGCCGACAGCGCCGACTCGGCCGCCTCCAGTCGCGCGAGGATGCCCTCGGCGTGCCCGACCAGCGTCTGGCCGGCGGCGGTCAGGCTGACCCCGCGCGCATGGCGCTCGAGCAGCGTCATGCCGGCTTCCGCCTCGAGCGCCGCGATCTGCTGGGAGACGGCCGACTGGGTGTAGGACAGCGCCTCGGCCGCGCCGGAGAAGGATCCCCGGTAGGCGACCTCTCTGAGGACTCCCAGGCGAGCGGCATTTAGCATAAGTACATCTTATACCATCGATCACAAATATCATTGGTGCTGATGGCAGGGAGATGCCACAATGATCGAGAAAGCAGCCAAGGAGCCATCTAGGTGAACGGAATCGGTGCTCGTGTCTAGATGAACCGCAGTCCAAGCTTCCAGCCCACAGACAACTCAAGAATCAGGAGTGACCATGTCCACCAAGATCATCGTTTCCTACGACGGAACCCAGAACGAGGACGACGCCATCGCCCTCGGCCGCGTCTTCGCCCGCGCCGGCGCCGAGGTGTCGGTCGCCTACGTGCGCCACAGCGTGGAGCCCGACTACAGCGGCGAGTCGCTCGCCCAGACCGAAGCCGAGACGCTGCTCCAGCGCGCAGCCGAGCTGCTCGGCAACCCCGACGCCGCAAAGCACGTCGTCACCGACCGCTCGACCCCCGAGGGCCTGCGGGCGCTCGCCGCGGCCGAGGGCGCGGACGCGATCGTGTTCTGCTCTGACTCGCACACCGCCAAGGGCCACGTCGCCGTCGGCAACTCCGCCGAGCGCCTGCTCGAAGGCGGCTCGACCGCCGTCGCGATCGCGCCCGCCGGTCTCGCCCAGGCGAACGCGGAGGCCGGCCTCAAGCGTGTGGTCGCCATCGGCGACGCGAACGGCGGCGCGGAGGCGACCGCCCAGGCTCTGGCCGCCGCGCTCGGAGGAACCGTCGTGCCGGTGGCCAACCAGGACGCCGACCTGCTGGTCATCGACTCGCGTCCAGAGGTCGAGCAGGGTCGCGTTTCGATCAGCTCCTCGGCCTCGCACCTGATCGAGATCGCCACCTGCTCGGTGCTCGTGGTGCCGCGCGGGGTGACGCTGTCCTTCGCAGCGACGACCGCGGGAGCGGTCGCCTAAACAGCAGTCGAAGCGCCTGAGGCGTCCCGCACGTCCCCTTCGGAGCGGGACGCCTCAGCGCGCCGATCGCGCTCGCGCGCGCACCCGCAGGAGCAGGTGGCGGGCGAGCGCCTCCGCGAGGTCGAGCGCGCCGCCGACGAGGTGGCCGGGCGGGCCTGTCCACAGCGCGCTCTCGGTGCGCTTGAGCCACGATCGGCGGGGGGTGACGCTCACGGGCGGGCACGGTATCGTGGCAGGGGTGCCGGAGGCCGTCAAGACCACCGTAACCGAGCTTCCGGACTCGCGCGTGCGCCTGCAGGTTGAGGTGCCCGCGAGCGAGCTGGAGGGACGGCTGGAGCGCAAGGCGAGCCAGCTCGGGCGTGAGCTCAAGCTCCCCGGCTTCCGCCGCGGCAAGGTGCCGGCGCCGCTAGTGATCCAGCGAATCGGGCGTGAGGCGGTGCTCGAGGAAGCCGTGCGCGACACGCTCTCCAGCTGGTACTCCGACGCGATCGAGACGGCGGGCATCGTGCCCGTCGGCGACCCGCAGGTGGCGCTCGGAGACCTGCCCCCGCAGGGCGAGGCGCTCGAGTTCTCGATCGAGATCGGGGTCCTTCCCAAGGCCGAGCTGGGCGAGTACAAGGGTCTTGAGGTTGCGCGCCGCGAGCCGCTCGTCGAGGAGGGGGAGATCGAGCAGGAGATCGAGGCCATGCGCGAGCGCCTGGCACGTCTCGAGACGGCCGAGCGGGCGGCTGGGAAGGGAGACTTCGTCGTCGTCGACTACGCGGGCACGCTGCTCGGCTCGGATTCCGCGGAGCAGCGGGAGCTGCCGGGCGGCGAGGGCCGCGACCAGCTGATAGAGCTCGGCGGCGGCAACCTGATCCCCGGCTTCGAGGAGGGGCTGCTGGGGGCGAGCGCCGGCGACACGCGCACGGTGGAGGTGTCCTTTCCCGGCGACTACGGCAACGAGGATCTCGCGGGGCGCGATGCGTCCTTTGAGGTGAGCGTCAAGGAGGTCAAGCTCAAGCAGCTCCCCGCGGTCGATGAGGACTTCGCGATCGACGCCGGCTTCGACAGCGTCGAGGAGCTGGGCGAGGACATCCGCCGTCGTCTGAGCGAGGTCGAGGAGGGACGGATCGAGTCGGAGTTCCGCGGGGCCGCGCTCGACGCCGCCGTGGCGCAGGCGCAGGTACCCGTCACTGACGAGCTCATCAAGGCGCGCGCGCAGGAGATGTGGGAGCGGATGCTCCACACGCTCTCCCACCGCGGGATCTCACGCGAGGCCTACGTGCAGATCTCGGGGCGCTCAGAGCAGGAGATCCTGACCGAGATGGAGCCCGAGGCCGAGCTGGCGCTGCGCCGCGAGGCGGTGCTGACCGCCGTGGTGGCGGCCGAGGGCATCACCCCGACCGAGCAGGAGCTCTTGGAGGCCGTCGCGCCGACGGCCGAGCGAGAGGGCGTCGATCCCGGCAAGCTGCTCGAGGACCTGCGCGGGCGCGGGCGCCTTGAGGAGCTGCGCGAGGATCTCGCCGCGCGCCAGGCCGTCGAGCTGATCGCCGCCGCGGCCACGCCGATTGCGCCGGCGCAGGCGCAGGCGCGCGAAGAGCTGTGGACACCGGAGAAGGCGGCCGAGGAACAGGATCCGGCCGCTGCACCCGGCCGCTTGTGGACGCCGGGCCGCTAGCCTTCTAGAGGAATCCGGACGGGGAAGCGAAACCAAAGCGAGGACTATGAGCCCACTTGTTCCAATGGTCGTCGAGCAGACCTCGCGAGGCGAGCGCGCGTTTGACATCTACAGCCGCCTGCTCAACGAGCGCATCATCTTCCTGGGCACGCCCGTCGATGACCAGATCGCGAACCTGATCGTGGCGCAGCTGCTGCACCTCGAGTCCGAGGACCCCGAGAAGGACATCTCCCTGTATGTCAACTCGCCGGGCGGATCGGTGTATGCGGGCCTCGCCATCTACGACACGATGCAGTTCGTCAAGCCCGACGTGCAGACGATCTGCGTCGGCATCGCGATGTCGATGGGCGCGCTGCTCCTCGCCGGCGGGGCCGAGGGCAAGCGCATGGCGCTGCCCAACGCCAAGATCCTGATCCACCAGGTGTCCTCGAGCTTCGAAGGACAGGCGACGGACATCGAGATCCACGCCAAAGAGATCATCGACGTGCGCCGCAGGCTGGATGAGATCATTGCCAAGCACACCCACAAGCAGCTCGAGGACGTGCGCAAAGACACCGATCGCGACTACTTCATGAGTTCCGAGGAGGCCAAGGACTACGGCATCATCGACCGTGTGATCTCCGAGCACTAGGACGGGCGCTGAGCGGGGGCGCGAGAACAACGAGAGAGCGATAACCATGGCCAGACCCACAGATTCCAACGAGCAGCTCCTATGCAGCTTCTGCGGCAAGTCTCAGCGGCAGGTCAAGAAGCTGATCGCCGGCCCGGGCGTGTACATCTGCGACGAGTGCATCGACCTGTGCAACGAGATCATCGACGAGGAGCTGTCCGCCCCGCCCGCCTTCGACCTCGAGAACCTGCCCAAGCCGCGCGAGATCTACGACGTGCTCGACGACTACGTCGTGGGGCAGGATCCCTCCAAGCGCACGCTGTCGGTGGCCGTCTACAACCACTACAAGCGCGTGCAGATGATGATGTCCGGCGAGTCAGACATCGAGTTGCAGAAGTCGAACATCCTGCTGCTCGGTCCCACAGGCTGCGGCAAGACGCTGCTCGCGCAGACGCTCGCGCGGATCCTGAACGTGCCCTTTGCGATCGCCGACGCGACCGCGCTGACGGAGGCCGGGTACGTCGGCGAGGACGTCGAGAACATCCTGCTGAAGCTGATTCAGGCCGCCGACTATGACGTCAAGAAGGCCGAGACCGGGATCATCTACATCGACGAGGTCGACAAGATCGCGCGCAAGGCCGATAACCCGTCGATCACGCGCGACGTCTCGGGCGAGGGGGTGCAGCAGGCGCTGCTGAAGATCCTCGAGGGCACCCAGGCCTCGGTGCCGCCGCAGGGCGGGCGCAAGCATCCCCACCAGGAGTTTCTGACGATCGACACCACCAACGTGCTGTTCATCTGCGGCGGCGCCTTCGCCAACCTGGACAAGGTGATCGAGCGCAGGATCGGGCACAAAGGCGTGGGATTCGCGGCGGCGATCGAGGCCAAGGCCGAGCGCGACACCGGCGAAGTGTTCGAGCACTGCCTGCCGGAGGACCTGATCGAGTACGGGCTGATCCCCGAGTTCATCGGCCGCCTGCCGGTGATGTCGGCGGTGCACCAGCTGACGCGGGCGGACCTCGTGTCGATCCTCGTCGAGCCGCGCAACGCGCTCGTCAAGCAGTTCCAGCGCTTCTTCTCCTTCGACGGCATCGAGCTGGTGTTCTCGGAGGACTCGCTGACGGCCGTCGCCGAGAAGGGCCTGGCGCGCGAAACGGGGGCGCGCGGGCTGCGCTCGATCATCGAGGAGATCCTCTTGGAGGTCCAGTTCGAGCTGCCCTCGCGGCGTGACGTGAAGAAGTGCGTGGTCACGAAGGAGACCGTCGAAAAGGGCCTCACGCCCACGCTCGTGACAGAAGCGGCGCCCGAAGACGCGGAGGAGTCCTCGCTGCGCGAGGAGTCCGCCTGAGCGCCTCTCCGCGAACGCGCCTGAGCATCTCTGCCCGAACGCGCCTGAGCGCCTCTGCGCGAACGCACGGGCGGCATCGTCGCTACCATCGCCGCTGTGAGGAAGTCCAGGAGCGATCGCGTGAAGGAGCTGCCGTGGCTGGCGCTGCTGCAGGCGGTGGTGATCCTCGGCAAGCGCTGGAGCGCGCTGTCCGCGAAGGACCGTTCGCGCCTCACTCGCCTCGTGCGCCAGTCGCGCGGGCGGGTGCGCAACCTCAGCGTCAAGGAGCGCATGGAACTGCGCAGGCTGAGCCGCAGGCTCGACGTCAGGGGCGCCGGCAGCGAACTGCTGCCGCTGATCCGCGGCGGGCGCAAGCGTCGCTGACGCGCTGAGCGATGACCTCCGAGCGCAGCCGCCAGTGCGCCTCCGGGCGCTCCCACGAGAGCCCGTCGCGCCAACCACGCCCGCGCGCCGGCGCGACGCCGTGGAGCGAGCAGCAGGCCGAGCGTCACCTGCGCTCGCTCGAGCTGTTCGGGATGCGCTTCGGGCTCGACCGGATGCGGCGGATGATGACCGTGCTGGGCTCGCCGCAGCAGCGCTTTGAGACGATCCACGTGCTCGGCACGAACGGCAAGTCCTCGACCACGCGCATGATCGCGGCGATTCTCGAGCGCCACGGGCTGCGCACCGGCGCCTACACATCGCCCCACCTGATCTCCTACGGGGAACGCGTGCAGGTGGCAGCGCGCGATCTCGGCGGCGATGCCTTCGCGGCCGCGGTCGCGCGGGCGGCGTGGGCGGCGGAGCGGGTCAACCGCACGCTGTCAGAGGACGACCACGTGACGCAGTTCGAACTGCTCACGGCCGCGGCCCTGTGGGAGATGGCCGAGCAGGGGGTGGAGGTGGCCGTGCTCGAGGCCGGGCTCGGCGGGCGCTACGACGCGACGAGCGTGGTCGAGTCGCGGGTGACCGTGCTCACGAACGTGGGACTCGAGCACACCCGCTGGCTGGGGCCGACGCTGAAGGACATAGCGGAGGAGAAGCTCGCGGTGGTGCAACCCGAGACGACGCTCGTGCTCGGAGCGGATCTGGCCGCGCCGGCGCTCGAGGTGGCAAGGCGGGTGGCGCAGGAGCGCGCCGCGCGCATCGTCCAGTTGCCGGTCGAGACGCCGGCCGTCGCCCTCGGCTCGCCGGGAGTGTTCCAGCAACGCAACTTCGCGCTCGCGCGCGCCGCGGCCGAGGCCTATCTGGAGGATGCGCAGTGCAGGGCCGCAGGCGCCTCGACGGGCATCGCCGCTTCCGGGGACGCGCACGAGCGGGCGGTCAAGGACGCGGCGGCCGCGACGGTCGTTCGCGGGCGCCTGCAGCTGATCGACGGCGATCCGCCGGTGCTGCTCGACGGCGCGCACAACCCGCACGCGATCGCGGCGCTCGTGGAGTCGCTCCCGCAGGTTCTCGGCGGGCGCCCGACGGCGCTCGTGCTGGGCGTGCTCGAGGACAAGGATGCGGCGGGCATGCTCGGCCCGCTGCTCGAGGTGTGTGAGCGCGCATGGTTCACCGCCCCCCCGAGCAGCCGCGCGCTGTCGCCGGCGGCGCTTCAGTCGCTCGCGCGCCAGCTCGGCTTCGAGGCGCTCGCGTGCGAGCCGCTGCCGTGGCGGGCGCTCGATCAGGCGCGGCGGTGGGCGCGTGAGCGCGGGGGCGTGGTGCTGGTCACGGGCTCGGTGTATCTGGTCGGCGATCTGCTCGCCCGGCTTGACGACGAGGGTAGCCTGAGCGGGTCTGAGCGTCTCACGCGCGGCCTTCAGAGATGAACGACGACGGCCCATCTGTCATCACGATGATCGGCGCCGTTGCGCTGATCGTCGCGCTCGTGATCCTGGTGTTCTTCGCGGCTGGCTACGGATTCGGCCGGTTGTTTCTCTAAACTCACCCGGCCGATGCCTCTGGCCTATTTCGGAATCGAAAGCAGCGGCCTGAACCTGGTCATCGACCTGCTGATTCTGTTCGCCGTCGTCCTGTACCTGTCTCTGATCTACTGGACCTACGCCGACGCGCGCCGCAGGATCCAGGACCCGATGCTCGTCGGCTGTTCCACGGCGGCGTCGCTGTTCCCGTTCGTCGGCACGATCGTCTACATGATCCTGCGCCCGCCGGAGTACCTCGAGGACGTGCGCGAGCGCGAACTCGAGATGCAGGCCGCGGAGGCGAGACTGCATGAGCTGGACAGCGGGCTGTGCCCCTACTGCGACTACCGGGTCGAGCGTGACTTCGTGCGCTGCCCGAGCTGCCTGCGCAAGCTGAAGGAGCGCTGCGTGAGCTGCGCGCGCCCGCTCGACCAGGCGTGGACGATCTGTCCCTACTGCGAGACGGAGGTGCCGGGACTGACGACATCCCGTCGCAGCCGCCGCCGAACACGAGCACCGGTGGGCGAGGACCAGGGCTCAGAGTTCGGATCGGGTGCGGCGGCCGGATCCCGCGGCGGCTCTGAGACGGCGATCGACACCGAGCTGACGCAGGCCGATCTTCCCAGCGCGCGGCGGACGATGAGCGACCCGGACGAGCCTGTCTCCCCGGGGCCGCTGGTGGCCCCCGAAACGAGCGCCGGCGTACGCGGCGCCGGGCGCGCCTCGCGCCCCGGCGGTCGCCCGCGGCCGGCGCCCTGACGAGAAGCTGTGAACGGGAGCCAGGAGGAGCCGATGGAGCGAACGCTGATCCTCGTCAAGCCCGATGCCTTCGCGCGGGGGCTGACCGGCGAGATACTCGCGCGCTTCGAGCGCAAGGGCATGAGGATCGTCGCCCTGCGTCACATGACGGTCACGCGAGAGCTCGCCGAGCGCCACTACGCCGAGCACTCGGAGCGCCCGTTCTTCTCGGAGCTGGTCGAGTTCATCACCTCCGGGCCGATCGTCGCGGGCGTGCTGGAGGGACCGGACGCGGTCAGGGCCGCGCGCCAGCTGATCGGTGCGACCGATCCGCTGGAGGCTGCCACCGGCTCGATCCGCGGCGACTTCGCGGTGGAGGTCGGACAGAACATGGTGCACGGCTCGGACTCGCTCGAGTCGGCCGCGCGCGAGTCCGCGCTGTTCTTCGGAGAGCTGTAGCGCTGCTCATACTCGCCTCGGCATCGCCACAGCGACGGGCGATCCTCGAGCGCCTGGGCGTGGCCTTCGAGGTGCGGCCATCCGGCGTTGAAGAGCTCGATCGCGGTGACCCGGCGGAGGTCGCGCGCGAGAACGCGCTGCGCAAGGCGCACGCCGCGTGCCGGCCCGATCGCAGCGAGCTGGTGCTCGGCTGCGACACGCTGGTGGCCCTGGACGGCGTGATCTACGGCAAGCCCGCGGACGAGGCCGCCGCCCGCGAGACGCTGCGGGCGCTGGGCGGCGCGACCCATGAAGTGGTCAGCGGCATCGCGCTCGTGAGGACCGGAGATGGGGCAGGGCCACCGGTCACCGCCAGCGTGCGCACCGAGGTCACCTTCCGCGAGCTCGATGGCGCGCTGATGGACTGGTACCTGGCCACGGGCGAGTGGCGGGGCCGGTCCGGTGGGTACGCGATCCAGGGCGCGGGGGCGGTGCTCGTGCGCCGCGTCGAGGGGGAGGTCGAGAACGTGGTGGGCCTGCCGCTCGCGACCCTGCTGGACATCTACCCCGAGTTGTTGAGTCGATGATCACGGCGCCTGCGGCGCCCGTCGTGCGTGCGTGATGGCGCACCGTCGGGTTGGCGGCCAGGAGGGCCTTTTTGCCTGCAAATCCGCTGGCAGCGCTGTCGGGCGCCGGCTGCCGTCCGCTACACTGGCCCGCGGGTACACCCCGGACACGCACCGGTGGCCGAGCGCGTCGTGGCGCAGCGCCGCGAAACCGAATCCGTGCGTGTTCCCTCTCAATATATATGGGCATTTTCAGCTACCTCACAGGTTTCGGAGGCCGCGACATGGCGGTCGATCTCGGAACGGCAAACACGCTCGTTTATGTTCGCGGCCGCGGCATCGTGCTGTCCGAGCCGAGCGTCGTGGCGATCGACTCGCGCACCGGTGAAGTGCATGCCGTGGGCATCGAGGCCAAGCGCATGCTCGGCCGCACGCCCGGCACGATCCAGGCGATCCGCCCGCTCAAGGATGGGGTGATCGCCGACTTCGACGTGACCGAGGAGATGCTCAGGCACTTCATCCAGAAGGTCCACCAGAACCGCTGGGCGCACCCGCGCGTGGTGGTCTGCGTCCCCTCCGGAGTCACCGGGGTGGAGAAGCGCGCGGTCGAGGAGGCGTGCTTATCGGCTGGCGCGCGCACGGCCTACCTGATCGAGGAGCCGATGGCGGCTGCGATCGGCGCCGGGCTGCCGGTGGGCGAGCCGACGGGTTCGATGGTCGTGGACATCGGCGGAGGCACCTCGGAGGTGGCCGTCATCTCGCTCGGCGGGATCGTCGTGTCGCAGTCGATCCGCGTGGGCGGCGACGAGATGGATGAGGCGATCATCAACTACGCCAAGCGCGAGTACAAGCTCCTGATCGGTCAGCAGACCGCCGAGGAGCTGAAGCTCGAGATCGGCTCCGCCTGCGTGATGGCGGAGGAGCTGCAGGCGGAGATTCGCGGGCGCGACATGGTCGCGGGGTTACCCAAGACGGTGGTGCTCACCAGCGAGGAGATCCGCCAGGCGCTCGAGGAGCCGCTCAGCCAGATCATCGACGCGGTCAAGGAGACGCTCGACCGCACCCCGCCGGAGCTGGCCTCGGACATCATGGACCGTGGCATCATGCTGGCCGGTGGCGGCTCGCTGCTGCAGGGCCTTGACGAGCGCCTGCGCGAGGAGACGCAGATGCCGGCGCACCTGGCCGAGTCCCCGCTGACCTGCGTGGCGGTCGGCTCGGGGCGCTCGCTCGAGGAGTTCGAGGCGATCCACCGCTCAAACCGCAGCTCGCGCAGCCGCAGACGGCGGTGAGCGCCGGTGGGCTGGCTGTGACGGGCACGCCCACCTTGAAGGTACTCTTCTGTTTGAACGCTTCGGAAGGTAGTTATTTGTGTACGACAAGACGGTCCGGCGTCGACGTGCTGTGCTTGCGCTGCTCGTCGTGCTCTCGCTGCTCCTGCTGACCGCCTACTTCGGCGAGGCTCCCAACGGTCGCCTGCACTCCGTGCAGCGCGACTTCCTGACGGTCGTCTCGCCCATCCAGGACGGCGCCAACAAGGCGCTGAAGCCGGTGCGCGACATGTTCGGCTGGATCGACGACACCGTGCACGCCAAAAGCCAGCGCGACCAGCTGCGCAAGCAGGTCGACAAACTGCGCCGGGAACTGATCGCCAACCAGTCTGAAAAACGCACCTACCACGAGCTGGCGGCGCTGTATGACCTCGACAACCGCCTCAGCGTCAACGACTACCATCCGCTGACCGCCACGGTGGTGGGCAAATCACCGAACATCTGGTACGCGACGGTGGTGATCGACAAAGGAGAATCGGCCGGCGTGCGCGTCAACGACCCGGTGATCAACGGCGAAGGCCTGGTGGGCAAGGTCGCGGAGGTCGCCTCCGACGGGGCCCAGGTCGCGCTCATCACCGACAGCTCGATGGGCGTCTCGGCGAGGATCGCCACGACCACGGCGACCGGCATCGTGCAGCCCAAGGTCGGCGATCCCAACGACCTGCTGCTGCAGTACCTGCCGGCCAACACGCGCGCCAACCCGGGCGAATACGTCGTCACCTCCGGCACCGTGTCGAGTCCCGATGACTCGCTGTATCCGCCGGGGATCCTGATCGGGCAGGTCACCTCGGTCAACGAAGAAAGCGCCTACACCTCGGTCAACGTGCGCCCGGCGGCGAACCTGCACAACCTCGACGTCGTGCAGGTGCTGACCGCCGCGCAGGGGTCGCTGCCGGCCAACCTCAGCCGCGCGGCGGCCAGCCTGCCGGTCGGCCAGAGCACGAGCGCGGGCGCCGGCTCCGGCGAACAGCTCGCCTCCACGGCGGTCGGCGAATGAGCGGCTCGCGCGTCTCGGCCGGCCTCGTCATGCGCATCGCGGTGCTGTCGGTGGTCGTCGTGTTCTTCCAGATCGGCGTGGTCTCAGAGGTCCCGGTGTTCGGCGTCAACGTCGACCTGTCGCCGCTGGTGGTGGCCTTCGTGGGCTTGCTGTGCGGCTCGACGCTGGGGGCCGTGAGCGGCTTCGCGATCGGTCTGCTGGTCGATCTCACGCTCGTGCAGACGCTCGGCGTGACCTCGTTCATCTTCACGCTGATCGGCTACTGGGCGGGGCGCCTGCACGAGCTGCGCGACCCTCAGGCCGCGATCACCCCGCTGCTCGTCGGCGCCGCCGCCTCCGCCGCCTCGCTGGTGGGCTACTCGCTGATGGAGTTCCTGCTCGGGGTGGATGCGCCGGTCAGCCTCGAGCTGCTGCGCCAGATCGTGCTCGGGATCGTGCTGAACACGGTGCTCGCGCTGCCGATGTGGGCAATCGTGCGGCGCAGCCTCGAGGGCGGCCTGCCCGATGACCCCCGGCGCCGACGCCGGCGCGCGTACACGACCGGCGGCCTCAGCCCGCTCTCGCGGCGCGTATGAGCGCGCTCGAGCGCGCCCGCCCCAGTGATCCGCGCGTGCCCGTCTCGCCGCAGCTGGCCCTGCGCGTGGCGGTGCTGGGGGGCCTTGCGATGGCGATGTTCGCGATCATCTTCTTTCGCCTGTGGTACCTGCAGGTGCTGACCGGCGAACAGTACGTCCAGCAGGCGAACGCCAACCGCGTACGCGATCTGCCGATCCAGGCGCCGCGCGGGGAGATCTTCGACCGTGAAGGCCAGCCGATAGTCACGAGCAGGGTCACCAACGCCGTCCAGATCGTGCCGTCGGCGCTGCCGCCGGCGGGCCATCCGCGGCTGGCGCTGTACCGGCGGCTCGGCGCGCTGCTCGGCATGAGCGCTCAGCGCATCGAGGCGATCGTCGTGCGCGGGCGAAGCGCCGTGCCCTACGCCCCGGTCACGATCAGGACCGATGCCGGCCCCGGCGTGCTGACGGTGCTCGCCGAGCGCCAGAACGAGTACCCGGGCGTGGTCCAGCAGCCGGTGTCGATCCGCGACTACCCCTACGGCGAGATGGCCGCGCAGGCGCTGGGCTACGTCGGCGAGGTCTCCGAAGACGAGCTCAAGCTGCGCCCCTTCCACGGCGTGCAGCCGGGCACCGTGGTCGGACAGGAAGGACTCGAGTACTACTACGACCGCTACCTGCGCGGCAAGGCCGGGGTGCAGCGGGTGGAGGTCAACGCCGCGGGCTACCCCGTTCCCAGCAACCTCGCGCCGACAGAGCCGCAGGCCGGGCACAGCCTCAAGGTGACGCTCGACCTCGGCCTGCAGCAGGAGGCGGAAAAGGCCATGCTGGAAGGGATCGAGCGGGCGCGAGCGGGGGGCAAACCGGCCGTTGCCGGCGCGTTCACGGCGATCGACCCGCGCAACGGGCAGATCCTCGCGATCGGCTCCTATCCGAGCTTCAACCCGAACAAGTTCGCCAAACCGCTGACGAAGGCCGAATACACCGCGCTCGAGGGCTCGAGCACCGCCGGCGGACCACTTACCGACCGCGCCGTGAACGGCACCTATCCGACCGGCTCGACGTTCAAGCCGATCACCGCGATGGCTGCGCTGGAAGGGGGGGTCATCACTCCCACCGAGGGCCTGGGCGCCGGTCAGTGCATCTACGTCTCGACCGAGCAGTTCTGCAACGCGGGCCAGGCCGACTACGGCGCCGTGGGACTCGTCGAAGCGCTGAAGGTCTCCTCGGATACCTACTTCTTCGAAGTGGGCGAGCTTTCCAACCCGCACGGCAACGTGATCCAGAACATGGCCCACGAGCTGGGGATCGGCCAGCAGACGGGGATCGACCTGCCGAGCGAGTTCGAAGGCGTCGTGCCCGATCGCGCGTGGCGGGCGCACGAGAACGCGCTGCAGCTGCAGTGTGAACATCGCCCCCACCATCCTGCATGTGGCTACGTCTCGGAAGTGAGGCCCTGGAGCGTCGGCGACGACATGCATCTGGCGGTCGGCCAGGGCGATCTGCTGACCGACCCGCTGCAGATGGCCGTGGCCTACTCGACGCTCGCCAACGCCTACCGCAATGGCGGCGAAGGAGAGGTCGTGACCCCGCACCTGGGAATGGAGATCGACGACTCGCAGGGCAGGCTGATACAGGCGCTGCCGTCTCCGCCAAGACGCCATGTGCACCTGAACGACACAGATCTGAGCCTCGTCATGGAAGGCATCCACGAGGCCGCCAGCGAGCCCGGAGGCACCTCCGCGGACGTGTGGACGGGCTGGAACCAGGCGCAGCTGCCCGTCTACGGCAAGACCGGGACCGCCCAGCACGAAGGCCTTGAAGACCAGTCCTGGTACATGTGCTACATCGGCGACAAGCAGCGGCCGATCGTGATCGCGGTGACTGTCGAGCAGGGTGGCTTCGGCGCCGAAACCGCAGCGCCGATCGCCCGTCTGATCGCGTCGAAGTGGTACGGCGTGCGCGAGCAGTTCGTCGCCGGGACCTCGAAGACGCTATGAGCCCGATGGGCCCATCTTCGAGCTCCGCGCCGATCGGCGGCCCGGCCGCGCGCTCCTCTCCGATCCAGGCGGGCGACGAGCCGGTCGCGCCAACCGGAGCGCGCACCTTCACGCTCCCGCTGGACCCGCTGCTGACCCTCGCCGCGGCCGGCCTGGCGGTGGCCTCGATCGTGACGCTGGGTCCGGCGACCCAGAACGTCATCGCAGGCCAACCCGACTACTACGTCCACCGCCAGGCCGCCTACCTGATCGTCGGCGGCCTGCTCATGCTGGTGCTCTCACGGCTTGACTATTCGCGCCTGCGCCAGCTGAAAGTCGGCATCTACGGCCTGTTGATCTTCAGCATCCTGGCGGTTCTCGGCGTGGGCCACACAGCACAGGGCGCCCAGCGCGCGATCGCCCTGCCGGGCTTCTCCTTCCAGGCCTCAGAGCTCGGCAAGGTGCTGCTGATCCTCGCCCTGTCGGCATTCGTGGTGGACCGTTCGCGGCGGCTGCGCGAGCGCGACACGACCGTTCGCGTGATGCTGGCAGCGCTCGTGCCCGCGATGTTCGTGATCGCCCAGCCGGACCTCGGCTCGGGCATGGTCTACATGGTGATCGCGTTCACGCTGCTGTTCGTCGCGGGCACGCCCTGGCGGCACCTGGCTGCGCTGCTCGTGCTGGTGGTGCTGTCGCTGACGTTCGTGCTCGTGGCTGCGCCCGCGGCCGGCGTGCACGTGCTGAAGCCTTACGAGACGGAACGGCTGACGGCATTTCTGCATCCCACCAACAACGCCCAAAAGGAGGGTTACCAGCAGGAGGAGTCGAAGATAGCGATCGGGTCGGGACAGAAGACGGGACGGGGCGCGAGCGCTCCACTGACCCGCTTGAACTATGTGCCAGAGGACCACACGGACTTCGTCTTCGCCGCCGTCGGCGAGCAGTACGGCTTCTTCGGCGCGGCGCTCGTGCTGTCCTTATACGCCCTCTTGATATGGCGCACGCTGCGCATCCTCGTGATGTCCAAGGATCTGTTCGGCTCGCTCGTGGCGGCAGGCGTAGCGGCTATGCTGATGTTCCAGGTTTTCGTCAACGTGGGAATGACTATTGGGATCATGCCAATCACCGGCGTCACGCTGCCGCTCATGAGCTATGGCGGCTCGTCGGTGATCACGACCCTGTTGGCGGTTGGCCTGCTGCAATCGATCTACGTCCAGGCGCGCGCCTCTCAAGCGATGAAGGGCCGCGTACTGCGCTACTAGACACCAATGTCCGCCGAGCACCCCACGCCAGACTCAATGCCCGCCCGCTCCCTGATGCAAGCGCCCTGCGGGGCGCCCAGGGTGTGCGAGGGCGCTGGTCGCGGCGCCCCGGTTGCTGCTTTCACCGGGCGCAGGCGTGCGAGCCCTCAGGCCCTGCGCGCTTTCGTCCGATGCCCACATACCCGGTGCTCGGCCGGTTCCAATACCGAAAGACTGGATCAAATTGAAAAAGCAAGTGCTTGTCAGCGTCGATCGCGCGGAGACGCGCGTGGCGCTTCTGGAGGCGAGCGGCACGCCCGCCGCCCTGCACCCCTCGAACGGCCGGCGATCCGCCAGCCCGCGCAAACGGCGCGGCGGTCCGGACGCCGGGTATCGCATCGCCGAGCTGTACCTGGAGCGTCGCGGCGGACGCTCGATCGTCGGCAACATCTACAAGGGCAAGGTTGACAACGTACTCCCGGGCCTCGAGGCCGCATTCGTCGACATAGGCCTTGAGAAGAACGGCTTTCTGCACGTCGATGAGATCGTGCTGCCGGGAGTCGAGGCGCCCAAGCGCGGGCGTGGAAGCGGGGCCGGGCGCAAGATCTCAGACCTGCTCAGCCCGGGCCAGGAGATCGTCGTGCAGGTTGTGAAGGACCCCCTGAAGACGAAGGGCGCGCGCCTGTCGATGGAGTTGACGATCGCCGGGCGCTACATGGTGTATGCGCCGACGGGCGAGGGCGTCGGCGTGTCGCGGCGCCTCGAGGACCGCGAGCGCGAACGCCTGCGCCGGCAGACCGCCAACCTCGTGCTCGACGACGGCGGGGTGATCATCCGCACGGCCGCCCACGGCGCCAAGCGCGAAGACTTCGAGCGCGAGCTCAAGTACCTGCACAAGCTCCACGAGGTGCTCGTCAAGCGGGTGCAGGAGACGGCCGCCCCCGATCTCGTCTTCCAGGAGGCCGATCTGTCCGTGCGCGTCGTGCGCGACATCTTCTCGGCCCACTTCGAGCGGGCGATCGTCGACGATGAGAAGCAGTACCACCGGCTGGTGTCCTTCTTCGCGCGCACGGCGCCGGAGCTGGTGGAGCGGGTCGAGCTGTGGGAGCAGCCGGAGCCCCTGTTCGAGGCCTACGGCGTGGACAAGGCGATCGAGGGCGTGCTGTCGCGGCGCGTGGATCTCCCCAGCGGCGGCTATCTGATGATCGACTACGCCGAGGCGCTGACCGTGATCGACGTCAACTCGGGCAGCTTCATCAGCCGCGGCAAGGGCGCGGGGCTCGAGGACACGATCACGAAGACCAACCTCGAGGCCGCCGAGGAGGTCGTCAATCAGCTGCGTCTGCGCGACATCGGCGGAATCATCGTGATCGACTTCATCGATATGGCCCGTGCGCGCAACCGCGACGCGGTCATGAAGACGCTGCGCAAGACGCTCGATGAGGATCGCACGAAGACGTTCACCGCCGAGATATCGAAGCTCGGCCTGGTCGAGATGACCCGCCAGAACGTGACCGAGGGCGTGCGCGAGATCATGAGCAGGCCGTGTCCCACTTGCGAGGGCGAGGGCGTCATCCGCTCGGAGGAGACGATCGCGATCGAGTTCGAGCGCAAACTGCGCGACGAGGTGCTCGAGCACCCCGAGGCGGACGCCTTCCTCGTGCAGATGAACCCGCGCGTGAGCACCCAGTTCACCGGCCACGCCTCGCGCGTCCTGCACACGCTCGAGGAGCAGACCGGCAAGTCGTTCCTGTTCGAGGGCTCCGAAGGGCTCGCGCTGGATCACTTCGCGATCACCTTCATGGGAACGCGCGAGGAGGTCGAGGAGCGTGCGCTGCCGTTCCGCCAGGGCGACGAGGTGCTGGTCGAGATCGTCGAGCCGCACATGTATGACGTGGACGACGCCGTCGCGAAAATCGACGGCTACATCATCTCGATCGCGGGCGCCGCGCCGTACGTCGGCGAGAAGCGGATGGTGCGCATCCACCAGGTGGGACGCACCGCCGCCAGCGCGCTCCTGTTGGACGAGTCGGGCGAGGTGATAAGCGCACCCGAGCGCGCCCCGGGCGCGGCCCAGGGAGGGCGCACGCGTGCCAAACGGCGGTCCCCCGCCGCTGCGCGCGAGAGCAAACGCAGCAGCGCGCGCGCTCCGGCGCGGCGCACGGCCGCCGACGCCGAGAGTTCCGGGGCAGGCCGCGAGGCGGAGCCAGATGAGTCGCCCAACGGCGCCGAGCCCGAGCCCGAGGAGGCGCTCGTGGCGAGCTCCAACGGCGCCGATCGGGCGGCGCGGGCCGACGGCAAGCCCGATGACATACAATCCAAGCCTCGGCGTCGTGGCCGCAGGGGCGGACGGCGCCGTTCGGCTGCAAAGGCGCGGGCATCCACGGAGTAGCGCCCCGCCCGGCCGCCGAGACGGACCGGGCGCTTTGCACAACAGTGAGAAATCGAGACTGAGACAGACATGTACGCGATCGTGAAGACCGGCGGCAAGCAGTACCGCGTCGAGCGCGGTCAGCAGCTCCTGATCGAGCGGCTGGCCGCCGAGGAAGGCGCCGATGTCGCGCTCGAGCCGATCCTCTACCGCTCCGAGGAGGCCGTGTTCGACAAGGCCGGCCTCGAGAAGGTGAAGGTCACGGCGAAGGTGCTCGCGCACGTGCGCGGCGAGAGACTGCGCGTGTTCAAGTTCAAGCCCAAGCGCGGCTACCGGCGGCGCACGGGCCACCGCCAGTCGCTGACCCGCATCGAGGTCACCGAGATCGCGCTGCAGGGGGCAAAACCGGCGGCCGCCCGCGCGTCCTCGGCCGAGGGCCAGGATGCTCCCAGCCCGCCCGTGAAAGCGAAGAGCGCGGCCGCCCCGGCGAGCGCAAAGGCGAAGGAGAACTCCGAAGATGGCTCATAAGAAGGGACTTGGCTCGAGTCGCAACGGGCGCGAATCGAACGCCCAGCGGCTCGGCGTGAAGACGTTCGCCGGACAGGTTGTGAGTGGCGGCGAGATCATCGTGCGCCAGCGCGGCACCCGCTTCAAGCCGGGCGCCGGCGTGGGCATCGGCAAGGACGACACGCTGTACGCGCGGGCCGCCGGCACGGTGCAGTTCACCGCCGGGCGGCGCGGGCGCATGGTCAGCGTCCTGCCCCCTGGCGACGAGGCCTGAGGCTCGGGCGATGAGCGCGCGGCGGGGCGCTGTCGTCCTCGCCGCCGGCCGCCTCGCGCTGGGCGTGGCGGTGCTGCTCGAGCCCGAGAAGGTGACCGCCAGGTGGCTGGGCGAGCACGCCGCGCACCCGGCCGTGCGCTACCTGGCTCGCTCGCTCGGCGCGCGCGATCTCGCGCTGGGGGTGCTCGTGTTGGCGACCATCGACGATCCGCAGCTCGGGCCGCGGGCTCAGGCGGCGTGCGCGGCCGTGGACTCGGTGGATGCGCTGGCGACGCTCGCCGCGCGCTCGGCGCTCCCGCTCGCGGGAGTCGCCGGCACGGTCGTCGTGGCGAGCGCTGCAGCCGGCGCGGGCTTTCTGTTCTCGCGCAGGCTCGCGCGCCCCTGAGCGGGCGAGCGGCGCCGCGGGCGCGTCATCCCTGCTGAGCGGTGGGCCGGATGAGGATCTCGTTGACGTCGACGTGCGCGGGCTGGGAGACCGCGAACATCACCGCGCGCGCGATGTCGTCCTCGTCGAGCGCGTTGGCCGGGCGCTCCTCGAAGAACGGGGTGTCGGTCATGCCGGGCTCGATCAGGGTCACGCGCACGCCGCTGCCCTCCAGATCCTGACGCGCCGCCTCGCCCATCGCCGTGACCGCGTGCTTGGTGCACGAGTACATCGAGCCGGGCAGGACACGGCGCCCGGCGACGCTCGAGGTCAGCAGCAGATGCCCGCGAGAGTCCTTCAGCGCGGGGATCGTGGCGCGCAGCGTGAGCGCGGCGCCGTAGATGTTGGTGAGCACCATCTCGCGCCAGTGCTCGGGGGTGTCGCTGAGGAAGCCGCGCGGTCCGCCGAAGCCCGCGTTGGCGAAGGCCACGTCGATTCGCCCGAAGGCGGACAGCGCCGCCTGCACCATCCGCTGCTGGTCCTCCCACTCGGCCACATCGCAGACGAGGGCGAGCGCGCGCTGCGGGCCCCCGAGCTCGCCGGCGAGGGCCTCCAGGCGCTCGCGCGAGCGGGCGGCCAGGACCACGCGCCAGCCGTCCGCGAAGGCATGGCGGGCGGTCGCTGCGCCGATACCGGAGGACGCCCCCGTGATCAGAAAAACGCGATCGCTGGGCCTGGGCGGGTCGGGGTTCACGGACATCTCTGCTCCTTCGTCTGTCGGGTATGGGCCCCGATCTGACGCGCTCGGCTTCGGGTCGGGGGGTGCGCTGCTGTCACGATGCCCTGGATGCTCCACGATCGCGCGAGAATCCACGTTCAGGCAGGCACGGGCGGCGACGGCTGCCTCAGCTTCCGCCGCGAAGCGCATGTGCCGCGCGGCGGCCCCGACGGCGGGGACGGCGGCCACGGCGGGGACGTGGTGCTCGTCTGCGACGACTCGCTGCGCGACCTGCAGGACTTCCGGCGAATGACCCACTACCGCGCCGGGCGGGGCGGGCACGGCGAGGGTGCGCTGCGCCACGGGGCCGACGGTGAGACGCTTCGCATCAGGGTGCCCCCGGGGACGCAGGCCAGCGCCTCGCAGGAGGGTGGCGAGGATCTGGCTGGACGCCGCTGGGAGCTCCTCGCCGCTTCTCAGAGCGCGCGCGTCGCGCGGGGCGGAGGCGGCGGCAAGGGCAACAAGCGCTTTGCCACCGCCACGCGTCAGGCGCCGCGCTTCGCCGAGCGCGGCCTCGCCGGGGAGCAGGGTTGGCTCGATCTACGGCTCAAGCTGCTCGCCGACGTGGGTCTCGTGGGAATGCCGAATGCCGGCAAGTCCTCGCTGCTCTCGCGCCTGACGCGGGCCGCGCCGAAGGTGGCCGCCTACCCGTTCACGACCCTGTCCCCGGTGCTGGGGGTCCTCGAAGGCGACGAACGCCAGCTGGTGGTTGCCGACATCCCCGGCCTGATCGAGGGCGCCAGCGAGGGCGCGGGCCTCGGGCACGACTTCCTCGCGCACGTCGAGCGCACGCGCGTGCTCGTGCACGTGCTCGATCTGGCTCCCGAGCTCTCCGCTGGCGAGGGCGCGGACGCGGCGGTCAACCACGCGACGATCGAGCGCGAGCTGCTCGCCCACGACGAGCGCCTGGCGCGGCTGCCGCGGGTGCTGGCCCTGTCGAAGGCCGACCTCGTGAGCGAGGAGCGCGCGCGCGAGGCGGTCGCCGCCTGGCAGCGCCGGCTCGGCTCAGAGGTGGCCGTGATCGCCACCTCGAGTGCGACCGACGCCGGGCTCGGGGAGCTTCAGCGCGAGCTGCTCCGGCACGTGGCTCCTTCCGATCCGCCCCCGCAGCCCGCCGTCGCCGGGGATCTCGGCGAGCTGGCCGAGCACATGGTGTTTCGCCCCGCCGCGGGCTCCGGCTTTCAGGTCGAGCGGCTCGGTCCGCGTTCGTTCGCGGTCCGCGGACGCGGCATCGAGCGGCTGCTGCTGCGCTACGACGTCGAGAACGAGGACGCGATGGCCTATGTCGAGGAACGCCTGCGGCGGATCGGCGTGCTGAAGGCGCTCGAGGCGGAGGGCTTCGAGCCCGGCGATGAGATCGAGATCGCGGGCGTGACCTTCGAGCTCGATCCGAGCGCCGCCCCATAGGCGCGTAGGTTCGTGCCGCCCGGGGCAATTAAGCTCAAGCTCGGATGAGACGCGTTGTGGTCAAGCTCGGCTCGAGCGTCGTCGCCGACGGCGATGGCGAGCCGCGCCTCGAGGCGCTCGCGCACGTGTGCGACGTGCTGGCGGACGTGCACCGGCAGGGCGGCGAGGCGATCGTGGTCACGAGCGGCGCGATCGCCCGCGGCATGCGCGTGATGAACCTGCCGCAACGCCCGAGCACGATCGGCGAGCTGCAGGCGGCCAGTGCCGTGGGTCAGGGCAAGCTGTATCGGATCTACGACGAGCTTCTGCGCGAGCGCGGCGTGACGAGTGCGCAGGTGCTGCTGACGTTCTTTGACATGAGCGCCCGCACGCACTATCTGAACGCGCGCCAGACGCTCACGACGCTTCTGGAGTGGCGGGTGCTGCCGGTCATCAACGAGAACGACACGACCGCCACAGACGAGATCTCCTTCGGCGACAACGACTTCCTGGCGGCGCAGGTGGCGGTGCTCGTGGCGGCCGAGGAACTGATCCTGCTGACGGACATCGACGGGCTGTTCACGGCCGATCCGCGGCTGTATCCCGAGGCGCGAATCGTCAGCGAGGTGAGCGACTTCACGGCCCTCGAGGACCTCGAGATCGGCCACACCACCTCGCCGCTGGGCTCGGGCGGGATGCGCTCCAAGGTCGTGGCCGCGGACATGGCCACTGCGGCGGGGATAGCGACCGTGATCTGCAACGGCCTGCGGCCGCAGGCGCTCAGGGCGGTGCTGGCGGCGGGGCACGAGGGCGCACGCGCCGACGGGCGCGAGGGCGCGCGCGTGGGCACGTACTTCCCGGCGCGCGAGGCTCGCTACTCGAGCTTCAAGCTGTGGCTGAAGTACGCCAAGCCCTCGCGCGGCACGCTCTTGATCGACGCCGGCGCGGTGCGGGCGGTACGCGACGGGAGCGCGAGCCTTCTGCCGGTGGGCGTGGTGGGAGTGCTCGGCGACTTCGACGCCGGCGACGCCGTCGACATCGCCGAGGGACCGAGCGCGGACGCCGAGCAGGGCCGCACGCTCGCCAAGGGCATCTGCAACTACTCCGCGCAGGAGCTGCGCCAGGTGCTCGGCATGAAGTCCGCGGCGGTGCGGGAGATCCTGCCGCGTGCTACCGACGAGGCCGTCCACCGCGACTATCTGGTGGTCGACTGAAGCGTTCGTCGTACCCTTAGGGCCATGGCCACCGTCATCTCCCCGGTCGCTGACATCTGCAGCTGGGCCAAGCGGGCGGCGCGCGAGCTCGCGCGTACCGACTCCGCGCTCAAGGACGCGGCGCTCGAGGCGATCGCGGCCGAGCTCGAGCTGCGCACGCAGGAGATCCTCGAGGCGAACGAGCGCGACATGCAGGCCGGCCGCGACGAGCGCATCGGCGAGGCGCTGCTCGATCGCCTGCGCCTGGATGAGGGGCGCATCGGCGCGATCGCGGGTGCGGTTCGCCAGATCGCCGCGCTCGCGGATCCGGTCGGCGAGGTGATCGAGGGCCAGCGCCTGGCCAACGGCCTGGACGTGCGCAAGGTGCGCGTTCCGCTCGGCGTCGTCGCGGTCGTCTATGAGGCGCGCCCGAACGTGACGATCGACGCCGCGGCGCTGTGCTTGAAGTCCGGCAACGCGATCGTCCTGCGAGGGTCATCGGTGGCGGCGCATTCGAATGCCGCGCTGGCCGACATCGCCGCGCAGGCCGCCGTCGCGGCCGGGCTGCCGGAGGGCTGCATCAGCCTCGTGGCGGGGGGCGGTCGCGAGGAGCTCGCCGAGCTGGCCACGCAGAGCGCCACCGTCGATCTGATCATCCCGCGCGGCGGCGAGGGCCTGAAGCAGGCGCTCCAGGCCGTGGCCACCGTCCCTGTGATCTACGCGGCCTCGGGCAACTGCCACGTGTACGTGGACGCTTCCGCCGATCTCGCGGACGCCGAGGCGATCGTGCTCAACGCCAAGACCCAGCGCCCGGGCGTGTGCAACGCGGCCGAGACGCTGCTCGTCCACAGCGAGCTCGCGCCGGAGTTCGTGCCGCGCATCCTGCGCTCGCTCGGCGACGCCGGCGTGCTCGTGCGGGCGGACGAGCGCGCGCTCGCGCTCGCCCCCGGCGCGTCGCCTGACCCCGGCGACGTGTCAGGGGGCCGTCTCGTCGTCGAGGCCGCCGGCGAGGAGGACTGGGCGAGCGAGTACCTGGCGATGACGCTCGCCGTCGCGGTCGTCGATTCTGTGGAGGAGGCGATCGAGCACATCGCTCGCTACGGCAGCGGGCACTCCGAGGCGATCGTCACGCGCGACACCGCGGCCGCCCGCGCCTTCCAGCTGGGCGTCGACGCGGCCTGCGTGTATGTGAACGCCTCCACGCGCTTCACCGACGGAGGCGAGTTCGGCATGGGGGCCGAGATCGGCAACTCCACGCAGAAGCTGCATGCGCGCGGACCGATCGGGCTGCGGGAGCTGTGCACGAGCAAGTACCTCATCGAGGGGGACGGGCACGTCCGCGCTTGAGGGGCCGGCTGGCGCCGGCAGCTCGGCGGTGCGCAGTGAGGGGTCGGTGACGCCCGCCGCTGCGCGGTCGCTGGGCATCCTCGGCGGGACCTTCAACCCGCCCCATCTCGGGCATCTCGCGATCGCGCGTCACGCGCTCGAGGAGCTCGGGCTCGAGCGGGTCGTGATGATGCCCGCGCACATCCCGCCGCACAAGTCCACCGAGGAGGACCCCGGGCCGGAGCACCGGCTGCGAATGTGCCGCTTGTGCGTCGCGGGCGTCGAGGGTCTGTCAGTCTGTGCACTTGAGATCGAGCGCGGCGGGCCGTCCTTCACGGTGGATACCCTGCAAGCCATTCACGCAAGCCATCCGGACGCTCAGCTGACGTTCATCGTCGGCGCGGACACGGCGGGCACACTGCCGGGGTGGCGCGAGCCGGCACGGGTCCTGCAGCTGGCGGATCTCGCGGTGGCCGCGCGCACGGGCTCGGATCGCGCACGGGTGCTCGACACCGTCGCGCCGCTGCTCGGCCGGGGAACGCCCGGCGCCCGCCCCACCGACAGAGTCCGATTTCTCGATATGCCCGTGATCGAGGTGTCCTCCTCGATGGCGCGTGAGCGCGCGGCCCGCGGGGCGCCGATCGAGGATCTGGTGGGCAGCGCGGTCGCGAGCTACATCCGCGAGCACGGCCTCTATGCCGAGCGCGCGCCGGTGGCTGGCTGATGGATCCCGAGCAGCTCGTCTCCGAGGTGGCCCGCCACGCGGCCGACAAGAAGGCGCTGGACGTCGTCGAGCTCGACCTGCGCGGCGTGCTCGGGTACACGGACTTCTTCCTCGTGTGCTCGGGCAACACCCAGCGCCAGGCAAAGGCGATTCACGACGGCATTCTCGAGGGGCTCAAGCGCGAGCATGAGATGCTGCCCCGCCGCGTCGAGGGAGCCGCGGGCGCGGGCTGGATCCTGATGGACTACCTGGACGTGGTCGTGCACATCTTCACGCCGGAGGCGCGCGAGTACTACCGCCTCGAGCAGCTTTGGGGAGAGGCCCCCTCGCGGGCCGCTTCAGAGAGCGCCTAGCGGGCCGCCGTCAACGACGGGGGACAGGCGCGCTGCGGGCAGCAGCACGGAATACTTGTGTCCATGCTCGCCGCTCCCGACCTCGCCGGCTGCGCTCTGGAGGACCGCTACGAGCTCCACGCCGTGATCGGCGAAGGCGCCTTCGGTCGTGTCTACAGGGGGCTTGACAGGCGTCTCGCGCGCAGCGTCGCGGTGAAGGTGATCAAGCCGTGGTGGGCCGAGGACGGGGCCTGGGTGGAGCGCTTCCAGCGCGAGGCCCAGCTGCTGGCGCGCGTCAGCGACCCGGGGATCGTGCAGATCTTCGACTTCGGTCACGCCGAGCAGGGGCCCTACTACGTCGCCGAGCTGGTCGAGGGCGAGAGTCTCGCCGAGCGCCTGCGGCGGGGCCCGCTGTCGCCGCGGGCGGCGCAGGCCGTGGCCGAGCAGCTCTGCCGGGCGCTCGGAAGCGCACACGCGCAGGGGGTGGTCCACTGCGACGTCAAGCCGGCCAACGTGCTGCTGACGGCGGAGGGCAAGGTCAAGGTCGGGGATTTCGGCGTTGCGCGATTTGCCGAGGGAACCTCGCAGGCGCTGTCGGCCACGATCGCCGGAACCCCGCGCTACATGTCGCCCGAGCAGGCGCGTGGCCGCCCCACGACCGCGGCGACCGATGTCTACAGCGCGGGCGTGGTTCTGTTCGAGATGCTCTCCGGCGAGCCGCCGTTCGGGGGAGGCTCGGCCGTCGAGCTGGGCCTGCGCCATCTGCAGGAGCGCCCGCCGTCGCTCCCGGAGCGGGTCCCGCCGGAGCTTTGCGAGGTGGTGGCCCGGGCGCTCGAGAAGGACCCCGCCGATCGCTACGGCGACGGCGCCGCCATGGCCGCCGCCCTGCACGCGGCGGGCGCCGCGGCCTCCTCCGCGGCCCCGGCCAGGTCGCGCGCCGCCGCGGAGCTCAGCTCGGTTGGCGCTTCAGCGGGTGACGCGGCGTCGGACACCGCCGTGATGAGCGACCCGGTCACGATCGACCTCGCGGCGGCGACGACGCGCGTGGTGGCACCGACGCGCGTCCTTCAGAGGCCGCCGCTGCCACCCTCGCCGCCGGGCCCGCCCCGGCGCCGCGGCCACGGACGCTCTCCTCGGCGCCGCGGGCTCGCGCTGCTGGCTGGGCTGGTGCTGCTTGCGATCTGCGCGGTCCTCGCCCTGCTGCTGATGGGCGCCGGCGCTCGCACCACCGTTCCCGAGCTGCGCGGCATTCCGCGCGGGGGCGTCGAGGCGCGCGCGCGGCGTACGCACGTGCGCCCCGCGTTCTCGACGCGCTATTCCCAGACGGCCGCCGGCATCGCGATCGCGCAGGACCCGGCCGCCGGGATCCGCATCTCCGACGGCGCGACGGTGCGGGTCGTGCTCAGCGCCGGGCCGCCGCCGGTGAGCGTCCCCGACGTCGTCGGGGAGTCCTCGGCGTCCGCCGAGAGCGCGCTCGAAGGCACGGGACTGCGCTACGGCGTGACGCTCGTGCCGGCGCCCGGAACCCAGGCGGGAACGGTGACGCGCCAGTCTCCCGGCGCGGCCGTGACGCTCGGGCGCGGCTCGACGGTGGCGCTCAGCGTCGCCGAGGCGCCCCAGTGGCGCCCGCTGACGAGCTTCTCGGGCGTCGACGACGGCGAATCGGTCCCCTTCCGCATACTCGGCAGCCAGTGGAGGGTCAGCTACCACATGTCCTACCGGGGGACATGCCTGCTGCTGCTGGTATGCCTGGGGCCGAGCGCGCAGGCGCACAATCTCCAGAGCGGCTCGAGCTTCGGTGGCTTCGAACTCGGGGAAGGCGCCTCCGAGACCCACATCTTCCACAGCGGCCCGGGCCTCTACCGCGTGCAGGTCTCAGGCGGCCAGGATTCAGCGAGCTGGTCGATGACCGTCGAGGACTACTACTGAACCGCCCCTCCCGCGCCGGCCAGCGGGTGGGCGCCTTCGCTGCGGCCGCCGGCGCCGGTGATCAGGAGGCGGCGCCGGGCTTGACCGCGCCGTAGCGGCTCCAGTGGCGCTCGGGGATCGCATCCGGATCCTTGTACCAGTACCAGGTGCAGGGGTCCTTGGAGTAGTCCTCGGGCGGATCGGAGGGGTACAGCGGATAGCCCGACCACTGGATCGGCAGCGACTCGTTCATGAAGCTGCAGTGGGTGCAGTACAGCGGGAAGCCCTTGCGGCCAAAGGACCAGTCATGCGCCTCGCGAGTGCCGCCGCCGTCGGGCAGGCCCTCGTAGGCGCCGTTGCGCACGAGCCGCTGACCGGAGCCGCAGGGATTCATCGTGAACGTCACCTTCTCCTCGTCCTCGGTGATCGTGAAGCTGCCGGGATTCGGCCCCACCCCGGAGCAGGAGTGCGCACGCCACGTCGCCGCGAGCAGGCCGACCAGATCGCGCCGGTCGAGCGCCATGATCGCGTCGTGGTGGCGGCGCCAGCCGCGGCCCATGCTCTCCGTCCAGGCTTCGGCCACGCCCTCGTCGCCGAGCCGCTGCTGGATGAAGGAGACGAGGTCGAGCACGCCCGCCGCCATCAGGTCGTGCAGCATCTGCCACTCGTGCTTCATCTCGTCGCACAGGCGCCTCGCCTCGTCGGGGTCGCCGGCATCGAGCGCCTCGATCGCGCGGTCCATCGTCGGCTGGGAGAGGCGCTCGAGCTCCTCCTCGGAAAACCAGCGGTCTGTCATCGTTCCCTCCTTCGATGATGATCGGGGCACCATTGTGACTGACTCACACAGGGCGCTGGTCACCGGCGCATCCCGCGGGATCGGCGCGGCGATCGCCGAACGCCTGGCCGCTGACGGCCTGGAGGTGGTCACGCTCGACCTGCGCGAGGGATGCGACATAGCGCTCGACGTCGCGCGCGATCAGTTCCCGCCGCTCGAGGATGTCGACGTATGCGTCGCCAACGCGGGCATCACGACCACGATCGCGCCGGCTCACCGGATGACCGCCGAGCAGTGGCAGCGGGACCTCGACGTCAACCTGACGGGCGCGTTCCGCACCGTGCAGGCATGCCTCGGCGGCATGCGCGAGCGCCGCCATGGCCGGATCGTCGTGATCTCGAGCGTCGCGGCGCTGGGCGGACTTCCCGGGCAGGTCGCGTATGCCGCGTCAAAGGCCGGGCAGCTGGGAATGGTGCGTACGCTCGCAAGCGAGAATGCGGCGCGCGGGATCACGGTCAACGCGGTGCTGCCCGGCCTGGTGGCGACCGAGCCGGTGCTGGCGATGCCGCAGGAGGTGCGTGAGCGGGCGCTTCGCTCGGTGCCGACGGGGAGGCTCATCGAGCCGGCCGAGATCGCCGCCGTGGTCGCCTTTCTGGCCAGCGACGAGGCGGCCTCGATCAGCGGGCAGGTGGTCGCCGTCGACGGCGCCGCCTCGCTCACACAGCTCTCGCTCGGGAGCGAGCGCGGCCGCTGAGCGGGGTCAAGCCCCCGCCGGGAGCCTCTCAGATCGCGCGCATGGAGCCGCCATCGACCGGGATCATCGCGCCGGTGACGTAGGAGGCCGCGGGCGAGAGCAGGAAGGTGGCGACTCGCCCGAACTCCTCGGGCTCCCCGTAGCGTCGCAGCGGAATCTCCTCGGACCTGCGCGCGCGAACCTCGTCGGGGTCACCGCTGAGGGCATCGAACTGACGCACCCTGTCGGTCGCGATCCTGACCGGCAGGATCGCGTTCACGCGAGTGCCGGACGGGCCGAGTTCCTCGGCGAGCATCTTGACCACACCCGCAAGCGCCGGGAACAGCCCGTTTGAGATCGCGAGTTCGGCTAACGGCACGCGCACCGAGGAGGCAAGGACGAACATGAGCGAGCCTCCCGTTCCCGTGATCGAGGCGGAGCCGGCGCCACCCTGATGGTCACCCGCCAGCGTTGGCCCGAGCACTCGGGCGAGGCGAACGGCGCCGAGGAAGACGCTCTCAAAGGCGCTCCGCCACGCTTCATCAGGCGTGCTCGCGATGGTCCCCGGTGGCGTTCCGCCGACGCTCAGGAGCGCCCCGTCCAAGCGCCCGAAGCGGTCGCCGGCGGCGGCGATCAGTCGCTCGGGCGTCGCAGCATCGGCGTTGTCGGCGACGATCCAGGCAACTCGGTCGCCTGTGGTCGCGTCCCTCGCGAGGCGCGCCGCGGCTGCGCTGACGGTGGTCTCGTGCGGAGCGCTGAGAAGAACTCGCGCTCCTTCCCGCACGAGCGCCTGGGCTGCGGCGAAGCCGAGGCCGCGGCTGCCGCCGGTTACCAGGTAGGCCCTGTCGCGCAAGTGGAGGTCCATGCCGCACCGACAGAATACGTCCGGCGCGGAAGTCCCTCGTGCGCGATCCCGCTAGATTCTCCTCGAGGATCCCATGCACTCCTATGCGTTTCAGATGACCCGCCCGCGCCGTGAGGCGCACGGTCCAGCGAGCCGTTCTTGACCGACGAGGCGCCATCGCGGGCGCAGGACCTGCGTGAGCGCGTCGGACGCGTGGGCGTGTGGCTCGGGCCGATCGGGCAGATGCCGGCCGAGGATGAGCGCGCAGCGGTGGCCCGTGTCGAGCAGCTCGGCTACGGCGCGGTCTGGTTCGGCGAGGCGCCGGCCAACCGCGAGGCGATGTCGCATGCCGCGCTCCTGCTCGGGGCGAGCGAGCGCATCGTCGTCGCCAGCGGCATAGCCAACATCTGGGCCCGCGACGCGACGGCGGCGATCAACGGCGCGACCACGCTCAACGAGGCATACGGCGGGCGTTTTCTGCTTGGCCTCGGCGTGAGCCACGCGCCGGCGGTGCTCGTCCGCGGCCACGACTATGCAAAGCCGCTCACCGCGATGCGGGCATATCTGGAGGCGATGGACGGGCTTCGCTACCAGCCGCCCTCCTACGAGTACGCCTCTCCGGTGGTGCTGGCCGCGCTGGGTCCGAGGATGCTCGAGCTGGCGCGCGAGCGGACGGCCGGGGCGCACCCCTATTTCGTGACGCCGGCGCACACGCTCAGGGCGCGCGAGATCCTCGGCTCGGGCCGGCTGCTGGCCCCCGAGCAGGCGATCGTGCTCGAGACCGATCCCACACGCGCGCGCGAGATCGCACGCGAGCACATGGCGATCTACCTGATGCTGCCGAACTACCTCAACAACCTACGCGAGCTCGGCTGGGGCGACGCGGACTTCGCCGATGGCGGCAGCGACGAGCTCGTCGACGCGATCGTGGCGTGGGGCGATGAGGAGACGGTCGCCGGGCGAGTGCGCGAGCATCTCGACGCCGGCGCCGATCATGTCGCGGTCCAGGCCTACTCAGCGGATCCCTCAGCGTCGCTCGCCCAGCTCGAACGTGTTGCCCCCGTGCTTTTGGCGCTCTAGCGTCGAGCGCCCGCTGGCCTTCAGCCCTGCGCAGGTGGTGGCGTCGCGCGATAGCCGAGCAGCCGGCCGAGGCCGCCGACGGTTATCAGAAGTCCATCGAGCAGCGGCCCGGGCAGCCGCGAAAGCGGCACGCTCTTGTCCGGGACCGCCTGGATCTCATGGCGATACTCGCGCACAAGCACGGCCAGCCTGAGCGGATTCGCGGGAAGACCATCGCGGGTCAGACCTTCGTTGACCCACGCGAACACCGTTTCCAGGAACTGCTGCGTCCGCAGGGCCGGGCGAAACTCGACGAGCATCCGCGCGCGCTCGTCGGTCGGGTTCCCGAGCACATGAGGCGTGCCCGGGTCGACGGTCACGACCTCACCGGCGTGGGCATCGCGCTCGACCCCGCCGATGCGAAATCGCGCCGTGCCCTCCAGCAGCTCGAAGCGCTCCTGCTGGCGGGGGTGCAGGTGCGGCGCAGCGACGAGAGCGCTCGGATCGAGCACGAGCTCAAGTCGAAGCAGCTCACCGCCGCTTTCATCCGCCGTGAGGAGGAACTCCATGTGTTCACCGCTCTGTGGGTTGTCGATCCGGCGCATCAGTCGAGGTAGGTTACGTAGGTGTCTGGATCCTCACGCTTGGCCGGGGTACCGCGCTGGCGGAGGGGACCGAGGTGCAGGAGGCCGAGCACTTGCTCATCGGGCTCGAGGCCGACGGCGGCACGACCCTCGGCCGTGCGCAGGACGGCTGGTGTTCGCCAATATCCGGCCAGGCCGCGGGCGTGGGCGACGAGCAGCACGATGTAGGCGGCGATCGCGGTCGCGTGCAGATCCTCCTCGTCCTGGAGCTCCTCGCCGGCGAGCGCGGCGCTGACCACGATCAGCGTCGGGGCGCGCTCGAGCTTCGCCGCCTGCTCTGCTCCGGCGGCGTGCTTCAGGCGCGCCAGCGCAGCAGGGCCGAGCACGCGGAAGCGCCACGGGTTGGTGGCGTGGTGGTTGGGCGCCCAGCGCGCGAGCTCGAACAGTTCGTCGAGCGTCTCGCGTGCGACGGGCTCCGAGCCGAACGCCTTGTGCGTGCGACGCGTGCGGATCGCCTGTTCGATGTTCATGGCATCAGCGAGGCTCGGCGGGCGGATCCTGGCCGGTGGCGATCGCGCGCTGGACCCAGGCGACGTCATGCCAGGCGCCGTGCTTCCAGCCGATGCGCCGGTAGGTGCCGACGGTCTCGAACCCCATCGCGCGGTGCAGGCCGACGCTCGCCTCGTTCGGCAGCGTCATGCCCGCGACGGCGGTGCGGTAGCCGCGTTCGGCCAGGCGCGCGAACAGCTCCTCATACAGCGCGCGGCCGCCGCCGGTTCGCCGTCGGCCGCGCTCGAGATAGACGCTGACTTCGCACGAGAAGCGATAAGCGGGGCGCGAGTTGAACGGACCGCCGTAGGCGTAGCCGACGACGCGGCCCTCCTCTTCGAGCACGACCCACGCATGCGCCCGTACGGCGGCGGCGATGCGGCTGCTCATCTGCTCGGGCCCCGGCGGATCGATCTCGAACGTGATCGCCGACTCGATCACGTAGGGCGCGTAGATCGCCGCGCATGCCTCACCGTCGAGCTCGGAGGCGTCCCTCACGTTTGCGGTCGCGATCATGGCCACGATGGTAGGGGTCGCGTGCGACGACGGTGCGACGACGCCGGCGTCACTCACGCGGGTGCGAAGATGAGCCGGTGAGCAGCGCCCCCTCAAGCCATATCCCGCGCGTGAGCGCCGTCATGCGCGAAGGCGACCAGGTGACACCGCTCGAGCTGTTCTTCGATCTTGTGTTCGTGCTGGCGCTGACCCAGTGCACGACGCTGATGGCGAGGACGCCGACGTGGCTGGGACTTCTCAAGGGCCTGTTGGTGCTCGGCATGTTGTGGTGGTCGTGGGTCGGCTATGCGTGGCTGACGAGCGTGGTCGACCCCGAGGAGGGGGCGGTGCGCCTGGCCATGTTCGCGGCGATGGCGGCGTTCCTCGTCGCCGCCCTGTGCGTCCCCGGCGCGTTCGGCTCTGAGGCGCTGCTGTTCGCGTGCGCCTACGCCGTCGTGCGTTGCGCCCACATCGTGCTGTTCATGCTCGCCAGCCGCGACGATTCGGCCCTGCGCCACTCGGTGCTCGGGCTCGCGGCGAGCACCGCGATCGGCGTCTGCCTGCTGCTCACCGCCGCCTTCACCTCCGGCGCCGTGCAGCTTGGCCTGTGGGGTCTTGCGCTCGTGCTCGACGCGGGCGGACCGTACCTGTTCGGCGCGGACGGCTGGAAGCTCGTCCCCGGGCATTTCGCCGATCGCCATGCCGCGGTCGTGATCATCGCCCTGGGTGAGTCGATCGTGGCGGTGAGTGTCGGCGCAAAGGTGACGATCGGCGCCGGGATAGTGACAGCGGCGGTGCTCGGAATCGTGATCGCCGCGACGCTGTGGTGGGCCTACTTCGACGTCGCCGCCATCATCGCGCGCCGGCGCCTGGCCAAAGCGACGCCAGGGCGCGAGCGCAACGAAATCGCCCGTGACTCCTACTCCTACCTCCATTTCCCGATGGTCGCCGGCATCGCGCTGATCGCCGTTGGCATAAACCACACGATCACCGACCTCGACGGGCCGCTGAAACTCGTGCCAGCGGCCGCGCTCCTGGGCGGCGCGGCGATGTACCTGTTTGCTCACGTCGCCTTCCGGCTGCGGAACATGCACAGCCTCAGCACGCGGCGGCTGGTGTGTGGGATCGTGCTGCTCGCGCTCCTGCCGGCAGGCGCGGCGCTTCCCGCGCTGGTCACGCTCGGCATGCTCGCGGCCGTGCTGGTGGCGCTGATCGCATACGAGGCCTTGCGCTACGCCGACGTGCGCGATCGCGTGCGCCACCAGCTGGCGCGGGAGCCGTTGCCCGAAGCGGTCACCGATGCGAACGGACTAGAGACCGCCTCGCGCTGATGTGCGCGCGCGTGCGCTGAGGTGAACCCGTCGGGTGTCACAGGTGAGCGCCGGCGATTAACTGTTGAAGCTTATGGGTGAGGAGTGTGCACCTCGGGCCCTCAGGCCGCTTCGTCGCTATCCTCGCGGCTCGCCGGACTCAGGGCCATTGGGATCGCGTCCAGCTGCACCGCCTGGCGAGTGTAATCCTCGACCAGCGCTGTCAACGCCGAGTATCCGTCGCGCTCGAGGCCGCGCTCGACGAGATAGGAGCGATCACCTCCCCCCGCGGGGCGATCGGTGACACGCACCACGTCATTGACCCGCTGGCCGTAGAGGACGCGCTCGCCGCCTGTGAAAACGTAACGGCCGAGCTCGACCTGCTCGATGCCCTCTACCTCGCTCGCGGCCATCGGAATGGCGTCGAGCCGGCCGGCCTGGCGGGTGTAATCCGCGACGAGCGCCCTCAGGGCGGAGTACCCGTCGCGCTCGAGGCCACGCTCGACGAGGTAGCAGCGACCGCTCCCGCAGGCGGGACAGTCGGTGACGCGCACGACGCCGTCGATGCGCTGGCCGTAGAGAATGCGCGCACCGCCGCGGACCGTGTAACGCGCGAGTTGAACGCGCTCACCCACCCGCGGGCGCCGGCGCGAGACCGCTCGGCTCATGGGAGCCTGCCGAGTTGCGCCTTCACCACCCTGGTGAAAGCCGTACCCCCAGCTAAACAGCGTGTGAAACACACCATCAAGAAGCGCACACGAGCCGTCATTACCGCCCCCAATCCCCGTGTACGAGGATCTGTGATTAATTTCACATAAGAGGTATCAGCTGGCGGGTAGGAGGTGGTGCGCCAATGTGGTGCAGCGTCAAATCAATATGCGCCACATCGTCCCAGGGGCCCCTGAGGAGCTTGCGGGCCCCGCGAGGCGTTTGAGCGCTGTCGGCTCAGCGCTGTGTGGCGGCCGCTGGGCGCTCGCCGGTTCCGCCCAGTTCCTCAAGGCGGAGCGCCACTTCCAGCTCGGCGTGACAGGTGTGCAGCTGGCGGCCGAGGCGCGTCTCTATCGAGTGCAGGCGCCGTTCGACGGTGTGGCGGTCGACACCGAGCGCGGCGGCGGCCGTTGCCGCGTTTCGCCCGGCCGCGAAATAGGCGCGCAGCGTCTTTCGCGACACTTCGCCATCCTTCTCGCCGCCCAGTGGTGAGAGGTAGATCTCATCCAGCGAGCGGGCGAGCGTGTCGTCGCGCAGCGCGGTCGCGAGCAGAGCGACGTCGGCGTAGCGGGTGAGTGTCTGGGGCCTTCGCAGCGCCACCAGCATCGCGCCCTGGGCCTGTCGGTGGGTGAGCCTGAATCCGTCGATCCCGTGCGCGGGTCCGCCGACGGCCAGCGAGGCTCCGGCAGACTCCTTGCCGCTCAGCTGGCTCTCGATGTCGGCGAACGCCAGCTTGCGCTGGCCGCCCAACCAAGCCCACACGGTCTCCTCGCTGCGCGACACGCTCAACAGCTGGCGCGAAAGACCGGCGGCCAGGCTGCGAACCAGCTCGCCGGCGCGTGCCCCCATCGCGATCACGCCGAGGTGCTCGGCGTCGAGCTCGTAGTCGAGCTCAGCGGCGTCGACCGGCGCTCCGGCCAGCAGCCGCTGCACGCGCTCGTTGCGGCGCAGCTCGGGCGAGTGGGCCATTCGCCCGGCCTCCTGCTGGTACTCGTTGGCGATCGACGATGTGAAGTGGTTGAGCAGACCGCCGAGCGCCCGCAGCACGTGGCGCAGCGCGATTCTGTCGCTGGCGAAGTCGCTGTGCTCCGCCTCCTGCATGACGAAGTCCTCGAGCAGCGTGTGGCCGGCGTTGTAGCGCAAGAGCACCCTCTCGAGGCTGACCCCGTGGGCGGCCGCGCGGCGCGCCTGGGCGACGGCCGCGGGCGGGATCGGAGGAGGCCCCGAGCCGAACCACTCGTCGCCCTGCTCGATGGCGACGAGGCCGTAGTCGACCGCCTCGGCGACCGCCGCGCGCGCTCCGGCTATGTACTCGAAGTCCTCACCGGCCGCGGGGTCAAAGCCGACGTCGCGGAACCGCGCGATGACCACCTCCTCGAGCTCAGAGCGCCGCGCCTGCAAGCGCTCGGCCAGGGCCGCACGGACAAGGTCCACTGACGCCGGGCCGCCGTCTGCACGGCGGCGCGACTTCGCCGCGGCCTGCGCCATCACGCGGCCCCAGCGGGAAAGCGTCTTCGCGGTCGTCTGCTAATGACGGGTGCCACCACACTCCTCGGCTGCGGGTCGACCGGGGCCGTGGCCCCCGGGAGCCTGGCGCCGGCTGGCGCCAACCGCCGCCCCCACGTGAACGATGGTGGGAGCAAATCACACTTCAGAGCCCGAAGCAAGCCGGGACGGCGTGTGCCGGCTTGCCAGCGCGGAGTCGGAGTGGATCGCATGCCGGGACTGTAGTCGGCATGCAGGACGCCGGCACGCCCGCCGGGGCGCGCGGCACTGATAGCGTCGCGGCCATGAAGATCGCCAACCTGAAGGAGGGCCGCTCCGGCGAGATGGCCGTCGGCCACATCAAAGGCGTGTGGCGGGATCTCGGGCGGGAAGTGGGCACGCGCACGATCGGGATGCGTCGCATCGAGGTCGCGGACGGGCACTTCTCGACGCCCGCACACGAGCACGGCGCCGACGAGGAGATCTTCTTCGTGCTCGGGGGCGAGGGATTGCTGTGGCAGGACGGTGAGACCTACGCGGTGCATGGCGACGATGTCATCGTGCACCGGCCCAAACGCGGGCCCCACACTCTCCGCGCTGGAGCGGGCGGGCTGGACGTGCTCGTGTTCGGCCAGCGGCTCGACCCGTCCCTGACGGCGCTCCCGCGGGCCGGCGTGGCCTGGTCCTTCCCCCGCTGGGTGGAGCTTTCCGACGGCGACTCGCCGTTCGTCCGCGAAGCCGCGGCGGGAGCGCCCGAGTGCCCGCCACCGAAGCCCGAGCGGCCGCCCAACGTCGTCGCGCTCAGCGATGTCCCCTCGATTCTCGCGGGGCGTGCGCGTCTGGCGGGCAGGGCCGCCGGAGCTGTCGCGACCGGACTCAACCACGTCGTCCTGCCGGCCGAAGGGGAGGGGGCGCCGGCGCACTGCCACTCTTCCGAGGAGGAGCTGTTCGTCGTGCTCGAGGGTGGCGGCGTACTCGAGCTGTGGCCGCGCGGCGAGCACAGCGCCGAGGAGCATCCGCTGAGTGCCGGTGACGTGGTCTCGCGGCCGGCCGGTACTGGGGTGGCGCACGCCTTACGCGCCGGCGCAGAGGGAATGACCTACCTGGCCTTCGGCACGCGCGAGTCCAGCGACATGTGCTTCTACCCGCAATCCGGTCGCGTCTCGCTGCGGGGCCTCGGCATCGCCCTGCGCGCGCCCGAGATCGACCACCTGCCGGACCTCTGAGCGAGCACCATGGCCCGCGCCGAGGAACCGGTGGCTGTCATCGGCGGTGGCGTCGTCGGCTGCGCGGTTGCCCACGCGCTGGTGAGACGCGGTGTGCCGGCGCTGCTGCTGGAGGCCGAGCCGGGTCTGGCCCTGGCTGCCAGCGGCACCAACTCCGGAATCCTGCATACGGGCTTTGATTCACGGCCCGGCGAGCTCGAGACGACGCTGATTCTGCGCTCCGCGGAGCTCCGCGGGGAGCTGATGGAGGAGCTGGGCGTGCCGGTGTGGCGCTGCGGAGCGCGGCTTACGCCGCTCCTCGGCGATGACGATCAGGCGGCTGTGATCGCGCGGCTGGCCGAGAATGCGCACGCCAACGGGGTCGAGGTTGACCTGCGAGAGGACGGCACGCTGAGCGTGCCCGGCGAGGCCGTCGTCGACCCGATCGCCTTCGTCCATGCGCTGGCGGGCGCGGCGCAGGCGGGCGGCGCCGAGGTGAGGCTGAGCGCACCGGTCACCGGGCTCGCCGAAGCGCCGGGCGCGGGCCTCACGGTCGAGCTCGAGCGCACAGAGAGGCTGCGTGCGTGCGCCGTCGTCAACTGTGCGGGACTGTACGCGGACGAGGTTGCGCGACTGGCAGAGGACGACCCGGTGAGGGTGTACCCACGCAAGGGCGAGTTCCTGGTGTTCTCACCGCACCCGGGCGAGCAGCTCGCGCAGATCCTGTTGCCCGTGCCATCGACGCTCGGCAAGGGCGTGCTCGTGTTCCCGACGATCGATGGTCTGCTGATCGCCGGGCCGACGGCGCGCGAGCGTGAGGACAAGCTCGACTGGTCGGTCGAGGCCGATGCGCCGGAGCTGATCCTGCCGCGCGCTCTGAGTGCCTATCCGGCGCTCGCGCGGGCGCGTCAGATCGGCGCCTACGCGGGCCTGCGCCCGGCCGGGCGCGATGCCGCCGGGCGTGAAGCGGGCTACGTGATCGAGACGTCGGGCACGCTGCCCGGGCTGCTGCATGTCGCGGCGATCCGCTCGACCGGGCTCTCCGCCGCTCTCGGCATCGGCGAGTTCGTGGTGAGCCGGCTCGCCGGCGAAGCGCTGATCGAGCTCGATCAGGCGCGTCCGCTGCTGGCGCCAGCGCGCACATCATCGCCCGCGCAGCCCTGGTGGGAGCGCGCGGCGCGCTACCACGAGCGAGCATCCTCAGGACGCCAACGACGATGAGCCCGGGGCTGCTGCTCGGCATCGACGAGGGAACCACGGCGGTCAAGGCGGCCCTGTTCGATGGCGACCTGCGCGTGGTGGCCGAGGCGCGACGGCCGGTCGCGGTCACGCACCCGCGACCGGGCTGGGTCGAGCAGGATCCCGAGCTGATCCTCGAGGCGGTGGTGGATGCCGTCGCGGAGGTGCTCGAGAAGAGAGACGGTCGCGAGGTCATCGCCGCCGGCCTCGACCACCAGGGCGAGTCGGTGCTCGCCTGGGATGCGCGCAGCGGGCGGGCGCTCTCGCCGGTGATCGTGTGGCAGGACAAGCGCCAGGAATCTCTTCTCGCCGGGCTCGCGGGCAGCGGCGCGGAGCAGGTCGTGGAGCGCTCGGGACTGCCGCTCGATCCATACTTCTCCGCCGGCAAGCTCGCTTGGCTGCTCGACAACGACGAGCGGGTGCGCCAGGCGCGCGATGCGGGATCGCTGCGCCTGGGCACCGTGGATGCCTTTCTAAGCGATCGTCTCGGCGGGCGCTTCGCGACGGACCTCTCGACGGCGTCGCGCACGCAGCTGCTCGCCGCGCGCGGGCGCGACTGGGACGAGCAGCTGATGGCGCTGTTCGGGGTGCAGCGGGAATGGCTCCCGGCGATCGCTCCCACATTCGGAGCGCTGGGCGAGCTCGGGCACGAGCGCTGGCCGGTCGCGATCCCGCTGTGCGCCCAACTCGTCGACCAGCAGGCGGCGCTCGCCGGCTCGGGAGCGGTGCGCCCGGGTGAGCTCAAGGCGACCTACGGCACCGGTGTGTTCGTGCTGGGACGCACGGACGGGCCGCTCGTCGCGAGCGGGCTGCTGGGAACGATCGCCTGGGCGGCGCCCGGGGAGGCGGGGGGTGTGGGCGAGGTCGCCTACGCGCTGGACGGCGGCGTGTTCGCGGCCGGCGCCCTGCTCGACTGGCTCGCCGAGGGTCTCGGCCTGGCCGCGGATGCCAAGGCGCTCACGGCGAGCGCCGCCGATGTCAGGGACAGCGCCGGCGTGGTCGTGCTGCCCGCGCTCGCGGGGCTCGGCGCGCCCTGGTGGCGCCCGGCGGCGCGCGGCGTGATCGCGGGGCTGCACCCGGCAGTTGGCGCCGGGCATGTCGCGCGCGCGGCGCTCGAGGCGATCGCCTGGCGGGTCGTCGACATCATCGAGGCGATGGCCGAGGTCGCCCCGGTAGGCGCTCTGAGGGTGGACGGCGGGCTCACGAACGATGAGACGCTGCTGCAGATCCAGGCCGACGCGCTCGGCCTGCCGCTCGCGGTGGGCCGCGCTGAGGTCACGGTTCTCGGGGCGGCGATGCTCGCGGGCGTCGGCGCCGGCTTGTTTGCGAGCGTCGAGGACGCGGCCGAGCGCCTGCCGCCGGGACGTGTGGTTGAGCCGAGCCTCGATCCGCGCGAGCGCTCACGGCGACACGAGCGCTGGCTGGCGTTCGTGGAGGCGAGCGCACGCCTGTAGGAGGCGCGCGGGCGTCTCGGCGTTCAGTTCGCCTGCTGGTCGAGAATCACCTCGTAGCCCGCGGCCCTCAGCACGGCGAGAACCTCCTCGGTGTGTCCCGGGCCGCGCGTCTGCAGTGTCAGCGCAACGCCCGTCTCGTGCACATGCAGCGCCACCGCCTCGCGCACGTGCTCGAGGTTGAGCAGGTTGGCGCGCGCACCGGCGACGAGGTTGAGCAGCTCCGCCAGCCCGCCGGGGCGGTCGGGCACGCGCGTGAAGATGCGCACACGACGGCCCTCCTCGGTTTCGTGGCGCCGCAGCAGCCCCGCCAACAGGCCGCTGTCGACGTTGCCCCCCGACACGATCGCCACCGTCGCGCCACTCACCGGCGCGAGGCGACCGTCGAGCAGGGCCGCCACGGCAGCCGCCCCGGCACCCTCGGCGACGAGCTTTGCGCGTTCGGCGAGAAACACCATCGCGTCGGCGATCTCATCCTCGCTGACGGTGACAAGGACGTCGAGCAGCTCACCCAGGAGCGGCAGCGTCAGCCTGCCCGGGCGCTTGATCGCGATGCCGTCGGCGATCGTGGTGCCGGAAGCGTTGCCCGTCCCCGGGGCCGTGCGCACATCGACGGCCGCTCCGCTTTCCCTGAGGGCGTCCACATACGGCGCGCAGGCGCTCGCCTGCACTCCCACGAGCTCGATCTTCGGGCGTGCACCTCGCAGCGCGATCCCGACCCCGCTCGCGAGACCGCCGCCGCCGACGGGCACCACCACGCGGGCGAGGTCGGGGACGTCCTCGAGCAGCTCCAGCCCGAGCGTGCCCTGGCCGGCGATCACATCGAGATCGTCGAAGGGGTGCACGAAGGCCGCGCCGGTCTCCGCGCCCCGTTCACCCGCCAGCGCGAGCGACTCCTCGACCGATCCGCCCTCCAGGCGCACCCGCGCTCCCAGCCGCTCGACCGCGGCGGCCTTGGAGACGGCGGCATCGCGCGGCATGAACACCTCGCAGCCGACGCCCGCGACGCGGGCGGCCTGCGCGACCGCGCGCCCGTGATTGCCCGCGCTCGCGGTGACGAGTCCGGCGTTCGCGCGCTCCCCCAGCGCCGCCACCTTATGGAGGGCCCCGCGCAGCTTGAACGAGCCCGTGCCCTGCAGGCACTCGGCCTTCAGCGCGACCTTCGTGCCGGCGAGCTCTGAGAGGTCCTCGCCGGCGATCGTGGGGGTTCGCGCGGCCACGCCCGCGATCGAGCGCCGGGCCGCCTGCAGGTCGGCCACCGCGATCAGCTCGCGGGCGCTCGGCTGCGCGGCTGCGCCCGCTCCGGAGGAGGACTCGCTCACAGGATCGCCCGCTACAGGGGCGTCGTGTAGGCGCCGCTCAGACCACCGTCCACCATGAACGTCGAGGCGGTCACGAAGCTCGACTCCTCGGAGGCGAGGAACAGCGCTCCCCGCGCGATCTCCTCGGCCTGTGCGAAGCGCCCCATCGGCACGTGCACGAGGCGCCGCGCGGCCTGCTCTGGGTCCGAGGCATACAGCTCCTGCAACAGCGGGGTGTCGACCGGGCCCGGGCACAGGGCGTTGACGCGCACGCCGCGGCGCGCGAACTCGACGCCCAGCTCACGCGAGAGCGCGAGCACCCCGCCCTTGGAGGCGGTGTAGGAGATCTGCGAGGTAGCGGCTCCCATCACGGCGACGAATGACGCCGTGTTGATGACCGATCCACCGCCGCCGTCGAGCAGGTGGGGGATTCCGTGCTTGCAGCACAGGAACACCCCGCGCAGGTTCACCGCCTGCACACGCTCCCAGGCCTCGAGCGTCGTGTCGAGCGCCGAGGCGTCGTCGGCCGGGGAGATGCCGGCGTTGTTGAAGAGAACATCGATGCGCCCGAGCTCTGCGCGCACGCGCGCGTACATCGCGCTCACCTGCTGCTCGTCGCTCACGTCCACCCGCAGCGACAGATCGCCGGGCGCACCGTCTGAGAGATCGGCTCCCACCACGCGCGCACCCTCGCGCTGGAAGCACTCGACGCTGGCGGCGCCGATGCCACCCCTCGCGCCGGTCACGACACACACGCGTCCCTCGAGCCTACCCGCTGTAGTCATCATCCCTCCGTGGCGTAGAAGATCGTCTTCAGCTCCGTATAGGCCTCGAGCGCATGCGGCCCGAGCTCGCGGCCGTAGCCGGACTGCTTGAAGCCGCCGAACGGCGTCGTCACGCGCACGGAGGTGTTCGCGTTGATCGAGATCACCCCCGTCTCGATCGCCCGCGCGACACGCAGCGCACGTGCGCCGTCGCGGGTCCACACCGATCCCGACAGGCCGTAGATCGTGTCGTTGGCCAGGCGGATCGCCTCAGCCTCGTCGCGAAACGGGATCACGGCGGCGATCGGGCCAAACACCTCCTCCCGGGCGACGCGGTCGCCGGGCTTCACGGGGGAGAGGACCGTGGGCGCGAACCAGAAGCCCGCGCCCTCGGGCGCGCTGCCGCGGAAGGCGATCGGCGCCTGACCGTCGAGGAACGAGGCGACCGTCTCCCTCTGGGCCGCCGAGATCAGCGGGCCCATCTGGGTCGCGTCATCGAGCGGGTCGCCGACGCGCAGCGCCTTGACCTCGGCCTCGAACAGCTCGAGGAACGACTCGAGCACGGTCTCCTGCACGAGCATGCGCGAGCGAGCGCAGCAGTCCTGCCCGGCGTTGCCGAAGACGGCCAGCGGCGCGCCCGCGGCGGCGGCCTCGAGATCGGCGTCCGCGAAGATCACGTTGGCGGACTTGCCGCCGAGCTCGAGCGTGACGCGCTTGATCGTCTCCGAAGCGCCCGCCGCGATCGTGCGCCCGACCTCGGTCGAGCCGGTGAAGGCGATCTTGGCGACGTCGGGATGCTCGACCAGGCGCTGCCCGCACGTGCGGCCGGGACCGACGACCACGTTGACGACGCCCTCGGGCAGGCCCGCCTCGAGCGCAAGCTCGGCGAAGCACAGCGCCGTGAGGGGGGTGAGCTCCGCCGGCTTCAGCACGACGGTGTTGCCCGCGGCGAGCGCCGGTGCGAGCTTCCAGCTCGCGATCGTCAGGGGAAAGTTCCAGGGCGTGATCAGCCCGACGACGCCGAGCGGCTCGCGCACCGTGAAGGCCTGCCCGCCGGCGACCGGGATCGTGTCGCCCAGCAGCCGCTCGGGCGCGCCCGCGTAGTAGCGGAACGTGTCCACGACCATCGCCATCTCGCCGCGCGCGTCGCCGATCGCCTTGCCGGCGTTGCGAGCCTCGAGCACGGACAGCTCCTCGTGGTGCTCGGCGAGCGTGTCGGCGAGCGCGTAGAGGGCGCTCGCGCGCCGACCCGGCGCAAGCGCGCGCCAGGCCGGGAGCGCTCGCTTGGCGTCGGCGACGGCCTGATCGACCTCCCCGACGCCGGCGCGGGCGACCTCCGCGAGCACCTCCTCGGTGGCGGGCTCGAGCACTGACAGTCGATCGCTCAGCGTTCAGCCCATCCACCGTTGAGGGGGCCCCGCGGCGAGCCGTTTGGGCGCAATGCTCCCTCCTACGGGGACTCGGCGATAGCCGGCAGCGCCTGTTCGACGTCGAGCTCGTCGATCGTGCGTACGGGCCCCTTGAACGTGTTTTTTGCCGAGACCGCGTACCAGATCGTGACCCCGAGAATGACCGCGATCGTGATCAGCGGCGCATAGTTGACCGCGGACCAGTTGAACGCGCTTTCCCAGGGCACCCCTTCGGGGGTGAACGGCAGCGAGAAGATCACGACGCAGATCGCCACCCACACGAACGCGATCGGATTGATCCATTTGTACTTCTTCCCGAGAGTCCAGCTGCCGGTGACGAATTTCTCACCCTGGCGCCAGCGCAGATACACCGGGATCGTGTAGGCGATGTACAGCCCGATGACCGAGATCGAGGTGACCGCGAGGAACGCCACCGGCGTGCCCAGGTGGTTGGGGAAGTACGCCGGAATCGTAATGATCAGGGCGAACACGCACACGAAGAACACGGCCCAGGTAGGTGTCCGGTTCTGGCCGAGCCTGCGCCAGATTCTGTGCCCGGGGACGGCTCCGTCGCGCGAGAACGCGAACGTCATCCGCGATGCGCTCGTGATGCACGCCATCCCGCAGAACAGCTGTCCGATGGTTGAGATCAGGACCACGGCCTTCGCCGCGGAGGAGCTGAGCGCGGTCGTGAAGATCGTCAGCGCCGGGAAGCCGGCTTTGTAGATTTCGGTTTCGTGGCTCTTCTGGATCGCGAAGGTGATCGCCAGCAGCACGATCCAGCCCACGACCGCCGAGTAGAAGACCGAGCGCCACAGGCCCTTTGGCGCCGACTCTTCGGCGCCGTGAGTCTCCTCGGAGACGTGCGCGGAGGCGTCGTAGCCGGTGATCGTATACATCGTCAGCAGGAAGCCCAGGGGGAGTATGTAGAACCAGAATTTGGCGCTGCTGACCGAGCCTCCGGAGAACCCTGATTCGTTCGCCTTGTGGCCGAACACGTAGGACAGGCTCGCGTGGTGGGAGGGCACCGCGATCAGGATGACCACGATCACGGCCACGCCGAGCACGTTCCACCAGACCGAGAAGTTGTAGAGGACCGCCACGAGGTGGCTGCGGAAGACGTTGATCAGACCGGCGATGATGAGGATGAACACGAACAGGGCGAAGTTGACGTGCGCGCTGTAGTGAACGTTTGTCGCCGCCGCGGCCTTGCTGAAGTTGAAGATGAAGTTGACGCTGTAGAGGCCGAGCAGGTTCATCAGGAAGGTGGCGGAGACGTACACGACGGAGGCCACAACCGCGACCAGGCCGATCAGGTTGAACCAGCCGGTGAACCAGCCCCAGCCGGCGCCGCCCAGCCTGAACGCCCAGTAGTAGATGCCGCCGGCGGTCGGGTAGGCGGAGGCGAGCTCGGACATCGACCAGGCGACAAACAGGATCAACACGCAGATCAGCGGCCAGGCGATCGAGATCGCGATCGGGCCGCCGTTCTTGAGCGCCTGCCCGTAGGTCGTGAAGCAGCCGGCGAGGATGCAGATGATCGAGAACGAGATCGCGAAGTTCGAGAACCCGCTCCAGCCACGTTTGAGCTCCTGTTTGTAGCCAAGCTCTGCGAGGCGTTGCTCGTCTGCGCCCAAACTCTCCGTCGCGCTCATCGGTAGCCCCCTTTGGAGGAAAAGGTGTGGTTATCCGTCCTTCATTAGTGACGATAGTCGCGATCCCGGACAGAAGTCAAGTACAACTCGACCAATTGCAAACGGCGCCGCAGGCCAAATCGGCCAACCCGGCGCGGAGCTCTCGCGCGATCGCCACTCCGGCGGGGTCAGCCGCCGGGCAGCAGGCCCGCGAGCACGTGCTCCGTGCCCTGCAGGTGCTCGGTCATCACCCGCGCCGCCCGCATCACGTCGCGCTCGCGCACGGCCGCGAGCAGCCTGCGGTGCTGGGCATTGGAGGACGCGAGCACCTGCGGCGGGTGGGCGATGTAGGAGATCAGGTCGGTCATCGCGCCCTGCACTTCGGTCATCGCGCGCACGAGGCCGGTCGAGCTCGCCGCTTCGGCGAGGCCGACGTGCAGGCGGATGTCGGCCTGACGGTAGGCGCTGAAGTCCTCTAACGCGAGCTCGAGCGCCGCGGCCACCTCGTCGAGCGCTTCCAGATCGGATCGCTGAGCGCGTTCGGCCGCCAGCACGGCCACCCCGAGCTCGACCGCGAGGCGCTGGTCGCAGGTCTCGCGCCACTGCGAGAGCATCTGCGCCGACGGCGGATCGGCGGGCGGCTGCGGGTCCGAGACGAAGGTCCCGCCGCCGCGCCCGCGCGTCGCGAACACGTGGCCGCTCTGGGTCAGCGCGGTCAGCGCCTGGCGCAGGGTCGAACGCGCGATTCCGAGGCGTGCGCACAGCTCACGCTCGGCGGGAAGTCGCGAGGCCGGCGCCAGCAGCCCGAGCTTGATCGCGGTGCCCAGCCGATCGACGGTCTCCTCGAACGCCGTGTACGAGCGCACTGGCGCGAACACCGCGTCGGGGGGCGTCAGCGTGCCGAGGGCGGCGACACGGTGCTCAGGAGGGCCCGCCATCGTTCTCCGGCTTCCGTACGTGTTCCCTCACAGCCGCTCAAATCCCCGGTAGCGCTCCCAGTCGGTGACGGCGCCACCGAAAGCGGCGAGCTCGACGTCGGCCGCATTGACGTAGTGGGCCACCAACTCCTCGCCGAGGGCCGAGCGTGCGATCTCGCTCGCGGCGAACAGATCGCGCGCGTCGCGCAGCGAGCCCGGGATGCGCGGCTTCTCGGTCGAGGTGTAGGCGTTGCCCTCGAACACGGGCTCGAGCTCGAGGCCCTGATCGACGCCGTGCAGCCCTGCGGCGATGATCGCGCTCAGCGCCATGTACGGGTTCAGATCGGCGCCGCCGGCGCGGTTCTCAAAGCGCAGCGACGCGCCCTTGCCGACCACCCGCAGCGAGCACGTGCGGTTGTCGTGGCCCCACGCCACCGCTGTCGGTGCGAAGCTCGCGGCGGCGAAGCGCTTGTAGGAGTTGATGTTGGGCGCGAGCAGCAGGGTCAGCTCGCGCAGTCCGGCCAGCTGACCGGCGAGGAAGGACTCGAACAGCGTGCGGTCGCGATGAAACAGCGGCCCCTCATCGTCGGCGAGCGAGAAGTGGATGTGGCAGGAGTTTCCCTCGCGCTCGTCGTACTTGGCCATGAACGTGATCGCCATGCCCTCGAGCGCCGCGATCTCCTTGACGCCGTTCTTGTAGATCGCGTGCTCATCGGCCGTTCGCAGCGCGTCCGCGTAGTGGAAGTTGATCTCGTGCTGGCCGAAATTGCACTCGCCCTTGGAGTCCTCGCAGAGCATCCCGGCCGCCTCCATGCTGTTGCGGATGCGGCGGATCAGCGGCTCGACACGGGCGGTGCCGAGCAGCGAGTAGTCGACGTTGTAGAGGTTGGCGGGCTCGAGCGCCCGATAGCCCTGGTGCCAGGCCTGCTCGTAGGTGTCGCGGAACACGATGAACTCGAGCTCGGTGCCGGCGTTGGCGCTCCAGCCGCGCTCGGACAGGCGCGCGAGCTGGCGGCGCAGGACCTGGCGCGGTGAGGCCACGACGTCCGATCCGTCCTCCCAGACGACGTCCGCCAGACACACCACCGTACCCTCCTGCCAGGGCACCGGCCGCAGCGTGTCGAGGTCGGGGCGAAGGACGAAGTCGCCGTAGCCCCTCTCCCAGGAGAACATGGAGTAGCCCTCGACCGGTGACATGTCGACGTCGACCCCGAGCAGGTAGTTGCAGCCCTCGGCGCCGTGTTCTGCCACCTCGGCGAGGAAGTGCCGGGCGGTCAGGCGCTTGCCCTGCAGACGCCCCTGCATGTCGGTGAGCGCGAGCAGGACGGTGTCGACCGCGCCACGGTCGACCTCACTGCGAAGCTCGGCGAGCGTCATCGCGGTTGATCCCGGCGGGGCATATTGTGAAGGTATAGCTTGTGGGCCTTATCGTGCAAGGCGCCGTGAGAACCCGTGGACGACCTGAGTGACATCCTGCGGCGCCTCGAGCCCACGCTCGGTTCGCTCAGCGGCGAGCCCGAGCCGCTGAGCGGCGGCATCACCAACCGCAACTTTCGCGCCACGCTCGGGGGCACGGATTACGTGATCCGCCAGCCCGGCAAGGACACCGACCTGCTGGGCATCGACCGACAGGCCGAGCGGCTGGCAACGGAAGCGGCCGCACGGCTGCGCATCGCTCCGGCGGTGGCGGCCGCGCTGGAGGAGTGCCTCGTCACGCGCTTCATCGAGTGCCGGCCCCTGCAGCGAGAGGACCTGCTGGACGGCGTCGAGGAGATCGCGCTCGAGTTGCGGAGCTTCCACGACTCGGGGACCGACCTGCCGACCGGCTTCTGGGTGCCGGACCTGCTCGAGGACTACGCCGCGATCGTGCGCGCACGAGGCGGCACGCTTCCGGGCGCATACTCCGGGGCGGTCTTCGCCGCCGCGAGAATCGCCGCCGCGCTGCCGGTCGCCGTGCGGCGGCCGTGTCACAACGATCTGCTCGCGGGGAACATCATCCGCGTCGCCGGCGACGGCGGCCTGATGATCGTCGACTGGGAGTACGCCGGCATGGGCGATCCGCGCTTCGACCTCGGCAACCTGTCGATCAACAACGGCTTCGACGAAGCCGCCGACGAGCGCCTGCTGAGGTCCTACCACGGCGAGCAGCCCTCGGACCGGGCTCGTGCCGCGCTGAAGCTGATGCGAGTGCTCTCCGACGCGCGCGAGGCTGCCTGGGGCGTCGTGCAGGCGGCGGTGTCAGAGCTCGACTACGACTTCGAGGGCTACGCCGACGAACACTTCGAGCGTCTCGGAGCGACGGTCGTGGGGCCCTATTTCGAGGAGTGGCTGGTGGTCGCGGGGGGTGAGGAGAGTAGTCAGACCGCGTGAGCTGCCCGACCGCGCTCGCGTGGTCATCATCGGCGGGGGCGTCGGCGGCGCCTCGATCGCCCACCATCTGGCCAGGCTCGGCGTGTCCGACGTGGTCCTGCTCGAGCGTGACGAGCTGACGAGCGGCTCCACCTTCCACTCGGCCGGGCTCGTCGGCCAGCTGCGCTCGAGCGTATCGCTGACGCGCATGATGATGGACTCGGTCGAGCTCTATCGGACGCTCGACTGCGGATGGGTGCAGTGCGGCGGCATTCGCCTTGCATGCACGCCCGAGCGCGAACAGGAGGTCCTGCGCCAGGTGGCGTGGGCCAGGACCTTCGGGCTTCCGCTCGAGCTGATCTCGGCCGATGAGGCGCGCGGGCTGTTCCCGCTGATGAGCACCGAGAGCGTGCGCTGCGCCTCCTTCCTTCCCAGCGACGGCTACCTCGACCCCTCACTGTTGACGACGGCGCTCATCGACGGCGCGCGCGAGGGCGGCGCGCGCGTGTTCACGCACACGCGCGTGACCGGCATCGACGTGGATCGCGCCTCCACCAATTCGCGCGTGCGAGGCGTGCAGACGGAGTGGGGCCCGATCGAGGCCGAGGTCGTCGTCAACGCGGGCGGAATGTTCGCCGCCGAGATCGGGCGGCTGGCCGGCGTGCGCGTGCCGATCGTCCCGTTCGCGCACGAGTACCTCGTGACGCAGCCGTTTCGCGATCGCGGGGTGGGGGAGGATCAGATCCACCTGGCCACGCTGCGCGACCCCGACCTGCTGATCTACTTCCGCGAGGAGGGCGGGGGCCTCGTGATGGGCGGCTACGAGCGCCGCTCCGCGCCGTGGGCGCTGGACGAGCACCACCTCGACGCGATCCCCGAGGACTTCAACGGCCGCCTGCTCGAGGAGGACTGGCCCCGCTTCGAGGAGATCGCGAGCAACTCCTCAAAACGTGTGCCCGTGATGGAGGAGATCAAGGTCACACGGCTGATCAACGGTCCCGAGGCGTTCACCCCCGACAACGAGTTCTGCCTCGGCGAGAGCGAGGTGCGAGGCTTCTTCGTGGCGGCGGGCTTCTGCGCGCACGGCCTCGCGGGCGCCGGCGGGATCGGGCGCGTGATGGCCGAGTGGATCATCCAGGGCGAGCCCTCGATGGACGTGTGGGAGATGGACATCCGCCGCTTCGGCCCGCACTTCCGCTCGCCCAGCTACACGCTCAAGCGGGCCAAGGAGGTGTATGAGACCTACTACGACATCCGCTACCCCGGGCACGAGCGCCAGGCCGGCCGGCCGCTCAGAACCTCGAGCGCGTATCCGTGGCACTCCGAGCACGGAGCCGAATTCGGTGAGAAGTCGGGCTGGGAGCGCGTCAACTGGTATGAGTCGAACGCTCCGGCGGGAGACGAGTCGCTGCGCCCCCGCGGCTGGGCGGGCATGCACTGGTCGCCCGCGATCGGCGCCGAGCATCGCGCCACGCGCGAGCGTGCGGGGCTGTTCGACGAGTCCTCCTTCGCCAAGCTCGAGATCGCCGGAGCGGGCGCGGCCGTCTTCCTGGAAGGGCTGTGCGATAACGGCGTGGCGCGCGACGTGGGGGCGATCACCTACACGCAGATGCTCAACGGCCGCGGTGGGATCGAGTGCGACTTCACCGTCACGCGCGTGGAAGAGGAGCTGTTCTCGATCGTCACGGGCACGGCCTTCGGCAATCACGACCTCAGCTGGATCCGCCGTCACGCGCCGCAGGACGGCAGCGTGCGCTGCTCGGACGTGACCGCACGCTGGGCCTGCTTCGCCCTGTGGGGCCCTCGCGCGCGAGAGATCCTCTCCCCGTTGAGCGACGATCCGCTGGATTTCCCCTACATGCACATGCGCGAGTTCCCGGTCGGCGACGTGCCCGTGCGCGCTCTGCGGGTCACCTTCGTCGGGGAGCTGGGCTGGGAGCTCTACTGCCCGACGGAGTACGGCGCGGGCCTGTGGCGGACGCTGTGGGCGGCCGGGAGCGAGCACGGGCTCGTCGCGGGCGGCTACCGCGCGATCGACTCACTGCGCCTGGAGAAGGGCTACCGCGTGTGGGCGGCCGACATCACCGCGGATGAGACCCCCTACGAGGCGGGGCTGGGCTTCTGCGTGAAGCGCCAGCCGGAGTTCATGGGCTCCGCGGCGCTCGGCGTCGGCACGGCCGCGGGCCCCGTCCAGCCGAGCCGGCGCCTGCGTTGCCTCGTGCTGGAGGACCCGCTCGCGGTCGCCCTCGGCAACGAGCCCGTGCGCGTCGACGGCGAGATCGTCGGGCGGGTGACCAGCGGCGGCTACGGCTACACGGTCGAGCGCTCGATCGCCTACGCCTACCTGCCGGCCGAGGTCGAGCTGGGCGCCGCGGTCGAGGTGGACCTGTTCGGAACCTGGGTCGCGGGCGAGGTCGCACGCGAGCCCCTGTTCGATCCGCGGGGCGAGCGCGTCAGGGATACTCGCTAGCGTGAGCGCGTTCGTGACCGCCGGCGCCGGATTTCTGCTCTGCGTCCTGTGGTTCGATCTGATGTTCGATGTCCAGATCGCCGGACACACAGAGCAGGGCCTGCCCGAGGGCGCGCTCGGCTCGATAGCCGCCTACTACCGGCGCGTGACGACGGCTGCGCGGCCGATGAACCGCCTGATCGCCGCCGTCATGCTCGGCACGCTCGCCGCCATCATCGTCGAGATCGCCGAAGGCGACTCTCCGCGCTGGGTGGGATGGGCCTCGCTCGTGCTCGCGGCCGCCCCGATCCTGCTCGCCGGCGCGCACACGGTGCCGAGCGCGGTGCGACTCGGTGCTCGCGGTGATCGCCTCGATCGCCAGAGCGCGCTGGCCCGCTCCATCTTTCGCGAGCACCTGCTCTGCTTCACGGCTATCGCGGCGCTGCTGGCGCTCCAGCTGTCAGCCGCCTGAGGTTCTCTGCGCCCGCGCCGAGGGCGGCGGCACGACCGGTCCGATGTCCCCGTCGGGGGCCTCGTCCAGGTCGACGATCACCGGAGCATGGTCGCTCGGGCCCTTGCCCTTGCGCGCCTGCCGGTCCACCCACGCCGCCTTGACCCTGCCGGCGATCGCGGCGCCGGCCAACAAGAGATCGATCCGCATGCCGAGGTCCTGGTGGAACATTCCCGCGCGGTAGTCCCAATAGGTGAAGACGCGCTCGCTCGGCCAGTGATCGCGCACGACATCGCGCAGGCCGAGCGCCTGCAGCTGCTGCAGGGCGGCCCGCTCAGGAGGCGTCACATGGGTATGGCCCACGTAGGCGGCGGGATCGAACACGTCGGCGTCGGCAGGTGCGATGTTCATGTCTCCGCACACGATCGCCTCGGCGGGGTCGGCCGCCACCATCTCTCGCAGCGCCTCGAGCCACGCGAGCTTGTAGCGGTAGTGCTCGGATTCGGGCTCCCGTCCGTTCGGCACGTACACCGAGTACACCCGCATCCCGCCGCAGGTCGCTGAGATCGCGCGTGCCTCCTCGTGCGGGAAGCCCGGTGCGCCGGGGATTCCGGCGACGACGCCGTCGAGCCCCGCCCGCGAGAGGATCGCCACCCCGTTCCACTGCGCTTCGCCGTGTAGCGCGATCGTGTAGTCGCGAGCGGCGAGCTCGTCGCCGAGCAGCTCGGCGAAGGCGTCGTCGGCGAGCTTGGTCTCCTGCAGACAGACGACGTCGGGCCTGCGTTCATCCAGCCAGGGCAGCAGCCGCGGCCGTCGCTGCTTCACCGAGTTCACGTTCCAGGTGGCCACTCGCACCGCCCCAACCTAGCGGCGTCGGGCGCCGAGGCGCTCCCCGTGCGGGCCGCGGCGGATCAGATGTGCGATCGCGTCTCGGCGCGGCAGCCTTTCGCTCACTCTTGTCGCGATGGAGCTAGTCGGGCTCGAACCGACGACCTCCGCCATGCCATGGCGGCGCTCTCCCAGCTGAGCTATAGCCCCGTGCCTGCTCGGAGGCTTCAGTTTATCGGAGGCCCGCGTTCGTGGGCGCGCGTCGGGCGCTCACTCCGGCGGAATGAACTCCGGCACCTCGAGGTCTTCGCCGGGCTCGTCAGGCCGGCGCCCGCCCGCTCCCGGTCCGGCCTGATCCAGGCGCGCGGTCATGCCGCCGTGCGCCAGGCGCACGTCGCGCAGCAGGCGCTCGGCGTTGTTGCGCAGCGACACCGACAGCTCGTGCAGATTGCGCGAGAGGTCGGTTCCCTCGCGCAGCACCTCGCGCGCCACGACGTGTGAGCCGTCGAGGATCTCGCGGGCGTCGTTGCGCGCCTTGGCCCGGATCTCCTTGGCCTGCGCATCCGCCTCGGCGCGCAGGCGCTCGAGGTCCTCGCCTCCCGAGGCGAGCGCCTGCTCGGCCTGCTCGTGTGCACGCGCACGAACGCGCTCTGACTGCTCGTTGGCTTCGGCGCTCAGGCGCTCGGCCCGCGCGCTCGCCTCGACTTGCAGCCGCGCGGCCTGCTCGCCCGCCTCCACGCGCACGCGCTCGGCCTCGGCGTAGATCGCTCCGACCGCCGCAACCGCCTCGTTCCTCGCGGCCTCGGCCTGCGCGCGGGCGGCGTGGATGATCTCCTCCGCCTCCTGCTCGGCGGCCTGCACGCGGTTCCCGGCGGCACGGTCGGCCTCCGCGATCCGCTCACGTGCGCGCGATTCGGCCTGCTCACGAAGCTCAGCGGCGGTGCGTTCGGCGGCCTTCACGATGTCTGCGACCCGGGCGGGCGTGGCGCTCAAGGCGTCGCGAGCGGCGTCGCCGGAATCTCCCGGCAGCGGCGGCTTGGAGTCCATGGCGCCAATGGTAGACCGCAGAGCCGCCGTGCGGGGCACCGTGTCGCTCGCACTGCGGCCGTCTGTCGATGGCAGAAAAGGTTGGAAATCTGTCCTTGCGGACAGACTGCGTCTGGGTCATGATCCGCCAATGGAAAGGGCACGTCTCCCACGCCAGGTTGCGATCGTCCTGTACCCGGGTGTGCAGAGCCTCGACGTGACCGGTCCGCTCGAGGTCTTCACGGGCGCCGGCCTGCTCATCTCCGCGAGCGCTCGACCTGACCGCGGCTATCAGGTGCGGACGCTGAGCGGCGACGGCGCCCCGCTACAGACCTCAAGCGGCCTCACGATCACACCTGATGCACCCCTGCGCAACGCGCCGGACGACATCGACACGCTGATCGTCCCCGGCGGGAGCGGGTCCAGGGAGGCGGTCGCCGACGGTCCGCTGCTCGACTGGATCTCGCGCACGTCATCCCGCGCGAGGCGAACCGCGGGGGTCTGCACCGGCGCCTTTCTTCTGGCGGGTGCCGGCCTCTTGAGCGGACGCCGCGCGACCACGCACTGGGCGTCGGCGGACGAGCTCGCTCGCCTGCACCCCGACGTCGAGGTCGACCCCGAGCCGATCTTCCTGCGCGACGGGCCGATCTGGACCTCGGCCGGTGTGACCGCCGGGATGGACCTCGCGCTGGCGCTCGTGGAGGAAGACCTCGATCGCGACGCGGCCCTGCAGATCGCACGTCACCTCGTGCTGTTTCTGCGCCGCCCCGGGAACCAGTCGCAGTTCAGCGCGACCCTGGCCGCGCAGCAGCCCGGGCGCGAGCCGCTGCGCGAGCTCCAGCGCTTCGTCGTCGAGCACGTCGCCGCCGATCATTCGGTGGAGGCGATGGCCGCGCGTGCGCACATGAGCCCGCGCCACTTCGCCCGCGCGTTTCGCGCCGAGAGCGGCATCACGCCCGCGCGCTACGTCGAGCGGGTACGTCTGGAAGCCGCCCGCCGGCGGCTCGAGGACACGGCCGATCCGCTCGCAACGGTCGCGGCCGAGTGCGGCTTCGGCACCGCCGAGACGATGCGGCGCGTGTTCCTGCGCGCGCTCGAGGTCGGGCCGGCCGAGTACCGGCGACGCTTCCAATCTCAAACCGTCCCCTCGCGCGCGGCATGAACATCGCGATCCTCATCTACGACCGCTTCACCGCGCTGGATGCGATCGGTCCATACGAGGTGCTCAGTCGACTGCCGGGGGCAAGCCTTTCGTTCGTCGCCTCAGAGCCCGGCCCCGTCACCACCGACAACGGCATGCTCACGCTCCTCGCCGAGCACTCGATCTCCGAGGTCCCCGCGGCGGACATCGTGCTGGTGCCGGGCGGGCCCGGCGAGGTCGCCGCGCGCGCCGGCGGGCCGGTGCTCGAATGGCTGAGGGCGGTGGATGCCACGAGCACGTGGACGACCTCGGTCTGCACCGGTTCGCTGATCCTGGCCGCCGCCGGCCTGCTCGAGGGCAGGCGCGCGACCAGTCACTGGCTGGCACTCGACAGACTGCGGGAGATGGGCGCCGAGGCGGTCGCGGAGCGGGTCGTGTTCGACGGCAAGATCGTGACCGGCGCGGGCGTGTCGGCCGGGATCGACATGGCCCTGGCGCTGGCGGGCAAAGTCGCGGGCGTCGCCGTGGCGCAGGCGATCCAGCTCGGGATCGAGTACGACCCGCAGCCGCCCTTCGACGCCGGCTCGCCGAGCAAGGCCCCGGCCGAGGTCGTCGAGGCGCTGCGCGCACGCTCGCGCTTCCTCTGAGGCGCTGCCGCGCCTTTGCCCGCGCCGGCGAGCACGGACGCGGGCAGGCCGCCCGCTAACCTCCGGGCTTTGATGGCGGAGCATCGCTACGACCCCCACGAGATAGAGCCCCGCTGGCAGTCGGTGTGGGCCCGCGAGCGTACCTGGGAGGTCTCCAACGAGGACGATCTCGATGGTCGCGGCGACGCGCGTGGTTCCGCTGCGAGCGCCGGCCTGCGTTCGTATGTGCTCGAGATGCTCCCCTACCCGAGCGGGGAGCCACACATCGGTCACCTCAAGTGCTACTCGGTGGGCGACGCGATCGCCCACTTCCACCGCCGTCTCGGCCGCCGTGTGCTGCACCCGATGGGCTACGACGCGTTCGGACTTCCGGCCGAGAACCACGCGATCAGGACAGGCGTGCATCCGCGCGTGTCGACCGCCGAGTCGATCGCGTCGTTTCAGCGCCAGTTCCGCTCGTGGGGGATCTCGATCGACTGGTCGCGCGAGCTGGCCACCTCGGAACCGAGCTACTACCGCTGGACACAGTGGATCTTCCTCGAGCTGTTCCGCGCGGGACTGGCCTATCGCAAGGAGGCTGCGGTCAAGTGGTGTCCGCACGATCAAACGGTGCTCGCGAACGAGCAGGTGGACAGCGAGGGCCGCTGCGAGCGCTGCGGATGCATGGTCGAAGTCAGGCAGCTGGAGCAGTGGTTCCTGCGGATCACCGACTACGCCGAGCGGCTGCTCTCGGACCTCGAGGGGATCGACTGGCCCGAGTATGTGAAGACGATGCAGCGCAACTGGATCGGCCGCAGCGAGGGCGCCGAGGTGATCTTCCGCTGCGAGGAACTGCTGATCGACTACCCCGTGTTCACGACCCGTCCGGACACTCTGTTCGGCGCCACCTTCTTCGTGATGGCCCCCGAGCATCCGGATGTCCTGCACCTGGTCGCGGGAACCGAGCACGAGCGCGCCGTGCACGAGTACGTCAACCACGCCTTCAACGAGACCAATGAGGACCGCGGCAACGCCGAGAAGCCGAAGACCGGTGTGCCGCTGGGGCGCACCGTGACGAACCCGGTCAACGGCGAGCAGATCCCGATGTACGTGGCCGACTACGTGCTGATGGAGTACGGCACCGGCGCGATCATGGCCGTGCCGGCGCACGACGAGCGTGACTACGCTTTCGCGCGTGCCTTCGGGCTGCCGATACGCCGCGTGATCGAAGCACCGCCCGCAGATGGGGGCGGCAGCGACTCCCACGACGGGGATGGGCAGGGTCTGCCATACAGCGGCGACGGGACGCTCGTCAACTCGCGTGCGGACCTCGACGGCATCGCCAATCGCGAGGCGATCACGGCGATCGTCCGCTGGCTTGACCGCGAGGGCAAGGGCCACGCGTCGGTCAACTACCGCCTGCGCGATTGGCTCATCTCAAGGCAGCGCTACTGGGGCTGTCCGATCCCGATCGTGTACTGCGAGGACTGCGGGATGGTGCCGGTTGCGAGCGAGGAGCTGCCGGTGGAGCTGCCGGACATAGAGGACTACACGCCCAAAGGCCGCTCTCCGCTCGCCGCCGCGGAGGACTGGGTGCGCACGAGCTGCCCCTCCTGCGGCGGCGAGGCCCGCCGCGAGACGGACACGATGGACACCTTCGTCGACTCCTCCTGGTACTTCCTGCGCTACTGCGACGCTCGCAACGAACACGCGGCCTGGGACCCCGCGGCGCTGCGCGAGTGGATGCCGGTGGACCAGTACATCGGCGGCGTCGAGCACGCGATCCTGCACCTGATGTATGCGCGCTTCTTCTGCAAGGCGCTCGCGGACCTCGGCCACCTTGACTTCCAGGAGCCGTTCAGCGCCCTCTTCACCCAGGGCATGGTCACCAAGGACGGCGCCAAGATGAGCAAGTCCAGGGGCAACGTGGTATCGCCGGCCTCGATCGTCGAACGCAGCGGCGCGGACACCGCGCGCTGCTACATCCTGTTCGTGGGGCCGCCCGACCAGGACGCGGAATGGTCTGACGAGGGCGTCGAAGGGGTCCATCGCTTCCTGGGGCGGCTGTGGCGACTGGCCGCCGAGACCGCCGAGCGCGCCGGTCCGCCTGCACCGGAATGGGTTGGCACGGCGGCGGCTGAGGGCGACGATCTCGCGCTGCTGCGCAAGACCCACTGGGCGATCGAGAAGGTCAGCGGGGATCTGCGGCGGTTCGCTTTCAACACGGCCATCGCGGCGGTGATGGAGCTGCTGAACGAATGCTCGCGCCTGCGCGAGACGGCCGAGATCGAGGTGCAGCGGTTTGCGCTCGCGACCGGCGCCTCGCTGCTGTTCCCGTTCGCTCCGCACGTGTGCGCTGACATCTATGACCGCCTGACCGGCGAGCGCGTGTGGGAGCGACCCTGGCCGCAGGCCGACCAGGAACTGCTCGAGAGCGAGGTGTACGAGCTTGTCTGCCAGGTCAACGGCAAGCTGCGCGACCGTGTGCAGGCCGCCGCCGGCGCGAGCGCCGAGGAGCTGACGGAGCTGTGCCTGCTCGCGCCCAACGTGCAGGCGCACCTGGACGGCAAGGAGATCGTCAAGGAGATCGTCGTGCCCGGCAAGCTCGTGAACCTCGTCGTGCGATAGCCATGGCCGAGCTGAAGCCCGCCTATCTGATTCACGGCGACGATCATGGCGCGATCGCCGAGCGCCGCGCCGGCCTGCGCGCGCTCGCCGAAGGAGAGGGGGGCGGTGCGGGCAACGTCGAGCTGCTCGAGGGCGATGCGGGTACGCCGGCGGCCGTCGCGCAGGCGCTCGCGACGATGACGCTGGCGATGGGGGGAGAAGAGCCCGAAGGGCTGGGCCGGGTGATCCTCGTCGAAGGCGTCGAGCGCTGGCGCCAGGCCGACGTGGAGAAGCATCTGACGCCGGCGATGAAGGACATGGCGGCGGACACGACGCTGGCGCTGTTCGCGCGCGAGGACAGCCGGGTCAAGGCCCCGGCGGCGGTGCATGAGGCGGTCAGGCGGGCGGGCGGTCAGGTTGTCGCGCAGATGTCGGTGAAGCCTTGGGAGCTCGCCGGCTACGTTCGCGAGCAGGGGGCCCGCATGAGCATCTCCCTGGACGCCGCCGCGGCGAAGGCGCTGGTGGACCAGGTCGGCCAGCGCCAGCAGCGGCTGCTGCGCGAGCTCGAGAAGATCGCGCTCGAATGCGAGGATCCGTCAGGCACGAGCCTGGTGGGTGCCGAGGACATCGAAGCCCGCGCCGCCCGCTCGGCCGAGTGGCGCACGTTCTCGCTGGCGGACGCGCTCGTGGCCTGCGACGGTCGCGAGGCGACGCTCACGTATCTGCGACTGCGCGAGCAGGGCGAGCGCGTTTCGGGTCTGACCTACACGATGGCTCAGCGGCTGCGCGATGCGCTCCAGGTCGCCGCGCGCCTGCGGGCCGGCGAGTCCGTCGCCGCCGTCAAGCGGGGGTTGCGCATGCCGGCGCGCGCGGCCGAGCGGTTCGTCAGCGAAGTCGCCCGCACCGATCCCGAGCGGCTGCGGCGGGCGCTGGGTGTGCTCGCCGAGCTCGAGCTCGACGCCCGCGGCGGCGCGATCCTGTCCTTCACTCGCACTCCGCTCGCCGGCCTTCACGAGGACACGATCACGCTGCGGGCGATCGAGCGTATTACCAGCAGCTAGTTTCCTGCGAGCAAGGGGGCGACATTGTGAGCAAGGTCCTGATCACCGGCTCGGCCGACGGCCTCGGCCTGATGGCCGCGCGACGCTTGATCGACGAAGGCCACGCGGTGACGCTGCACGCGCGCGACACGGCGCGCGCCGGCGAAGCGCTGTCATCGGCTCCTGGAGCCGCCGGCGCGCTCGCCGGGGATCTCGCGAGTATCCGCCAAACGCGTGCGCTCGCCGAGCAGGCCGTCGCGGCCGGCCCCTTTGACGCTGTCATTCACAACGCGGCTGTCGGCTATCGCGAGCCACACCGTGTGGAGACCGAGGACGGACTCGCCCACGTCTTTCAGATCAACGTGCTCGCGCCGTATCTGCTGAGCGCGCTGATCACCGTCCCGAAGCGGCTGGTCTACCTCAGCTCCGGTCTTCACCGCTCCGGCGACCCCGCCTTGGGGGACCTGCAATGGCGCCAGCGCGGCTGGAACGGCATGCAGGCCTACTCAGACTCCAAGCTGTTCGACGTCGTGCTCGCCTTCGCGCTCGCGCGCCGCTGGCCCGCAACACGATCCAATGCGCTGGAGCCGGGATGGGTCGCCACCAAGATGGGCGGCGCCGGCGCTCCCGATGATCTCCAACAGGGAGCCCAGACCCAGGTTTGGCTGGCGGTCAGCGACGACCCGCAGGCGACTGTCAGCGGCCGCTACTTCTACCACCTGCGCCCGCGCGAGACGCACCCCGCGGCCAGTGACCGCAGTGTCCAGGATGGCCTACTGCACGCGTGTGAGCAGATCACCGATATCGCACTACCCGCGTGAAGATCCGCTTCCCAGAGTCGTCTGACAGACGCCGGCTGCCACCTGAGGCGTAAGTTCACAACGTGCGTGGGCACGTCAGCTGAGCGCTCAGCGGCCGGCGAGCAGGCGCGCGGCGCGGGACTTCTTGTGCGCTCCGGTGTTGCGGTGCAGCGCGCCGCGCTTGACGGCCTTGTCGATCGTCCGCTGCAGCTGCAGGTGCTGTGCCTCGGCGGCGGGCGCGTCGCCGCTCTGCACGGCGGCCTCGAGGTGGCGGAAGTAGGTCTTGATCGCCGAGGTGTAGCGGCGGTTCTCAAGACGCTCGCGCTCGGAGCGGAGGATGCGCTTCTTCTGGGAGTGGATGTTGGCCATCGGTGAACGTGCCGTGCGCGCGAGAAGTCTCCAGGGCGCGCCGTGCAGCGCCGTACTATAGCGGCCTTGTCCGAGATCTCGGGAGCCGGCGCACCCCCTGGAGAGCCCCCGGATCTCTCGGGCGAGGTCATCGGCATCCCCGACGGCAGCTTCGGAGAGGAATACGGCGGCATGACCCTCCCGGAGCACGCTCCGGGCGAGGGTCAGGGCGCAGCGGGTGGAAGAGAACGGGTTGCGCGCAACACGGCCATCTTCTCGCTGGCCACCGGCGTGTCTCGCATCGTGGGCCTCGCGCGGGAAATCGTCGCCGCAAGCTTCTTCGGCACGGGCGGTCCCGCGTCGGCGTTCACGCTGGCCTTTCAGATTCCCAACCTCGTGAGCAACCTGTTCGCGAACGCCGCCCTGTCGGCGGCATTCGTACCGGTGTTCACCGACCTGCTCCAGCAGGGCAAGCGCAAAGAGGCCTTCCGGCTGGCCTCGACGCTGTTCTGGATCATGCTGATCGCGCTGGGCGCGCTGACCGCGTTCTTCGTGCTCGCCGCCGGCGTGATCATGCCGCTGTTCACCGGCCCCACCTTCGGTCCGCAGCTCAACGCGCTCACGGTCGGGCTCTCGCAGGTGCTGTTCCCGGTGGTGCTGCTGCTCGGCCTGATAGGACTGATGGTGGGCGTGCTTCAGTCCTACGAACACTTCACCATCCCGGCGATCTCACCGGCGGTGTGGAACGTGGTGATCATCGTGCTGCTCGTCGTCCTGCGCCCGCACTTCCAGGGCGGTGTCGAAAACGGCGATCAGCTGTATGCCTATGCGATCGCGATCCTGGCCGCGACGGGCGTGCAGTTCCTGATGGTCTTCGGTGCCCTCGCGCGGATCGACTTCCGCCTGGCGTTCGCGATCGACTGGCACGATCCGCGCATCCGCCAGGTGTTCGGGCTGATGCTCCCCGTGACGATCGGCCTCGGCATCGTGAACCTCGACCAGCTGATCAACTCCGTGTTCGGCACGCTTGTCTCCCGTGAAGCGCCGCGGGCGATCGACAATGCGTTTCGCATCTACATGCTGCCCCAGGGCCTGTTCAGCGTGGCGGTCGCGACCGTGCTGTTCCCGACGCTCAGCCGCATGGCGGCCAGGCGGGACCCGACCAACATGCGCCGCATCATCGGCGTCGGCATGCGCCAGATCAACCTGCTGCTGATCCCCTCGGCGGTGTTCCTGATCGTGCTCACCACACCGGTCGTGCGGCTTGTGTTCGAACGCGGGCACTTCAACGCGCGCTCGACCGAACTGGTCTCGATCGCGCTGTTCTGGTTCGCGTTCAGCCTGCCGTTCGGCGGCATCAACCTGCTGCTCACGCGCGTGTTCTTCGCGGTGCAGAGGCCCTGGATCCCCACGCGCCTGGCTGCGTTGAACATCATCGTCGACATCATCGTCTCGATCGGCCTGTACAAGCCGCTCGGCATCGCCGGGCTGATCATCGGCACGGTCGCGGCCAATCTGGTGATGGCTGCGCTGCAGTTCTGGCGCCTGCGCATCGGCTTCAACGGCCGCCTGGAAGGCGCCCAGACGACGATGATCACGGCCCGCATCCTGGTCGCGTCCGCACTGCTGGCGGGGGTTTCGTGGGTGGTCTGGCGGTTGCTCGACGACCTGCTGGGCAGATCGCTGATCGCCCAGATCGTGAGCGTCGGGGCGGCCGGGCTGGCGGGTGTGCTCGTGTACGCACGCGCCGTGCTCGTGATGCACGTCCCCGAGGCACACCAGGTCAGTCGTCTGATCCGCGCCCAGTTCGGACGAGCCTGATCGCCTGCGCCCCGGCGACCGGCGCGCGGGTCGCAGGGGTGGAAGCTCGAGCAGAGGCCGGGTGAGCCAAGGCCCACCCGGCTTGCGCCCGAACATAGATCGCCGCTTACTACTTACGTCCCAGGACTCGTGTGTCTTGCCTGGGCGGCGTGACACTCCCGACACCTGGACAGGCCGCCGGCCCGAGGACCGGCGCGTAGCCGCGGTTGGATCCCGAAGGGTCCTTGTCGAGTTGGCGATCCGCCGGACCTTGAAGGCTAGCGTGTCTACGCTGTAGCAGCCCATGGACCAGACGCACATCCGCAACTTCTCGATCATCGCGCACATCGATCACGGCAAGTCGACGCTTGCCGACCGGATCCTCGAGCTCACGCACACGGTGGCGGCGCGGGAGATGCGCGCTCAGCTGCTCGACTCGATGGATCTCGAGCGCGAGCGGGGCATTACGATCAAGGCGCAGGCCGTGCGCGTGTTCTTCACCGCGCGCGACGGGGAGACCTACCAGCTGCACCTGATCGACACGCCCGGGCACGTGGACTTCACCTATGAGGTGTCCCGCTCGCTGGCCGCCTGCGAGGGCGCGCTGCTCGTCGTGGACGCCGCCCAGGGCGTCGAGGCGCAGACGGTCGCCAACACCTACCTCGCGGTGGACGCCGGGCTGGAGCTGATTCCGTGCCTGAACAAGATCGACCTGCCCGGCGCGGAGCCCGAGCGCGTCGCAGGCGAAGTCGCGGAGCTGATCGGCGAGCCGCCGGAGGGCATCCTCCGCATCAGCGGCAAGACCGGCGAGGGCGTGGGGGAGGTGCTCGAGGAGCTGATCGCCCGCGTGCCGCCGCCCTCGGGGGACCCCGACGGCCCGCCGCGTGCGCTGATCTTCGATTCGGAGTTCGACCAGTACCGCGGGGTGATCGCCTACATCAGGGTCGTCGACGGGGTGTTCAAGAAGGGGGAGGCGATTCGCGCGATGGCCACCGGAACCGAGGCGGACATCGACGACATCGGCGTGTTCAGCCCCCAGATGATGCCCACCGACCAGCTGGCGGCCGGCGAGGTGGGCTATCTGATCACCGGCCTGAAGGACGTCACCCAGCTGCGCGTCGGCGACACGCTCACCACGCGCGCCCGCGCCACCGGGCCCTCAGCCCGCTCGGGCGGCGCCGAGGCCAGCGAGGCGCTGCCCGGTTATCGGGAGGTCAAGCCGATGGTGTTCTGCGGGCTGTTCCCGATCGACTCCGACAGCTACCCCGACCTGCGCGACGCGCTCGAGAAGCTGACGCTCAACGACGCTGCCCTCTCCTGGGAGCCGGAGACCTCGGACGCGCTCGGCTTCGGCTTTCGCTGCGGCTTTCTCGGGCTGCTGCACATGGACATCGTGCGCGAGCGCCTGGAGCGCGAGTACGACCTCGAGCTGCTCGCGACGATGCCCTCGGTGGAGTTCGACGTGACGCTCACCAACGGTGAGGAGCTCGAGGTGCACAACCCCTCCGACATGCCCGACCCGGGCACCATCGCCGAGATTCGCGAGCCCTTCATCAGGGCTTCGGTGATCGCCCCGAAAGAGTTCGTGGGGGCGGTCATGGAGCTCTGCCAGGAACGCCGGGGCGAGCACGCCGGGATGCACTACCTGTCGCCGGAGCGCGTGCAGATGACCTACGACCTGCCACTCGCGGAAATCGTGCTGGACTTCTTCGACCAGCTGAAGTCGCGGACCAAGGGCTACGCCTCGCTCGACTACGAGCTGAGCGGCATGAAGCCCTCCGACCTGGTCAAGCTGGACGTGCTGCTCGCAGGCGACCCGGTCGATGCGCTGTCGATGGTCGTGCACCGCGACAAGGCCTATGAGATGGGACGCACGCTCACCGAGAAGCTGCGCAAGCGCATTCCCCGCCAGCAGTACGACGTCCCCATCCAGGCGGCCATCGGCTCGCACGTGATCGCCCGGGAGACGGTCAAGGCATATCGCAAGGACGTCATCGCCAAGTGCTACGGCGGTGACATAACGCGCAAGAAAAAGCTGCTCGAGCGCCAGAAGGAGGGCAAGAAACGGATGAAGCAGGTCGGTCGCGTGGAGGTTCCCCAGGAGGCCTTCCTGGCCGTGCTCGAGCTGGGCGAGGAGTAGATGGCTGCGGAGGATGTGCCCACGCGCCTGCTGTTCGTGTGCCTGGGCAACATCTGCCGCTCGCCCACCGCCGAGGGCGTCATGCGCTCGCTGGTGGCGCAGGCCGGCCTGCAGGAGAGCATCGAGCTCGACTCGGCGGGTACCGGTGCCTGGCACGTGGGCAGCTCACCCGACGCGCGCGCCGTGGCGGCGGCACGCGCCCGCGGAATCGCGCTCGAGGGTTCCGCGCGCCAGGTGCGCCCCCAGGACCTCGATGATTTCGACCTCGTCCTCGCGATGGACCGCTCGAACCTGTGCGAGCTCCGCCAGCTCGCGGGGGACGAACGCGGGCAGGCGAAGGTGAGGCTTCTGCGCGAGTTCGACCCGAACGCCGATCAGGAGGATCTGGAGGTCCCCGACCCCTACTACGGGGCGCCTGGCGGCTTTGACGAGGTGCTGGATCTGGTGCAGGCCGCCTGCGCGGGTCTGCTCACGCAGATCAGCGCCGGTGAGGTGGATGAGTGAGCCTGCCCGCAGGCGCAAGCGACGTTCGGCGGATCGGCGGCGGCGACATCAACGAGGCGTTTCGCGTGGTGCTCGCCGACGGGAGCGAGGCGTTCGTGAAGACGCGTACGGACGCATCCCCGGGCGAGTACGAGGCCGAGGCCGCGGGCCTTGCCTGGCTGGCCGAGCCGGGCGCGCTGCGCACGCCCCGCGTGCTCGAGTGCGACGAGCACTATCTGGCGCTCGAGTGGATCGAGCATGGCCGTCTCGACGCGCCGGGCGCCGAGGAGCTCGGCGCAGGGCTCGCCGCCACCCACGCCGCGGGCGCGCCCTGGTTCGGCGGCATCGGCGGTCCCGAGGCGGAGCTCCCCGCGCGCTTCGGCTCGCTCGGTCTGCCCAACGACCAGACCTCGGACTGGCCCTCCTTCTACGCCGAGCGGCGGCTGCGCCCGCTGGCGCGGATCGCGCGCGAGCGCGAGGCGCTGCCCGCGTCCGCGATCAGCGCGGTGGAGCGCGTGTGCGAGCGCATGGGCGAGCTGTGTGGGCCGCCCGAGCCGCCCGCGCGGCTGCATGGCGATCTGTGGTCGGGCAACGTGATGGCCGACCGCGAGAGTCGCCCCTGGCTGATCGACCCCTCTGCCTACGGCGGTCACCGCGAGGTCGACCTCGCCATGCTCAGGCTGTTCGGGGCGCCGTCCGAGCGCGTCTTCTCGGCCTATGAGGAGCTCGCGCCGCTCGCCGACGGCTGGCAGGACCGGGTCGAGCTCTACCAGCTGCTGCCCCTGCTCGTGCACGCGCTGCTGTTCGGAGGCTCCTACCGCGCGGGCGCCGCCCGCATCGCCCTGCGCTACGCCGGCTGACCGGCGCGCCGGCGCCGCGCCCGGCTGCCGCATGGCAAACGCGTCCCGCCCCGCTGCGGGCGGTCGGAGAAGAGGATGTGCACCCGCGTACCGCCTCCGAGCGCCGCCGGCTGTATCTGCTCGCCCGCGTGATCGTCGCGCGCCACTATCGGCGGGCTTTGACGCTGTCGGTGGTCGCCCGCACCATCGCCAGCTCGCCCCGCCAGGTCCAGCGCGCCTATGCGCAGTGGTCCTTTTCGATCAGCTTTCCGGAGCTGCGGATTCCGGTCTGACCGCGAGCCTATTCTTCTTCGGTCTTCTGACGCGCAACGATGTCCAGCATGTGGCCGACGATCCAGATCACCCTGCTCAATCGCGCGATCGCGAGCAACGTCAGGAGCGTCCACACGTAGACGATCGCGCGGTCAACTGCTGCGGAGGTCGTCGGCGTCAGCACGAGCGCGGCGGCGACCGTCGCGCCGCCGAGCGCGACCATGGCCGACTTGAAGATTCCCGACAGGGCTCCGACGTGGCGGCTCTGTTGCACGAGCGCGAGGCGCCCCTCCGCGAGCCGATCCAGGACCAGCGCGCTCGCCGCGATGACCAGCCCGAGCAGCGCGCCCTCGACGCCGACCATGGCCGGGAACACCGTGAAGCGGTTGCTGTCGAGATAGTCGTCCAGCTGGTCAGCGCCCAGAACGACCTCTGAGAGCACGACGAGCACCGCTGTGAGCACCCAGCAAGCCCACAGCTCGTTGCGAAGGAAGTTGGGCTCCCAGCGGTCCCTGAATCCGACGGCCATCGGATCCCGGTCAGCCCGAGTCCCCATCCTGCATTTGTTCGGCTGATGCCGCCTTCTGTTGCTTCACGGCGACGCTTGCTGCCTTGATGAGTTCTTCTTTTAGGTCGTCGTAGGCATCGCCGATCGCGTCGAAGGCGGAGGCGTGGTCGAGCGCGCGGCCGCGTCCAGCGCGCTTTTTGATCGGCTTCGTGGTGATCAGATGGTCGTCGAGGATGTTCAACGTTTGTGAGCGGCCGCCGTCTGATGGGACGGCATCAACCGTGAACTGCCCGACGAGGTCGGCGATGTCTTTGCGTCGCGCCAGCTTCTTGATGCGGGTGAAGGTGCTGGCACCGAGGGTCTCACCGCGCGCGTACGGTTTCACCCGCCACGCGACCTCCACCAGCTCGGCGGCGCCGAGTTTGGCTTGGGCCTTGAGCGCATCGCCGAGGCTTTTGTCGATCTTGGTGATGGCCTCGACGTCCGACCTGCGCACCTGCAGAGTCCACGCGCGAACGCCGCCGAACTCGTCGAGCATCGCGACTACGTCTTGCCGCACCAGAGCGTGAAAGTCGAGCTGCTTCATCCACGACTGCCCACCAAGCGCGGCGAGGTAGCGCGCGAACGCTGGCAGGCGTGGGCCGTAGAAATTGAAGTCGCAGCCAACGATGTTCTGCGCGAAGCACCGAATGTGGATCTGCTCGATCAGACCCGCCGTCGCTGCAAGTTCGAGGTCCTTCTCCTGCCCGCTTTCCTCGACTGAGGGCAGGCCCTCGCGTCGGATGACGGCCAGCCGCGCCTGCCCGGGTTTTTCGGCCTTCGTGACCCAGCAGCAAAGAATCCGGTCGCCGTCCTGGAGGTATCGACCAGGACTCGCAAAGGCAAGACCGTTGATGCGCGTGAGCGCAGTCGTCGGGTCGAAGGCCTTCGACTGGCCCTTCACGATCGGGAGCACAGCCCGGTAGAAGTGGATCTTGCGATCGACCGTGTCCTTTGGTTTCGCAACCGGCGGCATGATCTGATCATCTCACGCGCTACCGACGTGGGCGGGTCTTGCCCGCCGTTTGCGAACATGCGAACATACATTCGTATGGGACCGAGGCCGTGGAAGCCGGATGCCGAGCTGGACGGCGCACTGGAGCGAGGAGACCTTAGGTACGCGGTCAAGCTCGCGGCCGAAGTCGGCGAGCGCACACTCGCCACACCTGCTAAGGTTTCCGCCGCGAACTGGCAATGCCGCCCGGAATAACCCGGCCGCCATCTCCACTCTCGCAGAAAAGAGGTAGTCACCATGAACGCCACGACTCAAGAGGCTCTGAGCCTCGACGTGTTGCGTCATCAGGTCGACGAAGGCGTGCTTGAGGCCCTAAGGGCCGACGGTTACGTCAAGGTCGACGGGGATCAAGAGAGCCCCGACTATGAGGCTCTCACGAAGAAGCTCCGTGATCTCGTGCGCCCGACTAGGTCGAGCACGAAAGTGGAGCGCCAGCAGAAGGCTGTGCCGAAGGCCACGCTCGCGGCCCAAGCCTTCTCGTCTACACCGAGCCCGGGTTCGCCGCTTTGGGATCCCGACGATGAAGTTGCCGCCGGGGTCTGGAAGGCCCTGAAAGGGGCGGTGTCCCGTTTGACGCAGACGGGACGCAGGGGCAAGGTGCAGCAGCTGCTCGCCGACGACGGGCTCGTCCTGTGCCCGGCGAAGGTGGGCGACGACAAGATCGACGCGGTTTACGTCACCGATGATGCAACGCTGATCATGACCGACTTCGCGGTGCCGCGCACCTCGAAGTTGCAGAACATCGGCGAGGAGGTGGCGCAGGACTTCAACCTCGTGAGCGACCGCATCCCAGTGATGCGCAAGCAGATGAACGCGAAGTTGGAGTCCGGGATGAAAGCCGCCCAGATCGCGGCGCGTGCCAAGCTCGCGCTCACGGCCGGCAACGACGCAGGCGCTGAAGCCGAGGCGAACGCCGAGGCCGCCGACGAGGACGACAACTAGTCCTACGGAGACGGGGAGGGCGGCAATGTGTCGCTCTCCCGTCACCGGGAAAGGGAAGTAAATGGAGATCGATGAACGCGACGCGCGTGTCCAGCAACTTGGGCGGACCGAACAGCGAATCTATGCGGCGCTCGAGCACGGCAAGTTGGCCTCGACGGATCTGCGACAGGCTCTCGGCGGTCGCTCCGACGGCATGACCAAGAGAGTTCCGCCGCCTTATGGAGCAGGGCCTGATCCGATTCGCCGGGCGGGAGCAGCGGGCGCGCGGGATGAATCCGAGGATGTACGAACGCGTGCCCCTCGCCGAGGTGGAGGCGCAAGCGGAGAAATACGCGGCGCGGCGACCGAAAACCCACCGCCGCAAGCCGGGGTCGAAGCTCGCCGAGATGAGGCGCCGCGAGCCGGGGGAGTTCCAGGGCTGGCACTGGACGCGCAAGCGAATCCTCGAGGAGACGCAGCTTCTGACGCAGCTTGAGACGCAGGCCTTCTGGGAGACGGTGCCGCTGGACGAGCTCGCTCTTGTGCTCGAAGAGGTCCTCGACCTGCGCGCCTGGGCGAACGCCGCGATCGAGGCGATCGGCGAACGGAATGCCGACGACGCGACCCGTGCCAAGATCGAGAAGATCCTCGCCACAAACGGGCGCACCGACGCAGAGACCGCGACCGCGCACCGCAAGGCAGAACAGCTCGGCACGAAGCTGATCCCGAGCGACTAGCTCAGACCAGCCCTTGATCGCACAACGCCTGCATGATCGCGATCGTGAGGATCGGGGGCGCGGCGTTGCCGATCATGGTGGCGAGATCGTTCCGCCGCGCGACGCTTGAGAAGTCCATGAAGTCGGGAAGAAACTGCAACCGCGCGGCCTCGTGCGGCGTGAGCGTGCGGCGCACCAGCGGATGCACGAACCGGCCCTGCCCCATCGAGCAGAAGCCGCTGGTGATTGTCTGAGCGGGCTGGTCCCACCGCAGGCGTCCGTACATCGAGAGGTAGCTGTGGTCGTTGTGGTGGCATTCGGGCCGCCGGGGGTTGAATAGGTCGTACGCGTCGTTGTAGAACAGCCAATAGATCCGGGCCTCGTTGTCTTCGCTTGGCACGGACGGCGTGTCGAACATGCCGTCGGAATAGTCGATGCGGAGCAGGTCGCCGATCGCCCACTCGACTGTGCGGTGTGGCGCAGCATCGACGTTGTCGAAGTCGAACGAGCCCTCGCTCGTCGCCATGAGCACGTGACGCACGCGCCGCTGCGGGGCACCCAGCTCGTCGAGACGAAGCCGCCTTGAGCACACCGAGTAGCTCTGCTCCGCGAGGATGGCCTCGCAGCGCTCGGCCGCGCGACGCTTGTCGCGACCGACGCCGCTGACGTTCTCCACGATGACGGCGGCCGGTTCGAGCAGCCGGGCGACGCGCCCGACAGCCAGGTAGAGGTCGTTGCGGGGATCGTGTGCCGCGTGCTGTTGTTCAGCGCCGAGTGCCCTTGGCACGGCGGTCCGGCCAGCAAGATCGACGCTTCTGCTCCGGTGTCTAGCAACGGCTGCTCGGACGCCTGCGGCGCCGTTGCGATGCTGCCGACCGCGTGCTCCAGGTCCAGATCGAGCGTCGCACTCTCGTCCAGCCGCAGGCTGTCCCGGAAGACCTCCAGCGCGGGAGGCCAGGAGTCGACCGCGAGCTGGACGCGAGCATCCCGACCCTTGCGACGTGCACCCTCCATCGCGCCAACGCTCAGGCCGCCGATCCAGAGAACAGGTCGACGATGCCCAGCGCGGCCGTGCTGTTGGATGGCACCGTCGTCGGTGGACGCTTCCGGCGCAGGAAGCCGAGATCAACATCCTGCGCAGCGCGAACGGGCACGCTAAAAAAGCCTAGAGTCCGCAGCGGCGGATGAGCAGAAACCACAAGATCACCATGGCCGGGCGTGCCCGAGCCCCGCAGGGAGATCATGCGCGCGAACCGTCGGCGCGACACCGGGCCCGAGCGCGCGCTGAGGTCCGCGCTCCATCACGCGGGTCTTCGGTTCCGTGTCGACTTTCCGATCAGGACGCCTGACCGTCGGCCCGTGCGACTCGACGTGGTGTTCCCAGCTCGTCGCATCGCGGTGTTCGTTCACGGTTGCTTCTGGCACGGGTGTCCGGACCACGGCACGTGGCCCACAACGAACGAGGCGTACTGGACGCAGAAAATCGAAGCGAACCGCCGTCGGGACCTGTCTACCACGGCGGCGTTGGAACGTGACGGCTGGACCGTGGTCCGTGTGTGAGAGCACGAAGCCCCCGAGCTGGCCGCGCGTTCATCGCGCAGCTTATTCGCGCACGGGGATGATTGGATCGTGCCGTATAGTTCGGCGCGATGTCTGACTTCAAGGTAGCCAAGGGTCCTGGATAGACACACGCAGTCCTAGTTCTTGAGCGGGGCCTCATGCCCTTGTGCCGATTGGGCAGCGGCTCGGCGAGCCACCTCAATGCACGGTACCGAGAGGAGCAGTCAACGGTCAGCGGATTTCTCGCCGAGCGAAACGCCTGCAAGAAATGTCGGGAGAGGATCTTGGAAGAACAAAGTCCGGAGGAAAGAAGGGAGCCGTTTCACGCTGCGCTCGAGAACTGCCATCGAGCACATGAGCAAGGCACAAGAGGCCCTATCTGTAGACCACCGATTGATGGCGGACGCCTATCCCGGCTTGGGCGGCATCACGATGCTCACCCAACTCTACGGGCCGCAGCACCTCGTCCACCTCGCGATACGCGACTTGAACGAAATCCTCAGAGAGGACGGCGTGCACGTCGAGGAGGAGTAAGCGCCTATCGACATCGCGGTGTCGTCTCGATCGTCGGGACGCAGACAGCGGCGCATCCATCGCCCTCTCTCGCACTCGCACTCACGCGAGCGGATACGGGTTGCCGATCACGCTCGGCCTGGCGTCCTGCGAGATGACATCAGTTTCGGCGCTTCGTCTCTTTGATCTGCTCAGGCGTTTGTCCAGAGCGGTCATATCGGCTAACGCGTAGAGCGCCCCCGCGAAACTTGAGTAGCAGGCTGTTCAGAGGCGGAGCGTCGTCGTAGAACCGTCGATGGTCCACGCCGTGCTGATCGTCCAGCTCCAGCTGCCGCCTGACCTTACGAACGGTACCTGGCTCGACTTGCATGTTGCCGCGTCCCGTGTAGCCGATCTGGACCCGTAGGCGTCGTCCGTTGACGTCACGAACGAGGTCTACGGCATTCCCCGACCTCGGATGAGCTGTGACGCCGAACCGCTTGAGCGCGCTGAGGAGGTCGCGATACTGGAGGAGGCGCTCGCTCAGTGGGGTGCTTCGTGTGTTCGACCTAAGCTAATCGGCCATTGCCTCGACCTCGGAATCGGCATCGGGTCGTCCGTTTGCTGTGCCGAAAAGCTCGTGCTTTGCCACGCACAACATGAGGCTGACTGATTCTCGGTTGGACGCGTAACGCCGAGGTGATCGCGGTCAAGCATCGCAATCATTGCAAGTAGGGCGGTTCGCTTGTTGCCGTCCCGGAAGGGGTGACTGGTGATGATCGAATGGCCCAAAGCAGCCGCAGCGTCGTACGGGGTGCAGTACTTGAACGTGACGCCCAGCGACGTCAAGGGGCGACCCGATGCGCTCTCAAGCACAGCTTCGTCTCGCACGCCCGGATACATCGGGTCCTCCCCTGCAGCCCTTCATGTAAGGCTCGGATTGTCGCGACGCTGAGCGTTGCGGCCTGGTATTTCCCCTCGGAGCGAGTCATGATCGGGTGGGCGTCCAGACTACCGGGGGTGGATTCAGTCGGACGCGACCAGCGCAGCCATCAGCCGCCTGGACGAGTTCGCTTCCCTATCGGACCGCCTGTGCGATTTTCGTTGCGCTCTGAAGCTGGGTCGCGATGAAGCGGTCGAGCCTCGCTGGGTCCGGCTCGACCCGCGACGCGGTCTCGCGCTCTTCCCATGTCTCGTAGTTGCTCGGATCGTCGGCAACGATGACACCGATCCCATGGAATCGTGCGACCTCGCATATCTCGTTGATGCGCTCCTGCAGCGCCGGCTGGTCGCTCTCCGGCACGTGTAGAAGAACGTACGAGTGCGTGGCGGCCCGACGATGCGCGAGCGCCTCATAGACGGCGAGAACGTCGATGTCATCAGTCGGCTTGACCTCGAACGTCGTGACCTCGATGAACCTGCCGCCCGGCAGATGGACGAACGCATGGACGGACACGCTGACGATGTCAGGCCGGGTCCAACGACCACCCGTCATTCTGCGGCTCTGGGCCGCCGTGATCTCTACGGCGATTGGGTTCACTCGCCTGTCTTTCGCCCAGTGTGTCTCGATCACGGCTCGCATCGGCTCGTAGAGGGCCGTCTACTGCTCGTACAGCCGTGCCCGTTCCTCGGCGACCTCTGCAACCACCTCCTCGGCTGCGCTGGGCGCCCCCTCCGCGACTGACGTCACCCGCCGAACGGAGCCGCCCTTGCCCCTGCCCTTTTCGAGCACACCACCGTCGATCAACTCGTTGCGCACGCTCCAGTAGTCGGCCTCATCCCAACCTAGCCTCCTCCTGAGTTCCGTGTTGCCGATCGCCCGACCGTCCTCAGGGATAAGCGAGATCAGTTGATCCTCGGCGGTTTGCTGCGGCTGTTGAAAGCTCACCGCGCGCATCGTACGACACGCACAGAACCGGCGTACTGCGGGAAGCTGCCGCATGAGCGACAGAAATGGCCTCCGTCGAAGCGGCCAAGCGTAGCTGGTAGATCTGACAGCCTCCAGACAGGCGTGGTCGCTCGTGGGACGAGAGGCACCGCTAGGGGCGACGAATGGCCGATCGCGGTTCATGCGTTTGCGCGCTCGCGCTCGCTGTGCGACACTGTGACTGCGATGTCCACGACGGGAGCGATCCACATGAACTGACCTATGCCGCAGCAGAAGGCTGCGGTTCCGTTGCTCGGTGCGGTGAGTCTCATCGGGAGACAAGTAGGTTCATAAAATGGGAACTCTCCCAAACAGGCGCCGGGTCAAGGCGCCAACCTGAAGGATATCCTGGCCGCAACACCGCGGCACAACCCGACGCCCGAGGAGCACGAGCGGGCATACGCAGAGCTGGCGGCAGAGGCGTACGCTGCCGAGGCGGCGGAAGTGACGACAAGACTGCGCTGGGAAGTGGCTGCGCTGCGCAGCGAGAAGGAGGTATGGCTCGTAGAGGAAGAGCTAGAGAGAGATAGGCAAGAAGGCATGATACTGAGAGAATAGGCGTCACTGCTAGCTGAGGCGCTAGACACAGCTTACTAAGAGTGGGATGTGTTCGGCGACGCGCTCTAAGAGCTTTACGAAGCGGACTCGGAACTGGAAAAGATAGCTGAGGACAGGGATGTAGTATGGGCAGCGCTGGATTGACGCAAGAGGCGATGTCTGTACAGGTAGAGAGCGGCGCTTTGCTAGGATAGTTGCAAGGCTAAAGGGCAGCGCATTGTCTGTAGATAGGAGAGACATGACTACGTCACTGAAGGAGAGACTGAAGACAGCAGCTGAGGGAGAGGAAGTGAAGGTGGCAGAAGAAGGGGAGAACTAAGAGACGGCAACTAGCTGTATGGAAGGCAGCTACACAGTCATCTGTCACAGCGTAGCGGAGGATGGTGTCTAGATAGAGCACATAGAAGAGCAGCTAGACTTGGCGACGGGGGACGGAGAATGGTGGAGCACTGATGAGTAACGAAGTACGGCTAGGCTCAACTGTCATAGATAGCCTCAACGCTCAACGAGAAGGCCTCGGCGACGAGCTCAGTAAGAGACTGAAGGACGGAGTCTCGCAAGCCGTAGAAGACTAACTGACTGATGTAGTATAAGAAGAGAAAGACGAACACAAGATGGAGGGATAGGTACTATAGGAGATCACGAAGGATGCTGTGCTAGCACTTGTGGAGACAACGGGGAAGATAAGTCAGCTAGAAGAGGAGGCACGGAAGAACGATGGTGAGAGGTAAGAGTTGGGGCGCTTATAGGGGAGAGGGTTTAGTTAGGAGAGGCAGCGGCGGCTTTTCACAGTGAACGGCGGGCGCAGGGATACAATGGAAATGGTTCCTCGTTTGTAGGGTGAATTCGAATCGTAGCTTCTATAGGAGTCACTGTGAAAGTGGCGCTTGTGATGCTGGTGGACACAAAGATACAATGGTAGTAACGACTATGAATTCACTAGTGAACGAAACGAGGCACCGACGTGGGCGAAAAGAGCGGTGACAACCGGCTAGAGGTCTACGTCGGCAGCGTGGACATCCACGAACACGCGGACGACGTGCTCGAAAGCATCGCTGCGTTCAACGACCCGACGTGGCCGTGGTGGATGGTGCGCGGGAACGACCTGGTGCGCAACACGGAGCGTGGCGAGCTTGAGCTGTTCACGGTGGACTCGCTCCGGGACGATCTTTCGAGGATCATCTTCTTCTGGAGGTACGACCAGCAGGGCAAAGTCGAACAGGTGAAGCCATCCCCCGAGACTGCGAAACTGATCCTCGCGCGGGACTCGGACATGTACCGTGGCATAGCAAGGGTGGACCGTGTGGTGGACGTTCCTGTGCTCGGTCCTAGCGGAAGGGTGATCGCGACTCCTGGTCACCACCCTGAGTCGAAGATCTTCTACTGGACCGACCAGAACCTGAAGCTCGCGGACGAGTCGGTGTGTTCGCCACAGATGAGGACGGCATGCGAGCGAGGGACTTCCTGATGGACGACCTCCTCGGGGACTTTGGATTCGAGGACGACGCGTCGAAGGCCAACGCGCTCGGCCTGCTGCTGCTGCCGTTCGTTCGGGAGTACATCGGCGACCGGCCAACGCCAATGCACCTCATCACCGCGCCGGAAATCGGCACCGGGAAGTCGTACCTCGCGAAGATATGCCTGATATCTAGGCTGCGGCCTCCCAGAGATGACGGGCGAGGTCAAAGACGAAGACGAGATGCGAAAGCGGATCACGTCACAGCTCCTCGCGGGCATGCCGGCGATCGTCCTCGACAACATCGCGGCCGAGATCACAGGCGGTGTGCTGGCCGGGGCCATCACGTCGGGGAAGTGGGCAGACCGCAAACTCGGCGAAAGCCGGATGGTCCGGCTCCCGATCCGGAACGTCTGGGTCGCGACCGGGAACAACACACAGCTTTCCGACGAGCACAACCGTCGGACCGTGCCGATCATCCTCGACCCCGGGGAGGTCCGCCCGACGGACCGAGACAAGCAGCTGTTTGGGCACCCGGACCTCGAATCGTGGGCGCTGGAGAACCGGGGAAAGCTGGTGGAAGCGGCACTCACGCTCGTTCGCAACTGGGTCGAGGGCGGCGAGGTCAAGAGCGACGGTGAGGTGGTCCCCTTTTCGACAGAACGCACGCTGGGATCGTTCGAGAGATGGGCCGACGTGGTCGGGGGAATACTCCACGCGGCGGGCGTCAAAGGGTTCCTCGAGAACAGGGACAAACTTGGCGCCGCCAGCGCGGAGCGCGAGGAAACGGCGGTGTTCCTCCGAGAGTGGTACGACCTCCAACGCGGACCGATGAAGTTCGAGGACGTCTGCAACCTGTGCACTCCCCCGGATGCCCCGCTGTACGAGCATCTTCCCGATGACCTACGCATAGTCAAGCACGACGCGTTCAGGAAGGCGCTGCTCTACTGGCTGCGCGATCACAAAGGCGCGAAATTCGGCGGGCTGAAGCTGGTCAAAGCCGAAGGGCGGACAGCGCGCTGGGATGTAGTGATGACTGCGTGATGACTGAGTGATGAATCGTGTGCATCAGACCACCAAAACCCTAGATGTATAATAATAAAAAGAATGATGAATGAGAGATGTAGAGATGGTTTAGATTATGGAGAAGTGAATTAATAAATACAGATAGAAAAAGAAGAGAAAGATAGGGCACTATAACTCATCACGACATCACTACACAGTTGGGCTCTAGGGATACAAACACTGGGAGAACGGGTGTAGTGATGGACTGAGTGATGAGCTTACAACGTCGCTGCATCACTACAGAGATTGGAGTGCGCACGAGCGCGCGAGAAGAAGGAGGAGGTAAGCGATGGGGATGCCGAAGGGCTTCAAACACAGCGAGGCAACCAAGGCGAAGATGAGGAATTCGCACGTCGGCCTGCGGCACACGGAGGCCACCAAAGCGAAGCTGCGGAAGGAGTGGAAGAGACGGAGTGAGAGAGAACGGGATATGAGGGAGGAGTGGGAGCGATAACGTGCGTCTTAGTCCTCGCAGAAAGGATCGGAGGAGTGATGGATGAGGCCGACGCAATCGTGGGAGGGAGTGAAACTACTGTGGTGAACATCTGAGAGCGCTTAGATAGGACAACTTGAACTGCTACGGGATGGCGGTTTTGCTACGAGTGAGTGAGCTAGAGAGAGAGAGCTGCTAGAGATCTGTCATCTGTAGACTGCGTAAGAGAGCGGAGGGCTATCTATCTGTTAGATGGTCTCATGCTCCGCATGGGACGAACAGGGTGGGAATGACGAGAGGACGCGCAATGGCTGCAGACGCACTAAGACTCATCTCAGTGGAGGATAGACAGCCTCGCAGCAAGGCGCTGGCACAGGATACGATGAACCTGCAACAGCTACAGGACAGCGTGGCTGAGGACGGCGTAGTCATCTCCACAGGAGTCTCAACGGTCCGCGGCGAGACGCTGGCTGAGGCGCTTGCACGACAGCACGTGACGGAGGAACTGCAGTGAGCACTGTCATCGTCTCTATACAGACAGACGACATACAGAAGGCAGCGTTCCTGCGGGGGACGTGCAAGGCGATGACGATCTCCGAGGTCACCGCGACGGTCAAGACGATGCTGAAGGACCGCGCGAAGCACGACATCGGTAAGTACAGGTACAGCGCGAACACGCATAGCGTACGTGTTAGCACTTGTCATCTGCTTGGATGACGAACGCGTGGAGGAGATTCACGAGTGAACGCGGACGTTGAGGTTGCTTCTAAGGCTCGTGGATTGTGCAATGACACACATGGAGAGGACGGATGCATGAACGAATTAGCCAACAGATCTACTCACTATAGAGGTGACGATCTGCGCGCGGACAACGCTGCACACGCGCTGCTTCGCTAGCTGCGCGCGAGTGTGGACGACGCACAGGTGAAGGACATCGACGTTTATGCACAGGTGCTAGTGGACAAGCAGGGTGCGCTTAAGGTGACAGCTAAGGATATCTGCGATAAGATGAAGGATTCGATACGAGGGTTATTCGGTTACTGATGAGGTTTTGTGGCTCTCTCGCGGAGGGTGATAGATATGCTGCGTTTGAGGTTGAGGAGGGTGGCTGCAGCGCTCGCGCACAGCTATAGCGCTGGGCTCTCTGAAGTTCATCAGCGACTCTCTAACGTTCTGGCGCTCGGGTGAACGACTTGGACTTCGCGGAGCGCTTGACGATTCGTGAGTGGGTGCTTCCGGTATAGAGCGCATCGAGCGCTTCGACGCTTAGCACGCTGAAGAGGAGGTACGCAAGGAACGATAGCGTGTGCGATAAACGCTGTGGACAACGCGCAGGTGATAGATGAGCGCGAGTACTACGCTGGTACGAGGAGGAGGAAAAGATTCTGCTGCTAGCGCACGCACGGCGCTCGTACTGGGTTCACGCTTCAAGTGGCTGCAGGAACACACTGCTCGACGACTACGAATACGTGCAGCGGGCACGTTGTCAGGCGAGGCTCGGGGGTGTTAGTCAGCGATGGGCGCTCGCTGGCTCTGATAGAATTTGTTTGAGCTTGAGCTAACGAGCACACGGTATGAGCGACTATAACGACAGGATGAACGAGGGAATTGAGCTCTTGTTGCACGCGCGCGGGAGTGCAGAAGCTTCGCGTTATGGGTGATGCTTCGCTGACTGCTGGAGGAGGCGGAACGCGAGGTGGTGAGGTACGTGCGGTGCGATGCACAGAAGGGAAGTGACGCGGTGTGAGCACATGTGCGGCGCGTGATGCTATGGGCGCACACTCTTTCTCTCGCTGTAGGTTACGGGCACTGTCACGAGGTTAGGCGCTCTGACGGCTGAGGGACGGACGCGCTTCTTGAGAGTTGTGCGTGGGACGACAGGTGTTTTGTTGAGTGAATGCTTTACGGTAGCAGGCTCGGGGTGTACTGCTTACTGCTGTGTAGCGTTTCTCGCGTCTTCTCGCGCTTCTCGCGGCGATTGGCACGGGTTAGCTATTGACTAGGCTGCGCGGGGAGGGCGGTTTGCGGTTGACACGGACGTTGGGCGCGGTGGCGGTTATGGCTTGGGATTGAGCGTTGCGGCTTTTCTGAGTGATTCTCAGTTCTACGCGGCGAGTATCTTTGAGTTGCTCGCTCGACAAACGCAGCGGGTAAAGGTACTGTTTTCTCAGCGAATGTGCTGCTTCAGCGGCAGGTAGTGAGCTCGGTCAGCTGTCACTAAGCTCCTCACTAACAGCTCTGACACGTCACGGCTCGGCGCGCGTGCGTGTTCTTAAGTACGGAGGATGGGATCTCATATTCCGACTCGGGCAGGATGGATCTGTACGGCGCGCGGGTGGCGCGCGGGTGGCGTACGCGGCGCTCAACGTTGCTCGTCTGAGTTGGCTGAAGACTAAGAACTGCTGGAGCACGCTGCTGGGCGTGTCTACCAACGGCTCGGCTTTCGCCTTCAGCATCTCTAGAATATCGCCGCATTCAATCATAGGTTGCATCTTCCACTCCTAGTTTGGTTGCAAGAGGTTGGAACTTAGCATAGATGAAGTACTAATGCAAGTTGCATCTTCTCAAAAGTTCGATTGAATCAATCTCGAACACGAACATACGTTGTATCACACGATAGGAACAGCTATGCCAACTAAGAATCTCCACCGGTGGCGGCGAAGAGGGCAGCACAAGGCAGCGGTCACGACAGCGCGGTCGAACGCGCGCCAAGAAGTCGGCGCTGCTGCGAAGAAGCTCTCGCAGCGCAGGACGCTTGACCAACGCCTGGACGACAGCAGGGCGCGACGTGCCGTGAAGGCGACGGTCACCTGGGACGGTAAGAAGTGGACGGTCCGGGGTCGCTTCACGATGAAGCCCAAGACGGGCGAGCTGGTACCCGCTCTCGGGCTCGCGCCGAAGTCGGGCACAGGCAAGGGCAAGCATGTGCCCGCCAAGGCCGTAACTCTCGCATGAAGCACCCGGTCCTTACAAGCTTCGTCATCGGTCCGATCATCGGGCTGATCTGCATGCACTGAAGTTCCGCGAGTTCGGCAGTCACACGGGCGGCCTACCGGGCCGCTCGTGAAGTCTGACGGAGCCGAGGGCGCACCTAGACTTGGATGCATGAGGAAACGGATCAGGAAAACGGCTGCAAACGAGGCGCTTGCAACGACCTACAACCTCGACACGGCCAACGCTGTGTTGGAGGCGTGCACCCACGACTTGTCCGAGGAGGAGGACCGGATGCAGACGATCGACGGCAAGCTCACGCAGCTTGCCGCGTTCTCGGGCGTCTCCATCGCGATCAGCGGCGGGCTAGGCGGAGCCTTGCTCGCAGGCGGGCATCTCAAGCACGGATTTCTCATCACCCTGGGCGCGTGCATCGGAGTGGCCTCGTGCCTGTTGCTCGCCGGTGTGGTGGTGGCCTTCCGCGCGCTCTCGCCCAAGTGGTATCGCGGGATCGACGAGACAGCCCCGATCCTTCGAACCAAACCCGAGACGCTCAACGCCGATCCCTCGGTGGTGATCGCAGCCATCGCCGCCGGTCGGCGCGATATCTTTGCCGACGCGCGCAAGGTCAACGACAAGAAGGCGCGCGCCACAACGGTGGTATTTGCTTGTGTAGGGCTCGGCTTCGGGGCGTTGGTCGTGGGGCTACTCGTCACTGCCGTCGGGGCCGTCGTGTAACGTGGAAGGATGAGTAAAGACGGTAGTACTCCATCGCAGGGGTCGCCCCAGGGCGACCAATCCGGCGGTGCTCAGACCGGTGCTCCGCCGATAGCCGGCGAGGGCACCCAGCCGCTTGGCGGACAGCCGCCTGTGGCTGCCGAGCCGACAGTTCTGGTCCAGAAGGGCCAGACCCCCGTTGCGGGCGAGAATACTGCTCTCGTGCGTGAGGGTGAGGTTCGCGGCGAGGCCACACGGTCGATCACGCTGGACGAATAACACCTGCGGCGGCCCTCGGGTCGCCGTGGTGAGCTGGTCACACCACGGCCGAGGCTAGTCTCGGCCGGTGCGGTCAGCTGAGCGAGGAGGCTACGGGTCTTAGGCCCGCTGGTCGATAATCGACTATGCAGGCGATCGCATACGCCGCGAAGTCGAGCGAGGACAAGCGCGGCTCCATTCCAACGCAGCTAGCGGACTGCCGTGCGATGGCTGAGCGCGAGGCCTGGACGGTCGTGGCCACCTATGAAGACGAGTCCAAGTCGGCGTTTAGCGGCGACCGCGGCGAAGGGCTCGCGAAGGCGCGTGAGCACGTAGAGCGGCTGGCTGCGGAGGACGGCGAGGCCGTGCTCGTCGTCCAGCACACCGACCGGCTGGCGCGCGGCGACGCGATCCAAGCCGCGCACCTCGTGGAGGTCGTGCTCTGGGCGATGAAGGCCAACGTCCGAGTCCGCTCCGTGCAGGACGACCGAACCGGCGAGAGCATCCTCGACGCGGCGCTGATCGGCACGCGGAACTTCGAGGACTCCAAGCGCAAGTCGGAGAGCATCAAGTCGGGAAAGCAGCGTGCCTACGAAAAAGGCGAATGGCACGGCGGCGACCCGCCGGACGGTTACGCGCTCGCGCCGGGAGGCGGGCTAGACATCGATCCCGAGCGTGCGCCCGTCATCAGGCGCATCTTCGAGCTGGCGCTCGAAGGGCTGGGACGAGCCGCCATCGTGCGCAGGCTCAACGCCGAGGGGCTGCGGACTCGGCCCATCCCCAGCGGCAAGTTCAAGCACGACGGGCTGCCGTGGACGAACTACCGCGTGGGCGACGTGCTGTCCAACCCGACCTACGCGGCCCGCACGGTCCTGCACCGGCACGATCCCGAGATGGCGACCGAGCCGCGGCCCGCGAAGTGGGAGCCGATCATCGACCCGCTCGACTTCGACCGCGTCGGCATGAAGGCCGAACTGCGGCGCTACAAACCGTCCCAGGGTCGGCCCACGACCCGCTACGCGCTCTCGCACCTAGCCGTGTGCGCTGAGTGCGGTCGCCCGATGTACGGCGAAACCTACTCGCACGTCCGCAAGGACGGCACGCAGAGGCGGTCATACGTCTGCGCGTCGCGCAAAGAGACCGACGGGCTGTGCCAGGTCCCCCGCCTCGACGCCGACCTCATCGACGGCGCCATCATCGAGCACCTGGCCGGCGAGTTCGTCGACTTCCAGAAGTGGGCCAAGGAGCAGGCCGAGGCGACGGCGCAGGGCCGGGCGCTCATCGAAGGCGAGCTTGCCCGCGGACAGAAGGCGCTCAAGAAGGCGCAGCGCGACCGCGACCGTGTCCGCAAGGCGTACATCGAGAAGGTCACGCCCGCACGGGAGGACGCGCTCGAAGGAGCCCTTGCCGCAGTCACCGCAGCCGAGGCGGCTGCGGCCGAGGTCGAACGCCAGCTTGCTACGGTCGGCGACGACATACCCACCGATGCGATGCTCGACGTGTACAGCTCGCTACGCGCGGCGTTGGAGGACGACAAGGCACCGCTGAACGAGCGGCTGCTGCGCCTGTTCAAGGAAGTCCGGATCGCGGTGAAAGACGAAGCGATCGGCGTCCTGCCGATCCTACGCGAGGACGTGATCCAGCTGCACGGTGACGCAGAACAGCTCAGGCTGGCGGGGGTGAGGAAGGTCGTCGGCGGCGACCCGATGCGTTACTGGCGGGAGGTGCGCGACCACGGAGACTTGGTGGACGAGAGTTCGCACCACGCTCCCGTCCTGCTGCTCGTACCGCCCCCGTCGTCCGAGATCGTCCTATCGACAATGGACAACCGCGCATATGCCCAATTCGGCGAGAGCACCTTCCAGGAGGATCTGTTCGCGCGGCGCATGGCGGTGGCGGCCGAGCTGTTGGTGAAGCAGCGCGCGATCCCCGTCCGCGACGTCGCCCGCCTCGTCGGCTATCGCCAGGCGCCGCACTTCGCGCGCGCCTTCCGGCGCCGCTATGGAGAGTCGCCCGCGCGCTTCCGCGCGCGGGCGCTTCACACCGAGGAGTAGTGCGTGCCGGCGGCCAGGGCGTCGCCGCGGTCGACGCGCTCGTCGCTCACCGATTCGGCGCCGGGCAGGCGCAGGCGCATCAGCGTTCCGCCGCCGCTGGCCCGCTCGGCGGCGACGCTCCCGCCCTGCTGGCCGGCGACCTGGCGAACGATCGCGAGCCCCAGCCCCGAGCCGGGCCGGCCGCGGGCCTCGGCGCCCCGGTAGAAGCGGTCGAACACGTGCGGCAGATCCTCGGCGGCGATTCCCGGGCCGTGATCGCGCACGGTCAGCTCCTGTCCGTGCAGCTCGATCTCCACGGGCTCGCCCGGCGGGCTGTACTTGACAGCGTTGTCGATCAGGTTGCTGACCGCCCGCTGCAGCCGCGCGGGCACGCCGGCGACGACGGTCGGCTCGAGCTGCACGTGCAGCGGGGTGGACGGGGCGTGCTTGCGAGCCCGCTCGACGACCTCGCTGACGATCAGGTCCAGGCGCATGTCCTCGGCATCAGCGCGTGGTTCCTCGCCACGTGCCAGATCGATCAGGTCGTTCATCAGGAGCGTGAGCTCCTCGATCTGCTCGACGACGTCGTTCAGCAACCGCTGGCGCTCGTCGCTGTTCATGTCCTCGGCCTGCTGCAGGATCTCGATGTTCGTGCGCAGGCTGGTCACGGGGGTGCGCAGCTCGTGCGAGGCGTCGGCCACGAGCTGGCGCTGCGCGTGAACGGAGGCGTCAAGTGCGCTCATCGAACGCTCGAGAGCGTCGAGCATGGCGTTGAAGCTCGTCGCGAGCCGCCCGATCTCATCTTCGCCGACGGGCTTGATGCGCCCGCTCAGATCCTGCGTGAGCGCTACGTGCTCGGTCGCCTGGATCAGGCGCTTCAGTGGCAGCACGGCGGCGCCGGCGACGAGTCGTCCGAGCAGTGCGGCCAGTGCGATGCCGCCGATCACCAACAGTGCGAGGATCAGGCGCAGGTGCCGCAGCAGCGTGTCGACTTCGGTCAGCGGCTGGGCCACCTGGACGGCGCGCCCGGGCGCGACGTGCTCGGCGAGGATGCGCAGATGAATGCCGTTCACGCGCGCGTCGTGGAAGAAACGCGGGCCGTTGGCGCTCGCGAGCGCGCGCGTGCGGGCGTCGACCGGCAGCGTCACGTTCGCCGAGCGGAACAGCACGTGGCCCTGCGGGTCCACCAGCTGCTGGTAGCCACGCACCTGGTTGGGCAGCGGCGGCACGTTGCGCAGCGGGCTGTTCTGGGTACCCGCGGCGCCCCTCTGCGTGACCTGACCGGAGTCCTGGCCTTTGATCAGATCCAGCAGCGTGCCGCGCTGGCGGCGCACCGGGTTGCCGGCGACGAAGCGCAGGCTGTCGGCACGATTTCTGAGCTGCGTGTCGACCTGCCCGCGCAGCTGGTGGGAGGTCAGCAGGTAGGTCAAAAGTGAGGCGAGCACGACGGCGATCGCGACCGCGGCAGCAGAGGCGAGGGTGATCCGGCGGCGGAAGCTCATCGGCGCCTTCTCATCGCCCGCGCAGCACGTAGCCCACGCCGCGCACCGTGTGCAACAGGCGCGGCTCGTCGCCCACCTCGGTCTTGCGGCGCAGGTAGCCCATGTAGACGCCCAGGGAGTTGGAGGTCGTGCCGAAGTCGTACCCCCACACGTGCTCGAAGATGGCCGAGCGCGTGAGCACCTGTCGCGGGTGGCGCAGGAACATCTCGAGCAGCAGGTACTCGGTGCGCGTCAGCTGCAGCAGCCGCTCGCCACGCCATGCCTCGTGAGCGAGCCGGTCGAGCCGCAGGTCCTCGAACACGAGCGTCGCCTCCTGCTCGTCCTCCTCGCCCGCGCGGCGCAGCAGCGCGCGCACGCGCGCCAACAGCTCACGCAGTGCGAACGGCTTGACGAGATAGTCATCGGCGCCCGCATCCAGCCCGGCGACGCGGTCGTCGACCTCTTCGCGGGCGGTCAGCATCAGCACAGGCGTGCGGTCGCCGCCCTTGCGCAGCCGGCGGCACACCTCCAGCCCATCGATATGGGGCATCGAGATATCGAGGATCACCACCTCAAAGGGCGCCGCGCCGAGCCGTTCGAGCGCCTCGCGGCCATCCACCGCCTGGGCGACCTCGTAGCGCTCGAGCGCGAGCGCCCGCGAGAGCGCCGTCTGGACGGCGGGCTCGTCGTCTACGACCAGTATGCGTGCAAGCTCTGGCATCGTCACGATCATCCCCCGGCCGGGCCTGTACGGTCGCCCGCAAGGACGCGCGCGGAGAATGCTGCTCTCAGGCTAGCGTGGGAGCCGAGCATGCTGCTAAAGGAAGGCGAACGGAATGCGAAGAATCGCCGTGACGCACACCATCGGAGGGCACCATCGCTGAAGAGAACACGGGGCGCGATGAGCCCGCCGCCGCGATGGCGGCTCAGTCGCGCACGCTCCGCAACAGCATCATCAGCCTTGCGATCTTCTTCGCGCTCGTGGCGGCGCTCCTGCTCAGCGTGCCGGGCCTGCGCTCGGCCGCCGAGCGCATAACCGATGCCAACCCGGCATGGATCGCGGCCGGGATCGCTCTCGAGGTGCTCTCATGCGCCGGCTACGTGGTGCTGTTCGGGCTGGTGTTCGGCATGCTCTCGCGGAGCCTGATCTCGCGGCTGTCGCTGTCGGAGCTGGCGGTCAACTCGGTCGTCTCGGTCAGCGGGCTGGCCGGCATCGCGCTCGGAGCATGGGTGCTGCGCACGAAGGGGATCTCGGCCGAGCGGATCGCGAAGCGCTCAGTTCTCATCTTCGTGCTAACAAGCGCGGTCAACGTGGGAGCCGTGGTCGTGATCGGCGTGCCGATGTGGCTCGGCCTGTTGGAAGGCTCGACCAATCCCCTGCTCACGCTGCTGCCGGCAGCCCTCGCGCTCGCGACGATCGTGGGCACGCTCGCGCTGGCCTCCTGGGCGCGCCGCGCGGCCTCGCGCCAGCGCCTTGAGCGCGGCCGTGCCGGGGTCGCGGTGACAGCGCTGGGCGGGGGCGTGGACGATGCGGTGGGACTGATCCGCTCACGCGACTGGCGCCTGCTGGGAGCGGTCGGCTACTGGCTGTTCGACAACCTGACCCTGTACGCGTGCCTGGCCTCGTTCGGAGACGCTCCTTCGGTGTGGGTGGTGGCGATGGCATATCTCGTCGGCATGCTGGCCAACGCGATTCCCGTCCCCGGCGGCTTCGTCGCGGTGGAAGGAGGCCTCGTGGGCATGCTGCTGCTGTTCGGCGTACGGCCCGCCTCAACGGTGCTCGCGGCCGTCGTGATCTACCGCGCGATCTCGCTGTGGATTCCCGCGGGCATCGGTTCCCTGGCCTTCCTCAGCCTTCGCCACGAGATCGGCAAGCCCGTGGCGCCGGCAGTGCCCGGGTAGCCCTTCACTGGAGGCTGTCGGCGAACGCGGCCGCCGCCGCAGCCTGCTGGCAGGCGTGCCGCGGCAGGCTGTCCATGACGCTCTGAAGCTGCCGGCCGATCGGTCCCGAGAGGCCGGGGCAGTAGACGGGCGGGGGCAGGTCGCCCGTGGCTGAGCCGGGCGCGTTCACCGGAAGCAGCTCGTCGGCCGCCGTGATCGCGTGGGCGAACGTGTCGGAGAAGATGTCGATCGCGACCCTGCCGCTGTAGACCTCGATCGAGCGTCCTTCGTCATAGACGGTCGCGGGGACCCCCCGCACGACGATGTTGCGCTGGGGCCCCAGGGTCGCGTTCGAGTGCAGGCTGTAGATCACGGTCGTCACCTGCAGGGGCAGCAGGCAGCTGCCGCCTCCGAAGACGCCTTTGTCCTGTACGCAGTCGCCGTAGTACACGCTGTCGCCGACGGTGCGCACGTAGCCCTTCTGACCGTCCGCCGCCGCGAGCGGCTGGCCGGCGAAGGTGGGGCCCACCCAGTACACCCGGTAGTACGGGAAGGTCTCGGCTTCGGCCAGGGACCCGGCTCCGATCGCCCGCGGGTGCCCGGTCGCGCAGCCGCCCGCGGCCGCCGCCGCGCACAGCGCCGCCAGCACGAAGCCCGCGCGCAGGGCGGGATGCAGCATGCGTGTGGCGGCTGTCGCTCTCATGGTCGTCATTATCCTGGCGTGCCGATCAGAGCCAGAGCCCGCGCGGCGGGGCTCCTCGCCCTGCCGGTGGCCGGGGCGCTCCTGGCGCTGTGGCTGATCGTCGATCCGCGCTCGCCCGATCTCGCCGCACAGGTGTACCGCGTCGACCTGTTTGAACAGCTCGGGTTCACCGTCTGGGACGAGCACTGGTACGCCGGCCACGATCTCCCCGGGTACAGCCTGCTGTTCCCCCCGCTCGCCTCGCTGCTCGGGCTGCGGCTGACGGCGGTTCTGTGCGTGCTCGCCTCCTGCGCGCTGTTCGAGCGCCTGGCGCTGAGGACATACGGCCCGGCGGCGCGCTGGGGGGTGGCGCTGTTCGCCGTGGCCGCCGTGGCAGACGTGTGGATCGGACGCCTTGCCTTCGCGATGGGCGTCTCACTGGCGCTGTTGGCCGTGTTCGCGCTCGTCCATGGGCGGCCGTTGTTGGCGGGGGTGACCGCGGCGCTGTGCGCAGCGGCCAGCCCCGTCGCGGGCGTGCTGCTGGCGCTGGCCGCCGTCACGCACACACTCCATCAGCGCTCGCCTCGCACGGCGCTGGTGCTGGGGGCACCTGCGGTCGCGGTGGTGGTGGCGCTCGCGCTGCTCTTCCCCGAGGGTGGATATGAGCCGTATCCGACGCTGTCGTTCGCCGCCACCGCGCTCGTCGTGCTCGCGTTTCTGTGGGCGCTCCCCGCCGGTGAGGAGCTCCTGCGCCTGGGAGCGCTCGTGTACCTGCTCGTCTGCGTTCTGTGCCTGATCATCCACACGCCGGTCGGCAGCAACATCGAGCGCTACGGCGTGCTCCTCGCGGGGCCGCTGCTTGTGTGCGCGCTCGCGCAGCGCCACGCGCTCGCGAGGCAGCGCCCGAGCTTGGCGATTGCGCTCGCGCTGTGCCTGATCGCCGTGTGGGTGGCCTGGGGTCCGGTGCGCGAGACGATCGCCGTGGCCGGCAACGAATCGACGCGCGCCTCCTACTACGTACCCGTCGAGCGTTTTCTGGCCGGCGTCTCAGCGCCCCCGGCCGCGCCGGTGCGGGTCGAGGTGCCGTTCACCCGCTCACACTGGGAGGCGGCGCTGCTCGCGCCGAGCGTGTCGCTGGCACGCGGATGGGAGAAGCAGCTCGATACCCGCTTCGATGGTGTGCTGCTCGCGCGTGGGCTGACCGCCTCCGAGTACGACCGCTGGCTGCACCGGCAGGGCGTCGCCTACGTGGCGCTCCCCGACACCGCGCTTGATCCCTCAAGCGCCCAGGAGGGCCGCCTGATCCGCGGCGGCCTGCCGTTCCTGCGCCGGGTGTTCGCAAGCAGGCATTGGACCGTCTACAGCGTGCTCGCTCCCACGCCGCTGGCGACCGGGCCGGGGCGGCTGACCGCGCTCGGCCATGACTCCTTCGCGCTCGAGGCGCTGAGGCCGGGGAGGTTCCTCGTGCGCGTGCACTTCACTCGCTACTTCACGCTCGCGCGCGGCGCCGGCTGCGTGGGGCCCGCGCCTTCGGGCTGGACCTCGGTGACGGCTCGCGCACGCGGCACGGTGGTCGTCGTCGCGCGCTTCTCGCTGGCCCGCGCGCTCGGCATCGCAAGCTCCTGCCGAGCGGCGCCACGCGCCTGAGCCGCGGCCGGGCTCACGGACCGTGGTGGGGCGCCTCGCGCACGCTCGCGAGCGCCGGCGTTCGGGCTCCGTTAGCGCGGGGTGAGCGCGTAGAGGCCGGTGTAGCCGGTCAGGTAGATGTCCTGGCCGTCGCTGATGACGGGGTCGAAGGAGCCCGTGTCCTTCTGGAACATCACCGTGCCCGTGGAGATGCCGAGGCCGTAGGTGCGGCGGTCGCCGAGGTCGGCGAAGTAGACCGTGCGCCCGACGATCGTCGCCGAGCCGGAGATGCGCCCGTGCGCGTCATAGCGCCACTCGATGTGGCCTGAGCGCGCGTTCAGCGCGTAGAAGGTCCCGTCATAGGAGCCGAGATACAGCGTCGGGCCGAGTCCGGGAGCGTTGGTCACGGCCGGCGAGGCGTACACGTAGGCGCCGGTCTGAACGGCCCAGTCGAGTCTTCCGGTGAAGGCGTCGTAGGCGTACACGCGCCCGTCGGTATTGCCCAGGAACACGCGCCCGTACACCACCGCCGCAGTCGAGTAGAAGGTGCCGTTCCCCAGCAGCGCGCCTCCCGAGCCGCTCACCCACAATCGCCGACCGCTCTGCTCGGAGATCGCCTGCACGTGTCCTGAGTAGTCTCCGAAGTAGAGCACTCCGCCGCTCAGGGTGGGGCTGGCCTTGACCGCGCCCGCGGCGTGATAGGTCCACAGGACGCTCCCGTTATGGGCGCTCAGCGCGTAGACGGTTCCGTTCTGAGACCCGAAGAACAGCCTGCCATGGTCGATCAGCGGCGAGGACTCGCTGGGGCTGGGGAGGTCGCGTGACCACAGCACCCGTCCGTTCTTGTAGCTGAGCGCGAGCACCCGCCCGGAGCGGCTTCCGCCGCCGCGGGCCAGGACGGTGACGTACACGACGCTCCCCACGGCCGCCGGAGAGGAGGCCGACAAGACGCCCACGCGACGCTTCCAGAACGTGTGTCCGGTGTGCTTGTTGACCGCGATCAACGTGCCGTCGTCGCCCAGCTGGAAGATGTGGTCTTCATAGATCACCGGCGGGAACTCGAGCAGGGTGTGGTCGTTGCGCACCCACAGCTGGCGGAAGGGCGGGTGCAGACGCGCCGGGGCCGGGAAGAAGCGCGTGTGCTGCTTGGTGTAGCCGTAGAACGGCCAAGCGAAGCGTTCGGGGCCGCGTGCCGGCAGCGTGGGGGTGGGTTGCGCCACGAATCGCGCGTGCGGGTGGTAGATGTTGCCGGTGCGATGACGCTCGTACAGATATCCGCCGAGCGCGGCCGCCGCAAGCACGAGCACGGCCGCTGAAAGGCCCACGCGAACGCGTTTGGAGTGGGGGAGCAGGCGTCCGATGCGGTCGCTCACATATGCGACGGGATGCCGCCTCAGGCGGCGAGCTTGCCGGGGGAGGGGACCGAGGAGCTCGTGGCGGCTGCGGGAGGCTGGTCCAGTGCTGTGGGCTTACCCGCGGGAACGCCCGTGGACGGCGAGCCGCCGGCTCGATAGAGAGGGTGCTGCGCCCGCCCGCGGTGGCCCGCCGCTCGTGCGCGGCGGGTCGAACGCGCCAGCAGGCGGGCCACGGTGACGGTCAGCAGCCACAGGCACGCAAGCGCGAGCGGCAGCAGCGAAAGACCGGCCACGAGTGCCAGCACGTCGTGATTACCGCTCAGCGACCAGTTCCACAGCAGGTAGTCGCCGAGCGTGAGCCCGGACAGCATGGCCAGGGGCCTGTGGGACACGCACAGACCATAAGGGGCCGGGTAGACGGACGGACAGGCCGTGGGGCGAAAGCGCAGGCGCGCCCTGCAAGGGTTGCCGGGGGAGGGGGCGCGGGTAAGATGGGGCGTGCATGCGGGCGAAGTGTTGTGGTTGCACAGAAGCCTTCCAAGCTTCTAGGGCGGGTTCGATTCCCGTCGCCCGCTTGTAGCCACGGGGAGTGGCGCAGTCTGGTAGCGCACCCGGCTGGGGGCCGGGCGGTCGCAGGTTCAAATCCTGTCTCCCCGATAGAGAAAAGCCCTGCAAATCCTGCGTGTTTGCAGCGCGGCCGCAGTCCTTGGAGCCTAACGTGATGTTCTATTCGTGTTCTATTGAGCCGCACGCGCCCGCTAGAATCAGGCGGGCCGTCGCTCCGCACGGCTCCGGAGGGCGGCGTCGCTAGGTCCTCACACGTCCGCGCCGCGTTCCCGGCCGGGCACCAAGGAGTCGTACGACGTCGGCGTCATTCCACGCGTACCCTCACGCCATGAAGCTTTCCAGCAACGACCGCTCGATCCAGCGGGTGCTCGCCGAGACCTTCTTTGTCGTCCCGCGCTACCAGCGACCGTACTCATGGGCTCGCGAGAACGTTGAAGAACTCTGGGAGGACGCGATCCAAGAGCGAGATGGCGACTATTTCATCGGATCGATGGTGGTCCATCCGCTCACTAGGAAAAGCGACACCGTCGCGGTGGTGGATGGGCAACAGCGTCTCACAACCCTCCTGATGTTCCTATGTGCCGTACGAGACGAGGCTGACGGCCAGGGGTTCACAACCCTCGCCAACGGGACACACAACCTTGTGGAGCGAAGGGACGCCGAGGATCGGCTCCGAGCTGTCCTGCATAGCGACACCGCACACCCGTACCTGCAGGATCTCGTGTTTAGCCGAGGAGATGCAGAGCTTGGACCCCCACAGGGCGAGGAGCAAGAGGCGATTCGCGACGCCTTTGAGCTCGCGAGGCGCTACGTCCAAAGAATTGTCGAGGCCGTCGAAGCCAACCCGAAAATCAAAGACGACAAGCAGGCGGAGACAATCGAGAAGGAGCTTCCGAGACGTACGTGAGCAAGTTCTTGGCCTACAAGTCGTGTTCGTTGAGACCGGGAGTCAAGACGAGGCCACCACCGTTTTCGTCACGCTGAACTCACGAGGCAAGGATCTTGAGCCGGCCGACCTCGTCAAGGCTCATCTCTTGGCTCAATTGCCGAAAGCGGGCAGTCTCGACCGCCCGCTTCAGCGCTGGCAGCGCATAGTCGACCTGTTTGACGCGAGCGAAAATCGCCCAGACATGAGCGACTTCGTGCTGGTCTTCTGGCGATCACGCTACGGCACAGCAACCGCGAAGTCGCTCGACAAGGCCGTCAGGAAAAGGATCCGCAAGAAACAGGCTGACGCGTTCTTGACCGAGCTAACAGAAGACTCCCCGCTCTTTCGGACAATCGTGGAGCCTAACTACAAGAAGTGGGCACAGCACAGCGATCTCGCAGACTCCTTGCGCTTTCAGCTCACCTTCGGGATACGGCAACCACGCCCGATGGTCCTTTCATTGTTGCGCGCGTACAACGCTAAAGAACTTCGCGTGGCGCAGATCAGGCGAGCCTTGCGTGCGATCGAGAACTATCACTTCACGTTCAACGTGCTGGCGGGCCGCAGCTCCTCTGGCGGAGTATCGGCACTCTATGCATCGCGGGCGCTCAAGCTCACGGAAGCCCAGGGACTCAGCAGCGAGCGAGGGAGCTGGACGAGTTCGTCAAGGACCTCGACGCCAAACGCCCGACTGACGAAGAGTTCGATGCTGGGTTCGAAGCGCTCGAGTCACGGAGCGATTCACAGCTGATAAGCGAAAGATCCAGTACATACTGCGGCGCTTTCATGAACACGAGCAGGCTCGGCGCCCGTCGACTACAAAAAGATGACGATCGAGCACGTCGCGTCGCAAAGCGACGGCGGTGACCTAACCGGAAGGATCGGCAACCTGATCTACATCTCCGAGAGCTTGAACACCAAACTAGGAGCGAAATCGTTTCCCGCGAAGAAGAAACTCATGCAGCGAGCCAAGGGCGAGTGGATCCCATCCGCGATTCTCACGGCGGACGACTGGAGCGAAGACGAGATCCGCTCGAGAACCACCGCAATGGCCGTTGAGGCACGCACGAAGGTCTGGAGCTAGACGGCTGAGGGTCTCGCCACGATGAGCGATTCTGCGCCAGAATCGCCGCATTGCGGGCGCTCGCGCCGTTCTGTGCGTTAGGCTCGACCCACCAACAAAGAGTCGGCCCCGGCGCAGCGCTAACTGCCCGGGGCCACGGCAAGGAAAGGACGGACCTCCCCATGCAGCATCAGCCTAGTTGTCAGGATGTAGACGAGGGCCTCAGAGGTTGAGCGGGTGGTTCTCCAGCTTCTGCTGGACCCGAGGTCGCCCGGGCCGTGGTCGGTCGACGAGCTCTCGCAAGAGGTCGGCAACTACCTGTCGGCCGCTGATGCCATCGTCAGCTTGCACGCGGCCGGCCTCGTGCATCGTTGCCATGAGTTTGTCTTCGCCACACGTTCGGCGACGCGGTTCAACCGAGCTCGTGCAGCCGGAATAGGCGGCGCGTCGTGGCTTCGGTCCTAGTCAGCCAACCGCTCTCGATGATGCCCGCCTGCTCCATAGTCCGCGTCGATTCCGCCGTATCCGCCCATATGTTTCGTGATGTGCGCGGATACCCAAACGTCGACGAGAACACGCCAGGACGACAGGCGAGACGCTCGGCGCCACGAGCCCTCTCAGGCATCGCGGGCGTCCTCGCCGGCCGTCCGGCGGGTGATGCAGGGCAACAAGAAGCGCGACACTCGCCCTGAGCTGGCCGTCCGCCGGGCGGTGCACGCGCTTGGATTGCGCTACCGCGTCGCGTGCCGCCCTCTACGCGATCGCCGCTGGACCGCCGACCTTGTGTTCTCTCGCGCGCGCGTCGCCGTGTTCGTAGATGGCTGCTTCTGGCACGGATGCCCGGAGCACTTTCACGCGCCACGCGTCAACTCGTCCTACTCGGGCACCGAAGATCGCCCGCAACCGAGAGCGTGACCTGCGAGTAGACGCCGAGCTTGAACGTGAGGGCTGGACGGCGCTGCGCTTCTGGAGCATCAGCCTGCGGACTCAATCGCGCGCCAGATCAATGGCGCCGTCCAGCTAGACAGGCTCCGATCTCATGACGTCGAGGAAGCGCCTAAGCGCGTGCAGGCGCGTTAGCTGGCAGCAGGAGGCCGCGACCTCGGCGTGGAGGCCGCGGGGTTCGATGTGACCTACGCGATTGAGAGCGATCCAGTTGCGGTGGAGACGCTCAACCGCAACCGCCAGAGCTGGTTTCCGGGCTGGCGGAGGTCGAGCCGCTCGACATCACGGCCCTGAAGCCGACGCAGCTGATGAAGGCTCTTGGGGTGGCGAGCGGCGACATCGACCTTCTTGTGGAGGGCCTCCCTGCGTCGCCTTCTCTAAGTCCGGGTTCCACCTCGAGTACAAGCGCGAAGGCCGAGACTCAAAAGCAGACCTTCTCGGCGACTATCTCCGATTCCTACAAGGACTCGGCCCAGTGCATACTTGATCGAGAACGTATTCGGCCTCGCGTACCGGAACCAGTCGGCTCCGTTCTTCAAGGCGCTCGTCACTGGGCTCCGGCGCTTGGGGTACTCAGTGACGCACGAGATCCTAAATGCCGCTGACTATGGCGTGCCCCAGAATCGCCAGCGACTGTTCATCGTCGGCTCCCGTGACGGCTCGCACCTCCGGCTCCCGGCCCCGACACATTGGGGCGAGCACGAGCGACGCCGACCTCCTACCAACCTGGATGAGCGACTGCCCCACGTCAGTGCACGCGCAAGCGTCTGGTGGGCTCTTGAAGACGAGGCCGGAGCCCGAGGAGTCCGTCAACGGGAAGTATGGACACTTGCTCCCCGAGATCCCACCAGGCCGCAACTATCTGCACTACACAGCGCACGAGGGACACCCGAAGCCATTGTTCGATTGGCGCTCGCGCTACTGGACGTTCCTGCTGAAGCTGGATCCCAGGCGTCCCGCGCCGACCATCCAGGTCAGCCTGGCCCCGACGTTGGTCCGTTCCACTGGACGAAATCGCGGGCGCCTCCGAGCCAAAGAGCTGCTCCGCCTCCAAGGCTTCCGCGACGACTACCACATCGCAGGCACACTCGAAAACAGCTCCAAGCGCAGGTGGGCAACTCCGTCCGCCTCTGCTTGCTGAGTGTGTGGCTCGAGCGATTCGTGATCAGCAAAGCGGTGCAGCGGGGCCTGCCGACACGCGCCGCGACGCAAGATGATCGGCGACCACGTAACGATCGCGAGGAACGTCGCTGAGCCGAGGGCCCGACCAGGAGAGGTCGCGCTTTGACCGAGGGGGTCGGCCCATCGCACAGTAAACACCCTAGTGCGGTCTCGGCAGAGCCTTTGGTCGAACGCTCTGTCCCACAGCTGTCAACGATCGTCAGAAT
>CAVXHC010000008.1:0-22244 GCA_963761355.1 uncultured Solirubrobacteraceae bacterium
GGAGCGTGGCCCTATCCACTGGCTTGGGGAGATAGGCCGATGCGCCTGCGTCGATGCAGCGCTGGCGCTCCCCATCCGCCACTTTCGCAGTGAAGGCGACCAGCGGGATGTCTTCGCCTGAGGGCAGTTTGCGCATGGCTCGCATCGTCGCGTAGCCATCCATGCCCGGCATCATGATGTCAACGAGCACGAGATCGAGGTCCGGCGTCTTTTCAAGGAGCGCAATGCCCTGCTCGCCGCTTTCCGCTGAGACGACGTCGAGCCCGGCCTTCTTCAGAAGCGCGGTGAGGGCGAAGATGTTGCGGAAATCGTCGTCCACCATCATGACCTTACGGCCCGCCAAATCGGCGCCCGCGGGGTGCTGCAGCGAAGACATCGGCTTCAGTTCGGGAGCCTCGGGCGTCGGTGCTGCGGCTGTCACGCCGCCGTTCAGCCCGGGACTGACGAGCTCGGGCGAAGGCCCGCGTCCCCTCCTGGGAACCGCGCCGGCCGACGTCGTGGCCGCGGCGGCAGGGAGCCATTCGCCGAGAACCTCGAGGAGCGTCGCGGTATCCGCTGGCTTGGGGATATACGCCGAGGCGCCTGCGTCCATGCAGCGCTTGCGCTCTCCGTTTTCCACTTTCGCAGTGAAGGCGACGAGTGGGATGTCTTCGCCCGACGGCATTTTGCGCATGGCTCGCATCGTCGCGTAGCCATCCATGCCCGGCATCATGATGTCCACGAGGACGAGATCGAACTCCGGCGTCTTTTCAAGGAGCGCGATGCCCCGCTCGCCGCTCTCCGCGGAGATCGCCTCGATGCCGACCCGCTGAAGCAGCGCGAGCAGGGCGAAGATGTCGCGAAAATCGTCGTCCACCACCATGACCTTCATGCCAGCGAGATTGCGGCCGGCCTGGTGCTCGACGGCAGGCAGCGGTTTCAGCTCGGCAGCCTCAGCTGTCCCCGCGCCGGGGTCGCCGTCGAGTATCGGTGCGGCGAGTTCAGGCGAAGGCGAGGTCGAGGAGATGAGATCGGGTGGAGATGCGGGCTCCGGTGCCGAGACCTCGAGTGTGGGCGTCGCAATCGGCTCGGCGTGACTCTCGCAGGCGCGTGGAAGATAAACGGTGAAGGTGCTGCCCTCACCAGGCCTGCTGCCGAGCGTGATCTCGCCGCCGAGCAGCCGCACGAGCTCACGGCTGATGGAGAGGCCCAAGCCGGTGCCGCCGTACTGACGAGCCGTCGACCCGTCGGCCTGGGCGAACGCCTCGAAGATGAGCTGTTGCTGTTCGGGAGAGATACCGATCCCGGTGTCCTCGATGCTGATCGCGATCACCGTGTCCGCTCGACTAAGCCTGTCGTTCGTCGGGTTCCAGCCGTGCTCGGCGGTGTCGATGCGCATGACGACGCCGCCCCGCTCGGTGAACTTGAACGCGTTTGAGACGAGGTTCTTCAGCACTTGGCGCAGGCGGCCGAGATCGGTCGCGATACTCGCGGGAAGCTCCGGCGCAAGCTCGACTGAAAACGACAGCTCTTGCTTTTTGGCGACGGCCTCGAAGTCGTGCTCGATCGCGTTCCTGAGCTCGTTCAATGGCAGCTCGGCGATCTCGAGCGTGACCGTTCCCGACTCGACCTTCGCAAGGTCGAGGATGTCGTCGAGCAGTCGCAGCAGGTCGTTGCCCGAGGAGCGGATGACGTTGGCGTACTGCACCTGCGTGTCGGTCATCGTGTCCTCGTGGTTGTCCTCGAGCTCGCCGGCGAGGATCAGCAGGCTGTTGAGCGGGGTGCGCAGCTCATGTGACATATTCGAGAAGAACTCGGACTTGTACTTCGAGGACACTGCGAGCTGCTCGGCCTTCTCCTCGACGAGACGCTTGGCGAGCACGACCTCTTGGTTCTTGCGCTCCACCTCGCTGTACTGCTCGGCCAGGCGGCTGGCCTGGCTGGCGAGATCCTCGTTGGAGGTAGAGAGCTCTTCCTGGCGGGACTGCAGCTCCTGTGCCTGTGACTGAGACTGCTTGAGCAGATTCTCTGTGAGGGTGTTGGCTTCGATCGTGTTGAGCACCAGCCCGATGCTCTCGGTGAGCTGATCGAGGAAGGCCTGGTGGGTTGGGCTGAACTGACTGAATGAGGCCAGCTCCACCACGGCTCTGACCGAGCCTTCGAAGAGGATCGGCAGCGCGATGATGTTCAGCGGCGCCGACTCGCCGAGGCCCGAAGAAATCCTGACGTAGTCGCCCGGAACGTCGGTCAGCAGGATGCGCTCCTTCTCCTGAGCGCACTGACCGACGAGGCCCTCGCCGAGCCGGAAGTGGTTGGCGAGGTTCTTGCGCTCCTTGTAGCCGTAGCCGGCTTGGAAGAGCAGCACCGGCTCACCGCCGTCCTCGAGGCTGGCGAGGGTGTAGAACACGCCATGCTGCGCCGAGACGAGCGGCGCGAGCTCCGAGAGGATCATGCTCGAGACCGTGGCCAGGTCGCGCTGGCCTTGGAGCATGCGGGTGAAGCGCTCGAGGTTGGTCTTCAGCCAGTCCTGCTCGGTGTTCTCCCGCGTCGTCTCCCGGAGGTTGCGGATCATCTCGTTGAGCTTGTCCTTCAGCACGGCCACCTCGCCGGAGGCCTCCACCCCGACCTGCCGCGTGAGGTCGCCCTCGGTCACGGCCGTGGCGACGTCGGCGATGGCGCGCACCTGGTTGGTGAGGTTGGCCGCGAGTTGGTTCACGTTGTCTGTCAGGTCCTTCCAGACGCCGGCCACCTCGGCAGACTGGGCCTGGCCGCCGAGCTTGCCCTCGACGCCGACCTCGCGGGCAACACGGGTCACCTCGGAGGCGAACCGGTTGAGCTGATCGACCATCGCGTTGACGGTGTTCTTCAGCTGCAGGAACTCGCCCTTGACGTCGGCGGAGATCTTCTTCGACAGATCCCCGTTGGCCACCGCCGTGGTCACCTCGGCGATGTCGCGAACCTGTCCGGTGAGATTGCCCGCCATCAGGTTGACGTTGTCGGTCAGATCCTTCCAAACGCCTCCCACCTCGATCGTCACGGCCGCCGCCTGGCCGAGCTTGCCCTCGGTTCCGACCTCGCGGGCGACGCGGGTCACCTCGGAGACGAACCGGTTGAGCTGGTCCACCATGCCGTTGATGGTGTTCTTCAGCTCGAGCACCTCCCCGTGGACGTCACCGGAGATCTTCTTTGACAGGTCGCCGTCGGCGACCGCGCCGATGACTCGCTGCATGTCGGTCGTGGGACGGACGAGATCGTCGATCAGGGTGTTGACCGAGTCGATGCTCTCAGACCAGACCCGGTCCGAGCCCCGCAGCGCGACGCGCTGGGTGAGCTTGCCTTCCTTGCCGACGACGCGGCTGACTCGCGCGAGCTCCGCCCCCAACGTCTGGTTCGCGGCGATGACGTTGTTGAGCGTGGCGGCGATCTTGCCAGCGATGCCCGTCCACTCGAGCGGCAAGCGCACGTCGAAGTCGCCGTTCTCGACATCCGAGAGGACCGTCAGAAGCTGCGACTGGTCAAGCTCGTCGGCTGGAAACGGCCGAGCCACAGTCCCGTTGCGCTGTGGATCCGCCGTCTGATGGGGCTCTACCATGGCATGGCCCTCCCCGTGGCGTCTAGGTCGCTGCGCTGGAAATATGCCCCGGGCCCGGCGTCGTGGGCGGCAGCGTACTCGTATGGATCCGCAATCCTCATATTGGAATCTGCGTGAATATCGGCACCGCGGTCGTTGGCGGATATAGTTCCTTCGAGCCCAATGTGGGGGTCCTAACGGACCGGTGGGGAGTCCACACGGACCATCCGTTGCAGAGCTACTAAACTGCCCCACAGGGAGACGCCGACGGTCGAATCGGCCCATATGTCAGCGCATCAGGACTCAATCTCTGAGCGAGTACGGCCTGTTACGGTCGTCTTGGTCGACGACGAGCAGCTCGTTCGAAGCGCGCTGGCTCAGGCCCTCGCGGCCGATGGCGTTGGCCTTCTGGGCGAGGCCACCAACGCGTCAGACGCGCTCAAGCTGGTGCTCGAGCTACGCCCGGACGTCGTGCTGATGGACCTCAAGCTTCCAGGGAGCCACGGTGTCGAGACGATCGAGGCGCTCGGCCTGCTCGCCCCGGCCTCGCGCATACTGATCCTCACCCGCACCGAGCAGAATCGCGTCGTCGAGGCGATCGTCGCGGGCGCCAGCGGCTACATCCTGAAGAGCGCCGACCCCGACGCGATCATCGCAGCGGTGAGGGCAACCGCGGCCGGAGAATCGGTGATCTCCTCCGAGATCGCCGGCAAGCTGCTGCAACGCATACGCGAGCGAGATATCCCCATCACGACGGACAGCGATGACGCCGCGAGCGCGATCCGTGCCACGCTGACTCCGCGCGAACTTGAAATCTTCACCCGGCTGGCAAGCGGCAAGAGCAATCACGAGATCGCGAGCGATCTCTCGCTCAGCCCCAACACGATCTCCAATCACATCGCCAGCATCCTCGCCAAGCTCCATCTCGATAACCGCATCCAGGCGGCGGTCCAAGCCGTCCGCAGCGGTATCTCCTGAGCCCTCGGGGCTGCCGTCCCGACCCGGGACCGCGGTGCAACGGTGGGCTACGGCGTGGTCAAGCCAGCTGCTGGCGCAGCGCCTGAGTGGCCTCGGCTGCGGCGTCGCGCAACTCCACGAGCTGTGCCTCGCCCACGTCGGCGTCTTGGCTTCTGCCCGTGTGTTCCAGGCGCTCGCAGCACTGGCGCAGTCTCGCTGCCCCGAGACTTGCCGCGCTTCCCTTGAGCAGGTGCGCCACGCGTCGCAGCTCGTCGCGGTCGCCACGCTGGACCGCCGCGGAGACGCCGCTGAGGCATCTCTCCTTCTGTTCGTCAAACGTATCGATCAGCTGGTCTCGCATCGCCGGCGCGAGGGTGTCTCGGAGCTCTGAGACGGTGGCCAGATCGAGTACGTCCTCGGTCTTCTGAGAGGCGCCGCGCGCTTCAGAACGCCGATCGTCGGCGGCGTATCGATGCTCCGCCTGCAGCACCTCGGTCGGCAGCCAGCGGCGGACGACCGCATCGAGCGCGGCGCGGCGAAGCGGCTTGCTCAGATAGTCGTCCATCCCGGCCGCCACACAGCGCTCGCGGTCGCCGGGCATCGAGAGAGCGGTCATCGCGATGATCGGTACGTGGCGGCCCCCCTCGCCCCTGCGGATCTCCCGCGTGGCCTGAAATCCATCTATCTCCGGCATCAGGCAGTCCATGAAGATCGCGTCGTAATCGCGACCCGCGGCCATCTCGATCGCCTCGCGACCGTCGTGGGCGATGGCCGTCTGCAGTCCCAGTTTGCCAAGCAGCGCCAGCACGACGGTGCGGTTGATTTCGTTGTCCTCGGCAACCAGCACCAACAGTCCTCGATCGCTCGCAATGCGCTCCTCCGCCCGCTCTGGATCGGACTGCTGAAATGTTTCGGTGGCGCTGTCGGCCTGTGGCAAATCGGCGGAGAACCAGAACACGCTGCCGCCCGCATCCCCCGGCTCGGCGCCGATCCGGCCACCCAAAAGCGCCACCAGCTGGCGTGAGATCGCAAGTCCAAGGCCGGTTCCGCCGTGGCGGCGAGTCGTCGATTGATCCGCCTGCGCGAACGCCTCAAACAACTCGGCCGCCCGTGCTCTATCGATCCCCACCCCGGTGTCCGAGACCGAGAAATGGAGCTGATCGCCCGCGCTCCTACTGACGTGCACCCTGACCTCGCCGGCGGCGGTGAACTTGACGGCGTTTGAAAGCAGATTCAGCAGGATCTGGCGCAGGCGTGCCCGATCGCCGTTTACCCTCATGGGCACGCCGCTGTCAACCGAGTGCTCGATCTCAATGCCCTTGGAGTGAGCCCGCTCAGCGAGCATCTCGCACGCTTCCGCGACAGCCGCGCGCAGCTCGAAGTCGCTGCGATTGAGCGCAAGAAATCCGGCTTGGATCTTTGAGAAGTCGAGCATGTCCGAGACCACCCTCAGCAGCGCCTCGCCCGATGAGGCAAGCGCGGCGACGTACTCGGTCTGCACCGGATCCAATGAGGTGTCGTGCAGGAGCTCGGTCATCCCGATGATTCCGTTCAGCGGCGTGCGTATCTCGTGGCTCATGCTCGCCGCGAACTCCGACTTCAGTCGAAAGGCCTCGAGTGCCTCGGCCGAAAGCGTCTCAAGACGCCTGCGTGTGGCGAGCGAGCGATAGAAGAGCCACGGGGCAATCGCGGCGAGGGCCCCAACCACGGACACCAGGATCCATCGTTCATCGCTCACCGCGACGACATCCCGCCGGCGGTCATGACCGCCGCGGGCCAGGGCGCTACAAGCCCCCCGTGCACCTGTGGAGACCGCGCAGCGCTGAGGATGGCTCGGTTACTCATCCATGGCCCATCTATTCGGACCATCGGCACAAGCCAGCATCAACATGAGGAATTGCGCCGCGCCTCCCCGGCTCCAGCTATTTCAGCGCCGCCGTAAGGCGACCAAGCTTGATCCGGGTCAGCGAACGCCCAAGGGGTACCTCTCGGATGCCCGGTGAGACGGGAACTCGTGTCCTGGAGGAGGGCGACGCCTGACGGCGTCGCCCTCACAGCGCGGCGAAACTAGGATTCTCCGCAGGTCTTGTCTGCTTCTGCGTCAGCGTTGATCGTGGTCCCCGGCTGGCTGTTCTGTTCATCGGATCCGGGGATGCATTTCGGGCGGACCTTACCCGCAAACCAGCCGTCCTCGCATTCGGTAACGCTCTCGAACGTCTTGATGGCGCCCTCGCCGAGGTGGTCGCAGCTTTCGTACTGTTTGAGGCCCCCGACGGCGTCCCCGTAGCCCTGTTCGCAGGCTTCGGGCGATCCGCCTTCGGTGATCGAGGCGCATTCGGTCTTCCCCTTCGAGCTGGCCGACGGACCCGTTTTGCTCACACCGCCGGCCGCGATGTAGCCCATCTTGCAGTCGAGCTGGTTCTCGTAGACCGCAACTTCGCCAACGCCCTTCAGGCAGATCTTCACCAGCGGCGCGCTCAGGCGAGTGCCCTTGTAGCCCTGTTCGCACGCCTTGATCGCACCTTCGCCGCCTTCGGCGATTGCGCTGCACGCAGTGGCCGCCGGGAGCGTGGACGCGGCCGCCAACGACGACCCGTAGCCGGCGATCAGGAGCATCAGCACCGTTGCCGTGATTGCCGGGAGCATCTTGGACTTCATGACGGAGGCTTCCCTTTCTGTCGGCTCTCAGGCGGTCGAGAGGTCAATGGGCTCGATGACACGCGGGCGCTGCGCGGCCTGCGCGGGATCGACCAAGATCAACGCCCCTCACCGCATCTGCCCGATGGCGGATTATCGCCGGTCCTCGAATGGGGGGCACATGGACGCACGGCCAAATCATCTCACTGGATGCTCGACAGACGGCAAAGCGGCTCGACGCTCGAGCGCTCAGGGCAGCAGCACGATCTTGCCGTGGCTGTGGCGCCTTTCAAGCTCGCGGAAGGCGTCGCGAACCTGCTCCAGCGGGTAGGTGCGCGCGATCGGGATTTCGAGGCTTCCGTCGGCCACCATCGCCACGAGCTCCGCGAGCAGCGGAGCGGTGGCAACCGCGTGGGTGCCCTGCCCGTGGACGCCGAGGCGCTGCACCGCCTCGAAGTCGGCGATCGTATTGATCCGCTCCGGAGAGACGCCCAGCTCAATCGCCAAATCGACATAGCCACCGCCGAAGGTGTCGATGAAAGCGTCGATCTTGCCGCCGGCGGCCTCGCGGATTCGCTCGGCTTGGCCGTCGCCGTAGGTCACCGGCACGATGTCGTGGCGGCGCAGCCAGTCGTGGTTGTCCTCACTGGCCAGCCCGATCACGGTGGCTCCGGTGCGGCGCGCGAGCTGAACGGCGACCGACCCCACCCCGCCGGCCGCGGCGGAGACCACCACGGTCTCGCCGGCCCGCGGAGCGACCGCCTGCACCGACGCATAGGCGGCGAAGCTCACCACGAACAACGACCCCGCCACCTCCCACGAGACCGTCGCCGGCTTGCCCGTGAGCTGGTCAGCCGGGACCACGACAAGCTCGGCGTGGCTGGCCCGCTGCTCGGTCCAGCCGAGCACCTCGTCTCCAACACCGAACGCGCTCACGCCGTCGCCGAGAGCCTGCACCAGGCCGGCAAAATCGGTTCCCTCCCCCGAGGGGAACGTCGCGGGGAAGCGAGCATGAAGACGGCCCTCACGGATCGCAATCTCACCGGGATTGATCCCGGCTACCTTGACCGCCACCAGCACCTGTCCAGGCGCGGCGACCGGGTCCTCGACCTCGCGCACCTGAAGCACGTCGACCGCACCGTACTCGTCGAATCGCACCGCCTTCATGCCGTCTCCTTGTTCATTGCCGTGGAAGATCGCGAGCTTACGCAAAAGCCGCCGCGCTGCCGGTCAGACCAGCCAGCCGGACGATTGTGGCGTACCGTGGATGCCGTCAATGGCGAGCAGCGAGCGTATCGGGGTCTCACCGGTGACGGCCACGGCCGGATCTGCATCCGGGGACCGTCGCTGGGCGATCCTGGCCCTGCTCGGTGTCGCGCAGCTGATGGTCGTGCTCGACTCGACGATCGTGAACATCGCGCTGCCCTCAGCCCAGCGATCGCTGGGCTTCTCCACCGACAGCCGGCAGTGGGTCGTGACCGCATACGCGCTCGCGTTCGGAAGCCTCCTGCTGCTGGGGGGGAAGCTCGGTGATCTGTTTGGCCGCAAGTGGACGTTCATCGCGGGGCTGGTCGGCTTCGCGGGAGCGTCCGCGATAGGGGGCTTGGCGCAGTCCTTCGGGATGCTCGTGGTCGCGCGAGCGCTGCAGGGCGCCTTCGGTGCGCTGCTCGCGCCCTCGGCGCTGTCGCTGCTGACGGTGACCTTTGCCGACTCGCCCGATCGGTCGAAGGCGTTTGGCATCTTCGGAGCGATCGCCGGTGGCGGCGCGTCGGTCGGTCTGATCCTCGGCGGCGTGCTCACGCAGGCGCTGTCCTGGCGGTGGTGTCTGTATGTGAACGTGTTGATCGCCCTACCGACGGTGTTCGTGGCGCTGAGGTTGTTACAGAACCATCCCCCGGACAGCCGTCCGCGTATCGATGTCCCAGGTGTCCTACTCGCCTGCGGGGGTCTGTTCGCGCTGGTCTACGGGTTCTCCAACGCCGAGACGCACACGTGGACGGCGCCCCTGACGATCGTCTCGCTGGCCGCGAGCGCGGTGCTGCTCTCCGCGTTCGTGGCGGTCGAGAGCCGCACGAGGGATCCTCTTCTCCCGCTGCACATCGTGAGGGACCGCGCCCGTGGCGGCGCCTACCTGTCGATCCTGCTGGCGGGCGCCGGGGTCTTCGCGGTCTTCCTCTTCTTGACCTACTACATGCAGGAGAACCTCGGCTTCTCTCCCGTGAAGACCGGCTTCTCGTTCCTGCCGCTGACGGCTGTGCTCGTGGTCGCCTCCACGACGGTGCAGACAAAGCTGGTCTACCGCACAGGCGCAAAGCCGCTGATCGCTGTCGGGATGGCGCTCGGGGTGATCGGAATGCTCCTGCTCACCCGTCTCTCCCCCAGCTCAAGCTACACGAGCGATGTCCTGCCCTCGCTGCTGATCATCGGCCTCGGGATGGGCTGCATCTTCGCGCCCGCCTTCAGCACCGCCACGTTGGGAATCGACGGCTCCGAGGCGGGCGTCGCCTCGGCGATGGTCAACACCTCCCAGCAGGTGGGCGGCTCGGTTGGTACCGCGCTGCTGAGCACGATCTTCGCCAGCGCGACCGCCGCCTACGCCTCGAGCCACGCCAGGGCGCCCGGAGTCGCCGACGCGGCCTCGATCCACGGCTACACCGTCGCGTTCGCATGGGCCGCAGGCATCTTCGCCCTCGGGCTGCTGCTCGCGCTGCTGGTTCTTCCGTCCAAGCGCCAGAGCAGTTCACCGGCACCGGAGAAGGCGGTCGAACACCGAGCAGCAATCGCGCCGCGAACGGCGGCTTCGGCGACTGCCATCCTGGTTACCGGACCCTGTTGTCACTTCGCTGTGAGGGTGCACGTTCAGCACAGCCGGCCACCGGGCAACGGATCAACCGCGGCTCCCAGCATCCCGAAAGCGAAGCTCGAGGACCCCTCACCTCCAGCAGCCAGATAAATGCACGCTGCTCTACGACCCTCCCGCCCAGGCGCTTCGTGGGCACCGGAGTACTCGCGACGCCGACCGCTATCCCGCGGGGTCGGGAACGATCAGCACCGGGTGTCGGGCGTGCGCGGAGAGTCCATGCGAGACGCTGCCGAGCAGCGTGCTGCGGATCGCGCCGCGCCCACGCTGGCCGCAGACAATCAGTCCGGCGTCGATCTCTTGAGCGACCTCACCGATCGTGGCGACGACTGAGATGTCGGCTCGCGCGATTCGTGGCGAGGCGTTGTAGCCGCGCTCACGAGCGCCGGCGGCACCCTCCTCGGCGAGCCGTTTTGCCAAGGCGGCCTCCTGATCGTCGATCTCGCCCTCGTTGGGCACAGCGGTGAGAAACGAGCCTGCGCGCACCAGGCTGAGCACCGCGCGCATCCACACGACCAGCACCACGGCGTCGGCTGGGTGGGTCACGAGCTCGGCGGCGCCCATCATCGCCGCCCTCGAGCCGTCTGATCCGTCGTAGCAGAACAGCACCGGCCTAGTCATGGCAGATCCCCGTTGTCGGCGTGATGAGCGCAGATGCCGCTCGGCGCCGCCGTGGTGGCAGGAGCATGTCGCCAGCCTACAAGCGTCGAACGGTCGTCTGCGCGTCGCGCTAGAGCCAGTCGCGCCGCCGGAAGCCCCGGTACAGGCCGCCGGACGCCACGATGATGAGCGCCGTCGAGAACCAGAATCCCCAATGAGCCGCGAAACCGGGGAAGGGAATGTTCTGCCCGTAGAAGCCGGTGATCGCCGTCGGGACGGCGATGATCGCCGCCCAGCTCGTGACCTTCTTCATCACGAGGTTCATGCGGTTGCCTTGGATCGTGAGGTTCGTCTCGAGGATCGTGGTCACGAGGTCGCGCAGCGACTCCGTCCACTCGGTCGCACGGAGCACGTGGTCGTACACGTCCTGGTAGTAGGGGGCCATTCCCTCAGCGAGAACGTGCAGGTCGCGGCGCATCAGCGAGTTGACGACCTCGCGCATCGGCAGCACCACCCGTCGAAGCAGGACCAGGCTCTTGCGCAACTCAAACGACCGACGCTGAACCTCGTTGTTGCGCGGTGCGTCGTCGAAGAGGAGGTCCTCAAGCGCCTCGATCTCGCTGTCGAGTGACTGCACCGCCTCGAAGTGCCCGTCGACGATGTCGTCCAGCAGGCCCCACAGCAGAAACGACACGCCGTACTTGGCGAGCTCGCTCGACCCGTCCCAGCGGGCGAGCAGTGAGTCCATCCGGGCGCCCTTCTCCATGTGGACGGTGACGAGCGCCTGCGGGGTTATGAAAGCGCCGATTTCGTGCGTCTGCAACTCGCCGGACTCCGTATCGAGCTTGACGGCGTAGGCGCTCAGAAACAGATGCGTGTCGTAGCGGTCGAGCTTCGGGCGCTGATGCGCGCTGATCGCGTCCTCGACCGCCAAGGGGTGCAGCTGAAACTCCCCGGCGATCGTCGCGAGCTCCGCTTTGGTCGGGTCGCAATAGTCCAGCCACACGCATGCGCGCTCGTCCTCGAGGTAGTCGGAGATGTCCTCGACGGGAAAATCCTCGAGCACGAGCTGTCCCTCGCGATACAGCCGGGTGCGCGCCACGCGCGAACGATATGGCCAGCGCCGGACCGTGTTCCAACGTCGCCCGCGGGCGACCGTGCAGCAGCTTCACGCCACCCCGGAGCCGCCGACGAGAGCCGAGCCGGCGGAGCGGAACCGCTACGGCGCCTCACCGAAGTAAGCCTGGGCGAGGCTCAGCATCTGCTTCTCGTCGATGTGGTCGATGTCGATGCGCACGTCGGCGACCAGCTTCGCCGCAACATCCGGGCGGTGCTTCTCGACGTAACTCACCCAGTGATGGGACGCGTTGGCCTTGCCCTTGCCATGGCCGAATACGAGAATCGCCGCTGCAGAAACGAGCTCCTCGGTGATCTCCCTCCAGTACTCCGGGCTGTCGTCCTCGTAGGTTCCCGATGGGTTCCCGGCGTGGTGGTGGGTCTTGTGGAAGCGCCCGCGCGGATCGGGCGCAACAACGCGCGTGGGTCGCTCGCCCGGCGCCGAATCCGTTGCGTAGATGTCGGTCTCGCGGAAGGCGATCACTGCAATCACGTTCCTGCCCCGGATGAGCTCGGCGTCCTGGTCGGCCATCTGGCGTAGGTCCCTTCTTCTCGGAGTCCTGATCAGGGAGTCACGGCTGCCGGCGGTCAGCGTCTGCGGAGCCGACGAGCTTCTGGTCAGTCGCCGGAGGATACCGGGCGAGGAGTAGCCTGAGCCGATCGATGACTAGAACGCTCACGATCGTTGGGCTCGGCGGCTCGCTGGCGAGAGTGTCGAAGAGCCGTGCCGCACTGCGCCTGGCGCTCGACGGGGCGGCGAGCGCCGGCGCCGAGACAACGCTGCTCGACCTGCGCGAGCTCGATCTGCCGATGTACGACCCCGACGATGACGAGCCGACCGACGCGGCTGCACGGCTGATCGAGGCGTGCTACTCGGCCGACGGGATGCTCTGGAGCAGCCCCACGTATCAAGGGACGATCTCCGGTGCGTTCAAGAACGCGCTCGACTGGCTGCACGTGCTCGGTGCCCGCGAGCCGCCGTTCCTGCATGACAAGGTGGTCGGGCTGATCAGCGCGGCGGGCGGAACCCAGGGCCTGCAGGCCATCAACACGATGGAGTTCGCGACCCGAGCGCTGCGCGCATGGGACGTCCCGTACGTCGTTCCCGTCGCAGCGGCGGCGCGTGTCTTCGACGAGGACGGGCGGGTCAAGGACGCCTCCATCGAGACACAGCTGCTGACGCTCGGGCGCGAAGTCGTGCGCGTCGCGGAGCGGTTCGCCGCGGACAACCTGATCCATCGGACGGGCGAGTGCGACGAGGCGGCCGAACGCGTTGCCGCGGCCGCGTAGGCGCGCACCCGAGTTCCGGCGCACAGCCGCGAGGCTGCACCGCGCTGAGACCATGCGCCCGGGCTCAGTGCTCGCGTAGGCGCTGCCGCGACGCCGCGATCTCCTTCCTCGCGTCCGCAAGAGAACGCCAGCCTTCGATCGTCACGGTCTTGCCTTCCAGATCCTTGTAGATCGAGAAGAACTGCTCGATCTCCTGACGCAGCAGCATCGGCAGATCCTCGAGCTCCTCATAGGAGTTCCAGTAGGGATCGTGCAGAGGCACGCAGATGATCTTGTCATCGCCCCCCTTCTCATCGCGCATGCTGAACATGCCGACCGGCTTGACCGGAATCAGGCACCCGGGAAAGGTGGGCACGTGCAGACACACCAGTGCGTCCAGCGGATCCCCGTCCTTGCCGAGCGTATCGCGCAGGTAGCCGTAGTCGGTCGGATAGGTCGCCGCACTCACGAGCAAGCGGTCGAACTTGATCCCACCCAGCTGGGGGTCGTACTCGTACTTGTTGCGCCCGCCCTTCGGGATCTCAACGACGCACACGAGCTTCGGTTCATCGGCGCCCACGGGCCAAAGCATATGCGTGGTGCGGGCGCGGCTCGATCGACAGCAGCCCAGACGCAGGGCGGCTAAGGCACGATGACCGCGGTGCCCTCGAAGCGGCCCGCTCGCAGGTCCGCGAGCGCCTCCTCGGCGCGCTCGAGCTCATAGATCGTCACGGTCGTTCTTATCGGCACCTTCGGCGCCACCGCGAGGAACTCCTCACCGTCGCGGCGGGTCAGGTTTGCGACCGAGCGCAGCTTGCGCTCGTGATAGAGCAGCTCATAGGGGAACGGGGGTATGTCGCTCATGTAAATGCCGGCGCACACGACGACTCCATCCGGCGCGAGCGCCGCGAGCGCCTGCGGGACGAGCGGGCCGGCAGGCGCGAAGATGATCGCCGCATCGAGCGGCTCGGGCGGCATCTCGTCGCTCCCTCCCGCCCACGAAGCGCCGAGACTGCGCGCGAACGTCTGCGTGCGCTCATCCCCGGGCCGCGTGAACGCAAACACCTGCCGCCCCTGGAATACCGCGAGCTGGCAGATCATGTGCGCGGCCGAGCCGAACCCGTACAGGCCGAGCCGCTCCGCGTCACCGGTTAAGCTCAGGGCGCGGTAGCCGATCAGTCCGCCGCAGAGCAGCGGGGCCGCCTCCTGGTCTGAGAGCTCCTCGGGCAAGGGTAGGCAATAACGCTCGTCGGCGACGGTGAGCTCGGCGTATCCGCCGTCGATGTCGCGGCCCGTGAAGCGAGCGTTGACGCAGAGGTTCTCGCGCCCGGAGGTGCAGTACCCGCAGGTACCGTCGGTCCAGCCGAGCCAGGGGACGCCCACCCTGACAGCGTCTGGAGTGGTCGCGACGATCTGATGACCGAGCACGACCGGCAGCTTGGTCGCAGGTATCTCCGCATCGCGGAGGTGCAGATCGGTGCGACACACCCCGCAGGCGTGGACCTCGAGCAGAAGCTGCCCAGGCCCGGGCTGCGGGTCGGGCATCGTGGCGAACTCGAGCGGTTGCCGCTGGCTTCTGAGGATCGTCGCGCGCATCTCCTAATGATGCTGCATGCACTCGATCGGAGACTCTCGCCGCAAGCCGGCAGCAGCGCGAGCGTGCGCCGCGCGAGCACCGAGCGTCTGCCCAAGAGCCGGTGTTACGCTGCGCCCGCGGGCTTCGGCGCAAACGAGGAGAGCAAAGGAGGCAGCGGGCAATGGGCACGATCACCACAAGCGATGGGACGGAGATCTTCTACAAGGACTGGGGTTCTGGACAGCCGATCGTGTTCAGCCACGGCTGGCCGCTGTCGGCCGACGACTGGGACACCCAGATGCTGTTCTTCCTGGGACACGGCTACCGCGTCATCGCCCACGACCGGCGCGGACACGGACGCTCCACGCAGACCAGCGCCGGTCACGACATGGATCACTACGCAGACGATCTGGCGGCGGTGACCGCCCATCTCGATCTCAAGGACGCCGTCCACGTCGGGCACTCAACCGGCGGCGGCGAGGTCACGCGCTACATCGCCCGGCACGGTGAGGACCGTGTCGCCAAGGCGGTGCTGATCAGCTCGGTGCCGCCGCTGATGGTGCAGACCGACTCAAACCCCGGCGGGCTGCCGAAGAGCGTGTTCGACGGCCTCCAGGCCGAACTCGCCGCCAACCGCTCGGTGTTCTACCGGGCGCTGCCCTCGGGACCCTTCTACGGTTTCAACCGGCCCGGCGTGGAACCCTCGGAGGCGATCATCGAGAACTGGTGGCGCCAGGGGATGATGGGCGGAGCAAAGGCGCACTACGACGGCATCGTCGCCTTCTCCCAGACCGATTTCACCGAGGACCTCAAGAAGATCACGGTGCCGGTCCTCGTGCAGCACGGCGAAGACGACCAGATCGTCCCCTACGCCGACTCCGGGCCTCTGTCCGCGAAGCTCGTGCAGAACGGGACGCTGAAGTCCTACAAGGGATTCCCGCACGGCATGCCGACCACCGAGGCCCCGACGATCAACGCTGACCTGCTGGCGTTCCTGCAGTCCTGAGATCACGAAACCCGCCACGCACATACTCGAGTCGACGCCCGCGTCGGTCAGCTCCGGCGTGCTGGACCCTTCACGCCCGGCAGCCCTGACGATCGAGGCGGGCGACATCGTGTCCTACCCGAACACCTGGACCCAGTGGGGCAACCAGGCGAAGTTCGGGATGTCCTTCGCCGACCGTGAGCCACTGCGGCGCAAGTTCCCCTTTGGGCCCTACTCGAACCTCGGTCCGGTGGAGGTCGGTGGCGCCGAGCCCGGTGACGTGCTCGAGTGCCACATGCTCAGCCTGCGCACGATCGACTGGGGCTGGAACTCGTTCCCGCTCGGGGTCGGCGCATTGCCGGCTGACTTCAAGGAACCATACGTCCACTACTTCCGTTTCGACGAGCAGCGCGAGCACGCCGACTTCGTCGAGGGAATCCGGATACCGCTGGCCCCGTCGATGGGCGTGTTTGCCGTCGAGCCCGAGGGCGGGGAGCCCGTCTCGGCGATCCTCGCCGGACCCTACGGCGGCAACCTCGACCTGGCCGAGCTCGTCGCGGGCACGTCGCTGTTTTTGCCGGTGTTCAAGTCCGGGGCTCGTGTCTGGACCGGCGACGCGAATGGTGCACAGGGCGACGGGGTCGTCGACCAGACTTCGATCGAGACCGCCATGGAGGAGGTGAGCGTTCGCTACCACGTGCACAAGCAGGTGGCACTCACCGGCCCGACGGTCGAGACCCCCACGCACTGGATCGTGATGGCGTTCTCCGACTCACTGGACAGCGCCCTGCCCGCGTGCGTGCGCACAGCGATCGACTGGTTGAACGCGCATGCGCACCTGGACAGACGGGACGCGTACGCGCTGTGCAGCATGGCGGTCTCCTTCCGGGTCACCCAGTTCGCCGACCAAACGGGGTCGGTGTACACGTCGATCCCGCCCCGGACGATCCACGCCATGATCCCCAAGAACGTGCTCGGTGAGCACCTGCTGAATCAGATCGAGCGCTCCATGCGACCGGGATCGTGACGCTCGAGGCGTCTGACTCGCTGGAGATGCTTCAGCTCGTCGCGCGAGCGGACGCCTGCGCAACGGCGAGAGACGCCGAGGGCTACGCGGCCCTGTTCACCGAGGACGCCGTCATGGAGGGCGACATGGGCAACGTCAGCGGACGGGACGCGCTGGCCGCGGCGGTCGCCCGCGTATGGGAGGGCGAGGCGCCCGGAACGCTGCACCTCACACTCAACGCCGTCATCGAGGAGTCCGACCCCGAGCCCACCGTCGCGAGCACCTTGGTCCTGCTCACGCCGCTGTCCCCCGCCAGTCTGGCGGGAACCGCACAGGTGCGCCAGCGCGTTCGCCGCACTTCATCAGGTTGGAGAATCAGTTCGCGAAAAATCAAGACGACGCCGGCCCGCAACAGCGGAGCGAGCGTCTAGCAAACCATCGAAGATAGTCATCGTTCCGCGGCTCGCGCCGCGGGTCAGGAGGTCTATTGATGTCAGATGAACCGGTCTCGTCAACAGAGGGCTCGCCAGTTGGATTTGAGTCAGATATCAGGCCGCTGTTTCGCGAAAGTGACCGAACGTCCATGCGTCGCGCCTTTGACCTCTGGTCCTACGACGACGTCGTCGCTCACGGCCAGGCGATCGCAGGACGACTGAAGGATGGGAGCATGCCTTGCGATGGCGCGTGGCCCAGCGCGCAGGTCTCGTTGTTCGAACGTTGGCTCGCGCAGGGCGCGGCCAAGTGACGCCGGCTCCGGGGAGTCTGCGGCGGCTAAGCTGCACACTTCCGACCAGCGACGATGGGAGCGGGCAGCGATGAACGGCGAGACGGTCGAGATCAGTACCCAGGACGGCGTGGCGGACGCCTACCTCTCGCGGCCCCCCGGCCAGGACGCGGGTCGCCCGGGCGTGCTGTTCATCATGGATGCCTTCGGCTTGCGCCCACGCATCGAGGAGATGGTCGACCGCATCGCAGCGCGAGGCTTCGTCGTACTCGCCCCGAACGTCCTCTATCGAGCCGGCCGTGCGTCGAACACGGAGATCCCCGACCTGGAGGATCCCGCACAGCGCGATCCGTTCTTCGCGCGGCTGGGGCCTGCCATGGCGGAGCTGACGCCCGAGCGGATCGTCAGTGACGGGGCGGCCTACCTCGACTACCTCGGCGAGATCGCAAGCCCGCCGTTCGCCATCACCGGCTACTGCTTGGGTGGGCGCGTGGGCTGGCGGATCGCTGCCGCCTACCCCGAGCGCGTCGCGGCGCTCGCCGCCTTCCACGCCGGGGGGCTCGTCAGTGACGACGAGGACAGCCCGCACCTGAGCGCCGACGCGATCTCCGCCGAGCTCTACCTGGGCCACGCCGACAACGACCAGAGCATGACCCGGGAGCACGTAGCGGCGCTAGAGGGAGCCCTCGAGGACGCCGAGGTGGGCTACCGCTCGGAGCTCTACGAGGGGGCCGCTCACGGCTACACGATGAGCGACACCGCCGCCTACGACGAAGCGGCGGCCGAGCGGCACTTCACCGAGCTGTTCGCGCTGCTCGATAGGACGATCGGCGGCTGACCGTCACTGCGGCCGTCCTCGAGCCGCCTCGAGCTCAGCTCGAATCTTCCGCGCCATCGTCCTGCGCCCTTCAGGATGCGGCCTTGGCGGCGGGCTGGCCGGTGTGTGCGGACTGCACGTCGCTGAGCAGCGTGGCTATGACCCCGTGCACGTCCTGCTGGAGGTTGGGCTCGTTCAGACGCCCGCAAGCTCGACGTGAAGTCACGCACGCAGCTCGCACACCGAATGTCCTAGCCGGCCGTGCGTCTGCATCAGGCGAGCGACGGTAGCCTAGAAAGCAAGGAGAAAACGATGCCAGGCTTCATCTCTGACAGTCCGCTCGCCCGAGATCTGATCCGCATCGGCGACGAGGCGATCGCCCGTGAGGACGACGCCGCGCTGCGCGCCTATTTCGCGCAGGACTACGTCTTCCACGGCCCCGGCGCCGAGCTGGGCTTCGACGAGCTCAGCGCTTACTTCGCCTCGCTGCGCGCGGCTTTCAGCGGTCTGCGACTCGTCCGCGAGCAGATCATCGCCGACGGCAACTTCCTGGCGGCGCGCACCACGTTCTCCGGCGACTTCACCGGCGTCTTCACCTACTCGCCCATCGGCCCCGTCGAGCCCGCCGGCCAGCACCTCGAGTGGGAGGTGATCGGCACCTTCAGATACGACGACGAGCGGCGGCTGGCCGAGGAGTGGGTGCAGAGCGACTACCGCAGCTTCCTGACCAAGCTCGGCGTCACCACGACCGAGTCCGCTGATCCGGGGAGGCCATAGCCATGCTCAGATCACCTCAACGTGTCTAACCTTCCGGGCATGGCCGTGGCGGAGCGTATCGAAGTGGCTGACGCGCCTGAGCGTGATCGCTACGAGCTCTCGCTTGACGGCGAGGTGGTTGGCTACAGCAGCTACCGCAACCTTGATAAAAGGAACCCATGAGCGCGACCGCCGCGGCCGATAGCTACATAAGCTCCGAGAACCGTCGGGTCGGGACGGCAAACGGGACGACCTTCGCGTATCGCGACCTCGGCAGCGGCGAGGTGCCGCTCGTTCTCCTGCAGCACTTTCGCGGGAACCTCGACAACTGGGATCCTGTGCTCGTCGACGCGCTTGCCGAGCACCGGCGTGTGGTGACGTTCGACAACACCGGCGTCGGCGGCTCGACGGGTACGACGCCGCACACGATCGCGGAGATGGCGAGCGACGCCATCGCGTTCGTCGACGCGCTCGAGCTCGCTGAGGTCGACCTTCTCGGCTTCTCGATCGGAAGCTTCGTCGCGCAGGAGATCGCGCTCACGCGGCCGGCACTGGTGCGACGCCTGGTCCTCGCGTCCTCAGCGCCACAGGGCGCCGAGGAGATGCACGGCTGGGCGAAGGACGTCATCGACGCCGTCGGTAAACCCAAGACCGGGCCCGAGGGAGTGCTCGCCGTGTTCTACGCGCCATCCCCCACAAGCCAGGACGCCGGAAAGCAGTCGCTGCAGCGAATCTTCGGCGCTCGCACGGACGATCGCGATGCCGAAACGACGTGGCAGACACGCCAGGCACAGTACGACGCCGTGTGCTCTTGGGGAGTACCCAACCACGCGCTGCTACAGCGCGTGAGCGCGATCGACTGCCCAGTCTTCATCGCCAACGGCGACAGCGATCGCATGATCCTGCCGCACTACTCCTACTTGCTCGCGGGCCTGATCTCGCAGGCCAAGATAAAGATCTACCCCGACTCCGCACACGGCTTCCTCTTCCAGCACGCGACAGAGTTCGCCGCAGATGTCGAGGCCTTCCTCCGGGGCTAAGCGCTGCCTCATCCCCGGCGCCCGCCGGGTGCGCGCCGATGCCCCACGAGTAGGATCGTGCCGTGAAGGTGGCGATTGCGGGTGCCCACGGGAAGATCGCGTTGCGGCTGACGCGGCTGCTCACTGCCGAAGACGCCGGGGTGATCGGGCTGATTCGCAACCCCGATCACGCGACCGAGGTCAGCCAGGCGGGGGCATCTCCGGTCCTCTGCGACCTGGAGCAGGCGAGTGTCGAGGAGATCGCCACTGCCATCGACGGTGCAGACGCAGTTGTCTTCGCCGCCGGCGCCGGACCCGGTAGCGGAGCCGATCGCAAGCTGACCGTGGATCGCGATGGAGCGATCAAGCTCCTGCGTGCAGCCACCACCACCGGCGCTCGGCGCTACGTCATGATCAGTGGCGCCGGCGTCGAGAACCCGCCAGACGGCGACGAAGTGTTCGAAATCTACCTGCGGGCAAAGGCCGAAGCCGACGCGGCGATAGTTGCGAGCGATCGGGAGTGGACGATCCTCAGGCCAGGCGGCTTGACCGATGATCCCGGAACAGGGAGCGTCCGCGTTGACGCTGACCCGTTCCGCGGATCGGTGCCACGTGACGATGTCGCGAGCGTGCTCGCACGGCTGCTGGCTGATTCGCGTAGCACCAGCCGCATCCTTTACGTGAACTCCGGAGAGCAGTCGATCGAGCAGGCGCTCGACGATGTTCTGGGCAGCTTGAGCTGAGCGGCGGCACGCCGAAGCCGACGAGCGTCCTGCCAGCGTCAAATTACGAAGCGGGCTCCTCGGTGCTCGGCTCATTTTGCTCGCCGACCCACGTTAGGCTGAAGGGGACATCCGACCCGATGGGAATTGATCGTTCGGTGGCAGAAACGACCTAAGGAGATGGCGGGGGCGGGCCGTGAAGCGACGTCACAGCCCGCCAACCGCTTTGCGAAGGTCGCGTCCTCAGCGTGGTGTGTAACAACGGCACCCAACGTGGACATCTAGCTTCAGTGACGAGCGAGGAACGCTTCGACGCCATGTACGCCGCCCACGCCGGCGCGGTGCTGAGCTACGCGCGCCGGCGCGCACGCGCGACAGATGCCGAGGACGTGCTCGCCGAGGTCTTTGTCGTCGCATGGCGTCGACTGGACGAAGTGCCAGACGACGCTCGCATATGGCTTCTGGGCGTCGCGCGGCGGGTGCTGGCCAACCAGCGGCGCGGCCGTACGCGGCAGCTGGCCGTGCAGCATCGTCTCGCCGTAGGCGAGCCCGGGCACGCGCCTGCGATCGACACCCGCGGCGCGAGTCGTGTCGCGCAGGCGCTGGATCGTCTCAGCGAGAGCGACCGCGAGCTGCTGCTGCTGCTCGCCTGGGAGGGATTGAGCAACGACGAGGCGGCGCAGGTGCTGCGCATACGCCCTCGAACCCTGCGCGTGCGTTTGCATCGCGCGCGTCGCCGCTTCGCACGTGCGCTCGCCGAGGACACGGTAACGAGCTCCAATGACACATCGACAGCACTGGAGGCTCTCTGATGCAGACAGACCTGCTTGACCAGATACGCGCGATCGATCCCCTGCCCGAGGACGTGCAGGCCCCTCAGTGGGAGGCGCTGCTGGCGGCTCGCGAGCGGGGCGTGCACGAGCGCACCGTCGCGAGCGGCCCACGCAGGTTCATGCTTCGCCGGCGCAACCTCCTCGTGCTGCCCCTCGCCGCGGCGATCTTCGCGATCGCCGTGCTCGGCCAGGGTGGCTCGGGTCAGTTCGATGTCGCCGCGGCCGTCTACCGAGCGACGATCGCCGGCGGCGGCGTGCATTACATGCTGCTCGAAGGCGAAGCCGGCCCGCACAGAATTCGCTACGAACGCTGGAGCACGACCGATCCCGTGCGCGAACGAACCGTCCTGACCGAGCACTCGCGAACCGTCGAACTGGCCAACGGCGTCGGGTCCGGGTCGGCTTGGTCGAGCGCACAGCCGCACCGGATCTTGAGCGTGCACCGCTCGACGCCCGTGAGCAGGTGGGATCCCGTGCGCGTGATCCAACAGGCCTACCGCGCGGGCCGGCTGCGCGTGCTCGGCAAGACCCACCTCGGCTCCCGCGCCGCATACCGCACAGAGGTCCTCCCGCTCAGCGCCGGGTCGAGCACGATCGTGATCGTTGACGCCCACACGTATATGCCGATCGAGATGATCTATTACGGCCACGCCGCCCGCCACGGAGCCGCACCGATACTCGTCGTGCACGTGCGCTCATATGAGCAGCTGCCGGCGACCGGTGCGAACCTGGCGCTGCTGCGAATCGCACACCACCCGGGCGGGCGCGTCGTCCAGGCGACGCCGGAGCCCCGGCGCTGAGACGCCCGGGCGGTCCT
>CAVXHC010000009.1:0-304205 GCA_963761355.1 uncultured Solirubrobacteraceae bacterium
CGTGATCGCACGCGCGATCTCGGGGATGGACATTAAGTAGGGCTGTAGAGCCAAATCTGGAGAATCAGAGCCGGCGAGGAGCGCTCTGCTCGGGGCGCTCAGCCAAGCTGCGGCACACGCCTCGCGCCAGTTCTCGCGCCAGTCTCGCGGCCATCTTGTCGTGTCAGGGCGTCGCGTAACCGTCGTGGTGCGCCCGAAACGGGTGCCGTCGGTGCGCTTGCGGCGGTAATAGTGCGGTCCCTGTGGCGACAGCGCTGTGATTCCCCAAAAGTTCCCGACTCGGAGCCTTGCAACCCGAGCGAACCTCGTGCTTCTGGCGGCAACGCGAGCTAATTGGAGCGAACTCGACGCGTTGTCAGCGACTCATAATCGGTAGGTCGCGGGTTCGAGTCCCGCCGGGCCCACTTCCAAAACACCTGCAAACGCAGCAAAAGCAAGCCTATCACGAGGTTGCGACGGCAGGACATCGTTCCCTGCATCGTTCCCCAGCGGTCGTCCGGCGGTCGCCGGGGCTGGTTTTGGGGCGTCTCCGGCGGCCGTGCTGGCACGCCAGGTCGTGAGGGGGGGGGCCGAGCGTTCGACGGCAGAATTCGTTGGCCGGTTCGGTCGCGTTGGGGTCTATACCCGCATGGAAGCAACAACACCAACAACAGAGGCTCCGCTGCAGCAGGATCGGCTGCTTCGCCCGGATCAGGCCGCTTGGTATCTCAACGTCAGGACGAGCTGGGTCTATGAGGCCGTGAGGACCGGCCGCTTGCCCTGCCATCGGGTCGGGCGGCACATTCGCTTCACGCGCCCCATGCTCGACGAATGGCTCGCCCAGCAGCCCCGGCAGTAGCCGGCTCCGCGCGATGCAGTCTGTGCGAGCTGTCGGTGAGGCAATCTCGGCGGCCGACGTGAGTTCGAGGAGGGCTGAGCGTTGAGCCGATGCGCGCTGAGGAGAGCGCGGCGATGAACGGCTCGCGGATGGCTGGGTCGCAATGCTGCCTCCTCAAGCGCCCGCTTCTGCAACGTCCTCGTCCAGGCGCTGAGACCGCCCGCGATCATGCCGCGTCCAGTGCGGTCAGCACCGGGCCATAGAGTGCTCGGCCTGCATGCAAGAGCTTGTGATCTTCGACTGTGACGGCGTACCCGTTGACTCCGAGGCGATCTCCCACGAAGTGCTCGCCCGGATGCTCACGCGGGACGGCTTGCCGACCACGCTCAGCGAGGCCCGCCGCGACTTTCAGGGGCTCCTGCTAACGGACATCCTCACCCGAGCTGAGGCGAAGCTCGGCCGGCCGCTGCCGTCAGGCTGGCTCGGCGAATGCGAGCACCTGCGCGCGGAGGCGTTCCAGCGTGATCTCAAGCCGGTCGCGGGTGCCGCTGATGCGGTGCAGCGAGTAAAGGCCGCCGGACTGATGGTGTGCGTCGCCTCCCAGGGCGCGTCGGGAAAGACGCGAATGACGCTCGGGCTGACCGGCCTGCGCGACTTGTTCTCGCCCCACGGCCTCTTCTCCGCTCCCACAGGTTTGGCTTGTCCCCGCGAGGCGCCGAGCGGCCGAGGACGGAGCCGATGCGCCGCCCGAAGCGTCCCCGGACCCGCTCCGAGTTCGATCTATTGGCATACTCCCGCCGCGGGAATGAGACGAAAGGACGCGCGAAAGTGGCCTACTCGGAAGACCTGAAGCGAAAGATCTACTTCTACAGAGTCGCGCCGGCGACGCCGACGAAGGGCTGGAAACTCGATCGTCCAGCCATCGTCAAAGCGGTAAAAGGTCATATTGGGCAGCCCACCTTCTATCTCGACGAAGGCGAAGACCGCATCACCTGCGCCGAGGTCCACAGCGACAAGGCACCCCAGAGCATCAAGCTTTACGGGATCCGTCGCACGAACCTCCCCTCGCGCGACTCGGGCACCGGAACCATTGGCGACCTTGGACTCGCGGTCACCGAGGGACTCGCAGAGGCGGTGCACCTGCGGCTGTTCCCCAACGGCGTCATCGGCTTCGAGAGCTTCTTCTACGGCCCCAGGATCGGCCGGTTTCAGGACTACCTCACCGAACGCTGCAACCTCAACGTCGTCATTCACCCCCTCTACCGCGCGGACATGCTCGAGCGTGCCCTGAAGTTCAAGGACGTCAGGCTTCTCCGTGTCAAGCTCCTGCCAAGCATGGTCAGCAAGGAACTCGTCAAGAAGGCCGGCCTGAAGGGTGTCCTCAACGTCGCGACGAACTTCGATGCCGGCGTGTTCGCCGAGGTGACGCTTCGCGCAGAGGGCTTCGACGACGGCTTCACGAGCAAGGTCAAGGGCATGCTCACCCAGTTTCGCAAAGAAAAACGCGATCCCGGAGACCTGCTCGAACGTCCTGGAAATCGAAGGCGTAAGCCCTCAGTCTGACCGCGTCGAGCCGCTGAACCTGCTCAACGACGCGCTTCAACGAGTCGTGACGATCCCCCGAGAGAGTAAGCGCTCCCGTGCTCTGGACTCGCCCGCGGCGTTCGCCGCAATACTCGACGCCTACAACAACGTCAAGAAAGATCTGCCGAGCGACTCGCACGTGGGGTGAGCGACCCGGACCCGCAGCCGACCGCCGACGGGAACCCTTCAATCGGGCGAGAGCTGCTCGGCGCCGTCGCGACCGCCGGCGTGTTCCTCGTCGTCGACCGCGTGCACCTCGTCGAAGGCCGCTCGCTGCTCGCCCACGTCAGCACCGGCGCGCGCTCAGCGCTTTACATCTCGGTCTCGGCGTCGTGTGCGGCGCTGCTGGGCTTCGCGATCACGGCAACGTCCATCCTGCTCGTGCTGGGCGCGGGCCCGCGCATGACTTGGTTGCGTGATCAGCCGGAGTTCCAGAAGACGAGGGTGGTCTTCATGTATGCCATCTACGCGCTCGCGGTCGCGACCGCGGTCTTCACCGCGTTGATCGTGATCGATACCGGGGAGGTCGGCGCGTGGTTCCTTGAGGCTCCTGCCGCCGGTGTCCTTGCGTTCGTCATCACCCGGTTGGCTTGGGTGCTCTGGCTGCTGGACCAGCTGCTGCGCATTTCGCTCGCCGACCGCCGACATGCTCCCGACCCGGTCACGCCGGGCCCGTTTGACGAGCCGCTGGACGACCGGCGCTAGCCCGTCGGCGCGTCCATGTCCTCGCCCAGCAGGTAGCGGAGGACCTGCTCGAGGTCCTCCGGGGTTCCCTCAGCGGCGTTGAGGGTGTCCTGGTCGGCAAGCTCCTCCACGACGAGATCCGCGCCGGCGAGCAGGGTTTCCATGCGCCGCTGCTTGCCGGCCAGGGATTGATCGATTAGGCCGTCGATCGCGCCGCGGCCGTCCAGCTCGGCGATCGGCACCTGGATCTCGACCTGCACGCCCTCGGGGAGACCGAGCCGGTGGATGCGATCAATCGACTGCAGCCAGCGCGCGCAGTCATAGGTGCGGTCCAGGTAGAGGGCCCTGTGGCAGTGGGAGTGCAGCGAGATGGACTCAGCGCACGCCGCTGGGTTCGCGACGAGCACCGTGAAGCCCTCGGCGCCGAGGAATGCGGCGATTCGCTGCTCGCGTGTCTCGTCCTCGTCGGGGTCAGCTGTGGCGCTTTCCTCGGCCGCGGGCACGCCGCCGTGGATCTGGAAGACCGTGCCGTCGAGCTCGCGCTGCACGCAGTCGGCGAACTGCTCGATGTTGCGCACGAATGAGGTCCAGACCACGCACTTCTGTGGTGGGTCCTGATCGCGAAGTCCGCGCAGATAGTCGAGCGCCCAGCTGAACTTCGCTGGCAGCTCGCCGAGCGTTCGGTAGTCGCGTAGCCGCTCGAACACCTCCTGCGGAGGGTGCTCGACGGGCGGCACCCCGTAAAAGCCGTCCTCTTCGTTGAGCAGATCCGGGTTGGATGCGGCCTGCAGGAGCCGGATCGGCCTGGCGCGGCGCAGCGCTTCGATCCGGTCGAGTCTCGCCCCGGGGGCCGCGACGATCTGACGCAGGCCATCGGCGATCGCGGAGTAGATCTCCGCCTGGATCGGCGCGAGCTGAACCGGCGGGCGCTCGAGCTCATACGGGAGCAGACCGAGCGCCTCCTTGGGAGTCCGCACGAAGAACGGCAGCAGCGTCGCCCGCAGAGTGTCGAAGTTCCCGTTGGCCCGGGCGCGGTAACGAGCGGGCGGCCCGGTGAGCTCGCCTCCGGGCCACAGGATCATGAACTGGCTCCACAGGTCGAGTGCGCTCTGAGGCATCGGCGTGCCGCTCAGGATGATCCTGACCCTTGCGCGACGGGCGACGCTGATGAGCGCCGGTGCCCACAGCCCGCCGTTGAAGCGCTTGACGCGGTGGGACTCGTCCACCACGAGCATCACTTTCTGGTCGACGCAGAGGCGTTCGAGCTCGGCCAAGTCGCTGGCCGCGGTCGGGTAGGTCAACAGCAGCACGTCGGCGCGTCGCGCGTCGGCGAGCATCGCGTGTCGTGCGTTCGGCAGTCCGCGCACCCGCCGGACACGCAGCCGGTCGCCAAGCGCGATGGCCGCCTCGTGCTCCCACGGCGCGAACGCTGACAGCGGCGCAACCACGACAGCGCAGTCGATCGTGCCCTGGTCGAGATGCGTGGCGAGCACCGCGAGCGTGGTCGCGGTCTTGCCTGCGCCCGGCACCGAGAAGTTCGCCGTGTTCGATGCGCTGAGGGCGTGCAGTGCGCCGGCGAGCTGGTGCGGGCGAAGCTCGCGTGCGGCTCGGTCCCAGCCCGCCCGCTCGAGCGCGGCGAGCACGTCGGCGGTCTCGGGCCGAACGGCGTCTTCGCCCTGCTCGCGCCACGTGCGTCCAGCAGCAAGCGCGCGATCGTAGCTGCGGACACGTTCGAGCTCGCGCTCGAGTGCCTGTTCGGCGCGGTCGCTTGTCGCTGTGACCTGCCGGTCCGCACCCTGCAAATGGCGGGTGACCTCCAGCACCAGCTCGTCGCCGTCACGGTCGCGTACCGGGCAGGACCAGCCCTCCGCTGTGCGCTCGCAGCCGAGAAGAGCTTGAAAGAGCAGACGGTCTCGCTCGCCGTCCAGCGCGGCGGCCGTCACCGTGAGGACATCGCCCTCGAGGCGCAGCTCGACTCGAGGCGTGTCGTTCACGCCTCGGCGGCGGGCGGCTCAGCGTCCCGCACGGCGTCGGCCCAAGCGAGGATTCGCTCGCGGGCTTGCGCGACGCGCCCACCGTTGGGCCCCTCGAGCAGCTCGCGCAGCAGATCCGGCGGGACTCGTGCGAGGTGATCGTCGGCGAGGCGAAGATCCAGGTCGGGCGCGGCGCTGCGCCGGGCGCGCGACATCTGCGCCGCGAGGTCGATCACCCGGCAGACGGCTTGGCGCGGATAGTCGGCGACCGTGGCCTCACCTGGGGAAGGTGCTTCGGGCTCGTCGAGCTCGTCGTCGTCGTCCTCCGGTTCAGGAGGGCTGGTTGGCTCGGCCGGCTCGGCCGGCGCGGTGTCGCGCACGTCGCGGACCTCCTGGACGAGCGCCATGAAGGTGTCCGGCTCTTCGCCCGCGAGCCGACGAAGCTCCCGCAGGCTCGGGTAGCGCGCCCCCGAGGTGACGGCGGCGAAGCACAGGTCGAGCATCTCCAGCCTGCGTCCGGGATCGTTCTCCTCGATCCATTTCATGTTCTTGCCGACGTCGCGGAAGACCTCGACGTTTCCCCGCAGCCGGCCGTATTCGTTTGGGTGGCCGATGTGCGTCAGGTAGGCCGCCATGTACTTGACCGCGTTCAGCTGCACTCGGGCGTAGGCGGCGTTGTTGCCGACGAGCGGCGCGATCTCCTCGGCGATCTCGGAGATCGACTTCGCGCTGTGCCAATCGACTTTGTGTCGGTCGGCGGCCTCCTGGAGGGTGAGCAGCAGGTTGATCTCGGTGTAGCGGACCTTCAGCCCCTCGGTCAGCTGCTCTCGTGCCTCCATCTCGAACAGCGTCTCGTCGTCGAACTCCGCCGGGTCGAGGATGATCACCTCGACGTGGTCGCGCTCGGCGCCACCGTCAGCGAGCTCGCGCTTGATCATCGCCAGACGCCGGTTTCCGTTTCGCACCAGCCCGTCCGGCTCGATCCAAAGCGGGCGCTCCTGCCCGCGCTTGGTCCAGTCGTTCACGAGCGCGCTCGTGTCCTTGCTGCGCTGGCAGACGAGGCGATCGCCCTCAAGTCGGCACTCGCGGTCGAGTAGTAGCTTGATCACCATCTCCTCGTCGGCGGGCAGCTCGAGCGGCCTGCCGAGTTGAGCCTCGACGGCCTCGCGGTCGGCTCGAAACCGGCGGTTCTCGGGGTTCAGAGTAAGCCGGTCCACGGCGATCAGGTGAACGTCGAAGTCCTGGAAGCGTCCCTTCGCCCATAGACGCTCGCGCCGCTCGGCGTCCTGAAGGACCCCGTCCTCATCGATCAGCCGGGTGTCGTTCACGCCGCCGCCGGATTGAGCGTGCACGCGATTCGGAGGCCCGCGCGCATGCCCCGCAGATCGGCGGGCGCGACAGAGCCCTCGCCGAGCTCTGCTACCCACGCCTCGACGCTCGGCGGTGTCCAAGCGGGCGGATTCTGGGCTGCTGGTCGGCACACGAATACGAGGTCAAGCTCGCAGTTGCCGGGGTGCCCGTGCCCACCGGCTGCACGAGCGTCGGCCCACACGGGGTACAGCGCGCTGACCCGCAGGTCCGATGCGGCGAGTGCCTTCCCGAGTGCGTTCCAGGCCTCGTCCTTGGAGGCGTGGAACGTGAAGATCAGCACTCCCTGGGGTGCGAGGGCGGCGCTCATGCGCCTGAACGCCAGCCCGAGGCGCCGTGCGAACGTCGCGGCAGGGTCCTCGCCGACCGGGAAGATCGGCGCGTCGCCCAGCTTCTCAGCCTCATCGCCCGCGCCCGTCCAGGCCCTGTGCAGCAGCGAGAAATCCGAGTAGGCGATGAAGTCGTAGTAGGGCGGGTCGGTGAGCATCACGTCCACGTTGCCCAGCGCGTCGGGGAACGGCCGGTCTGCCGAGCGGCACTCAACGTGAGACTCGACCTGCTGGTGGCCGAGGAACGTCTGGTGCGCGAGCTTCCCGTCGGGTGCCACGGCGTTGCGGCGCACGCGCTCTCGGGGCGTGTCGTAGAGACGGCGTAGCGTCGCAGCGATCGTGCCACGCCCGGCGCTGAGGTGAAGCGGGTTCAGCTCGACCGACAGCGCCGGCATCGCGTAGGCGCGGATGACGCTGAAGAGTGGCGAGATGCGCCCGTAGTCGACGGCGTACCCGCACAGCTGGTTGTTGGCCGTCAGCGCATTCGAGATTCCCAGCTCGAGGCTGGCGCGCACGCTTTCCTCGACGTCGCTGTCGCGCGTCCATCCGAACGCGGCGGCGAACACTGCCTGCTGGCGGTTTGAGAAGAGATCAGCCACGCCCTGAAAACCGTAGACGCCGGCGCGGCCGCTGTCGGCGTCCCCGAGCGGCACATTCGGGGCGCTCCACCCGTTCTGCGCCAGCAGCTTCGCGGCGCGCGCCTCGAGCTTGTGCTCGCCGGGGCGTGGGGCGCGGATCATCCGGCGCTCCTTGCCGTGGGTCGTCTCGACCGCGATCAGGATGCGTGGTGCCTTGGCGGTGCGCAGCTGCTCGTGCGCTGATCTGACCTGGCAGTGCGGGCAGGTGAACCTGGCACCGGCGTAGGTGCCCTCATCGAGGCGCCGGCGTCGTCCGCAGCACCTCACCAGCATCCTGTCCTGCCCGAGCTGGTGCACGGTCAGGCAGTCCGGGCAGAACGCGACGATCGGGGTGTCGCGCACCACCGCGCCGTTGCGGCCCCGGTCCCGGGCGATCATCAGGTTGCGGTACAGCAGGCTCGCGGTTGCGCACTCCGGGCACTCCACGCGCCGCAGATAGAAGTAGTGAAGCGGCACGGCCCCGTCGTGCACGGGGTAGAGCCCCTTCAGCTCGCTGTGCAGATGCGCGAGCAACTCTCCGGCGGCTTTGCGCAGGACGCCCGGTGAGGGTGTTGAGAGCTCCTCGGTGGCGATCCGCACGGCGAGCGGGTCGACGTCGACACCGGAGACCTTCGCGCCGAGCCGGGCGCCCTCCACGAGCGATGTGGCACCGCCGAGGAACGCGTCGCCGACGTGCAGCCCGGCGAGGTCGTCTTGCCCGGTGCGGTAGCGCTCCCAGAACTCTGCCGGGGGTGTGTCGGCGGGCAGGGTCGCGCTCAGCAGCAGCGCGCGGATGACCGCGGGGGGTCGTCTGGCCCACCACTTGTGCACGCTGTAGACCGCGTCGTTGGTGTAGCGGTCGGCGCGCACCAGCTCCGATACCTTCGCGAACGGGAAGCCCGTCTCGAGCAGGGTGCGCCGGCCGGCGAGGGCGGTGGGATTCTGAGAGGGGTATACAGACATACGAGCCCAACCCAGGATCGTAGTCGGCGATTCGGCCGGACCCGGGCCTGCTCACACTGGCACTCGCGACCCTCGTATCCGCGGGTAGGTCGGGGGCCACAGTCCTGTAGCTACGCTACAGTGCTACTCATGGCTACTACAACCACAACGTTTCGCCTCGCTGACCGCGATCGGAGACGACTCGATGGCCTAGCCGAGGAGATGATTTGCAGCCGAACCGATGTCCTGAGACTGGGTGTGGCTGCGCTCCAGCGCGACCCCGAACTGCGAAAGCAGATCAAGGCCGACAATATTGCCCGGGCGTTTCTCCGAAGCTTGCGGACGCAATATGGGGACAACGCGGAGCTTGAGCTGGCCGACGGTCCCGACGATCCCCACTGGAAGCTCGCAGGCGAGCCGATCGACCGCGATACGGTCGACGTAGTCGTCAAGCGCGTGGGCGATCGCTTTGTCATGGATCTCGTGGATCCGTCCTCGGGTGTTGCGATCCACAACGCGCTGTCATGGACCGACGACGATGGCGTAGGCCATGTCGTCGTGCGGCTCGACCAGCTATGGGTCTACTCTGCGAGTAGGGTGGGCGGCGAGCCCAAGACGAGGCAGCTTTACGACGGACGCACCGTCGTGCAGATCGATGAGGATGACGGAAGTGTCAAGCACATCATCCTGGACAACGAGGGCAACTCACGAGTACTGGCACCCGGTGAGGTACCGGCCGCAGCGTTCAGCCATTAAGGCGCGGCCTCCATCTGCGATCGAGCCCGGTCGATCGAGCGAGCGTCGCTGTTCAATCGTGCCGGCCCCTCTATGAACCGATGAGCTCAGCCGGCGGCTCGCCGATCGCAACGGGTACTGCTTGATGGTCGCGCGACTCCCGGCTAGCACCAGAGACGAAGGAGCGCGTCTGCGGTATCGGCCATTCGCGAGGGCCGCGGTCCGCGACGAGCTCGGCGGACCAGACCGGTAACAACGTGCGTGGGCGCCGTGGAGTGGACCCGCTCCGCTAACAGTTGCGGGCCTGAGTCGCAAGTCGTAGTCGCGCCAGCGATCCGCCTTGTGTGCGAGAGAATCAACAAGGTGACCCCGAGCTTCAACGTCAGCCAGGTTCCGCTCCAAGGTGGCTACGTAGCCAAGCAGTGCCCCGTCCGCGCCCAGAACGACACGCTGGAGCCGGGAGAGCCGCTCCCGCCAGATCCCTTCACGCGGCGACTGTTCGCGAATGGGAACGCGTTCGAGACGGAGATCGTCGCCGAGGTGCTTCGGCTGCATCCAAGGGCGGTCGTCATCGATGCAGAGAGCTCGGATGCGCTTGAGGCGGCAACGCACGCGGCCATGAGCGAGGGCTCCTCGCCGATCCTCAGCGCGAGGCTTCCCGCGGACCTGGCAGGCCGGCGTGTCGGCAGGCCTGACCTCCTGATCGCTGCTCCCGGTGGCGGGTATTGGCCCGTCGACGTCAAGTGGCATCAGAACCTCGAGCCCGCGAGCGGCAAGCGATCTGCGCTGCCCGGGCTCCGCTCCGCCCTCGATGCTCTGGGTCGCGACGCCGCGATCCTCGACGAAGAGTATGCGGCGAGGAAGCGGGAAGAAGACCTGCTGCAGCTCGCGCACTACCAGCGCATGCTCGAGTCCATTGGCATGCAGGCAACCGATGGACGCTGGGGCGGGATCATCGGCACGGAGCAACGCGTGGTCTGGTACGACCTCGACGCGCCCATCTGGCAAACGCCATCCTCTACGGGAAATACGAAGGTGCGCTCCACGATGGATCGCTACGACTTCGAGTTTGCCTTCCGGCGTGACGTCGTCGCCGTGGCAGAGCAGCACAAGCGCGATCCGTCGATTGCCCTGTTGACGGTTCCGGTCAAGATCTCGGAATGTGGCTCATGCCCGTGGTGGGACTACTGCGGGCCGCAGCTGGAGAAGCCGCCGGGCGATGTCTCGCTGCTTCCCCGTATCGGCTGGTCGCAGTGGAAGATTCATCGTGATCACGGCGTGACGAACCGCGCCGAGTTGGCAGAACTCGATCCACGCACCGCCCGACTCGTAGCCGGTGGGGTCGACGTGACGGCGCTCATGACGGCTGCCCCTGATGTCGAACTTGCTGATCTCGTGAGCAGAAAGGCTCATGCTCTCCTCGCTTCCGAGGGCATCGCGACCCCTGATGACCTGCAGGCTCTCTGTGAACGCACTGCGTCGTACTCCGATGTTGCCATGAGCGTGCTGCCGACGCACATCGATCTTGCGCGCGCCGCCCTGGGCCCTGCGGCGGTGTATCGCAGGCGCGGTGTACACGAGGTGGTCGTCTCCCGTGCCGATGTCGAGATCGACGTTGATATGGAGAACACCGAGCTCGGCTGCTACATGTGGGGCACCTACGTCAGCGACCGCTCCAACACCGGCATCGCGCATACCGGTTACCGGGCTTTTGTCACGTGGGACCCGCTGACGCCGGATGCCGAGTCGGCGAACTCGCTCCGGTTCTGGCGATGGCTGATGGAGGTTCGTGAGGGATGCCACGATGCGGGAATGACGTTCGCGGCGTACTGCTACAACGCCAGCGCGGAGAACACCTACCTGCGCCGGCTCGGGATCGCGGAGGAGCCCGTCGCGGAGGAGATCGACGCCTTCATCAGCTCCGAGGAGTGGATCGACATGTTGCGAGAGTGGGATTCCCAGCTGATAACGGGTGGCTCAAGCGGCCTCAAGACGTCCGCGCCGCTCGCCGGTTTTCGGTGGAACGTCGGTGACGCCGGCGGCGGGCAATCAATGCTCAAGCACGATCTGGCAACACATGGCGATAAGGCTGCGCAGAATTGGCTGCTCGCGTACAACCGTGGCGATGTGGAGGCCACGCTCGCCGTACGGGACTGGATGGCCTCGACCGTGTTCCCGGGGATCGAGCAGGCCGAACTAACAGGAGACCACGGTTTCATCGCCAGGCCCCGTGTGCCGCGGCCTCGAGCGGGTTGAGGTCGCGCAGCGTCGACGCAGTCGGGAGGCGATTGGCAGGGCTACCGGTTTGATGGCCACAGACGCCGTTGACCCGGCATGCTGGTGATCCTCGGAGCGCCGATCTTCGCGCTCGGGCTGATCCGGTATAGGGCGGCGTGGGCCTCTCAGGCCGAACCCGGTACGGTCGGCGACTGAGGAACCGTGTCGAGACTTGAGGATCTCCAGCCCGGCCTGCGTCTTGCGGGCGTGATTCCCGGACAGAACGTCTTGGTCATCGCTGTGCAGCCGCATGGGGCTGATGCGGTCGAGTTGACCTACAAGACCGCGGATGGCGAGCTCGGCCAGCGCGTGCTTGGCCGCGACGCCGAGGAGAACCTTACGCTGGCGCAGCTGGAGGCACGTCCGCTCGACGCCGAGGCAGCCGATTTCAAGCTCGTTGCGGAGTGCCAGAGGATCAAGCTCGCGGGTCTATCGGACCCGATGCTCGCGGTCACGACGTCGGCCATCCGACCGCTGCCCCATCAGCTGCGCGCGGTGTACGGCGAGTTGCTTCCCCGGACGCCGCTGCGCTTCCTGCTCGCCGACGACCCAGGCGCCGGCAAGACGATCATGGCGGGGCTCTACATCAAGGAGCTGATCTTGCGCGAGGACGTCAAGCGCTGCCTCGTCGTCGCGCCTGGAGGGCTGGTCGATCAGTGGCAGGACGAGCTGTATCTGAAGTTCGGGCTCGCCTTCGAGATCCTCGCCCCGCAGTTCGGCGAGACCGTGTTCGGCGTATCCGCCTTCGAGCAGCACCCGTTTCTGATCGCCCGCATGGATCAGCTCGCGCGTAACGAGGAGCTGCTTGCCGAGCTCGCCAAGTCTGAGTGGGACCTTGTGATTGTCGATGAGGCTCATCGCATGGGTGCCCACTACTTCGGCGGAAAGCTCGAAAAGACCAAGCGCTTCCAGCTCGGCGAGCTGCTCGGGGGTATCACTCGCCACCTCCTGCTGATGACCGCCACACCCCACAGCGGAAAGGAGGAGGACTTCCAGCTGTTCCTCACGCTGCTGGACCGCGACCGTTTCGAGGGCAAATACCAGCCCAAGGTCTACAGCGACGACACGTCGGGGATCATGCGCCGTATGGTCAAGGAGGATCTGCTCACGTTCGAGGGCAAGCCCCTGTTTCCCGAGCGCATCGCGGAAACGGTCCCCTACGAGCTCACGGAGCTTGAGCAGGACCTCTACGAGCAGGTCACCACCTATGTACGCGAGGGGATGAACCGCGCTGCCAAGCTCGATGGCAAGCGCCGCAACACGGTTGGTTTCGCGCTCACTGTCTTGCAGCGGCGGCTCGCCTCGAGCCCAGAGGCGATTTATCGCTCGCTGGAGCGCAGGGCGGATCGCCTCGAGCGCCGCAAGCAGGAGGTCCTGGCGGGCGGCACGGTGGCGGAGTCGCGTGCCAACGTAGCCGTCGGTGACCTTGACGAGTTCGACGACGAAGAGTTCTCGGCTGAGGAGCTTGAGAATATCGAGGAGGAGCTTGTCGATGCCGCGACCGCGGCGCGAACGGTCGAGGAGCTAGACGCCGAGCTGCTCGAACTTCGAGACCTCATCACCGCTGCCGCGAAAGTGCGGGCGTCGGAAACCGACCGAAAGTGGTCTGAGCTGCGGACGATCCTGGAGGACAACACCCTCGCGACGTCCGGGGGAAATGACGAGCGCCGCAAACTCATCGTGTTCACAGAGCATCGCGACACGCTCGAGTACCTCTCCCGACGTATCGGCTCGCTACTTGGCCGCCCGGAGGCAGTCAAAGCAATCCACGGCGGAGTCCGGCGAAATGACCGGCGCCAGATCACCGAGGAGTTTACGGTTAATCCGCGTTGTCAGGTTCTCCTTGCAACCGACGCGGCTGGCGAGGGCCTGAATCTCCAGGCGGCGCATCTCATGGTCAACTACGACTTGCCGTGGAACCCGAACCGGATCGAGCAGCGGTTCGGACGCATCCACCGCATCGGTCAGCAGGAGGTCTGCCGTCTCTGGAATCTCGTTGCCGACAACACCCGTGAGGGAGCTGTGTTCGTACGGCTTCTGGCGAAGGTCGAGGAGCAGCGGAAGGCATACGGCGGCAAGGTGTTCAACGTCCTCGGCACGGCCTTCAGTGAGACGCCGCTGCGCAACTTGCTGATCGAGGCCATCCGCTACGGAGAGCTTCCCGAGACGCGGGCCAACATGGAGAAGGTCATTGACGCGAGCGTGGCCCGCGGGATCGAGGAGCTACTCGTGGAGCGCGCACTCTCCACAGAGACTCTGCGGCGCGCCGACATCGCTGAGCTGCGCGCGCGTATGGACGAAGCGCGAGCGCGGCGCCTGCAGCCTCACTACATCGAGGGGGCATTCCGGGCGGCGTTCACACGCTTGGGCGGCAAGATTCGGCGGCGCGAGAGCGGCCGCTTCGAGATCACCCATGTCCCAGCCCAGCTCCGCACAGCCGCGCGCGGTCCAATCGCGACCCAATACGGGCGCGTGACGTTCGACATCGAACAGGTGCTCGACGAGACGGGCTCCCGCGCCGAGTTGCTAGCACCCGGCCACCCGCTTCACGACGCCGTCATGGACCAGGCAGTCATCCGTTGGCATCGGTCACTCGATCGCGGCACGGTGCTCGTCTCGCCGGACGTTGAGGAGCCACGCCTTCTCGTCGGCGTAATCCAGGAGATCGTTGACGCGACCGAGACCTCAGTCGACCGCCGATTCGGCTACGCATACATCGACGAGCACGGGGCAGTCGAAGCTGCCGGCCCGGCTCCATATCTCGATTGCGTCGCTGCGCCTCCCGGAGACGCGGTAGATGCGGCTCGCGGCCTTCCCTGGCTCCCGCAGGCCGAGGAGCGTGCGGCGAGCTGGATGATCGCCAACCAGATCCCGGCGTTTCTCAGCGACGTTAGGGTCCGCCGTGATGTCGAACTCCAGCGGGTGCGCGACCAGGTCGCGCACCGCTTGGACCAGGAGAGCAACCGGCTTGTGCTCGAGGCAATGGTCGCCCAGGAGCAGGAGCAGGCCGGAAAGAAGCCGCGCGAGAGTCAAGCGAGTCTGATGCTCAAGGCGACAGAGCTTGAAGGGCGCCGCGCCGCACGCCTAGCCCTGCTTGACCGCCAACTAGAGATGCAGGCGAGGCCACCCCGCGTCGTCACAGCCGCACTCCTGCTGCCTTTGTCCGTCATCCAAGCAGACGTTCCGGGCGACGCCCCAATGCACGCCATCGAGACAAAGGAGATCGAGCGCCGCGGCGTGGAGCTCGTGCTCGCGGCGGAGCACGCACTTGGCCGCACTCCTGTTGAGCAGGCGTTCAACAACCCCGGCTTCGACGTTCTCGCTCATCGCGACGGCGAGGACCCGATCCGGATCGAGGTGAAGGCCCGCATCGCGGGCGCGGAGGATTTCTTCGTAACGCACAACGAGGTCCTCACGGCGCTGAATAGCGCCCCTCGTTATCGGTTGGCGCTAGTGCGCGTCGACCCGCGCGGTCCTGAGCACGACGAGGTCCGCTACCTTGAGAGCCCGTTTGCCGGCTTCGACGCCGGGGACTTCGACGCGACCGGACACCGCGGCAAGTGGGAGACAACATGGGCGCAAGGCCGGGAGCCATTCTGAGCCGATGACGACCGACCGAGGAGACCATGCCGTGGCAGCACCGAAACGAAAGCTCATTGAGGTAGCGCTGCCGCTGGAGACCATCAACCGGGAGTCCGCGCGGGAGAAGTCGATCCGCTACGGGCATCCGTCGACGCTGCACCTCTGGTGGGCCCGGCGCCCACTCGCTGCCGCCCGAGCCGTGCTGTTTGCTCAACTCGTCGATGACCCTTCCTCGCATCCTGAGCGCTTCCCCACCGAGGAGGCTCAGCGCGCCGAGCGCGAGCGGCTGCACGCGATCATTGAGCGGCTGGTTGTCTGGGAGAACACGCGCGATCAGGGGCTGCTCGACGAGGCACACAAGGAGATCCTCGAGTCGACGGGCGGCAACCCGCCGCCGATCCTCGACCCGTTTGCGGGCGGCGGAACCATCCCGCTAGAGGCTCAGCGCCTTGGCCTCGAGGCGCACGCGTCGGACCTTAACCCGGTCGCGGTGCTGATCAATAAGGCGCTTATCGAGATTCCACCGAAGTTTGCCGGCCGCGCGCCCGTGTTCCCTGGGGTCGCCGATAGCCGGATTGGCCCCTGGGAGGGGGTCACGGGGCTTGCGGCCGATGTACGTGCGTACGGCGAATGGATGCGCGACGAGGCCGAGGCGCGCATAGGCGACCACTACCCAAGCGCGACGCTCGAGGACGGCACGCAGGCGACGGTGATCGCCTGGATTTGGGCGCGGACGGTGCCTTGCCCGAACCCGGCTTGCGGGATCGAGATGCCACTCGTGCGGTCGTGGTGCCTCGGGACGAAGAAGGGTAAGGAGGTCTGGGTGCGGCCGATTATCGTCGCCGACACCTCCCACGCGAGCGGTAGGCGGGTGGCCTACGAGATCGGGCATGGCACGGTCGGAGCGCCCGGCAAGGAGGGGACCGTCAACCGTAATGGCGCCACGTGTGTCGCGTGCGGAGGGGCGGCATCGCTTGACTACGTGCGGGCTACGAGCCGGGACCGCGGGCTTGGTGCTCAGCTCATGGCGGTCGCGGCCGAGGGCAACCGGCGGCGTGTGTATCTGGCTGCGGACGAGGAGCACCGCGACGCCGCTGCGGTGGCTCGGCCTCCAAACGCACCGGAGGCCAGTCTTCCTGAGGAGGCGCTCGGCTTTCGTGTGCAGAATTATGGGCTGACGCGCTGGGCAGATCTGTTTACCAATCGTCAGCTTCTCGCGATGACGACCTTTAGCGACCTTGTAACTGATGCGCGCGGGCGTGTGCTCGACGACGCCGTCGCGGGAGGGTCCAGTCCGGGCGAGCGTCTCGCGGTCGGTGGGACCGAAGCTGAGGCGTACGCGGATGCGGTGGCGACCTATCTGGGCGCCGCTGCGTCTCGGGCGTTGAACAAGTCAACCGCCGTCTGCTCGTGGGACAGTAGTCCGAAGACGGAGCTCGTCCGTGGGCTTTTTGCGAGGCAGGCGATACCGATGTCGTGGGATTTTGCCGAGGCGAACATTTTTGGTGCGTCGTCCGGCAACTACCTCGAGGACGTGGATTGGGTCACTCGCGTGCTAGAGCGGTTGCCGATTGGGGTCCAGGACAACGCACGGGTAACCCAGGCGGACGCTGCGTCGACAGGTATGGCCGGCGCGCTCTTGTCAACCGACCCGCCGTACTACGACAACATCGGATACTCCGATCTATCGGACTTTTTTTATGTCTGGCTTCGTCGCTCGCTGCGTGCTGTCTATCCGGATCTGCTCGGGACGATGCTCGTCCCAAAGGCCGAAGAGCTCGTCGCCAACCCATTTCGCCACGGAGGCAAGGACGGGGCGCGAAAGTTCTTCGAGGATGGCTTTCGGCACGTGTTCGAGCGGGCGCGCGAGACCGCGCTCGCCGATTACCCGATCACTGTCTACTACGCGTTTAAGCAGTCCGACGTGGGCGATGATGGGACCGCGTCGACCGGCTGGGAGACGCTGCTTGACGGGATGATCCGATCGGGTTGGGCGATCACCGCGACCTGGCCGATGCGTAGCGAGCTCGGTAACCGCATGAGAACTCTCAACTCGAACGCTCTCTCCTCCTCGATCGTGCTTGCTCTAAGGCCGCGTGCTGCCAACGCTCAGACGACCGATCGCCGGGGGTTGATCGCGGCCCTGCAGGACGAGCTTCCTGAAGCGCTGCGCAGGCTTCAGCAGGGCGCGATTGCTCCGGTTGACCTGCCCCAGGCGGCTATTGGCCCCGGCATGGCAGTGTTCTCCCGCTACGCCAAGGTCATCGAGAGTGACGGCACGACAATGACTGTGCGTTCAGCGCTCGCGCGGATCAACGAGATCCTCGATGAGGTGCTCAATGAGCAAGAGGGTGACTTCGATCCCGCGACTCGCTTCGCAATCGCTTGGTATCGCCAGCACGGCTACGACACAGGCACGTTCGGTGTCGCGGACGACCTCGCGCGTGCTCGCAACACCGCTGTTGACACGCTGGTGCGAGACGGCATCCTGACAAGTGCTGCCGGCAAGGTCACGCTGCTTTCCCCGACCGAACTTCCGGGCGACTACGACGTGCTTGATGATGACCGCGTCGGCATATGGGAGGCGCTGCATCATCTCGTCGCGATTCTGGCCAGCGGTGGCCTGCAAGCCGCAGGGGCGTTCCTTGCGAGGGCGCAGGAGCGCCCGGACGGCGCGATCGACTTCGAACTCATCAAGGAGCTTGCGTTCCTGCTGTTCTCGATCGCAGAGAAGAATGGCTGGACGCAAGACGCTCTCGCGTTCAACACCGCGGCGACAGCCTGGCCAGAGATAGTCCAAGCTGCGCGCGTGACGCAGGACAGCCCTGGTGACCAGGCGGCGTTTGCATTTGAGGAGGACTGAGCGATGGCTATCTCCAACCGTGATCGGGTCGGCAGGATGTTCGAGTTGCTCGCGCCGCCGCTCGACGACTTCATCTCGCGCGCGGTGGCGCCCGTCCTCAAGGAGGGAAGCTCGTGGACTTCGCTGGTGGCGATGAAGGACAAGAAAAAGGGGGCGGACGGTAAGGATTACCACGAGCTCGATCCGCAGGTGCAGCTGCGGATGCTGACCGAGAACATCCCCAACAGCGTCAAGCAGGGCTGGTATCCGTTCGACGACGCGATAGGTCGCGTGGGTCAGGGGTACTCGAAGGAGCTGCGTGAGGCCCGGAATGACTGGGCACACAACAAGTCCTTCAGCGACGATGACGCCTACCGTTGTCTGGACACCGCGGAGCGGCTGCTTGCGTCCATCGGGGCCCCGGCGGTCGCCGACGAGGTCAAGGCTATTCGCCTGGGTCTGCGTCGCATCACCGCCGAAAAGGACGACCGCAAGGTGTTGAGGTCAGCGGCGGTGACGCCTGAGTCCGCAGGGCTTCGTCCGTGGCGGGAGGTGTTGGCGCCCCACGATGACGTCGCGACCGGCAACTTCCAGGCCGCCGAGTTCGCCGCTGACCTCTACAAGGTCGCCGCGACCGAGGACGCAGGCAAGGACTACGCGGAGCCGGTCCAGTTCTTCGCGCGCACGTACCTCACGGAGGGCCTGCGCGACCTGATCGACCGTGCGGTGCGGCGCCTGGGTGGCGATCAAAACGCATCGCCGGTCATCAACCTGCAGACCAACTTCGGCGGTGGCAAGACCCACTCGATGCTCGCGCTGTGGCACTTGGCGTCGGGCACACCTCTGAGCGACTACTCGCAAGACGTCCAGGACATGCTCTCGGGAACATCCTTCGGTGAGCTGTCCGGTGGTGTCCGGCGCGTCGCGCTCGTTGGCAACCACATCTCGCCGTCGGGCTCAATCAAGCCCGACGGGACACAGGTCAACACGATCTGGGGCGAGCTCGCTTGGCAGCTTGGCGGCGAGGAGGCGTTTGCGATGGTCGCTACGGCGGACGCAGACCGTACCCCGCCCGGGCAGGCGCTTCACGAGCTGCTCAGCGCTTATGCGCCGGCGGTGATCCTCATCGACGAGTGGGTCGCGTACGCGCGGAGCCTAGTTGGTCGCGACGATCTTGCAGGGGGCACGTTCGACGACCAGTTCACGTTCGCGCAGTCCCTGACCGAGGCCGTCAAGGGCACGCCTGGCGTCCTGCTTGCCATCTCGATCCCCGCGTCAGAGAGTGGCGATGATGCGCAGGCGGTGGCCGGGAACGCCGAGGAGGTCGGCGGTGCGCACGGCCTTGAGGCGCTCAGGCGCCTGCAGAACGTGGTGCGCCGCGTTGCCGACCAGTGGCGGCCCGCGACCCCGAACGAGTCGTACCACATCGTTCGTCAGCGGCTGTTCGTGACGCCGGACGCCGACGCTCTCGCATCTATCAACGCGACGGCGCGCGGCTTCATCGAGATGTACCACCGCTACACCGATGAGTTCCCGCGTGAGGCACGTGACGGCGGCTATGAGGACCGGATCAAGCAGACCTACCCGATCCACCCTGAGCTGTTTGACCGGCTCTACGAGGATTGGTCGAGTCTGGAGCGCTTCCAGCGCACGCGCGGCGTTTTGCGCCTGATGAACACCGTGATCCATGCCCTGTGGGTCGGGGAGGATCAGTCCCCGCTGATCATGCCCGCATCGATCCCGATCGGGGCTGCCTCGGTCAACTCCGAGCTGACGCAGTACCTGCAGGACTCGTGGAAGGCCGTCATCGATGCCGACGTCGACGGGCCGAACTCAGAGCCCGCAAAGATCGATGCGAGCAAGCCGCTATTTGGACAGCGCTCACTGACCCAGCGCCTCGCGCGCACTGTGTTTTTCGGTGCGGCGCCGACGATCGGGTCGGCGCACAAGGGCCTGGAAGCGCAGCGCGTGTTCCTCGGAACCGCGACGCCCGGTGATGTGCCAGGCAACTTCCACTCCGCGCTGGCGGCGCTAGCAGACCGTGCGACCTATTTCTACAGCGCGGGCGGCAGGTACTGGTATGACCTGCAGGCCAACATCTCGAGGCGCGCGAAGGACCAGGCGGAGCGCATGGACGCGCAAGAGGTCTACGCCGAGATCGCCCGGCGCCTCGCAGATCAGGCCAAGACCCGTGGAGCGTTTGCCGGGGTTCACATCTGCCCTGAGGATGCTGCTGACATCCCCAACGTCGACGAGGCGCGCCTAGTCATTCTGCACCCTCAGCTGCCGCACAAGAGAGGTGTTGCGGACTCCGACGCGATCGCTTTCGCGAAGAGCGCGACTGAGCACCGCGGCGCATCAAACCGGACGTATCGCAACATGCTCGTCTATCTCGCCGGTGACAGTGACCGCATTGATGAGCTCGAACGCTCGGTGCGGGAATACCTCGGATGGTCGGAGATTCTCGCCAAAGGCGATGACCTCGACCTCACCACGAGTCAGCGTAACCAGGCGACTGAGCGGCGGGCGAAGGCTGGAGAGACGGCCGATGCGCGGCTACTCGGTGCGTATCAGTGGGCGCTCGTCCCGCAGGGGCAGCCGATCGAGCTGAAGGCGACAAAGGTGGAGGGCCAAGCGGCGTCGCTGGCGGAGCGCGTCAGCCGCCGGCTTGGCAACGATGGTGCGCTCGCCGTTCAGCACGCTCCGCCCGCGATCCGCCACCAGCTAGACACGTCTGCGGCCAAGCTTTGGGCGGATGGGCACTTGACGGTGGGTGCGCTCTGGCGGCTGTACGCCGAGTACCCGTACATGCCGCGCCTGCGCGACCGCGGAGTTCTTGATGCGGGTCTAACCGGCCCTCAACTGCTCTGGGAGCAGGAGGGCTTTGCGCTCGCCGAAGGCTACGATGAGGGAACCGGGAAGTACCGCGGTCTGGTGCTGCCGACCGATGACGTAGCAGTCGCCATATCCGACGCGACGCTGATCGTTCGGCCGGAGCGAGCGAAGGCACAGCGCGCGGCCGAACTGCCCGCGAGCGAGGCCCACCCAGAGCCAGGGCCGGGCCCTGATCCGGACTCCGGCGCGGAACACGCACCGGGCCCGCCGCATCCGCAGTCGCCGGGCAGGACGCGATTCTTTGGCAGCAAGCGCTTGCAGGCTGATCGCTACGCGTCGGACTTCAAGAAGCTCGCCGACGAGATCCTCGGTCCGCTGGGGGCAACGCCCGGCGTGACGCTCAACGTCACGATTGAGATCGAGGCGACGACTCCAACCGGATTCGACGACACGAAGGCCCGGACCGTCTCCGAGAACGCGGCGACCCTGAACTTCGAGGAGAGCGGGTTCGAGGAGAAGTGATAGCTCCGACCTGCGGCTGCCCGCCAGCGGTGCAGACTGTTGCCCGCAAGTCCGTGTGCACACTCGGCGAACGACATGGGACAGATCGCCGACTACGTCATAGCCTTGCTCGACGAAATCCTCGATGAGCCCTGCGAACGGGAGAAGCGCTACGACTGGGCGCGTGGGGACAAGAGCGCAAAGACCGGCAGGCGGGCGATGCTGCCGTTCGACGCGGTGTGGGAGAGCCGGAAACTGATCGCTGAGATTGACGAGGACCAACATCGTCAATCGATGCCGTTCTGGGACAAGCCGGACAGGCTGACCGTTAGCGGTGTAGATCGAGGGCAACAACGCCGCCTCTACGACGATCGTAAGCGCAGTGCCGCGCGCGATGCAGGCTACGTGGTGCTGGAGATACCTTGGCCAAGGCGCCCACCTCCGCGAGATCGCGACCGGGCTGGTGACCAGCAAGCTCTCATCGCGATGCTCGCCGAAGTTGGGGTCCCATGCCAGACCTAACCGGCGACTGGGATCGCGTCCCGGTCGCAGCTCATCTTGCCGTACTTCCACGCTCGCACCGAGCTTTCAGCAGGCGATCGGCGGGCTGGAAGTTGCCGGGTCGCGAGAAGCGAGCGGTGCAATGACAGCACGCCTGTGGCGTCACGAGTGGTACGCCGCCTACGACACGCCGTCGACACTGGCCGGGTGATCGCTTTCGCCCCGGCATTGCGCCGTGAAAGCGCGTGTATGCCTCTCCTCAGCCGGCGTCCTTGGACGTCGTCCCAAGCGGTGGCCAAGGCAACGTGGTCCCAACACTTCCGCGTCGGCCCCGAGGGAAGGGGGAGTACGGTGAATGGCGCCATCGCTCGGCAACTTGGGGCCTTCCTCGCGCAAGGAACGGCGTAGGGTCGGTGAGCGCTTTCGAGTGGCGCTCGGCGGCTGACGTGCCAAGGTGGATGACCGACGAGATCGATGGACGAGAGGTGAGCCCGGCGTGCTGCAGATCGTGACGAAGATGTATTTCCGAGAGGGTGTGCCGCTGCACTCGACCGTCCACCGCGAGGTGCTCTACACCAATCGCGGCTTCTTGCGCGGTGGCGTGGTGGACCTACCCGTCGGCGAGCTTGCCCCATCCACCGGGCTTAGGCCGGTATCGACCGTGACGTTGTCGGTGACCGAGCACCTTGAGGCGGAGTATCCGGACGGGCGGCCGTCAGTGATTGTCGCGACAGGTGGGACCGAGCTCATAGACGCGGTGGCCGACGTGCTCTCCTTCGGACTCAACGCGGTCTTCAGTCGCGATGGCGACCTCGTCAGGAGGCTGGTCCCCGGCTCCCTCGACGGGTCGAGCCGGTCGTCGGCGTCGAAGCTGTTCCGGCACACCTTCGACCCGCACCGCTTCGTCCCGGATGTTGAACTCGAAGAGATCCGGCGGTTCATGACGCAGCTACTGGCCTTGGAGCGCAGCCACTTCGAGGCGGCCATGCGCGCGATGAGACGTATCGTGCACGCGACACAGCACGCGGTCGACGACCCGACCCTCGCCTACGTGGACCTCGTCGCAGCCGTCGAGTCGCTCAGCGAGGGTACAAGCGTCCCGGCTCCCACCTGGGACCGTCTGAATGGGCGCAAGCGACAACTGATCGATGCGGCATTGGAGGGCGCGGAAGCCCGCGTGGCCGAACGGGTGCGCGAGGCCGTTATGGAGGCTGAACGGCTTGGGGCCAAGAGCAGGTTTGTGGCCTTCGTGATGGACAACGTCTCGCCCGAGTATTTCCGGACCGAGGCGGCCGACGCGGTGAGGCCGGTCCGGGGCGCAGATCTAGAGCGCGTCGTGAAGCTCGCCTACGACATCCGATCCCGCAATGTGCACGTGCTAGAGGATTTGCCGCCAGAGGCATGGGTCCTCGGCGACGGGGCCGACACGGTCTCGCCGCCTGACACGGGGACCATGCTCAGCCACGAGGGACTCGCACGTCTGGCGCGGCACGTGGTCAGGAGCTATGTCAACCGCGCACCCGCCGAGATCGATTCGACCTTCAACTGGCGGGCCAGCCTCCCAGGGAAAGTGCAAGTGCGGTTCGCGCCGCAGTACTGGATAGGGAACGCTATGGGCTTCGACCACCGGTCCGCCAGGCGGTATTTCTCGGGCTTCGTTGAGCATCTCGCCAATGTGTTTGCTGGACGCACCGAGGGGATGCCCTCTATGCAAGAGGTGTTGGAGCGAATCGAGCAGCTCTCGCCTGGGATCGCGGATGGACCGGACAAGACGCTCATGGTGGCGATCTACGCGCTGTGGCATAGCGCTCTCGCGGCGAGCGACCATCGGCCGGACGCCGCGGACTTCTTGGCGAAGCATGAGCATCTCTTGCAGCGGGTTGAAGCGCCGTCGTTTGTGGTCGGGCTCTTGACGGATCAGATGCCCGAATGGACTGACGACCGCTGGCATACGCTGGCGACCGAGCGGCGGGCGGAGCGCTCGACACGCCGCCACCTGGAGCTGCCCGCCAGCTTCGACGCCGCGCTTCAAGTCATGGCCGCTGAGCGGCTGATGGAGGCTGGACGTGCCGACGAAGCGCGCACACTCGCGGGCTTCGCGGTCGAGGAGCTGCCCGGCTACGAGCCGCTCATGGCGTGGGAGGCAAGGCTAGCGGCCGGTGAGCCCTCCGAGCTCGATCTGCGTGCGCTAGTCCTGCGGCTGGAGCCCGACACCGGAGCGCAGGAGGAGACACCTCGCTGCGCCGAGGAGCCGGAGGCTCCGCCCGAGCCGGAGGTCCCCGAGCACCAGCCCGGCGAGCACACAAGCGTAGGCGCGCCCATGTCTGGCGATAAGCACGAAGCGGACGACAGCGATGTCGCCGATGACGTGGCCAACGCTGACGGTGAGGCCGATTCTGACGACGGGTAGCGGACGAGCAGCGAGCAGGATCCCACCGCCGCGCAGAACCCTGAGTTTGCTCGGCTGCGCGGTGATCACGTCTGTGTCGCTGCGATGCGAGGTCTTTCGACCAGCTGCTTATACGTCTCGGTCATCTTGTCCCCGAGGTCAAAGGCGTCGCTGTCGGTGAGCCGAGGTCCAAAGGGACAATCGAAGGGTGGTGTGCTGGGGTAGATCTGCCTGATCCTCGCTGCGATCGGTCCTTGCGGGGTGGCGCCGTCGTACGCGAACCCGTCCGGGAGGGTGAGCACATGGAAGATGACTGGGCCGACGGCGAACGTAGTGGCCTGGCCGTTCAGTGGAGCTTCGCCGCCGGGCTGCACCGTGCCTTGGGAGATACGCATGCCCCGATGGATGTAGCGGGTGGTCCACAGGCTTCCCTCATGCCTTCCGATCCACACGATCGCCCGTGTCGGTGGGAGCTGCTTCGTGGACATCCGGAGTAGGTCGGCCGCGTCGGTGGCGCGCGTCTCAGGGCTGGAGAACTCCGCGACCATGTTCTTCATGCATGCCCAAGTCGCGAGGATCGTCTGGCTTTTGCGGTCGAGGTGCTGGGCTTCACCGAGCATGAGCGGGCGCAGGATCGGTTTGGTGGCGATCTCCAAGCGGCTCATCCATTCGTTGTTGCAGGGGCGGCAGACGACGCGAGGCTTGAAGTGCTTGTGCAGCACCTTCCCGTACGAGTGATCTTTGACAAGCTCAGCCGCGTCAAAAATGCGCTGGGCTCCCGGCTTCTCGGGCAGCAGGCCGTGCATCCACACGGGCCAGATGTGCTCCTCGCTTCGCCGTCGCGTGCGAGTGAACGGGAGACGGCAAAAGATGCACACGCTCATCCTGGCGATGCTAGCCGCGCCTGCTTGATCGCCTCGTTAGCACCGACCGGTTCGGCCGGGACGGTCGATCGACAGCGGCGATCCAATTCAGTCTGACGGATAGCAGTTCCCCGCACGCCCTCAGCCGTAGCAGCAGCGCAATGCGGCTGTCCGAGTGTCACTTCAAGCGATAGCCGACGCCGCGCACGTTGACGATCCAGTGTTCGCCTGCGGCGCTGAGCTTGCGGCGTAGGCGACTGGCGTGGCTGTCGAGGGTTCGTGTGGTGCCGGGGGAGCGGTATCCCCACACCGCTTCCAGTAGCTCGTGCTTTCGGAAGACTCGTCGCGGGTCGCTGGCTAGGTGAAGCAGCAGCTCGTACTCCTGGCGGCGCAGCTCTAGCCGGTTGCCTGCGAGGTTTACCGAGTGGGCGGCCGGGTCGATCGTCAACGGGCCAATCTGCAGCGGCGCGACTTGCTGGTTGCCGCCGTTGGCGCGGCGTAGTAGCGCGCGGACGCGCGCTCGCAGCTCCAGATAGCGGGCGGGGCGGGCTATGAAGTCATCTGCGCCTGCCTCAAACGCCCGCAGCATGTCGGGCTCGGTCCTGCGTGAGCTGAGAACTATCACCGGGAGGTCCCTTGGCCACGGGGAGTATGTCTGTCGCGGGGAGGCTTCCGGGTCGTGTCCGCGGATGGTTTCCAGCAGGTCGAGAGTGCCCCGCGGCACGTCGAGTTCCCCGAGCACGAGCAGCCGCGGCGGGTGGGCGCCTGCTGTCATCGCGGCATGGCTGGCGGTGCGGGAAAGCTCCGCCGGATGGCCGTCGGCGGCGAGCTGCTCGACGAGCGCCCGTCCGAAGTCTGCGTCAGCCTCGACGACGAGAATCGGCTCGCGGCCGGTGCTCGTTCCGGGTGTTGCCTGCTGGCGGCTCATGCCGCTGGCGCTGATGGCGATTGCTTGCGTGCTCATGCGGCGAGCGTCCCCGATGTCCCTGTGCGCGTTGCCTGGCGTGAACGGGCGCGATGGTTCGAGGGCGAGAGTCCGTATCGGCGTCTGAACGCGCGGGCGAAGTGGGACGGGTTGGTGTAGCCGACGCGCCGCGCCACATCGCGCACGGGCAGCGAGGTTGACCGTAGAAGCTCGGCGCCGACTTCCATGCGTCGGCGAGAGAGGTCGTTGCGGAAGGTGTCCTCGCCGAACCGCGCGTAGGCACGCTGCATCTGACGGGGGGAACTCGCGATTGCCCTGGCGATCCTCTCCAGTGTCAATGGCTTGTGGTAGTAGCGCTGCACCGCGGCTCGCGCGAGCACGTACAGGCGGCGGTGTTCGGCGACGGTGGATGGGCGCGGCTTGGTGGACCTTCGCCGTCGTGCTGCGGGCGGGACTCCATCGAGACCGAAGTGCAGTTGCAGGAGCTGGCGTACCCGCGCGCCGCTGACGTCGAAGCGCCCGCCGACCTGTGCCAGCGTCAGGCCGTCGACGGCGCGCAGGCGGAACATCTCAAGCTCGCGCTCTGTCTGGACGTGTCCGCCGTGGCGAGAGAACGGTGTCAGGCCGTGGCGGTGCAGCTCGCAGATCAGCTCGTGCAGCTCGACGCCGCTGCTGAGCTCGGGGTGGCGGAGCAGCTCGCCGATGCGGTGCTCGGCGAGCTGCTCGACCTCGTGGATGCCGACCTTGGCCAGGCTGGGGAGGACAGCCTGGCTCAAGGCCAGTTGGTTGACGCGCATGGCCGATCCGGCGCGTCAGAGCGTCAGCAGTTCGTCGAGGCGCCGCGCGACCTCTGAGGCGATCGAGCGCCCGCCGCGGCGTTCGATCAGCCCGGCGCCCTCCAGGCGATCGAGCGCGTCGTCGATCTGCAGGCGCTTCTTCTGCTTTGTCGCGCCGAACGCCTCGTAGGTCTGCTGCGCGGTGCGCGGCCCTTCGCCGTCGGCGCTGCGCGCGAGCAGACCTTCAAGGACGGCCTTGTCCCAATGGCGCTCGCTGGCGTCGCCGGGGCTGAGGCCGTCGGCGGGCTGGGTGATCTCGTGAAAGCGCACCGCGGCGTGGGCCGCGACGGCGAGGTCGTTCCAGCGGTGGATGAGCTTGCAGGCGCGCAGACGCCGGAGGCTGTCGCGGACATCGCCGGGGACGCTGAGCGTGCGGGCGATCTCGTCTTCGGCCCACGGCCGCTGCCTGTCGAGATCGAGCATGAGCTCGAGCACGGCCCGGTCGATCGTGGCGTGCTCCGCCAACCCTTCTGGGGTACGGTGTTTGTGCATGGGGAGGTAACAGCTCCTTGTGTCACGGCCCCGGGGCAGTTAGCGCTGTCGCCGGGGCCAAAATGTGCAGTTGTGGACCGACCGTACACACTCTGGTTCGCGTTGTGAGCGTGTGACACGAAGCTGACACAGAAGCGAGTCAAAGATGTAACAGTTGGCTTGGCCGGCGCCTACTTCGCGGCCCACTCTGGCGGGGTCGCGCCGGGCTTCCATGCCTTGGTGACGCCGCCGCCCTTTTGGCGTAGGAGTTGGGAGTAGTCGTTGAGCTGGGTTTGGAAGGCGATCTCGTCGCGGGGGTCCTGGCGTGTTTCGTCGAGCTCTGCTCGCCAGACGGCGAGCGCGCCGAGTGTCTCGACGGTTGATTCGTCGGTCCACCATTTGTCTTTGAGCGCTTCGAGCTGTTCGGGGTAGCGGCCGCGCAGGGCGACGATGGCGCCCCACATCTGCTGGCGCCACTCGGCGTCGCCGCCGTAGGGCTCAAGCCAGGGCGGTCGCTCGCCGCTGTTGCCGTCGACGAGCACGGGGGCTGAGCGCAGCGGGCGAACGTGGCCGTTCTTGACGGCGCGCGCGATTTCGTTTCCGACGAACTGTGCGGCGAGCGTCGAGTGTGGTGTGTCGGCGCCCGCGGCCAGCTCGCGGAGCTGGAGGGCTACGGGGTCGGATAGGACGACTTGGACTCGTTGGCTCATCGTGTTCGCTCCTGTGCTGGTGGGTTGACGATCCGGTTGATCGCGCGGACGATCCCCGGTATCCGGCTGGTGCGGCTCGGCGCGAGCTGGCGGTGGAAGTTCGTGCCGTAGTCGCGGTCGGCCAGCTCGGGGTGCGCGAGCGACGGTGTTTGCGCGTGGCTGCGGCGCATGTTCTCGGCGAGCCGCTGGATGCGGTCGGTGTCGTGCCCTTCGACGCCGAGGTCCTCGCGCGAGACGAACCAGTCGGTGCCCTGGCGGGCGCGGGACGCCTCGACGTAGGCGGGCTCCTTGCTGGTCTGCCAGCCGCCGGTGACGACGAGGGTGCGGGTGACGGTCGCGCCTTGGGCGCGGTGGATGTGCTGGGCGTAGCCGAGCCGCACGCGGGCGAGGTCATCGCCGGTGATGGTTCGCCGGCGGCCGGTCACGTCGAACTCGATCAGCACCTCGCCGGCCGGGGTGATGTCGAGGACTTCGCCGCGGCTGCCGTTCTCGATCCGCTCGACGCCGGGCTCGCGGTGCTGGTCGATCAGCGCCACCCGGTCGCCTTGGCGGATGCCGTAGTGGACGCCGGGCACCGGGACTTCGAGATCGCCGAGTTCGCCGCGCTCTGCACGGAAGTGCTGGGCGCGGGCGTTGAGCCGGTCGATCTCCTGGTTTGAGGCGTCGGAGATCAGCGCGACCTCGCTCGGGTCGAGGGTCTCGGTGAGCGTCGCCCAGTTCTGCGCGGCGTGCTCGACGGCCTCGTCGCGGGTGTCTGCCATGTGCAGTTGCCCGCGTGCGTGGTAGTGCGCCATCGCGCGGTCTGAGCGGCCGGCGCGCAGGTCCGCCCACGCGCGCTGTTCGTCGCGGTCGAGGGTGCGGCGGATGTTCGAGAGCTCGGCGCTCGGGGCGATGTCTGAGAGCCGGGCGAACATGCCGCCCGCGCCGATCGAGGGCAGCTGCGCGGCGTCGCCGATCGCCACGAGCTTTGACCCGGTGTGCTCCACGACTTCGGTGAGCCGGCTCGAGGCGGTCGGTGTCGGCCATGCCCGCCTCGTCGAAGTAGATCGTCGTGTGCTGCGTCGACGGCGAGCTGGCCGCGCTCGACGCGCGAGACGAGCGCGTCGAGGGTCAGGGTTCGCCCGGCGAGCGCGGGGCTGTCCTGGCCGAGGCGCTGCGCGGTGGACCCGGACACCGCGATCCCCAGCGTCCGGTGGCCGACGTGCTGCTCGGCTCTGGCGGCGGCGTCGATGACGACGCCCTTGCCGGTGCCGGCGGGTCCGACGAGGATCGCGGCGCGCTCGGGGCCGGTGATGACCTCCAGCGCGTGTGCCTGCTCGGCGCTGAGGCGTCCGCTGATCCGCTCGGCGATCTGATCGCTGGCGAGCGCGCGAGCCTGGACGCCAACGTCTCGGCCGCCGCCGGCGGCGAGCGCGGTGAACCTGCGCTCGATCGCCTGCTCGCGCGCACGCACGGCGAGCGTCGTCATCAGGCCGCCCTCCAGGGGGAGGACGCGGCGTTCGGCGATCATCGCCCGTGAGAGGTCGAGCGCGTCGCCGGGTGAGAGCTCGCCGACGGACTGCTCCAGCAGGACCGCCCGGAACTCGCCTGGCTCGAAGGTCGCGGCGCGCTCGGTCAGGCGCTGCTCGACACGATCCTCAAGCGGACCCTCCGGCGGGGGCTCGACGGTGGCGCCGAGCAGCCGGCCGGGCTGCTCGCCGGCGAAGTCAAAGCGCGCGGCGGTGTCGTTCCAGGCTTGCTGCAGGTCGGCGCGGGTGATGAGCACCTTGGCCTTGCGGTTCTCCAGCTTGAGCTGGCGCAGCTCGCCGCGCTCGGGTGCGCGGCCCCACTTCGCGCGGAAGCGCTCGGCGGCCCTGGCGACCTCGCGGCTGCGGGAGGAGAAGGCGTCCAGCAGGCCGCGCGGTACGCCGGCTATCTCGAAGTAGCGGCCGTGTTTGCCGGTGCCCCGCTCGATCGCATAGCCCCGCTGCTGGAGTTGGTGCGCGAGCGAGGAGCGGTAGTAGGCGCCAAGCTCGCGGGCGGAGCGGAAGATCGGCCGGGAGGCGACAGCGACGATCTTCCCGTCATCGCGGACGGCGCTCGTGATGACCACGTGGCTGTGGAGCTGCGGGTCGGGCGCGTCTGTCTCGAGGACGCCGCGGGCGGTGGTGTGCCGGTACTCGGCGGCCACGACGTCCCGCGCGGGCTCCTCGAACACCTGCCCGTGGGAGCGCCGGCGCACGGTCGGCACGGTGTCGGTCAGGTGCGCGATCGTCTCGCTGACCGCTGCGGCGTGTGCGGCTTCGATCTCGCGGCGCTGGGACTCGTCGGCGAGCGCCCACACAGCGGACACCGACTTGGGGGCGCTGAAGGTCAGGTCGATCCCGCCGCCCCGAGCGCCGTTGGAGCCGGCCTGGCGCAGCCACCGTCCTGACCGGGGGTGTTTGCCTTCCATCAGCGAGATGAAGTCCCGGCCTTCGACGGTGGAGCCCTCGATGCCGAGGCGCGCGAGCGTGTCCGGCGAGGCGAGCCACTGGCCGGGTGCCTGGGTGGGCTCCCCGTCGGGGGAGAGGTAGTAGTCGCCGCGCTCTGGCTCGACGGTCTTTGACTCCAGGTAGCGCGCGTACCCGCCGCCCTTGGCGGCGCCGATGCTGGCTGCGGTCATCACAACGGGTACAGACCCCAACTGCCCCAGACCGGCCAACGAATTTGCACAGCGCGGACACAGCGCTCGCACAGCGGTGCATCTAGTCTGTCCGGGCTTGGCGGTGTGCGCCGGCCGCGGGAGCCTGTGAGCGTCAGCGAGCGGCGAGCGAGCAGCCCGAAGGGCTGCCGGCCGGCTGGCACGACGCCGGGGTCGGTGGAGAGCCGACCGCAGGGAGGCTCGGTTACAGCCGGCGAAGCCGGCGTGCGCTATCTGGCCGTTGCTGGTCGGCCGCGCCGTCGGCGGTCGCCGGCGCGGCGTGGTCGGCGTGCAGCCGGAGGCTGCCGGGCCGGGCGCAAGCCCGCAGGTCGGCCAGCCGTCACGGCTGAAAGGATGTCCCGTTGAGGGAGCAGCGCGACCGTGAACGTGACACTCGACCCGACACAAGAGCCGATCGACTTGTTGCCGCTGCGGCCTTGGGAGGTCAGGAAGGTGCGGGCGCGACTGGCGGAGATGCAGAGCGAACCGCCTGCCCCGACGCGCGAGGCGCGAGCGGTGCGCGAGAACGTGATCGAAGCTCACCGGGCAGCGCTGGCCGAGTATGAGGCAACCCCGCGGCTCGCGCGGCTTCGGCGCAGCGATCGACGCCTCGCCGCGATCCGCACCCGCCGCTCGCGTCAGGTAGGCGGAGTGCGGGCTGTGCCGAGGAAGGACGGGTAAGCCCGCCAGCCCGGAGGGCGGTGGGCATCGATCAGGGCGTCGTCGGGTGGCTCCAGTACCCGTACACGCAGCGCGTCCCTTCGCGGCTGGGATCGTGGGTGTCGTGGATCACGCCGTCGATCACGGCGCACATGTGCCGTGAGACGCGCGGACGATCGAGCCGGCCGCCCGGCAGCTCCTCGGCGCGTAGGTGGACGGTGCAGCCCTGGCCGATCTTCATGGTCGGCGTCCACGTCCAGCCGTGGTCGACCAGGTAGCGGTCGTAGACGCGGCGGTGGACACCGGCGCGTGGGCTGGCGTGAACGGGTGCGCGAGCGCCGTACCGGCGTTCGAGCTTGCGTCGCAGCGACGGGTCGGCCGAGCGTGGCCTGGTGCAGCGCGTCGTAGACCTCGGCGTAGGGCAGCTCGCCGGCGATGGCGATGGCGCGCACCACGCAGTCGCCGGTGGCGCCCTTGAAGCCGGCGGCCTGTCGGCCGCCGTCGTCTTGAACCCACATCAGTCCTCGCCCCCGCCGAGACCCGAGCCGGAGAAGATGATCGAGTCGTGACCGAGGCCGGGCAGCGCAACCCGCGGCGGTGCGCTCGCGGCCTGCAGACCTGTTGGTAGTCGGATGTTGCGCCAGCGCATCCAGCCGGTGCCGTCGATGCTGTCGCAGCCGATCTCGGCGGCGTAGGCGATGCGCTTGACGCTGTTGACGCGACCCATGTGAACCCACAGGCCGCGGCGCTTGGCTTCGCGCACGAAGGCGCGTGCCGCCGGCCCGAGCTTCCACTCGGTCGAGCCGCCGATGAACAGCGCGTCGATGCGCGGCCACACCATGCTCATCCACCGGCCCATGTGCTCAAGGCCGTCCTGCGCGACCAGCGCGACGGGCAGGCCGCGGCGTGCGGGGCCGGTCCACCAGCGCTCGAACTGTCGCGCGGTCGCGTAGGCGTCGGCCACCACGTCGGGCACGGCAACGAACAGGCACCGCCCGCCGATGTGGTGCAGGCGGTCGAGCATCGCGTAGTAGGCGTGCGCGTCGAGGCGCTGGAAGCAGTCGTTGTCGGCGGCCCACGGCACGCCGCGCGCGATCGTCGCCGGCAGCGCGTTGTAGTGCCGCGGCTGGATGAGCCGCCCGAGATTCGGGTGAGCGTGCTCGACCATCTGCGGCTCGGCCTGCGTGGCGAGCAACAGCATCAGCACACCCCAAGCGTCAACTGCTCATGGCCGCGTGCGTGGCCGCTGCTCTCAAGGATCGCGCCGGCACCTATCTCGATCGGGTCGAGGCTGCCGATGTGGAGTGCCACGTCGGCGAGCCAATCGATCGCCTCCGGCGATTTGAGGTCCCGGCCGCAGTCCAGGCCCGAGCGCATGAGCCGGCTGGCTGCCTTGCGGGCGGCGTTCGAGCGTTCAGCGTGGGTGGTCAAAGCTCGACCTCGCGCGGACAGACCCCGAGCCCGTCTCGCGCGATCAGCGCGAGCACGTCGCTGTGAATCCAAGGTCCGGGCTTCTGCTCGCCACCCTCGGGCATCTGGCCGATGCGACGCGCGAGCCAGCTCGTCTCGCCGCTGACGTTTCCGCGCGCGGTCGCGCTTGACGCGTCCGCAGCGCAGCGCGATCTCGCTCATGCTCAGCACGCCAACACGCAGCTCGCGTTGGACCGCTTCGCGGAGCCCGCGGTTGAGCACGATCGGGCTGCCGATCAGGCGCTCGTACTCCTCCCGCAGCCGCCGGGTGGAGAGGTTCCTGGCGCAGCGGGTGAGCGCCTGGGTGGTGAGGGTTCGCGCCGGCTCGTAGGCTTCGACGGCGGCGACGACATCGCGGAACGACACGGCGTCGAAGCCGAACTCGCGGCCTGGCTCGCGGGAGCGCGTCCAGCGCAGCTCGCCCATCGTCTCGAGCGTCGGAAGCTCGCGGATGCGGTAGACGTGGCCCTCGGCGTCTTTCACGGCATCGACGGCCGTTGGGGCATCGGCGCCCGATGGCGGCGGAGTGGCGTGGCGAGTGAGGTCGAAGTCCTCCGCGCGTCACGGCGCGGCAGCGGCCCTTGGTGTCGTCGGCGAGGTACAGCTCGCAGACGATCTGCGCGTTCTCGGGAGGCTCGTCCGGTGCGAGATGCGCGACCAGGCGCCCATCGCTGAGGGTGCCGAGCTGGTAGTCGACGACGAGCGTGCTCCCGTCAGGTCGCTGGAGGCTGACGACCTCGCGCGTCTGCTCGAGTGTCAAGCGCGATGTAGCTGCCGAGGCTTCGGGTGCGACGGGCGCCCGCGCCGGGTTGTAGAGGAGTTGCCTCTCCGGCGTGGGGAGGCGGTGCTGTGGTGGTGGTGCTCATGGTTCTCCTTCGCAGGGGTATGAGCCCGCCGGGCGCGGGCCGTTGCCCCGCTCCCGCGCACGCGCAGCGTGCGATCATCGGGAGGGGCGAGGTCCGCCGGCCGCGCTCAAGCGCTACGTCCACCGGCCAGCACGCGCAGCTCGCCGTGACCGTCGGGCGCCAGGCGGTAGCCGACGCCGCGCACGGAGGTAAGCCAGCCGCCGGCGCCCGCGTCAGCGAGCGAGCGCCGCAGGCGGCAAGCGTGCGTGTCTACCGTGCGCGTGGAGCCCTCGGTGCGGTAGCCCCACAGCTCGCGCAGCAGCTCCTGCTTGGTGTAGACACGGCCGGGGTCGCGCGAGAGATGAACGAGCAGCGCGTACTCGAGACGGCGCAGATGAAGCGGGGCCGATCCGAACGTCGCCTCGTGCGTCCTCGTGTCGATCCGCAGCGCTCCGAACTGGATCACGCCGGCCGCGCTGAGGATGCTGCGGCGCAGCAACGCTCGCACGCGCGCAAGCAGCTCTGCGTGGACGAACGGCGAGCGGATCACGTCGTCGGCGCCCGCCTGGAACGCGCGCAGCAGCTCGGCTACCTCGTCAGTCGAGCTGACCCACAGGACGCGCGCCCCTGGGTTGATCTCAGGATCAAGCTCGCCCGCGCGCAGCGCGCGTACTGTGTGAAGTCGCTTGGCGTGCTCGGCTGTCGGACCGAGGATGATGAGGTCGATCTCGCCCGCAGGCGACGACGCTCGAAGTCGCTGCGGCTGGGCGGTGCGAAGCATCTGGTAGCCGTCAAGCGCGAGCTCCTGTGCGAGTGAATCGTTCACAGGTCCCTCGCCGATGACGAGGATCACCTCGGGACTGTTGCTCATTGCCGGTCCTCCAATCTGGACTCTGGCCCCGCCGGGTGCGGAGCCGCTGAGCCCGACCCCAGGCACGCCCTGCGGGCGTGCCACGATGCGGAGGGCGACGGCCTCCGACCTGGCCCCCGCGGATCGAGTCACCCACGGGGGCACGGCCAGCGCCGCGGACACGCTAGGCACCCGCGGCCACCTGCTCGGGCCGGCGACGGCTCCTCGCCATCGGGATACGCCCGAGCTGCTCGGCCTGGATGATGTAATCCGCGACGAGCGCCCTGACTTCGCCCGCGCCGCCCTTCTCGCACAGTTCCTCCTCGACTGTGTAGATGCGCCCCGCCTGATCGGCCGCCGCGTCGATGATCCGCGGCTTGCCGTTCACGCGGATGCCGTAGAGCGCCCGCTGTTCTCCCGACTTGCGTTTCATAGCGCCCCAGCTCGAACGGCTCGGCCTCCGCTCGCCGTGGCGCTGGCGCGGCGCACCGCGGGGCTGGGTCTCCGCGCCTTGCGCTTGACCCGTAGCCGCTGATCTCTCCGGGCTTCTGCTCGGTGGCGTAGGGCTGCTCGGCCGGGTCCAGGTCGAGCCGGGGAGTTTCGAGATAGCGCCCCCGCTGTCGCCTTGAGTCCGTTCAGCCGCGCGATTTCACAACTCGCCTGCCGTCGAGTCCTGGGGAATGTGAACGTCGTGCCGGTCTGCTGAGCGAGCGCCTTGAGATATGAAAGCTGCTTAGGGCTTGCTGCGCTGGGTGCTGATGCGTGAGGGCTCATGGTGCGATGTGCCTTTCTGTGGTTGTGAGCTTGCGAACTTGCCCTCTGCTCATCACGCCGCGGAAGGAGAGTCAAGCAATTGATAATGTGAAATCAGTGCGCCCCCGCCAGGGGGCGATTCTCAATTGCTTGAAGGCGTAAGCCGATCTCTCAGGGAGGGGTGTGATAGGACCCTCGTGTTAGGCGTGGGCGCCACCGGCAGGCACCACGAAGCGGCCGAACGACACGCACCGCTTCCGTCCCGCGCTCATGTAGCGAGTGCGAGCCAGCGCTCGCGCTCGACCATGCTCGCGTTCGCCAACCGCACCAGCAGATCGCCGTGGCAAGCGCGCGGCGCGCACCAGCATCCGAGCACCAGCCCGCGCAGCTCGTCCAGAGCTGCGAACAGCGCCGCGTTCTCGCGCAGCCAGCCTTCGTACAGCCCAATGCACTCGCCCCGCGCGCCGTGCGTGCCGACCACGAACGGGTTGCCCCACTTCGAGGGGGGCAACCATTTCGGGTTGCGCCCTACGTAAACGTGGTGGCGCTCGCGCTTGCAGTGAACCGCACGCGGCTCGCCGAGCTGCACATGCGCCGGGACGAGTAGACCGCTGGGTCGCCGGGCCTGCTTGTTCATCGCTGTCTCCTTGAGGTTGGGGTTGAGCACGCCCCGGCCTGAGCGGGCCGGCTAGGCGTGTCAAGCCCTGTCCCGGAGGGATCGCCGCCAGGCGACGCGAAGCGCAGGGCTTTACGCGCCGTGAGAGCCGGTCTGCTGGCCTACAGGGGTGGGCTCGACCCCGACCCCGGAGCAAGCGGCTCATAGGCCCCGGCGAGCCAGCGGTCTGCGGGCACTACGCGACGGTGAAGTCAAGCTCCTGCCAGCAGCGAATGTGACACTCGCAACCGTTCTCGGCGCGGAAGCGCGACCCGCCTTGGTAGGTGAATGAGCCGTGCGTCGCTCCGTTGGTGAACGTGAGCGGCTTGGCGAAGGCGACCGTCTGACCCTTGCGCGGACGCGGCTTGGCCAGTCGAGCGCGGCAGCGCTCGCGCCATTTGCGTGCCCAATCGTTGCTGGGCTCGGTCAACAGGTCGAGGATGCGGGCTGGACAGCGGTCCTCTGCTGGTCCCATGTCCTCGCTGATCGGCTTGGTGTAGAGGATGCCGTCGCGGCGCTCGGCGAGGAGCACCAGGCCGAATACCTCTTTTCCGTCGCGCGAGCGGACGGCGGCGTAGATGACGGTGCCGTAGCGCACGGTGTCGATCACGCGCGCGGCGAACTCGGTGCCGAGGTCGAACTCGATTGCGGCACGACAGGTGAATGGTCCTTGTAGCTCTCCGCCGGTCCAGCCCATGATGCCTCCTGTTTGGTCGCTGGCCCGCCCCGGTGGGCGGGCGCTCCCGACCCCTGAGCACGCCTGTAGGGCGTGCCATCCTGGGAGGGATCGGCCGCCTACCGCTAAGCGCCGGGGCTCCGCCGTGCTTCCGCGCGGATGACGAATGCCGACGCTCGGATGTCGAGCGCCTGCGCGAGCGCGAGCAGCAGGTCATAGTCGGGGTCGATCTGGCCGGCTTCAAGAGCCTGGAGTCGGCTCGCCTGCACGCGGGCCGCGCTGGCAAGCGCCTCGACACTGAGGCCGCGTCGGCTGCGTTCGTGCTGAACGGCCTCGCCGAGTGCGTGCAGCTCTCGGGCTTGGTCTTCGCCGTGGTCGTCGATGTGGAGGGGTGTCGTCACGCCGCATCACCGGCTTCCGCGGGTGCTGCCTGGGTGGCGATCGGCGCGAGCGAGTGTCCGTCTCGTCCTCGCGCTCCGGCCTTCACCACTCCGGCCGGCTCGGTCCCCACGAGCGCGTAGAGCTCTGTTCGCGGTCTGGTTGGCCGGTGGGGAAGCTGGTCGGGGTTCGCGGCGGGGTGGATCAGGTATGCGCGCTTGGGTCCGACGCGGATGACTCGCGCGGCTCGAAAGCGGCCCATCGCGTGAATGACGACCACCTCGCCGGGGCCGGCGTCACACCGATAGAGGGTCGTGCCTGGAGTGATGATCTCGTGTGGGATCGCGTCGTGTGTGGCCATGTCTAACGGCTCCCCTCGTGCCCTACGCGCAGGCAGGCGCCGGGCGGCCCGTCCACGTCGCCGACGATCTCGACCGACTCGTCCTCGTCCTCCTCGTCGTCGGGCACGATCACGATCGCAAGCTCCTCGACGCTCAGTTCGGTGAGGCTGTCGGGTATCGGCAGGCGCAGCCAGTCCCGGATGCCGTCGATCAGCGCCTCGGCGGTGCCGTAGCGACCCTCGAACTCCTCGAGGTCGCTGGCGGTCAGCACCGGCTCGCCGTCGGCCATCACGGTGAACTGGCGCTCGATGCGCGTGGCGGGGTCGAAGGAGCGACCCGTGCCGGCGACCTCGCCCTGCTTGATGTCCCAGGCAACGTAGGAGATGCCGGCGAGCCGCAGCGTGGCGAGGACCGCTTCGAGATCGGTGAGCCCGCAGCGACGGCGCCCGAATGAGAGGTCGAGAACGAGCGTGTCCTCGCCGGTGCGCGATGCGGTGAGCCATCCGTCGTTCACCGTGAACGTCGAGAGGTTGACTCCCAGCGCGTGCAGCTCGTGTGCCACGTTCGCCGGAAGCGGCGTGGCTGGCCATAGAGTGAGAGTGGCGTTGTAGGACTCGTTCATAGCGAGCGTCCTTTCTGTTGTCGGGCTCCCGCTCCAGTGCGGGTGCCGGTGGCAGCCCTACGCACCCCGCAGGGGTGCGATAATGGGGCTGCCGGCGCCCGACCGTCCATGCTTCCTCAGTTGTGAATGTGTGACTCCGCGGTGGCGGCGTCGCGCCGCTGTCAGCGCGTGGGGGAGATGCAGTGCCGTGAGACGCGCTCGACGTGCTCGGGCCGGGCGAGGTTGAAGATGGCGATGCCGTGGTGGTGGGCGATGCGCAGCGCCTGGCCGGTCCCGCCGACACGTCGACCACGGCCGTCGAGGCTGCCGTCAGGCGTCCAGCACAACACAAAGCGCGCCGGGCTCGCCAGATCGGCGCCGAGCACCTGATGGCAGTTGCGCGCGTGCAGAGCACGAACACCTCGGGTCAGCCGCGACCAAGCCGGGTGAAACTGCGCCGCCAGCTCGTAGGCCGCCGGGGTCGGCTGGCCGAGCACGAGCTGCTGGGCGCCGCGGGCGGGCGTGCGGGCACCTGCCTCGAAGGCTGGCCACGGCAGGTAAAGCTCGAACGCCCCGTGCGCGTGGGCGCCGCGATAGAACGCCTGGTCGGCGCCGGCGGCCATGCCCGTGCGCAGCACCCAGCCCTCTGCCGCAAGCCGCGACGCGAAGCGAGTCATCAGGTCGAGCACGGTGGGCGGCGTCTCGCGCGAGCCGATGCCGGCGTAGGCGGGCCGCGTCTGAGAGGGCGAGCTGGTGGTGTCGAGCGCCATCACGCTTCCTTTCGATCAGTGACCCCGCCCGGTGCGGAGCCGTTCCCCGACCAACCCGCACGCGCAGCGTGCGAGAATCGGAGGGGACGAAGCCCGCGACCGACAGGGCGGACCGCTAGGGCAACAAGCGTGGGCGGGCGACCCAGCTCGGCGTCAGCGCTCGACTCGCTCCAACTGCTCGAAGGCGTCGTCGGGAACGTCGATCCCGACCTCGTAACCCAGGCGCGTGAGGGTCTCAAGCACGATCTCGACATGCTCGTAGGCGCACTCGCGCGCCTTCAGCATCGGGTCAAGGTTCGCGCGCTCGTGTTCGACGGGGAAGATCACGGGGTCATGGCCGACAGGCCCGAGCGTAAGGTGCGTCACGCAGGTCGGCACCCCCTCGTGCCCGACGAAGGTGGAATGGACCTCGACCGCGAGCCCGTGGTCGGGCAGCGCGGTGGCGATCACGAGCACGTAGGGTCCTGCCCATGTGCAGGTCGTCTCGCTGCTGACCTGGCGGCCGTCGAGCGTGACTGCGAGTGCGATTGTGCGCCGCTCACTCACGGCCTCTCACGGTATCGCTACCGGACGAGCAGCACCTATCATCGAGGCGCCACCTGCGTGAGCCCTGATCGCTCGCCTGTCGCGTGGAGCTCTTGGTCGGTGATGCGGCTCGGGGCTACACTTCGCTACCGCATCGGGCGGGAGTAGCTCAGTTGGTTAGAGCAGGGGACTCATAATCCCTTGGCCACAGGTTCGAGTCCTGTCTCCCGCATCGGAGGGACGATCTGACAGCGGGGAGGCTTCAGCCGCCGGGCGGGTAGTCGCGCAGCACGCGCTCGCCGCCGGCCGCGCGGTAGAGCGCCGGCCAGTCGCTTGCCATCCCGCGCTGCAGGCGGGCAAGGGGTATGCGCCGGTCGCAGGCCATCCGCGCTGCCCAGGTCTCAAGCTGATCCTTCTGCTCGGCGTTGTTGGGGCCGCCACGCGGCTCGGGCCAAAGGTTGCGGGGATCGCGCGGCGCCCCGCCGATCGACAGCGGGACGAGATGGTCCTCCTCATAGTCGCGCGGAGACCCCGGCAGGTCGTAGGCCCGCATCTGGCGGAGCTTCAGCGGCTCGGTGAAGCTCTCAGGCGGGCGGACGGAGCGGCTGTACCCGGAGGCGCAGATCGTGGCGAGCGAGACGCCGGAGCGGATCGCGCCTGGCGTGCAGCGAGGATCGGGCAGACCGTCACGCTCGACGCAGCGGCCCTGGCCAGCCGCCGGGCGGGTACTCGATGGTTCGCCCTGGAGTTGTGGCGAGCCGCAGCCGGCCAGCACGCTTACCGTCACAGCGAGGGGCGCCAAGCGTGATCCCCTCATCGTGTAGGGGCCTGCATCTCTGCCGGGCGTCCGTGGTCAGCGGTCTGTGTCGTTGACATCAAGAACCTCCGTTGGGTCGCTGTGTGATGCCGAACGTCGTTGCCAGACGCTCGCGAACCTCAATGAACTGCCGCCCTCGCAGCGGTATGTCCGGAGATTGGCCGGAGATCCACATGGCGGCGGCGAAGTCGAAGATCGTGCCGCCCTTGTGGCAGGCGCGGTCTTTGCTGTGGCGGCCGAAGCAGTAGAAGGTGCCGTCGGGGTAGAGCTGGAGGCTGGGCCTGCTCTCTTGATGGAACGGGCAGAGCACCTTGCCTGCGCGGTTGGGAGTGAGGCTCGCCAGGACGCGGACGTACTCGGCTGGCCGGGATCGCGAGCAGCTCGCGGTCGAGCGCGGTCGCGGTCGGCGCGGCTGTGCGACGCCCGTGGGGCGCACGACTGTCTCGGCTGTGGGTCTTTTGGAAGGCTGGCGGTCAGCTCGGGCAGGGCGTGACGCGCGTCGGCGTTGTGCTGTAGGAGCCTCACCGCGACGGGCGGCGTGTGCTTGTGGTTCAGGCTGGTCGGTGGCCTGAGCAGCGCGCACGATGTCCGCGCAGCCGGGCTCTCCCTCGAGGAGCACCGCGAGGCGGCGGTTGGCGCTCTCGACCTGGGCGCTGCTCGCGCGCTCACGCAAGCGCCAGTAGACGTGCAGGTGCCCCGGTGAGCCGGAGGCGACGATCATCGACGGCGAGTAGGCGAAGTCCTCCACGCGCTCGCGGGCGCCGGGGTCATCGCACTCGATGTAGAGCATGCGCGAGCCGCTGATCGCGCTCTTGTCGCCGTGCGCGCGGTCGCGCAGCGCGACGCCGACATACACGTCGGCACGGCCGGCCAAGGCTGTGATTCGGCCGGCGAGTTGGCGGATGCGCAGGACGGAGATGAACCGCTGGCGCATCACCCCGTCGGGTGGGGCGTAGCGCAGGTCAAAGAACTGGCTGGGCTGCGAGTCGCCCGCCAGCATTCGTAGATAGGTGAGCAGCTCGCTGGCGGGCGGCTCGGGGTGTGCGCTCACTCGCAGACCTCCGGGCGTGAGCCGGGCGAGGTACTCGAACTCGCCGTTGAGCAGCGGCACCTGCTCGGGGTAGCGTGCCGCCCACGCCGAGCACTGCTCGAGCGTCAGCTCGCCGCGGCGCATCGCCGCGACCCGCTGCGCGGCTGTCATCTGCCACAGCGCGCGCAGCCGTCCGTCGCGGGCTCTGAGGCTTTCGAGAGTGTGGTCGATGAGAAGGTGTTGGCTCATGGTCGTGTCCTTGGCCGTTGGGCTTGTGGCCCGCGCCCCGGTCGGAGCGCGGGCCACCTGGCCCTAGAACTGGATGTCCTCCTCGGCACCCACGCCTGCCGCCACCGGCTCGGCTCCGTCGCTGGAGCCGTTGCCGTTGCCGTTGTTCAGGAACTGAACGGAGTCGGCGATGATGTCGACGGCCTGGCGCTTGCTGGCGTCCTGGGCCTCCCACTCGCGCCACTCCAGGCGCCCGTCGATCGCGACCGGGCGGCCCTTGGAGAGGTACGCGGGCGACGTTCTCGCCCTGCGCGCCCCACACGGTGACGTTGAAGAAGTTGGGCTTGTCGACCCACTCCTCGCCGTCCTTGCGGCGCGTGTTGCAGGCGATCCGCAGGTTGCACACCGAGGTCCCGCTCGGGGTCGAGCGCAGCTCGGGGTCGGTGGTGAGGTTGCCGGTGATGACGACGCGGTTGATGTTGTTCATTGCTGTTCCTCCTGTTTGGTGGTTGGTGGTGCTAGTGACGCCGCCCAAAAAAGACGCCGACCGGCGCGCGGAGCCGGAGCCCGTAAGGGCGCAGGGGAGCCCCCGCAGGGGGCCGAAGCGCTAGTCCGGCGGTGTCCAAAATGGGGCAAGACACGACGCGCCGACAACCAACGGGGACTGCTTGAACAGCCAGTCGCCTCACGCTTTCTGAGGTGACCGTGACCCGTTCGTGGCCGCTGTTTGGGCGGCATCGCCTGTGTCTCCTTGCGTATCGGGGCCGCGTCCTGTCGGCGGCCTTCGTGGGTTACTGACCACAACCAGCCCCGACCGGCCAACGAATTTGCGCAGGCGGCCGCATGGGCGCCGTGGCGACGGAGAACTCCTTGGTGCGCGCGCGCGTGAGGAGCGCTCGCGCGGATAGCTGGGGTCGAGGTCCTGAAAGTCGTTGGCCGGTTTGAGCCGCTGGGGGTCAGTACCACCGATGACAGACACAGACCCACGCCGCGCCGGCCCGCTGAGGCAGGGGCGAGCCCTTCGATCGACGGGAGCCGCATGAGGGTTCATGCGGTTGGGCGTCGTCCTGCGATGAGGCTTCTCATCTGCACCGTGGCCGTGCTCGCGCTGGCGGGTTTCGTCAGCGGCGTGGCGCCTTGGTGCTGGACGCAGGCCGCGCGCCTGATCTCGCTGCACGCGCCGATGCGCCTGCCGGCCGGCGACGCCGCGCGAGCGATGTGGCGGCTGGTGATGCGCGGCGGCTGGAGCACGCCATACCGTGCATTTCCGACAGCGGCTGAGCGCGCGGCTGCCCCCGCAGCGCCTGCATACGTGCTCGTCGCGGCGTGTCTGCTGGCGTTCCTTGCGCCGGGGAGGCTGGAGCGTCTACCGGCGGATGCGCTCGTGGCGGGCCGGCTCGCCGCTTGGCAAGGAGCAGCGCACTGTCGCGCGTCGCGCGGTCGATCGTGGCTGGGTGCGCCAGCGCACCTGGGCGGTGCCCGCAGACCTGCGGCGCCTGTGGGTGCCAAGGGCCGGTGTCGGGCCGCCCGTACCTGGGTGTGATCGGCAGAGTGCCGGCGCGGACGCTCGCGGCCGAGCTTGAGGTGCAGCCGATGGTCGTCGCGCCGCCGCGCGCGGGGAAGTCAAGTGGCTTTGTGGTGCCGTGGCTGCTTGGACCACCACGGGCCGGCGCTCGTGCTCTCGACCAAGCGCGACATCTACGACGCGACCGCGCCCTACCGCCGCGGCCTCGGGCGCGTGTGGGTGTATGACCCGTTCGGGGATCGTGCGAGCGCGGGCTTCACGCCGCTCGTGCCGGCGCGGAGCTGGCCGGGCGCGATCCGCGCCGGCGAAGCGCTGGCCTCAGCCGCGCACCCGGACAGCAGCAACGCCGCGAACGAGTTTTGGGACAAGGAGGCGGCGAGCATGTTGGCGCCGCTGCTGCACGCGGCTGCGATAGCCGGCGAGAGCATGAGCGAGCTCGTGCGCTGGCTCGACGCGCGCGACTTCACCGACGCGATCTCCTGCCTGAAGGGCGCGGGCGCCTCGGCTGCCGCCGACCAGCTCGAGGGCGTCAGCCGCCGCGACGAGCGCAACCGCGAGACGACCGTGATGAGCGCCCTGAACCTGCTGCGCGCCTACCGCTACCCCCAGGTCGCCGCGTGCGCCGTCGGGGATCTCACACCCGAGCGGTTCCTCGACGGCAAGGCCAACACGATCTACGTCGTCGCGGCCGGACACGACCAGGACGCGCTGCGGCCCGTGATCCTCGCGCTCGTCGCGGCGATGTACGAGGCGGCGATCGTCAAGGCGCGCAGAAACGGCGTGCTTGACCCGCGGCTGTTCATCCTGATGGACGAGGCGGCGAACATCGCGCCGGTGCGCAACCTCGCACCGTGGCTGTCGCAATGCGGGGATCACGGCATCGTGATCGCAACGATCTGGCAGTCGATCGCACAGATCGACCAGCGCTACGGCCGCGCGGCCCGCGACGCGATCTGCGCGGCGTCCACCGCGCAGGTGTTCATCCCGCCGTTGGCTGAGCCGACGAGCGCGGGCTATCTCACGGAGCTGCTCGGCGAGGAGCCGGTCGCCAACGCCTCCAGCTCAACCGGGCTGGCACGGCACACGTTGAGCGTCGGCCATCAGAAGGCCGGGCCGTCGCCGTGGCTGAGGCAGATCGCCCGCGGGCGCGCGGTGCTCGTCTACCGCGACCTGCCGCCCGCGATCGTGCGCGCCCCCGGCTGGTTCGAGGACCCCCGCTTCGCGCGCTACGCCCGGCTGCTCGCGGCACGCGACGAGCTCTGGCTACGCTCAACCCCGAGCGCCTGCGACGCTGCCTGCCCGCGTTCGCGCAGCGCGGGTGGCAAGTCAGCGACTGACCTCCATCACGGCGTTTCCGATCGGACGCCCGTCCTGGGCGCGGTTATTCTCGACCATGGCCGTGTATCGAGCAGGTGCCCATCGTCGACGCCGATCGGCTGCACGGCAAGCTCGACGTGCAGTACGATGAGCGCAGCTGCGTGGGCGTCACCTGGCTCGGCTGATGGTGCAACTACAGACGAGACGCTCCTCGGCAACACGACCTGACCCGGGCGACAGATCGTGACCTGGACGACAATTTCTTCGAACAAGGTCCATGACGCGCTGCTACGCCGACATCAGTCGGGCGAGAGCAACCTCAACGTAGCCGGGGAGTCGATGAGCCTCGCAAGGATGGATCAGCACATGGCCCCGATCCTGCGGCGTGCTCGAATGCCAGTCGGACTCTTGCTGACCTCCAGCTTGGCGCCATGAAGAAGACGTCCGCCCTTCACGACAGCGCGCCAACGAGATCTGCGCTGCTTGGCGAGCGAGGACGCAAGCTGGACGGATGCTCGATGGCCACGTGTCATCCGTGATCGAGCATCGCGTGCTTCGTCCATGAGCAAGTCGTCGAGCCAGCAGCGCAACAGACCCGTCCATGCCGTCCGCTACGAGGGTGCGTGCCCACGACGAGAATGCTTGCCGGCCACGCACCTCGACCTCGCGGACCAGGATGCGAGGGGCGCGCGTTCGATAACGCGGGCAAGTCATCACGGAGAGCGTCAGTGTGAAGCCTCGCCCCTAGCTGAGCGATCGCACCACCTCGGCGGGCGCACCAAACTGCGTCAGTCGACACGCCTCGGTGCTAGGCCCGAAGGCTTCGATTCGAGCGGCAGTTCCCGAGGAACTGCAGAGGTGACGGTTCGCCGAGAGCCAGGTCATGTTCTCGCCACCTTCGCGTTGGCATGCGCAATCGCACTTGCTGGTGGCACACGGGCAGCGGGCGCGGAGCCTGAGCATTCTCCCACCGGCAGCTCGTATGCGCGCCTCGCCACTCGGGCTCGACGGCTGCCGGTCCAGGACGAGTGATCATCGTCGCGCTGGCGATGACGAACGCGATGCCTCCGCTCAGGTCAAGGTCACGAGACCAACGCCACCGAGCGCCCGCCACCGTGCTCGACGTTGATGAATCCGACAGCATGACCTGCCCCGATGGCCGGAGCCGGAGACGTACGACATACCTTTCTAGGCCTCTGGAGCGACTGGTCAAGAGCGGCGGCCTGACGATAACTTCCGCACCAAAGGTTTCACGATGCTGGCGAGACTACTGCCTGGTATACGTGTACGGCCATGTCGGCGTGGAACGGGGTTCCGACATCAGCTCACGCTGCCTGTGTGCACCCGCAAAGAGATAGACGCAGGCGCTCAAAGCAGCCGGGGCCTGAAGAGCTGGCGGGATTCGAGGCCCGCGTACGCGTGGCTTTCGACGACCGACCGCTCTACCAGGCTGGGCTACGAACAGTGAGCGCAATGGCCAGCCGAGACGTTGCCTTGCTGCACCACGCGTTGTCAGGCGTCCCGGCTGCGCTGATGCAGTCCACTCGTACGGCGACGGCTGTCAGGGTCGCAGTCCGAGCCCGTACGCCGGGTCGCCCGACGGGAGGCTCGCCGGCTGCTCGAGTCGGTGCGATGCCCCGACTGCGGGCCGCACCGGGCGGCGATCCCGAGAAATTCGTTGGCCGGTTTGCGGCGGTTGAGGTCAGTAACCCTCGATGACCGACAGAACCGCATCGCCAGGCCGCGCGGTCGAGCGCGCCAAGTCCGCTCGTCGGGGCGGCCCATCGGGTCGCCAGGCGGTCGGCGAGTATGTTGGGCAGCCGGCCGGCGATGCCGCCCAGGCCGTGCGCCGCGCTGGGCTGCGCCCCGGTCTCGACCGCTCGTTCGGCTGCGCGGAGGAGCTGATCGGGCTGGTCGTCGCGCAGGAGCCGGCGGCCGGCAGCAGCATGGCTCGCAACGGGATGGTGACGCTGTACGTCGCCGCACCGGGAAGCGAGCCGATGGACGAGGGGACTGACGCGGCGCAGGTCGAAAGCGGCGGTCCAGAGCCGGCGGCGCTGGCGCCGGTCGAGGCGGAGCAGGCCGAGGCTGCGAGCGCGCCAGCGCGAGTGCGGCGACGCAAGCGGGGCCGTGCCCGGCGAGCTGCGCCAGCGGTCGATGCTCCGCCGGCGCCCGCGCCTGCCGATCGCGCTTCGGCGTCGCGAGCTGCCACGGTCGTGCTCGCGCAGCCGGCGGTTGAGCCGCCGTCGGAGTGGCAGCCGGAGCCGGGCGCCGGATGGCGAGCCGCTCGACGACGAAGCGCCAGAGGAGCTAGGCGAGGACGCGGCTCGCGGACGACGAGTTCGTGGTGCATGTGGAGGATGTGCTGGCCGGGCGCAGCGGCCCGGCGAGGTGGCGCGGGTGTATCCGCGCCGGCGCGCGGCCCGCGAGCTGGGCGCTGGCCGCGGTGTTCGTGCATGGTTGCGCGAGCATCGGCTGGCGGGCAGCGCTGTCGGCGCGGCGATCGTTCTGTGGGCGATCGTCGGCTTCGCTTCTGCGCTGGACGGCCAGCACTCGCACACCCCGGCTCGCGAGCGCGATCACGCGCAGCGAGCGGCCCGCCACGAGGCATCGGACGCAGGCGTCGAAGCGAGCGCCTGCGCCCAGCTCGAGGACGCTGCGCGCGAGCGCCGCGATACCCGGCTCGCACCGCGCAGCCACGTCCTGTGCTTCGCGCCCGGCGGCGGCGCCCGGCAGCGGCTCCCGTCAGAGAGACGGTCGCGCCGCCCGTCGCGCCAGTCGGAGAAGCGCCCGTGCCGCAAGCGCCAACGGCCGCGGCGCCAGCGCCACCGGCGGCGGCGCCTCCCGCGAGCGCGCCGCCCGCGGCGGCCCCGGAACAGACGCGAGGGGGCCTGTTCTCGCCATGAGCTTGCAATCAACACAAAGGAGGTGAGGCCAGTGATGGCGCTCACATTCAGATGGGCGCGCGCCTGTCGAGAGAGAAGGCAGGCGGGTCTGCTGCTGGCCGTCGGCGCGCTGGGCGGATTGGTGATCGGGGTCGCCGTGGTCGTGGTGTTCCCCGACTCGCACGCGCACGCGCTGAACGCGGCCGGTGCATTTCAAAGGGACGCCGATCACCGGGGTGCAGAACTTCGTCGAAAAGCTGCAAGGGCAGCCTCGTGTGGCTGGGCGGCACGGCGATGGGTCTCGTGATCGCGGTCGTCGGGATCATGTTCATGGCCGGGCATTCGCGGGCGCACGACGTCGCGATCAAGACGATCGTCGGGCCTTGCGATCCTCGCGTCGATCAGCGGGATCGTCGCGTAAGGGGCGTGTGGCGGGTGCGCTTTCGCCGACACGCATGGATGCTGCCGGCCGCGGTCGCGGGCTCGCTCTGTCTGGTGCTCGTGCTCGCGCCGGCAGCGTCCGCCGCGACCAGCGGCGGCGCAGGTCGCACCGCTGGCGTTCCTCGGCCTGCCGTCGCTTGCACAGCATCATCGAAGCGATAGCCAAGGGGTTCTTCTCGCGCGTTGGCGGGCGCGCTGGTCCCTGGCTTTCTCAAGCACGGCACGGTCGCCACGATCCAGCATCTCGTCGCGCTGCCGGACCCCGCGAGCTGGGGGCACGTAAGCGAACTGGAGAGCGACATGACCTATCTCGGCATGTCGCTGATGCCGGTGACGCTGGCGGTCTGCACGCTGCGCTACTGGATGATGGGCCTGACCGGCGCGGCGCACCCGGCGAGCGCGATGTCGCGCTGCGCGTGGGCGACCGGGGTGCTCGTCGTCTACCGCTGGCTGGTTGAGCAGATCGGTCGCGGCGACGAACACTCTGACGCACGCGATCCTCGGCTTCCCGGTCGTCGCTAACGGCCTGGCGAGCATCATCACCGTCCTGTTCGGCGGCGCGCTGCTGCTCGGCGCGGGCGGCGTGTTCGGCGCGTTCCTGGTGATCGTCGGCGTCGTGTTCGCCGCCGGCCTGTTCGCGTCCGCAGAGGCGCTGACGGTGCTGTTGGCGCTGGTGTTCTGCGCGGGGCCGCCGTTCATCGCGCTCGCGCCGATCCCTGAGCTGTCGCATCTGGCGAGGGTGTGGGGCCACGCGCTGATGGCGATCGTGCTCGTCCCGATCGGCTGGACGATGCTGTTCGCCACCGCCGGCGCGCTGACGCTCGACGCGACGAGCTTCACCGGCGGCGCCGGCGGGCCTACCGGGTCATATCGCGGCGGCGTTCGCGGGGCTCATCACGTTCGTGCTCGCGGTGAAGCTGCCGCTGATGCTGTTCGGGGAGCTGCGGCACATCCTCGGCGGCGCTCTGCGCGGTGGCGGCAGCGCCAGCGGCGCGCAGGGTCAGAGCACGATGCCGGGCGCGGAGCGGGTGCGCGCGGCGCACGCGCGGCTGCGCAGCGTCGCCTTCGAGGGAGTCCCTTCGCTCGGGCGTAGCGCGGGTCGCGCCGCGGGCGCGATGGGCGCCCCGGAGGGCGGGCCGGTCGGCGCGGCGCGCAGAGGCTTGGCCGGCGCGGCACGGCGCATGGCCTGGTGTCCGGCGTGACACCGGCCGCGGCCGGCGGCGATCGGCGGCTGGCGGCCGGTGGCGCAGCTGGCGCGGCTGTGAGGGCGGCGGGCGGTCGGGGCGGGGTGCGCGAGCGTCTGGCGCGCGCGCGGACGATCATCGCCAGCGCTCCGCGCGACGCGCGGGCGGCGATGGCGGGCGGCTCGCGCAGGGCGGCACGAGCCTCGGCGCGGAGCGGCGCGCCGAGCCGGCGGAGCTCGCGCCGCGGCAGCACGCGCGACGGGCAAGAGCGCCGGCGCGAGCAGCCGCTCGCGAAACGCGCGCGGGCGCCGCGGGTGCGCCACCGTCGCCGGCGAAAGCCCCTCGCCGTGCATCGGGTGGCGGCGTCGCCCGCGTCGCGGACGGTGCCGCGCGCCCCAGCCGCCCCGGACTGCAGCCGCCGGAGGCCCGGCACGGCTCGGCCGGCGCGCGGCGCAGAGCACGACGCACCCGGGCCGCAAGGTGACGCAGCAGCGCACAGCGCAACGCGAGCGCCCCGGCGCCGCGCGGCTCCGAGGCCGCCGACGGCGCCACCGGCCGGAGGTCAGGCGGGCGCCGGCGAAGCGTAGGCCGCGTCCCGGGAGCGGACCGTGATCCACCGCACCTTCCGGTCGCTGGATGAGGCGCCGAAGCTGGTCGGCGTTCACGATCAAGCAGTGGGCGGTGCTGATCGCCGGCAGCGCGGCGGTGCTCGGCTTGATCCACCTCTCGCATCTGCCGACGAAGCCCGCGATCACGCTGTGCGTGTTCGTGATCGGGCTGCCCGCGGCGCTGACCTATGTGTCTGAGAGCGGCGGCCTGCAGCTCGGGGTGCTGCTGCGCGAGATGTGGCGCTGGCGCTGGAGCACGCACACGCTGCCCGCCGCCTCGCCGGAGCGCCCGCGCGCCCGCGGACTGGTCGTTCTCGCCAGCCTCGAGGAGCCCGGTCGTCAGGCACACGGAGCGCGCGATGACCCGTCCTTGGCGAGAGCTGCTGTCTGGGAGCGCTGGGGCTGATGCGCCGGCACGGCCAGCGCCGGAGACTGCTCGGGGTCGCGGCGATCGAGCCGGACGGGCTGCTGATCGCGCGAGGACGGCACCTACGTCCGCTACCTGGAGGTCGGCGCCGTCAACCCGCTCGTGCTCGAACAGGCCGAGGGCGAGCGAATCTCAGCCGCGTTCGCGCAGGTCGCCGCGCGGCTGCCCGACCGCCAGTCCCTCCAGCTCTACGTGCAGGGCACGCCGCTGGAGCTGGAGGAGCTGCTCGCCGAGGAGACGCACCGCTGCGAGCAGGCCGCGGGCGCCGCGCGAGGACATCGGCGAGCACGAGCGTGCGCAGGCGATCCGCCGGCTCGGGATCGCCCAGGAGCAGTCGATCCGAACGCACGCGCTGACGGTCGCGCCGCTTGCGCTTCGCTACCTCGTGGTCTGCCCGTGGCAGCCGGCGAGCCGCGACCCGTCGTTCGGGCGCAGCCGCGGCGGGCGCTGCGGGTGAAGGCCGACGCGCACGAGCGGGCGCTGCGCGACTCGCTGCGCCACTGCGAAGGGGTGCGCGCGGACCTCGAGGCGATGGGCCTCCCGGCCGTCTGCTCGCTGGCGATGAGGTGCTCGATCTGCTGCACCGCCGCTTTGACCCCGACGGCGGCCTGGCGGGCGGGCTGCCCGCGAGCTTCATGTCGCCGCAGGTCGTCGCGCCGCTCGTCGCGGGGGAGAGCGCGGAGGCGGCGAGCGACCGCGCGCAGGCGCTCGCCGAGGCGATCTGCACCGCGCCGGTCGACCTCTCCGACCGCAGCCGCATCGCATCGGGCGAGACGCTGGAGGAGGTCTTCTACGTCTCCCTGGCGCCGGAGCAGACGTGGCTCGGGTGGCTGCTTCACATGATGCAGGCGCCGCGCCCGTTCGTGCTGAGCGTGCATGTCCAGGCGACCGAGCGCTACCGCGAGCGGATGGCGCAGAAGCGCCGCTACAAGCGCATCTACGGCGTCAACCGCGGCGTCGAGCAGCGCGGCCGCCCGCTCGACCCCGACGCGCGGGTGCAGGAGCAGGAGGCGGCCGAGCTGAACGACGAGCTCGCCACGAGCGCCGGCGCGGGCATCTACCGCGTGAGCATCTACTGCGCGCTGCGGAGCCCGGCCCCGACGCGGACCCGGAGACGCTGCAGGAGCTGTGCCAGGCCACCGGGCGGGAGGTCACGATGGCCTGCGACGCGCGGATTCAGCACGGCCTGTTCGCCCAGGCGCGGCTGTGGCAGTCGACGCTGCCGCTCGGCCGCGACGTCGCCGCGGCGCCGGCGCAAGTACGTCAGCCGCAACGTCGGCGACACCTTCCCGCTTGTCGGCACGAGCTGCGGCAGCCCGCAGGGCATCCCGCTCGGCTACGCGCTGCCAGGCCGCACGCTGGAGCGCCTGGACCCGTTCGACCCGGCGCACCCGAACCACCTGCTGCTGATCAACGGCATGAGCGGGGCGGGCAAGACGATGGCCGCGATCATCCTGCTGGTCCGCGCGCTGGCGCAGGGCGCGAGCGGGTTCATCATCGACCGCGCCGGCCACTTCGAGTTCCTGTGCAGCCTGATCCCCGGCGCGCGCGTCGCTGCAGATCGGCGCGGGCGCGCACGCGATCAACTCGTGGGACGTCGAGGACCCCGCGCAGGTCGGCGCGGAGAAGATCGACTATCTGCTCGCGCTGCACGCGCTGCTGCTGGGCGAGCATCACGCCGGCCGCGACACCTACGGGCTCACCGATCTTGAGGCGAACCTGCTCGGGCTGGCGATCGCCGAGGTGTATGCGCGCTGCGCGCTGACCGGCGAGGAACCGCGCGAGCTGCTGCTGCAGGAGGAGCTCGAGCGCCGCTACCACCAGGAGCGCGGCGAGGGGTCGGTCGGGATCGCCGAGAGCCTGCGCAACCTCTCGATGCGCCTGAACAACTACGTCGCTCGACGGTCCCTACGCCTACCTCGCCGACCGTCCGACGACGATCCCCGCCGACGCGCCGCTGGTCGTCTTCGACACCCGCGCGATCCCGGACGCGAAGGCCGCGGCGGCGCTGTTCGTGATCTGCGAGCACGTCAAGCGCAGGATCGAGCGCACACGCCAGCAGCACCTCGCCGGGGAAAGCCCCAAGCACGCCTGGGCGGGCGCGCTTCCTGGTGGTCGACGAGGCGTGGAAGCTGATCGAGCGGCCCGCCACGGGCCGCTGGTTCAACGAGTTCTGCCGCCGCTAGCCGCCACTACGCGCTGTGGCTGATCGCGATCAGCCAGCAGCTCTCGGACTTCGACAACGAGCACGGCCGGGCGCTGCTGGCGAACGCGGCGATGCGGCTGTTCCTGCGCCAGGAGGCCCGCGAGCTCGCCTACGTCAAGGGCGCGCTGAACCTCACCGAGGAGGCGATCGACGCGATCGCGCCGCTGAGGACCGTCCGCGGCCAGTTCGCGACCGCCTACCTGATGAACGGGTCGCGCGGCGAGGGAACGTCCAGATCGGCGTCGGCGCGCTGGAGTATTGGATCGCGAGCTCCGACCCCGCGCGCGATGAGCATATACGCCAGCACGCGCTGCGCGAGACGGGCGAGCAGGGCTGGGCGGCGCTGAGGCTGCTCGTCAGCGAGGATGGCAGCAGGCGAGCAGCGGCGAGCGTCGAGCTGGAGCTGGCGTGATGCAGGCGCGCGTCGCGATAGCGCTGCTGCGCAACCGCCAGGTGCAGGCGGTGCTCGTCGTCGCCGTGCTGCTGGTCGTCTTGCTGCCCGGTGCTCGTCGCGGCCGGCGTGGCGGGCCTGCTCGCCCAGGAAGCCGAAAGCGTGTGCGGCGGCGCGAGCATCGGCGCGGTCAACCAGCCCGCCGGCGGTGGCCCGCTCGCTCAAGGTCTGTACGCCGCCCCGCTGGAACTGACGCCGGGCCGTTGGTATGAAGTCGGCGCGACCGAGTACGGCGGGCCAGGCGACCCGACCTCTGGCGACTACGGCTCGATCCCGAACCCCGGCGAGTCCTACCTGCCCGCGCACCCCGACATCCTTCGCCGAGCTGTCGGTGCTCGACAGCAACCCGGCGAACGGCGGGACGTTCACCTTCGCCGACGCGAACGCGCTGAGCAACCTCCCGTATCTCACGAAGCTGCGGGTCGCGCACGACGGCCACGAGAGCCTGCTGCCCAAGCGCGACACGGGCTACGGCCAGGGCCCCGGCCAGTTCATCGCAAACGGGCAGCCCTACCGCCTGGACGTGTGGTGGCAGGCCGCCCAGCCGCTCGGGATCACCAAGAGCCCGGTGAAGGTGCAGCTCGCGCCGGCGACGGGCGCGGCACCGACGCTCGGAGCGCTCCCTGGTTCAAGCGAAGCCAGCGGCGGCGGCGAAGCGAGCGCGGGTCCTGTCCGGCGGCCGAAGGCGCGGGCAGCATTCCGCTGCCGCTCACGCCGGGCACGCAGACGAAGATCCTGCCGAGCGGCCTGGCCGCCGCCGGCGAAGAAGCGCCCAGCCGCGGTCAAGCGAATGGTCGCCGCCGGCAACCGCCTGTTCGGCGCGAGCTACCTGTACGGCGGCGCGCACGGCACGTCGCTGAGACACGCTGCAGCCGGCGTATGACTGCTCATCGGCGGTCTCCTACGTGCTGCATGCCGGCGGCGTGTTCGGCGAATACGCCGAGGACTCGACCGAACTTGAGTCCTACGGGCGAACCCGGCCCCGGCAAGTACGTCTCGATCTACGCCAACGCCGCGCACGCCTTCATCTACGTCGCCGGGCTGCGCTTCGACACCGTGGAAGACGCCTGCCTACGACACGCGGCCCGAACTCGGGCAAGCCCGGCCCGAAGTGGCGCGTCTCCGCATCGGTCCCCGACTGGGCGACCTGGACCGTCCGTCACCCACCCGGCCTATGAGCAGCCGCGCCCTGAAAGGACTGATCGCTGTCTGCTTGCTGCTGGCCGCGGTCGCGCTCGCCGGATGCACGAACCCCGACGCGCCCAGCACCGGGCAGAGCACGTCGAGCCGCCTCGCCGCAGAATGCCGGCGAGCCGCCGGCCCCCGCCCCGCCGTCGCCGGCCGCACAGGCGCCCGCCGACGTGCAGCCGACGCCCGCGAAGGCGCTCGCCGCGTTCAGCCGGCTGTACTCGAACTGGACGTATCGCACGCTGACCTCCAATCAGCGAAGCACTCGCCGCGATGTCGGTCGGCGGCGGCGCGACTGGCCGAGCAGCAGGCCGCCGCGTCGAGCCGAGGCGGACACGACGATCACCCGCGGGCACATCTACAACAGCGGGCAGATCGTCAGCATCGCGCCGCGATGCCTCACGTCCCGGTACGTGGGTGATCGTCACCCGCGAACAGACCGGCGGCGACACGCAGTACGAAGGGCTGCCGGCGGCCTACCACGTCACCCTCGCGCAGCTCGCGCACGTCCCCGGCGGCTACGCCGTGAGCCAATGGCTGCCCCAGAATTGAGCGAACGTCCGTCTCGACGGGCGCAGCGCCGGCTGGCTGCCGGCGGGTCTTGGCGCGCACGTGGCTGCACGCCTATGCGGCGGTGTGGGTGGCGACGCTCGCTGCCGCCGCGCTCGTCGCGCTCGTCGGGCAACCGCTGGCGCTGCCCGTTCGGCGCGTGCTGGGGCTCGCGCTGACGCGCGCAGCGCAACCCGCCGCCGCAGTGTCGGGCACGTCCTCTGCTCTGGCGGCCCACAACATCCCGATAGCCGCCTGGCCGCTGCTGCTCGGGCGTCGCTGGGAGCCCACCGCCATCGCCTCGCCAAGCATGTCGCCGACGGAGTGCTGCTGGCGTGCATCATCGTGAACACTCTGCAGGTGGGCGCGGCGCTCGGCGCCTACGGCACAGCGTTGCTGCCCTACATCCCCCAGCTGCCGCTGGAGTGGGGCGGGCTCGCGCTCGGCGCGAGCGCCTGGCTCGTGCAGCGCCGCCGGGCGCTCACCGTCAGCGAGGGGCTCGGCGCTGCTCGCGCTGATCGCCGTGCGTTCTGCTGTGCGCCGCTGCCCTGGAGACCGTCGCGCGTGCCCCACCGATGAGACGCGCGCGCGAGTTCCGGGCGATGGACGCTTGCAAGAGACGATTGCAAGTGACGAGATCTGCTCGACAGTGAATCGTTCGGTGTTGCGGGCTATTTTCGCCTGGGTCAAGGCTGACCTGGAGATAGTGAGCATGGATGTTCGAGCGCGAGGAACAGGGGCTGAACGGCCCGCAGGACGCACGAGGGAGGGTCGCCCTTGCGCCGCGCCAGGCGTAGGCAGCGGGCCTTCGGCTCGCGAGCGGGTCGGTCAGGTCCTCGGCGAATGGCAGAAGCCGCGAGCTGCGGATCGCCCGCGGCTTCGCCGAGTGCCGGGGACTGAGCACCGAGCAGCTCGAGGACATCTACCAGGAAACGGCGCTCGCTCTCTACAGCCGCCCGTATGACAGCGAGGAGCACCTCCGCAACGCGCTGCGGGACGGGATCAAGAAGCGCGCGCTGCGGCTGCACCGCGACGAACGCCGTCACGGGCGAGATCCTCGCGCGCAGCGCTCCTGGCCTGCGTCTCATGGCCGAGGCCAGCGAGACGCAGAAGGCGCCCCGAGCTGCGCGTGCTCGCCAAGCGAGGATCGCCTGATCGCTTGGAGTTCAAGACCGAACTGACCGAGCAGGAGCAGCGCGTCTTCGGCTGGCTCGTCGAGGGGATTGCAGTACCGCGCTGTCGCGACCGTGCTGAACATCCCGGTCAACGAGGCGCGCAACACCGCCCGCTCATGTGAGCGAAAGCGCGAGCGCTTCCAGCTGCTCTACGACACGGGCCGCCTGTGCGGGTACCGCGCGCAGACGATCCAGGCGCTGCAGAACGGGGAGAGCACCAGCGAGGAGCTCGCCGAGCGCGCGTTCGCGCACCTCGAGAGCTGCGCGCACTGCCGGCTGGAGCACAAGACGAACGCCAAGCGGCTGCGGCGCAGCTTCCGCGACCAGGCGGCAGCGCTGCTCCCGCCCGTGTTCATCGGGCATCTCGGCTGGCTCGCGAGACTCGGCGTGCGAGCCAGGACTCTGCTGCACCGCCTCGGGATCGACACGGCCGCCGGTCGGGTCAGGGCGGCGTGCGCGAACGCGCGGTCGCGATGCTCGCCGGCGGCGGCGTCGGCGCGAAGGTCGCTGTCGGGGTCGTCGACCGTCGGCGTGATCGCCGGCGGCGCAGTCGCCACGCACGTCCTCGAACACGAGCCACGCGCACCACCGCCATGCGCCGTCGCGGCAGCGCGCGGCATCGCGCCGCCGAGCAGCGCCGCCCGCGCGGCCAGCTTCTCAGCGCCGCCGCTGCCGCGGTCGCTGAGCACGAGCGCCACCGCAGCGTCGCATACCTCCAGGCGCCCGCACCGTGTCGAGCACCCGCCATGCGTCCGAGCGCACCCATCGAGCGGCCAGCGCGAGCGCTGCCGGGCAGCGCGAACCGGGCGGGTTCGCCTACCTCGGGGTCCCCACGACGACCAGCACGCCGAGCGCCTCGGCTCATGCGGCGAGCGCACTCAGCAGGCCAGAGCGGCGGGGGGCCGTTCAGCCCATGAGCCCGGTCAGAAAATTCGTTGGCCGGTTCGTGGCCGTCGCGGTCATAGACCCCGGAAGCCCCACCAAAACGGGGCCTGAACAGGGAATGGACGCGACGATGAACAACCACGACAACGCAGCACGCCAGGCGCGCGCTGCTGCTCGCTTTGACGCTCGCGCTCGCCGTCGCCGGCGGATGGATCGCGGCGAGCTCCGCGTACGCGGGGAGCTGGATGGAGGTCTCCTGCGTGAACCCGAGCCAGTCGGCGGCGCCGAGCGAAGGCTGGACGAGCTTCGCCAGCGGCGGCGGCGGCTACGGCTCGAACAACAGCACGGGCTGCGGGCCGGGCAGCCCGATGTTCGCGATCCTCAGCACGGACGCGGCCGTCGGTGTCGGCTCGGCGAGACGCTGCAGTACACGCCGCCCGGCGGGTCGACGCTGATCGGCGGCTCGGTCGACGTGAGCATGTACGCCGACGGCGGCGGCTACAGACGCCTCGGGCACCGCCGTCGCCTACACGCCCGAATACGCCTACAACGGCTCGAACGTCTTCTTCCAGTGCGCGTCCGGCCTGACCACCCTGCGCGAACGGCACCAACGACTTCTCCGGCGTGCTCGGCATTCCCGGCGGACCGCGGCGGCAGCCTCTACCTCAGCGCCGGCTGCGGCGGCGCAGCCGGCTACGCCTGCGACGAAGGAGGCAGCGAAGGCGCCTGGTCGCTGGTGCGGCTGTGGTGGGCGAACCTCCTGCTCTCCAACGAAGCGACGCCGAGCGCCAGCGGCGTCGGCGGAACGCTGCTGAGCCCGAACGCCGCAGGCACGGCGGAACTCACGCTCAACGCGGCCGATCCGGGCGGCCCCGGCGTGTATGTCGTGACCGTCCAGATCGACGGCAAAACCGTCTACTCGGGCACACCGAACAGCAACGGCGGAAAGTGCGTCCCGGTGGGCACGAGCGGCGGCGCGCTGATGTTCGACTACAGCCAGCCTTGCCCGGCGAGCGAGTCGGTGGACCTGCCGATCAACACGACCGCGCTTGCCAACGGCCAGCACACCTTGAAGGTCACGGTGCAGGACGCGGCCGGCAACTCGGCGGTCGTCTACGACGGCACGATCTCGACAAAGCAGCCGTCGGAGAACTCGCTCGGCGCGCTGCCCGGCCCCGGCACGAGCGCAGCCAGCGCGCCGCTCGCCGGCTCGCCGTCCCGAACGGGACGACGGCGAGCCGCACGGCGCAGCTCACCCTCGGACTCAAGCGCAGGATCACCCGCACCTACGCGCACCGCGCGCTTCGAGTCACCGGACGGCTGGTCGACGGGCAGGGCCATCCGATCGCGGGCGCGACGCTGGATGTGCTGCAGCAGGTCAGCGGCTCGGCGAGCATGGCGGTGATCGGGCACGCCAGCACCCGCGCGAACGGGACGTTCGCGGCGTCGGTGCCCGGCGGACCCACACGGACGATCGAGATCGCCTACCGCGCGTTCTCCACCGACGCAAGCTATGCCGCCATGGCGAAGATCGCCGAGGCGGTCGAGGCCGGCGTGAAGCTCAGCGTGAGCCCGCACAGGACCGGCTCGGAAGGGACCATCACGCTCAGCGGACAGGTATCGGGCCGGTCCCGCCCAAGGGGTCGCCGTCGAGCTGCTCGTCCACTACCGCGGACGATGGGAGCCGTTCCGAGTCCCGCAGACCGATTCGCGTGGGCGCTTCGAGGTCGTCTACCAGTTCCAGGGCGGCATCGGGCGCTTCCCATTCCGGGCGTCGGTGCTCGGCGGCCAAGCCGGATTCCCATTCGCACACGGAGAAAGCAGGGCGGTCGATGTCACCACGAACTGAGCACCGATCATCGGCCGCTCGGCGTGGCATGGCCGCGACTGTCGCTCGCGGCCGTCGCGGTGCTGTTCGTCGTCGTCCTGTGGCTCTGCGCGTCGAGCGCTCAGCGCGGGCACCTAGCCGATCGCGTCAGTGTGCGCCCGGCGTGCCGGCCGTGCCGCCGCGGTTGGAGCGTGTATCGGCAGACACCACCAGCGCGAACACGGTGCTCTCAACACCTGCTCAGCGGGCGGCAGCATCGGCGACTACGTTTTCACGAGCGGTCAAGCCGAGCGCCGTGACCGAGAACGGCGAGAGCGGCAGCCAGGACGGCCTGCGGATCGACGTGCCGGGCAGCACGCCCGGCGTCACGATCACACGTCGATCACACGCGGAGGTCATCGGCCGCGACCGCCCACGCGGCGACGACGCCTTCCTCGAGTTCGCCTCGCGCCGGGCAGTACACCTTCCGGGTGCGGACAGGAGCTGCCCTACGGCGGGGGCATCGCATACACGGCGGCCGAAAGCTGGACGCTGCCGCAGGGTCGCGGCGTGACTTCGAGGCATACGTGAACTGGAGCACCGACCGCAGCTGCCCGACCTGCGACTGCGGACTCGACGCGGGCGTGTCCGCGCAGTCGCCGAGATCACGCTCAGCTCGACAGACAGCGACACCGGCGAGCGTGGAGCGGGTTCGCCGGCCCGCTCGCGGCAGCCGCAGCACGCTCGAAGCGCACCGTCGCGGGCTCTCAGCCGATCAGCTTCACCGGCAGCGGACGCGGGGCAGTGGCGTTCAGCACGGCAACGTCGACGCTCAGCCCGCAAAGCGGCGGGGCGCCAGCTACGTTCACCCGCTCGAGTTCGCCGGCGGCATGCTGCCTACGACTCATGGACCGCCGTGCCCGCACGACGCGAGACGGTCGAGCGGCTTCACGATCAACACGGCGACGCTCTGCCAACGGCCCGCACACCCTGAAGCGTGGCGGTCACGGACGCCGCGGGCAACGTCAACAAGCGAGCGGTCGTCTACGACGGCACGATCATCAACACAGCAGCCGTCCGTCAACTCGCTCGGCGCGCTGCCCGGCCCCGGCAGCAAGCGAGCTAGGCGCCGGTCTCGCGTCAGGACTCGGGCAGCCCGAACGGCACCGCGGCCAGCGAGGGAGCGCAGCTGCACCTCGGGCAGCGCCGCCGATCTGACGCACAGCTACGCCAAGCGCGCGCTGCGAGTCTACCGGCCGCCTGGTCAACGCGCAGGGCCAGCCGATCGGGGGCGCCACACTGGACGTGCTGCAACAGATCGCCGGCTCGCCGAGCCTCGAGCTGATCGGGCACGCGCAAACAAGCAGCGAAAGGGACGTTCGTCAGCGAGCGCGCCGGCCGGACCCTCGCGGACGATCGAGGTCGCCTACCGCGCGTTCTCCACCGACACGAGCTACGCCGCCGTGGCGAAGATCGCCGAGTCCGTCGAGGCCGGCGTGCAGCTCGGCGTGAGCCCGCGACAGGACCGGCTCGGAAGGCACGATCACGCTCAGCGGGCGCGTGCTCGGGCCGGTCCCGTCCCAGGGCGTCGTCGTCGAGCTGCTCGTCCACTACCGCGGGCATTGGGAGCCGTTCCGCGACCCACGCACAGACTCACGCGGGCGGTTCCGGGTCGTCTACCAATTCCAGGGCGGAATCGGGCGGTTCCCATTCCGTGCGGTGGTGTTCGGGAGCCAGGGCGACTTCCCATTCGCACCCGGAGAAAGCAGGGCGGTCGATGTCACCACGAAGTGAGCAGCGCCGACACGTCCTGCCCGGAGCGCTGGTCGTCTTGACCTGCTCGTTGCTGCTTGGGCTCGTGACAGCACCGTCGGCGCGGGCGCTGCCGGCAGATGGGAGCGGAAACTACACGCAGATTCTGTGCGCGAACCCGGCGACCGGGGAAGGACTCGGGCTCTCCGGGATGCCGGAAGGGCTCAGCAACCCAGCGAGCATCGACCTATGGCAGGTGACAGCCGCCGAGGTCGATTGCGGCACCGGGCCGATGACCTCCAGTCGCGGCGTGCCGATGGCGGTTGGTCAGACCAACACCTACGCGCAGGGCACATGGTCCGCTCTGCTCTACCAGGCGCCAGCGAACGCGACGATCAACGGCGGCAGGATCTACCGAGCCGAGAAGGCCGAAGGCCCAAACAACGGGTTCATGGGGATCATCCAGCAGGGCGGCGAATACAGCGTCCTGTACTCGCTGCCGCGCAACTGCTGCGACCAGGGCGACTGGTACGTGGGCAACGTGGCAGCCCGAGGCACGTTCGCGACACCGTTCTCCCCGGAAAACGTCGTGAACCTGACGATCTCCCCGGATGGCGGGCATTGGGATGTCAACGCCACCTGCGACCCGAACGGAAACAACAACAGCAGCTGCACGCTTGCCGCGGGCCAGTGGGAATACCGCATCTTCGGCGGCGAAATCAGCTTGAACGCACCACACGATCCGCAAGCAAGCAACATCGCCGGCCCTCTCGTGACAGAAAGCCCGCTCCGAAGTACGGAGTCGATCACATTCTCAGCGACAGATGAAGGGCCGGGCCTGGCCTACGTGAAACTCCTTGTGGACGGCGTTGTCGTCCAATCGCAGATCATCGACACCAACGGCGGGCACTGCATCCCGGTCCCCGGACACGACGCCTACACCTGGGCGTATCAAGTGCCTTGCATGACATCGGTCGGGGGACGCACCTACTCGCTCAACACCGCTCTGCTTCCAAACGGGCTGCATCACATACAGGTCATCATCGAAGACGCCGCAGGGAACCAGTCCGAAGTCCTCAACCGGACGGTCACAACGGAAAACGCCGGTGCAGGATCGCTCAGCGCGCTACCCGGCCCAGGATCATCTGCGCTTCTCGCCGGTGCGCCCAACGGCTCCAACGCGAGCGAAAGCGCAGCCCTCGAGCTCGGACTCCCGCGAAGCATCTCGCGTCCCTTCGCTCGGCGAGCGCTGCGACTTCCGGGCCGACTCGTCAACTCACACGGCCAGCCGATTAGCGGCGCGACGCTCGACGTGATCCAGCAGGTCGCGGGCGGGAGCGGCAGCCAGGTCGTCGCGCACGCAACCACCGGCGCAGACGGCTCGTTCATAGCGAGTGTGCCCGCGGGACCATCGCGGCTGATCGACGTGGCCTACCGCGCGTTCACGGGCGAGTCGGGCTACGCCGCCCAGGCCAGGATTCAGGAGTCGGTGCGCGCGGGCGTCCAACTCAGCGTGAGCCCGCATAGGACGGGCTCCGAAGGGATGATCACGCTCAGCGGCCAGGTCGGCGGGCCGATTCCCCGGCAAGGTGTTGTCGTTGACCTGCTGGTGCATTACCGTGGGCGCTGGGAGCCGTTCAGGACGCCGCGCACGAACAGCCACGGCCGCTTCCGCGTGCTCTACCAATTCGAGGGCGGCGTCGGCCGGTTCCCGTTTCGAGCGCTGGCGTTCGGAGGGCAGTCGGGATTCCCATTCAGCAGCGGTGAAAGCGGGGTGGTGGATGTCTCCACGGGTTGACGTCTCCTCCGCGCAGCGCGGCTGCTCAGGGCCGGCTGCTTCGCATGTTCGCGGTCGCGCTTACCGCTGGCGCTGTGGTGCTTGCTGCTCGCGCCGGGCGCGAACGCCGGAACGTATGTGATCGACAACTGTCCGGCGGCCGGGAACGGGAACGCCGGCGCGTGGACGGTGTTCGGTAGCCCGCAGAACGTGAAAGGGACGTGCAGCGGCGGCCCCGGCGACTACATCGGACCCAGGGGTGGCTACATGAGTCCGGCGACGACGGCGGGCGTGCAGATTGGGGTGCCGGCCGGGAGCGGCATCACGATCCTCGAAGCGAAGGTTTGGTGGCAGGCATCAGCCCAGGTTTCCGGCGCGACCACGTTTGGGATCGCCGCGGACAACGATGGTGCGGTGGGTGAAAGCCTGACGCCGATGACGGGTAGTGAACCCAGCACCTACGTGCTGCCGTCTACGACCACCGAGATCACGCTGGCCAACTACTGCTCGAACGACGATGCGGGCGCTGGATGCACGCTCGGGTCCGGCGAGAACAACATCCTCGAGCTGTACGGCTCGCAGCTGACGCTCGAGGACACGACGCTGCCGAGCGGCACGGTCACGGGCGGCACGCTCGCCAGCGCAGGGACGGTCGCGGGCACGGCCTCGATCAGCTACCAGGCGGCGGATGCGAGCTCGGGCGTGCGGCTCGTGCAGCTACGCGTCGACGGCGAACCCGTGGCGACGAAGGACTACATCACGAGCTGCTCCTATACCGATTTCCAAGCCTGCCCACCGAGCGTGTCCGACACGATCGACTGGAACACGGCGAGCGTGGCGAACGGGCAGCATCCCGTGGAACTCATCGTGGAGGACGCGGCTCAGAACACGAGCGTCATCTACAGCGGCGAGGTGACGGTTCAGAACGCCACGGCGTCGTCCCTGGGGGCGCCTTCTGGCCCCGGCAACGGAACCCCCAACGGGACGAGCGGCAGCGAGACAGCACAACTTCAGCTCGGGCTGAGGGACTCGATCACGCGCACGTACGCGCGCCGTGCGCTCGCAGTCGCTGGACGCCTGCTCGACGGCCAGGGTCAGCCGATCGGGGACGCCACCCTCGACGTGCTGCAGCAGGTCGTTGGAACAACGACGCCGCAGCTCATCACCCGCACTAAGACGCGCTCTGACGGGACGTTCAGCGTACAAGTGCCCGCGGGTCCGTCGCGGCTGATCGAGATCGCCTACCGCGCCTTTTCGAGCGACGCCAGCTACGCGACCGTGGCAGGAGTCAAGGAGACGGTCGACGCCGGCGTGCGGCTCAGGGTCAGCCCGACCCACACCGGCCCGGAAGGGACGATCGTGCTGTCCGGCACCGTCGAGGGTCCGATCCCGCAGCAGGGCGCGCTCGTGGACCTGCTCGTGCATTACCGTGGCCGCTGGGAGCCGTTCAGGACGCCCCGAACGAACGCGCACGGTCGCTTTCGCGTGGTCTATCAGTTCGAGGGCGGTGTCGGGCGCTTTCCGTTCCGCGCGGAAGTTCCCGGCGGTCAGGCAGGCTTTCCCTTCGGAAGCGGCAACAGCCGGGTGGTAGATGTCAGCACGAACTGAGTTGACGACGCCGCGCGTTGATGATGCTCGGGAGCAGCCGGACGTGCATCCTCGCGGCGCTCCTTGCGCTGCTCCTGCCGGCGGCGACGGCCGGCGCAGAGACAGCTATCACCGCCCAGGCAGTCGCAGACAACGGTGCGTTCCTTCCCTATGCTCCCGCGCCAGCGCAGCTCGCGGGCCTGTGCCTGGTTGATACGGGTGTGAATCTCAACCCGGACACGGAAGGCGTCGTGGTCGAACGAACCGCGCTCGACGGCGGCTCGGGCGAAGATGTGTCGCCCACGCTGCACGGGACCGTGCTCGCGATGATGGCGGGAGCACCGGCGAACGGCTGGGGCATGGTCGGCACCGCACCCCGAGCCATTCAGATCGTGTCGGTGCGAATCCTCGAGCCCGGACAGACGACCTTCCCGTTCAGCGCATACGCCGCCGGGAATCACGGAATGCCTCGAACTGTCGCGCACGAAGTACAACGTGCGGGTCATCAACCTGTCGCTCGGTACCTCTGAAACGCCGTCCGGCCGAGACTACGAAATGCTCGGCAACGCCGTTCAGGAAGCGAGCGACTACGGCGTCGCGGTCGTCGCAGCCGCGGGCAATGACGACGGCGGAGCCGGTCGAGTACCCCGCCGCGTACCCTGGAGTGCTGTCGGTCGGCGCGACGGATACGCAGGGCGGCGGCTTCTGCTCGTTCTCCAACCGCGGCGAAGGGCTGCGGCTGCTCGCGCCCGGCTGCGACCTCGATGGCGCGGAACCCACGACTGGCGCCCCGAACTACAACTACTGGCAGGGCACCAGCGAGGCATCTGCGATTGCCGCGGCGGCACTCGACGCGCTCGACTCCTACCAGCCAGGCTTGTCGCCCGAAGCGGCCGAGAAAGACCTGACGGAAGCCGACAACGGTGTGCTCGACATCGCGCAGACATTCCGCAACGCGGGCCTCGGTGCGATCGTCACGGCAGGCGAAGCGGCCGAGCCAGGAGCACAGTCGAACTCGACTCCGGGATCGTCTCCGCAGCCGGTGACACCATTGACCGCGATGAAGCTCACGCAGCCATTCGGACGCCCGCAAGCCCGACTGAAGCGAGTCAGGCACCGCCTGGTGCTCGCCCTGACCGGACGCCCCAGCGAAGCGCAGGTGCAGGTCCGCTTCCTCGGCCACAGCGGGACGATCGCGCCGACTGCGCGTGCTGCGCACGCTTCACGGCGCCTTCACGAGCCTGACGCTTCCGACCTCCGGCGTCGTCGAGGTATCCGTGCGCTACACGGACCCCTACGACGTGGAACGAGCGAGCCCGTGGGCAACGCTCCGCCTACCGGCGTCGGAGACCACGGCTGGAAAGGCCCGGCGCGGACGATGAGACGGTCGTGTCTGACGATCACGGTCCTGCTCGCCGTCGTGGCGTGGCTGTCGCCGTCGCAGGCACTCGGCGGCGGGGAGCTATCAGGTCAGCGCCTGCAACTTCGCGCCGGAAGCCGCCAACAACTCGTGGACATGGGCGACGAACGATCCCGCGCAGCCAGCGCACTACGCCGAGCACGCCGACTGTCCATATCGCCTCGGGGGCGACGGCGGGAAGGCCGATCAGGAAGGCGGGCTCTCGACAACCGACGCGCTCGGCCTCTCAAGTGGCGCTACGCCGGGGACGAGCGCCGCGTGGACGTTCACGGCACCGGCGGGCACGTCGATCACCGGACTCACCTATGAACGCTACATCGGGCATCAGTTCGATCCGCTGCAACTATTGGTCGCCCGCTCTACGCGCGGACGGGACGATCGTGCCCGGAGAAACCTGCCTCGATTCGGTCGAAAACGGCGAGACGTGCTCGGTTGGCGGCCCGCCCGGAGAGGGAGGCGAACCGGCAGTAATCACGGGTCTGTCGGCTCACGAACTCTCACTCGGCGTCGTCTGCCAAGCGCCGTCCGGCGATGAATGTGTCACGGGCGCAACTGAACATAAAGTGTGGGCGGCGATGTACGGCGCCACGGTGACGCTCTCCGATCCGACGCCGCCAACTCTCAGCGCGCCGTCGGGCGCCCTGTGGGGGCCGGGTGAAGCCGGCGGGTTTCACAAGGGCACCGAAAGCGTCACCGTCTCGGCAGATGATGTCGGAGGCGGCGTAGCGAGCATCGTCCTGTCGGCAGACGGACGGCCGGTCGAGACGTACACGGCGCCGTGCAACTTCACGTTCGCCCAGCCGTGCCCGTCGTCCACGGGGACACAGACCTTGACGCTGCCGACTACGCAGCTCTCCGACGGAACGCACACGCTCACGCTCGTCGCCACGGATGCCGCCGGCAATCAATCGACTGTGGCCTCGCAGGAGATCACCGTCGAGAACAGCGCGCCGCCGCCGCCGGTGGGGTTGTCCGCAACCGCGACACAGACTGGCGGCTCGACGTTCACGGCCACGTGGAGCGATCCGACAGGGCAGCTTGCGCCGATCACGGGCGCGCTCTACCAAGTCTGTCCGGCGAGCGGCTCGGGCGCGTGCAGCGCTCCCGCATCGGCGCCCGCGGCAGGGCCGGCGACCGTGACGGTTCCCGGCGCTGGAAGCTGGAGCATCGCCGTGTGGCTGACCAACGCAGCCGGCAACGCGAGCCCCGCCAACGCTGCGCACACCAACGTCGTCGTCCCCCCGTCCAGCTCCGGCGGCTCGGGCACAGGCCATAGCGCTACGGCGACGACGCCAACGATCCACGTCACCGAGACGCTGCGGGGGCGCGAGCTGGTGGTGCATGTGAGCGGACCCGCGAGCGGAACGGTTCGCGTGGGCTTCATCGGCCGGCTGCGAGGACGAACCGTCGCCTCTGGCGCCAAGACCGTCGCGCTCAAGCACGGACGGCTGACCGTCGTCTTCAGGCTCGGCCCCCGCACGGCGGCGCACGCGCTGATCCGCGTCAGCGCGAAGCTCGATCACGAGCTGGCGGTGACGAGCACGCTCCGCCGTCATCGCCGTGATGCGCGGTAGCCGACAGGTGCCTCGGGAACGACTTAGCCCCGGCGACATGACCAAGGTCAGCGGTCCACCGAGGCTTTCCACCGCGAAGCATGACTCGATGCCCGCGTCAGCGCAACGCCTGAATAGCGTGTCCAGGGCGCTCGGCACACTTCTGGCGTGAAGATCGACGCGCAGATAGCGGCCGTGAGGGCGGCGCAGGGCATCCTGGCGATCGAGCGGTCGATGCTCAGCGAGGCTTTCGTCGGTCCGCCGGCGCCGACGAGTTCGCCGGGGGTGAACGCGACCAAGCGGCTCGCGCTCTCGGATGGCGCGACGGTCTTTCACAAGCCGTTCTCGGGCGTGAGCGTCGCCAACGCGCTCGCGTTTGGGCAGACCGATGAGACGCCGCCGCTGCACGACGCCGTCGCCTGGCGTGTTGCCGTTGCGCTCGGGGAGCCGTGGCAGAGCCTGGTCTCGCCGTGCGTGCTGCGCGAGCATGATGGTGATGACGGAGCGCTGTCGTTGCAGGCGTCGGGGTGGCCGGGTGACCTCGCGCCGACTCTCAGTCCTACATGGTGCTCGTCGGCGGCGTTCTTCGACTCGTTGATCGCCCAGCAGGATCGTCACGCCGACAACTGGCGCTGGGATGGAAGCCGCCTGACGCTGATCGACCACGGGTACGCATTTGCTCGGCCGGGCGACATCCTCAACCACACGGACCTGCTCGTGGCCAGGCGCGATCACGGCGCAACTGCGCTGCTCGACGCGGAGCGTCGGGCGCTGAAGCGTCTGCTCGGGGACGCCGGCCTGCTCGGGATCGAGAGCCTATTGCTGCCTGATCGCGCGCAGGCGCTCAGGGCGCGCGCCGAGCGGATGCTCGCGCGGGGCGAGGTGCTACGCCCCGGAGAGTTCTAAGAGGCCAGCACGTGTCGTCGGAGGGTGGTAGCATGATAACTCAAGAGGTCAACTTGAATGGTCGATGGTGTAGAGGAGCTTTGCGATGATCCGAGTCCGCTTCACAACGTCTGAGTTCAACCTAGAGACGCGTGAGTGGGTTGAGCTGCCCATCGCCGAGCTGATCGCCGATGGCGAGGAGGTGAGGATCAGTGGCCCTCGTGCAGAGTGGATCAGTCTCGACATCGCCGTCATCGACCCCGAGAACAGGGAGCGGGTGACGCGATCCGACGGCGCCGAGCGCTGGGCGCGACTGCTGCCGTTCGCCTTCCGCAATGGAGACATCGACGTCGAGGTCAGCGAGGTAGCTGAGGCCGAGCCGGCTGGCGTGGCGTTCCGCTACTCGACCGCCGCGTAGAGGCGATGCCGCGCACGGCGGTATCCGACGTCCACGCCAAGGTCGTCGGCCGCGAGCTCAGAGAGACCCGCCGCGCGCTCGGGCTGACCCAAGCCGAGGTCGCCGGACGGCTCGGCGTGTCGCCCTCGTATGTCTCCGCGGTCGAAGCGGGCAAGCGCAACCTCACGCTCGCGCAGCTCGCCAACATCGCCAATGCGATGCGGCTCGGCATCGAGGTCTCATTCATCCGACCCGACGGAACGCCTGTCCGGCCGAGCCGGACACCCGCGACGAGCTAGGCCGCGAACAGCTCGAGCTGCTCGGTTTCCCCGAGTGGCTGGATCGGCGCCGAGCGGCTTGGGACGCGGCAGGAGCGGGATGACGTTCGCTGGTGGTCTCCCAGGCTGCGCGCAGCTCGGCCTCGGCGATCTCCTCGCCGGTGAGCGGCACGCCCTTGGCCTGCAGCTCCTTGAGGACCTGCTCCAGGGAGATTGGCTCCTCGCGCTCGTCCATGAGCTGCCCGTCGAGGGCGAGGTCCGCGGCGGCGGCCTTGGCGGAGAGCAGCGCCCACTTCTTCTCGTCGAGCGAGCCCTTGGTGAGCATCACGTAGACGGTGACGGGCTTGCGGGAGGACAGCCGGTGGGCGCGTGCGATGAACTGGTCGAACATCTCGTAGGAGAACACGAGCCCGTCGACCACGACGACTGAGGCGGTGTCGAGGTTGTGTCCGAGGCGGATAGCGGGGATGCCGCAGAGCAGCACCTGGAGGCTGCCGTGGCGGAAGTCGCGCATGACGACCGCGCGCTTTTTCGGGTTCACCGTCGCGGGCTTGCCGTTGCGCTCCTCGACGATGTGCCCGGCGCGAACACCCTTTTCTTTGAGGCGGTCACAGAGCCAGCGGCCGGTCTCGATGAGGTCCGAGCCGACGAGGATCTTCTCGCCGGCCTGGACGTGCTGGAGGATCAGCTCGAGCGTCTTCATGTTCTTCGGCGTCCAGTTGGAGTGCTGAAGTCCGGCCAGGCCGGGCCAGTCGCGGTCGGTCGCGGCCTCCGGGGCGGTGGTGGCGTACTCGAGCTTGGTGAGCTGGCCACAGGCCGCGGCGAACCGCTCGATCTGGCCGCTTGCCACGAGCGCGTGGTCGGGGTACTTCCAGGTGAAGAACGACGCGAACGTGGACTTGCTCAGCCACTTCTCGTAGAGCTCGCGCTGGGCGACACCCATCGGCGCGCTGACGGTCTTCAGCGTGCAGGGGACGATCGGCTCGCCGAAGTCGCGCTTGCGCCGGCGGATCATCGCCGCGGCGCTCAACCGCCAGAAGCGGCTGACGTTGGTGATCTGCGGGAGCACCTTGCGCTTCTCGCGCCGGTGCGCCGTGGCCGATCCCTGGCGGCCGTAGGTGTACTCAAGGACGCAGAAGTCGACCTCGAACGCGGCGAGCCCGCCGTCGTAGCTGTAGGGGAAGCGCAGGCTTGAATCGCCGAGGCACCACCACATCAGCCAGAAGATTTGGTTGACGTAGTTGGAGATCGGCGTGCCGGTCGCCAGCAGCTTGTTGCGGGCCTGTAGCCCGCGGATTGCCTTGCTGCGCTGCGAATCGTCGCCCTTGATGAGCGTTCCCTCGTCTATGCAGATCACGCCGTCGCGGAAGGCACCGGCGAGATGGTGCGCGGCGCTCTTGACACGCAGGCGCTTGTGGACGTATCCGCAGGTGCGGCTGCGGACTTCGCCTTTGACCTCCTCGGTGTGGACCGCGGAGCAGACCAGCGGGCTGTCCTTCTGCCAGCCGCCGTGCCGGGAGGCGTGGCAGGCCGGGCAGAATTCGGTGGAGTCCAGCACTGTGCGCTCGCCCTCGTCCTCGTGAACCGGAACGTTCTGGACGGGCAGCGCCTCGTTCTTGACGCCGAGCAGCGAGAGCACCTCGTAGTGGGTGATGTACCAGCCCTCGCCGCCGGCGCGCAGGTGCTTGGCGACGCGGCGCGCGTGGGCGGGCGTGGCGATGTGCTCGACCTCGATCGCGAGCTTCTCGGAGATGTCCTGGCGGTACTGCGGGATGAGGTCCTGGGGGACGATGAACAGGACTTGGTTGCGTGCGCCGTTGCGCACCGCGCCCTGCGCGTAGCCGGCGGCGCCGAGGGTCTTGCCTCCGCCCTGCTCCCAGCTGAGGATGAACCCGCCGCCATCCTTGGTCTTGGTCAGGGCGCGAGCGAGGTCCTCGCGCTGGAAGCGCTTCCAATCGAACGCGGGGTCCTTGCCGTTGGTGCGACCGTCCGCGGCGATCTCGTCGAGTATCTGTCGCTGGCGCTCGACCTCCTCGGGGAACCGGGTGGCGATGTCTCCGGGGTTGGGGATCTCGAAGTGCTCAAGCAGGTACTGGATGTCCTCGGTTGACTCCGAGAACTCCTCGTCGGCGACTTTGATGACGAGGACCTTGGCCTCCTCCTCGTACTTGCGCACGACCGGCTCGCCGTCCTTGTTGCGCGTGACCTTCTTGCCCGCTGGTGACGTTGATCCGGGAGTCCGTGCGCAGCGGGTAGCGCGTGCCCTCCTGAAAGCCGCGCTCGGGGTCTGAGCTGGTGCAGAGGATCGAGTCGAGGTCGGTGAGGTATCCGAGGCGCATCTGCGGTCGGACCTCGTACAGCGGGATGACCTCGCGCTCGGCGGCGTCGGCGACTCTTGCGACCGCCTCGCGCACCGCCGGGGAGATGCTCAGGTCGCACTCCTGCTCCAGCTCGCCGAGCAGCCGCCAGTCCAGTGCGTTCAGCGCGAAGTGCCCGACCGGCTGGTTGTGCAGCGTCTCGACCAGCTTCAGCCGCCCGGCCTTTGCGAGCGCCTGGCGCACGAACGGACCAGGCCGGATCGCGAGTCGATCGCGGGCGCGCAGTTCAACGGCGTAGGTGGGCCGCTGGCTGGCCTCCTCGCGGCGTCGGCGGTCAAGCTCGCGCCCGACGAGCCGCCACGGTTCGACCGGGCCTGCGGGCGGGCAGGAGAGCGTGCCGAGGTAGTAGTGGCCCGCCTGGCGCAGCGCGGTCTTGATTTCGTGGCTGAGCGCTCGCTCGGCGAGCTCTTCCTTGGAAGCCTCCGCCTCCACCACGAGGCCGCCGTCGTCGCTGCGGTCCTCCGGCCCGACGAAGAACGCGATCAGACAGGGCAGGACCACGCCCTCGAACAGGTCGTTGCACTCCACGGTGGCGAACACGCCTGCCGCGTCCTCGCGCGAGAGAACCTCGCGGCGGAAGCGGTCGCGCCCGCAGATGAACGCTCCGACGCCCTGGGGGGCCAGCAGCGCGAGGCTCATGCGCCACACCGCGACCGTGCTGTTCTCCGCGCGCCCGGCGCCGTCGGTCCACGTCAGCCCGAACGGCGGGTTGGCGACGATCTGCGGGACCTGCACGCCCAGCTTGCGCAGCATCGGAAACGCGCGCTGCACGTCGCCGGTGATCGCGTGATAGTCGCCGGCCCTGACCTGATCGCCGTCGATCTCCACGCCGAAGCGCTGATCGCGCGGCCAGGGCGCAAGCAGCGCGCCATTGCCGGCGGTGGGGTCGAGCACAGGCAGACGCCCCAGCGGGTCGATCGCCTGCTTGATGAACGCCGCGACCTCCGGCGGCGTGTAGAACTGCTGCAGCCCGCGCATGTTCACCGAAGCGGGTCGTGCCGAGCACGCTGCGGGAGGAATCGAGCGCTTCATCCGTCAGCGCACCGCCGAACAACTCGCCGCGCTTGCCGCCCTCGACGGGAGCTGCGACCGCAACCGATCCAGACATGGGCCGTCCTTTCGCAAGGGCCCCACCCCGTGTGGGGCCGATGCCGGACGCGCGGCACGCCCAACGGGCGTGCGACAATCGCGCGGGCATGGCCACACGCGGGAGTCGCGGCTCCCGAACCTGTGTGATCCGGCGAAGCGCCGCTGAAGCTCAGGAGACGGCGCAAGCGGCTCGCATGGACGTCACGCGTCGTTCTGCGCCCGAACCGGGCACTGCTTGGCGACGTAGCCGCCCGTGGGTCGAACCGCTGAGACGTCGTATCTCGTCACGAGTGAGACCCGCGGATCGGGCCGTAAGGCGGCTGGTGGGTGGCGCACAGCAGCGGTGCAAGTGTCGCAGGTCCGGACCGGGCACCGCTTTTCCCAACGCGGCTCTTCAACCGATGGTCGTCGGCCATCACTAGGCGCCCTCGCCGGCCGTCGACACGCACGGCTCCTATGAGTGCGGGATCGGACTCGGACGATTCCGGCAGTGCTGTGGGCAGCTACTGTCTGCCGCGCCCGCCGATACCGGCGAACAGGTCGGCGGCCGGCACGCCGAGTGCGTCTGCGAGCTTTGCCACGGTGCGGACGCCCGGCTCGCGCTCGGTGCGCTCGATCTTGGCGACGTGCGTCGTGTTGAGGTCCGCGATGTGAGCGAGGCGTTCCTGGCTCAGGCCGCGCTCTTCGCGGAGTCGTCGCAGATTTTCGGCGAAGGTGTCGAGCGGGTCGGGCATGGCCCGACGATGCTTCGGCACCTGTCCCAATAGTGCCAGATACAATTGGGACAGAACCCGGTACGATCCGCAGCGGTGTGGCCGAGAGAGATCATGCGTCCGGCCGCGGCGCATCGGCCTCCGCACCGCACTCCGTCTGCTTCGGGGTCGGGCGTCGGCGCACAGTCGGACTTGTTCGGAGCAGCCGTTTGGAGCCACAATCGGAGTTTGCTGTAGGATCGCCCGCCTCCGCACTTTTGGGGCTTGATGCGGTTGGGCCGGAGGAGAGGCACGGAGGCTAGGCAACAGAATGCACTGGGGGACGACGAAACACACTCAGGCGAGGCGGCGGCGTCTATGGCGTGTCGCGCTGATCGCTGCGGTCCTCGCGGCCGTGGCCACGCCCGTCGTCTCCAGCATCGCCGCGACCGGCAAGGACCAGCCGTCGCGCGTCTACGCGATCACGGCCGCCCACAAACTCGCTGAACTCCGCGTGACCAGCGCGAGCGCGAAACTCGACGAAGACGGAACGCTCACGGGCACCGCAACCATCGAGAACACCGGCACGGCGCGCGCCCGCGCCACGACCGCGGGCGTGGCCTGGAAGGACGCTGCCACCCACGGGGAGGTCCAACTCGGCAAGTTCCCCGTGTCCCTGCTGAAGCCCGGGCAGAAACACAAGGCCGCGTGGCATCTCAAACTCCCGGCGAACGCCGCCGCGGGCACCTACACCGTCGAGGTCTGCGCCGACGTCCTGTCGCAGGTGCACGAGGCCTCGAAGAAGCACATCTGCCACGGCGCCGGCTCTGTCGTGTTCAACCCTAAAGGCGAAGTCAAAGGCTTCAAAGAAGAAGAACCGCCCAAAGAAGCCCCGAAAGAAGCCCCCAAAGAAAGCCCGAAAGAAGCGCCCGAAAGAAGAAGCTCCGAAAGAAGCGCCCAAAGAAACCCCGAAAGAAACGCCGACGGGACCGCCGGACACCGCGATCACGAGCGGCCCGAGCGGCGCCGTCGACTCGACCTCGGCGACGTTCACGTTCACGTCGACCGAGTCCCCGGCCACGTTCCAGTGCGCGCTCGACGGCGCGGCATGGGCGACGTGCTCGAGCCCGCAGGCGTACACCGGCCTCGCCGAGGGCACCCACGTCTTCCAGGTCCGCGCGGTGAACGCCGCGAGCGAAGTCGACCCGAGCGCGGCGGAAGCGAAATGGACCGTCGAAACCGAACCGCCCGTCGTCGGCCTCTCCGCTCCGCTCAACGAAGCGTTCACGAACGAAGCCACGCCGCTCTTCGACGGCTCCGCGAGCAACGGCGCGAACGACTCCACGACGGTGAAGTTGAAGATCCACAACGGCCTCACGGTTGGCGGTCCGCTCGTGCAGACCCTGGAAACGAAAGAGTCCGCGGGGAGCTGGGCGGCGACGCCGAAACCGCTCGTCGAAGGCACCTACACCGCGCAGGCCAGCCAGGAAGACGCGGCCGGCGGCGTCGGCGTGAGCGCCGCCAACACGTTCACGGTCAAGCTGATCCCGCCCCTCGTCACGCTCACCGAACCCCCGAACTCGTCCTACACGAACAAGACGAAACCGGACCTCGCGGGCGCCGCGGGTACCGCGCCAGGAGACCTCCCCGCGATCACCGTGAACCTGTACACGGGCGCGAGCGCCACGGGCACGCCCACACAGACGCTGACGACAACGGCCAGCGGCGGCACGTGGTCGACCGCTCCGACGGCGGCGTTGAGCGCGGGCGAGTACACCGCCCAGGCCACGCAGAAGGACAAGGCCGGGAACGAAGGCAAGAGCGGCGCGGCGACGTTCACCGTGAAGACGACTCCGCCACCGGTGACGCTGACGGAACCCACGAGCGGCTCGACCACGAACAAGAGCAAGCCCGAGTTCGCCGGCGCTGCCGGGACCGAACCCGGCGCCTCCAGCACCGTCAAGGTCAACATCTACACCGGCACGACGGCGTCGGGGACGCCGCTGCAGACACTGACGACGACGGAGAGCGCGGGCGCGTGGAAAGTCGCCCCGACCACAGGCCTCGCGAGTGGCGAATACACCTCCCAGGCCGTGCAAGACGACGCTGCGGGCAACGAAGGGAAGAGCACGCCGACGACGTTCACGGTCAACACGACCGCGCCGACGCCGACGCTGACGGTGCCGAAAGCGGGCGCGGAAACGAACAACACCACCCCCACATTCGCCGGCGGTGCCAGCACCGCTAGCGGCGACCTCCCCGCGATCACCGTGAACGTCTACAGCGGCCCGACCGCCACGGGCACGCCCGTGGAGACGCTCTCCACGACCGCGACCGCGGGCGCGTGGAAAGTGCAGGCGACCACGCCGCTCTTCAACGGTGAATACACCGCGCAGGCGACGCAGGAAAACGAAGCGGGCAACGTCGGCGTGAGCGCCCTGGTCAACTTCACGATCAACACGACCCCGCCCACGGTCACCTTGACCGAACCCGCGAACGGCTCCGTCGTCGGCTCCTCAAAGCCCACGCTCGCCGGCGGCGCGGAAACCGGCCACGGCGCGGCCACGACCGTGAGCGTGAAGATCTACACCGGGTCCAGCGCCACGGGCACGCCGACGCAGACACTGAGCGCCCCGGTGACCGTGAAAGGCTGGACCGTGACCCCGACCACGGCGCTAGGCGACGGCGTGTACACCGCGCAGGCGACGCAGGGCGACGAAGCCGGGAACGAAGGGAAGAGCTCGCCGAGCACTTTCACCGTGGAGACGAAAGCGCCCGAACCCGTGACCGGCGTCGGCGTCGCCGACAACACCGGCTCCGCGATCACGCTCTCCTGGACGAACCCGAGCGGCCCCGACTACCAGGGCGTCGTCGTCCGCCGCGCCGTCGGCTCGACCGCGCCGTCGTCACCGACCGAAGGCACGCTCGTAGGCGAAACCAGCGGCGAAGCCCACGAAATCACCGACAAAAGCGTGACCGCGGGCACGACGTACTCCTACGCGCTCTTCGCCCACAACGGCCTGAAACAGTACGCGGCCGCGGCCACGATCACGGTCAAGGCGCAGGAAACCACGGGGGGCTGCACCGACACGCTGGACCGGCGCGACGAACAAGGAATGGGACGAAGCGACGAACTGGAGCAACGGCCACGTCCCCTCCACGAGTGACTGGGTCTGCATCCCGTCCGGCGCCGCGAACCAGCCCGTCGCCCTTAACGGACCCCCGGTCGTCGTCGACGGGCTCACGAACTCGGGCGAACTCACGATCAACTCCTCGCTCGAGCTCAGCGACGCGAAGAACCCGTCGACGAGCACCGGGGTGCTGGCCGTGAACGGCTCGCTCGAAGTCGCGAAGGAACTTGAAGCGAAGACGCTGAACCTCGACGGCGAACTCCGCGGCGGCGGCAAGGTCGTCGTGCCCGGAGGTGGCAAGCTCGAAGACACCGGCTACGCCAGTGTCGGCGTGACCGAACTCGTCAACAACGGCTCCGCGACCGTCGCGGCGGAACGCTCGCTCGACGTGCGAGCGGGCTCCAAGTTCGCGAACAAGGGCGCGCTCACGCTCAACGTCGGCTCGAGCTTCACCGGCGACTGCGGCCACGCCGCGAACGCCACCGAACCCGAACTGCCGAACGGCGAACTCGCGAGCAGCGGCTCGATCACGACCAACGGCAAAACCGAAACCGGGTCCAACCCCGTCAGCATCGGCGTGAACGGCGAGTGTCTGACGAGCCACCAGACCGGCTCGCTGAACGCCGCGAGCGGCGAACTCCGCCTCGGCGGGCAGGACTACAACGTCGACACCGGCGCCACGATCACCGGCGGCGCCGGGGCCGTGCTCAACTTCCAGGGCACCGTCTCCCTGAACGCGGCCGCGACCACGATCACAGCCCCAATCTCGGTCACTGGCGCGGTCGTCGGCAAGGGCAACCTCACCGCGTCGTCCCTGAAGGTCGCGGGCACGCTCGACGACACCGGCGTGATCAAGGTCGGCAGCGCCGGCACGCTCGGGCTTGAAGACGCGCAGCTGCAGGCCGGCGAACTCCTCAACGAAGGCACCGCGTCACTAACTACCAACGACTACGCGTACATCGGCCAGGCCTCGAAGTTCGTGAACAAGGGCGCGCTCAGTCTCGCCGTCGGCTCCACGCTCTACGGCGGCTGTGGCCACGAAGCCACCGCGACCGAACCCGCGGTCGCGAACGGCGAATTCGTCAGCAGCGGCTCCATCACGGCCAACGCGAGCGGGGGCCTAGCGGACATCGGCCCGAACGGCTACTGCATGATCACCCACGACAGCGGCTCGCTGAACGTCGCCAGCGGCGAACTCAAGCTCGCCGGGCAAACGTTCAACTTCGACACCGGGTCCACCGTTACCGGCGGGGCCACGACCACGCTGACGTTGGAAAGCACCACGAACTTCAACGCCTCCTCAACCACCCTGCCCGCGCCCGTCCTCGTCACCGGGGGCGTCGGCGGCGCCGGGAACGTCACCGCGGACAAGCTGAAGCTCGACGGCGATCTCGACGGCACCGGGACGTGGACGGTCCCCGCGAGCGGCACGCTCACGATCGAAAACGGCCAGGTCGACGGCGGTGAGCTCGTCAACGAAGGCACAGCAACGTTGCCCCTGAACGAGGCGGGGTACGTCGGGAGGGAAGCGAAGTTCCTCAACAAGGGCGCGCTCAACATGGAAGCCGGGTCGTTCCTCTACGGCGGCTGCGGCCACGAAGCCACCGCGACCGAACCCGAAGTCGCGAACGGCGAATTCCTCAACGGCGGCTCGATCACGGCGAACGGGACGACGAAAACGGGCAGCAGCCCTGTGAGCATCGGCGAGCCCTACAACTACTGCCTCATCACCCACGACACCGGCTCGCTGAAGGCGGCGAGCGGCGAACTCAAACTCGGCGGCCAGACCTTCAACTTCGACACTGGCTCCACCGTCAGCGGCGGCACCGGCGAGAAACTGGTCTTGGAAGACGTCGTCGCATTCAACGCCGCGAACACGACGCTGCCTTTGCCCGTCGTCGTCGGCGGCGAGACGACCGGGGCCGGTGACGTCGCCGCCACGACCTCGCTGAAACTGAACGGCACGCTCAACGGCACCGGCGCGTGGACCGTGCCGAGCACGGCGACGCTGACGCTCGAAGGCGGCCAGGTCGACGGCGGAAGCGAACTCGTCAACGAAGGCATGGCGACGATACCCGCGAACGAGTCCGGCTACGTCGGCCAGGCCTCCAAGTTCACGAACAAGGGCGCACTGAGCATGGCCGTAGGCTCGTACCTCTACGGGGGCTGCGGGCGCGAAGCCACGGCCACGGAACCGGCGATCGCGAACGGTGAATTCGTGAGCAGCGGCTCGATCGTGACCAACGGGACGACGAAAACCGGGAGCACACCCGTGACAATCGGGTACCCGTACAACTACTGCCTCGTCACCCACGACAGCGGCTCGCTGAACGTCGAAAGCGGCGAGCTCAAGCTCGGCGGCCAGACCTTCAACTTCGACACCGGCTCCACGGTCACCGGCGCGAAAACGTCGCAGTTGGTCTTGGAAGACGTCGTCGCGTTCAACGCGGCGAACACGACCCTGCCGATCCCGGTCGTCGTCAGCGGCGAGACGAGCTGGCGCCGGGAACGTCGACTTCACCGACTCGCTCAAACTCAGCGGCGCGCTCTACGGCACCGGCACGACGACGGTCCCGAGCGGGGCCACAGTCACGTTCGAATCCGGCCAGGTCGACGCGGGCGAGCTCGTGAACGAAGGCACGGCGACGGTGCCGGCGAACGACGAGCCCTACGTGGCCGAGGCCGCGAAACTTGTGAACAAGGGCTCGCTGAGCTTCGCCGTCGGCTCCGGCCTCTACGGCGGCTGCGGCCGCGAAGCCACGGCCACGGAACCCGCGATCGCCAACGGCGAATTCGTGAACACGGGCTCGATCACGACGAACGGGAAATCCGAAACGGGCAGCACCCCGGTGACGATCGGGTACCCCTACAACTACTGCCTGGTCACGCAGGACACGGGCTCGCTGAACGTCGCGAGCGGGGAGCTAAAGCTCGGCGGGAGCTCGTTCAACGTCAACACCGGCGCCACGATCACCGGGGCGACGACGTCGCAGCTGGTCTTGGAAGGCACGGTCGCTTTCAACGCCGCGAACACGACGCTGCCCGCCCCGGTCGTGATCACCGGCACCGTCGACGGCTCCGGCAACGCCGACGTCACCGACTCGCTGAAGTTCGCCGGCTACCTCGGCGGCAGCGGCACGTGGACGATCGCGAGCAAAGCCACGATGACAATGGAAAGCGGCGACATCGGCGGCGGGCAACTCGTGAACGAAGGCGCGACCGCGGTGACGCCGAATTCGTCGCCCTACGTCAGCGAGGCCGCGAAACTCGTGAACAAGGGCTCGTTCACGATGAACGTCGGCTCCGCGCTTTACGGCGGCTGCGGCCGCGAAGCCACGGCGACGGAACCCGCGATCGCTAACGGCGAATTCGTGAGCAGCGGCTCGATCACTACGAACGGCAAAACCGAAACAGGGTCGAGCCCGGTCACGATCGGGTACCCGTACAACTACTGCCTCGTCACCCACGACAGCGGGTCGCTCGACGTCGCGAGCGGCGAACTCAAGCTCGGCGGGAGCAACTACAACTTCGACTCCGGCTCGACCGTGACCGGGGCGTCCTCGTCGCAGCTAACGCTTCAGGGCACGATCAGCTTCAACGCCGCGAACACGACGCTGCCGATCCCGGTCGTGATCACCGGCAGCACCGCGGGCGGCGGCAACGTCACCGCCACCGACTCGTTGAAGCTGACGGGGAGCCTCCAGGGCACCGGCACTGTGACCGTGCCGTCGGGCGGGAGTTTGGTGTTGGAAAGCGGCGGGATCTACTCGGGCGCGCTCGTGAACGAAGGCAGCGGCTCGGTGCTCGGCGAACAGCAGCCCATACATCAGTCAGAGCTTCGCGGCTTGATCAACCGCGGCTCGCTGATCTTGGCCGTCGGCTCGGCGCTCTACGGCGGCTGTGGCCGCGAAGCGACGGCCACAGAACCGGCGATCGCCGAACGGAGAATTCATCAGCTCCGGCTCGATCACGACGAACGGGAAATCCGAAACGGGCAGCAGTCCGGTAACGATCGGCTACCCCTACAACTACTGCCTCGTGACGCACGACAGCGGCTCGCTCGAACGTCGCCAGCGGAGAACTCCGTCTCGGCGGAAGCGCGTTCAACTTTGACGCGGGCTCGAGCGTGACGGGGGCCTCGTCGTCGGTGATGGTCTTGCAGTCGAACGTGAACTCGCAGCTCTCCTCCGTCGGCGGGGTCGGCACCGTCGAAGACAACGGCCACGTTCACGCGATGCACTCACTCTAGCTGCCGCACTTGGTCTTCAGCGGCACCCTCGAGCTGTCGCCCGGCGCTGGTCGTCAGCGCGAGCAGCGCCAGCACGATCGACGGCGAGATCGAACTGGACGGGACCGGGAACTTCGGCCATCTCAGCGTCGGCGGCGGCGTGACCATGAACAGCCCCTCGCTTGTCTTCACCTCGCTCGAATACGTGCCGCCGTGCGGCGCGACGATCACCGCTGTGACCGCAGGTAGCCTCGCCGGCGGCTTCGGCTACGTGAGTGGCGGGGACAGCCTCAGCGAAGGCTCGTGGGAAACCGAGGCGACGTCGACCTCCGCGGGCGCGTACCGCTACTGCCCGCCGCCACCAACCCCAGCAGCAGCAGACGTACGGCGGGGGCTCATCGCTCGACTCCTACAACCCCTCCGGGTACGCCGCGGAGCCCGTGAACACGGCCACCGGCGCCTACAACACGCGAAGCCACGGACGCGAGCATGCCAGGCCTCGGTGTCGCCCTTCACGTTCACCCGCTCCTACACCTCCTCCAACCCGTACACGGGCCTCTCGGGACCGGCTGGACCGACTCGCTCAACGTCTTCCTGAGAACGAAGGCAGCAAGAGTCTTGTCACTCCGAGAACGGACAGCAGACCACGTTCACGCCGAACGGCGAAGGCGGTTACAGCGGAGGCGTCGGCGCGCGCAGGCGTGCTCGCCGCGAAAAGCGGCGGCGGCTGGATGCTGACGCGGCAGGACAGGAACAACTCACCTTCAACGAAGCGGGCAGCTGCTCACGAAGCAGTCGACCGCAACGGAACTGGCCTCACCCTGAGCTACAGCGAAGGGGCAAGCTCGCGAAGGTCAAGGACTGCCGGCGGCCACGAAGTCAAATTCACCTACAACGGCGCCGGGTCTGCTGGCGACGATGCAGCTCCCGCTCGGCCGCGATATCAAGTACGCCTACAACTCCTCGAACGAACTGACGTAGGTGACGGACGCCGAAGGCGGGAGCACCGAATACGAATACAACGCGCAGGGCCTGCTCGAATCCGTGACGAACCAGGACGGAAGCGCGTCGTCGACAACACCTACGAAAGCGCCGGGCGCGTGATCGAACAGACCGATGCGCTCGGGAAGACCTCGAAATTCACGTACGGCGAGCGACGAAACGACTTACACCGACGCGAACGGCCACAACTGGAAGGACGTCTACGAAGGCGACGTGCTGGTTGAAGAAGTCGACCCGACCGGCGGCGCAACCCACTACGCCTACAACTCCGACCTCGACCGCACCGCCGTCGACCGATGCGAACGGGAACACGACGACGATGACGTACAACGCGGCGGGAGACATGCTGACGAAGGCCGCGCCGCTCGGCGGGACGAAGACGTGGACGTACGACGCGCTCAACGACGTGACCTCGTACACAGACGGCGACGGCCAAAGACCACGTACACGTACAACGGCACGGCGACCTGCTCACGACGACGTACGCCGACGGCGACGAAGCGAAGCAGACCCACGAAGCCAACGGCGAGGTCGACAAGACCACCGATGCCCGAAGGGAACAAGACGAAATACGGCTACAACGCGCAGGGCGAGCTGACCTCGATGACGTCGCCGCTCGGCGAGGAGACAACGTACGCCTACGACGGCGCGGGCAGGCGGACGTCGACGACGTCGCCGCGCGGGAACGAAAAAGGCGCCGAAGCGAGCAAATACACGACCACGTACACGTACGACCCCGAGGACCGGCGCTGACGTCGACCGACGGCGAAGGCCACGTGAAGAAAACGACGTACGACAAGGCCGGGAACAAGACGAGCGAAACCAACCCCGACGGCAACACCACGACCTACACCTACAACGCGCAGAACGAGCTCACCGGCCTCACCGACCCCGAAGGCGCGAAAACGACCTACGGCTACGACGCCAACGGCAACCAGACCTCCACGACCACGCCGACGGCGGCGAAACCAAGTACACGTACAACGCCGACAACCGGCTCACGAAGAAGTCCGACGCGCTCGGGAAGACAACGACGTACGGCTACGACGCCGCGGGCAACCGCACCTCGATCGTCGACGCCGTCGGCGCGACGACCAAATTCGGGTACAACGCTAACGACGAGCTGACCTCGCTCACGTACTCCGACGGCACGCACGACGGTCGGCTACGAATACGACGCCGCGGGCAACCGCACGCAGATGTCGGACGGCACCGGCACGACCGACTGCGCTTCAACGAAATGAACAGCCCACGGCCGTCGACCGGGCCGAACGGCGACTACACCTACGCCTACAACAAGGACGGGAAGGTAACGTCGCGCGGCTACCCCGACGGCAGCACGATCACGTACACGTACGACGCTGACCAGCGGCTCGGCGAGCGTACGCAGTCGGCGGGCAGACGACGATGTATCGCGTACAACGCCGACTCCAGCTGAAGGAAACGAAGTACCCGACCGGGAACGGCTACACAGAGACGACGACGTACAACAACGGCGGGCTGGCGGCCTCGATCGCGGACACGAACAGCAAAGGCACCCTCACCAGCTTCGCCTACACCTACGACGCGGCCGGGCAACCCCACGAAGTCGTGATCACGGCTTCGACCACGATCACCTACAGTACAACAAAGACGGCCGCCTCGACGAGCGCCTGCTACGGCAGTTCTTGCGCGGTGGCGATTACACGTACACTACAACGCGACGGCGACCGCACAAAGCTCGTCGCACCGCGGGCACCACCACGTACGCTACAACGAAGCCGACGAGCTGACCGCACCGAAGGCCCCGGCGGCAAAACCACGTACACTACGACGCCGACGGTCGCCGCGTCAGCCGCGGGCTCGAGCACCTACGCGTGGAACGCAGCGAACGAGATCACGAGCGCTGAAAACCGGGAGCGGCACCACGACTTACACGTACGACGGCGCCGGGAACAGGATCAGCGCGACCACCGGAAGCACCACGACGACATACGCGCTACGACATCAACAACCCGGTGCCAAGACTCGCGCTCGAACGCAACGGCTCGACGACGCTGCGCCGGTACATGTGGGGCCAGGGCCTCGTCGCAGAGAACTCCGGAGGCAGCGAATACTACGTCGCCCACGACGCCGAGGGCAGCGTCGTCGCCCTGACCTCCGCGGCCGGCGCAACCGAAGACACGATCGAGTACGAACCCTTCGGCGGCGTCCTCAGCGAAACCGCCGCGAAAAGCGCGCCGAGCGATGCCGCTGAAGTACGACGCGGAGCTGCTCGAACCCACTGGGCTCTACCACGTGCGCCCGCCAGGGATCTCGACCCCACAACCGGCACGTTCCTCAGCCGCGACCCCGTTGCGCCGCTCACGACGCAGCCCGCGGTCTCACCCTACGCGTTCGTCAACGACCAGCCGACCGTCCTCGCCGACCCGTCGGGCGAATCCGCGGAGGGTGGGTACTACGACTCCGCCGACGCCGAGATCGACCACGACCTCTCCGTGTACGAGAACAACAACAACGTCGTGGACAGTTTCGTCGGCGACGTCACGGGCCTCAACGACTCCCCGCTCCAGACCGTGATCTCGGCGAGCGGCGACATCGGCGCGGGGGTGGACACCGGGTACGACCTCTACGAGGGCTACGAGGACACCAACGGCCTCGAGTCCTACTAGCAGCACCCAACACGCCCGCTTGCGATTCGCTCGCTCTCGGCCCTGAGAACCTGTGGGACGTTGTCACTAGCTTCTTACAGCACGAACCCAGTCGGCCGCGAGACGGTCTATCGGGATCGGAGCATCTCCACACGCGAGCCGATCGAGCTAGGAGTCGGCCTGGTTCCGCTCGACGGCGAGAGACGGCACGTTGACGGCGCGACTATCGCCGAACGAGGTAGGCACTTCGGCACTAGGCAGCAGCATGTGGCCCTCGGCGAAGATGCGTTCGACCTCGTGCAGCCACTTGGCGGGTATCTCCTCCTCGAGGCGCTCAAGGAACGAGGCGGTCGACGCGGCGCGGATCGGCGTGACGTTCTCGGGCAGGCTCTCGGGGTCTAGTGCTCGCGTGATCTGGTTCGCAAGCTCGGGCCGCGGCGCGTAGGCCATGTACTGTTCGGTCGTGTTCAGGCGTGCGTGGCGCATGAGCCCTTGGATCGTTCGCACGTCGACACCCTTCGCGGCGAGGCTTGTGCCGAAGGAGTGGCGGAGGTTGTACATCTTGATTGGCTTCAGGCCGGCCTCCTGGCAGGCGAGCTTGAAGGCGGCTCGAAGGGGCTTGTCCCGAACTGGCCGGCCGGGCTCCAGCTCGCTGACGAACACGAAGTCCTCATCGCTGGTGGCGTAGCCCCGCTGCTTGAGCTTGAGTAGGGCGCGGGCGAGCCGCGGGGTCATGGGAATCGCCTCGCAGTCGGAGGTCTTGGGAGTGTCGAGCTGGTCGCGCACCCAGTTGTCGTAGGGGCGCAGGATGAGGGCGTTGAAGTCGACGGCGCCCCACCGCAGACCCAGGGCCTCGCCGGGGAGGCGAAGGCCGGCGTGGGCGCCGCACAGCCAGAACGCTTCCTCGAAGACGCGCGGAGCGTGTCTGAGCAGGCGGTCGATCTCGCTGGGGTCGTAGAAGTCGTCGCGGCGGAGCACGCGCTCGCGCTGCTCGCGCTTGCTCCGCCGCTTGACCTCGACGAGCGGGTTCGCGGGTATCCAGCGCTGGCGCACGGCGTAGTTGAGGCACGCTGAGAAGATGTCTCGGTACTCGTTGCGGGTTTGCGCCGCCGCTGGCGCGACGAGCATCCACAGGCGCTTCTTGCGGCGAGCGACGATCCAACCGTCGGCTTCGAGTTCCTTCGCTTTCGCGTAGGTGACGGACTTGGCGCGCTGGGCGTTGAGCGGGACGACGCGGTAGGCGCCGCGGCGCAGGTGGTGCCAGGTTCCCGGCAGCTCGTCGGCGATGCGAACTGCCTCGTCCTTGGTGGCGACCTCGACGGGCAGACTGTCGCTGCGGCTGAGCGGTCCAGCGTTCGACCTCGATCTGCTCGACGTTCTTGCCCTCGGCGCGCGCCTGCGTGGCGGTCTTCTCGCTGATGACCTTGTAGGACGGGAAGTCGTCGAAGTAGCCGCGCAGGCGTCCGTCAACGAAGTCTTGAAGTGGGGTCTCGTGCGCCGAGGTCTCGATACAGACGCTCGAACATGACCTCGTAGCCGGTGAGCGTGGCGCGCTTCAGGTCTTTGTCTCGGCTGGCGCTCGGCGACCCAGCCCTGGGTCGCATCGAAAAGCGTGTGGAGCTGGCTGGCTTCGTCGCGCTCCTCGATGTCGCCGGACAGCTCGCTCAGGATCGCGTCGAGATGCTCCTGGGCGTCTTTCGGCGTGAGGTGCTCGGGGGTGGGGCGGGGGCCGTCGCCGGCCCGCCAGATGGTCGCGCCGCGTGGTGTGCGGCGCCCGGAGTCGCGCACATGCGCGGGGCCAAGGCTCTTGGCCCCGCGCACGCCATCTGCATCGCGCCACAGGGCGCGGTAGACACGCTGTCCGTTGCTGCCTTCGCTGCGTGACCTGGAGATGCCCCGTGGGGCTGATGTTTCTGCTCATGCTGCCTATGACCCCCTAGAACTCGAACCGGCCAACGAATTGCGTAGGAGGTGCTGGCGACATCGTTCCCCAGCCGTTCCCTAGAGGGCGCAGCGAGGGCGCCGATAAGGGCCGGAAAGTGGGGCTAATACCGCCGAAAGTGGGCCAAGCAGAGCCTAAACCGCTGACTCATAATCGGTAGGTCCCTGGTTCGAGTCCAGGCGGGCCCACTATGAGGAGCAGCCTGCTAGCGAGCAGATTCCGCGTTCTAGCCGGCGTCGTCGATGGTCTCGGTTCCTCCCTCTGCATCGGCGCCGGTGCCTTTTCGGTGCCTTTTCGCTTCACCGCCCACGAGCTGCGCTGGGGCACGCTTTGAGTTCCCATCTGAGCGCCTAGACCGTGCTGTCGGTCCTAGCACGCTTCATAACCCGCCCTGTAGCTCGACGTGGCATCACGCATCGCCCCCGAGTCCCTGTTCCCTTTCAGACGATGGCAAGTCCCCCTTCGCCCGGAGCTCCTCGTTGGTGAGGCAGTTCGGACAGGCAATACCAACCTCGCCGTCCGGTTCGACGACAGGGCGCCACGTCGCATAGGCCGGGTCGCTCCTGTTCGGCGCTGGTCGGCCACACCGGATGCACTTCTCCACGTCGCTCATCGCCATAATCTCCTCCAGACGCCGGCCGCGTATCGCGGGATGCAAGCGAGGTGGTGGTCGGCTGCCGTAAAGCGCCGACCACCACCCCAGCCACGTTCGCCCTAGGGTCCTTCGGGGCCGGTCGCTCCGGTTACACCGCCGGGTCCTTCTGGGCCCGTGGGTCCGGTAGCGCCCTTTTCGCCTTCAGGTCCGGTTGCTCCGGTCACACCATTCGCACCCGTTACTCCGGTTGCACCCGTCGCTCCCCTTGGACCGGTCGGTCCGGGTTTTTCACACGGAAGCCCGCAACTCGCTTGAGCTGGTCCTGAAGGTCCCGTCGGGCCAGTCGCGCCGGTTTCGCCTTTTTCGCCCTGAAGTCCGGCCGCTCCGGTCGGGCCCGTCGCTCCGTTTGCGCCCTTGGCCCCTTCGATACCGGTCGGGCCGGTGGCTCCGGTCACACCATTCGCACCTGTTGGACCTGCTGGCCCTGTGGGCCCGGTGGGCCCTCGTTCAGGCGGTGGACATTTCACCGCACCTGGGCAGCCGCACGCTTCGCAGCGTTCCGCAGACGTTGGACCGGTCGGCCCGGTTGGACCGGTCGCTCCGGTCGCTCCGGTGACGCCGTTTGCGCCAGTTGCGCCCTTGGGCCCTTCAATACCGGTCGGGCCAGTCGCTCCGGTTACGCCTGTGGCTCCTTCACGACCGGTCGGTCCGGTGGGTCCGGTCGGGCCTGGTATTGGCGGCGCGCATTCTTTTGCTCCCGGGCATCCGCATTCTTTGCATTGGGGACCTTCTTTTCCGGTGGGCCCCGTTGCTCCGGTGGGCCCGGTCGGCCCTTCTTTGCCCGTTGCGCCGGCTTTGCCTTCTCTGCCTTCGACTCCGATCGACCCGGTAGGACCGGTCGCACCCGTCGTTCCGTTGGCTCCCGCTTTTCCTTCGGGGCCGGTCGGGCCGGTGGGTCCGCCCGACGGGCCTTTGGCCCCGGTCGGTCCTGCCGGTCCCTGCGGCCCTGTAGGCCCGGTGGCTCCCGTAGCGCCTCTGGCTCCGGCTTCGCCTTTAGCTCCCGCCGTGCCGGTTGCCCCGGTGGGTCCCTGTTTGCCTTCTTTGCCTTCTACGTTCAGAGTCTCCAACGTGTAGTTTCGTTCGCAGACGCCTCTCACGGGCGTCTTGAAGGTCTGGCCTTCCCCCGATGGAACGCACATGGTGACCGTCGAAGACGCCATCGCTGCGCTCCCTGATGTCAGCAGCAGGATCATCGCTACACACGCCCCTAGGCACACGCTTGTGCACCGTGCGGCTTTCAACGCCGTCATCCTCCACACCTCCCCGAATTCCCGCGGGCGGACCCGAGTGCCGCCCAACGACACAAGAGTCAAGCACTCGCAGGCTCCCAGTGCAACGTGATTTACATCTCGTTGCAAAGTGCCCCCGCGCCGAGCGCGTGCGAGAAGCGCACGGCCTGGGTTGCGAGCCTGCCGCAGCGCCCGCGAACCTAAGGTCCGACGCTGAGCGTCCAGACGACGTCGACCCGATAGACCTCTTCGCTCGGAAGTGCTCTCAGCGTCGTGGCCGTCATGAGCGCGAGGCTCGTGGTGCTGAAGCCGCTCGTCAGCCAGGTGCCAAGTCCGGCTTCTTTGGCGGCCGAAGCGACGCTCACCGCTGAGACGCTGTCCACATTGCAGGCCGTCGCACATTTCAGGATCGGCGCGATGCCGCTTGATCCCAACCCGGCCAGGAAGCCGGCGCCGGCGCTGTTCAGCGCGAGCGAGTCGGGTGGAAGCGTCTGGCCGCCTGCGACATAGCCTTCGAGGTCGCTCCCGCATTTGGCCCGCGTGCAGTACTGGGCGAAAACGGGGCTCTTGCCGCTGCCGGAGTCGCCTTCGACCGTGACGTTCCAACCCGCGCCGCTGCCGGTGCCGTCAATCACGGCAAAGCCGCTCATCGTCGCGTTGGTCGTCTGCGCCGCGCCGTTCAGAGTTATCGAGTTGAACGTCGGCAGAGCCGGTACGGTCAAGAACGTAAGCAGACCCACGTTCACCGCAAACTGCGTTTGGTCTTCCTGCGTCGCTGCAGCTGCGAGCGCCGGAAAAACCATCCACACGGCGCAGGTCGCCGCTATCGCCTTCAGCGCGCAAAGCTCGAGGCAGCGTCGGTGTCCGAGACGCATTTTGAAGTCCGTTTCTTGATGCGACATGAGCGCTGGTGGCCGACAAGGCCCAGAGCTTTGACCCATACCATCGACCCGCTCGTGGACCAACTTGAGCCACGCGCCCGCTGACTCGAGCCAGGGCTCGATCCCTCGGTGGTGCTGGGGAGGCCGGCGGCGTAGATGGCCGTCACAGCTCAGCATTCCGAACTGGTTTCAGCGCTCAAGTCCCCATGCGTCCTGGCCGATAGGGGGGCGCTAAACGACTTCGCCACCACGGCGCAGAGGGGAGCCTCGAAGCACAATGCACAGCGTTCGCAGTTCCAACGGCCGTGGGTCACACGTCGGCTTGCGCACGATCGCAACGCTCGCGCTTGCATGCGCGTTCGCGACGCTTCTGCCCACCGCGGCATCAGCCGCCACGCAGGAAGATAAGACCCAGTTCTCGGTGACGGGGGGGTCGCTGTCGTTCTCGACTGCCCCGGCGATGCCGACGCTGAGCTCGGTGACGCTGAAAGGTGAAGCCCAGACCACAACGACGACGATGACCAACTTCGGCGTGGCCGACGCGACGGGCAGCGGCTCGGGCTGGAACACCACCGTCGCCGGTCAGACCGGCTCGGAAAAGAGCGCGGTCTTCGCGCAGTACTGTCCGACCGAACCAAAATGCGGAACCGACAGCAAAGGCTATGTACCGAGCGGCGCGACCCTGCCGGCCAACTCGCTGACGCTGACCAGCACAGGCGCCAGCTTCGGCGCACAGAACGGCTCGAGCGGAACCGCGCCGACGCTGCAATGCGCGAGCGCCTGCAACGTCGACAGCGCCACAGCGGTGAAGATCGCCTCGGCTGCCGTGAGCGCCGGGATGGGCACGTGGCTGACCACCGGTTTCGGCGCGAGCAGCCTGTCGCTCGCCACTCCCTCGACGCTGAAATCTCTCTCAAATGGTGAGGTCTACCGCGTCAACCTGATCTGGACGCTCAGCACCGGTCCATAGCGCCTGCGGCCATTGGGCAGGAGGAGGGCGGCCAACGCCGAATGGCGAAGCTCATGAGTCTCGTGAGCTCGTCAAACTCGCGCGGCCGAGCATGGCTCGTGCCGGCGCTCGCCCTCGCCTGCGGGCTGTGCCTGACGGCTCCCGCGCCCTCGGCGGCCTCGCCGGGCCTGGTCGTGGTTCCGTCGCCCGCCTCAGGGCCGCCACTCAGCTACTTCAAGATCTCGGTCGAAAGGGGACACGCGGCCGAGGCGGGCACGATCGAACTCCGCAACCCGACCGCGCGGCCGCTGCGAGTCGTGCTCTCGCCCGTCGACGGGCAGACGATCAACACGCTCGGCTCAACCTACGCGACCGCCAGGTCGCGGGCGCACCAGTCGACGCTCTGGCTGCGGCTCGGACAGGCTCGCGTCACGCTTCCCCCCGGCCAGAGCGCGCTCGTGCCCGTATCGGTCGTCGTGCCTCAAAAGGCACATCCGGGGGATTACCTCTCGGGGGTGAGCGTCGAAGCGCTTGATCAGCGCGAACAGACGGTCAAGCACCACGGCGCGTCGATCGCGAGCGTCGTGCGCTACGCGATCGGGGTCGAGGTCTCGCTGCCGGGCCACCGCACTCCCGCGATCCGATTCTCCGGCGCGGGGCTCCAGCGCCAGCCGGCCGGGCTGGTGTTCCTGCTGGACGCGCGCAACATCGGCAACGTGATCCTCCAGAACGTTCAAGGGGGGGCGCTGATCACGAGGGGACGCCGCGTCGTCGCGCGTTTGCCGCTCGGGCCGGGGACGTTCGTCACGGGCACCTCGATCGCCTATCCGGTCCCCGCATCCCAGGAGCAGCCGCGCGAAGGGACCGTCTACCGGGTGCGCGCATACCTGCGCTATGCGGGCGGGATCGCACGGCTGGATACGCTCGTTCGCTTCGGTCACGCAGCCGCGGTACGGCAGCAGGAATATGGAGGACCGAAGGTGTCGGCCGGCTCCGGCGGCATCTCCGGTTGGCTCCTGGCCGGCCTCGGCGCCCTTGCCGCGGGGCTGTTCGCGCTGCTGTGGCATCTGTTCCGGCGCGGCCCCCGCCAGCGTCCTCTCAAGCCGATCCCCACGCTCGACGAGGCCCTGGCTGCGAGCCGGGCCAGCGGCGAGCCGCTCAGCCTGATCGTGGTCGAATCTGACGCCGGCATAGTGTTCTCCGAGGAGCTGGCGGGGGCTCTGCGCTCGCGCCTGCGCCAGGTCGACCGCCTCTGCCATCTCGGCGGCGGCGGATTCCTCGTGGTCGCGCCGGCGACCGACCCCGGTATGGCAGAGGTCCTGGCCGAGGACCTGCGGCGGCATGCTCAGCAGGCGGCCCCCGGTGCGGTGAGGGTCGAGACGCACGCGGCCAACGGCGAGGTCGACGGAGCCGAGCTGCTTCGGCGCGTCCGCGCCGACGGCGGCTACGTTCACGCCTTCGCCGAAACCGACTGAGGCCGTGACGCGAGCTGCCCTGCGCGCGGCGAGGGCCCGGGCTGTCGGTGGACGTCCCCGCGACTGGCGCGCACCGCGCCTGCCGTTGCTGGCGATCCTCTGCCTGCTCGCGTTCCTGTGCGCCTGCACGGGCGCCCAGGCGAAGATCTACTTTCGAGCCGCGAGCTCGGCCACGACCGCGAGCGGCTCGTCGGTCACGGTCAACGCCCCGGCCAACACGACGGTGGGGGACCTCCTGATCATCGACATCGACACCAATGGCGGCTCCACGTCGTTCGCCGTTCCCTCGGGTTGGACGAGCGTATACGCGGGCACAAACTACAGCGGCGGCACCCTCGGCGGTGGCTACACGGTCGTCGCATACAAGGTCGCAGCCCTCGCCGACGTCGGCGCTTCCTACGTGATCAGCCTGGGTGCCACGCGCGCGGCCGTGGCGCGGATCGTCGACTATGTGGGGGTCGAAACGAGCAATCCGGTCGAGAACACCTTTCCACTCGGAACCAACCCAGCCGGTGGTGCGAGCGCGACCTCGTTCAGCTATCCGTCGGTCACCACGACCGCGAGCAACTCGATGGTCGTATTCGCCGCGGTCGCATTCCATTCTGGGAGCGCGACGACGATCACGCCGCCGTCAGGCAGCACCGATCGGGCGAAAGCGAGCGTGACCGGGACCTCGCCTGACATAACCGTCGACAACGCCGACCTCGTGCAGGCCAGCGCGGGGGCCGTTTCAAAGACGGGCACGATCGCCGCGAGCTCTCCCTGGGGGGCGGTGACGTTCGCGCTGAAGCCGGGAGCGGGCGCTCTGGGCTTCGACGTCACCCCCAGCACCCCCACGCTTCCCGCCATCACGCTCAACGGCCAGGCCCAGACCACCAACGCGACGATGAACAACTTCGCAGTCGACGACACGAGTTCCGAAACCGGCTGGAACGTGACCGTGCTCGGCAACACGAGTGCCGGCAAGAGTCCCGTGTTCAAGCAGTACTGTGAAAACGGCTCCGGCGCCTGTGGATCGACTCCCGCAAACTCCTACGTCAGCGGAGGCCGGGAACTGCCCGCCGGCTCGCTCAGGCTGAGCACGAGCGGCGCGTCTTGGACCACCACCGGCGGATCCGGCACCGCGCCGGCCTTTCAGTGCAGCTCGTCCGCCTGCTCGGTCGACGCGGCCAGCCAGACGAAGATCGTCTCGACGGCGATCGGTGGAGGTCTGGGACCGTGGAGCACGAGCGGCTTCAGTGCAACCAGCCTGGCGCTCCTGACACCGACGACCATACGCGTGTTGCCCGAACACGAGATCTATCGCGTCGACCTCCTGTGGACGCTTGCGAGTGGACCGTGAGCGACCTGTGCCGCTGTCGATCATGAGCAGCGCCCGGACCGGCGAGCCGGCGCCGGCGTCCGCGCCGCGTTCTAATCTATTGGACCGTGCTAGTTGTGGATCAGGTCCGAAAGGCGCCTGCGCCGGCGAGCGTCTTGCGTCCGGTCAAGTCGACCGGCAAGGTGGCCAACGCCGCGGCCAGCGACGCGGTCATCAAAGCGCTGGTCGTGACCGATCTGGCCTACTGCGTGCTCCTGCGCGAGCCGGTCTGGCGCGTGTCGGGAATCCGCCTGCCCTAGCTCTTCGAGCCTGCGCCCGGGCGCTCGAAGGAGGCGCGGGCCCGTTCCACGCTTTCGCGAGCGGCGCAGCCTGAGAGGTGGTCGTCGACGAGACCCATCGCCTGCATGAACGCGTAGATGGTCGTGGGGCCGAGGAAGCGCCAGCCGCGGCGCTTCAGATCGCGCGCGAGCTCCTTCGCCTCCGGCGCCGTTGCCCGCTCGCGCAAGGCCGTCTGATCCACCGGGGCGTCCCGCGGTTCGGGCTCGAAGCGCCAGAGGTAGGCGCCCAGCGACCCCTCGGTCTCGATCAGCTCGAGCGCTCGCTTGGCGTTGTTGACGACCGCCTCGATCTTGCCGCGGTGGCGAACTATCGCCGCGTCGCCCAGCAGTCGCTCCACGTCGCGGGCGCGAAAGCGCGCCACGCGCTCGGGGTCGAAGCCGGCGAACGCGCTGCGGAAGGCCTCGCGCTTGCGCAGGATCGTGAGCCAGGAGAGACCGGCCTGAAAGCCCTCGAGGCTCAGCTTCTCGAACAGCCGCACGTCGTCGGCCACCGGCAGGCCCCACTCGTGGTCGTGGTAGCTGCGGTACTCGGGAGCGGATTCGCCCCAGCGGCAGCGAACGATGCCGTCGGATCCGAGCACGAGCCCGTCGCCGTGCTGATGCGCGGGCGGAGCCTCAGGCACCGGGCTCGCCGGCCGCGGGCAGCACGAAGCGGTCCATCGCCTCCGCGAACCCCTCCGCATCGTTCGAGCCCGTCACGCGGCGCGCGGATCGCTGGACCTCGCGGTCGGCGTTGCCCATCGCGATGCTGAGGCCGGAGCGGGCGAACATCAGGATGTCGTTGGGCATGTCTCCGATCGTGGCGAACTGATCGCCGGGAATGCCCAGCTGCGCTGAGAGGTAGCCGACCACCTCGCCCTTGTTCGCGCGCGGGTTGGTGATGTCGAGGTAGTACGGCTGGGACTGGGCAGCCGAGACGTGGTCACCGAACGTGTGGCGCACCTCCTCGGTCGTCGCGGCCACCAGATCGTGGTCGTCGGAGATGCCGACGATCTTGACCACCTCGGTGACGCCGTCGAAGCTGTCGACGATCGTCGGAGCGAACCTCACCGTGCGCGACTCCTGGGCCTCGTGCGGCACCTTGGGGTCGCGCACGAGCCAGTCGGCGCCGCGGTACAGCCAGGAGTTGAGCCCGCGAGCGTGAAGCAGCTCGAGCACCGGCGCCACGAGCGCGTCGGCGATCACCTTCTGCTCGACCACGGACATGTCCGGGCGCACGATCAGCCCGCCGTTGAAGGCGGAGATCGGCGTCGTCAGTCCGAGCGGCTCGATCAGCATCGACATGCCGCGCGGAGGCCGGCCGCTCGTGATCGCGAACTCGATGCCCGCCTCGCGCAGGCGCCCTACGGCTGCCACCGCGCGTTCGCTCAGGAGCTTGTCCGAGGTTACGAGCGTGCCGTCCACATCGGCGAGCACGATCCTGATCGATGACTGGGCCATGGTGGCGCCGGCTAATGGTGGCAGACCCCGCTGCTCACGCCGCTCCGCGCGCGGACCAGCCCGACCAGCGCTCCACGTCGATCGCGAGCACCGGTCCCGTGGGACGCTGTTGGGGGTAGCGCTCGCTCAGCAGCTCCACCGCATCGCAGGCCTCGGGCGCGGTCAGCTCGAGCACCCTCGCCGCGCCGTCGGCGCGCACCCACCACAGGGCGCCCCAGTCGGCGTCGTCGTAGTGGTCGACGAGCGCGCAGGCCCAGGGGCTTGACCTCACGTTCTGAAGGCGGCGAAGCTCGGTCGTGCGCTTCGGCTTGGCGTCCACCACGCTGTAGATCGTCTCGCGTGCGAGCGCGAAGGAGATCGGCACGAGATGCGGGCGTCCGCGGGCGTCCACCGTCGCAAGGCGCGCGACCCTCGACGCGGCGAAGCGGCGTCGCGCCTCGGCTGCGGTCACTCGCCGTGCAGCTCGGCGATGGCGCTCTCCCAGCGCTCGAGCGCGCGTTCGACCGGTCCGAGTCCGGCCGAGGGGATCCAGCGCACGACACGTCGCACGCCGGCCTGCTCAAACTCCTCCAGCGCCGCCGCTTTGGCCGGCGCACCCATCACGATCACGTCGATCGGGCGATCGGCCCGGGCCCACAGCTCGCGCGCCCGCGCGAGCAGGTCTTCGCCGGTGTTGTTGGGAAGCCACGCGTCGCCGAAGTCAAGGACGCGGTCGAGCACCGTCGGGCCGTTGCCGCCGACGAGCACCGGCGGATGCGGCCTCTGCGCGGGCTTCGGCCACGACCAGATGCGATCGAAGTTCACGTACTCGCCGTGGTAGCTCGCCTCATCCTGCGTCCAGATCGCCTTCATCGCCTCGATCCGCTCGGCCATCACCGCCATCCGCACGCGCGGATCGGTGCCGTGGTTGCGCATCTCCTCGCGGTTCCAGCCGGCACCGACGCCGAACTCAAGGCGCCCGCCGGAGAGGCGGTCGACGCTCGCCACCTCCTTGGCGGTCGTGATCGGATCGCGCTCGATCACCAGGCAGATGCCGCTGGCGATGCGTAGCTTCCAGGTGACGGCCGCGGCCGTGCTCAGCGCAACGAACAGGTCGTAGGAGTGGAAGTATTTGTGGGGAAGCTCCCCGCCGGCCGGGTAGGGGGTCTCGCGGCTCGCCGGGATGTGCGTGTGCTCGGGGAAGAACAGCGACTCGTGCCCGCGCTGCTCGATGAGGCGCGCGAACGCGCCCGGATCCATGCCATCGTGGGTGGCGAAATAGCCGATCCCGAACTCCACGGCGCGAGTGTACCGGGCCGCTCCTTGCGGCTCAGCCGTCGTCCGGATCGCGAACGACCAGCAGGAGGCCCGCTCCCGTCGGCACGGTGGCTTCGCTGACGCGCTCATCCGAGCCGATCAGCGCGCGGAAGTGGGCGACCTGCTCGGCGTGGGAGAGGACGTTGTCGACGGCCAGGAGGCCTCGCGGCCCCAGCACGCGCACGAGATCCGGCCAGTAGCCGGCGTAGGCGGAGCGTTCGGCGTCCAGGAAGATCATGTCGAAGCCGCCGTCGGGCGCCTCACGCAGCGTCATCGCCGCGTCCTCGACCCGCAGCTCCACCGTCTCGCGCAGGCCGGCGCGGTCGAGGTTCGCCGCGGCCAGCTCGCTGCGCGCGGCGTCGATGTCGACGCTCAGCAGATGTCCGCCGAGGCTTGCGAGGGCATCGGCCAGCCACAGCGTCGAGTAGCCGTTGGAGGTGCCGATCTCCAGAAGGCGCCGCGCACCGGTTGCCCGAACGAGCACGCCCAGCACCGCCGCGGTGTCGGGCTCGACGTTGCGCAGCCGCTCGAGCCGGTCGGCCTTGCCGGCGTCGTGCTCGCTGCCATAGCGGCGCAGCTCGTCAATAACCGCTGTCAGTCTCGCATTCACCGCGCCCTCTGCCTCCCGCTGCGCTCGCCCTGGCCACGCTGGGCGGCCCGCCACATCGTTGTCACCGGCGGCCCTCCCGCGCGAGTGAACTGCGCGCGGCGGCGGAAGCCGAGGCCCTCGTAGCGGGGAACGTTCACTGGGTTGGTCGACTCGAGGTACGCCGGCATCCCAACGCCGTCGATCGCGGCGATGTTCTCCTGGATCAGAGCCGCGCCGAGTCCGCGTCCGGCGTGGTCGCGGTGGGTCGCCCACAGGCTCAGGTAGTAGTGGGGCTCGCCGGGATGGTGCGCCTCGAACTGCTCGAACAGGGCCTTGAGCTCCCCGGCACGCGGCCCGAGCAGGTTGGCGAGGAGCGACTGGAAGGAGACCTCCTGCCCGTCTGTCATCTCAGGCTCGCCCGGAGGCAGCCACACGGCCACGGCCTCGGCGTTCTCGGTCATGCGCACCCAGGGATGGCGCACGGCGGCCATCGCCCAGAAGTGCATCAGCTCATACAGCCGCTCCGAGCGGCTCGCCTCTTCGGGGAACGTCCAGTGGCCCCACAGCGGGTCCTCGTAGAAGGCGCTCGCCAGGCACGCGGCGACCGCGGGCAGGTCATCGCGCGTGGCGGCGCGTCCGACGGGCCGCGGCTGCTCAACCAAGCCGCCACCGGCTCCGCATGCGCGGGGTCACGCGAGCTCCATCGCTCAGCGGAACTCCCGCAGCCGCATGAGTTCGAGCGCCTCCTGTGGGTCGATGCCGGCCTCCATGCGGATGACCTGACCGTTGCGGACGGTCCACATCACGGCCGCCCGTTGCTCGCTGCGCGAGCCGCCCGCCCATCCCGGCCTCGGCTGGGTCTCGATCACCATGACGCTCTCACCGGCGTCCATTATCCGCTCGGGCGCCAGCAGGAAGCCGTCCCAGACCTCGGGAACCTCACGGCGCAGGCGCTGCAGGCCGGCGTGCCCCCGGTAGACGTCGGGGCGCAGCCGCCGCCGCGACATGTCCAGGAGCGCCTCATCGGCGAACAGCTCGAGCAGCCGCGGGTCGAGCTCCTCCCCGGCGCTGTCGTTCATGAGACCGATGACCTCCCGCACGATCTCCACGTTCTGCTCAGACATCGTCTCGTCAGTATCGCGCAGCCGCGCACCCGCGCGAACGGACTACCGGCGGATGTTCTGCGTTAGCCTTGCAGGTGGCTGCGTCCCGGAGGGATCGTACCTTTGCACTGGGGCGCAGCCCGTCAAACTGCGCGGCTATCCGTTGACGTGCAGATAGGAGCGGAACCTCGCTACGAGGGTCACGAGGCGCCCGTTCGCCTTGATCCGCATCAGCCTGCCCTTCGGTCCGCGCACGATCACGGGACCGTCGTCGATGCTCACCACCTGATAGTCCGGCGGGAGCCTTTCCAGACGTTGGATCTGCCGTTGCGTGAGTTTCTCAAGGCAGTTGATCTGGCGCTTGGTGAGCGCGTGAGCGTGTGACATGAGCATGCCTCCCCAGTGCAGTCGTGCCTGAGGGCAGGATGCCAGCCCGACCGGCGGAAACGATGCTTGCAGGAGTGCAGGAGCCCGGCTCGGGCGCCGACGACGGCGACATGCACCCCCGCGATTTCCCGGCCGCGCAGCTGGCGGTCAACTCGGCCGAGCAGCGCCATGCCCTGCTGCACGCCTGCGAGCAGGTGCTCGACGCAGAGGAGCGCGCGAACGCGCAGGCGGCGCACGACTGCGGCTTTGACCCGCGCGAGTGCGAGCGTCACCGCCGCGAAGCGATCGCGCTCGAAGCCCAGCTCGAGCAGGGACGCTCCACCGTCGCCGTCGGCCTCGGCATCGCCGGAGGAGTCAGCTGCTCGCTTGCGGAGCTGATCGAGACCGAGCTGCGCGAGCGCGTGCGCTGCGCCGAGGTCGCGCCCGCCGGCGTCCAGACGAGGCGTGCCGCGGCGCTGATGTGGACGCTTGTTGCACTGGAAGCCGAGGTCGAGCGCGAGATCCTCCCCGCACACGTCGGCGCCCTCGAGCCGGCGCCGCTCTCGCCGCAGCCTTCTGAAGTCTGATCGGGCCGGCTGAGCGCCGGCCAGCGGCTCGCGCGGCCTGTCAAGTCGCCGCCCGCCACGGCCGATAGTAGAGGTGTCCATGGGCCGGAAAGTTCACCCAGACCCGGTGGCCTCGAGCGCCGATCACGCCGCGGCGGCTGCGCTTCGCGAGCTGCCCGAGGCCCTGATTCTCGTGTTCGACCAGGAGCTCCGCTTCGTGCTCGCGGCCGGTCAGGCGCTGGACCGGCACGGAGATCCCCCCGCCTACAGGGAGGGGCAGTTCCTCGGCGACGCCTTCCCGATGGATGTGTGGCGGCTGATCGAGCCCCTGTGTCGCTCGGCGCTGGCCGGAGAGACGCGCTCGCGCGAGATCTGGACGGCTGAGCGCCGCCACTGCCTGATGGTCGACATGGGACCGCTGCGCCTGCATGGCTCGCGCGTGAAGGCCCCCGGCGGCGCCCCCGTCGCGGGCGGAGTGGCGGTCGTTCTCGACATCACCGCGCGCCGGCGGGCCGATGCCTTCAGCGCCCGCTCCGAGGGTGACTTCGAGCAGGTCTTCGAGGAGGCCCCGATCGCGACCGGGCTGCTCGATCCGGAGGGCCGCTGGCTGCTGGCAAACCGCGCGCTCACGGAGATCACCGGCTACACCGTCGACGAGCTGATCGGCGAGCGCCTCGAGGACATCGTGCACCCCGACGACGTCCACAACGACGCCAGCCAGCGCGAACGCCTGCGCTCCGGCGAGATTCCCGCCTTCCAGGTCGAGAAGCGCTACTTCGACGCCGGCGGGGAGGTCAACTCGGCGATCCTGTCGGTGTCGCTCGTGCGCGACCGCGACGGCGCGCCCCTGCACTACATCGCGCAGCTTCAGGACATCTCCGAGCGAAAGCGCCTGGAGGAGCACCTGCGCCACCTGGCCGACCACGATCCGCTCACCGGCCTTCGCAACCGCCGTCTGTTCGAGCACGATCTGAGGCTCCAGGTGGCCCGCTCGCGCCGCTACCGCGAGGTCGCCGCGCTGATGGTGATCGACCTCGACGACTTCAAGCGCGTCAACGACGAGCACGGGCACAAGGTCGGCGACGACACGCTCAAGGCCGTCGCCAGGGCGCTCACCCGGCGCCTGCGCGAAACGGACCTGGTCGCGCGCCTGGGCGGAGACGAGTTTGCGGTGCTGCTTCCCCACATCGACAGGGAGGGGGTCGCGACGGTCGCCAACAGCCTCACCCGCGCGATGCCGGAATGGAGCGTGGACATCGGCGACGCCGTACTTCACTGCTCGGCGAGCGTCGGCTTTGCCGTCATCGACCAGCAGACGCTGAGCGCCGAGCAGGTGCTCGTCGAGGCCGACCGGGCGATGTATGCGGCCAAGCAGGCCAGGAGCGTGGCGGCAGATTCCCAGCCGCCGAACGCGCTCGGCTGAGTCGCGCAGGCCTGCTCGATTAGCCCTCCGCCGCGGCGATTACGCTCAACCAATGCTCCCGGACGAGCGCCTCGCCGTGATCGACCTCGGCTCGAACTCCTTTCGCCTGGTCGTGTTCATGGCGCATGACGGCTGGTGGAAGCGCACCGATGAGATCTATGAGCCCGTGCGGATCGGCGAGGGGCTGGCCGCCAGCGGCAGGCTGGGGGAGAGGCCGATCGGGCGCGCGCTCGACACGCTCGACGTGTTCGCTCACTTCTGCAGGGCCAGCGGGCTTTCCGGGAACGCGATCGACGCGGTCGCCACGAGCGCGATCCGCGACGCCGAGAACGCCGAGAGCTTTCTCACCACGGCGCGCGAGCGCACGGGCCTGCCGATCCGGGTGCTGAGCCGCGAGCAGGAGGCCCGCTACGGCTACATCGCCGCGGTCAACTCGACAACGCTGAGCGACGGCTACGTGCTCGACCTCGGCGGCGGCTCGATGCAGCTCGTGCACGTCGCCGGCGGCCTCGCCCGCGAATTCGGCTCATGGCCGCGTCGGCACGGTTCGCATGACCGAGCGCTTCCTGCCCGCGAACGGGCCCGCCAAGCGCAGGCAGATCGAGGAGCTGCGCGATCACGTCGCCTCAGAGCTCGAGCAGGCCGCGTGGCTGTCCGAGCACGAGCGCTCCGCCGGCGCCCGGCGGCTGGTCGCGATCGGCGGGACGGTGCGCAACCTCGCGGCCGCCGCGCAGCGCGCGGCCGGGCTTCCATCCAACGGCGTGCAGGGAATGGTCATCAGCCGCAAGGCGCTCGACGAGCTGACGCAGCGGCTCGCGTCGCTGCCCGCGCCCGAGCGCAGCAGCATTCCCGGCATCAAGCCGGCGCGGGCCGATCTGATCCTGGCCGGAGCGGTCGTCGTGCAGGGGGTGCTGCGGGCGGGCGGGTTCGACGCCCTCGAGACGACCGAGGCCGGGCTGCGCGAGGGGATCTTCTTCGAGCGCCTGCTGGCCGAGCATTGGCCGGACATCGGCGTCGGGGGTGGGGCGGACGGCACGCCGCTGTTCGAGGACGTGCGCCGGACGAGCGTCCTGAACCTCGCGGCCCGCTACCACCCCGACCTCGCCCACACCCGTCACGTCGCCGAGCTCGCGCTCGGCATGTTCGACGAGCTCGCCCGCCTCGGCGTGCACGACGGCGACGCCCGCGAGCGCGAACTGCTGTGGGCGGCCAGCATGCTGCACGACATCGGCATGTCCGTCGACTACGACGATCACCACAAGCACTCGCGCTATCTGATCCTCAACGGAGGCCTGCCGGGGTTCACGCCGGTCGAGGTCGCGATCATCGCGCAGGCCGCCCGCTACCACCGCAAGGGCATGCCCGAGCCCGGGCCGCTCGCGGCGCTGTTCGCGCCCGAGGACGTGGCGACGCTCGACCGCTGCGCGGTGCTCCTGCGCCTGGCCGAGGACCTCGAGCGCTCCCGCGACCAGCTCGTGCGGGGCACGAGCTTCACGCTCACCGAGCCGCCGGCCAAGGCCTCCGGGCGGGCGAGCGGCGAAGCGCGCAACGGCGTGGCCAACGGCGTCGGCGAGATCGAGCTGCGCCTGATCGCCGACGGCGAGTCGGCCGTCCCGCGCTGGGCGGCCGGACGCGAGACCGAGCTGTTCGCGCGGGCCTTCCACACGCGCCTGTCGGTCGCCGCCTGAGCGGCCGGGACTCCGAGCCGGGAGGCTCGCGGGCTATTCGGCGCCGAGCTCGCGCTCGCGCCCGGCGCAGTCGAACAGCGACAGGCGCGTACGGGTACGGGACCGGGCTGTCCCACACCGACGGTGCCAGCTCCGGCAGGCCTGCAGCACGGCGCGCCGTCGCGCGGTTTCCGCCGCGCAGCGAGAACTCGCCGCCGAGCACCACATAGCGCGCCTCGCCGAGCGACGACGAGTCGCGCGAGCCCGCGTCCGTCGAGAGCCGGGTCGGTGCCGCTGTAGCCGCCCAGCGCGCCCGCATCCAGGCCCATCAGCATCAGCGGCGCGGCCGTGTCGGAGGCGACGGTCAGCAGCGCCCAGCGCGAGCCGGGGTCGATGCGTGCTCACGTATCGAAGCAGCGCGCGATCGATCGCGCAGATCGCGCTCGCGCTCGACGCCGTACGCCGCCGGCGCCCGCGGCCGTGGCTGGGTCCGGCGGCGGGGAAGGTGCCCTCGACCGGCGCAAGCCACGTGGTCGTGGCGTAGGCGGTCGGCGCGACGAGCAGCAGGCAGGAACGTCAGCGCCACCGCCGGCGCGGCCAGGCGGCGGCAGGCGATGCAGCGCCGCGATCCCCACGGCGGCTCCCACGAGCAGCACGGGGATCGAACCAGTGCATGTAGTGCTCGCGGTCGCAGCAGCACGATCTGCGCGGCGACCGTCGAGACGACCGCGATCGCCGCCAGCAGCAGGCCCCAGCCGCGGCGCCGGCCCCGCGCAAGCTCGACGAAGGCCACGGCGCCCGCCCCCGCCATCGCCGCGGTACCGGGCGCGAGCGCTGAGACGTAGTAGGGGTGGACGATTCCCTTGGACAGGCTCAGCACCGCCGCCTCGACCAGAAACCAGCCTCCGAGCACCAAGCAGGCCGGCCACGCGCGGGTCGCGGTGGCGGGGCGGCGCGGCGGCGCTCTGCGGCGAGTCTGCGCTCGGCGGCGTGCGGCGCTGAAGCGCGATCAGCGAGCGCGGCGCCGAACAGGCCGAACAGCGCGAACGGCAGCATCCAGCCGGCCTGGTCGCCGAGGCCTACGCCGAACAGGCGCAGCGGGCCGGTCGGGCCGCCGAACGGGATCGGGTTCCTGTCCCTGCCGTCGGGCAGCATTGGAACGACAGCGGGCGGGCGCAGGCGCGCCGGCGCGGCTGTCACCGCCGGTGCGGCGCGCGTCGCGGAGCGGGCGCAGCGGCCGTCGCCTAGGTCGCGGCGCGGGCTGCGGCGCGGCACGTAGCGCGCCCGGGCCGAACCGGAATCCTGCCCGGGCCGCCCGCCTGGCCTTCCACGCGGCCGAGGCCGTTGTATTCGAACGTCAGCCCCAGCTCGGAGTTGTTCGTCGAGCTGCCCACGTAGGGCCGCTCCGAGGCGGGCGTGAGTTCGACGAAGGCGATCCACGAGAACGAGACCACCAGCATCACCAGGCCGCGCCACCAACAGCTGCATCAGATGCGGCGCGGTATCGACCCCGGCGCGCACACCGAGGTAGGCGAGCGCGATCCCGGGAACGACCAGGTAGGCGGCGAGCGTCTTCGTGTTGAAGGCCAGCCCCACCAGCACGCCGCACCACAAGAGCGTCCGCCAGCGGCCCGTTTCGCACGGCCCGCAGCGCCGGCTCCGCAGGCGAGCAGCATCAGCAGGATCAGCACGCGGGTCGACGCCGTTGTCGCGCGAGACGGCCACGAACGATGGGAGACACCGCCAGCGCCAGCGCGCCGGCGAGCGCCGCGTACTGCCCGAAGCGACGGCCATCAGGTAGTAGAGCAGCGCCACCGACAGCACGCCCGCGATCGCCTCGGGCAGCAGCAGGCTGAGCGGCGAGAAGCCGAACAGCTTGGCGCTCGCCGCCTGCACCCACAGCGCCAGCGGCGGCTTGTCGACCGTGACCAGGCCGCCCGGGTCGAACGACACGAACACGAAGTTGTGCAGCGAGCGCAGCATCGACCTGACGCCGGCCGAGTAGAAGATGTTCGCGTAGCCGTTCTGCGAGAGCCGGTTCACGTTCAGCACCGCCGACAGTGCGAGGATCGCCGCCAGCGCGAGATGGCGGGGCGCCACCCGCGCCCCTCTCAGCACCTGCAGGCGGCGCGCCGGCGACCATCCGGGCCCGGCCTCATCGATGGCCACGAGGGGCCCCGGCGATGTGACGCTCTGCGGGGAGTTCATCTGGTGGGTGGCGTTGGCGCCCGGCGGGCGGTTCTCAGAGTGTCGGCCGGGCTGCCGCCGCTCAGCGCGGTCAGCCGGCGAGCGCCTCGAGCAGCCGATCGAGGTCGCTCTCGATCGTTCCACGCCCCCACGGACGCTCGCAGCCATGGCCGCCCGGGAATGTTACGCACGACCACCCCCGTCCTCGCCAGCCGCTCGCGCTCGCCCGGCGGGTCCGGGCTCGAGAACGAGACCAGCGTCGTCTGCGCGCGCGGAGCCGGCTCGCGTCCGCGCTCGTTCGAGCATCTCCACGAGCCGCGCGGCCAGCGTGCGGGCGCGCTCGTGCACGGCCGGCCAGCCGGCGGACTCGAGCACGCCGATGGCCGCGAGCGCGCAGGCGACCGCCTCGGCGCTGAGCGACATCGAGTCAAAGCGCCGAGCGTCCTCGTGCACCCCCGCATTCAGTCCGGCGTCCGGGTGGGCCTGGTTGGCGTAGCCGCGCCGTGACACCTCGAGGCGCTCGCGCAGGGCGGGCCTCACGTACAGCATGCCCGTCCCGTCCGGGCCGCACAGCCACTTCTGCCCGGCGCCGGCGTAGGCATCGCAGCCCAGCGCGCGCACGTCCACCGCGACCGCGCCCACGCCCTGGGCGCCGTCGAGCAGGACCGGAACGTCCACCTCTGAAAGCTCCGCCGGCGCCAGCAGCCCGCTCACCCAGCCCACGTGCGAGCAGGCGATGAGACGCGTGCGCGGGCCAACCGCTTCGGCGATCGAGGGCAGCGGCACCTCGCGCACGTCGATACCGCGAAGCTCGCGCGCGGCCGCGAGCGCCCCGAGCAGTCCGGGGTGCTCCTCGTCGCTGGTCAGGATCTCCTCGCCACGATCCAGCGGGAGACCCGCCGATCACCTGGGCGATCCCCTCGCTCGTGCACGTGGTCAGCGCCACGTCGGCGCTGTCGCAGCCGAGCGCTCGTCGGCATAGGACGCGCGCAGCGCGCCGTTGAGCTCCGAGCGGCGTTCGAAATGCGTCTGCGTGCGCCCCTCTGCAAGCTCGCGCGCGAGCTCCTCGGCGACCGCCTCGGCGGCGCGAGTCGGCAGCGGCCCGTCGGTGCCCGCGTTCAGGTAGGCGAGCCGCTCGAGCACGGGGAACTCGCCGCGCAGTCCAAGGTCATCCACAAACCGCGAGAATACGCCGATGCCCGGCAGCGGCCAGCAGGCACCTCTGTGGGAGCCCTCCCCGAAGCGGCAGGAGCGCACCGAGATGGCGCGCTTCATGCGCTGGGCCGGAGAGCGCCGCGGGCGGCCGTTCGCCGACTACGACGAGCTCTGGCGCTGGTCGGTCGATGAGCTCGAGGACTTCTGGGCGAGCATCTGGGAGTTCTTCGGCGTGCGCGCGTCGCGACCGTAAGAGCGGGTGCTCGGCGCCCGCGACGATGCCCGGCGCGAGCTGGTTCGAGGGCGCACAGCTCAACTACGCCGAGAACATGCTCTCGGGGCTTCTCGCCGGCGCCGGACGCGATCAGGCGGCGGTGGCGGTCCTGCACACCTCCGAGCTGCGGGATCTCGGCGAGCTGAGCTGGGGCGAGCTCTCGGCGGAGGTGGCCGCCGCGGCCGCGGGCCTTCGCTCGCTCGGCGTGGGCCGGGGCGATCGCGTGGTCGCCTACATGCCCAACATCCCCGAGACGCTCATCGCCTTCCTCGCCACCGCCTCGATCGGGGCCATCTGGTCGAGCGCCGCGCCGGAGTTCGGCGCGCGCAGCGTGATCGACCGCTTCGCCCAGATCGAGCCCAAGGTGCTGCTGGCCGTCGACGGCTACCGCCACGGTGGCAAGGACTTCGACCGCAGCGAGGCTCTCCAGAGCATCCTCGCCGAGCTGCCGACGGTGGAGCACGTCGTGCTCGCGCCCTATCTGCACAGGCAGGCGCCCGGCGCGAGCACCTCGGACGGCGGGGGCGGGCCCGGCACGGACGCCTCCGACGGCGCAGGCCGGCCCGGCTCGCCGGCACGCCTTCAGTGGCCGGATCTCCTGGCGCGCGGCGAGGGCGCCGAGCTCCACTTCGAGCAGGTGCCCTTCGATCACCCCCTGTGGGTGCTCTACTCCTCCGGCACCACCGGGCTGCCGAAGGCGATCGTGCACGGCCACGGCGGCATCCTCGTCGAGCAGCTGAAGAAGAGCCTGCACCTCGACCTGCGGCCGGGGGACCGCATGTTCTGGTTCACCACCACCGGCTGGATGATGTGGAACTTCCTCGTCGGCTGCCTGCTTCAGCGACGCGGCGATCGTCCTCTACGACGGCAGTCCCGGATACCCCGATCTGGGAGTCCTGTGGGAGCTCGCCGAGCGCGCCGGCATCACCTGCATGGGCGTCAGCCCCGGCCTGCTCGCGAGCTGCGAGAAGGCCGGCATCGAGCCCGGCCGCGATCACGCGCTGGAGCGCGCTGCGCGCGATCGGCGCCACCGGCTCGCCGCTCTCGCCGGAGAGCTTCCGCTGGGTCTATGGGCACGTGCGACTCTGACATCTGGCTGTTCTCGACCAGCGGCGGCACCGACGTGTGCACGGCATTCGTGGCCGGCTGCCCGCTGTTGCCCGTATACGAGGGCGAACTGCAGTGCCGCGCGCTCGGCTGCGCGGTCGAGGCCTGGGACGAGCAGGGCCGCAGCCTCATCAGACGAGGTCGGCGAGCTCGTCATCACCGAGCCGATGCCCTCGATGCCGCTGTTCTTCTGGGGCGACGAGGACGGCGAGCGCCTGCGCGAGAGCTACTTCTCGATGTACCCGGGCATCTGGCGCCACGGCGACTGGATCCGCATCACGCCGCGCGGCGGCGCCGTCATCTACGGACGCTCGGACTCGACGATCAACCGCCAGGGCGTGCGCATGGGCACGAGCGAGATCTACCGGGCCGCGCACGGCGTCGATGAGGTTCTCGACACGCTCGTCGTCGACATTCCCGCGCGGGCGGGGGACGGCGAGCTGCGCATGCTGCTGTTCGTCGTGCTGCGCGACGGCGTCTCCCTCGACGAGGCTCTCGCCGCCGAGATCAAGCGGCGCATCCGCGAGGACTGCTCGCCGCGGCACGTGCCCAACGAGGTCGTGCAGATCGAGGAGGTGCCGCGCACGCTCTCGGGCAAGGTGCTCGAGGTGCCGGTCAAGCGCATCCTGATGGGCGCCGCACCCGCGCAGGCCGCGAGCGTCGATTCGCTCGCCAACCCGCGCTCGCTCGACTACTTCGTGGAGATGGCAAAGACGCTCTGAGCCCCTGCCGCGGCTCGTCCAGTGGGCATCGAGGCCGGCGACTGCGACCGGCGTGCGGTGGGCGCGCGCGATTGTCTCCCCCTACAGACCCAGCGAGCGCCCCACGATCTCCTTCATGATCTCGTTCGCGCCCCCGTAGATCCGCGTCACGCGCGCATCGGCGAAGGCGCGCGCGATCGGGTACTCGAGCATGTAGCCATAGCCGCCGTGCAGCTGCAGGCAGCGGTCGACCACGCGGCCCTGCAGCTCCGTGCACCACCACTTCGCCATCGCCGCGTCCTCGGGCGTCAGCGTCGCCGGCGTCGAGCGCTTCCACGCAGCGGTCGACGAACGCGCGCGCGATCTCGGTTTCGGTGCGCAGCTCGGCGAGCGTGAAGCGCGAGTTCTGGAAGCGACCCGATCGGCTGGCCGAAGGCGCTGGCGCTCGCGCACGTAGTCGAGCGTCCAGCGACAGCGCCGCCTCGCACGCCGCCACGGCCGAGGCCGCGATCGACAGGCGCTCCTGGGGCAGGTTCGAGACGAGGTAGCGAAACCCCTCGCCCTCCTCGCCCAGCCGGTTCTCGGCGGGCACGCGCACCTCGGCGAACGACAGCTCGGCGGTGTCCTGGGCGTGCTGGCCGATCTTCTCCAGGTTGCGCCCCCTGGAGAAGCCCTCCATCCCGCGCTCGAGCACGAGCAGGCTGATGCCGCGGTGGCGCTCTGAGGGGTCGGTCTTGACGGCCACGATCACGAGATCGGCGTTGATCCCGTTGGTGATGAACGTCTTCGTCCCGTCGACGCACGTAGTGATCGCCCTCAAGGCGCGCGCGTGTGGACATGCCGGCGAGGTCCGAGCCGATGCCGGGCTCGGTCATCGCGAGCGCCGTGATCAGCTCGCCCGAGGCGATCCCCGGCAGCCAGCGCTCGCGCTGGGGCTCGTCGCAGTAGGTCAGGAAGTAGGGCAGGCAGATGTCGTTGTGCAGGGTGATGCCCAGGCCGAAGCTGCCCACGCCGGCGCGCTGGGTCTCCTCGCCGACGATCACAGTTGAAGCGGAAGTCCTCGACGCCGGCGCCGCCGTAGCGCTCGGGCACGGCCATGCCGAGGAAGCCGCCGCGGCCGGCCAGCGCGAACACCTCGCGCGGCACGATCCCCGCGCGCTCCCACTCGCCGTAGCGGCCCTCATCGCCGATCACCTCCCGCTCGAGAAAGGTCCGAAAGCTCGCCCGGAAGTCTTCGTGTACGTCCTCGAACAGCGTGCGCCGCATCAGAGAAGCACCCTACCGCCAACGGCCGGGCGCCCGCCGTGGCTCAGGCCGCGAGCAGTTCCTCCGCGGCGCCCTGAGCGCCCGCCGATGGCGGCCGGCCGCGATAGCCGGGCTTTGCCAAGAGCAGCTGGATGTCCTGGATGCGCCGCTCGCGAAAGCCCCCCTCGCAGTAGCTCAGATACAGCTCCCACAGCCTGCGGAAGCGCTCGTCGTAGCCGAGCTCGGACAGTCGCTCGCCCGCGTCCAGGAAGCGTTCGCGCCAGCGCTCGAGCGTGGTCGCGTAGTGGGCGGTGATGTCCTCGAGGTGGACCGCGCGGAAGTCGGTCACGCGCGCCACCGAGCGCTGGATGACCTCCAGCGAGGGCAGGCACCCGCCCGGGAAGATGTAGGTGTTGATGAAGCTCTTGCCCGCCTTCTCGACGTGATAGGCCTCATCGTCGATCACGATCGCCTGCAGCAGCATCGCGCCGTCTCCCACCACCAGCTCAGAGCAGCGCCGGAAGAACGTCGGGAAGTACTGCCAGCCCACCGCCTCGATCATCTCGATCGACACGAGCTTGTCGTAGCGGCCGCTCAGCTCGCGGTAGTCCTCGAGCAGCACCGTCACGCGCTCCTCGAGCCCCGCCTCGCGCACGCGCTCACAGGCGTACTCGTACTGCTCGCGCGAGATCGTCGTCGTCGTCACCCGGCATCCGTGGCGCTGGGCCGCGTACACGGCGAGGCCTCCCCAGCCGCTGCCGATCTCGAGCAGGTGGTCGGATCCCGACAGCGAGAGCTTCTCGCACACCAGCTCGAGCTTCGCAAGCGACGCCTCTTCGAGCGTCGCCTCAGGCGGGTCGAACACCGCGCAGGAGTACATCATCGTCTCATCCAGGAACAGCGAGAACAGCTCGTTGCCGAGGTCGTAGTGGGCGGCGATGCGCCTGCGCGAGCGCCCGCGCGTGTTGCGCGCGAGCCAGCGGCCCCACCGCTGGACGGGGATCAGAAGCGGTGCGAGCAGGCGCCTGAGCGTGTCGAGCGCGCGCACGTTCAGCGCCGCGATGCGCGTCAGCGCCACGAGGTCATCGCACTCCCAGAGACCGTCCATATAGGACTCGCACAGCCCCACGCTGCCGCCGAGCAGGCGCCGGTAGAAGCGCGCGGAGCGGACCTCCACGCGCGCCCGCAGCGGTCGCCCGGGAAGGCACTCGCCGAAGCGCAGATGCGTTTCACCCTCGACGATCTCGAGCTCCCCGCCGCGCACGCGCGCGAACAGGACGAGCACGATCCTGCGGGCCAGGCGGTCGCGCCAGGCGCTCATGTCGTCGCGGCTCCTCGCTCGGGGTGCGGGAAGTAGCTCGCTCCGCGCAAGCTTCAGGCGCAGCGTGTGGGCGTAGATGCGCGCGGTGATCCGCGCCGTCAAGAGCGGATAGCGCACGAGCGCCCGGCGCAGCGCCCACGGCGTGATCTCGCGGCGCGACAGCGACAGCGTGGCGTCGAAGGTCCGCTCCCCGCCGGGCCGCCGGGACTCGATGTGCACCGACAGGCGCTCGGCGGGCTCGGTCAGCCGCCAGTCGTACACCTGGTCCATGCCCATCAGCGGCGAGACGTGCAGGCGCTTCTGTAGCTGCGCGCGCATCGGCGCGCCGCCGCCGCCGCGGTCCGCTTCATCGCCGACCGCCATCACATAGGGGTGGCGCTCTCCCCACGGCGTGTTGGTGACGTGGGCAACGACCGCCAGCACGTTCTCGGCAGGCTCGTCGTAGCAGTAGTAGAAGCTAACCGGGTTGAAGCAGTAGCCGAAGTAGCGCAGGTGTGTGAGCAGGCGGATCGGTCCCCTCACGCTCCTGCCCGTCCGCTCGCGCACGAGCTCGCCAACCGCGTTCTTGAGTGGCCGCGAGGGATCCCCGAGATAGTCGCCGCGCCGAAACCAGGCGGGCGCCGGGCGCCGGGCCGACCACAGCCACGACTTCTCGAACAGTCCCGGAAGCTCGTCGAGGTCGAGATAGGCCATGAACAGCGGGTAGCGGAACTGCGCTGTCAGAGGCGCCGCGCGCCGGTGCCGCACAGAGCCCTCATACAGGCAGGAGGCCCTCGCGCCGCTCATAGCCTCACCCCGAACGGCGCGCACGCGCGCAGCGCGCTCACGACCCCGTCCTCGTGGAACCCCCAGCCCCAGTAGGCGCCGCAGTAGTGCGTGCGAACGCCGAGGCCGCCGATGCTCTGATGCCGGGCCTGCGCCGCCACCGCGCCCGGGGTGTACACCGGGTGGGAGTAGGGGATCGTGCGGATGACCTTCTCGGGGTCGATCGCCTCGGTGCGGTTGAGCGTCACGCAGAAGTCGCGCTCGGCCTCGAGGCGCTGCAGGTGGTTCATGTAGTACGTGACCGTGCTCACCGGCTTCGGCTCGCGCAGCAGATGGAAGTTCCAGGCCGATCGTGCCGCTCGCCGGCGCGGCAGAAGCGTCGAGTCGGTGTGCAGCACCGCCTCGTTTCGCTGGTAGGGGATCGCCTCGAGGATCTCCGCCTCGCGCTGGGAGGGGTCGCTCAGCATCGCGAGGGCCTGATCGGAGTGGGTGGCGATGATCACCTGATCGTAGGAGCAGGGCTCCTCGCCGGCCGCCGTGACCTCGACATGCTCGCTCGAGCGCGCGATCGCCTGAACGGGAGCGTTGAGCCGGATGCGCCCGGCGAAGGGAGCCGTCAGCGCCTCCACGTAGCGCGCCGAGCCGCCGGTCACGGTCGACCACCGCGGGCGGTCGCGAAAGCCGAGCATGCCGTGATTGGCGAAGAACTCCGCGATGAAGCGCGCTGGGAAAGAGCGCATCTGCTGCTGGTCGGCCGACCACACGGCCGAGACCTGAGGGACGATCAGCCGCTCGATGAAGGCGCGCGAGAAGCGCCGCCGGCACAGCAGCTCATCGAGCGACTGCCCCGTGTCCTCATGGCGCAGCAGCCGGCGCAGCTCCCGGTTGAAGCGCAGCAGGTCCACGATCATCCGCTGAAAGCGCGGGCTGAAAAGGTTGCGCGACTGGCAGAACAAGCCCCTGGGGGTGCCGCTGTACTCGAAGTCCTCCTCCTCGCCCTTGACCGAGAAGCTCATCTGCGTCGGCTGCGTGGCCACGCCGAGGCGCGCTAGCAGGCGTGTGAAGTTGGGGTAGTTGCGGTCGTTCATCACGATGAAGCCCGTGTCCACATGATGGGTCTCATACCCGCTGTCCACGCGGATCGTGTTCGAGTGCCCGCCCGCGTAGCCGTTGGCCTCATACACCACGATCTCGTGCTCTGAGTGGAGCAGATGGGCCGCGGTCAGGCCCGAGATCCCGCCGCCGACGATCGCGATCCTCACTGTTCTGTCGGCTTTCGCTGGTGCTCGTTCACGGGAACCCTCGGGGACATTTACGTCTCCGCAGCGTGATTGGATCATCGCCCGAGCGCGACTCTCCGCCGACGGCGGGCAGGATTGCGGTGCGAAAGCGTCGAACAGAGCGCCGATGAAGCGTCTCGCCGCCACTCCCACGACCGATCGCCCGCCGGCGCCCCCGGCGAACGGCACGAGCGAGCACCAGAGCCTCTCCAAGTACATCCAGGCGCGCTTTGAGGAGTGCTCGCGCTCCCAGAAGGATGTCGCCCAGTACATCGTCGACCACCTCGACGAGGCCGCCTTCCAGACCGCCGAGGAGCTCGCGCGGCGCGCGAACACCTCGAGCTCGACGGTTGTCCGCTTCTCGCAGGCGCTCGGCTTCGAGGGCTTCCCGGAGCTGCAGGCGGCGGCCCGCGAGGAATACCGGCGCGTGCACGCCAAGAGCTCGCCGAGCGGGACCTCCAGCGCCTCGACGCCCCTCTTCTCACTCGACCAGAACGAGTTCGAGACGGCCCTCACGGCCGATCACCTGAACGTCGAGGAGACGGCGCGCAAGGTCTCCAGAAGCTCTGTCGAGGCGCTGATCGAGGCGATCGTCGGCGCCGAGAAGGTGCTCGTGGCGGGCACCGACCAGATGGCCTTCTTCGCCAGCTACCTGCGCCACCTGCTGATGCTGCTGGATCTGCGCGTCGATGTCGTCGCGAGCCCCTCGCAGGAGGCGCTCAGCCGCCTCGGGCGGATCGACGCGAGCACGCTCGTCATCGGCCTGTCAGCCGGGCGCCCGCACCCGCTCGTGGTTCGCGCCATGAAGCTCGCGCGCCATCGCAAGGCCGACACCGCCGCGATCACCGACGCGACCCTCTCCGAGGTGGCCAAGCTCGCGAAGATCAAGCTCTACTACTCCTCCAACAGCCCGGCCTTCGTGCGCTCGCACACGGCCCTGTTGAGCCTCATCCAGGCCCTTGCCTACGGCGTCTATGCGCAGGACAGCGCGCAGTACGACGACCGCATCAAGGCCTTTCGCCTGAAGTAGCGCCAAGGCCTCAGGCTAGACTTAGGCGCATGCGCGACGAGGCGACGTTTCAGGTCAAGAGCGGCCTTGCGGAGATGCTCAAGGGCGGGGTGATCATGGATGTGGTCACCCCCGATCAGGCCGAGGTCGCCGAGGACGCGGGCGCCGCCGCGGTGATGGCGCTCGAGCGGGTGCCGGCCGACATCCGCCGCGACGGGGGCGTCGCGCGCATGTCCGACCCGGAGATGATCGCGGGAATCCAGCAGGCGGTGAGCATTCCGGTGATGGCCAAGGCGCGCATCGGCCACTTCCTCGAGGCTCAGGTGCTGCAGGCGCTGGACGTCGACTACGTGGATGAGTCCGAGGTGCTGACCCCCGCCGATGAGAGCAACCACATCGACAAGTGGCCCTTCAAGGTGCCCTTCGTGTGCGGCGCCACCAACCTCGGCGAGGCGCTGCGGCGGATCGGCGAGGGCGCCGCGATGATCCGCTCCAAGGGCGAGGCCGGCACCGGCGACATCGTCGAGGCGGTGCGCCACATGCGTCGGATCACCGGCGAGATCCGTCGCCTGCACACGCTCGCTGAGGATGAGACGGCGGCTGCCGCCAAGGAGCTGCGGGCGCCGCTCGACCTCGTCCGCGAGGTCGCGCGCGAGGGGCGCCTGCCGGTCGTGCTGTTCTGCGCCGGGGGCATCGCCACGCCCGCCGATGCCGCTCTGATGATGGCGCTCGGCGCCGAAGGCGTGTTCGTCGGCTCGGGCATCTTCAAGTCCGAGGATCCGCCGGCGCGGGCGCGCGCGATCGTGGAGGCCACGACGCACTGGCAGGATCCGGAGCGCGTGGCCGAGGCCTCGCGCGGCCTGGGCCCGGCGATGGTCAGCCTGGAGAGCTCAAAGCTCGAGGACGAGCAGCTCCTCGCGCAGCGTGGCTCCTAGCCGCGGGCCCGCCGGGGCGAGCGCCCTCACGCGCGCATCGGAGCCGGCCGCTGCGCTGTCCACGCCACCGGCGAGCGCTCCGCTGATCGGCGTGCTCGCGCTGCAGGGAGACTTCCAGGCGCACGAGCGGGTTCTGCGCCGGCTCGGCGCCCGCGTGCGGGAGGTCCGGGTTCCGCGCGACCTCGACGGTCTCGAGGGCCTCGTGATCCCCGGGGGGGAGTCCACGACGATGATGCTCGGGGCGCGCCGCGAGGGGCTCGTGGAGCCGCTGTCAGAGCTAGCGCGCGGCGGGCTGCCGCTGTTGGGCTCATGCGCGGGGCTGATCATGCTCGACCGCGATCACCTCGGGGTGATGGACATCAGCGCGCAGCGAAACGCCTTCGGCCGCCAGATCAAGAGCTTCGAGGCGGACGTCGATTTCCGGGGCATCGGGGACGGGCCGCTGCGCGGCGTCTTCATCCGCGCGCCCTGGATCGAAGAGCACGGCCCCGATGTCGAGATCCTCGCGACGCTCGACGGACACGCGGTCGCCGCGCGCCAGGAGCACAAGCTGGTCCTCGCCTTTCACACCGAGCTCGGCGGCGACGACCGCGTTCACCGGCTGTTCGTGGAGTGGGCGAGGGAGTTCACCCCGGGGGCGGGGCCGGGACTCGCGGAAACGGGCGCCCGCGCGGGGACCTCCTGACTGCTCAGCGAACCGGCGCGGGCGGGGCGACGCGCTCGAGCGCGCCCCAGCCCTGATCGCGGCGAGCCTCGGCCGCATCGGCCGCGCCCCCGCCGCGCAGGCCGAAAAGGCGCTTGGCCAGCAGCAGGTAGACGACGACCGCGGCGTTGATGAGGAACGCGATCAGCTTGAACACGGACACGCGGTTGACGATCTCATAGATCTCAAGCGGCAGAAGCGATGTCGTCACGAGGAACGTCAGGTACTCCGCCCAGCGGCGCTGGTACCACAGCCCGACGGCCTCGACGCCCTCGATCGCCCCATAGACGAGGAGCACCGCGCCCAGCAGGTGCAGATGCGAAGAGGAGGTTGTGAAGGCGTCGTCGAGCTCGTGCAGCAGACCGTGCGTGGCATGCGCCTGTCCGGAGGAGACGCCCCCCTGCAGGTCGGCCACCACCTTGTAGAAGGTGTCGCGCAGCGCGCCGCGGTCGGCCGCGAACACGAGCACGAGCACGCCGAGCGCGCTCAGCACCACGAGGTGAAAGGCGCGGTCGATCGCGATCAGGCGCAGCACGATCTTGTCGCGCAGGGGCTTGCCGCGCAGCGGCAGCTCGATCTCATCAGGCTCCGGCGGGAAGCGGCGCGCGGGGCTCGCCGGCGGTGACAGCGCAAGCCAGCTGTCACAACGCAGGCAGCGGTACCAGCGCGTCCCCGTCGAGTCCTCGCGCGCGAGAATCGCATCCTTGGGGCGGAGCTCGGCGGCGTCGGTGCCGACGAGCGCGTGGCCGCGCACGGCGCAGATGAGAAGCTCCCAGTGGAGCCGCGGCCGCCAGCGCCGCGGCGGCTGGGTGCCTGGAGGCTCGTGGGCCATGTCCCAACCGTACCCGTCGGCGGGCCCCGATCGGTGATACTCAGCGCGCATGCGTATCTCTCTGGCAGCCGACGAGTTGACCGGTATCGCGGGCGTGCTCGTGGGCGAGCTCGAAGGCCGCGGGCATCGCACGATCACGCATGGAGCGCTGGCTGATTCAGAGCGCGAGGACTGGGCGTGGGCGTCGGAGGCGGCCGCGCGGGACGTGGCCGAGGGCCGCGCGCAGCAGGGCATCGTCTGCTGCTGGACCGGCACCGGCGCCTCGATCGCCGCGAACAAGGTCGCTCGCGTGCGCGCGGCCCTGTGCCTCGACGGCCCGACCGCCGCCGGGGCCCGCCGCTGGAACGACGCCAACGTGCTGGCGCTCAGCCTCAGGGCCACCTCCGAGGCCGAGCTCTCGGAGATCCTCGACGCCTGGTTTCAGGCCGAGCCGAGCGCGGAGGCCGCGGACCGTGCCAACGTCGAGCATCTCGCACAGCTGGAGCGCGGCTAGGCGGCCGTGAAGCGCACCACGCCGTCGTGCTCCTGTTCGACGACGCGCCCGTCCGCCAGCAGCAGGTCGATGTGCCCGAGCACCTCCGAGAGCGTGAGGAAGGCCTGCGTGACCGCGACGTTGCCCCACAGCTCCTGTGCGATCTCATGCGCCGTGCGCGGCTCGGAGGCGATCAGCCGGTGGATCCTCTCGGCGCGGCGGCGGTGCAGGCGGAAGCGCTCGTCGATCAGCGAGACGTGGTCGAGGATCGGCTGACCGTGGCCCGGGAGCACGAGCGAGAGGGGCATCGCGCGGGTCTCCTCCAGTGAGGCGATGTAGGTGACGAGCGCCTGCGGGCGCTCGTCGACCGAGCCCACCGTGGCCGGCACACCCGCGCGGGCGTCCTCGCCGTCGGCCTGCAGGGGTCGCGCGAGCAGGGGATTCGAGGAGATGTGCTTGATCAGGTGATCGGCCGCCAACAGGATCGAGCGGGACTCGTCCAGGAAGACGGTGTCCGAGGGGCTGTGCCCTGGGCGATGGAGCACGCGCAGCGTGCGATCGCGCAGCGTCAGCAGCTCGCCGTCCGACAGCGGCCTTGAGATCTCGACGGCCGAGCCCCACGCGCGGAAGCTCGCCGAGACGGCGCGCAGCGCCGTGACGATGTCGGCGGGAATACCGTGGCGGAGCATCAGCTGCTCGGCGAAGCGGTCGTCCAGCTCTGCCTCTTCGCCGTAGCGGGCCAGCAGCGGCGCGAGGCGGTCGAGCGCGGCCACCTCCGCGCCGGAGCGTCGCTGAAGGATGCCGGCGAGCCCGAAGTGGTCGATGTGCTGATGGGTGACGACGAGCAGCTCGATGTCCTCGATCGCGTGCCCGCGGGCCGCCAGCGCCTGCTCGAGCTCGTCCAGCGCCTTGGCGGAGTTCGGGCCCGAGTCGACGAGCGTCAGCGGCGAGTCCTCGATCAGGTAGGCGTTGATGCGACCGACCTGGAAGGGCGTCGGGATCGCGAGGCGGTGGATGCCCGCGCCGGCGGCGACGGCGAGGGCGCCTCATCCTCATCCTCGCTCACGAGCGCCCGTCGCTCACGACCCGGCCGTCGCTCACGAGCGGATCAGCTCGAGCACTTCGTCGCGCCGGCGTTCCATGTCCTCGGGGCTGACCAGCGACTCGAGGCACAGCCGCAGGAGCGGCTCGGTGTTGGAGGCGCGCACGTTGAAGTGCCAGTCCTCGTAGTCGATCGAGATGCCGTCGAGGCGCGACTGGCGGGCGTCCGGGAAGTGCGCGGCGATCTGATCCATCTTGGCCAGCGGATCGGAGACCTCCGAGTTGATCTCCCCGGAGATGAAGTACTTCTCGTGGTAGGGGGCGAGCAGCTCGGACATGCGCTTGCCTTCGCGCGCGAGCAGCTCCAGCACGAGCAGCGCCGGAATCGTTCCCGAGTCGGCGCAGTAGAAGTCGCGGAAGTAGTAGTGCCCCGAGACCTCGCCGCCGAACAGGGAGCCCTCGGCGCGCATGCGCGTCTTGAAGAAGGCGTGGCCGACGCGGTTGACGTAGGCGGTCCCGCCGGCACTTCTGACCGTGTCGGCGACGGCCCGCGAGGCGCGCACGTCATACAGGATCGCCTCGCCCGGGTGCTTTTCAAGCAGCGACTTGGCGAGCAGCGCGGTGAGGAAGTCGCCGGCGACGAAGGCGCCGGTATCGTCGATGAAGAAGCAGCGATCGGCATCGCCATCCCAGGCGATGCCGAGGTCGGCGCTCATCGAGCGCACCCGCTCGATGATCAGTTCCCGGTTCTCCGGCAGCAGCGGGTTGGGCTCGTGGTCGGGGAAGTTCCCATCCGGCGTCCAGTAGGTCTCGAGCAGATCGAGATCGAGCAGCTCGAGCAGGGGGCCCACCATCGGGCCGGCCATGCCGTTGCCCCCGTCTGCGATCACCTTCGGCCGGCGCCGGCTGAAGGACGCGCGCACGGCGCCGGCGTCGATGAAGGCGAGCGCCGCGGCCTGAAACTCCTCATAGATGTCGAGTTCCTCGACCGTGCCCCGCGCTGGGAGCGGCGCCTGAGGCGAGGACCCGGGCGCGCCGTCCGCGAGCTCGCCTTCGATCACGCGGCGGACGTCCTGGATGCCGCTGTCGCCGGACAGGGCGATGGCTCCCTCGCGCACCAGCTTCGCGCCGGTGTAGGCCTTGGGGTTGTGCGAAGCCGTGCACATCAGCCCACCGTCGAGTTCGCGTGAGCCGACGAGGAAGTAGAGCATCTCCGAGCCGACCTGGTTCACCTCGATCACATGAACGCCCTCGCGCAACATGCCCTCGCGGTAGCGCGCCGAGAGCTCGGGGGCCGTGAGGCGCATATCGTGCCCGTTGCCGACGCGCAGCTCCGAGACGGGCTTGCCCGCGAGCTGCGACAGGACGCGTGCGAACGCGCGGCCGATCAGCTCCGCCACGTCGCCGTCGATCTGCTCTCCGTAGAGGCCGCGGATGTCATAGGCCTTGAAGATCTCCGCTGGGGGAAGGCCGGCCATCGCCCGCCAATCCTACGGGTGCCACGCGCACCGCGCACAGCGGCGCCGGACGTGCGGCGCTCGGGGATTCGTAGACTTCTGGGTATGTCAGGACACTCCAAGTGGGCGAGCATCAAGCACAAGAAGGCGATCGTCGACTCGCGACGGGGCGCGCACTTCTCGAAGCTCGCGCGGGCGATCATGGTCGCGGCGCGCGACGGCGGCGGCGATCCCGACACCAACGTGACGCTCGAGAACGCGGTGCGCAAGGCCAAGGAAGCGTCGATGCCGAAGGACAACATCGAGCGCGCGATCGCCAAGGGCAGCGGCGAGGGCGGCGAGGCCGACGCGATCGAGACGGTCCTCTACGAGGGCTACGGCCCGGGCGGGGTGGCGGTGCTCGTGGAGGCGCTCACCGAGAACCGCAACCGCACCTCCGCGGACGTCAGGCACGCCTTCTCAAAGCACGGCGGCAGCCTCGGCGAGCCGGGCTCGGTGGCCTACCTGTTCGACAAGAAGGGCACCATCGTGGTCGACGCGGAGCGCTACTCCGAAGATGAGCTGATGGTCGCGGTGGAGGCCGGCGCCGAGGACATCTCCACCGACGAGGGCGTCTTCGAGGTCGTGACCGAGCCCGCGGACTTCGCCGCTGTGCGCGGCGCGCTCGAGGAGTCGGGCGTCGAGATGGAGAGCGCCGAGATGTCCTACCGGCCGTCGAGCCTCGTGCCGATCGACGAGGCGCAGGCGGGCACGCTGATGCGGCTGATCGAGACGCTCGAGGAGAACGACGACGTCGAGGCGGTGCACGCCAACTTCGACGTGCCCGCCGAGGTGCTCGAGCGCGTCGCCGGGTAGGCGCGGGCGGATCGTTCAGCCGGCGATGCGCCTGGCACGGAACAGTCGCACCGGTTCGCGTATCCCGCGCAGGCGACGCTCACCCGCGAAGGACCAGCGGTATGTCTCCGGCGCCGACTCGCGCAGCTCGCGCTCGGCGAGCAGGCTGCCGGGACGAGCCACCTGCGTGATGCGGCTGGCGAGGTTGACCGGGCGCCCGAACCAGTCACCCGCGCGTGGTACGGCCGCCCCGCAGGCGGCGCCCGCGCGCAGCTGCGGGAAGTCCTCGCCCTCGGCATCCGCCGCGTCGAGCAGCCTCAGCGCGGCGTCGAGCAGCGGCTCGGCCTCCGCCGAGGCCAGCATGGCGGCATCGCCGATCGTCTTGACCAGCCGCACGGGCGGCTCGATTGCGTCTCTGGCGAGCGTTTCCAGGCGCACGGCCAGGCGTCCGAGCTCATCTGGGGCCACTTCCTCGCCAAGGCGCGTGAAGCCGACGAGGTCCGCGAAGCACACGGAGACCAGACGCGAGCCGGGCAGGCTTCCGCCGCTTCGCTCGAGCGCGCTGATGACCTCGCTCTGGGTGGACTGCCGCAGGTGCAGGGCCAGCAGGTTGCTGACGAGCGGATCGAGCAGTGGGTAGAGCCTGGCGGCCGCCTCCCCGTACTGTCGCGCGAGCTCGGCCTCGGTCATACCCGGCTTGAGGACTATTTTGAGCGGCAGCGCCCTCAGGCTCTCGGCGGCCTGCGAGAGCCCGCGGCCGAGAACTCGCATGAGCTCGAGCAGGTCATCGTCGGAGATTCCCTCCGCGCGTCCGGCGTGGATCCTGCGCGTCTGCTCGAGATCGGCCTCCGTGTAGACGGCATCGTCGGGCTCGGGTATCGGCAGGCCCATCGCACGGCGGACGCGAACCATGAAGTCCAGGTCGATGCCGCTCAGCTGCGAGACCTGCTTTGCCGTGTAGCGCTCGGAGCCGACGATCGCACGGTCCGCCGACAGGAACAGGATCGTTCCGCTGGCCGTCGTGCGGCGGATCTCCGACAGCGGGATTCCCTCAGCGGTCAGCTCTTCCAGCAGCGTCAGCCGCTCGGCCCGCGCCGCTCCCTCGAGGCCCTCGAGCAAGCCCTCGGCGTCGAAGTCGATGCGCTCTGCGGCCATCACGCGGCAGCGTACGCGAGGCAGGCGTCCGGTGGCGGGCGCAGAATCACTCAGCGTGATCATCCTCGGCATAGATCCCGGGCTTGCCAGCACCGGCTACGGCGTCGTCTCGCTTTCGGGCGGGCGCCTCGCGGCGCTCGACGGCGGCGTGATCGAGACGCCTGCGGGGATTCCGCGCGAGCGGCGCCTCGCGGACATCCATGAGGAGATCGAGCGGCTCATCAGCGCCCACGCGCCCGAGGCGGTCGCACTTGAGGAGCTCTACTTCGGCGAGAACGTGCGCACCGCCTTCGCGGTTGGGCACGCCCGCGGCGTCGTGATGCTGGCGGCCGGTCAGCACCGCCTGCCCTGCGCGAGCTACACGCCCCAGAAGGTCAAGGCCGCCGTCTGCGGGAACGGCCGCGCGGACAAGGGTCAGGTCGCGCGCATGGTGAAGATGCTGCTCGGCCTGGCCGAGGAGCCGCGGCCCGATCACGCCGCCGACGCGCTCGCGGTGGCGATCTGCCATGCCAACTGCGCGCCCCTCTCGATGGCGCTCGCCGAGGCAGGCGCATGATCGCGCTGCTGCGCGGCGAGGTGGCGGTCCGCCGCGCCGATCACGTGGTGATCCTGTGCGGAAGCGTCGGCTACCGCGCGGCGGTCTCGGCCGAGACCCTGCGCCACGTCCCGCCGGTGGGGGAGCAGAGCACCCTGCACGCGCACGTGATCGTCCGCGACGACGCCCTCGCGCTGTACGGCTTCCACTCCGAGCAGGAGCGCGACCTGTTCCTGATGCTCCTGTCGGTGCAGGCGGTCGGCCCGAAGGTGGCGCTGGCGGTGCTCTCGGGCGGCACCCCGCGCGAGCTCATCTCGGCGCTCGCGGCCGGCGACGCGGCTCGCTTCCAGGCTGTCCCCGGCATCGGCAAGCGGACCGCCGAGCGGATCATCGTCGAGCTGCGCGAGAAGGTCGAGGTGAAGGGCGGCGCGAGCGCCGCGGCCGAGGCGCCGATCAGGGCGCGGCGAGGAGAGCAGGATCATCCGCGCACGCTGGCGCGGGACGGCCTGCTCGAGCTGGGATATGTGCCGGGCGAGGCCGAGGAGCTACTGCGGGACGCCGAAGGCGACAGCGCGGAGGAGTTGATCGCGCACGCGCTACGCCTCGCGCGGGCCTCGTGATGGCAGAGACGGCCCGCATCCAGACTCCCTATCTGGTGGCCGAGGACGAGCTCGACCGCTCGCTGCGCCCGCGCCGGCTCGAGGAGTTCGTCGGCCAGGACGCGCTGTGCGAGCAGCTGGCGGTCGCAATCGAGGCCTCGACTGCGCGCGGCGATGCGCTCGACCATCTGCTGTTGGCCGGGCCTCCCGGCCTCGGCAAGACCTCGCTGGCGCAGATCGTCGCCGCCGAGCTCGACGTGCCGTTCGTCCAGACCGCCGGGCCCGCACTCGAGCGCAAGGGCGACATCGCCGCGTTTCTGACCGCGCTCGAGCCCCGCAGCGTGTTCTTCGTGGATGAGATCCACCGGCTGCCCCGCACGCTCGAGGAGACCTTCTACCCGGCGATGGAGGACCACCGCCTGCCGATCACCGTCGGGCAGGGCGCGGGCGCCCGCGTCGTCACGCTCGAGCTGCCGCCGTTCACGCTGATCGGCGCGACCACGCGCACCGGCCTGTTGAGCACGCCGCTGCGCGACCGCTTCGGCATCCAGGCGCGCGTCGAGCCGTATGCCGTGGACGAGCTCGCGGTGATCGTGCGCCGCTCGGCGAGCATCCTTCAGATCGACCTCGAGGATGAGGGTGCGGCCGCGATCGCGGCGCGCAGCAGGGGCACCCCGCGCGTGGCCAACCGGTTGCTCAAGCGCGTGCGCGACTTCGCCGAGGTGCGCATGGAGGGCGTGGTCACCGCGGAGGCCGCGCGTGCGGCGCTCGAGATGCTGGAGGTGGATGAGCGCGGGCTCGACCGCCTGGACCGAGAGATCCTGCGTGCGATCTGCATCAAGTTCGACGGCGGGCCGGTCGGCCTGTCGACGCTCGCGGTCGCGGTGGGGGAGGAGCAGGACACGATCGAGGACGTGTATGAGCCCTTCCTGTTGAAGGAGGGGCTGATCAAGCGGACCCCGCGCGGGCGGGCCGCGACCCCCGCCGCGTTCGCACATCTGGGGCTCGATCTACCTTCCCCGGACGGACCCGCGCTGTTCTGAGGATTCGAGCCAGATGACCAGAGCCCGCCGGCCCGAGCGTCACCGGCCCCCTTCAGCGCGCTGCTTGCGTACTCTGTAGTCGAGCATGGCCCACCCCTTCATCTGCCCAAACTGTGGTCACCGCACCACCGAGCTCGACCGTAACCTCGGCTTCACGCGCCAGCCGAGAGGTTGCGCCAAGTGCGGATTCGCCTTCCTGTTCGAACTTCTCGACGACTACTATCCGGCGCCCGACGCGGCCTTCTTCGTATGCGACGGCGAGGGCCGCGTGATCGGGTGCGGCAAGAACTCGTTCGCCTTCACGGGCCTCGAGGAGGAAGAGGTCATCGGCCAGCGCGTCGAGGAGGTACTCGGACTGGCCTTCACGAACGGCGAGAACCCGGTCACGACGGTGCTCGAGTGGGGCGTGCGGGCGCTCGAGGTTCCTGTCAAGGTGTCAGGCGAACGGGACGTCATGGCGAGCGCCAAAGCGGACATGTTCCCCGCCTATGACGACGACGGCGGGCTGCTGCTCGTGCTGACTCCCGAGAAGTAGTGTGACCAGGTGATGAGCTCAGGATGACCGACCGCCGCCGCAACAACCTCGTGCTGCTGATCGTCGCCGGGCTGGTCGTGCTCTCGCTCGCGGTGATCGTCGGCGTCCCCGGTGTGACCAAGGCCAAGAAGACGCGCCTCGGCCTGGACCTCAAGGGCGGCGTCGAGCTCGTCTACCAGGGCAAGCCGACCGCCCAGTCGAAGGTGGACGCCGAATCGCTCAACCGCGCGATCGACATCATGCGCACCCGCGTCGACCAGCTGGGGGTGGCGCAACCGGAAATCCAGCGCACCGGCTCTGACGAAATCGACGTGGCGCTGCCCGACGTCAGCAACGCCTCGCGCGCTCAGGATGAGGTCGGCAAGACCGCTCAGCTGTTCTTCTATGACTGGGAGACGAACGTGATCGGCGCCGACGGCAAGCCGTCGCCGACCGAAACAACCGCCACCGGCGGGGCGAACGCCGGCTCGGCGCAGTTCGGGCTGACCGAGTACCAGGCCGTGCAGCGCGCTGCCAAACGACCGCCGATCCTGCGCAAGAACGACACCACGCTGGCGCCGGGCTGCACGGCTGAACAGGTCGGTGGATGCATCTACGGCACCTGGTACCTGCTCGACACCACGCACGAAAAGGTGCTTCGCGGGCCCGAGGAAACCGAACAGAACCTGTATGCCGACAACTACAAAGCGCCCGCCGGGTCGAAGGTCAAGGCGGTGCGCGTCAACCCCGGCACGGTGCTCGTGCAGGCGCGGCCGATCGAAACCGCCAAAGGCAAGGTGACGCAGGCCTCCCCGAACAGCTGGTACGTGATGGAAGACAACCCCGTGCTGACCGGCTCGGACATCAAGAACCCGCAGCAGAGCTTCGACGAAGGCGGTGGCGGAACAGGCGCGCCCGACGTCACCTTCGGCTTCACCTCGCACGGGCAGAGCGTGTTCCAGCGCGTCACCAAGGAAATCGCCCACCGCGGCCAGGAAGCGCAGCTTCCCGGCGTCGGCAAGGAAGCCGCCCAGCAGCATTTCGCGGTCGTGCTGGACGGCCAGCTGATCACCGCTCCGTCGATCGACTACACCAAGTACCCGGAAGGGATCGACACGACCAACGGCTCTGAGATCACCGGGGGATTCACGATCACCTCCGCCCAGAGCCTCGCCGACGAGCTGCAATCCGGGGCGCTGCCGATCAAGCTCTCGCTGATCTCTCGCTCGCAGGTCTCGGCGACGCTCGGCAAACAGGCGCTCAAGCAGGGCCTGATCGCGGGTCTCGCGGGCTTTTTGGTCGTGTGCGTGTTCCTGTTGCTGTTCTACCGGGTCCTCGGCGCGATCGCCGTGGGCGGGCTGATCATCTACGGGATCTACTTCTTCGCGCTGATCAAGCTGATCCCGATCACGATGACGCTGCCCGGCATCGCCGGGCTGATCCTTACGATCGGCATCGCGGCGGATGCGAACATCGTGATCTTCGAGCGCGTCAAGGAGGAGATCCGCGGCGGGCGCTCGATCGTCTCGGGCATCGCCACGGGCTACAAGCGCGGCTTCGCCGCGATCGTCGACGCCAACGTCGTCACGTTCATGACCGCCTTCATCCTGTTCGCGCTGGCGACCGCAGAAGTCAAGGGCTTCGCCTTCACGCTCGGCATCGGCACGCTGCTGACGCTGTTCACGGCCGTGCTCGCCACGCAGGCGGCTCTCGGCGCCATGAGCCGCTCAGGAGTCGTCTCCCATCCGGCAGCGCTCGGCGCGGCGCGGCGAGGAAAAGGCTGGACGTTCGACTTCATGGGCGCCTCCAAGTGGTTCTTCTCGCTGTCCGGCACGATCCTCCTGATCGGGGCCCTCGCGATCGGCGGTAAAGGGATCAACTTCGGCATCGACTTCAAGTCCGGCACGCGCATCCAGACCGCGTTCATCAAGTCCGTCAGCGAGAGCCAAGTCGCCTCGGCGATGACCGCCGCCGGCTATCCGAACGCCGAGGTCCAGAAGTTCACCAACTCGAGCATCGGTGGCACGGGCTATCAGATATCCACCAAGACGCTGGGCCCCGAAACCGTCAAGAAGGTCCAGGCCGATCTGGATACGACGTTCGGGAACGGCCCGTCGAACCCGGGTACCAAGAACTTCTCCTCGACCTCGATCGGGCCCACCTTCGGCAAAACGGTGGCCAACAGCGCTGTGATCGCGATCATCGCGTCGCTGCTGGTGATCTCCGCCTATATCGCGCTGCGGTTCGAGTGGAAGTACGCGATTCCGGTGCTGATCGCGCTGATGCACGACCTGCTGATCACGGCCGGCGTGTATTCGCTGACGGGCAGAGAAGTGACCACCGCGACGGTCGCTGCGCTGTTGACGATCCTCGGATATTCGCTCTACGACACGATCATCGTGTTCGATCGTGTGCGCGAGAATGTGCCGAGAATGCCGCGCGCGGCATTCTCTCAGATCGTCAACCGCTCGATGTCGGAGGTGCTCACCAGATCGCTGGCGACGAGCTTCTGCACGCTGCTGCCCGTGCTCGCGCTGCTGTTCTTCGGCGGGGAAACGCTGAAGGACTTCGCCTTCGCGCTGATGGTCGGCATCGCCTCGGGCGCCTACTCGTCGATCTTCATCGCCTCCCCGGTGCTCACGCACTGGAAGGAGCGCGAGCCGGCCTACCGCTCGAGGCGGGCGCGAATCGTCGGCGAACTGGGCCAGGTCCCGGCGTACGCGACGACCGCGGGCGGGGCGCCGGAGGATGTCGAGCCGGCCCAGAAGCGCAAACGCACGCGCCGCGGGAGCTTCGTCGCCCCCGAGGAGGCCGGTGAGCAGATCTCACGAGAAGAGTTCCAGGAACTCGTGCGCGACCTCGACGTCGAGGGACAGCCGACATCGGTGGCCACCCCTCAGCGAGCGGCCGGCGCCAGCGTCGCACAGCGCGCGCCGGCGAAGGAGCCCGAGCAGGATGCCGAGGAGCAGCGCAACCGGGTTGACGCCGTCGATCCCTCGGCGGATCTGACGCCCGAGGATCTGGTGCTCAAGGACGATCCCAAGCCACAGAAGCGAAGGCGCCCGCGCAACCGCCGTCACGGGAGGTCGCGCTGATGGGAATGCTCGCCTGGGTGATGATGGGCCTGGCCATCTGGCACTTCACGATCTTCCTGCCGGACCGCTTCTGGGGCGGCATCGTCGGCGCCTTCGTCGGGTCGCTCGTGGGGGCGATCATCGTGGCGCTGATCATCTACAGCGCGAAAGTCGGTGCGCTTCAGATACCCGGCGAGCGCGCGACCGACATCGCGATCGTCCTGTATGCCGTGCCGGGTGCGCTGATCGGCATCGCGCTCGTCTACTTCGAGGGCATGCGGCGCGAACGCGCGGGGACGCAGACCCCGATAGCCACCGGCTACTAGCGCGCCCACACAGCGGTTCCGTCTCCGCCCGGCAATAGGGTGGCGCAGGTGCCGAGCGCCCGCATCGAGATCCCCCCGTGCGCCGGCGCCGACGTCGCACGCCTCGAGCGCGAGCTCGGCGTGAGCGGCCCGGTGGCGCAGGTGCTGGTTCGCCGCGGGTTTGACGAGCCGGCGCGCGCGCGCGCGTTTCTGGCGGCCGCGGATGAGCACCCCGAGGCGGCGTTCGACGGTATCGGCGAGGCGGTCTCGGCGATCCTCGCGCATGTCAGGAGCGCTGAGCGGATCACGGTTCATGGCGACTACGACGTGGACGGAATCTGTTCGACGGCGGTCCTCGTTCGCGCGCTGCGCACGATCGGCGCGGACGTGGACTGGTACCTGCCCGACCGCGCGAGCGACGGCTACGGCCTGAATGCGGCCACCGTGCGCCGGCTCGCCTCGCGCGGCACGCGCCTGCTCGTGACCGTCGATTGCGCGATCACGGCCGTCGAGGAGGTGGCTTCAGCACGGGCGCTCGGTATGGAGGTGGTGGTCACCGACCACCACGCGCCACGCGCCGACGGCGCGCTGCCGGACGCCCCGATCGTGCACCCGCTGCTGTGCTCCTATCCCTGCCCCGAGCTGTGTGCGACAGCGGTCGCCTACAAGCTCGCGCAGGCGCTGCTGGCGGCCGGCGGCGGCAGCCGCGAGGGGCTCGAGCAGGATCTCGACCTGGTGGCGCTCGCGACGATCGCTGATGTGGTGGCGCTCGTGGGCGAGAATCGCACGCTCGTGCGCCGCGGGCTGCGCGCGCTGGCGAGCACGACCAAGCCCGGGCTGCGCGCGCTGATGGCGGTCGCGCGGGTCGACCCCGGCAAGGTCAACGAGCGCTCGGTCGCCTTCGCGCTTGCGCCGCGGCTGAACGCGGCGGGGCGCATGTACAGGGCCGACGCTGGCCTCGAGCTGATCCTGACCGACTCGCCGGCGCGCGCGAGCGAGATCGCCGCGGAGCTCGACCGGGCCAACAGCGAGCGCCGCGGCGTGGAGCAGCGGATCCGCTTCGAGGCCGAAGCGCAGATCAGCGAGCTGAAAGAGCGCTCCTGCTACGTCCTGGCCGGAGAGGGCTGGCATGCTGGCGTGATCGGCATTGTCGCCTCGCGGCTGGTCGAGCGCCATCGCCGCCCGGTCGTGATGATCTCGCTGGACGGCGACGCGGGCAGGGGCTCGGGGCGCAGCATCGACGCGTTCGATCTGCTCGGCGGGTTGAGGGAGTGCGCCTCGCACCTGCGCGGCTACGGCGGCCACCGCGCCGCCGCCGGCCTCGAGATCGAGCGCGGGCGCCTCGAGGAGTTCGCCGCCGCGCTCACGGCTCACGCAGAGCGCGTGCTCGAGCCCGATGACATGGTTGCCGTGGAGCGGGTGGACGCGGTCGTGGGGGGCGAGGAGCTCGGGATGACGCTGGCCGAGGAGTTGCAGAGCCTCGCCCCCTTCGGTCGCGGCAACCCCGCCGTGTCGCTGCTCGTGGCCGATGCCGTCTTCCGCGACGGCCGCCCGATGGGGGAAGGCAAGCACGTGCGCTTCACCGTCGAATCCCACGGCGCCCGCGCTCGCGCGGTGGCGTTCGGGACCGGCGGGCGCCTGCCGGTCGACGATGGCGCCCCGGCCGAGGCGACGTTCGCGCTCGAGGTCAACGAGTGGCAGGGCGTCTCAGAACCGCGTCTCGTGCTCCGCCAGGCACAGCCCGCGGAGGTCCCGCACGTCGAGCAGAGCCCCGCGCCGGCGCCGGCGCCGGCAGAGGCCGGCGATGAGCTCGTCCTGTTCGCGATCTGATCGAGAACCACCCACCGCAGCCGCCGCATGCAGTGGAGCGGCGGCGGCGCTGGAGAATCTCTTCAATCCGGGTGGATGGTCCCCTACCCTATGGATATGGAGATCGCCAAGGACAACAGGCCAGCAAGCCCCGAGACCAGCGATGAGGGCGCTCTCCACGAGGTCTCAGCCAACGCCGGCGGCGACGCCGCGCAGGCGGGCGTGAAGGCCCACCGCGGGAGCACGGCCCAGGCGCAGCTTGACCTGAACGAGACCGAGCGGCGGCTGCTCGGCGATCTGTTCGCGATCGTCTCCGAGCACGCGGCCGACTCGGCTGTTGAGATCGACCGTGGCCGCGTCCAGGACGCGTTCGTGTTCGCCTGCGAGCACCACGCCGCCCAGCGGCGCAAGTCCGGCGAGGACTTCATCGTGCACCCGGTCGGCGTGGCGCGGATCTGCGCCGGCATGCGCCTGGATACCGAGACGCTGTGTGCGGCGCTCCTGCACGACACCGTCGAGGACACCTCGGCCTCGATCGAGGAGGTGCGCGAGCGCTTCGGTGAGGAGATATCGGGCGTCGTCGACGGGGTCACGAAGCTGACCGGCATCACCTTCCAGTCCCATGACGAGGCTCAGGCTGAGAACTATCGCAAGATGATGGTGGCGATGGCCACCGACGTACGGGTCATCCTGATCAAGCTCGCAGACCGGCTGCACAACATGCGCACGATCGACGCGATGCCGAAGCAGAAGCAGATGGACAAGGCGCGCGAGACGCTTGAGATCTACGCGCCGCTCGCCCACCGGCTCGGCATCCACGCGATCAAGTGGGAGCTCGAGGACCTTGCCTTCGCGACGCTGCACCCGCGCAAGTATCAGGAGATCAAGGGGCTCGTCGCCCAGCAGCGCGACGACCGCGAGCGCTACGTCAACGAGGCCGGCGAGTACCTCACGCGCGAGCTCTCAGCACTCGGGATCCAGGCGCAGATCGCGGGCCGCGCCAAGCACTTCTACTCGATCTACTCGAAGATGACCAAGAAGGGCCGCGAGTTCAACGAGATCTACGACCTCACCGCGATGCGCGTGATCGTGGACTCGGTCAAGGACTGCTACGGGACGGTCGGCGTGATCCACTCGCTGTGGAAGCCGCTGCCCGGTCGTTTCAAGGACTTCATCGCGATGCCCAAGTTCAACATGTACCAGTCGCTGCACACGACGATCATCGGGCCCGAGGGGCGCCCGCTTGAGATCCAGATCCGCACGCAGGAGATGCATGAAATGGCCGAGTTCGGCGTGGCCGCCCACTGGGTGTACAAGCGCCAGCCCGGCAACGGCGCCGACGGAGCCGGCGGCTACGCGGTGCCGAGCGAGGACACCAAGCTCACCTGGCTGCGGGCGATGCTCGATTGGCAGAAGGACCTGTCCGATCCGCGCGAGTTCATGGAGACGCTGCGCACGGACCTGTTCGAGGAAGAGGTCTACGTGTTCACGCCCAAGGGCGAGGTGAAGTCCCTGGCGGCCGGGGCCACGCCGCTCGACTTCGCCTACGAGGTGCACACCGAGATCGGCCACCGCTGCGTGGGCGCGCGCGTGAACGGCAAGATCGTGCCGCTGCACTACGAGCTCTGCTCCGGGGACATCGTCGAGATCCTCACCGCCAAGCGCGAGCGCGGTCCCTCGCGCGACTGGCTGGCGATGGTCAAGACGACGCGCGCGCGCAACAAGATCAAGCAGTGGTTCAAGGCGGAGTCCCGTCAGGACACCGAGCACATCGGACGCGATCTGCTGCAGGAGCAGCTGCGCAAGCACGGCCTGCCGGCCCAGAAGATCACCGGCTCGGCGCTGCTCGCAGACGTGATCCGCGAGGTCGGCTACCGCAAGGCTGACGACTTCTACATCGCGCTCGGCGGCGCCAAGGTCTCGCCCAAGGTCGTGGTCAACAAGATCATGCAGCGCCTCAAGCAGGGCGAGGCCGCCGATGGCGAAGCGAGTGCGGTGGACCTGCTGCGGGTCGGACGCCCGCGTCGTCGCCCGACCAAGCCATCGGGCCAGTACGGGATCAAGGTCGAGGGCGTCGAGGACGTGATGCTGCGCCTGGCCAAGTGCTGTCGCCCGGTTCCCGGGGATGAGATCGTCGGCTACATATCGCTCGGGCGCGGGATCACGATCCACCGCGAGGACTGTCCCAACGCGCTGCTTCTGCGCAAGGCTCCCGAGCGCTTCACGAACGTCGCATGGGAAGGCGACCGCTCGACGGCGTTCGTCGTTGAAATCCAGATCGACGCCTGGGATCGCCACCGCCTGCTGGAGGACCTCTCGCGCGTGTTCTCGGAGTCCGGCGCCAACATCCTCGAAGCACGTTGCCTGTCGACTCCGCCGATGGTGAAGAACCGCTTCGTGGTCGAGGTTGCCGACACGCACACGCTGAAGGGCGCGATCACGCGAATGCGCAACATCGAGTCGGTCTTCGATGCCTACCGCGTGACGCCCGGCGGCGGCGCGTAGGCGCCAAGCGCCCCCGACACTCGCCGTCAGACGACGACCTGCAGCGACGCCGGGAGAATCGAATAGCGCGCCTCGGCGACGTCGCCGAGGTAGTCGCCGTCAACCTGCAGCGGAAGCGGCCGACCGTCGGCGCTTCGCACCATCAGCTCCGTCAGCGCCGGCAGCGCGGTCACCTGTCGGTGGCGGGCGACTCGCGCGCGTCGCGAGAGGGCGCGCCAGCCGATGAACGGCAGGTCGATCGGCGCCGCGCGGTGCAGCACGCAGGCGGCGAGCGCGCCCGAGTCGAGCTCGGCCCCTTCGGCGATCTCGATCGGGCGATCGTTGAAATAGGTGAAGGGCGAGCCGTTCTGCACGATCGTCGTGACGCCCTCGAGCGTCGCCTGCCCGGCCCGCGCGGACATCCGCGGCGGTCTGAAAAGGTAGCGGCGCGTGAAGGTCGAAAGCGCCATCCAGGCGTAGTAGTAGGGGCCCAGCCGGGCCTTCAGGCGCGGGTTCGAGTCAACCCGCTCGACCACGCTGGCGTCCAGGCCGAGCCCCGAGGCGAACGTGAAGTAGCGGTCGTTGACCCTGCCCAGATCGACCTTGCGAACGCGCCAGTCATCGTCCATCGCGAGCAGGTGCTCGGTCGCATCGATCAGATCCGCGGGGATGCCGAGCATCTTGGCGAACACGTTGGCCGAGCCGCCGGGGAGGAAGCACAGTGGCGTGGCCGAGCCGGCCAGGCCGTTGGCGGCTTCGTTGACCGTGCCGTCTCCGCCGAAGGCGACGATCACGTCATAGCCCTCATCCGCGGCCGCGCGTGAGAGCTCGGTGGCGTGGCCCTGAGCCTCGGTATCGATCGCCCTGACCTCGAAGCGGTTCTGAAGCGCGAACACGACCATTTCACGCAGCGGCCGCGTGACGGTCGTCGCGTGGGGGTTGACGATCAGCAGCATGCGCCGCTTCAGCGACGGCCGCGAGGGCTCGAAGGCCCGGGGCGTCTGGACTGCTCGCCGGCCCTGGGCGCGCGCGGGGGTGCTCATCGCTAGGCCTACACCGCGTGGTCGCACGCGTTACCCGTGTGGGCCGCTGGCGCGTGCGCCCGGGCCGTGTGCTTGCGAACGTCCGGAGGGTTGCTAGACTCCCGCTCAGATATAGCTGGACACATCCAGAGGGGTGGAGGGACTGGCCCTACGAAACCCCGGCAACCACCGTCAAAGTCACAGCGGGAACGGTGCCAATTCCAGAGAGATGTGTGGCGGGCCTTCGTGCTCTTCGCCACACCGTGACACGGCGAAGACTAGAACGAAGGAGTCCTCAATGGCTGTCAGTCATCTGGAGTGCAAGGAGTGCGAGGCGGAGTATGCGCTGGAGGCGCTGTATGTGTGCGAGCGGTGCTTCGGGCCGCTGGAGGTCGCCTACGACCACGGACGCTCCGCGCGCGACGTGGGCGAGCTGCGCCGCAGGATCCAGGGCGGTCCGCAGAACATCTGGCGCTATGCCGACTTCCTGCCGCTGGCCGGTGGCCCCCCCGGGCCCTCCGGGCGGCTGGCCTCGCGCGTGGGCCTGCCCGCAGGATGCACACCGCTGATCCGCGCCGACCGGCTGGCCGAGCAGCTCGGCCTGCGCGAGGTGTGGGTCAAGAACGACGCCGCCAACCCCACCCACTCCTTCAAGGATCGCGTCGTCTCCGTCGCCGTCGCGCGGGCGCGGGAGCTCGGATTCGAGACGATCGCATGCGCCTCCACGGGCAACCTGGCCAACTCCGTTGCAGCACACGGGGCGGCGCTGGGCCTCGATTCCTACGTCTTCATCCCGGCCGACCTCGAGGAGCAGAAGGTTCTAGCCACTGGCGTCTACGGGACGAAACTGGTGGCCGTCGAGGGCACCTACGACGACGTCAACCGCCTGTGCACCGAGCTGTCCGCCGAGCGCGACTGGGCATTCGTGAACGTCAACCTGCGCCCCTACTACGCCGAGGGATCAAAGACGCTGGCGTTCGAGATCGCCGAGCAGCTGGGCTGGGAGCTGCCCGACCGCTGCGTCGTCCCGGTCGCCTCGGGATCGCTGTTCACCAAAATCGCCAAGGGGTTTGAGGAGTGGCGCGATCTCGGGCTGCTCGAGGGCGGGCTTCCCCGTATGAACGGCGCCCAGGCCGAGGGCTGCTCGCCGGTCGCCAACGCGTTCGCCGACGGCCAGGAGGTCTGCCGCCCGGTGAAGCCCGACACGATCGCCAAGTCGCTGGCGATCGGCAACCCCGCCGATGGGCCCTACGCGCTCGATCTCGCCCGCCGCACGGGCGGCGGCGTGGACGCCGTCAGCGACGATGAGATTCGCGCCGGCATCTCGCTCCTGGCCCGGACCACGGGCATCTTCACCGAGACCGCGGGCGGCGTCACCACCGCGGTGCTGGCCAAGCTCGCCGCGCAAGGGGACATCGACCCCGACGAGCGCGTCGTGCTGGTGATCACCGGCGAGGGGCTGAAGACGCTCGATGCTGTCAGAGACACCTTCGAGACATACGCAATAGCCCCGACCGTCGAGGCGTTCACGGCCGGCGTGCCCGAGACGGTCAGCGTCTGATGAGCGTGGTCGTGAAGATCCCCACGCAGCTGCGCTCGGCCGCGGAAGGCGAGACCCAGACCGAGGTTGACGGCGCGACCGTGCAGGAGGTGCTCGACGGCCTGTTCGACCGCTTCGATGAGCTGCGCGCGCGCATCTCCGACGACGACGGCTCGCTGCGGCGTTTCGTCAACGTATATCTGTCCGGCGAGGACATCCGCTTCCTGGACGGCCTGCAGACGCCTGTGGCCGACGGCGCCGAGTTGACGATCCTGCCAGCCGTAGCCGGCGGCTAGAACACGATCGCGGGCGCGAGCGCCGCTAACGAGCCGGGCTGTGCGCCACCGCGGCGGTGGGCGTGCCGGCGTTGGCGGGCGCCACCGTTGAGCCGCTGAAGCCGACCGTCGAGACCAATCCGGCCGCGCACATCGCGGCGATCGTCAGCGCCCGCATGCGCCGCGGCGTGAGCCAGCCGAAGTGATGGGTCTGTAGCCACGTCCGAAAGCCGGTTGCGGCTGAGGCGGCGCACATGGCACAACCGACGCACATGGCTCAAGAATAGTCACATTCACGGGCGGCGCGCCGGTTGCCCGCAGCGCGTCCGGGCGATCGCCGGGCGCCGCGCCTGACGGGACCACCGCTACGGCGTCGAGCCGTCGTTCAGCCGTCTGCGCAGCTCGGCGCCTTTGCCCGCGGCCACGGCACGCGCGGCGCGCGCCTCCGTGAGCTCCTGGCCGTGGGAGTGCGCGAAGTCGAGCAGGTCCTGGCGTTCCTCGCTCTCGCGGGCGGTGCGCAGGAACAGCCAGCAGAACAGGCCGAGGGTGAGGATCGACTCCTCGACCATCATGATCGCGCCAGCGATGTTCTGGTCGGCCAGCGGGGAGATGTGGTAGAGGGCGTCGCCGTGGATGTAGTAGGGGTAGAAGACCGTGCCCGACCACAGGAAGATGTTTCCGAGGACCGTGCCGGTGAGACGGACGGCGACGATGTAGATCAGCTTCCCGAGGTTGCCGAACCAGCTGGGCTGGGGCAGCGGGCCGAACAGGCACATCCACATGTTGATGCCGAAGCCGAGGAACATCGCGTGCTGGAGGGCGTGCACCCCGGAGTGGCGCAGGGCGGCCTGGTAGAGCACGGGCAGATGCCACAGGTAGAGGTCGACGGCCCACAGCGGGAACGCCACGAGTGGGTGTGAGAGGGCGCGCAGGCGATCGAACGCCCGGATGCGCAGCACGGGTGCCAGCAGTGGACCGGTGAGTCCGAGCACGATCAACAGCGACGCGATGTCGCCGAGCAGCAGGTGCTCGATCATGTGCACGTACAGCAGATCCTGGCTGGCCTTGCCCAGCGAGGTGAGCGCGGCCCCGATCAGGACGAAGCCCGAGTAGAAGCAGGCCTGGCGCCAGCCGGGGACCGGGTGGGCGCCGGGCGCGAGCGTGCGAACGCGCTGCGCGTAGAGCAGGGCGACGATCACCAGCGGCCCGAGCTGGAAGACGGCCGACAGGTCGGTGGAGACGGCGAGCGGCGGTTGGAACATGCAGCTGCAGGGTACGCCAGCGCGGCGGCGATCGGCGACTACCACGAGGCCGTTCCATAGACTGCCGCGGGCATGAAGGTCTCGCGCCGTCGCCTGCTTTCATCGCTCTGCGCTCTCGGTCTAGCCGCGCTCATGCTTCCGGCGAGCGCCGACGCGCACGGGATCGTCGGCAGAGCGGACCTGCCGATCCCGGTGTGGCTGTTCAGCTGGGCCGCGGCGATCGTGCTGGTCGTGTCGTTCGTCGCGCTGTCGACGCTGTGGCAGCAGCCCCAACTTCAGGAGCAGCACCGCAAACGCCTGTTCAGGCTGCCGGCGCTGTTCGAATGGCTCGCGAGCCTCGTGGGGGTGGGCCTGTTCGCGCTGGTGCTCTACAGCGGGTTCACAGGCGCCCAGGTGCCGAACGCGAACTTCTCGGTGACCTTCATCTACGTGATCTTCTGGGTCGGGATGCCGCTGGCGAGCGTGCTCTTCGGCGACATCTTCCGTGCCTTCAATCCGTGGCGGAGCTGCGCGCGCGCGGTCGGGGCGCTGATCCGCGTGCTCCGAGGGGGGCGCTCGCGGGCGCCGCTGCTGCGCTATCCGGATTGGCTCGGGGTGTGGCCGTCGGTCGCCGTGGTCGCCGGCTTCGCCTGGCTCGAGCTCGTCTACGTCCCCGCCGACCGCGAGCACCCGTCGACGCTGGCTGCGCTCTCGCTGGGCTACTTCCTCGTGATGCTCGCCGGGATGGCGTCGTTCGGCGTGGAGCAGTGGGGAGGTTCAGCCGACGGCTTCGGGGTGTACTTCAATCTGGTCTCGCGGCTGTCGGGGCTGTGCCGGGATGAGGACGGCGTGCTGTGCCTTCGGCGGGTGCTCAGCGGGGTCACCGACCTCGAGATACGGTCGGGCTCGGTGTTCCTGATCTGCACGATCATCGGCACCACCACGTTCGACGGGTTCAGCAATGGAGGGGTGTGGCGCAACCTCGAGCCGAGCCTCGGCACGTTCTTCGGCGACATCGGCTTCAACCAGACGCCTGCGCTTGAGCTCGCCTACACGGTCGGGCTGATCTTCTGCATCCTCCTGATCAGGCTGGTCTACAGGATCGGCATCGCCGGCGTGCGCAGCGTCGGCGAGCGCTACGACACGACGACGCTGTCGCACGCCTTCGCCCACACGCTCGTCCCGATCGGCGTCGCCTACGTGCTCGCCCACTACTTCTCATACCTGATCTGGCAGTCGCAGGCGATGGTCTATCTGGCCTCCGACCCGCTCGGCAACGGCGCCAACATCTTCGGCACGAGCGGATATCAGATCGACTATCACATCATCTCCTATGCGGCGATCTGGTACGTGCAGGTGGCGGCGCTGCTCGCCGGCCACGTCGCTGCCCTCGCGCTCGCGCACGACCGCGCCCTGGTGATGTACCGAGATCCCGAGGAAGCGGTGCGCAGCCAGTACTGGATGCTGGCGGTGATGGTCGCGTTCACGAGCTTCGGGTTGTGGCTTCTGTCCTCGGTGGGGACGTGAGCGGGCCCCGGCGCTCGCGGACAGACCCTCCGCTACGGTGTCTGCCCTAGTGCTACGCCGCCTCGTCCTGCCCCTGTTCGGCGTCCTTGCGCTCTCGGCGCCCGCCGTCGCGCACGCCCAGGGCGGTGCTGGCGCGACCTTCTCGAGCGAGAGCGGGAACCCGATCAACGACCAGGGAAGCAGCTATCAGTACCGCTCCAACATAACCTCGATCACGCCGGACGTCCCCGGTCTCAGCGTGCAGGTGCTGGAGTTCGCCGATCGCCTGCTGCTCAGGAACCACACCGGTCAGACGGTGACCATCTACGGCTACCAGGGCGAGCCGTATGCGCGCGTGCTGGCGAACGGCACGGCCGAGCAGAACGAGCGCTCGCCGGCCACCTACCTGAACACGAACTTCTATGCCAACGTCAAAGTGCCAGCGACGGCCAGTCCCAACGCGCCACCACTATGGGTGGTGGTCGATCGCACCGGGCAATTCGAATGGCACGACCACCGCATCCACTGGATGTCGCCCGTGGTGCCGCCCGAGGTCAAGAACAAGAGCAAGCTCACGCTCATATTCAACTGGCAGGTCCCGATCGAAGTCGGCACGCGCAAGGGCATGATCGACGGCCGGCTGTTCTGGACGCCCGAGAACTCCAAGGCCTCGGTGGCGGTGATCGTGCTGGGGGTCGCAATCGCGCTCGCCGGCCTGATGTTCGTGCTCTACGTGCGGCGCAGGCGCTCGCGCACGCGCGGGGGCGGGACCAGCGGTTTGCCCTCGCAGGAGCCCCAGCGACCGGCGCGAGAGGCGTGGTGATGACGTGATAGATTTTCCGGACATGGCGCCACTTGCCTGTCTGATGCATTGGTATGTCTCGATGCTCTACGTGGTCCCGGTGCTTGCCGTGGGCGGCTGGGGCTGGTGGAGCGCCCGGCGCATGTCCAAGCGCAAGGACCCGCGGACTACGCGTCCGGCCTAGCGCGACGGCCCTGGAGGTCGCGCACTTCGGAATTCTTTATGGACGGTTGAGGTGGGGCTGAGCTGGGTAGGTTTAGCTTTCCTCATGACCACTCAAGCACCCAGCCGCCCCGCGGTAGCCGAGGGCGCAACCGAGAGATTTGACCCGGTCGCCTGCCTTGACGAGGGCGTGCGCCGCCGCGCGACGCCCTCGCAGCCGCAGGCGCCGGGGCGCTACATCGAGGTGCAGGGCCCGGATGAGACGCTGCTGATCGCGCTGGCCGGCGAAGTCACGCATATCGGCCGTGGCCTCTCTGCCGACCTCCGTCTCGACGAGGCCTCGGTCTCCAGGCGCCACGCGATCATCCTGAACCGCCGCTCAGGCGCGAGGGTCCTGGACGACCGCAGCTCGAACGGCACCTACGTGAACGGGCGCTGCGTCACCCAGGCGGACCTGCGCAGCGGTGACATCATCGTGCTCGGGCGGGTCGTGCTGCGCTACCTGGACGTGTGAGGGCCGCGGGCAGCCTCACCGCTCCGGATGGCGGCCTCGCCGCCGCGGCCTGTCGGTGACTACCCGTAGCGGTGGTATGCGGACACCCAGTTGCCCGCGATCGCGCGCTGTGCCTGTGAGAGCGGCATCTGACCGGCGCACACGAGCCGATTGAGCGCTCGCTCGAGGTGGTCCTTCGGGTTCAGATAGAAGCCCGAGTGCGTGGGGTAGTTGGGCTCCGGCCATAGGTTTCGCGGGTCGTTGACCGCGCCCCCGAGCTCGAGCGGCACGTCGTGGTCGTACTCATAGGAGGAGGCCGAGCCGCGGTCGCCGTAGGCGTCCATGCTCGCCAGCTTCTCGGGCTCGGTCACCGACTCGGGTGGCCTGACCGAGGACGTCCAGCCGCTGTGGCAGATCGTCGAGCCGATCCGCGCCTGCGTGACGGCGGGGTCGAGTGCCCCCGGCGTGCAGCGCTGATCCGGGCGCAGATACAGCCCGGATCCGATCGCATGGCAGCTGCCGGGCGCAGGCTGGGGCTGGACGATGTGGGCGCTCGCGCTCGAGTAGGCAAGACCGCTCGAGCTCGGCTGCGCCGGCGCTGCGCCCGCGACGCCCGCGAGCACGCCGGTCGTGATCGCGAGCAACGACGCCCAGAGGATCGGGCGGGCGATGATCTTCGCGGGGGCGCCCACAGCCGGAGTGTAGGGCGTGAGCGGGCCACGGCTGAGGCCGCTGGGCCGGATCGGCAGCCCCTCGCCAGGCCTGCCCAGCAACGGACTGCTCGCTCGGGCCTTGCGGGTCTATTGACGCAGGCCGAGCACGCGCCGCACGGGCTCGCGCAGCAGCAGGCGATAGGCCAGGTCGGTCGCGGCCAGAGTTGTGATGATCAGAGCACTTGGGCGGCTCAGCAGAGAGCTGGGGCGAAGCACGTAGGAGCCATCGGCACTGCGGGCCCCGCGGCTTGAAGACCGCAACGGGCCCCCCGCTCTTCGGGGAGCCCGTTGCGGACGGTCAGCTCATGGCCCGACGACGTCAGTCGTGACGTTGAAGAACAGGTTGTGGCTGATCTGTTCGGTGCTGAGCGGTCCGGTCAGGAAGATGCCGATGGCGTTCGAGTGGATGATGTTGTGCTTGATCGTGATCGTCAGCGGGTTCCCGGCGGTGCCGACGAATATCCCGGTCGTCGAGGGGTCGATCACCGGCCCGAAGTCGGGATCGCCGTCGAGGTTGTTGGTCCCGATGCGGTTATCGAGAATGCGGTTGCCGTTCAGGTCCTGGCCTGGGTAGTGGTTGTGGACCGTCACGCCCGCAAGCCCGTTCCCCTCAAGGAAGTTGCCGCGCACCGTGTTGTTGTAGACAGCGCCGCCACCCACGGGGATGCCTGCCGCCAGCAACACTCCACCGCCCTGCCCGACGATGCCGTTACCGACCGACACGTTGTCGAGGATGAGGTTGTCATAGACGCCGCCCGCGCTTGGGTTGGGAACTCCGCCCGGTGCGGCCGCGGGGTTGTGTCCCGCCAGGGTGATCCCGCAGTCGGCCGTGTTGTCGAGCACCTGGTTGTGGGCCACGACGTTGCCGTCGCTCGGTCCGGTCTCGTCGGTCATCAGCACCCCGCCGGCGTTGTCCTTGATCTTGTTGCCAAGCAGCTTCGAATCCGCGGTGCCCATCAGGTGCACGCCCTCACCGCAGTCGGGAGTCGGGTTCTGCGCCGTGATCGTGCACTGTTCGTAGGTGTTTGGTTGGGTCAGGCCTTTGTCGTTGTTTTCGACCACGTTGTCCACGATGCTCACATCGCTGGTGCTGACGGCCAGCACACCCTCGCCGATGGCATTCTCGACCGTGAAGCCCTCGATCGTGGTCCCCGCCGCCGGCGCCGGCAGCGTGAAGCCATTGATCTGGCCGGTGGCGTCGATGGTCGCGTCGAGGCCCTGGATCGTCAGCGGCTTGGTGACGGTCACGTCTTCGCTGTAGGTCCCGGCACAGACGACGATGCGGCTGCCCGGCGCGGCCGCGGTCACGGCAGCGCCGATCGTCGTGTAGGGAGTCGTCGAGCAGGGATTGCGGGCGTAGCCCGACAGCATCGAGCCGTTGACGAACAGCGTCGGCGGTCTCTGTGGCGTGCGCGGTGGCCGTGCGGACGCAGTTGCAGCGGTCGTGGCCAGGCCTGCGGTTGACAGTGCGACAGCGGCCAGTGCGGCCACGCGCGGCGTGAATGGGATGCGCATGTTCAACTCTCCTCCTTGAGGCATCGCGAATCGTGGAACGAGCGAAAGCTCTACGACGCGAGCGCAGCTGCACTCGGCGCCGGCGACGCGACGCTACCAGATAGATGCGCCTCGGGTGTCGGTGGCCGCTGGGCGGCCGGGCGGCTAAGCCGCCTGATCGGCGTGCGAGGTGTTCTCGGCGTCCGTGACCGCCCAGCCGAGTCGCTCGAGGAGCTGTGCGGCGGAGTGGTCGTCGCTGAGGTGGTCGGGGCACACGAACTCGTCGAGCAGCACAGGGCCGTCCGGCCGTGCGCTTGGATCGGTTGTCACGATGATCCTGGCCATGAAATCTCCCTCATTGGTCTTGTGGTCTCGATCCCCCAATCGGAATGCTTCCACGCCAGCTTGAGGCCGCGGTAAAGGAGTAGACGCGTTGCGGGCCGCGGAACGCGCGCTCGCCCTCGGGGGAGGCGAAGCGCGAATCCCGCGCCAAACGACTGGGGCGACACCTCCCGAGCACCTCGGGACGCTGAATCCTTTCTCCACCCTCCCTAGTGGTGCGACCGGAGTCCATCATCGAACGCTGCCGGCCGTGCCGCCCACCAGCACTAATCACATGGCGGCGGGAAAGTTGCGGTCAGAAGCTCTCCTCGTCAGGTCTTCGCCGTGAACCTGAGCGTCCCTGCGCATAGTCCGGTCCGCCGGCTCCTCGAGGGGATGCGCACGCTCAGGCGCCCTTCGAGGGTCCCGGTCGTCATGAATCGCAGGAACAGGCCGATTTGACCTGTCGTCGAAGCGCGGCCGGCGGGTACCTCGAGCGTCCGGCTAGCGATGTGGTTCGTGATCGCGACGTGCTCGGCATAGGACAGCCACCGGTCTTCCAGCGCCAGCCGGTGGCCGTCCTGGCAGGTGACCGGAGTCTTGATGCTGATGCCGACGATGTCATCTCCGCCTGCTGAGACGTGGATCATGATCTTGCGTGTTCGCGACGGCGGGGTGAGGTAGTACCCCGGCGTGTTCGGCGGGCCCGCTGGCGGAGACGCCGCTGGGGTGGCCGCGCTCTGGGGCCCGGGAGCGGGAGCCGCGATCGGTTTGGGCGCAGGTTCCGGGGCGAGGGGTTGAACTCCCGCAATCCATTCATCGACCCACGGCGCAATCAGATCCGCGCGGGTGAACACCGTTGGGCGTTCGGTCAGGCATTCGTCGTAGATATGACTCGTGATCCCGAGCTCGATTTCGCCCGTCCCAGGCGGCGTGATCAGGGGACCGCCGCTGTCCCCGAAGCAGGCGCCCGTTTGGTCGCCCGGTGGGTCGATCGTGCATATCTCCGAGCCCGAGTAGAACGGCGGTGCCTTGCTTTCGCAGTACGCGGGTGCCTGGACCACCGTGTCCGCCCAGCTCAGCGTTGCCGGAATCGATTCCTGTTTCCGATACGTGTCTCCCCAACCGGCGATGCGGGCGTCGGCCCCGGCCGCCAGGCGCGCGGAGTCAGACGGATAGGAGGCAAGCGTGATCGCGGGCGCGGTCGTGGGCGTCGAGAGGATCAGAAGCGCCGCATCGTCGCTCAGGTCGGCGGGGTTGAAGGTCGGGTAGACGACGACCCGTGATACGCCGGACGCCTGGGGCGAGGCCAACCATTCGACGTCGCCGGTGTAGACCAGGTATCGGGAGGCTTCACGAACTTGGTCGGTTTCCATGTCCTCCGCGCAGTGCGCCGCTGTCAGGATGACGGTCGGCGACACGACGGTCCCCGTACAGAAGGCGCGACCCGTGACCTCTTTGTCTTCGATGAATGCCAGTTGGGGAAAGCTGCCGACCTGCGCGAGGGTTCCCCCGATGATGGCCGGGGTCGCCGCCGAAGCCCCAGCGGGGATCAGGGCGGCGGCCAGCAGCGTCAGCGCGCTGGCGATCGTTGCGAGCGTGCGCATCAGTGGGCACGCTAGCTGACAAGCTCGGCGGCCGGCGCCGCTCCTCGCCGCTTGAGCCGAGCACACGGCCGCGGGATACGCTGAACGTCATTCGCGTTCAGATCCGCTTCGATCCGCAGGACGCCCTCGCAGCCGTCGGACTGGACGGAGGATGATCCGCGATGGCATGCCCGACGAGCTTGGTGCCGTGCTGGAGCTGTGGGCCCGCGCGGAGGCCCAGCCGTCGGCGACGGACACGATCGAGTCGTTGCGCCGTCTGTTGGCCGTCGATCCGCAAGCTCTGCTCGTCAGCGATGCCCGCGGCGAGGTGGTTGGCTCGCTGATTGCGGCCTGGAACGGGTGGCGAGGCAGCTTCTATCGACTGGCCATCCATCCAGACCGCCGCCGCCGGGGACTCGCGACGCTGCTGGTGCGCGAGGGCGAGCGGCGCCTGCGCAAGCGCGGCGCGCTGAGACTCGACGCGATCGTCGCCGTCGATGACTCGGCCGCGATGCGCTTCTGGATGGCGGTCGGCTACGAGCAACAACTCGACCGTTCGCGGTTCGTGCGAAATCTCTGAGCGACTGGAGTCCCCTGGCTCAGGACGACGGTGAGTGCCGAGGAGGCGTGCTGATCGCCTCCTCGATCTCGCCCCAGCCTGCTCCGGCCTTCCTCGCAGCTTCGATCAGCTTGTCTTCCACGCCCGGAGCGGCCAGTTCCTCCGGTCGTGCCTGGCGCAGGCGGTGGAGTGCCGCTTCCTTGTCCGCGAGGGCCTGATCGACGTTCTCGCCGGGTTGCTCGTGCGCCATGGCTGCGCAGACTACTGCTCACGCAACACACGCCTTGCCATGATGCATGTGGGCTCAGGCGGCCGCCAGCTTGTTCAGGTCATAGTCTAAGCCGGCGCCGCGCAGGTGCAGCAGGAGCTTTGACTGCCACGTTCCGGCCAGGTCAAGCCGGATGTAGGTGACGCCATCGATGTCGCAGGGCCATTCCACCCCCTCCTCGTAGAGCACGCATAGGCGCCGCGGGGTGAGCGCGGCGACGAGCACGCCCATCTCGAACACGACCCCCTGGCGCGCACGGGGTGCGAAGTGAGGCTCGTGGTCGGAGTCGAGCCGTGGGCCGGCGATATCGTCGGCCGTGAGCAGGATGACCGCGTGGCGTGAACCGGCGGTCCGCTCCTCGCGGTGCTCGACGAGCATCCTGCGGTCGCTGGGCCGCTCGTTCAGAATCGTGACCGGGTGGGGGCCTGCGTGTTCGAGCAGGGCTGCCACGGCCTCCTTCAACTTCTCATCGCGCCCGTGCACGAGGAACACCTGTGGGGCGCGGGCGGCGCTTGTCGGTTCAAGCTCCGTGCCGACCGAGTGCCCCTGTGAAGGGCCGGAGCCCTGGCTCTGCAGTTGCAGAACGCCCGGCTCAGCGCCGGACTCCCGCTCGGGCTCCAGGTCAAGATCGGGCGCGTGGGCCGCCTCGGCGAGATCGCCGGATGCATAATCGTCGAGTCGATCCTGCAGGGATATGAGGACCGCGACGGCCGTGGCCAGGGAGCTCGAGTCGTTGTACTCGACCTGCCATGGCTGTCCCGCGGCCGGGGCATACGCGGCGCTCTCGAACTCGTCGACCTCCTGTGCTCCGTCGTAGATGCGATCGAGCGTCTCGTCGGTTCGCTCGATCCACTCTCTGCGGGCGGCCTTCCAGCTTTCGTCGTCGCTGAAGTCGATGATCAAGCTCGCTCGCAGGAGCAGGGCCTGGCCCTGCTCGATGCTTCTTGCGAGCTGTGCTGCGACTATCGGGCTAGAGACTCGTGGCATCGCCTGACTCAGCTCCTGCGCGAAGGGAGGGACAGGGCGCGACCGTCGCCCGCCACTGGCCCGCTGTAGCCTCGGAGCGACGGGCCGGCCTGGGCAGCCCCGGAACGACGGGCCGGTCTGGCGCGGAGGATGTGCTCGGTGGCTCGCGCGAGGATAGCGCCGGCCACGAGCCGATCGTCGACGGCGTAGCGCGAGTCGAGCACCAGCTGTCTGAGTAGTTGTGCCCGCTGCATAGCTTTTCCCCGGCGTCTATCGGCACTCGGGCCGCGCGGCCTTCGTTCTTAGGGTTCGGCTCGACGGGCGTTGATCGGCCAGAGACATTGCACGGGTCCGTTACGAGCGCGCAAGGGCGGTCAGTTACGGTCCTGATGCGATGCGCGTCTTCGCTATCCGACTCGCGCAGATCCTCACTCCCTTGGTCGCGCTTCTGGGGTGCCCCGGCATGTTCACGGGCTTTGCGGCCGCCGCCGCGCCCGCTCCAAAGCCGGTCATCGTGTCCCTCTTGGTCACGCCAAGGGTGCTGCGGTCGACTGGATCGTCTACGAATTCGGCGCAGCAGGTGGGACCGAAACCGGCGGCCTTTCACAGACGGCGTTCATGAACTACTGGATGAAGGACGGGATAGAGGGAGTCAAAGCCACCGGCTTCGAAGCGTTCACCACGGCGCCCGCCGATGTTCGGACTGACGTCCGCAACTACTCCGCGCTGATCGTCGAGCTGGGTTTCGCCCAAGGCACCTACTTCGGAAGCGAAAGGCGGCCGGGACCCATGAGGTCGTGGTAGACGGCTTCACGCGCGAGCGACCGCTCGTCATGACCTGGGGCACGACCGTGCAGATGAGCTGGGAACAGTGGGAAGATGAGGTAATCGGAATGTGGGGCGTAGCGGCGAGCTGAGCGGGTCGTCCCGATAGTGCCCCCGCGCGCAATCCCTACGCCGGGGGCGTGGCACCGGAGAAATGACGACTCGCGGCGCGTAGACATCACTACCCGCTGACATGCTGAACCATGCCCGGTGAAAGCACGAGCGCCGAAGGTGTGCCGCGCCCGTGGCCAGGCCCACGTTCCGGCTCTCGGGTCTTCTCGACCGAGCCAGCGTGCATCAGGCGCACGGGTCTCCTCGCCGCGCGCATCGGGACGGATAGTACGGTCCCTTGACGCCGACACCTGTGTTATCCGGGGTTCGTGGCCGCGACGATCCAGACGGACCCGCGGCCGACGATGGAGCCGTCGGGCTTCTGCCAGGCCGTGTAGTGCTCCCGCAGAGCCTCGGCGATCTCGCCTCGACGGCTCTCCCCGTACTCGCCGTTCAGGCGGATCAGCTCGGCACCGGGTCCGATCGCCAGCAGGGAGTCGATCGCCTCGTCCATGTCCGCGCCCATGAAGTAGTCGAAGTCGCGCTGATGCAGCTCGATCTGGTCGAACCCGGCGGCCTCGAGAATCCCACGGGTGGTCTCGGGGTTACCGAGCGAGAATGGCCCGGGCCCGCAGGTGTCGGCCAAGTACTCCTCAGGGCGCGAGAGGAATCTCTCAACGACCTGCTCGGTCTCCGCCCAGAACGGGCTGTCGGCCTTGCGCCGCCAGCAGACCTTGGCGAGCCTGCCGCCGGGCTTGAGCGCGCCGCGGATCGCGCGCATAGCCGGAACCGGTGCGGCGAAGAACTGCGTCCCCATGCGCGAGAAGGCGTAGTCGTAGATGGGATCCCACTCAGCCGTCTGCGCATCGGCGGTCTCGAACGCAACGTTCTCGACACCCGCCTCGACTGCCTCGCGACGGGCGTCCTCGATGAACCGCGGCGAGGAATCGGTGCCCAGCGCGAAGCCTCCGGATCCGACGAGCTCAGCCAGCCGCTGAGTCGTCTCGCCGAAGCCGCACCCGATGTCGATGCAGCGCCCACGCTCGCGCGGCGGAAAGAGCGCGAACACGTCCTCTGTCACCTCTGCCAGCGCGCCCACGAACACCCCCCGGTTGGACTTCCACCGCTCATACAGGACCGTGTCCCAGGCACGCACAGCTTCCTCGTTGGCGACCGCCACCGCCCCCGCGCGCTGCTGTTGCATCATCGGGCGATCCTACACTTCAACGCTGCTCCGATCGGCGCGTGTGCCCAACGTCACACGACCCGTGACGTATAACTTTTCACACCGATCGAGCAGTCGTTCGCGGGCGTTCTATCTCGGCCCCGCCTGTCCGGCGCTGGCCAGCGGCTGCGCTCGCGCGCCGTCGGCGATGTCGAGCACATATGCACGCGTCTCCTCGCTCTTGCCCTTGAGCGCGAGGGTCGCCGCGCGTGCCTCGAGCGGCGGCGCGCTCAGGCGCTCATACAGGCGTTGGGTGATCACGATCTGGCCGGCCTGCGCGGACGATTGCAGGCGGGCGGCGGTATTGACGACATCCCCGAGCGCGGTGAAATCCTTGACCTCTCCCGAGCCCACGTTGCCGACGAACGCCTCGCCGACATCGAGACCGACGCCAAGCCGTAGCGGGGCCTCGGCGCCGGCGCACTCGCCGGCACGTATGAGCAGCTCGCGGGCGTCTCGCAGCATCTCGTTCTCCCAGTGCCCTGAGAGCAGCGGCGGCAAGTACAGTGCCATCACCTGATCTCCAACCATCTTGTCGATGATCGCGCAGCGGCTGAGAACCTTGGTCGCTGACCGGTAGAAGCCGTTGAGCATCTCCGCTACCGCTTCCGGCGCCATCGACTCGCTGAGCGCGGTGAAGCCTCGGAGGTCCGCGAACAGCACGCCGATCTCCATCTGCGCGCCGCCCATCGGGGCCTTCTCGAAACAGGTGACGCACATGCTCGGGTTCTTGCGCGAGGGACCGAAGCCCACCCGGCGCATGAGACGGCCTCCGAAGCCGCCAGAGGGCGCCCCGCACAGTCGGCAGCGGGGCTCCGAGGGCATGTGGCGCATGAGCCGGAAGAACGCGCGCGGGCCGTGGCTATTCATCAGCTTGATGAAATCTGTGACGTCGGCGTCGCCGTGCATGGGCGTCTCGCGCGCTTGTTCCACTGTGAGCAAGCGTAGCGACGGGCGCTCTCAGGAAGCGTCGACCGACGCGCGACCCGGCTGCACAACAAGCAAGGGAGCGTGATCAGCCTCCATCCAAGCCTGGCCTGAGGGCTGCTTCGGAGTCACAGCGAGCGTCTGGACATCCACTGTTGGCTGCCCGCGCTTGCCGGCCCAGCATTGACAGTCCGCGCCGTGGCTCGAGCCACAGCACTCGGCCTTGGCGCTCGATTCGCAGCAGCTCGCCTGCGCCTCGGGTGCGCAACAGGAGCTCGCGTTCGTCGCAATCGTGGTGGTCAGCTCAGCCATGCGGATAGCTCGTCCAGGGCGTCGGGGATCACGTAGTAGTAGGCCCACAGTCCCTGGCGCTCGGAGTCCACGATCCCGGCGTCGCGGAGCTTCTTCAGATGGTGGGAGAGCGTGGGCTGTGAGATGTCGAACAGCGGCACGAGCTCGCAGACGCAGACCTTGCCAGCGTGCTTTCGCAGCACGTCCACGAGCTGCAGCCGGATCGGGTCGCCGAGGGCCTTGGCGACCTCGGCCATCCGCAGCGCCTCCTCGCGTTGGACAGCCGGGTAGACGACGGGCTCACAGCATGGCGAGCCGCTGGCGCGCTTCTGCTTGGGGGATAGTTCCAAATCGACAGGCATCGATCTACTTATATCAATAAGACTTACGATTGTCTATGTAATACGATCGGCGTCGTGAACGACCCCTCCGCTTGCCCGCCGTCTGCTCGCCGAGCTGCTGGGCTCTGCGTTCCTCGCCGCCGTCGTGATCGGCTCGGGCATCGCAGCGCAGACGCTCTCGCCGGACGACGTCGGCCTGCAGCTGTTCGAGAACGCCGCCGCCACCGCGGCAGGGCTTTACACGATCATCCTCATGTTCGGCCCGGTGTCCGGCGGGCACTTCAACCCGGTTGTTTCGCTCGCCGACGCGAGCTTCGGCGGCATCCGCTGGCGCGACGCGATCTTCTATATCCCTGCGCAGGTGGCCGGCTGCATGCTCGGCGCCGTCGTCGCGAACGGCATGTTCTCCCTGGCCGCCATCAGCATCTCCACGCATCACCGCGCTTCGCCCGCGCACCTGTTCTCCGAGGTGATCGCCACCGCCGGGCTGCTGCTCGTGATCTTCTCGCTCGCACGCACCAAACGCGCGAACACCATCCCCGGCCGCGGTCGGCGCATACATCGGCGCCGCCTACTTCTTCACCAGCTCAGCCAGCTTCGCCAACCCCGCCATCACCGTCGGGCGCATGTTCTCCAACACGTTCGCCGGCATCGCACCCGCGTCCGTGCCCGGCGTACGTGATCGCGCAGCTCGTCGGGGGACTCGCGGCGCTCGCACTGCTGCGAGTCCTCTACCCCGACGTGACACCGGCCGAGGCGGAAGAGATCCTCCTGCCACACCACCAGGAGGCTCCCGCGGCTGATGGCGAGCGTCCTGTTCGTGTGCCTGCACAACGCCGGGCGCTCGCAGATGAGTCAAGCGCTGTTCGAACGCGCGGCCGAGGGACGCCATACCGCTCTCTCCGCCGGCACCAGCCCGCCGAGCAGGTCCATCCCGAGGTCATCGAGGTAATGCGCGAGCTCGGCATCGACCTGTCCGGCCGGCGCCCGCAACTGCTCACCCGGGAGCTTGCCGAACAGGCCGACGTGGTCGTGACGATGGGCTGCGGCGATGCATGCCCGTACATCCCCGGCAAGCGCTACATCGACTGGGACCTGCCCGACCCCAATGGCCGCCCCATCGTCGAGGTGCGGGACATCCGCGACGACATCGCGCAGCGAGTCACAGAACTTGCGGCAACGAGCTCGGCACAGAGTCGTAGTCCCTGCTCGGCGCGACCGGCTTTCAAACGCCCGTCTCCGGATGTACGTAGGGCTCGGATCGCGCCCCGGTGAGCAATACTGCGGCCTCGACACGATCGTGTGACCCTATGGCGGAGCCGACCACGACCACACAGTCCGATGTCGCTCTGCGGCGGATGCTGCTGCCGCTCGCCCTGACACAGTTCGTCGCGAGCTTCGCGGGGTCGAGCATGAACGTCTCGATCACCAGCATCAGTGAAGACATCGGTACGACCGTCCACGGCGTGCAGACCGCGATCACGCTGTTCCTGCTGTGCATGGCGGCACTGATGATTCCGGGCAGCAAGCTCACCGACCGCCTGGGTCGCAAGCGGTGTCTGATCGGGGGCCTCACCGTGTATGGCACGGGAGCGATCGTCGCAGCGCTCGCCCCAGCCCTGGGGGCGCTGATCCTCGGCTACTCGGCCCTGGAGGGGATCGGCTCGGCGCTCATGATCCCGCCGATCTACATCCTGGCGACGATGCTATTCAACGACCTCGAGTCGCGAGCGAGAGCCTTCGGCCTGATCAGCGGCATGGCCGGTGTTGGCGCCGCGGCGGGGCCACTGATCGGCGGGCTGATCACGACGGCGATCAGCTGGCGGGTCACCTTCTTGGTGCAGGCCGCGATCGTTGGCTTGGTCGTCGTGCTCAGCCGCCGGATCGTCGATCCCGTACCGCCGGACGAGACCAGGCGCTTCGACACGGTCGGTGCCGTGCTGTCGGCGAGCGGCATGTTCTTCGTCGTGATCGCGATCCTCCAGATTGGAGTCAACTGGCTGCTCGTGGCCGTGTTCGCCGCGCTCGGAGCGGGCCTTCTGTTGTGGTTCTTCCTGCATATCCGCTCACTCGAGCGCAAGCACATCGAGCCACTGCTGTCCACCAGCCTGTTTCGCAATCGAACCTCGAACCTCGCGATGGTCACCCAGAACATCCAGTGGCTCTTGATGATGGGGAGTTCGTTCGTGATCTCGGTGTACCTGCAGGTCGTCCGGGGCTTCAGTGCGATCCAGACGGGTCTCGTCTTCACCGCCGCCACGGTAGGGGTTCTGGTGTCCTCGCTTGCTGCCGAACGGCTTGCCAAGCGCTACGCCCAGAGCACGCTCATACGGGCCGGCTTCGTCATCGCCCTTGCCGGCATTGCGCTCGGGCTCGCGCTGGGAGGCTCCACTTCGAAGGTCTGGGCGCTCCTTCCCGGTCTGCTGCTCATCGGCCTTGGGGTGGGCACGATGCTCACACCGTCAGTCAACGTCGTCCAGTCCGCCTTCCCGGAGGAGCGCCAGGGAGAGATCTCGGGGCTCTCGCGCAGTATCTCCAATCTCGGCTCCTCGCTCGGCACCGCAATCGCCGGAACGATCCTCGTCTCAGCATTCGCAAAAAGCCACCACTCCTACGCACTTGCGATGGTGACGCTTGCATTCGTAGGGCTGCTCGGCCTTGTTGCGACGATGTTCCTTACGCCTTCACGTCCTTCGGGAGTCGTAGGGTCGGTCTCTGCTCCGGCACGCTGAGATTCGCGGCAAAGACGTGAGGCTCAGGTGCGGCTGTCGACCATGCACAACACCGACGAGCCGGTTTTTGGCCTCGAGCGCTGCGCGTTCTTGCAGAAGCCAATAACGCCAAATTCGACTCCTTCGATGATAGACTTATCGGTGAGGGCCCTGACATGGAGCACGGGGTTCTGGGTTGGGGTTACGCAAGCCACGGGTAGCACAGAGAGGCTGGGCCTCTGCTTTGTCGCCGAGTCGAGGACACCGCGCGCAAGAACTGACTTGCACGGGCCTTAGCTGCGGGTTTCCGTGAGCGTACCCAGGGTCGACCTCTGCAGCGAGGCGAGCCCACAATACTCACCCGGCGTTGGTTGGGGCAGTCCTCAGGGCGCGGGCGTTCCGTCGGCCGATTCCATGCGACGAACCCCTACCTTTACGCCTGCTTTTCGCCCGGTGCGACAACGCGTGACCCGACTATCGAGATGCTCGCTCCACGGCGCCGAAACCACCGGACTGAGATCACCCCTGGCCGACGACGCGTGCCCTTCAAGGGTGGGTAGCTTTCCCGCGCGCGCGGGCACCAAGGAACTAACAGGCGGCGGCGCAAGGGGCCGAGCGGTTGCTCGCGTTCGCGGCCACGAGCGGAGGAGAAGACATGGGACTCACGAAAGATCGACTGATAAGGCGCTTTGCGCTCACCGCTACTGCGATGGCGATGGCGATGGCGCTGGCGCTTGCCTGGTGGGCTAGCAGCGCCGCCGCGTTGGGTGGGAGCGAAAACACAACGTGCACGCCGCAGCTTGAAGCGCTCGCAAGTCTCACAACCGGCAGTTTCAACGTGGCATGTGGCTACAAGGCGCTCTTCTCCGACACGGGAGGGAGCTTTTTTGAAGGCAGCAACAACATCGCGAGTGGCAACGAAGCGCTCTACTCCAACACCACGGGCTTCCAAAACCTCGCGACCGGCCACTATGCGCTCTATTCGAACATCAGCGGCCACGGCAACATCGCGAGCGGCAACGAAGCGCTCTACGCCAACACCACCGGCAGCAACAACATCGCGAGCGGCAACTATGCGCTCTCCTCCAACACCACGGGCTACAACAACATCGCGAGCGGCGAAGGCACGCTCGACGATAACACCACCGGCGAATACAACATCGCGAGCGGCGACTTCGCGCTCTATTCGAACATCAGCGGCAGTAGAAACGTGGCATTCGGCCGCCGCGCGGGCTGGCTGACGACTGGGTCGAACAACATCGACATCTCAAACGAAGGCGTGGCCGGCGAGTCGGGCACGACCCGCATCGGCACTAAAGGCACGCAGACGATGACCTTCATCGCCGGGATTTACGGTGTGGCGCTGGCGGGAACGGTGTGCAGCGTCGAGGTCAACTCGAACGGTCAGCTCGGATGCGGGACGGTCACAGGAGCCACCGGCCCGACTGGACCAGCGGGACCGACTGGCAACGAAGGACCCACAGGTAAAGAAGGAGCAACCGGGGCAACCGGCAGCACAGGTGCGACCGGTCCGCCTGGTGGCTACGCCGCGATGGCGACGTTCGCAAGCTCCAAGGGGGTGTCGAGCGGCCAATGTCTCAACTTCATCAACTCCTCGGAGTCTGATCAGACTGGCTTGGGTTCTTGCCCGAGAGGGCCCGGATTTTCGGTGAGCAATCAGCTGCTCGGTCCGATGTCCGCCAGCGGCGCCGTGGTGAGCAACCTTTATGCCGAAACGAATGCCACTGTGAAAGGTTCAGACACTGCAACGATTGCGGTCATCGACTACACGACAGGGGGAGAAGTACTCTCCTGCCAGGTTAACTCGACTACCAAAAACTACTGCTCGAACACCGGCTCGTCGGCACTCGTGCCTGCTGGTCACAAGCTTGAGGTCAAGGTGACGGCCACTGGCGCGAGCGCTAACAACAAGCCGTGGCAGGTGAGCTTCCGGTACTAGCCCTGTCGACGGATAGCAGTAGCCGGGGTGGTGGTCTGTGCCTTTCGGCGTGGGCCACCACCGCTCGCATCGGGCAGCCTCTGACAGGCACGCGGCGCACGCGTCCCCGCCGCGCTCGACACTAACTGGCACTATCTGGCACTGGAATCGACCGTGCCCTCGCCGACCTCGGCCGCACGCCAGAGGAGCCGCATGACCCCCGCTGAGAAGCTCGCACTCACGCAACGCTCGTATGCCGCGTTCGGCAGGCTGGATAGCGAGGCGCTGATCCCGCTTTACCACCCTGAGTGCGAATGGCGCTTGGGGTCGATGGGCGCAGCCTTCCGAACGGAAGCATTTCGCGGCCATAGCGAGCTTCGTGAGTTCGTCACCGGGATCTCAGAGGCGACGGACAGCTTTGAAGCTGTCATCGACGGGGCGCGGATCACCAGCGAGGGGATCTTGCAGTTGTTCGGCCACAACAATGCTCGATCGAGCGTCAACCGCATCGAGGTTTCGAGGAGCTTCTGGCAGGAGATCGAGTTCCGCGACGGCCTCATCCTGACCGTTGTGCCCTTCGACGAAGCCGCCCCCCGGCTGGGACGAAGCGACGCCCCTGGACCTCGGCCTCACACCGGACACCGGCACGTGACTCTGCTCGGTCGGGACCGCCGCCCGGCACCGAGGGCGGTGGCGTAGGGCCGACACCTCAAGCGCGCCCGGCAAGATTCGAACTTGCGACCTCTCGCTCCGGAGGCGCTTTGATCAATCGACCAGAAGCGAGCGAATTCGGCTTGGGCAGTGGGATCGCGCCCGTTGCGTGGCCTGGCCACCTGGCACGGATAGTCGCCGATTGGCGGCGATTACGAGGGATAGTGGCAGGGCTGCCAAATGACGACGAGGCCCAATGACCGTTCTGGCGATGACCTGGCGGGCATCTCGATCGCTTGGCTGATCAGAGCCCCCTACGGGATACTGCCGTACGATGCCCGAGGAGCCCACGGCCCCCGACCTGGTCGAGCTTGGTCGCCCCTCAAGTGAAGCTGTGAACAGCGGCGACCTTGATGCGATGGTGAGCTTCCTCGCCCCCGATGCAGTCTGGGAGCTCTCGCCGGTCGGAATGGGAACGCGGTCATCGACGTGCGGCGAGAGCACATTCGCCGACGCGAAAGTGTAAGCTCGGGCTGTCTTGAGGCAGGGGCAAAGGGGGCCCGGCTCGGGTCCGGATGGGAGGTTCGGTGAGGGGATCGTCAGGAAGCCGATCGCAGTGGGGATCTCTCCGTGCGCGTCTTGCGTCTTCCGCTCGGGCCCACCACCTGTCCGGAGGGTTGCCTGCGATGCGCGGCGGAGCCACAGGCTGCGCGATTGCCATCGCCGTTCTCGTCGTTGCGCCCGCGGCTGCAGCAGGCGCTCCGAGCGAGACGTTCACGAAAATCGGGGAATCAACGACCGTCGTTCCGCCTGGGGTGACGAATGTGGCAGTCACCGCGATCGCAGGGCAGGGCGGCGAAGGCGCCGAGGCGCTATGCCAGGGCGGTCCCGGCGCCGAGGTGACCGCGACGCTTCCGGTGACCGAAGGAGAGACGCTGTACGTCGAGGTCGGGGGCGCCGGGGGCAGGCCGAACGGCGGAGTCAACGGCGGCGGCGAAGGCGGTCATGGCTATTACGACGGTGGCGGCGGGGGCGGGGCGTCAGACGTTCGCACCTCCCCTGCCGCAAGCGGGCTCTCGCCCGACCCGCGGCTGCTCGTTGCCGGAGGCGGAGGCGGAGGAGGCGGTGGCCTTCTAGGCTGCAGCGGAGGGCCAGCAGGCGCGAGCCCACAGCCCGGCGCCGGTGGGAATGCGGGTCAGCCGGGCACCAGCACCGAAGGCGGCGAAGGCGGGACCAGTGAGCTCGGGTGCGGGACCAACGGGCAGAACGGGGAACGCGGGGTTGGTGGGCATGGCGGCAACGAAACCGGCCAGTGCGGCGAGAACGAACAGGGCGGCGGCGGTGGTGGTGGCTACTTCGGCGGTGGTGGTGGCGGCCAGGCCGTGCCCGGTAGTGGCGGGGGCGCAGGATCGAACTTCGTGGAGGCCGCCGGGCAGAACATCTCGATCACGACCGCCCCCCAGACCGAGCAATTCCAATCTTCGCATCCGGCGAGTAACGGCGAAGTGCTGCTCACATTCCTCATCGCCGGGCCGACTGGCCCGACCGGACCGACGGGAGCAACCGGACCGCAGGGCCCGACGGGCGCAGCCGGAGCGAACGGAGTGACCGGTGCGACCGGAGCCACAGGTGACACCGGAGCGACCGGAGCGACCGGAGCCACCGGTGCGACCGGACCGCAGGGAGTGACCGGAGCCACAGGAGCCCAGGGAGCGACGGGAGCGGCTGGGAGCAGCGGAGCCAATGGCGCGACGGGAGCCGTCGGAGCGACCGGCCCGGCCGGAGCGACCGGGCCCACGGGCCCAAGCGGTCGCGAAGGAGTCACCGGCAAGAACGGGACAACCGGGCCGAGCGGAGCAACGGGGGCGACCGGAGTCACGGGAGCGACCGGAGCCACCGGCCCGACCGGCAAAGAAGGGGTGAAGGGCGCAACCGGAGCGAGCGGCTCAGCCGGTGCGACCGGAGCCAGCGGGCCAGCGGGCAACGCCGCGATTGCCACGTTTGCAAGCTCTCAGGGCGTCTCGAGCGGCAACTGCCTGAACTACACAGAGCTGGCTGGCCAGGGCACCGGCCCCTGCCCGCCGAGGACGAGCGGCTACTCCTCAAGCAACCTGCTGGCAGGTCCGGCTCCCGCGAGCGGAGAGACGGTGACCAACCTGTACGCGGACACGAACGCGACCCTGAGCAGCAAAGAAAGCGTGCTCGTGTCGGTGATCGACAATACGACCGGGGCGACGCTGCTCTCCTGCACGGTTACCTCCTCTACCAATCGCAGCTGCTCGAACGCCAAAGAATCGGGTTCTGCGGCGCCCGGTGACAACGTCGAGGTCAAGGTGGCGGGCAGCGGCTCGAACTGCAACAACAAAGCCTGGCGGGTGAGGTTCCGCTACTGAACCATCGCTTCTTAGACGCGCCCGGTAGGATTCGAACCTACGACCTCTCGCTCCGGAGGCGAGCGCTCTATCCACTGAGCTACGGGCGCCAGCGCCCGAGTTTACGGGCCCTGCGGGCATCACGGTGGGATCACCCGGGATCTTGTACTTTTGGGCCGGCCTTGTAGGGGGTAGGTCCCCTGGACCGAGCTCGGACGAGCTCATGGCAAATCAGCTAGGTCAATAACGACTTGGAGGGCTGACATGCACGTTAGACCGATTTCCACTGGCGGCGAATGGGCGCTACATGACGGCGCCCGCCGCCGCCGGGCTGGACGCCTGCAGCGCCTGGCGGCCGCCGCGTTGACGATCACGGCCGGCTGCCTGGCCGGGATGGCTGGGCCGTCCGTGGCGGGCGCTCACGGCCATGGGGGACCGCCGCGAGGACACCTCCTCAGCGGATACGGTGGTGGCGGAGGCGGCATCCTCCGCCACCGTGGCTCTCGTCACCACCGCGGACATCACCCGCCGCCGCCCCAGGCGGAAGGCGTCCAGCCAATCGCGACGGGCTTGAACCAGCCGAAGAAGCTGACGGTGGCTCCCGACGGGAGCCTGCTTGTGGCTCTCTCCGGAGATGGCGCGCCGTCGAGCAACTGCGTGGGTAGCGGCGAAGAACAGATATGCCTGAACCAGTCGGGAGCCATCGACCGCATCACCCAGTCGGGCCAGGTCAGCACGGCGCTCGGCGGGCTGCCCTCCGTCTCCTCCGGCGGTGGGGCCACCGGCCCCGCCGAGGCTCGCTACGACCACGGCGCACTGGAGGTGCTCTTCCAGGATGAACTCTCTCCGACCACCCACGAACAGCCCTTCGGGGCCGATGGAGCCTTCCTCGGAGACCTGGTCCGCTTTCCCTCTGCCGGATCACCGACGATCCAGGCTGCCTTCGGCCCGTTCGAGGCCGAAAACAACCCGGACAAAGGCGCGGGGACGGCGGTTGAAGTCGGGGCCGAGCAGGCAATTGACAGCGACCCCTATTCGTTTGTCCCCTACCACGGAGGCTTCGCAGTCGCGGACGCCGCCGGCAACGACCTGCTGTTCGTATCGCGATCGGGTGCGATCTCGGTGCTCGCCGTCTTCCCGCCGATCCCCGAGACGTTCCCGCCGGGCGCCCTGGGGCCGAGCCAGACCACACCGATCAAAGGGACCGCGCAGGCTGTCCCGGACTCGGTGGCGGTCGGCCCCGACGGCGCCCTCTACGTGGGAGAGCTTGGCGGCGAGCCGTTCGAACCGGGTACGTCTGACGTGTACCGGGTCGTTCCCGGACACGCAGCGACGGTGTATGCGAGCGGCTTCACCGCGATCGGCGACATCGGCTTCGATTCGGCCGGACGTCTGCTCGTGCTCGAGATCGACCAGCAGGGCCTGAACGACGCCCTCATGAGCGAAGGGCTGCCGGCGCCCGGCGCGATCATCGGCGTGCATCGCGACGGGTCGCACCAGCTGCTCGCGTCGACGGGCCTCGAGTTCCCGACCGGCCTGGCGGTGGGGCCAGGGGGTTCGGTATATGTCTCCAACTACGGCATTCTCCCGGCAACCGGAGGCCCCGAAGGACTGAGCGGTCAGGTCGACCGCGTGGGTCTGCCGGCCTCCTGGGTGCACAGTTGGGGCTAGCGGCACTCTAGAAGCGCAAGGGTGGGGGTCGTCGCGGCGGCGGCGGCCCCACACCCAGCAAATCCAGGAGCGGACGCAGTGACCACGAGACGCAGGCCGGAAGGCCGTGACGGGAGTCCCATGGTTGCCCTGGATCGGTTTGACCGGAGCGCCGCCGCTACCGTAGCGACATGGACCTGTCCCTGTTCTTTGCCGGAACCGGCGGCTCGGTGCCCAGCGCGCGCCGCGGACTGCCCGCCGTGCTTGTCCGCCGCGGCGGCGACCGGCTGCTGTTCGACTGCGGCGAAGGCACGCAGCGCCAGCTGCTGCGCTCCGTCGGCCTGGTGGATGTGGACTGCGTGTTCATCACCCACTTCCACGCCGACCACTGGCTGGGGCTGCCGGGCATGCTCAAGTCCTTCGCGCTGCGCGAACGGGAGGCGCCGCTGAGCCTGTACGGGCCGAGCGGCCTCGACGAGCTGATGGGGGTGATGCGCATCATCTACGGGCGCCTGCCCTATGAGCTGCGCATCGTCGAGGTCGAGCCCGCGCAGACGGTTGACCGAGACGGCTATCTCGTCGCCGCCGTGCCGGTGATTCACGGAGACCGACAGGCCTTCGGATACGCCCTCGTCGAGGCTCCTCGGCCGGGGGAATTCGACCCTCGCGGGGCCGAGGCGCTGGGGGTGACGCCGGGCGAGGATTTCGGTCGGCTGCAGCGCGGTGAAATGGTCGCCGGGGTCGCGCCCGAGCAGGTCATGGGGCCTCCGCGGGAGGGCCGCAAGATCGTGCTCTCCGGTGACACCATTCCGTGTGAGGCGCTTGCGATAGCCGCCCATCAGGCGGACGTGCTCGTGCACGAGGCGACCTTCGCCGAGGAGGAGTCAGAGCGCGCGCGCGAGACCTCCCACAGCACCGCGCGCCAGGCGGCCGAGCTCGCACGCGACGCGGAGGTGCGGCTGCTCGCTCTCACACACGTCTCGAGCCGTTACGCCGGCGGTGAGCTTCGCGAGCAGGCGCGGGCGCTGTTCGCAGCCACCGAGACGCCACGGGACTTCGACACGATCGAGGTTCCATTCCCCGAGCGCGGGGGCGCCACGCTCGTGCGCTGGTCCGAGCGAAAGGCGGCGCTCGCGGCCTCGGAGCACACGGCCGGGCGGGAGTCTCAATCGCGCGCCGAGGATGCCGAGCCCATCGCATCGCCCTGATACATTCTCCGTGCTCCTTTAACCCGGTCCCGTGAGGCCAGGAAGGAAACGATGGATCACAGCAGCGAGAAGGTCGTCCTGCGCGAGGACGACGTGCAACGGGCGCTCACGCGCATCGCACACGAGATCGTCGAGCGCAATCCCGAGGCTCCGGCGCTCGCCCTGATCGGGATCCACAGGCGTGGAGCATTCCTCGCCGAGCGCCTCAAGGACCTGCTGGAGGATCTGCTCGATCTCGAGATCCCGCTGGGGGATCTGGACATAGGCTTCTACCGCGATGACGTCTCATCGCGCCCGGATGCCCCCGTCGTGCACGCCTCGCATGTGGACTTCGACGTGAGCGCACGCACCGTGGTGGTGGTCGACGACGTCCTCTACACCGGCCGCACCGTCAGGGCCGCGATCGAGGCGCTGTTCGACTACGGTCGCCCCGATCGCGTGCAGCTGGCCGTGCTCGCCGACCGCGGGCACCGCGAGCTGCCGATCCGCCCGGACTACGTCGGCAAGAACCTGCCCACCTCCTCCTCCGAGCACGTCTACGTGCGCCTGCGCGAGCTGGACGGCGTCGATGAGGTGGCGATCGGCCCCGGCGCCGGGCCGGTGGCGCCACCTGCGCTCGAGGCTTCGGCATGAACCACCTGCTCTCGATCGAGGAACTCGACAGAGGAGCGATCGAACGCATCGTCGAGCAGGCGACACGCTTCTCGGAGGTGTCCGACCGCGAGATCAAGAAGGTGCCCGCGCTCAGGGGCCGCATGGTGCTGAACCTGTTCTATGAGGCCTCGACCCGCACGCGCAGCTCCTTCGAGCTGGCCGCCAAGCGCCTGTCCGCCGACGTCGTCAACTTCGCAGCGAGCGGCTCGAGCGTCGAGAAGGGAGAGTCGCTGAAGGACACCGTGCTGACCCTCAGCGCTCACAAGCCCGACGCGATCGTGCTGCGCACGCCGTGGGCGGGCGCCTCCGAGCTCGTCTCGAAATGGTGCAGCGCCGCGATCGTCAACGCGGGTGACGGCAAGCACGAGCATCCCACGCAGGCGCTGCTCGATGTCTACACGCTGCAGCGCCATCTGGGCGGGATCGACGGTGCCTCGATCTGGATCGTCGGCGACGTCGCGCACTCGCGCGTCGCGCGCTCGAACATCATCGCCTTTCAGCGCATGGGGGCGACGGTGACGCTGGCGGGGCCGCCGACGCTGATCCCGCGCGGGATCGAGTCGCTCGGCTGCGACGTGCGCTACACGCTCGAGGAGCTCGAGTCCGCCGACGTCGTCTACGCGCTGCGCATGCAGCGCGAGCGCATGCACGAGACATGGGTGCCCTCGCTGCGCGAGTACGCGAGCTGGTATCAGATCAACGGGCGCCGGCTGCACCCGCGCCAGGTGCTCATGCATCCCGGCCCGGTCAACCGCGGCGTGGAGCTCTCCGGCGAGGTCGTCGACTCGCCCCAGGCGGTCATCACCGCGCAGGTCGAGGCCGGCGTGGTAGTGCGCATGGCCGTGCTCTATGAGCTGCTCGCCGGACCGCGCGAGCCACGTGCGCCGGCCCGCGCGATGACGGTCGGCTCGAGGAGCTGATGGGCGCGCAACCCCTAGTGCACGGGCCGGCGCAAGCGGCCGATCTGCTCCTGTGTGACGTCCACGTGCTCGACCCGCGGGCGAGTCTCGACGAACGCAGGGACGTGCGCGTGCGGGGCGGGGTGATCGCCGAGCTCGCGGACCCCTCCACGCTCTCCGCCGACTCACACGAGGAGCTGATCGACGGCGGCGGCCGGCTGCGCCTCTTGCCCGCGCTGTTCGACCCGCACGTGCACCTGCGCACGCCCGGCCAGGAGCACAAGGAGGACCTGCAGAGCGGCACCCGCGCCGCCGCCGCCGGCGGCTACGGCGCCGTCCTTGCGATGCCCAACACCGACCCCGTGCTCGACTCGGCTCCGCTGCTTCGCTCACTGCGCGACGCGGCGGCACGCGAAGCGTGCATCTCGGTCGGATTCCTGCCGGCGATCACCCGCGGCCTTGAGGGCGAGCAGCTGACCGAGATGGCCGAGCTGCGCGAGGAGGGGGCCGTCGGCTTCACCGATGACGGGCGCCCGGTCCAGAGCGCGGGAATGCTGCGCAAGGCGCTCCAGTACCAGCGACTGTGCGGCGGCGTGCTCGCGCTGCACGAGGAGGATGAGACGCTGTCGCGGGGCGGCAGCATGCACGAGGGCTCGCTCAGCGCCGCGCTCGGGCTGTCCGGGATACCGACCGTCAGCGAGTCGACGATGGTCGCGCGCGACGCGGCGCTCGCCGGCTATGAGGATGCGCGCGTGCACTTCCAGCATCTCAGCTGCGCCGATTCCGTCGAGGCCGTCGCCCGCGCCAAGGCGCGCGGCTTCCGCGTGAGCGCGGAGGTCGCGCCCCATCACCTTCTCCTGACCGAGGAGGACGTGCGCGGGATGGACACGCGCATGAAGATGCACCCGCCCCTTGCCAGCGAGTCCGACCGCCGCGCGCTGATCGAGGGGCTGCGGGCGGGCACGATCGATTGCGTGGCGACCGATCACGCGCCGCATGCCCGCGATGAGAAGGAGGTGCCCTTCGAGCAGGCGCCGATGGGCACGACCGGGTTGGAGACCGCCTTTGCGGCCCTCTACTCGGGCCTCGTCCTGACCGGCGTGCTCGAGCTGGGAGTGCTCGTCGAGCGCATGACCGCGGGCGCGAGGCTGTTCGATCTGCCCACCCCCCGCATCGCCCCGGGCGAGAGCGCCAACGTGACGCTCGTGGACCTCGACGCCGGCTGGGTGGCGGGTGAGCACGGCTGGGAGAGCCGCTCTGAGAACTGCTGCTTCGCCGGCCGTGCGCTCACCGGCCGCGTGCTGGCGACGGTCGCGGCCGGTGCGCTCGTCTACCGCGAGCGGGCCTTCTCGATGGCGGCCGTGAGATGAGCCTGCTGGTTCGAAATCGCGCCGCGCTCATCGTCGTGGACGTGCAGGAGGGATTCCGCTCCTACCCCGTGTTCGAGAACGTCGCCGACTCCTGCGCGAAGCTCGTGCAGGCGGCGCGCATCCTCGAGCTTCCCCGCGTGGTTTCAGAGCAGTATCCGAAGGGCCTCGGCCACACCGCTGCCGAGGTGGGGCTCGACGATGAGCGCCCGATCGAGAAGACCGTCTTCTCGGCCGCACGCGCGGACGGCTTCGACCTTCACGGGCACGATCAGGCGATCGTGTGCGGAATCGAGGCGCACGTGTGCGTGTCCCAGACCGTGCACGATCTGCTTGCCCAGGGCGTCGAGGTCCACGTCCCCGCCGACGCTGTCGGCTCTCGCCATGACATCGACTACGAGCGTGGCCTCGAGCGGATGGAGTGCGCCGGAGCGGTCGTCTCGACAGTGGAGGCCGCGCTGTTCGAGCTGCTCGAACGCGCCGGCACGCCGGAGTTCAAGGCCGTCCAGAGGCTCATCATCTGATGGCGAGGACCGCCCGCCCGGCGACGGGATACGTGCTGCTCGAGGACGGCGCCCGCTTCGAGGGCGAGGTGTGCGGGGCCGATGGACACGCTGTCGGGGAGGTCGTCTTCACCACCGGCATGTCCGGCTACCAGGAGTCGATCAGCGACCCCTCGTTCGCCGGTCAGCTGATCGCCTTCACCTATCCGCACATAGGCAACTACGGCGCGAGCGCGCAGGCGATGGAGTCAGAGCGCCCGTGGGCGCGCGCGGCGATCATGCGCGAGGCGTGCAACCGCGAGGATGCCCCGACGGCCGAGCGGGGCTGGCTCGACTGGCTCAGCGACTGCGGCGTGCCGGCGATCAGCGGCATCGACACGCGCGCTCTCGTCAAGCACATCCGCGAGGCCGGCTCGATGCGCGGCGGGGTGTTCCCGCTCACGATCTCAGAGCCGCGCGCGCGCGAACTCGTCGAGGCCGAGCCGCCGATGGCCGGACAGGATCTCGCCGGGCTCGTGACCGCTCGCGAGCTGAGCCGCCACGGCTCCGGCGACGGCGCGAGGATCGCCGTGATCGACACCGGGATCAAGGCTTCGATGGTGCGCGAGCTCGTCGCGCGGGGCGCGCGCGTGACGCTCCACCCCTGCACGAGCACGGCGGAGGAGCTGCTGGGCGAGGACCCCGACGCGATCTTTCTCGCCAACGGCCCCGGCGACCCCGCGGCGCTCGACTACATCGTGGACACGGTCCGCGCCCTCGTCGGCGTAAAGCCCGTGTGGGGCATCTGCCTGGGCCACCAGCTCCTCTGCCGGGCGGTCGGCCTCGACACCTTCAAGCTGGCCTTCGGCCACCACGGCGCCAATCACCCGGTCAAGGACCTGCAGACGGGCCGCGTCGAGATCACCTCCCAGAATCACGGCTTCGCGGCGGTCGGCCCCGGCGGTGCACACACGATCGACGTGGACGAGCCGGTCCGCTGGGAGACCAGCTTCGGAGCCGCGGCGCTGTCCCACGTCAACCTCTACGACCGCACGGTCGAGGGGCTCGAGCTCCTGGATGTGCCGGGCGGCACCGTCCAGTACCACCCGGAGGCGGGCCCGGGGCCGCACGACAGCCTGTATCTGTTCGACCGCTTCCTGGAGCGCATTGCCGCGGCGTAGCGACATCCACAAGATCCTCATCCTCGGCTCCGGCCCGATCGTGATCGGCCAGGCGGCCGAGTTCGACTACTCCGGCGTGCAGGCCTGCAAGGTGCTCAGCGAGGAGTCCTATGAGGTCGTGCTGGTGAACTCCAACCCGGCCACGATCATGACCGATCCGGAGTTCGCCGACGCGACCTACATCGAGCCGCTGCTGCCGGGTCCGGTGGCGCAGGTGATCGAGCGCGAGCGCCCCGACGCGCTGTTGGGGACGCTGGGCGGCCAGACGGCCCTCAACCTCTCAAAGACGCTTCATGACGACGGCACGCTGGAGCGCTTCGGCGTGGAGCTGATCGGTGCCAACTACGACGCCATCGCCTGTGCCGAGGATCGCGAACAGTTCCGCACGGCGATGGCCGGCGCCGGCCTGCGCATGCCCAAGAGCGTGATCGCCACGAGCCTCGCGCAGGCCGGCGATGCGCTCTCGGACCTGGGCCTTCCTTGCGTCGTGCGCCCGGCCTTCACGCTGGGCGGGCGCGGTGGCGGCATCGCGCGCACGCGCGAGCAGTTCGAGCAGATCGTCGCCCACGGGATCGAGGTCTCGCCGATCGGCCAGGTGCTGCTGGATGAGTCGGTGATCGGCTGGGGCGAGTTCGAGCTCGAGGTGATGCGTGACAACGCCGACAACGTCGTGATCGTCTGCTCGATCGAGAACATCGACCCGATGGGCGTGCACACCGGCGACTCGCTCACGGTGGCGCCCCAGCAGACGCTCACCGATCGGCTCTACCAGCAGTTGCGCGACCAGGCGATCGCCGTGATCCGCGCCGTCGGGGTGGAGACCGGCGGCTCGAACGTGCAGTTCGCGGTCAACCCCGACACCGAGGAGATCCTCGTCATCGAGATGAACCCGCGCGTGTCGCGCTCCTCCGCGCTCGCCTCCAAGGCGACCGGCTTCCCGATCGCCAAGATCGCCGCGCGGCTCGCGGTCGGCTACCGCCTGGATGAGATCGACAACGACATCACCGGTGTCACGCCCGCCTGCTTTGAGCCGACGATCGACTACGTGGTCGTGAAGTGGCCGCGCTTCGCCTTCGAGAAGTTCCCGGGCGTGGATCCGACGCTCTCCACGCACATGAAGTCGGTCGGCGAGGCGATGGCGATCGGGCGCACGTTCTCCCAGGCGTTCGCCAAGGCGCTTCGCTCGCGCGAGCTCGACAAGCTCCCGGCGCTCGAGCACGCCGACGGCGAGGAGCTGCTCGAGAGCCTCAGGGCGCCCGGACCCGATCGCTATGAGACGATCCTCGAGCTCCTGGCCCGTGGCGTGGGCATCGAGGCGATCGGCGAGCGGACGATGATCGACCCCTGGTTCCTGCGCGAGCTGCGCGAGCTGGCCCGGGATCCACACGGCTCGTTCTCGGGCCAGCGCTCGTTCCGCGCGGTCGACACCTGCGCGGCGGAGTTTCCCGCGCGCACTCCCTACTACTACTCGGGCTGGGAGCGCGAAGAGGCGCAGGAGGTGCGCCGCGGCGAGCGCGAGTCGGTCGTGATCCTCGGCTCCGGGCCGAACCGCATCGGCCAGGGGATCGAGTTCGACTACTGCTGCGTGCACGCGGCGATGACCGTCCGCGAGTCGGGTGCCGACGCGGTCATGATCAACTGCAACCCCGAGACCGTCTCCACCGACTACGACACCTCCGACCGCCTCTACTTCGAGCCGCTCACGCTCGAGGACGTGCTCGCGGTGGTCGCGATCGAGCAGCCGCGCGGGGTGATCGTGCAGTTCGGCGGGCAGACCCCTCTGAAGCTCGCCGCCGGCCTGGTCGCCGCCGGAGTGCCCCTGCTCGGCACGAGCGTCGAGGCGATCGACCTGGCCGAGGATCGCGGGCGCTTCGGCGCGCTGCTCGAGCGCCTCGGCTATCAGGCTCCGCCGTACGCCACGGCCCGCTCGGTCGCAGAGGCCCTCGAGCGCAGCGAGCAGGTCGGCTTTCCGCTGCTCGTGCGGCCCTCCTACGTGCTCGGCGGGAGGGCGATGGAGATCGTCTACTCGCGCGAGGGCCTCGAGGACTACCTGCGCCGCGAGGCCGCCGGGGACGGCGGCGAGATCTTCCTCGACCGCTTCCTCGAGAACGCGACCGAGGTCGACGTGGATGCGCTCTGCGATGGCCCGCTCGCCGCACGCGGCGGCGGCCAGGTCTGGATCGGCGGGATCATGCAGCACGTCGAGGAGGCGGGAGTGCACTCCGGCGACAGCGCCTGCGTGCTTCCGCCGCACTCCCTCGACGAGGAGATGCTGGAGCAGATCCGTGCCGCAACGCGCGAGATCGCCCTCGCGATCGGGGTCGTGGGGCTGATCAACGTGCAGTACGCCGTCCACGCCGGTGAGCTGTATGTGATCGAGGCCAATCCGCGCGCGTCGCGGACGGTCCCGTTCGTGTCCAAGGCGGTCGGTGTGCCACTGGCGAAGCTCGCCTGCCGCATCATGCTCGGCGAGCGGATCAAGGACATGGCGCTGCCCCAGGGCAGGGAGGGGATGGGCTACGGCGAGCACGTGTCGGTGAAGGAGGCGGTCCTGCCCTTCGACCGCTTCGAGGGCTCGGATGCGGTGCTCGGCCCCGAGATGCGATCGACCGGGGAGGTGATGGGAATCGCGCGCGACTTCCCCACCGCATTCGCCAAGGCCCAGGCGGCCGCCGGCGTGCCCCTGCCGAGCGAGGGCACGGCCTTCATCACGGTCACGGACGCCGACAAGCCCGGCGTCAACGCCGTCGCCCAGATCCTGCACGACAACGGCTTTCGGATCGTGGCCACCCGCGGCACCGCCGAGGCGATCGCGCGCGCGGGCGTGCCGGTGCAGCGGCTGAACAAGATCGCCGAAGGCTCCCCGCACGTGCTGGACTGGATCGAGCGCGGGGACGTCGATCTGGTCGTCAACACGCCCACCGGCTTCGGCGCGCGGACCGACGGCTGGGAGATCCGCCGGGCGGCTGTCACGCACGGGATCCCGTGCCTCACGACCCTGGCCGCCGGCTCCTCGGCCGCGCGCGCGATCGCGATCGCCCGTCGCGACGGCGCGCCACCGGTGCTGTGCCTGCAGGAGCTGCACGTGGCCGGGGTGACGTGAGGAACCCGAGCCCGGCCCTCGCTCCCTTCGGCCGCCGCCTGCTGAGGGTCACCGGCATGCACGAGCTGGGGGAGGTCTACCGCGTGCTGAGCGTCGCCGACCCCGACGGGCCCGACCCCCAGCCCGGGCAGTTCGCGATGATCGCCGCCGCCGAGCGCTGGGGCGGGGAGCGCGACGAGCGCCCGTATCTGCCGCGCGCCTTCTCGATCGCCCGCCGCCGGGCGGAGGAGTCCCAGTTCCTGCTCGAGGACGTCGGCCCCGGGACGCGGCGCCTGTGCGCGCTTCGAGAGGGCGACGGGCTGTGGCTGCTCGGGCCCCTCGGCCTCGGCTTCACGCCGCCGCCGGCGGGCAGGCGGGCGATGCTCGTCGGAGGGGGCGTGGGGATCGCTCCGCTTGCGATCCTCCAGGATCAGCTCGAGGCAGAGGTGACCGTGCTGCTCGGCTTCCGCGACGGCGCCCGCAGCGAGGGCCGCGCCCTGCTGAGCGATGCCGCCGTGGCCAGCGACGACGGCTCGGCCGGGCATCACGGGCCCGTCACCGAGCTGCTGCTGTCAGAGCTCGACGACGACGCAAACGCGGTCGTCTACGCCTGCGGCCCGGCGGCGATGCTCGAGGCCGTCCGCGCCATCTGCGAGGCGCGCGGGGTGCCCGCCCAGCTCGCGCTCGAGGCCGGCATGGCGTGCGGCTTCGGCGCCTGTTTCGGCTGCGCCGTGCCCCGCCGCGGCGGCGGGTACCTGCGCGTGTGCGTGGACGGCCCCGTGATCGACGCGAGCGAGCTCGACCACGTCGAGCAGCACGCCGGGGCGCCCGCGTGAGCGTCGAGTTCTGCGGTCTGGAGCTCAGCCACCCGGTCATCAACGGCTCGGGCACGTTCGACGCTATCGCCGCGCGGCGGGCCTTCGGCGAGGGCCTCTGCGAGGCGTTCCCGTTCGCCGCCTACGTTTCAAAGACGATCACCCTGAAGGAACGCTCAGGCAATCCGCCGCCGCGGCTGTGGGAGGCGCCGGCCGGCCTGATCAACTCGATCGGCCTGCCCAACAAGGGCCTCGAGCGCTACATGAGCGAGGACCTGCCCGCGCTCGGGAGCCTCGCCGCCGCCGTCTCGCGGAGCGGGGGTGAGGTGGGCTCGCTGCCGCTCATCACCAACGTGATGGGATCCTCCGCGGAGGAGTTCGCGCGGCTCGTGGAGGCGTGCGCGGCGCGCGAGGAGATCGCGGCCGTGGAGCTGAACGTGTCCTGCCCGAACGTCCACACGGGCCTCGACATCGGGGCCGATCCGCGCCAGCTCGAGAGCGTCGTGCGGGCCGTTCGGGGCAGGACCGCAAAGCCCCTGATCGTCAAGCTCACCCCCAACACCGCCGACGTCCCGGCCTGCGCGCAGGCCGCCCAGGACGGCGGCGCCGACGCGGTGTCGCTGATCAACACGCTGCGCGCGATGGCGCTCGTGCCGCGGGAGCATCCGCACCCGCCGCGAGCGTGGCTGGGCGGGCGCACCGGCGGGCTGTCCGGGCCGGCCATCCGCGCGATCGCCCTGGCGCAGGTCGCCGCCGTCGCGGCACGCGTTCAGATCCCCGTGATCGGCATGGGGGGCGTCGAGAGCGCCGCTCATGCCCGCGATCTGCTCGATGTCGGGGCGACGCTCGTCGCCGTCGGCACCGAGAGCTTCCGCGATCCGGCCACCGGCACGAGGGTCGCACGCGGATTGAAGGAAGCTGGGCACGCTTGAAATCCGGCACCAGTGCGGCGAAAAAGAGCCTCCGCGGGGGCGGGGCAAGCCCGCCGGCGCCCGTGCGGACCGCCGCACGGAGCGGATCATAAAGGCTCAAAACCCCTGCAAACCCGGCGTGACACCATCCACCAGCCTCGACGTCGTTCGACCTGAGGTTGAGGTACAGGTGAATTCGGCGCATTGGGCTTGATCGCCCGTCGCTGGTGTGTAGACTCGCCGCCCATGACGACGGCGACAGGTACGACGTCCTCAAACACCTCCATGGCCCCCGAGCGATCCCTCAACCAGCGAATGGATGCGCTCGCTCGAGCCAACGAGATCCGCGTCAAGCGCGCTGCGCTGAAGCGCGACCTCAAGTCCGGCCGGCGCTCGATCCACACGCTGCTCCTGAACCCGCCTGAGTACGTGGAGACGGCCAAGGTGTTCGACATGCTGCTGGCGGTTCCAAAGTACGGCCGCGTGAAGGTCAACAAGATCCTCGCCCACTGCCGCATCGCCCCGAGCAAGACCATCGGCGGGCTGTCCGAGCGCCAGCGCTCGGAGCTCGTCTCGCTGCTCCACCGCTAGGCCGACCGTCCTTCGAGCACGCGAGCGTTCCTGCCGAGCTCGGCACTAGGGTGCGGCTGATGGCACGTGTGTTTGTCATAACCGGGCCCTCGGGCGTCGGCAAGGGAACGTTGATCCGCGGGCTGATGGAGCGCCTGCCGGAGCTCGAGCTGTCGGTCTCGGCGACGACGCGCGCGCCGCGCGCGGGCGAGCGCGACGGGGTCGAGTACCACTTCCTCTCCCGCGAGGAGTTCGACCGCCGCGTGCAGGACGGGGAGTTCGTCGAGCACGCCGACTACGCCGGGCGAAGCTACGGGACGCTTCGCTCAGAGCTCACCGACAGGGTGCGAGCGGGCGTGCCGGTGGTGCTCGAGATCGAGGTCCAGGGCGCGCGCCAGGTGCGCGAGGCGATGCCCGAGGCCGTGCAGGTATTCATCGCCCCGCCCTCGCTTGAGACGCTGCGCACGCGCCTGACCGGGCGCGGCACCGACGATGCGCAGGAGGTTGAGCGCCGGCTGCTCGTCGCCGAGCAGGAGCTCGCGGCCCAGCCCGAGTTCGGCCACGTCGTCGTCAACGACCGGCTGGACGACGCGCTCGAGCGTCTCAGCGCGATCGTCGAGGAGGAGCTGAGGAACTGAGGAGCTCGCGGGCGCCTGGCCTCGCGGCGGACGGGCCCGGCTGCGGGGCGCGCCCATGGCTCGGCGGGGCCTTGAGGGAGGGCGCACTACACTGCTAGGTCAACCAGGAAAGGCAACGCAAACGTGATCTCCCCCCGAATAGACCGCCTGCTGGAGCGAGTTGACTCCAACTACGCCAGCGTGGTCGTGGCCGCCAAGCGCGCCCGCCAGATCAACAGCTACTACCACAACCTCGGCGAGGGAACCTTCGATGAGTTCCCGCCTCCGATGATCGAGACGACCTCCAAAAACTACCTCACGATCGCCCTCGAGGAGGTAGCTGCGGGGAAGATCAAGTACCACTACCGCTAGGCGCAACGCTTCGGCCGGGCCTTGCTAGGTCAGGGCGGTCGGTCTACAACCTGTAGTTATGTCTCGCATCCTGCTCGGCGTCAGCGGCGGCATCGCCGCCTACAAGGCGCTCGAGCTCGTGCGGCTGGCGACGGGCGCCGGGCACGACGTGCGCGTGATTCAGACGCCCGCCAGCCGGCGCTTCGTGGGCGAGGCGTCGTTTGCGGCGCTGACCGGCGCGCCGGTGCTCGTGAGCGAGTTCCAGCGCGACCCCGCGCGCGGGGCGTTCCCCTCGCAGACGCCGCCCACGCACGAGCCGCTCAGCCACCTGGCGCTGGTCGAGAACGCCGAGGTCTACCTGATCGCGCCAGCCTCGGCCAACACGATTGCAAAGCTCGCCCACGGCCTCGCCGACAACCTGCTTACCAGCTGCGCGCTGGCCGCCGCCTGCCCGCTGGTGGTGGCGCCGGCGATGAACAGCACGATGTACGAGCACGCGGCGACGCGCGCGAACGTGAACACGCTGCGCGAGCGCGGCGTGAGGATCGTCGAGCCGGGGGTGGGGCGGCTGGCCTCGAAGGGGGAGCAGGGCGTGGGCCGCCTGGGCGAGCCCGCCGAGCTCCTGGCCGCGTGCGAGACGGCGCTCGGCGGCGGCGGCGCAGAGGCGCAGGCTGCGCGCGAGGGGAGTCTCGGCGGGCTCAGCGTTCTGATCAGCGCCGGCGGCACGCGCGAGCCGATCGACAGCGTTCGCTTCGTCGGCAACAGCTCCTCTGGGCGCATGGGCTTCGCGCTGGCGGCGGCCGCGCGCAGGCGCGGAGCCGAGGTGACGCTCGTGGCCGCGAACGTCGCGCTCGAGCACCCGGCGGGGGTCGCCGTGCGCGAGGTCGTGAGCGCCGAGGAGCTGAAGCGGGCCTGCGAAGAGGAGTTCTCGAGCTGCGACGTGCTGCTGATGGCAGCGGCGGTCGCCGACTTCAGGCCCGCCGAGGCGAGCAACGGGAAGATCAAGAAGGCCGGGCAGGCACGGCTCGTGCTCGAGCTCGAGGCCACCGCCGACGTGCTCGCCGGCCTCGCCGACGAGCGCCGCGACGGGCAGACGCTGATCGGCTTCGCCGCCGAGCACGGCGCGCAGGCGGTCGCGGCCGGGCGCGAGAAGCTCGTGGCGAAGGGCTTGGACGCGATCGTCGTCAACGACATCTCCCGCGATGACATCGGCTTCGACGCCGAGGCCAACGAGGTGACGATCCTGACCGCGGGCGCGAACGGCGGCGGCGAGCGGCACATCCCCAGAGCCTCGAAGGCGGAGATCGCCGAGGCAATTCTCGACACGGTCGAGCAGTTGCGCGGCGGGCGTTAAAATGACCGGCGATGGAGAGCGTTTACGACCTCTACCAGCGCGGCTGCGAGCTGCTTGGCCACGGCGACCACGAGGCCGCCACCGTGCCGCTTGAGAAAGCGCGCGACCTCGAGCCGGAGAAGGCCTCGATCCGCGAGACGCTCGGGCGGGCGCTGTTTCACTCGCGCCGCTACGCCGCCGCCGCCACGGAGTTCCAGGCCGTGGCCCAGAGCGCGCCCACGAACGACTACGCGCTGTTCTGCCTGGGGCGCTCGATGCAGCTGCTCGGTCGTCACCGCGAGGCCTGCAAGCCGTTGGCGCTGGCGTCCTCGCTGAGGCCCGAGCGGGCCGACTACCGGCTGTATCGCGACCGCGCCCGCCGCGACGCCGAGCGGAGCGCAGGCGGAAGGTCCTAGCCCTCCCGATGCTATGCTCGACGAAGAGCTTTCGTGCTGGCGTGCAGACGTCGGCAGTAGTACCGAAAGTGGGCGCACGCCCGCTTTTTTTTGCGTAAGGAGTCAGTTTGATGAGCGCGCTACAGACAGATATCGAGAGGCGTCTGGCCCAGAGTGAGCCGGACGTCGAGGTGCTGCTCGCCGAGGTCGTGGGCGGCAGGTGCCTGCGCGTCTACATCGACCATCCCGACGGCGTCACCCTGGGCGTGTGCGAACGCGTCACCGCGCTGTTGAGCGAGGAGCGCGAGCGCTACTCGCTGGAGGTCTCCTCGCCGGGCAGCGAACGCCCGCTGACCAAGCCCGCGCACTTCCGCCGTTTCGTCGGGCGCCGGGCGCGCGTGCGCACGCGCCATCCGCGCGCGGCCGTGCATGCCGACGGGCAGCGCCAGGACGCCACAAGGCCGGTGCGGAGCTTCACCGGCGAGCTCGTCGGGGCATCCGAGAGCGAGATCACGCTCGCCGCCGACGGGGGCGTCATCGCGATCCCCTATTCGGAGATCCGCCGTTCGAACCTGATCGGGGAGTAGGAGCCATGTCACGCGAAATCCTTGAGGCCATGTACGCGCTGGCGCGCGAGAAGGGGATCGAGCCCGAGAAGCTGATGCTGGCGCTCGAGGACGCCCTGCTGTCGGCCTACAAGAAGCAGCCGGGCTCGGCCAAGTACGCGCGCGTGGAGATGGATCGCGAGACCGCCGACTTCAGGGTCATCGAGCTGATCATCCCCGAGCGCCTGGAGGCGCATCTGATCGTGGAGACGATCGACGAGGAAACGACGATCGACCCCGAGACCGGCGAGATGCGCGAACCCGAGGAACCGGAAATCGACCCCAAGAAGTTCGCCGAATACCGCGACCAGATCGACGAGCGCGACGTCACGCCCGACGACTTCGGGCGGATCGCCGCGCAGACCGCCAAGCAGGTGATCCTGCAGCGCATCCGCGAGGCCGAGCGCGACATGATGTATGAGGAGTACCGCGACCGCGTCGGCGAGCTGATCACGGGCATCGTGCAGCAGTCGGACTCGCGCTACACGCTCGTGCAGCTGCGCGAACGCGTGGAGGCGCTGTTGCCCAAGTCAGAGCAGGTGGAGGGCGAGCGCTACGACCACTCCCAGCGCATCAAGGCCGTCATCAAGGAGGTCTCGCCGTCGACGAAAGGGCCCGCCATCATCGTCTCCCGGCGCGATCCTGAGCTGATCAAGAAGCTGTTCGAGCTGGAGGTCCCGGAGATCGCCGACGGCCTCGTGGAGATCGCCAACGTCGCCCGCGAGCCGGGCTACCGCTCGAAGATCGCCGTCATCTCCCACACCGACGGCGTCGATCCGGTGGGCGCCTGCGTGGGACCGCGCGGCTCTCGCGTGCGCATGGTCGTCTCCGAGCTGCGCGGCGAGAAGATCGACATCATCCCCTTCAACGACGAGCCCGCGCGCTTCGTCGCCAAGGCGCTGTCGCCGGCCCGTGTGCGCGAGGTGCTCGTCGACGACGAGGCCAAGCAGGCGACCGTGATCGTGCCCGACGACCAGCTGTCGCTGGCGATCGGCCGCGAGGGCCAGAACGCGCGCCTGGCGGCGCGGCTGACCGGCTGGCGCGTGGACATCCGCTCGGAGACCGAGTTCGCGGCCGAGGAGGCCGAGCACGGCTACGAGGAGGAGGAGGTGCAGGGCCGCTGCGCGGCGATCCTCTCCAACGGCCGGCGCTGCCCCAACGCCTCGCTTCCCGGCTCGCGCTACTGCGGCCTCGACACCCACCAGGCGCTCGCGAACATCGCGAGCGACAACGTCGCCGACCTCGCCCCGGCGGACGCCGATGGCGTCGACCCGGTCGCGGCGGAGTCCCCTGCCGAGGAGCCCGCCGGCGTAGAGGAGCCCGTCGCAGAGGCGCCGGCCGAGGACGACGCCGAGGCCGTCGAGGCGCCGGTGGCGGGCGGAGCGTTCCCGGCCGAGCAGCTGCAGGCGCAGGCCCCCCAAGAGGCCGCCGAGGAGCAGGCGCGATAGGGGTCCGACCCGGCGGGCACACGGCGCAGAGCGCTGCGTCGCGCGGCCTGTCCCCCCGGCGCAGATGCGTCGGCTGCGGGCGCGTCGCGCCGAAGTCCGAGTTGCTGCGCATGGCCGTCCTGGCCGATGGCGGAGGGTCGCACCGCCGCGCGGTCATCGACCGGGCCGGCACGATGCCCGGCCGCGGCGCCTATCTCTGCCGGGGCCGGGGCCCCGGCGAGCCGGCCGCGGACTGTCTCGCACGGGCCATGCGGCGGGGCGGGATCGCGCGCGCGCTGCGCTGCAGGGTGACGATCGACCCGGAGCTCGTAGAATCGGTGAGCCGATGAGCAAGAAGCGAGTGCACGAGATAGCCAAGGAGCAGGGCCTTTCAAGCAAGGAGCTGCTGGAGCGCCTGCGCGCCGCCGGTGTCGAGGTGAAGGTGGCCGCGTCCTCGGTGGACGAGGCCGTCGCGCTGAAGGCGCTGGGCGGCGCTGGAGCCGCCACACCGGCGAGCACCAACGGCGCACCCCAGGCCCCCGTCGCGAAGGCCCCCGCCGCAAAGACGCCGGCGGCGAAGGCCCCTGCCGCGAAGGCCCCGGCGGCGCAGGCTCAGGCCCCGGCGCCAGCCGCGCCCGCGCCCGCCGCGAGCGCACCGCCAGCGGCCGCGCCCGAGGGAGCCCCGCTCGCCGCGCCCGCAGCGCAAGCTTCGGTGCCCGCGCCGTCGGCCCCGGCGGCGAGCGGGTCGACGCCGGCGGTGGCAAGCGCCGCGCCCGCGCCTGGCGCCGCCGAGCGCGTGCGGCCCACGCGCGACTCGCGCACGGGTGAGCGCACGCCCGGAGACGTGGGACCGGGAGGACGCCGGCGCGTGGTGATCGACTCGCAGGCCTCGCGCCGCCAGCAGGGCGGACCGGCCAACCAGCCTCAGCGCCGCCCGCGCCGCGGACGCCGCCGGCGCGGCACCTACGACGAGACGATCGCCCCGATCGACACGGCCGCGATGGAGGCGACCGACCTGATCCGGGTCAACTCGGGCTCGACGGTCAAGGATGTCGCCGAGTACCTGGGCGTGGCGGTGCCCGAGGTGATCAAGAAGCTGATGACTCTGGGGGAGATGGCGACGCTCACGCAGACGCTGTCCGACGACGCGATCGGCGTGCTGGCTGAGGAGTTCGACAAGCAGATCGAGATCGTGCACGCCGCCGACGACGTCGATGTCGAGCCGGTGTTCGAGGACGCCGAGGAGGACCTGCTCGACCGCCCGCCGGTGGTCACGATCATGGGCCATGTCGACCACGGCAAGACCTCGCTTCTGGACGCCATCCGCGAGACCGAGGTCGCCGCGGGGGAGGCCGGGGGCATCACCCAGCACATCGGCGCCTATCAGGTGCACCACGGCGGCAGGGAGATCACGTTCCTGGACACGCCCGGCCACGAAGCGTTCACGGCGATGCGCGCCCGCGGCGCGCGCGTGACCGACCTGGCGGTGATCGTGGTCGCGGCCGACGACGGCGTGAAGCCCCAGACCGAGGAGGCGATCGACCACGCCCGTGCGGCCGAGGTGCCGATCGTGGTGGCGGTCAACAAGGTCGACAAGGAGGGCGCCCAGCCCGAGCGCGTGCGCACGGAGATGACCCAGCACGGCCTGCAGCCCTCGGAGTGGGGCGGGGAGATCGAGTTCGTCGACGTGAGCGCCAAGACCCACCAGGGCCTCGACTCGCTGCTGGACACGATCCAGGTGGTGACGGACCTCGAGGAGCTGAAGGCCAACCGCGACGCGGACGCCTCCGGCACCGTGATCGAGTCAAAGCTCGACCCCGGGCGGGGGCCGGTCGTGAGCGTGCTGATCCAGCGCGGGACGCTGCGCGTGGGCGACGCGCTCGTCGCCGGCGCGCACTTCGGGCGCGTGCGCGCCATGCACGACTTCGTGGGCGCGCGCGTGAAGCGGGCGCTGCCCGGTCAGCCGGTCGAGGTGCTCGGCTTCGACGGCGTGCCGGAGGCCGGTGAGATCGTGCGCGTGGTCGAGAACGAGCGGCGCGCCCGCCAGCTCGCCGGCGAGCGTGCCAACCGCCTGAAGACCGAGGCGCTGGCGCGGCGCTCGGGTCGCAAGGTGTCGCTGGAGGACGTCTTCAAGCTCGCCCAGGAGGGCGCCGTCAAGGAGCTCGGGCTGGTCGTGAAGGCCGACGTGGCCGGCTCGCTCGAGGCGATCGAGGATGAGATCGCAAAGCTCCCGCAGCAGGAGGTCGCGGTCAACATCATCCACCGCGGCGTCGGCGGCATCAACGAGTCCGACGTGATGCTCGCCTCCGCATCGGAGGGAGTGATCCTGGCCTTCAACGTGCGCCCCGTCGGCGACGCCCGCCAGATAGCAGAGCGCGAGGGCGTCGAGATCCGCTCATACGCCGTCATCTACAGGGCGATCGAGGAGCTGCGCGCGGCGATGCAGGGAATGCTCGAGCCCGCCGAGGTGGAGACTCCGCTCGGTCAGGCCGAGGTGCGCCAGCTGTTCAAAGCCTCACGCATCGGCACGATCGCGGGCTCGTTCGTGCTCGAGGGCAAGGTCACTCGCGGGGCGCGGGTGCGCGTGGTGCGCGACGGCACCGTCATCTACGACACCGTGATCGACAGCCTGCGCCGCTTCAACGACGATGCGCGCGAGGTCGCAGCCGGCTTTGAGTGCGGCATCGTGCTCGCCAACTTCCAGGACCTGCACGTCGGCGACGTGCTCGAGACATACGAGACGCGCCTGCAGGAGCGCGAGCTCTCCGCCTGAGCGGGCTCGCCCGCAGGCGGAATGGGCGCGCTCGTGCAACCTGATCGCCGCGGCGTGACGGGGAGCTAGGATGAGCACTCCTCGTATGCGTCGCGTCGACGAGGCGATTCGGCAGGTATTGGCTGACGCGCTAGCGGGAGAGCTGAAGGACCCTCGAGTGGGATTCGTAACTGTGACCGATGTCAGAACGAGTGCCGACCTGCGCCATGCGCGGGTCTACGTAAGCGTGCTCGGTGAGGGGGGCCGGCCCTCTGATGAGCACGAGCGCGAGGACACGCTCGCGGGCCTGCGCAGCGCCCACGGCTTCCTGCAGGGACGGATCGCCGAGGAGCTGAGCCTGAAGCGCACGCCCACGCTCGAGTTCTCCTATGACGACACCACCGATCGCGCGCTGCGCGTGGAGGAGCTGATCGAGGAGGGCGGCTCCGCGTGAGCGAGGGCCAGGGCACCGAGCAGAGCATCGAGGTGACGCGCGAGCGGGTGCTCGAGCGCATCCGCGAGGACTCGCAGTTCGTGCTGGCGGCGCATGAGAATCCAGACGGTGACGCGCTGGGATCGCTCGTCGGGATGCAGGGGCTGCTGACGGCGCTCGGCAAGGACTCGGCGATGTTCATCGCGCCGAACGACCTGCCGCTGCCGATCGAGTACCGCATCTTCCCGCTCGACGGCCTGATCCAGGCGCCGCCCGCGGACATCGCCGAGCGCACGGTGATGTTCCTCGACTGCGGCAACATCGACCGCAACACGGCGAGCGTGCTGCGCGACGGCAGGCATCTGCTGAACATCGACCATCACCACGACAACACCCGCTTCGGCACGCTCGACTACGTGGTGCCATCGGCCTCGTGCACGGCGGAGATCGTGTGGGACCTGATGCACGGGCTCGGCGTTGCGCCCTCGCCGGCGGTGGCGCAGGCGCTGTACATCGGCCTGATCACCGACACGGGGCGCTTCATGTACGAGAACACCGGCCCGCGCGCGCACCAGATGGCCGCCGAGCTGATCGAAGCGGGCGTCGACGTGCAGCTCGTGTACAGGCAGCTGTATGAGGAGATGCCCCCGGCAAAGCTCGCGCTGCTGGCGCTGGCGCTGGCGCAGGTGCAGCGCTTCGACTCCGGTGAGCTCACGCTCGCGGCGCTGAGCGCCTCGGACTTCGACCGCGCCGAGGCCGAAGAGAGCTACTCCGAGGGCATCATCGACCAGCTGCGGGCGCTGCAGGGCACGAAGGTGGCGGCGCTCGTGCGCGAGCTGCGCAGCGGAGAGCGAAAGGGCCAGCACAAAGTCTCGCTGCGGGCGACCGACGACGATGTCGACGTGTCGATCATCGCCCGTGCCCAGGGCGGCGGCGGCCACCGCCGCGCGGCCGGCTTCTCGACGACGCTCGAGCTGGACGAGCTGATCGCGTTCCTACGGGGCGCCATCGCCTCGCAGCTGCACGCGACGCCCAGCGCGAGCACCGCCGCGACGCTCGCCTAGGGACGCACGAGACACGCCGTGGACGGCGTCCTTCTGATCGACAAGCCGGCGGGCATGACCTCCCACGATGTCGTCGCGGCGGTCCGCCGCTCGCTGCAGGGTGCGCGGACCGGCCACGCGGGCACGCTCGATCCGTTCGCGACGGGCCTTCTGATCGTGCTCGTGGGCAGGGCGACCAAGCAGCAGCGCGCGCTGATGGAGCTGCCCAAGCGCTATCACACGATCGCGCGGCTGGGCGCGCTGTCGAGCACGGGCGACACCGAGGGGGAGATCACCGAGACCGGCCGCATGCCGCCGGATCCCCCCGCGCTTCCGACCGGCGAGGTACGCCAGCGCCCGCCGGTGTACTCGGCGGTGAAGATCGAAGGAGAGCGCGCCTACCGGCGCGCTCGTCGCGGCGAGCGCATCGAGATGCCCGAGCGGGTGGTGACGGTCCACCGCTTCGAAGAGCTCTGGCGCGAGCACGGCGAGCGCCCCCGGGCCGCGTATGAGATCGAATGCGGCTCGGGCACCTATGTGCGCTCGCTGATCGCCGATCTGAAGGACGGCTACTGCCTCGAGCTGCGGCGCACGGCGATCGGGCCGTTCGAGGTCTCAGACGCGGTCGCGCCGCCGCCACGTGGGCAGCCGTGGGGCGATCCGCCGTTGATCGCGGTGCAGGACGCCCTCGCGATGGCGGGGCGGCATGAACGTTAAGCTGTGAGGCCGTGAAGGTCACCCGCCTGCCCGACGTCGAGCGAGGAGACGAGCGCAGCGTCGCGGTGGGGACCTTCGACGGCGTGCACCTGGGCCACCGCGAGGTGATTCGCGGCTCAGACAGCGTGCTCACGTTCGATCCGCACCCCGTCTCGGTGGTCGCCCCCCAGCACACGCCGAAGCTGTTGACGACGTTCGAGCGCAAGGCCGAGCTGATCGCCACGCTGGGGGTAGAGGAGCTGATCGTGATCCCGTTCGATGCGGACTTCGCCGGCCTCTCGGCGGAGGACTTCGTCGAGAATGTGCTGGTGGGCGCGCTGGGCGCCAGGCAGGTCGCGATCGGCGAGAACTTCCGCTTCGGCCACAAGGCCCGGGGCGACCCGCAGCTGTTGTCCGCCGACACGCGCTTTCACACGGTCGTGCACCCGCTGCTCGAGGTGGATGGGGAGATCGTCTCCTCGAGCCACATCCGCGGTCTCGTGCTGGCGGGCGAGGTGAGCGAGGCGAACGCGCTGCTGGGCGCGCCCTTCCAGCTGAGCGGCGAGGTCGTGCACGGCGACGAGCGCGGGCGCGAGCTCGGCTTTCCCACCGCCAACCTCGTGCCGGACGAGGCGCTCGCGTGCCCCGGCCACGGCGTCTACGCGTGCCTCGCCGACGGGCGCCCGGCGGCCGTCAGCATCGGCGTGCGCCCGACCTTCAAGACGGGCAGGGGGGAGCTGATCGAGGCCTACATACTCGACTTCGACGGCGACCTGTACGGCGGTACGCTCCGCGTAGACTTCCTCGAGCGCCTGCGCGGCGAGCGGCGCTTCGGCACGCGCGAGGCGCTCGTCGAGCAGATGCACCGCGACGTGGAGCGCACGCGCGAACTCGTGACGGCTGCTAGCGTAGGCGACCGTAAATGACCGCCATAACGACAGAGCGCAAGCGCGAGATCGCCACGAAGTTCGGCGCCAACGAGAAGGACATGGGCTCGACCAAGGTTCAGATCGCGCTTCTGACCGAGCGCATCAACCACCTCACCGAGCACCTGCGCGAGCAGACCAAAGATCACCACTCGCGTCGCGGCCTGCTGATGCTGGTCGGGCGCAGGCGTCGCTTCCTCGCCTACCTGCAGCGCCGCGATCTCGAGGGCTACCGCGCTCTGATCAAAGAGCTCGGCCTCAGAAAGTGACGGTCATCTCCCCGGGCACGCCGGCGCCGGCCTTCAGGCTGATGCGCGAGGACGGGGAGAGCTTCACCGAGGAGGACCTGCAGGGCGAGAAGACGATGCTGGTCTTCTACCCCTTCGCCTTCAGCCCGGTGTGCACCGACCAGCTGCAGCTGTACGAGGACGTGCTCGGCGAGCTGGCCGAGCAGGGTGCGACCCTGTACGGGGTCTCCTGTGACTCGGTGTGGGCGCAGCGGGCATTCAAGGAGAAGCTCGACGTGAGCAGCGGTCAGCTGTCGGACTTCGAGCCCAAGGGCGCCGCGTGCGCCGCCTTCGGCGTGCTCCACGAGGGCGGCTTTCCACAGCGCGCGCTGATCGCGATCGGGCCCGACGGCGTCGTGCGCTGGAGCTATCAGGCGCCGTCGCCCGGAGAGCTGCCCGGCGTGGAGCTGCTGCGCGAGGGCCTCGGCGCCCTCTGAACGCCTCGTTTGTCCAGCGGGGCCCCGGTCCGGCGGCCCGCGTTCGCTAAGCTCCTCCCGTTCGGAAAAGAGAAAAAGAAAACGGACCGCCGACCGACGGGCGGGACAGGAAGGCAGTGAATATGAGTAGTGATGCCGTTACGCGGGTCTCCGTGGCGATCGCGGGCAGCGAGATCTCGCTTGAGACCGGCCGCATGGCCAAGCAGGCCTCCGGAGCAGTTGTGGTTCGCCAGGGCGACACCATGGTCCTCGCGACCGCCGTCGCCGGCTCCGTCCGCGACGTGGATTTCCTCCCTCTGACAGTGGATGTCGAGGAGCGCATGTACGCAACCGGGAAGATCCCCGGATCATTCTTCAAGCGCGAGGGCCGCCCGGGAGAGAAGGCGACGCTGACGGCTCGCATGATCGACCGGCCGCTGCGCCCGCTGTTCCCCAAGGACTGGCGCTATGACACCCAGCTCGTGGCGATTCCCCTCTCGATCGACCACGTCCACCCCTACGACATCCTCGCCATGAACGGCGCCTCGGCCGCGGTGATGATCTCCGACATCCCGTTCCCGACGCCCGTCGGCGCGGTGCGGATCGGAAAGATCAACGACGACTTCGTCGTCAACCCGAGCGAGGAGGACCTCGTCTCGGCCGACGGCACCAGCGGCGACTCCGAGGGCAAATCCGAACTCGACCTGATCGTGGCCGGCACCGAGGAGGCCATCCTGATGGTCGAGGCCGGCGCCAACGAGATTCCCGAGGCTGAGATCCTCGATGCGCTCGACATCGCACACGCGGAGATCAAGAAGCTGTGCGCGATGCAGCGTGAACTCGCCGACAGGGTCGGCAGGCAGAAGAAAGTCTTCGAGACGATCGGCGTGGACCCGGAGCTGCTCGAGGCCATCCGCGAGTCCCACGGACGGGCGCTCGACGACGCGACGCAGGTCGAGGACAAGCTCGAGCGCCAGGACGCCACCAAGGCGGTGGAGAGCGCCGTGCTCGAGCAGTACGCCCCGCCGGCCCCGGAGGGGGCCTCCGATGAGCAGCTGCGCGCCGCCAAGGAGCGCCGCTCCGCGGTTCAGCTCGCCTTCGAAAAGCTCGAGAAGCTGATCATCCGCGAGCGCATCGCCGTCCACAAGAAGCGCCCCGACGGCCGCGCCGAGGACGAGATTCGCGACATCACGATCGAAGTCGGCGTAACGCCGCGTACGCACGGCTCAGCGCTGTTCACGCGCGGACAGACCCAGGCCCTCAGCGTCGCCGCGCTCGGCACGCTGAAGGAGGAGATGCGCCTTGACACGCTCGGCCTGGAGACCAAAAAGTACTACTGGCACCACTACAACTTCCCGCCGTTCTCGGTGGGAGAGGCGGGTCGCATGGGCGGGGTAAAGCGCCGTGACATCGGTCATGGGGCTCTCGCCGAGCGCGCGCTGGCGCCGATGGTCCCCTCGATCGAGGAGTTCCCCTACTCGATCCGCGTCGTCTCGGACATCCTCGAGTCAAACGGCTCCTCCTCGATGGCGTCGGTGTGCGGCTCCTCGCTGTCGCTGATGGACGCGGGCGTCCCGATCAAGCGCCCGGTGGCGGGCATCGCCATGGGCCTGATCAAGGAGGGCGATGACTACATCGTCCTGACCGACATCGCGGGCGTGGAGGACCACCTCGGAGACATGGACTTCAAGGTGGCCGGCACCGAGCGGGGCATCACGGCGCTGCAGATGGACATCAAGATCTCAGGCGTCACGTTCGACATCCTGCGTGACGCGCTCACGCAGGCCAACGCGGCACGCACCTTCATCCTGGGCAAGATGGCGCAGACCATCGACGGCCCTCGCGAGCAGCTCAGCCAGTTCGCGCCGCGCATCCAGACGATCCAGATCGACCCTTCCCAGATCGGCCTGTTGATCGGCAAGGGCGGCGAAACGATCAGGGCCCTGTCAGACGAGTTCGAGTCCCAGATCGACGTCAACGACGACGGCCAGGTGCTGATCTACTCGGCCAACGGCGAGCTCGGCGACGCGCTCGTCGAGCGCGTGCGGATGATGATGAAGGAGGTCGAGGTCGGCGACGAGTACGCCGGCAAGGTGGTCAAGACGACGACCTTCGGCGCGTTCATCGAGCTGGCCAAGGGGACCGACGGGCTGCTGCACATCTCGAACGTCTCGCCCGGTCAGCGCGTGGAGAGCGTCGAGGACGTGCTCAACAAGGGCGACGAGGTCAACGTGCGCGTGGTCGAGGTCGATCGCGAGCGCGGTCGTATCGGGCTGCGGCTCGCCGATGACCCCGACATCGCCGGCAAGTCCGTCGAGGAGCTCGCCGGCGTCGGCACGGGCGGTGGAGGCGGTGGCCGAGGCCCGCGCGAGGGCGCCGCGCGCAACGGCCGTGAGCGCTCAGGGCGGGGCCCTCGCCGTGAGGGCGAGCGCTCCTCGCGCTCGCGTCACGGGCGTGATCGCGACTGAACCCTGAGGGTTCATGCCAGAGCATCGCACCACCACGCTGACGGACGGCGTGAGAGTAGTCACCGAGCGCCTGCCCAGCGTGCGCTCGGTGGCGCTCGGCTTCTGGATCGCCACCGGCTCGGCCGCTGAGGATCAATCTCAGGCGGGCATCTCGCACCTGCTCGAGCACATGCTGTTCCGCGGCACCGACCGCTTCGGATCGGAGGAGATCGACCAGATCTTCGACGCGATGGGCGCCGAGATCAACGCTGGGACCGACAAGGAAGCGACCTCGCTGTACACGCGCGTGCTCGACCGCCACCTCGAGCGCGCGTTCGACGTGATGAGCGACATGGTCTGGCGGCCGCGCTTCGGCGAGCTCGAGGCCGAGCGCGAGGTCGTGCTCGAGGAGATCGCGATGTATGAAGACGATCCCCAGGATCGGGTGTTCGATCTGCTCGGTGAAGCGGTCTTCGGGGACCACCCGCTGGGGCGGCCGGTGATCGGCTCCGCCGAGGTGGTCGGGGCCGCCACGCGCGAGCAGCTGCGAGGCTTCCACTCAGAGCGCTACCTGCCCCAGCGCGTCGTGATCGCCGCGGCCGGGTCGGTCGACCACGACGAGCTCGTTGCGATGGCCCGCGCGGGCAGCCTCGCGCCGGCGAGCGCCGAGCAGGCCGCGCGGGCAACAGCCGGCTCGCGCGGATCGGCTCGCGCGGGCGCTGGTGCGCCACCGGACTTCGAGCGCCGCGTTCGCTTCCTTGAAAAAGACACCGAGCAGTACCACGTCTGCATCGGCGGTGCGGGGATGGCGCACGACGACGATCGCCGCTTTGCGATGCGCGTGCTCGAAGGCGTGCTCGGCGGCACCTCGTCCTCGAGGCTCTTCCAGGAGGTGCGCGAGCGCAGGGGCCTGGCCTACTCGGTGTTCTCCTTCTCCAACCTCTACGCGCACACCGGCGAGGTCGGCCTGTATCTGGGCACGCGCCCGGAGAACCTCGAGGAGGCGCTGGCGGTGATCGCCGCAGAGCTCGAGCGCTGCGTCGAGGATCCCGCCGATGAGCAGGAGCTGGTGCGCTCGCGCGAGAACCTGAAGGGCCGCGTGGTGCTGGCGCTCGAGTCGACCGCCGCGCGCATGAGCCGCCTGGGGGCTTCGCTGCTGAATGCGCTGCCGATCCTGCCGGTGGATGAGGTGCTCGAGCGGATCGATTCCGTCGGCATCGCCGAGCTGTCAGAGCTCGCGGGCGAGCTGTTCACAGCCGAACGCCTGTCGGTGGCCGGCGTCGGTCCCGACCGCGAGGCCTTCGAGCGGGCGATCGAGCCGCTGGGCGGCGTCGCCGCGGCGGTTGGCCCGGCGGGCGATGACGCGCCCGAGCAGGTCACGGCGTAGGCGGCGCGATGATCCGGGTGGCGGTTGCCGGCGCGGCGGGACGCATGGGCGAGACGGTGTGCGCGGCGGTCGCCGGCGCCGAGGACATGGAGCTCACCGGGCGCGCGGATCCGCTGCTCGGGACGACCCTCGAGGAGATGCTCGCGGGAGCCGATGTCGTCGTCGACTTCACGAGGCCGGAGACCGCGCTCGAAAATGCCCTTGCCTGCGTGCGCGCGGGCGTGCACGTCGTGATCGGCACGACCGGCTTCGACCCCGCGCCGCTGTTTGAGGCCCAGGCGGCGGCGCGCCCGGCAGCCAACGTGATCCTCGCCCCCAACTTCGCAATCGGCGCGGTGCTGATGATGCGCTTCGCGGCGGAGGCGGCAAGGCACATGGCCGCGGCGGAGATCATCGAGCTGCACCACGAGGGCAAGCTGGACGCTCCCAGCGGCACGGCCGCGCGCACGGCGGAGCTGATGGCCGCCTCGAGCGGTCACGGCCCGCCCCCGATCCACTCCGTGCGCCTGCCCGGGCTCGTGGCCAATCAGGAGGTCATCCTCGGTGACGTCGCTCAGACGCTCACGATCCGCCACGACACGATCAGCCGCGAGTCGTTCATGCCCGGGGTGCTGCTGGCCGTGCGAAGGGTCCAAGGCCTCTCCGAGCCGATCTTGGTCGGCTTGGAGAGGCTGCTCTTCTGAGGGCGTGGAGACCGTGGAGGCAGATCGTTGAGGCGGCTCGGGATGCGCGCGGGGATCGCCGCAACGATGATCCTGCTGGTGCTGATTGCCGGCGGCTGTGCCTCCAGGCAGTTCGTCGTGGAAGGCCACAGGGCGCACGCGAGCGGGGCGAGCGCCGTGGTCGACTCGCTGCTGGCGGGCATTCCGGAGAATGGAAGCACGCTGGGCAGCCCCAAGGCCCCGGTGACGCTCGTGTACTTCGGTGACCTTCAGTGCCCGTTCTGCAGGGAATTCACGCTCGGTGCGTTGCGGCCGCTGATCGCGACCTATGTGCGCAGCGGCAAGCTGAAGATCGAATACCGCTCGCTGCAGACCGCCACGCGCGACCGCACGACGTTCGAGACCCAGCAGGTCGCGGCGCTCGCGGCGGGCAGGCAGAACAAGCTGTGGCCCTACATCGAGCTCTTCTACCTGGAGCAGGGCAAAGAGGACACGGGCTATGTCAACGAACGCTACCTCGAGGGACTGGCCCAGCAGGTGAGCGGGCTGAACCTGATCGCCTGGAGCGCCGCGCGAACCGACCCGGCGCTCGCCAAGGTCATCACAAGTGACGCGCACGTCGCCGCCCACGTAGGCTTCAACGCGACCCCAACGTTCCTGATCGGCGACACGAACGGCACCTATCATCCGTTCAACCCGCACACGTTGACCAGCCCGCTGCCCTACGCCGCCGTCACCGAAGAGCTGCTGCAGCTCAGTCGTCGCCAGCGGCTCGGCTCTCCGCTGGCGAGCAGCAGCTAGCCAGGCGCGGCGCGAGCCCCGAAGGCCCGCCCCGGGCGATCGCGTCCGTGGACAGGATCGGCCGCGGTGTGGGAGTACGCGCGTGGAATACTGCACGCATGATTGAGCTCGGCACCATCCTGACGGCAATCGTCACGCCCTTTGACGCGGCCGGGAGGGTCAACGAGGAGTCGTTCGTGGGCCTGATGGCGCATCTGGCCGACAACGGCTCGGACGGGTTCGTCGTGGCGGGCACGACCGGCGAGGCCTCGACGTTGACCGACGAGGAGCAGCTGCGGCTGATCGAGCTGGCGGTGGCAGAGTGCCCACCCGGTAAGACGATCATCGCCGGCACCGGCACCAACGACACGCGCCAGGCGGTGTTTCTGACCGAACGGGCGACCGCGCTGGGGGTCGACGCCACGCTGTCGGTGACGCCCTACTACAACAAGCCGAGCCGCCTCGGCCTACGGCGCCACTACGAGGCGGTGGCGATGGCCACCGACAAGCCGGTGCTGCTCTACAACATCCCCGGGCGAACGGCGACGAACATGCCGCCGGATCTGCTGAGCGAGCTCGCGCAGATCGATGGGATCGAGGGGGTCAAGCAGGCCAACGCGCAGGAGCTGTGCCCGATCGACGGCCTCGCCCTGTACGCCGGCGACGACGGCACGTTCGCGCGCACGCTCGACATGGGCGGCGCCGGAGGGATCCTCGTGGCCAGCCACATCGTCGGCAACGAGATGCGCCGCATGGCCGATGAGCCCGAGCATCGGGCAGAGATCGATGCCTCGCTGCGCGACGTCTACGAGGCGCTCTTCATAACGGCGAATCCGACCTGCACGAAGGCCGCGCTCAACCTGCTCGGCCATCACGTGGGCGGCCTGCGCCTGCCGCTCGTCGAGGCCACCGAGCAGGAGCTCGCGGTCGTGCGCTCGATGCTCGAGCGCCACCAGCTGCTCGCGGGAGAAGGCGCCTCGCCGTCCTCCGCCGCCGAGGCGAGCGCGCCGTCACTGCAGGCGCCCGGCGCGTGAGCTCACTGCGCGTCCTGCCCCTCGGGGGACTGGGGGAGATCGGCAAGAACATGACCGTCGTCGAGTACGACGGACGCATCGTGGTGGTCGACGTGGGCCTGCGCTTCCCGACGCCGGAGATGGTCGGCATCGATCTCGTGCTGCCCGACTTCACCTATCTGCGAGAACGGGCCAAGGACATCGAGGCGATCGTCGTCACGCACGGCCACGAGGACCATCTCGGCGCCCTGCCGTTCGTTCTGCGCGAGCTCGCGGATAGCCGCCTGCCGCCCGTCTACGGCGGCGCGCTGACGATCGCGATGGCGCGCTCGAAGCTCGACGAGCACAAGCTGCGCGACGTCGAACTGAACGAGGTGGACGTGGCTGACACGCTGGAGCTGGGGCCGTTCTCGATGGAGCTGGTCCACATGACCCACTCGATCCCGGATTCAAGCGCGGTGGCGCTGGGGACCGACCTGGGAACGGTGCTGATCACCGGCGACTACAAGTTCGACCAGACGCCGGTGGACGGGCCGCCGGCCGATGTCTCGCGGCTGGCCGAGCTGGGCCGCGAGGGCGTGCTGCTGCTGTGCGGGGACTCCACCAACGTCGATCGCCCCGGCTTCTCGACCTCCGAGTCGGTGGTGGGGCCGCACCTGGAGGACGTGTTCGCCCACTGCGAGGGTCGCATCGTGGTGACGAGCTTCGCGTCGAACATCCACCGCGTGCAGCAGGTCGTCGACGCGGCCGCCGCGCTCGACCGCAAGGTGGCGCTCGTCGGGCGCTCGATGCGCAAGAACGTAGGCATCGGCAGGACGCTCGGCCACATCGAGATCCCCGAGGGCATACTCGTCGGCCCGCGCGAGATCGAGGACTTCCCGGATGAGCGCGTGGTGATCATCTCCACGGGCTCCCAGGGCGAGCCGCTGTCGGCGCTGCGGCGCATGGCCTACCGCGACCACCGCCAGGTGCAGCTGCACCGCGGCGATACCGTCGTCTTCTCGGCCACGCCGATCCCCGGCAACGAGCGTGCCGTCAACGAGACGATCGACCGCCTCTACCACATCGGCTGCGAGGTCGTGACGACGCGCGACGCTCCCGTGCACGCCTCCGGGCACGGCTACGCCGAGGAGATCAAGCTGATGCTGAACCTCGTCAAGCCGCGTTATGTGATGCCGTTTCACGGCGACTACAAGCGGCTGCGTCTTCACGCCCAGCTGGCGGAGGCCGTCGGCGTCGCGCCGGAGGACATCTTCCAGGGGGAGAACGGGCTGCCGCTCGACATCGACGAGCGCCGCGCGCGCTTCGGCAAGCCCGAGCCGTCAGGCATGATCTTCGTCGACGGCGTCGAGATCGGGGACATGGCCGACGTCGCCCTGCGCGACCGGCGGATGCTCTCGGCCGACGGGATCTTCATCGTGGTGGTCACGATCGCCGAGCAGGATGGGCGCTCGGTCGCCGATCCCGAGGTGATCTTCCGCGGCGTTCCGTTCCTCGATCAGGCCGATGAGCTGCTCGAGGAGATCCGCGTGACGATCGACGCCACGCTGCGCCGGGCGGCCAAGGAGGAGATCCACGAGGTCGACCTGCTGCAGCAGCTGCTGCACGACGATCTGGCGAAGCTAGTCTATGACCGTCTGAAGCGGCGGCCGATGGTGCTTCCCGTCGTCGTCGAGGTCTGACGCCGCCGGCAGGCGCACGACAAAGCGGGCACCGCTGCCCTCGCTGGCCGACTCCAGGGTGACCGAGCCGCCGTGAGACTCGGCGACGGCGCGGACGATGGCCAGGCCGAGGCCGAATGAGCCGCCGCGGTCGCCGGCGCCGCGGACGAACCGCTCGAACAGGGTGGAGGCGAGCTCGGGCGGCACGCCGGGGCCGTCGTCCTGTACGACCAGCGTCGCCTGTCCCTCGGCGGCCGAGGTCCACACGCTGATCCTCGTGCCCGCGGGAGTGTGGCGCAGGGCGTTTTCGAGCAGGTTGATGACCAGGCGGTGGAGCTCGTCGCGGGCAGCCTCCACGATCGCGGGGTGGACGTCGAGCTGGATCTCGTGCTCGCCGGTCACCGGCCCGAGCTCGCTGGCCGCTTCCACGACGATCTCGGCGAGGTCGCAGCGCTCGCGCCGCACCACGCGCCCGACGTCCGTGCGCGCGAGCAGCAGCAGGTCGGCGACCAGGCGGCGCATGCGCTGCGAGGAGCGCAGGGCCGAGCGCGCCGCCTCGCCCTGGTCGCCGTGCAGCGATTCGGCCAGCAGCTCGAGGTTGGCGAGCACGCTGGTAAGCGGCGTGCGCAGCTCATGCGAGGCGTCGGCGACGAACTGGCGCTGGCGCGCGAGCGTGGACTCCGTTTCCGTGCGCGCGGTATCGAGCTCGTGGAGCATCCCCTCGAGCGTGCGCGCGAGCTCGGCCACCTCGTCGTCGGCTGCCGGCTGGGGCACGCCGCGGGAAGGGTCGCGGGTGCGGGTGATCTCCTCGGCGGTGGATGTGAGCTCGGCGATCGGCGCCATCGCGCGCCGCGCGATCATCATGCCGGCCAGCAGCGCGAGCGCCGTTCCGGCGAGCACGCCCAGCAGCAGGAACAGCTCCACGCGCGCGACCGTCGCCTCAGTCGCCGAGGTCCGTTGGCCGTACTCGATGACCATGCGGCCGATCAGCTCGCTCGTACCGTAGATGCCCACCACCGCCGAGCGGCTGACCACGCGGTAGCCATCTACGGTCGCCGCCCTGCTTTTCGGCAGACCGAGCGAGGGCACTTTCTTCCTCGGTTCCTCGGCCACGAGGGTTCCGCCGAGCGTGAAGATCTTGATGACCGCGTGATCCGAGGGCGAGGCGAAGTCCGCGAGCGGCGGCTGGATCGTGATGGCCTCGTAGTTGGAGGGGTCGACCTTGATGCTCAGCACGGACGGCAGCTGGTTGGCGGTGTCCGCGCACCTGCTGGTTGAAGTCGGCGCGAACCCGATGCACGGTCAGTGAGCCGATCGCAATCGCGAACACGCACAGGATCACGAACGTGAGCAGGGCCGAGACGCCGGCCAGGCGCACGCGTATGGGCAGCCGGTCGAAGCTGGCGGAGAGGCGCGCGCTCGCGCGTCGCGGGAGAATCAGCAGCCTATGCGCGAAGGACGTAGCCGGCTCCCCTGATCGTGTGCAGCAGCCGCGGCTCCTCCTCGGCCTCCAGCTTGCGGCGCAGGTTGGAGACGAACACCTCGATCGTGTTCGTGGTGGAGAAGGGGTCATAGCCCCACACCTCGTCGAGCAGGCGCTGGCGGGAGATGACGATGCGCTCGTTGCGCATGAGATATTCGAGTAGCTCGAACTCTCGCTGGGTCAGCTCGATGGAGCGCTCACCACGGGTCACCTCGTGCGTGTCCGCGTTCAGCGAGAGGTCGCCGACCCGCAGCGGCGCCGAGCCCCGGGGCGGGCGCCGGCGCAGCAGAGCGCGCATGCGCGCGAGCAGCTCTTGGCGCTCGAACGGCTTGACGAGGTAGTCGTCGGCGCCCGCATCGAGGCCCTCGACGCGTGACTCCAGCGCGTCGCGCGCGGTGAGGATCAGGATCGGCACGTCGTCCTCGGCGCGCAGCGCGCGCGCGACGTCGACGCCGTCGAGCTCGGGCAGGCCGAGGTCGAGGATCACGAGGTCGGGCATGAAGGAGCGCCCCTGCTCGATCGCGGTGCGCCCATCGGCGACGGCGCGCACCTCATAGCCCTCCATCCGCAGGGAGCGCTGGAGCGCCTGGGCGATGTCCTCGTCGTCCTCGACAACGAGCACGCGGGGTGCGCGGGAGAAGTCGTTCATGGTCTTTATGTAACCGTAGGCGCTAAAGCGATGGTAAGGCCCCGGGGCAGGTTACGGGGGGCTGGCGTCGAAGTTGCGTGCGCATGGCCGCAACACGAAAGCGCGGGAGCAAACGCACGCCCACGGCGAGGCGGGGGACGCGCGCGAGCGCGAGGACGCGCGCTCGCGGCAAGGTTCGCCGTCGCAAGGCGATCGGATTCTCGGCTCTCAGGCGGCTCGGAAGCCTGCCGGTGCTGGACCAGCGCGGGCGCGACGTGCTCGGTCTCGGGCTGGCGGCGGTCGGCGTGTTCATGGCGTTCGTGCTGTACGGCGGCTGGGACGGCGGCGGCGCCGGTCATGGCCTGGCGGTGGCGCTCGGCTGGGTGCTCGGCCGCGCGCGCGTGCTCGCGCCGGTCACGCTCGTCGCGGCGGGTGGGCTCTTGCTGTTGCGACCGGTTCTGCCCGCTCTGAGACCTCTGCGCGCGGGCGTCATCTGCGTGTTCACGTCGGTCACCCTCGCCCTGGCCGCCGGCACGCTGGGCGTCAGCTCGGGCTCTCCGGCCAGCGGGGCGCGGGCCTGGACATCGTCGTTTCTGCAGGCGCACGGGGGAGTGGCCGGCGAGGCGCTGTTCCAGGGCGGCCATCGGCTGCTCGGGAGCCTGGGCGTCGACATCCTCGTGGTGTTCCTGATGCTGGCAGGCGTGATCCTTCTGACCGGGGCCTCGCTCGCCGGGGCGATTCGCACGGGCGGTGCCGGTCTGCTCGACACCACGCGCAGGATGCGCGCACTCGCCGATCTTCGCTCGCCCGACGGGGCCGACGACGGCGCTTCACCGGCGCCGGTCGAAGCTTTTGAGGGTCTCCTGGCCGAGCGTGCAGGCGGGTCCGTCCCCGAGCCCGCTCCCGAGGAGCTGATCGTGCGCTCGACGCACGTGGAGGGGCCATCGCAGGAGGATCGACGAGAGCTCGAGGCGCCCGTCGAGGATTCCGGCGAAGGCGCTGCGAGCGCCGCCGTGGGCGGCGACACCGGCGATGGTGGCGAGAAGGGCGAGGATGAGGAGATCGCCGGGGTCGCCCACGCCGATCCGGCGTCGCTCACCCCGCAGGGCAGGCTGCGCGAGGCGGCGACCGAGGATCCCGACTTCGCATGGGAGCTGCCGAACGCAGCCAAGCTGCTGACGCGTTCGACCGGCGAGCAGGCACGCCCTGATACCGCCGGGCAGGAGCGGATCGCGACCAGCCTGGTGGAGGCGCTTGGCCACTTCGGCGTCGAGGCCAAGGTGATCGGCACCGTCGCGGGACCCCACATCACGCGCTATGAACTGAGGCTCGCGCCCGGCACGAAGGTCGCGAAGGTCGCCCAGCTGAAGGATGACCTCGCATATGCGCTGGCGGCGACCGACATCCGCATCCTCGCGCCGATCCCGGGAAAGCAGGCGGTGGGCGTGGAGGTGCCGAACGCCCACCGGCGGATCGTCAAGCTCGGCGACGTCTTCCAGGAGCCGCCCAAGGACTGGTCGCCGCTGACGGTGTGGCTGGGCAAGGACGTCGCGGGCAAGGCGATCGGAGCCGATCTGGCGAAGATGCCGCATCTGCTGGTGGCCGGCACCACGGGCGCCGGCAAGTCGGGGGCGATCAACGCGATGCTGTCGAGCGTCCTGTTGCGGGCCACCCCGCATCAGGTGCGCCTCGTGCTGGTGGATCCCAAGCAGGTCGAGCTCAACCACTATGAGTCGATACCCCATCTGCTCACGCCGGTGATCACCAGCCCGCGGATGGCGGCGAACGCGCTGCAGAACCTGGTGAAGGAGATGGAGCAGCGCTACGGGATCATGTCGCTGGCGCGCACGCGCAGCCTGATCGAGCTGAATCGCGCGCGCGCCAAGCGCGGCGAAGCTCCGCTGCCTTACATACTGTGCGTGATCGACGAGCTCGCGGATCTGATGATGGTCGCGCCCGCGGATGTCGAGGACTCGATCATCCGCCTGGCACAGAAGGCGCGGGCGGTGGGCATCCATCTGGTGCTCGCCACGCAGAGCCCGCGGGTGGACGTGATCACCGGCATGATCAAGGCGAACGTGCCGTCGCGGATCGCGTTCTCGGTCTCCTCGCAGACCGACTCGCGCGTGATCCTCGACCACAACGGCGCCGAGTCGCTGCTTGGGCCAGGGCGACATGCTGTTCAGCCCGGTCGGAAGCTCGCGGCTGCAGCGCATCCAGGGGGCCTACATCGACGAGGCCCAGATCGCGAAGCTGACCGACGGCTGGCGCCGCCAGGGCGAACCGGAGCTGCGCGAGGAGCTGCTCGAGAAGGTCGAGCCCGAGGCGCCCGAGGAGGGCGGCGGGGAGTTCGATCCCGATGAGGACCCCCTGCTGGGGGACGCGATCGCGCTCGTGGCTGAAATGCAGACGGCGTCGACGTCGATGCTGCAGCGGCGCCTGCGGCTCGGATACACGCGGGCGGGCCGCCTCATCGACATGCTCGAGCGGCGCGGGGTGATCTCGGGCTATGAGGGATCGAAGCCAAGACAGGTGCTCGTCTCAGAGGCCGATCTGCCACGGGTGCTGGCTGCGCTGGGCGACCCTGCACCCACTGCAAGCGACTAGCCTTCGAGGGACATGCCCGAGATCGGTGAAACGCTGCGAGACGCGCGTATGCGCGCGCGTATCGACGTGTCCGAGATCGAGGCCAAGACGAAGATCAGGGCCAAGTACCTGCGCGCGCTCGAGAACGAAGAGTGGGGGCTGTTGCCGGGACCCACGTTCGTGAAGAGCTTCCTGCGCACCTACGCGCAGGCATTGGGTCTCGACGGCAAGGCACTGGTCGAGGAATACAGGCTGAGCCACGAGGGCCTGACCGATGCGGCGCTCGAGCCGATCGTCTCGAGCCCGCAGCACTCGCGCTCGCCCGGGGGCGCCAGAGCCCCGAAAGGCCCCTCGCGCGGCTACATGGTGGTGGTCGCGGTGGTGGGGCTGTTGATCGTGCTTCTGGTGGTGGGCCTGCTCACCGGGGGCGGGGGCAGCTCCTCCAAACACACCGAAAGCGTCGCCTCCGCTCCCGCCACCCGCGGGACCCATGGTCATCACGGCTCCGGGCGCGCCTCCGCCTCCGCGGCCGCGCGCTCGACGACGGTCACGCTCTCGCTGAAGCCGTCCGCGGCCGTGTACGTGTGCCTGCTCGGCGACAACGGGCGCAAGCTGATTCCCGGAAGCGAACTGCAGCCCGGGTCGAGCACCCCGACCTTTCACGCGAAGCGCTTTGAAATCACATTGGGCAACAGCTCGCTGACGATGTACATCGACGGCAGGCCGAGGACGGTGCCGCCGTCCAGTCAGGCGATCGGCTACTCGATCACGAAGGCCACCGGGCGCCACCCGCTGAAGGTGGGTCAGCTGCCGACCTGCCAGTGAGCGTGCGCGCGGGCATAGTGGTCACGGGCACGGAGGTGCTCAGTGGCAGGGTCAGCGACCGCAACGGCCCGTGGCTGGCCGAGCGGCTGGCGGAGCTGGGCGTGGACCTCGCCTACACGGCGATCGTGGCCGACCGCCCCGAGGATATGGAGTCCGCGCTGGGCTTCATGGCCGAGGAGGGCATGGGCCTGATTCTCACGAGCGGCGGCCTCGGGCCGACCGCCGATGATCTGACGGCCGAGGTGGTGGGACGATTTCAGGGTCGCGAGATGGTGCTCGACGACGCGCTCTCAGAGCGGATCGCGGAGATCGTCAAGCCACTGCTGAAACGCTGGCCGAACCTCGATCGGGAGGCGATCCGTGCCGCCAACCGCAAGCAGGCGACGATCCCGGCGGGCGCCACGGTGCTCGAGCCGGTGGGGACGGCGCCGGGGCTCGTGGTTCCGCCCGCCGATGGAGTGCCACCCGCCCCGCCCGGCGAGGGTGAAGCGGCGCGCGGACCGACGGTCGTCGTGCTTCCAGGGCCGCCTCGCGAGCTGCAGCCGATGTGGCTTGAGGCGGTCGCGAGCGGTGCCCTGGACGCGGCCCTCGAGGGTGCGATCGCCTACCGCCAGCGGATGCTGCGGCTGTTCGGGATCCCCGAGTCGGAGATCGCCGAGACGCTGCGCGTGGCCGCGCGCGAGGGCGTCGCGCTCGAGCGCCTGGAGATCACGACATGCATGAAACGGGGCGAGATCGAGGTGGTCACCCGTTATGAGCCCGGCGCCGAGGACACCTACGAGGCGTTCGAGCAGGTGGTCGAGCAGCGCCACTCCGACACGCTCTTCTCAACCGACGGCAGCTCGGTCGACGACCAGGTGGCGGCGCTGCTGCGCGGCACGGCGCCCGCCGACGGTGCCATCTCCGCCCGCGCGCGCAGCGACACGCCCGATGCTCGTGGCCCGATCACGATCGCGACGGCCGAGTCCTGCACGGGCGGCCTGTTGGCGGCTCGCCTGACGGACCCGGCCGGCGCCTCTGAGTATGTGAAGGGCGCGATCGTCGCCTATTCGAACGAGGTCAAGATCTCCCACGCCGGCGTACCCGCGGAGCTGCTCGAGCAGCATGGAGCCGTCTCGGCGGAGGTGGCGCGCGCGCTCGCCGAGGGTGCGCGCTCGCTGCTCGGCGCGGACGTCGGAGTGGGGGTGACGGGCGTGGCCGGGCCCGGGGGCGGCAGCGAGGAGAAGCCGGTCGGCCTCGTGTGGCTGAGCGTGGTGGCCGGCGTGGACGGGGAGGACGGCGCCGAGAACGAGATGACGCGCTCGGTCAATCTCCCGGGCGGACGATCCGACGTGCGCGATCGTGCAACGACGGTGGCCATGCACCTGATCCGCCGCCTGCTCCTGATGGGATCAGCGGACACGCTCTAGCATCGCTCGGGCAATGTCACGCGGAGCCACAGCCCGGCTGTTCGTGGCCGCCGATCCGCCGGCAGCGGTGCGCGAGCAGCTGGCCGCCTGGGCACTGAGCGCGGCGGTCGCGTGCCGCGCGGAGGGCCTCGGCCGGCCGCTGCGCCTGCTCGATCCCGAGGTCCTGCATGTGACGTTGTGCTTCCTGGGCGCTCGCCCGGTCGATGAGATCGCGGCGATCGGCTCCGCGCTGAGCGCCCTCCCCGGGTACACGGGCGAGCTGTCCGTGGGCGCTCCGCTGTGGCTGCCGAGGGCGCGCCCGCGCTCGCTGGCGGTCGCGATCCACGACGAGCAGGGAGAGCTGGCGGGCCTGCACGCAGCGGTCACCGGCGCCATCTGCGCCACGACGGGCTGGCAGCCGGAGCGAAGGCGCTTCAGGGCGCATGTCACGGTCGCGCGCACGCGCGGGCAGGGCCGACGCTCAAGAGCACGGAAGGGGCTCGATGGGAACCCCGAGCTCCCCGCCACGCCGCAGCTTCGCTTCACCGCCCGGTCGCGTGACCCTCTACCGCTCCTGGCTCTCGCCCGAGGGCGCCGCCTACGAGGTGCTCGCGAGGTGCGATCTCGCGACCGCCGTGCCGTGAGCGGGCCGGTGGCTCAGGCGCCGCCTTCGGTGTCACAGAGCGTGCTCCAGTGTTCGCTCGAGAGCGTGGGCACCGTGGCTTCACAGCCCTGTTCAGATCCACCCACGCAGGAGTAGGAGCCGTCTGAGGCCTCGACGGCGACGCCGCCGTCTTCGCAGGTCACTTCGTTCGCGTTTGAGTCGTCGCTCGATTCGGGGCGGCAGACGAGCGTCGCGCCGTTGCTCGAGAGCTCGGGGATCGCGCCGTCTTCGCAGACCGGCTGGGATTCGTCGTCGCAGGAGAAGGAGCCGTCGCCGGCCCGGATGGGGGAGCTGCCGTCTTCGCAGAGCGCTTCGGTCAAACCGGCGGCGCCTGCTTTGACGACGCAGACGAGGGCCGAGCCGTTGCTCGAGAGCACCGGGATCGAGCCGTTGCTGCACACCGGTTCGGATTCATCGGCGCACGAGAAGATGCCGCCGCCTTCATTCACGGGAAGGCTGCCGTCTTCGCAGACCGCCGGAGTGACGCTGCGCGCCGTCGATTTGGCCTTCTTCTTGGCTGTCTTCTTGCCCTTCTTTGCGTGTTTGGCGTGATGCCCCTTGACCTTGGAGTGGCCATGGGCCTTCTTGTGGGCCGGCTTGCTCGCCCGCCGGGCCTGGACGCAGGCACGGGCGGCACTCGCGCGATGGGCGCTCGAGGAGGACGTGCACGCGGACCTGCGCGCCTGGGCCATCGCCTGCGGTGAGGCCGCGAGCAGCACGATGACCGTCGCCATCGACAGCGCCAGCGTGAGCATCGCGATGAGGCTTCGGCGGGGAAGGCTTGAGGGCAAGGGGATCTCCAGGGTCGTGCGAACGGGCGGGCTCATGTCACATCGTCCGCGCGGGCGGATGCGTGAGCGCTGGGCACGTCTCTGGACGAAGAAACCGCACGCAGGAGCCGCTCGGCGGCCCCCTTCCACGCCGCTCGCGTAGTCCGAGCGGAGCGTCGCTTCGGGGCCGACGGGCGAACAGCTGTTCCGTCCGAAGCGCCCCTTATGTTGCGCAGCTCATCTCGAACCGAGGAGTCAGATCATGTCGGTGACCGACCAGGAGAAGGCCGCCAGGGCGCGCGACGCCGCCCTGCAGGGCGCGCTCACGCAGATCGAGCGCGAGTTCGGCAAGGGCACGGTCATGCGCATGGGCGACGAGGGCGCGCAGGTGCGCTGCGATGCGATCCCGACGGGTGCGCTGTCGCTGGATCTGGCGCTCGGAATCGGCGGCGTGCCACGGGGGCGCATCGTCGAGGTGTTCGGCCCGGAGTCCTCGGGTAAGACCACCCTCATCTATCACGTGCTCGCCGAGGCGCAGAAGCTGGGCGGCGTGTGTGCGTTCATCGACGCCGAGCACGCCATGGACCCGCTCTACGCAAAGGAGATCGGCGTCGACATCGACGAGCTGCTCGTCTCCCAGCCCGACTACGGCGAGCAGGCCCTGGAGGTCGCCGACATGCTCGTGCGCTCGGGCGCCGTCGACGTGGTCGCAATCGACTCCGTGGCCGCGCTGACCCCGCGGGTGGAGGTCGAGGGGCAGATGGGCGACCAGACGGTCGGAGCGCAGGCGCGCATGATGTCCCAGGCGATGCGCAAGCTCGCCGGCAACCTCAACCGCACGCAGACGCTCTGCATCCTCACCAACCAGATCCGCGAAAAGGTCGGGGTCATGTTCGGCTCGCCCGAGACCCAGCCGGGCGGTCGTGCCCTGAAGTTCTACGCCTCACAGCGTCTGGACATCCGGCGCATCGAGACGCTCAAGGACGGCACCGAGGCGGTGGGCAACCGTGTGCGGGTGAAGATCGTCAAGAACAAGGTGGCCGCGCCCTTCCGCCAGGCCGAGTTCGACATCGAGTTCGGAAAGGGGATCTCGACCTCGGGCTGCCTGATCGATCTGGGCCTCGAGCACAACATCATCTCCAAGTCCGGCTCGTTCTTCTCCTATGGCGACGACCGCCTCGGGCAGGGGCGCGGCAATGCCAAGGCCCACCTGGATCAGAACCCGGCCCTCGCGAAGGAGATCAACGACAAGATCTATGCGGCGATGGGCCTGGGCCAGGATCTCGTGACGCCGATCGACCGCGATAAGGACGCGCCGCCGCCGATCGCGAGCGAACCGGCGGTGGCAGCCGCCTAGAGGATCCGTCCGTGCGCCGGTTCTCGTGCCGGTTGTGCGTTGCGGGCGTAGCACTCACCGCGTTGGCCGTGCCCCCCGGGGCCTCAGCGCACCGGGCGCGCTGGCTGTCGCTGGCCACGGCCAGACGTGCTGTCACGACCTACGAGCGCGGCTACTGGGAGGGCCAAGGCGTCAGCCTGCGCATCATCAAATGCGATCGGCAGAACGCCGTACAGGTGAGCTGCACGGCAGAAGCGCTCGCGGGCGAAGACACGCGGATCTCCGCGACCGACTCTGTCACGCTGCTCCCCCAGGACATCATCCGCGTGCACCCCGGGCTCGTTGAAGAGGTGCTGGTGCTGCAGGGGTAGGCCTGGGTCTCACATGTTGCGCTACCGCGCACCGCACAGCGGGCAGTCTCAGACTCGCTGGGGCCCTATGCGGCCATCAGCCCACGTTGAGTGATCCGAGCAGGCCCATGAGATTCATACGGCTCTCGATGTGTACACCGATGGGGGCCGTGCCGGGCGATTCCAGAATCTCCTCCAGCTCATCCCTCGTGAGCCTTGCAAGGTACTCGGCGACCTCGTCGGCAATCCCGAGGGGTACGCCCACTGGGCCGCCGCTATCGAGCTGATCGGCGAGCATCCATGATTCAGCTATGCGCCTGTCCGACGCCTCAAGATCGAAGTCGGTGGCCGGGTGGCGACCATCGCCGAGCTGATAGTCCTGCGTGCGCTCCTCTCGCTCGCGCACGGCGGCACAGGCATGTACCAAGGCGTTGCGCTCCAAGTTCGATCTGACGGGTAGCGTGGTGGCATTCATTGAGTCCCACCTCCTTTCGAAACAGAGGGATTCGGTCTTTATGCCTCCCCCTCGACGGCGGTCGCCGAGTCCTTGAACTTCTGCCGAGGACCCTCGTCAAACGTCGGCTCGCACCGGGGCCAGAGGTGCGACGACATCGCGGCATTCCGTGGGACGGTGAGGTGTTCGCTTCGTGGAGGAGGCCGCTGCTCGGCCTTCGCTGCCATCATCCCCCCCATGGGGTTGATTGGCTCTATGCAGAAGCGATACCACCTGACGAGCTTCGGCTGCCAGATGAACGAGCACGACTCCGAGCGGATGAAGGGCATGCTCGAGTCGCTGGGCTATGCCGAGGCGGAGGTGCGCGAGCAGGCCGACCTGATCTTGTTCAACACCTGCTCGATCCGCGAGTCGGCCGACAGGCGCTTCATCGCACACCTCGGGGAGGCCAAGCGCCTGAAGCGCGAACGGCCTGAGCGGGTGGTTGGGGTCGGCGGCTGCTGGGCGCAGTCGCTCAAGGATGAGGTGTTCGAGCGTTTTCCGTTCGTGGACGTCGCGTTCGGCCCAGGCCAGGTGCACAAGCTCGCCGAGTTCCTCACGAGCGACTCGCTCAGCGCGCAGGGTTACTTCGAGTTCGAGGGGTTCACCGGCCGCCTGCCGGCGCGTCGGTCGCGGCCCTTCCAGGGGTGGCTGCAGATCAGCGTGGGCTGCAACTGCGCCTGCTCCTACTGCATCGTCCCGTCGACGCGCGGACGCGAGGTGAGCCGCCCGCCGCAGGAGCTCGTGGCGGAGGTTCAGGCGATGGCTGGGGCCGGCGTGCGCGAGGTCACGCTGTTGGGGCAGAACGTCAACTCCTATGGTCGCGACCTGCCCGCCACCGGCGGGTCCGCGGGGCGTCGTGCGGGCACGCCGGCCGGGGCCGTGCCCGAGCGCGTGAGCTTTGCCGAGCTGCTCGGACTGCTCGACGGCATCGACGGGATCGAGCGCATCCGCTACACGAGCCCGCACCCGAAGGACATGCGCGAGGACGTGATTCGCGCGCACGCAGAGCTCGACAGCGTGTGCGAGCACATCCACCTGCCGCTGCAGTCGGGCTCGAGCCGAATCCTGAAGGCGATGCGGCGCACCTACGACCGCCGGCGCTATCTCGAGCGGGTGGCGCTGATTCGCGAGCACCTGCCCGACACGTCGCTCAGCACGGACATCATCGTCGGCTTTCCGGGGGAGACCGAGGCGGACTTCACGGAGACGATGGAGGTCGTGCAGGAGGTGGGCTACGACAGTGCCTTCACCTTCATCTTCTCACCGCGCCGCGGCACCGAGGCGGCGGAGATGACCGCGGAGCAGGTAGCGCATCCGGTCAAGGTGGAGCGGATGGAGCGGCTGCTCGAGCTCGTGCAACGCGATGCGCTCGCGCGCGCCCAGCGCTTTCTCGGCCGCACGCTGGAGGTCCTCGTCGAAGGTCCCTCACGCACCGATCCGGAGCGTCTGCGGGGACGCACGCGTCACAACAAGGTCGTGAACTTCAACGGCCTCGCAAACGCAGGCGAGCTGACCGACGTGCTGATAACGGCGACGACCAGTCAGACGCTTGCGGGCGAGGAACGGCTGCTCACGCGAGCGGCCGGTCACTGACACGGCGGCCGCAGTCGATCCCGCCCCCGCCAGCGGACGCCGGTGGAGTGGCGTCGCTGGCAGGCGCGGTGGCCCAGGGTCCGTGGAACCCCGGCCTATTGGTAGCTGGCGCCGGCGGCCGCGCCCGGGTAGCTGGCACCCGAGTTCGGCCCTGCTCCCGAGCTCGCGCCGGAGCTCCCGGTGGGACCGGAGCCCATGTTCGGGCAGGCGTGTTTCCCGGGCGCCCCTTTCGGCGCCCCTGATTTCTGCGAGGGCGCCGGGGTCGTGGCAGCGGGAGCGGTTGACGCGGTCGATGGCGTGGCGGTGGTACTCGTCGCCGCCGCCGCGCCGCTGATACCAGCCGCGGCACCAGCGGTGGCGAGCGCGCCCGCCACCATCGTGGCGCCCAGCATCTTGGATATGTTCATGCGGACCTCCTGGGGTCGATTGGCTGCTTATGCAAGCCATCGTCGGTCCCCGCGCTAAGCGTATCCGTAGTGGCGTCTAAGCAGGGCCATAGACATGCGTAGGGGTTGTGTAAGTGGATGCCGCTATCGGCTTGCTGGAGCCAAGAACGCGATCGATCCCCGGTCCGGCACCGGCGATCACAGACGGCGGGGACGGGCGTATCTGGCTCGCCAGCCGACGATTCGGGGCTCGGCGTCGACAACGGTCCAGCCCAGCCGCTGCATGAGCTGGGCATGCTCGTCGCGGAGATGGTCGGAGCGGTGCTGGTCGTTGAACATCACGCGAGCGTCTGAGCGTTCGCGCTCCTCGGTCGTCACGATGATTCTGGCCATTGGGCCTCCCTCGTTCGACGCGGACTCCGACAGATAGGTGCCGCGCATCTCGGTGGACCACCGCGCCAGCGATCTTGCAGAAGCGGGGGCGGGCGGCAGCGGCCGGTAGATGTGAGCCGGAGCGGACGCCCGTCCGTCACATATGCGAACATACGTTCGTGCGCTGGAGCAACCTGACGCTCACCGAGGAAGAGCAGCGGCGGCTGCCCGGATACCGCGACGAGGCCGTCATGCGGCGATTCGACGCGCCCGAGGCGCTCGATATCCGCTTCTACGAGGTGAGCGCGCGTTCCATCCTCAACCGCGTCCCCGAGAAGTCCCCGATGCCGTTCCGCTGGACGATCAACCCGTATCGGGGATGCACGCATGCCTGCACCTACTGCTTTGCCCGGCCCACCCACAAGTTCCTCGACTTCGACGCGGGCAGGGACTTCGAGCGCGAGATCGTCGTCAAGGTGAACGCTCCGGAGCTGCTGCGGGTCGAGCTGGCCCGCGCATCCTGGAAGCACGAGCACGTCGCGCTCGGAACGAACACGGACCCCTACCAGTGGGTCGAGGGGCGCTACAAGCTGATGCAGGGCATCTGGGAGGCGCTGCGTGACGCCGCCAACCCGTGCTCGGTGCTGACCAAGTCGCCGCTGCTGCTGCGCGACCTTCCGCTGATGCTCGAGATCGCCCAGCGAGCGAGCTTCACCGCGTGCCTGTCCATCCCCACCCTCGATGAGAAGGCCTGGAGGGCAACAGAGCCGCACACCCCTCACCCGCGCGCGCGTCTTGAGGCGGTGGCGGAGCTGAACCGCGCCGGGATTCCGACCGGTGTCCTGATAGCGCCGCTGATGCCCGGGATCAATGACGCGCCCGAGCAGGTCGAGCCGCTGCTGGAGATGGCCACCGCGGCGGGTGCGACGAGCATCGGCGGCGTGGCGCTGCATCTGCGTGGCGATGTGCGTCAGGTCTTCATGAGCTGGCTCGAGGCCCAGCGCCCCGACCTGGTGCCCCGCTATGAGGCGCTCTACCGGCGCGGCGCATACGCCTCAAAGCAGGAGCGCGAGCGCCTGACGCGGCTGGTGCGCCGGCGAGGGCCATCCGACGGCCCCAGGGCGTTCGGGCTGATCTCGCGACCTTCGCCGAGCTTGCGGCCCTCCCCGCGTCCGGCACGCCAGGACACGCTCTTCTGAGCACCGCTGTGCAACGGCTCGACCGCCGGCAAACTGACGGCCGGCCCGCTCAGGGGGGTGCGCGGAACCGGCCGCCATACATGCGCCCCGCTCCCGCAGGCGCAACGTTCGTACCGGGCAACCGGAGGCAAGGGGGCTCCGGGGGATACGCCGGTCCTTGACGCGACCAGAGGAGGCTCCGGCCACATGCAAGCCCTCACCTCCAGAGACTCCCCGTGGCCTGAAAACTTCCCGTCCACTGTGACCTCAACCGAACTCCTCGACCAAGGCGTACAAAATCACCCAAGGAGGTTTGGACTTGCTGGACAAGAGCGTGTCCGGTACTGCGGGGCCAGGCTCGGGTTCCTCGATAGGGCCATTGGCCAGTGGCCCCTCCAGGAGGGAGCGGCCTCACCCTCTGGCGCCCTCCGCTCCCGTCATCTGGAGAGGCGCCGGGGGTGGGGTCGTGGCCTGATCGCGGCGATACTCAACCGCGATGGACGCCCCCGGGTCATGCTCCTACGAACTCATCGCCCTGTTCGGGCCCACCGGCGTCGGCAAGACGGCGATCGCCGTCGCCCTCGCCGAACTGTTGCGGGTTCGCGGTCAGGACCCGGTGGCCGTGTCCGCCGATGCCCTGCAGGTCTATGCCGGCCTCGAGACCCTCACGGGCGTGGCCTCACCGGGCCAGCGCTCGAGGCTCGAACACCGGCTCGTCGGCTTCCTGCCGCTCGACGCCACCTTCAGCGCCGGCCAGTACGCCGAGCTGGCACACGCCGAGATCGATGGGCTGCTCGCCGCGGGGCGGCGCCCGATCGTCGTTGGCGGCACCGGCCTGTATCTGCGTGCAGCTCTGGCCGAGCTGGACCTGCGGCCGCCTCCGCCGGAGGGCGTGCGCGAGCACTGGACCGCAGAGCTTCAGCTGCATGGCGCGCCGGCCCTGCATGCGCTGCTCGCGCGGCGCGCGGCATGGGCGGCCGAGGGGATCGACCCGAACGACCGCCAGCGCGTGGTACGGGCGCTTGAGCTGCTGGACGCGGGCGAGCTCGAGCCGCCCGAGGACGTGTCGCAGCTGTGGAGCGCCGAGCTGCGCCATCCGACGCTGCTGGCCGGCCTGACGATGGAGCGCGATCGGCTGTACGGGCTGATCGACGCACGCATCGATCAGATGCTCGCCGCGGGCGCCCGCGAGGAGGTGCGCCGCGCCCATGTCGCCGGAGCCTCGGCCACGGCGCGCAAGGCGCTGGGCTTCGAAGAGCTGCTCGGCGACGACGTCGCGAGCATGAAGCGCCGCACGCGCAACTACGCCCGCCGCCAGCTGACCTGGATGCGCAAGCTCGCGGGTGTCCGCGTGATCGACGTCACTGACCGCGCGGCGGCCGCCGTGGCCGAGGAGATCCTAGACTGCGGCCCCTCATGAGATTCGAGAAGTGGCAGGCCCTGGGCAACGACTATCTGATCGTCGAGCACGACGAGCTGCCCTTCGCGCTCACACCGGCGCGCGTGCGTCGGCTGTGCGAGGGCCACGTGGGCGTGTTCGCCGACGGCGTGCTCGAGCTCCTGCGTCCGAAGGACGCGGGCTACGTGGCCGCGCTTCGCATCTACAACCCCGACGGCTCGGAGGCCGAGCTGTCGGGCAACGGCGCGCGCGAGGCGATCCTCTACCTGCGCCGGCGCGGTTGGACCGAGGAGGACGCCTTTTCGATACGTACGGCGGCCGGGCCGATCCACGCGAGCATCACCGGCCGCTTCAGCTGCCGCGTCGACATGGGTCACGCGCGGTTGACCTCCATGGACTTCCCGTCCGGCCCCGCCGACGGCGCGGCCGTTCTGCCGGCGCAGCCCGCCGAGGCGGCCGACGCCTCGGCGCCGCCGGCGAACGGCTGGCGCTTCCAACATGTGTTGATCGGCAACCCCCAGTGCGCGATCGCCGTCGCCGACATGGCCGAGCTCACGGCCCTCGATCTCGCCGCCGAAGGACCGCCGATCGAAGGTCACGAGCTGTTTCCCAATCGCACGAACGTCTCGTGGTACACCGAGCTCGACCCAGGACCGCCGGCTCGCGTTCGCGCGCGCATCTTCGAGCGCGGCGTGGGGGAGACGCTGTCCTCGGGCACCGGCGCCACCGGCGCGGCGATCGCCTATGTGCTCGGTGCGCGCCAGGCCGGCGGCGATCCGTCACAGGGCACCGCGCGCGTCACCGTCGTGCTGGACGGCGGCGAGTTGGAGGTCGAGGTGGACGAGCATCTGCACGTGCACCTGTCAGGCTGGGCCCTGCCCGTGTTCGAGGGTCACCTCAGCGACGAGCTCCAGAACGAGCTCGGAGAGCTGGGGGAGGGCCGATGAGAGGGCTTGGGTTTCCGAGATCGAAGGAGCCGGATGAGACCGAGTAAGCGCCTTGAGCGCATCCCGCCATACGCGTTCGCCGAGCTCGAGCGCAAGATCGCCGCCAAGCGCGCCGCGGGCGTGGATGTGATCAGCCTTGGCATCGGCGACCCCGATCGCCCCACGCCGGCGCTCGTCGTGGAGGCCATGCAGGAAGCGGTGACCGACCCCGAGACGCACCGCTATCCCTCAAACCGCGGGCGTCAGGACTTCCGCGCCGCCGTGTGTGACTTCTATACGCGCCGTTTCGACGTCTCGCTTGATCCCGAGCGCGAGATCATCCCGGCGATCGGCGCCAAGGAGGCGATCTTCAACCTCAACCTGGCCTTTCTGGACCCCGGGGACTACGCCCTTGCCGCGGACCCCGGCTACCCGGTGTACTCCGGCGGTCCCTGGCTGGCCGGCGCCGAGCCGGTACTGATGGCGCTGCTGCCCGAGCTCGGTTTTGCCCCGGATCTGGATGCGATCGACGCGGACGTCGCCGCTCGCGCGCGGCTCATGTACCTCAACTATCCGAACAACCCGACCGGCGCGGTCGTGCCGGAGGGCTTCTTCGAGCGCGTCGTCGAGTTTGCGCGCGAGCACGAGATTCTCGTCGTGCACGACAACTCCTACAGCGAGATCACATACGACGGCTACCGCGCACCCTCGTTTCTGGCCACCCCCGGCGCGAAGGATGTCGGCATAGAGGTCTTCTCGCTGTCCAAGGGCTACAACATGACCGGCTGGCGCTGTGCGGTCGCGGTCGGCAACGCCGAGGCGCTCGAGGTCTACTGGCGCCTGAAGACGAACATCGACTCCGGCCTGTTCGAGGCGGTGCAGCTCGCCGGCATCGCCGCGCTCTCCCCGGACACCGACGCGGAGGTCGCCTCGATGAACGAGCTGTACCTGCGCCGCCGCGATCTCGTGTGCGATGCGCTGCGCGGAATCGGCGTCGACGTGCGCCCGCCGCGCGGCACCATCTACGTGTGGGCGCCGGTGCCCGAGGGCTTCGCCAGCTCGGCGGCCTACTGCGAGCATGTGCTCGAGCGCGCCGCGGTCGTGCTCTCGCCGGGGGCGATCTACGGACCGGCCGGTGAGGGATGGTTCCGCATCTCGCTGACGACCCCGGACGACCGGCTGCTCGAGGCGGTCGGCCGGCTCGGTGAGCTCGCGGGCTAGCTTCTAGAATTGACACGCAGATGGAGCAAACCCAGCGCGCGCTGCAGCGCGCCTTCTGCGTAGCGGCACTGCCCGAGGGGGACGACCTCGCCGAGCTGGGCGAGCTGCTGCGCACGGCTGGAGTCGCGGTCGTGGGGGAGATGGTCCAGCGTCGTGAGCAGCCGCACCCGAACACCTACCTCGGCCCGGGCAAGGTCGAGGAGGCGAAGGCCGCCGCCAGGGCTTGCGAGGCGAACCTGATCGCATGCGACGACGAGCTGAGTGCGCGCCAGGAGCGCAACCTCGAGGAGGCGATCGGCCTCCCGGTGGTGGATCGAACGACGGTGATCCTCGACATCTTCGCCTCGCACGCCGACAGCGCGGAGGGCAAGCTGCAGGTCGAGCTGGCCCAGCTGGAGTACAACCTCGCACGCATGCGCGGGCTGTGGAGCCACCTCGAGCGCCTCGGTGGCGGCATCGGCACGAGGGGACCGGGGGAGACCCAGATCGAGACCGACCGCCGCCTGGCACGCGATCGGATCGCGGCTCTGCGCCGCCGGCTCGAGCACGTGAAGGGAACACGCGCGATCCAGCGCGCCGAGCGTGAGCGTGCGGCGCTGCCCACGATCGCGCTCGTCGGCTACACCAACGCCGGCAAGTCGACGCTGTTGAACGCGCTCACGGGCGCCGAGGTGGGTGTCGGCGACCGGCTGTTTCACACGCTCGACCCAACCACGCGGACGCTCAAGCGCTCAGCGCAGGCGCGCTCTCACGACGGTGCGGTCAACGGCGCGCAGCCCCAGGCCGTCGCGCTGAACGGCGCCGGGCGCAGCGCGGGACGGTCATATCTGCTGACCGACACGGTCGGCTTCATCAGCAAGCTTCCCCACCAGCTGGTCGATGCCTTCGGGGCCACGCTCGAGGAGACGCGCCGCGCGGATCTGCTCGCGCACGTGCTCGACGGATCCGCGCCCGAGGCACAGGCGGAGATCATGCGCCGCTCGGTCGAGCAGACGCTCGAGGAGATCGGCGCCGGAGATCGCCCGCGCCTGCTGGCGCTGAACAAGGTCGATCTGCTGGATGAGGCAGCGCGCGACGAGCTCAGGCTTCGCCATCCCGATGCCGTGCTCGTCAGCGGCACGACAGGTGCCGGACTCGAAGAGCTGTGCGCGCGCATCGAAGGCGAGCTTCTGCACACGCTTCGTCCGGTCGAGCTGCTCGTCCCCTACGCCGACGGTGGAAGCCTCGCCGAGCTGCATGAGGTCGCCGGCGAGATCAGCCGCACCGACACAGCCGAGGGCGTCCGGGTCAGCGCACTCGTTCCGGCGCGCCTGGCCGGGCGCTTCTCCCGCTTCGCCGTCGCTGCCCCGCTCTAGCGGTCGTCCCCGCTACCCGACAGCACCCCGCGGCGCTGGCGGGAAAGCAGCTTCTCAAGGTTGCTCTGGGCGATCTCGTCGAGGTCGAGGTCCAGCTCGCTTGCCAGCTGCGCGACGTACCAGAGCACGTCGCCGAGCTCCATCGCCATCGCCTGGCGGCGCGCGTCGCTGATCGTGCCGGCGTCGTCGCGGATCGCCTTCTTGGCATGCTCGGCGACCTCTCCCGCCTCACCGGCGAGGCCCAGCGCCGGATAGGCCAGCCAGTCGCTGCGCGGATACTCGGCGGTGCGGCGCGAGCTGCGCTGGTACTCGGACAGATCCACGCGGGCGATGCTACGACGCGACGCGGCGACGCGGCGTGGGCGATCGCCGAGTTTGCGCAGATACCGGGTCGGCCGGCGCTCACACTCCAGCGGCACGGCGGGCGCCGAGGTGCGCCTCGCGCTCGAGCGCGTCGTCGAGCGGCGCGAGCTCATCCGACGTGAGCGTGAGCGCGCGTGCGATCAGCCAGTCGGCGAACCACACGTTCTTCGGCAGCAGCGGGCCGTGCAGGTAAGTGCCGATCGTGTTGCCGCGCCTGGCTCCCTCCACGCCCGTGCGCCCGTCGTTGCCGTGGCCCTTCAACACGCGACCGAGCGGCTGCTGTCCGTGGCCGAGCCGCGTGCGCCCACCATGGTTCTCGAAGCCCGCGAGGACCTGTGCACCCTCGCCGGGCCCCTCATCCTCGAGTGAGACTTCGATCGCGACGTTGCCGATCAAGCGTGGTCCCTGCTCGCGCACGGTGTGCACGTCCAGCAGCTCGACGCCGGCGATCCGCTCCTCGCCAAGCGTGTATGAGCACCCCAAGAGCTGGTAGCCGCCGCACACGCCGAGCACCACCGCTCCGCGCGCCGCGGCCGCATGCAGAGCGTCGCGCTTGTTCAGGAGCAGGTCCTCCGCGCACAGGCGCTGGTCTCGATCCTGACCGCCCCCGAGATAGAAGAGGTCGTGGGCGTCGGGGTCGAACGACTCGCCCAGCCCGCTCGCGTGGAGCTCAAAGCCGATGCCACGCCACAGACAGCGGCGCTCCAGCACGAGCAGGTTGCCACGGTCGGCATAGATGTTCATGAGGTCCGGGTACAGCGCGCACACCCGCAGCACGCGCTGGGCGCCGGCACCTGCGGCAGGTGGGTCAGGCACGCAGCATCACCACCGTCCCACCCACGTGATCGTCGGTTGGCGGAAGCACGCGGCTCGCCTCTCGGAGCAGCCCGACGCTCGTCGCCTCGTGCTCGAGCTGGGATGCATCGACGCGTTGAAGCTCGATCGTGTCGCGCACGGCCGGCGGCTGACCGGATCCTCGCTCGTGCGCGTCGCCCGCGTCGCGGTAGATCAGCCGCTCGCGTTCGATCAGGACGGTTTCAGCGAGCGCGCGTACCCGCGTGGGGCGGCTGACGAACAGGGCATCGCCCACACGCACGCGCTCAGGTGTCGGGCCAACATCGCCGTCGGCACAGTCAAACGGTTCGACGGCGGTGACGATCGCCACGGCGAGCAGACCGCCACGGCGCAGGTGCGTGCGTGCACGCTTCAGAAAGGCGACGCGCTTGTCGGGGCCGCCGAGCAGCTGCACGGTCTGCATCGGCATCAGGCAGAGATCGAAGTCGGCGCGGCCGAGCTCGAACGAGCGCGCGTCGGCGCAGACCGTCTCGATGCTCAGGTCGCCGGCGCGCTCACGCAGAGCGTCGAGCAGGCCGTCGTCGATGTCGAGCGCGGTCACTCGATGGCCGGCTCGCGCCAGGTGCAGCGCCACGCGACCGGTTCCGGCGCCGACGTCGAGGATCCGAGCGCTGCGCCCCTCGACTGCGGTGCGATCCGCGAGCTCCCGCCACAGCGCAAGATCGGCCCTGTAGGAGCCGCACTCCAGATCGTGCCAGACGACCTCGGGCGAGCTCACCACCATGCGTTGCGCGCCTCTCCGCGCGCGACGAGCAGCTCTCGCAGGGCGAGCATCGCGGTGTAGGTCGGTAGCGCATACAGCGGCGTGTTCACGGGCGGGCGGTCGCTGGCGGCCTCGCGCAGCGCGAGCGAGAGATCTGGCTGAACGCGGATGCGCCGCGGGTCGATCCCGGCATACTTGAAGCGCACCGCCAGCTCGGGTGCGCGGCTGCCGCTGCAGGTGATGCGGCGCACGCGCCCGTTCAGCAGCTCGAAGTCCGCGTCCCAGATCCAGGACACGTCGCGTCCGTCGGCGATGTTGTCGTTGAGCACCCCGAGAAGATCGTGCTCGCCGGGCTCCAGTGCGAGCGTGCGCAGCACCTCGTTTGCGCCCGCCGGATTCTTCACGAGCAGGATCCGCATGTCTCGTCGCACCGATTGCATGACCGAATCGACCGTGGCGTCGGGGAGGTTCAGCGTGACCGTCTCGGCCCGGCCAAATGCGGGCTGCGTGCTCGCTAGGCCCGCGACGATGTCCTCGAGGCCCACCTCGAGCGCGGTGGCGAGCGCCGCCGCGGCCAGCGCGTTGTAGACGTTGTAGAGACCGGGCACCTGCAGGGCGACCTGTGCCTGACCGGAGGGAGTGGACAGCGTGAAGCGAGCCCCGCGCACACCTTCGAGGATCACGCGCGTTGCAAGGATCGACGGCTCCGGCCGGGCCTGTCCGCAGCTCGGACAGCGATAGTGGCCGAGATGGCCGAGATAGACGGCGTAGAACACATACGGCGCGCCGCAGCGGCGGCAGTGCTTGGCATCGGCGGCGTGGGCCATGCCGTCCAGGGAGAGCGAATCGTCGTTGACCCCGAAGTAGACGACACCGTGGAGATCGCGGCCGAGATCGGCGATCAGCGGGTCATCGCCATTGAGGACGAGCTGTGGCTGAGCCGGGGCGGCGCGAGCGGCGCTCGACTGCGCGGGCGCTGGGACCGAGGCCTCGTGCAGGGCGTGCTCCCAGCTCTCGGCGATCGCGTCGAGCTCGCCGTAGCGGTCGAGTTGGTCTCGGAACAGGTTCCCGAGCAGCACCGCGCGAGGATGCAGCTGCGCCGCGACCGAGCTCAGCCACAGCTCATCGACCTCGAACAGACCGAGATCGCCGGCCATCGTCCCGTGTGGACGAGACGATGACAGCAGCGTCGTGGCGATGCCGCCGGCCATGTTGGCGCCCGCCTGGTTGTGCACCAGCTTCACTCCGGCCTGTTCGAAGATGCGAGCCGCCATCGCGGCCGTCGTCGTCTTTCCGTTCGTGGCCGAGACGAGCACGCTGCCCTCGCGAAGGCGCGCGCCGAGAACGGCAATCGCATCCGGAGCAAGGCGCATCAAGACCTTTCCCGGGACGCTCGTGCCACCGCCGCGCATGCGCGAGAGCGCACCAACCGTCCGGGCCAGGGCGAGCTTTGGGGCCAGCGTGCTCGCCATCAACCGCTGTCCGGGAGCCCGGGCACCGACTGGCCTAGCGGAGCCGGCGCGCTTCCCGGGCCGGCCGATGCTGACGCGGGCGAGGTCTCGGCGAAGGGCGAATCGGCCGGACCGGCCGCGGGGGTCAGGATCGTGACAGCTCCGGGCAGCGCCCGCACCCGCAGGGGCAGCTCCCCGATGGGGTCGCCGTCGGCGTACATCGTGAATGGACGATCGGCGCTGATCGCGACCTCCGCCGCGCGGAACACGCTCACGCTCGGCTCGTGCACGTGCGTTCCGCTGAACACCTTCGGGAAGATCTTCATCAGAAAGCTGAGCTTGCCGACGCTCTCCAGCACCGGCACCTCGAGCAGGCCGTCGTCGAGCATTGCGTCCGGCGCGGCGCGCATGCCACCGCCATATGCCTTCGAGTTGGCGGCTCCGATCGAGTAGGCCCTGAAGCTGCGACGTTCCCCCGGCGGGTCGAGTTCGATCTCAAAACGCGCGGGTCGCCAGGAGAGCAGGGCGCGGAGTGCCCCGTATGCATACACCATGCCGCCGAGCCATGCCGGAGCCTCGTTGGCGATGCGGTTGGCTTCGCTGTCAAAGCCGACTGAGGCGATGCCTACGAACGCGCGGCCACGCTCGCCGGAGGAGGCATCGCTGACGAGCCCGAGATCGGTCGGCCGGGGAATACCATCGGCGATCGTGGCGCAGGCCGCGAGCGCATCCTCGGGAATACCGAGCACGCGCGCCAGATCGTTGCCGCGACCGCCCGGGAGCACACCCAGAACGGCGCCCGGAACCTCGCGCAGGGTATCCGCCAGGGCGCCGACCATGCCGTCGCCACTCAACGCGGCGATCGTCTCGCCGCGGTCGGCCGCCTCGCGGGCGAGCTCACGGGCGTGGTCGAGGTCGCGCGTGTCGGCGCGGCTCACGGTCAGCCCGTGTGCTCGCAGCTGCTGCTCCACGGCAGGCGCGAGGCGCCCGGCCTTGCCGCCGCCGGCGGCGGGGTTGACGATCAGACAGACGGGCGCGCGCACGACCCAAGCGTATTGTCCCGGCGAGCCCTTGCCCGCCGGCGGCGCGCAGCGAGCATCGGACCGCCGCGGGATCCGCTAGCGGCCGGCGGCCTTGCCGCGATCGCGCCGGCGCCTGCCGATCGCTGCGATCACACCGAGGACGGCCACCACGAGGAACAAGCCCAGCAGGATGCCGGGCGCCAACCCGATCCCGCCGAAGGGCAGCGCGATCAGCTCGACGAGACCGAGGCCGACCGCCAGCAGCGCGATCACCAGGACCAGGATCAAGACGATGCCGCGCAGGCGCGCGAGGATGCCGGCAGAGGAGGGGGGCATCAGCAGGCCCATCGCCCGCAGCGCAAACATCTGCCGGCCGCTGGGTGGCTCCTGACCCAGGCGCTCGACGGCGTCCTTCAAATCGCCCGCCCGCCGTTCGGCGAGGGCGAGCGACGCGTCGGCCATGCGCCTGATCTGCATCCGCTCCTGCGGGCGAGCCGCGGCGATCGCGCGCTGAAAATACCCCCGTGCGGCCTCCGCGTCGAAGCGCTCGGAGGCGCGCGCGCCCAGTATCGCCATCGCCGCGGACTTGTACTTGGTCTCGCCCTCGAGCTCCTCGTCAGAGCGCTGCTCGAGCGCCTGGATGGCCTCTATGCCACCGCGCTGCTCCATCCGGACCTGTCGTTGCTTGGGAGGCATCGGGCGTCATTCTATGGCGTGGGGTCCTTGTACGCTCGAGACGGCGCCTGTCGCGGGCCCGCTCACGGCAGTTGGCCCAGACGCTATGCTCGCCGCGTGTCGCGCCTGTACTTCGGATCCTCGCGCAATCGCGCCGCATCACTGTGCCTGTGTGCGCTGCTCGCCCTCACGCTCGCCGGCGCCAACGCTCCGGCGGCGATGTCGGCGAGCAACCTGAGTGGGAGCGGCTCACTCAGTGAACTGACCGAAGGGGCGCAGGCGACGACGCCGACGCAGACGACCGCGACGACGACGACGACCGCGACCGAATCAACCACCAACTCGAAAAGGGTCATCATCATCGCGATCGTGGCAGCGTTCGCGCTGCTGATCGGGATCGCCTTCGTGATCATTCGCGATGCCCGCAAAGTGGCGCCGGTGACCGACGGCCAGCTGAGCGAGGGCGGCCCTGCACGCGACTCGGCTGCGCGGCTGCAGCGACGGCGCGCGAAAGCGAAGGCTGCCCGCCGCGAGCGCAAGCGCAACCGCTAGCCCGCCGCGACCCGCGGTCAGTGTGAGATCTGCGCCTGGCGCCTGCTGACCGCCGTCACCGCGGTGCGAACCCTCCGCGGTGCGGGGGGAGGGGGGGAGCCGTGCGGGCCGCGCCGCGGTGAGCGTGGATGCGGCGCGCGCGGGTGGGGATCCGTGGAGCCTCCGGGGAGTGTCTTTGAGCCGCCATCGTCATCAGATGAGCCAGGCGTTTCGGGCGAGCGCATGGCCTCGTCGTTGCGAAACGGCATCCACAGCAGCAGCCCGGCAATAGGGAGCTTGATGAGCGTGGCGAGGATCACGATCAACATCCACAGTGGCATGGCCAAACCGATGCTACTACTGCCCGTGTGAAAGCGCACAACGCGATGGAGTTACAGGGGCTCGCCGAGGAGATCGGTCGTTGCCGGAGGTGTCCGCGCCTGGTCGCCTGGCGCGAGCAGGTCGCCCGCGAGCGTCGCGCTGCCTTCGCCGATGAGGAGTACTGGGGGCGCCCGCTGCCGGGCTTCGGCGATCCGCGGGCGCGCGTGCTCGTGCTGGGACTGGCGCCGGCGGCCCACGGAGCGAACCGGACCGGGCGCGTGTTCACCGGCGATCGCTCCGGGGACTTCCTGTTCGCCGCCCTGTGGCGGGCCGGCTTCGCCAGTCAGCCCGTCTCGCGCGATCGCCACGACGGCCTGGTGCTTGATGACATGTGGATCACCGCAGCGGTCCGCTGCGCGCCTCCCGCCAACCGTCCGACCACGGCCGAGCGCGACGCGTGCCTTCCGTTCGGCGTACGCGAGCTCGCGTTGCTCACGAACGTGCGCGTGGTGCTGTGCCTGGGTGCGTTCGCTTGGGATGCGGCTTTGCGTCTGATCGTTTCAGCTGCCGACGGCGGCCAGCCGCTGCCCTCACCGCGTCCACGCTTTGGCCACGGCGCCGAGTTGCGCCAGGGTGCTCGCTGGCTGATCGGCTGCTACCACCCGAGCCAGCAGAACACGTTCACGGGCCGGCTCACCGAGCCGATGATCGACTCGATCCTGCTGCGCGCGCGCGACCTGGCCGAGAGGCCGATCTAGGTGCTTGTGCGACGGCGAACTCGGAGCTCGCGTGCGGGGGTCGCAGGTCGGCCAGCAGCTGCTCGGTGAGCTGCTCCGCGGCCAGCGGGCGCGAGATGACATAGCCCTGCCCGGTGTCGCAGCCGAGAGCGGCAAGATGGTCGAGGACGGCCTCTGTCTCGATGCCCTCGGCCACTACGGTCAACTCGAGGTGGCGCGCGAGATCGATCGTTGAATGAACGATGGCCTCGGCCCGCTGGTCCGCGCAGATATCGGTGATGAAGGATCTGTCGATCTTGATCTCGTCTGCCGGGAGCCTCGCCAGATACTCGATCGAAGCATTGCCGGTGCCGAAGTCGTCGATTGACACCACCACGCCGGCATCCCGCAGGGCGTTCAGCACGCCGACCGCCCGCTCGGGGTCGGCCAGCGTGGCGCTCTCGGTGACCTCCACGGTCAGCTGATCCGCGGGGATGCCGTGCTCGCCAAGCAGCCGCTGGACGTCCTTGGGAAGCTCGGGGTCGAGCAGATTGCGCGCAGACAGATTGACCGCCATCCCCAAGTGCAGACCGCGCTCGCGCCAGCGCGAGGCCTGGCGCAGGGCCTCGTCGATGACGTGCAGTGTGACCGGGCCGATGAGCGCGGTCTGCTCGACGAGCGGGATGAACTTCAACGGTGCCAGCAGGCCGTGTTCGGGGTGGCGCCAGCGAAGCAGCGCCTCGACACCGGAGATCCGCCTCGTCGCGAGGTCGATCTTCGGCTGGTAGTGCAGAACGAACTCGTCGCGCTCCAGCGCCGAGCGCACCTGGCCGAGCAGCGTCAGCCGCGTGGGATCGAAGCTGTCCTGCTCAGGCGAGTAGACCTCCACGCGGCTGTGGTGGGACTTGGCGCGCGAGAGTGCGAGATCGGCTCGCTGGAGCAGGGTGTCGAGATCGTCCGCGTGCTCCCACATGACTGCGATCCCAATGCTTGCCTCGATGTTGAGCGCAACTCCGTCGAGCGTGATCGGCGACTCGAGGCTCGATTGGACGGCTGCCGCGACTGCCAGCGCGTCCGGAACGCTCCGCGTGACGGGACATAGCAGGGCGTACTCGTCTGCCCCGACCCGGGCCAGGAGTGTCTCGCGCGTGAGTTTCGATTGCAGGCGTCGGCCAACCTCGCGCAGCACGCGGTCGCCAACCGCGGTGCCGAGCGTGTTGTTGATCTGCTTGAAGCCTTCCAGGTCGATCTGCAGCACCGAAACGACGCCCCGCTGAGGCTGTTCATCTCGCAGCGCTTCCGTGAGACGCTCGATGAACAGCGTGCGGTTGGGCAGTCCCGTGAGCTGGTCGTGGCGAGCCAGAAGGTAGTTCTCCTCAGCCTGGTGACGCAGCCGCCGCGAGGCTCTCGCGACAATTCGATACAGCACAGCCCACAACAGGGCGAGTGCGATCGACAGGAGCAGCACGATCATTCGCTTGTCGCGGCTGATCGCCGCGGCGATCGCGTGATAGCTCAGATAGATCTCGAAGGCGCCTTCGGGAGGACCGGACGCCGCGAAGCGCAGCGGCACATAGACCTCGACGAGCCGTCCGAGGCCGACCTCGCTCGCGGTCTCGGTGTGCGCGGCCGGCGTGACGACCGTCGCGTCCTCGGGCCGTCCATCGAGCGCGTCCTCGAGATCGTCGCTGGGCTTGAGGTTCCGCCCGATCAGGCTGTGGTCATCGGAGTAGATGACGGTGTGGCCGGCGTTCCAGATCTTGATGCGCGCGAGGTCCTGCGTGACCGAGCGTCCACTCAGCTGCTGATCCAGCGCCTTCACGCCTGCGGCGCTCAGGCCGCTCTTGAGGTCCTGCGGCGACAGGTGCGGCTGGATGGCGAGATGGGCGATCAGCTGTGCGGCCTCGTCCTCGTCGGCGAGGGTGCTTGTGACGATCTGATTCTCAAGTACGCGCGCGAGGATGAAGCCCAGCGCCACCATTGGGACGAGGCTCAGCAATGCGACCTGTTGGGTCAGGCTCAGACGTCTGCGTCCGCGGCGCATGCGACTGCTTCGACAACGGCGCTGATGCCTGAAGCTGGCGAGCGGATTTCCAACGGAAAGCGGAAGCCCTCAAGGCGTCTGGGCGAGCAGGCGCGAGAGGGGGCCGGACGCTGCCAGACGGGTCCCTTTTCCTAGTGCTTTACATAACATGCATTATCGAGCGTTGAGGGGTAGTGGGTCCATTTCAATCGAGCAGCCCCGCGATCTCGGCCAGGGTCCAGACGTGATCGGTGACGCCAGCGGCCATCGCCGGGGTGCGCTTGATCGTCTTGCCGTTCTCATCGGTGATCGTGAGCGACTGATGGACGCGAGCGTAGTTGTAGTGCATGTAATGCAAGCTGACGGCATGAGCAAGCTGACGGCATGAGCCAAGTTCTCGACCTTCTTTGAGAAGCCGTTGGTGAGTCGCGTAAACCGGCGCATCCCCATCCTCATGCTCAAGTTCTGGCGCTCGACGTAGGACGTGCTGATCTGCGACGGGTCGGGGTCGCCTACGCGGACCCGTGTCTGTACTCCGGTGCAGATTGGCGGGCTGTAGCGACCGGGAGCAACCTGGGTCGTCTGGTACTTCTTGATGACCTGCGCCCAGTCCACGTCGCCTGGCGTGAACACGAGCGGAATCACACCACGGTAGGTCGCGTGGGCGTCGGTGGAGATCTGTACGCGGTCGCGCATCCGGTCCCTCAGGTCTGCGATGAAGGTCCAGCAGTCGGCCAGGTTGCGCTCGCCCACGAGCCACGTCGGAACCAGCTTGGTCTCAGCGTCGATGGCGACCCAGGTCCACACATCGCCGTAGCCGAACGTGCCCTTGTGCTCCTCGGGCACGTTGCGCTGCTTCGCGTAGCAGAAGCCCCACATCTCATCGCACTGAAGCGATGTGCATGGAAGGTCGCGCAGCTCGCGGTCTTGATAATCCGCGCAGGCTTGGCCGAGGTCTACCAGCAGGCGCGCGATGGTGTTCTTGCCCGCTCCGGTCATGCGCACGGTGGCGCGGATCGAGTTCCCCTCCACCAGGCATCCGATGATCTGAGCGCGCTTCTCGGTGCTGAGCCTGTTCATATGGACCATTATGCTTGAGCCATCGGACGGAATAACTGCCGAAAGGCGCGCTACGATGCGATGGATGGCCGACCTAAACCGGATGGCCCACCGCATCGTCCAGGAATCAACCGAACCGGCGGAGGAACCCTCAAAGGCCCAGCAGAATGGCCATCAGGGTGGCCTCAAAGGCGGTCCGGCCCGAGCGGCTGCCCTCAGTGCCGAGCGGCGCTCGGAGATCGCTAAGAAGGCTGCTGCGGCCCGCTGGCGCAAGCCTTCGCCCAGCAGCTAGCCCGCATGCCCCACGGCACGCTAGACTGCGTGTAGCACAAATATCGTGAGCAAGGGGTTGGTCTTGCCGGACCAACCCCGTCAGCCGGGGTGTCACACAGGGGACCCGCAGAAGCTGTCAGCCCCCGTCCTTCCGACCTAGCTCACGCCTCCCCCTTCCCCTCGGGCGTGTACCTCGGGATCAACGGGAGAAGTCTTTCGGGCGACCTTGGCCCAGCGTCGAGCGGTGGATGTCCCCAGCTTGGCAACGCTGCCGTTCTTAGCGAGGTTGAGGAGGGACTGTCTGACCGCGTTCTTCGGGTTGGCGGCCCCAAGGGGCGCCCAGCCGCGACGATCAAGCTCAGCGTAGATTGCGGCCGACGTCATGGGCCCTTGGCTTTGCTCAAGGACGGCGAGGATGCCGTCCGCAGTAGCACCTGAGTGCCCACGATTGTTTGCACCGTTGCCATTTTCGTTTCCGTGCGGGGCGCTCGCCCTTAGCCGTCCCAAGCTTGGCGGTGCTGGTGCCACGTCGAACAACCGCGTGTCGCGGAGCTCTGCTTCGCTGCGAAGGGCCGCGATCAGGCGCTCGCGCGCCGCAATCCGGGCATCGAGCGCATCCCTCTCTGTCTGCCAGCGGTCTCGCTCGGCTTCGAGCACTGAGGTCTGGGCGAGCAAATCAGCTATGGAAGTCTCGGTCGCAGCGCTCATGGAAGCCAGTATAGCGACTTCCATGGGAGAGTTTCCATGCCCGCTTCTATGTTGGGAGTTCCGTCATAACCACTAGCCCGACCGCTTTGTGCATGTGAGCACAATCGAATGGACCCACTACCCGTTGAGGTAGTGCATCAGTTTGAGGTGTCGGGCTCGAAACGCCGCCCCTGCTGGGCTAATGTCGTCTCATGAAGCGATTCAACACGTATAAGGCGTACTCGGTGGGTTGCGTGATCGCGTGGGGAATCTTGTGGATCGTTGTAGGTACCCAGTCGAGCGAAACGACAAGGGAACGGGTTCTCTACCTCTTTCTTGGGTGGCTGCTCGGCTGGACCTCGGCGACCATCGCCCGATCCGTGTATCCGCCGCCCAAGCGCGGCCGATCAAGCTAGCCCGCTACGCGGACCTGCTCGATTGGCCCTCCCGGTGCGATGAGCGCTGCGTACGCACGACCCTCATGATCCAGAGGACGCCGCCGGCCACAGCCGCAGCACCGATACGACCGCCGGTCAGCGCGTAAGTGATCACACCGGCGATCGTGACCGCGACGGCTGGGATCACCGCTGTGGGGATGCGGACCACGGCACTCATATATCGGTCCTGCGGCCGGGGTGCTCAACCAACCCACCGCCCCGTTGGCCGTTGGTTGCTCCGTCAGCCGCGCCACATACCGTGTGAGCATGCCGGACGGAACACTGCAGCGCAGCTACGGCGAGGTCTTCGATCAGGTGGCGGGCGAGTACGACCGGCACCGTCCGGGCTACCCCGAGCAGCTGATCGATCTCGTATGCGAGCTCGCCGGCCTCGAGCGCGGCGATCGGGTGCTCGAGATCGGTTGCGGAACCGGGCAGCTGACACGCAGCCTCCTGGCTCGGGGCTTGCGCGTCACGGCGATCGAGCCGGGCGCTCAGCTGGCAGGGCTCGCCCAACAGCGACTTCAGGGCACGGGCGAGCTGGAGCTCGTGAACGCCCGACTCGAGGACGTACGGCTCCCCCACGGGAATTTCCGGGCCGTCTTCTCGGCCTCAGCGATCCACTGGGTCGACCCTGATGTCGGCTGGCAGCGGGCGGCGGACGCGCTCGTGCCCGACGGGACAGTTGCGCTCATCCAGTACTTCGGACTGCGTGGGCCGCGCAGCGCCGACGACCAGGAGGCGCTTCTGAGCGCGATGACGGCAATCGCGCCCGAGATAACGAGCAGCTGGCCGTGCTACCGGGAGCTCGAGACCACTCTCGCGGGCGTCCGCGAGCGCCGCGAGAATATCTCGGAGGTGTGGGCTTGGCTCGGCAGCTATGAGCTGGCACGCGAGTACGCGGCCGATCTGTTCGGCGACGCGCAGATCGCCGCGGCGCCGACGCTGACGGAGCACACGGCCGTCGAGCTCAACGCTCTGCTTGGCACGATGTCCTTCTGGTCACGACTCTCGCCTGAGCAACGCGAAGCGATGGAGAGCGCGAATCGGTCGCTGTGCGAGCGGCTCGGGCGGCCGATTCGCTCGAGCGTCGCCGCTTGCCTGGTCACGGCCCGGCGCGCGCCGGGCGCTCCCCGCGCGCCCAGCCCAAGCCGCCAGAGCTGCTCCCGTATGCTGGCCCGGTGCGGCGATCCGTTGATCAAACGGCTGGCCGGCGGCGGCGCCCGCGAGCACGAGTCTTGAGCAGATCGGCCGCAGGCGTCCTCACCGCGGTGGCTGCCGGGATCGTGCTCGCCTCGTGTGGGTCCTCGAGCTCGACCTCCTCGGTGACCGGGTCGGGAGCAGAAGCCAGTGCTCAGACGGCCAGCACCCAGACGAGCGGAACAGCAGCCACCAGCACGGCAACTCAGACCGCCCCCTCCACGGTTGCGACCCCCGGGTGCCGCCATGTAGCGGCTCCGCCCTCACGGGCGGGCGAGCAGGCATCGCAAGCCACCGCGCAGCTCGATCGCGCACACAGCTACACGGTCCGGCTGATAACCAACTGCGGCGTGATCGTGATTCAGCTCGCCGTCGCGGAAGCGCCGAAGACCACGTCATCGTTCGCACACCTCGTTCAGAGCGGCTACTACAACGAACTCACCTTCCATCGTGTGGTGCCGGGCTTCGTGATCCAGGGCGGAGATCCAAACGGCAACGGCTCGGGCGGTCCGAGCTGGCAGGTCGTCGAGCCGCCTCCCGCGAACCTGCTCTACACAAAGGGAGTCGTGGCCATGGCCAAGGGCTCCTCGGCACCCGCGGGAGCCTCGGGCAGCCAGTTCTTCATCGTCACCGGCGCCAACGTCCACCTGCCGCCCGTGTATGCGCTGGTCGGGCACGTGGTCAGCGGAGAGAAGGCCGCGGAAGCGATCTCGCACGTGCCCACCGAAGCTGCCTCCGAAGGTGGCGAAGCCAGCAAACCGCTCGTGCCGATCGTGATCAAAAAAGCCACGCTGAGCGTTCGCTGAGCGCACACAGGCGGACTCAAGTCCGCCTCGCCCAGGTCGATATGAACCCCATGAGACGGCGGGTTCTGGGCTCGGTCGGGCTCACGTACGGCTTCGCCGTCCTTGCCTACGGCCTCCATAGCGGGATACACGGCAGGACCAGTGCGGAACGGGTCGGCGAAGCTCTGGCGTTCGCGGTCGCAGTCGCGGTCATCTACTTCAGCGGGCGTGCCCTCGTCAGAGGTATTCACGAACGCGATCACGACGACGCCTCCAGGTAGACAGCCGCGCACCGGTCATCGGTGCCGGCCTCTTCGCTTGCTAGGCCGCCGGCGGCTCACCGGCTCCTCATGGGAGTGTCGATTTCGGTCGATGGAGTCTGGAGCCTGGACTCTCAGTGCGATCACAACACACAATCAAGCGCCCTTGAGTTTTTCTTCTGGCACGCCATTGATCAGTATTTTGGTATGCCATACTATTTTGCCATGGCCACCCCGGAACTACTGCGCTCGCAAGCTGTCGAGGACTACTCCAAGGCCATCTTCTCCCTCGAGGCCCGCAGCGAGGAGCCGGTGTCGACGAACGCGCTGGCTGAGCGCCTTGGCATCACCCCGGGCTCGGTCTCGGCGATGCTCAAGAAGCTGGACGAGCTCGGGCTCATCACGCACGTGCCCTACCGCGGGGTGCGCCTGACCGCAGCCGGGCGACGGCTCGCCCTCGAGGTGATACGCCACCATCGGCTGCTGGAGAGCTTTCTGGCCGACGCGCTGGGCATGCCGTGGGACCGCGTTCACGCCGAGGCCGAGGTGCTCGAGCACGTGCTCTCCGAGGACCTCGAGCAGCTGATCGCCGCCAAGCTCGGACACCCCACGGTCGACCCACATGGCGACCCGATCCCGAGCGCTGACCTAAAGCTCGAGGAGCGTGCGACACGCAGCATGGAGAGTCTCAGGCCGGGTGAGCGGGGGGCCTTTGTGCGCGTCTCGGACTCCGACCCGGAGATGCTTCGCTATCTGGCCGGCTGCGGCATCTCACCCGGAGACCGCTTCGTCGTTCGCGAGCGCCAGCCGTTCGGCGGCCCGCTGTTCGTGCTCTTCGGGGAGCGCGAACATGCGATCGGCGGCCAGCTGGCAGACGCCATGCACGTCGAGGTCGATTCAGCACCGCTCGAGGCACGGACGAGGGCTTCCGTCGATGGCGACCACTGAGGCCGCTGCCGCACGCGGCCTCGCGCTGCCCCCGCTGACCGAGGAGGACCTGGCGCGGTCCTACGATCGCTCGCGCGTTCACCGGGCGCGCAGGCACGGCAAGCGTTGGTATCTGCTGTGGCTACTGGTCGGCCCCGGGATCCTCGCCATGCTCGGCGAGAACGACGGTCCGAGCATGATCGCCTACGCCTCCGACGGCGCTCAGTACGGGCTCGGGTTCTTCGTGCCGTTCATCCCGGTGCTGTTCGCTATGGCCTTCGTCTGCCAGGAGATGTGCATGCGCGTGGGCGCCGTGACCCACCGCGGCTATGGCGAGCTCGTCCTGCAGCGATACGGAAAAGTCTGGGGATGGTTCGGGGCCGGCGATTTGACCCTCACGAACCTGGTCACGCTCGTCGCCGAGTTCGTCGCCATTCGCGTGGGGCTTGCCTACTTTCACCTCGGTGCCGTCGTGGCGGTCGTGCTCGGGCTGGCGCTGGTCGTCTTCACGCTGAGCGGCGGGCGTTACTGGCGCTGGGAGCGCATCGTGCTCGGGCTGGCGCTCTTCAACAGCCTGTTCCTGGTCGCCGCGATCCTCGTCAAACCCCAGCTCGGAGCGGTCGTCGGCTCCTTCGACTTCAGCCCCTTCCCCGGCGGTAGCTTCAACACGCTGTTGCTGCTGCTGGCGTCCACGATCGGAGCCACGGTGACCCCCTGGATGATCTTCTTCCAGCAGAGCGCCTCAGCCGACAAGGGCATGACCCCCGGCGACGTCAGACACGGACGCTACGACACGGCGATCGGCGCCGGTCTGGCCGCCGTGTTCGGGATCGGCGCGCTGATCGCCGGGGCCGCGCTCATCGCCCACGGAGGATCGGGCATTCAGGGGTTTGCGGGCGCCGGATTTCCCGAGGCCCTCAGACACGCCGCTGGCAGCGCCGTCGGCACGGTGTTCGCACTGGGTCTGATCGAGGCGGGAGCCGTGGCCATCCTCACGATCTCCGCCAGCACCGCCTACGCGGCGGGCGAATGCATCGGCGTCTCCCATAGCTTCAACAACTCACCGCGCAACGCAGGGGTGTTCTATGCCGCGAACGCCGGGATCGCGCTGCTCGCCGCCGCCGTCATCCTCATCCCGGGTGCACCCCTGCTCTCGATCGCGCTCAACGCCAACGTTCTCGCGACCGTGCTCCTGCCCGTCAGCCTGGTCTTCATGGTGATGCTCGCCAATGATCGCGCCCTGATGGGCCGATGGGTCAACAAACCCTCGACCAACGTGATCGGGATCGCGGTGATCGCGTTCGTCGGACTCTGCGGAGCTGCCTACGGCATCGACTCCTTCCTGCTGAGCGTCCATCTCATCGGTTCATGAAGGCAAACACGCCCATCATCGACGCCACGGACAATGGCTCCGCCATCCGAGAGCAGGATCTGCAAGCGCAGGAGCGATTCGAGGACGAGCTGATCATGGACCTCGAGCGTGATCAGTTCGTCGCGGAGACATCTCGGCCGGTGCCCCCGGCCTTGCTCAGCGCGCGCGTCAAGGCCGCGCTGTGGGCCCTGCGCGTGTTCGTCATTCTCGTGAGCCTGATGGTCATCTACACCTTCTTCTACCAACTGCGTTAGGACGCCGAGGGGCATCGTTTCCCAGCGCTGCGTTCAGGTGCTGAGCAGGCGCACGATCGCGGCGATGCCGACAACGACGATCACCACCCGCAGCGCGCCGGGCTCGAGCCGTCGTCCGTAGCGGGCGCCAAGCTGGGCCCCCAGGATCGAGGCGCCGGCGATGATTGCGGCCGGCGCCCACGCCACGTGTGCAGCGAAGGCGAAATAGGCCGCAGCCACGCCGTTGACAAGGCCCGCGAGGACGTTCTTCAGCGCGTTCGTGCGCTGCAGGTCCTGCGGCAGTGCCACGCCCAGGATCGCCAGCAGCAGAATCCCCTGGCCCGCGCCGAAATAGCCCCCGTAGACGCCGGTCACATACACGGCGAGGGGCGCGAGCACGCCCCTCGTGTGATCGAGGGCGATCTCGCGCTCGAGAAGCCAGCGATTCAGGCGCGGTTGCAGCACCGTCAGGACAAGTGCGATGGCGATGAACACAGGCACGATCGCCTTGAAAGCCGCGGCCGGTAGAACGAGCAGCAAGACCGCCCCGGTGATTCCCCCCAGCACCGACGTGGTCCCGAACCGCACAACGCGCGGGCGCTGGCCCTCGAGCTCCCGCCGATACCCGAACGCGCCAGAGACCGATCCCGGAACCAGGCCGACCGTGTTCGAGACGTTGGCCGTGACCGGCGCATACCCAAAGGCCAGCAGCACCGGGAAGGTGATCAGCGTGCCGCTGCCGACAACCGTGTTGATCATGCCCGCCCCCAGGCCGGCGAGGGCGATAAGCAGGATCTCGCCGAAGCTCATCTCAGTCAGACCAGGAGCTCGCCGGAGCGCTCAGCCGAGGAAATCGACGATTGATCTCGTGAAGCTGGGGTCGGCGACAGCCTCGAGGTGGTTGCCGGAGACGATGCGCAGCGTGGCCTGCGGGATCGCATCGGCGAGAACCTCGGGTCGCAGCGCGAGTGGATCAGCGTCTCCCGCAAGGAGGAGTGTGGGCGCGGAGATGCGCGCAAGCGCGATCTCGCCCCGATAGATGGAGGAGGCCTGCGCGATCAGCGCCTCGCGATCGGCCCCGACGAAGTCTGCGAGCCTGCGAAACCCCGCAGCCTCCGGCGTCGCGAGGGATGCGGGGTCTGCAGCGCTCAACGCCTCGATGATCGACTCGGTCGAGACAGCTCGTCTGTCGACGCCACCGCACTCGATCACGCCCGAACCGACGCCACCGATCACCAGTCGCCGCACCCGCTCGCCACCGCTCGCGTAGATCAACGACACGACGGCGCCCATCGAGTAGCCGACGAGGTCGACCTCCTCGGCGCCGACCGTGTGGAGCAGGACGGCCAGATCGCGGGCCATGCGCTGCTCGCCGTAACGGTCCGGGTCGTGCGGCTTCTCCGAGGCTCCGTGTCCCCTGGCATCCGGCGCGATCACCCGCCGGCCCGCGGCGACGAGCGCGTCGACCACGCCGGGGCGCACCCAGTTGGTATTGGCATCGGCGACGAAGCCGTGGTGGAGCACGACGGGCGGCGCCTGGCTCTGCCCCTCTCCTCCCCACTCCTGGTAGGCGATCAACACGTCATCCCAGGACCTGAAGCTTTTCACGGACCCTCCCGGCGTCGTGGCACGAATGCGAGAGGCTATCTGTCGCCGGGACCTGCGCGAGGTGGCCGGGCGCCGGACAGAGACGGGGCCAAAGGGGTAGGATCGCTCTCCTGGATGCCCTGGGCGGGATTTGGACCCGCGCCGCGAGGTGTTTAAGACCTCCGCTCTACCAGGCTGAGCTACCAGGGCGTATGTCGGGGATGCCCTGACGGCGGGAACTCGAGCTCTCCGTCAGGGGTTCTCGACGTGTTCCTATCGTCTGTCGCGGGACGGTTCTTGAACAGTCCCCGCTCCGGCGATCGCCCACTTACCCGCGCCCGGCCGCGCTCGCGCTCGCACAGCTCGGCCTCACCACGGCGCCGGGAGTGCGTTGCTCTGCGATCCGTACTAGGCTTCCATACGCACTAGAGCGATCTATCTATTGTCAGCCGGATCTGGAGGTCCGCACATGGCTCATCGCCGTCGTCCGCGCGGGTGGTTGCGCCACTATGGCGGTCTGCTCACCCCCGATGCGACCACCGCGACACGTGCCTCGCTCGAGCGCGACGCGGGGGCGCGCCTGCGCCGAGTGAGCGCGACGGTCGCCGACCGGGGCTGGGGCGACGGGCGCCGGCGCCCGCGAATGCGCGCGCTCACGGCGGCGCCCGGCGGCAGATTGCGCTGGCGGACGGTGGCCGCACCGCCGCCGCCGGGCCCCCACGGGGCGGTCGTCCGGCCGATCGCGGCATCGACGTGTGACATGGACTGCCCCGTCATGCTCGGCGCCACGCCGATCGTGCTGCCGCTCCACCTCGGACACGAATGCGTCGCCGAGGTGCTGAGCATCGGCGAGCAGGTTGCGACCGTGCGTCCCGCCGATCGCGTGATCGTGCCGTTTCAGATCAACTGCGGTGAGTGCCCGCCCTGCCGCGAGGGTCGCACCGGCAACTGCGCGAGCGTTGCGCCCCTGTCGATGTACGGCTTCGGCGTTGCGACCGGACATTGGGGCGGCGCCTTCTCCGACGAACTGGCCGTGCCCTATGCCGACGCCATGCTCCTGCCGCTCCCCGACGGGATAGAACCGGCTGCCGCCGCGAGCGTCGCTGACAACGTCTGCGACGCCTATCGGCACATCGGCCCGCATCTGCCGGCGCTGCTGGCGCGTGATCGCGACGCGGAGGTGCTGGTCCTCGCGGCCGTCAGCTCGCGCTCGCTGTTCACGCCCAGCTGCCCGCTGTACACGGGCCTGATCGCGCGCGCCCTCGGTGCCCGCCACGTGTACTTCGCCGACAGCCGTGCCGGCGTGCGCTCGCTGGCCGAGCGCCTGGGCATGACAGCGCTGCATCCGCGCGAGCTGCGCGGCCGGAAACCCTTCCCGCTCGTCGCCGATGTCAGCACCGCGAATCTAGCTCAGGCCCTGTCGAGCACCGCGCCCGATGGCATCTGCTCGAGCTCCGGCGGCCTTCACCGTGGCGCGCGCATCCCCTTCGTGCAGATGTATCTCCGCAACGCGACCCTCCACGTCGGGCGCACGCACGCGCGCGCGCTCATGCCCAAGGTGCTGGAGCTGATGACGCAGGGCGCGCTTCATCCTGAGACGGTGACCACGACCGTAGCCAGCCTCGACGACGCGCCCGCGGTGCTGCGCGAGCACTTCCTCGGCGGCGACAGCGTGAAGACCGTCCTCACCGTCTAGGGCAAGGCGAGCGAGCCCGTCCGGGGGGCGGGAGACAATTCGCTCGCATGCGCTTGGCCAATGACGCGACGCGCACCGGCCGGCGGCGGAGATGAGGGTCCTGCGCGATGCCTTCGAGACGCTGTGGCCGCCCGCCGGCGACCGCCACGGGCCGCTCACCCCGCTGCTGGTCGCGCTCACGTTCGTGACCGGCATCGTGGACGCGGCCAGCTATCTGAAGCTCGGCCACGTGTTCGTCGCCAACATGACCGGCAACGTCGTGTTTCTCGGCTTCGCGCTCGCCGGTGCGGGCGGGCTGTCGGCGACCTCCTCGCTGATCGCGCTCGGCTCGTTCCTCGTTGGCGCGCGCCTCGGCGGATGGCTGGTCGCGCGCAACCGTGAGCATCGCGGGCACATCCTGCGCTCGGCCAGCTCGGCACAGGCAGTGCTGATCGTGCTCGCCTTCCTGCTCGCGCTGTCGGTGAGCGAACCCCTGGGAGAGGCCGCCCGCTATGGCCTCACCGCCCTGCTGGCGGTGGCGATGGGGGCGCAGAACGCATCCGCACAGTCTCTGGCCGTGCCCGAGCTGACCACGACTGTCCTCACCCGCACTCTCACGGGCATCGGCGCGGACGCGGGACTCGCGGCTGGACCGGGCCGCAAACTCGGCCGCAGGGTCGTGGCGGTGGTAGCCATGCTTCTCGGAGCCCTGGCCGGGGCACTGCTCGCGCTCGATGTGTCGGTGGCGGCGGGCGTGGCGGTCGCTGCCTGCATCGTGACCGCGGTTGCGCTCGCCGTTCACGTGGCCTCTCGCTCAGGTGCCGCCTGGGCGCATGCGTGAGCCCAGGTCTCGCGGACTGATTGCCGCGCTCCGCACTCGCTCAGGGGATCTCCCCCGCGGTCGATTTCCTGCGGAAACTGCGCTTTCGCGCGTTAGCCTGGGTTGACATGAGAGGGCCCACGAAGAGATGGCGGGCGACGCCGGCGCGCTTTCTGCTGACGTTGCTCGTCGTGTGTGTGGCGGCGGTCGCGGCGCTCGCGGGCGGCCACGAGCTCGGGGACCCGCTCGCGTCGCGCGCTGCCAGCGCGTCGGCACCGGCAGCTCCGCTGCTTCCCACCCGTCTTCTCGGGCTCCCGTCGCACAGCATCGCCAACGGCACCGAGCCGCTGAAGGTGCTCCTGTCCGCGCCGGCCGCGACGAACTCGCCGCCACCGACGCTCACGCCGAAGGTCGCAGGGACCTGGGCAGCGGTCGGCGACGAGGAGGTTTTCACGCCGGTTTCAACGCTGCAGCCGTGTTCGACCTACGAGCTGACCGTGTGGGCACGCACGGTCGCGACGGGATCCTCGCCGCTGGGCCGCCGGCGCACCATCGGCCTGCACGTGGCGTGTCCACCGCTCGCCGCCGCGCAGCAGGCTCTCGCCCGCCTCGGCTACCTGGGCGCCGCCTTTCGGCCGCTCTATACGGTTGAGATCCCCTCCGGGCGCGAGACGCGTCGCGGAGCGGCGGTCCTCGCTTTCCACCCGCCCCGCGGCAGGCTCGCCCCCGAGCCCTCCGATGCGCCGCCGGTCGCGATGGGTCAGCTCGACGAGACGACCAGGGGAGCCCTGACCGTGTACCAGTCCGATCACGGGCTGCAGGCGACCGGCGAACCCAACTACGCGACCTGGGCCTCGTTGTTGGCGGCCGAGACCTCCTACCGGCGCGACCCGAGGCCCTATACCTGGGTGACGGTGTCCGAGTCCGAGCCCGAGACGCTCGAGGTGCACCGCGGGCACCACGTCGCGCTCAGCACCCCCGCCAACACCGGCGTACCCGGCGCCGAAACCCCTCAGGGGATCTTCCCGATCTTCGCGCGCGACATTTCCACCACGATGAGCGGCACCGACGTCGACGGCACCAAATACGTCGTCCCGGACGTCCCCTGGGTCAACTACTTCAGCGGCGGCGACGCCGTGCACGGCTACCCCCGCGCCTCATACGGCTCGCCCCAGTCGAACGGATGCGTCGAGCTGCCGATCGAAACGGCGCAGGCGGTCTACGGAATGCTGGCCCTCGGCGACATCGTCGAGGTCACCGGGTGACGCTCACGCGGCTGTTTCGACGGTGTTGACCTTCACGGCTAGTTGACCGTGAGCGTGCCTTCCATGCCGGCCATGCGGTGTCCGGGCACCGAGCAGAAGAACTTGTAGGTGCCGGGTTTGAGGTTCAGCGACAGTGTCTTCGCGCCCCCCTGGAAGGTCGGCGTGGCGCCGATGACCGCCTTCGAGGACGATTCGATGGTCACGTTGTGTGCCAGCGGTGCCATGTTGGTGAAGGCGATCGAGACATGCCCCGCTTTGGCCGTGAGCGACGTGGTGTTGTATTTCAGCTGCCCTTCGGGATTGGCGGCGAGAGTGAGCGTTTGGCCGCCGGTCGTAGCCGCCGCGGCCGGTGTCGAGGTCGTTGCCGAGCTCGACGTCGTTGCGGCTGCGGAGGTGGGCGTGGACGCGGAAGAGCTCGTGCTGCTCGACGAGCTGCCGCAGCCGCTCAGGGCGAACAGCCCGACGGCCAGCGCCAGCAGCGACGCCTTGGGGACGGAGCACATCTTGGCGCGGCGGGCTGCGTTGAGTCTCACGGTCAGATCCTCCTGTGTAGTGGCCATCGGTCCTTACGACACCGCCCGGCGCGGATCCTTCCCAATCGCATCGACCGTCGAGCGCTGGTTGTCCGCCCACACGATACGCCGGTAGACGGCGTCGAGCTGGCCGGGCAGCCCGGCCTGGGGGTTCGCCGCAGTGAGGGCCGTTTACCGTGCACCGTGGCGGCCGGGGCGGTTTCAGTACGCGTATCCGGGCGTTTCCGGAGCGGGTGTGGTGGGCGTAGTGCTCGGCGTCGTCGGCGTCATGCTCGGCGTAGTGGGCGTCGGCGAACTCGCGCCGGCGGCGGCGGTCACCGCGTGCCAGGTGCCACCGAAGCTTTCGATTCCTTCGCCGTTGGCTTCACCCTTCGCACGGTCGCCCGAGAAGCGATACAGCGGCCTGCCACGAAGCGTCACCTGTAGGCGCCCGTCGCTGCGCCGGAGGATGCCGAGTTGACCGTGCACGCCTGAGCCGGCCCGCAGCTTCGTCTTGCGCGAGGGCACCGTCAGGGGCGGCCACGCTTTCAGGCATGCGGCGCTCGTGCACAGCAGGCGATGGGTCGTCTCAGGGCTCAGTGCATACAGCGTGCGACCCTGCGCGCTGACGGCGACGCGCGTGGCGAGTCGCGAATTCGAAGCCGAGCCGACGGTCGTCGTTCCGCCCGCTGCGAGCGCTACAGCCGCAAACGACACGCCGATTGCGAGCGCGGCGGCCACGCCGCCGGCGACCGCGCCCAGGGAGCGTCTCCCCCGCCGCGGTCTCGGGCCCGTGTATCGGCTCGCATCACGCATGTCTTCCCCGTCGGCATCGCTCATGGCACTCCCTTTCGCCGTTTCGCTTGTTGGCACCTACCGACACAGACTCCGGTGTGCGCCAGAACCTTCCGGTATCAGGGCTCTGTGTGGATCACGACGTCGGCCACGTGCGGGATCTCCTCACGCAGCTTCTCCTCGAGCTCGCCGGCGAGCAGGTGGGCGTCGGCCAGCGACTCGCCGGCTGCCACGCCGAGCGTGATGAAGATGACACGCCCGCCGTTGGTGGAGAGCAGCTTCACGCTGCGCGGGCCGTCACCCGTGCGCTCACGCACGAGTCGCTCAACGTCGTGCGTGAGCGCGACGTCGTCCGTGTCGTTGGCAGGGCTCGCGGTGAGCGTGCGCTCAAGTGGCTCAAGGTGGGTCTGCACATCGGCCACGCCGGGTCTTGAGCGGATCGCCTGCTCGACCCGCTCGGCGATCTCGTGTGCGCTCGCCAGGTCGAGGTCGGCGGGAAACTTCAGGTGCAGCGAGATGCTCACGGAGTCCGGCTGCTCGAAGATCGTGACGTCGTGCGCCTCCCGCACGAGCGGCTCGGCCAGCGCGATCGCGAGAACACGATCACGCAGATCGAGTCCCCAGCGCCGCGGCTCAACGTGGACGACCACGTCGCTGCCGGGCAGCGCATCCTCGACTGCCGCCTCGATCATGTCGGCGGCGCGATGTCCCTCGACGACGGCCTGGCCCGGCGGGACCGTGACGACCGCGTCGGCGAAGTAGCGCCCCGCGGACTCGCGCAACCGCAGCCTGTCGAGCTCGACATCCACCCCCACGTCCGCGATCGCTCGCTCGGCCGCCTCGCGTGCCTCAGACGGAGTGCGATCCATCAGGATGTTTGCGTTCTCTCCGATCAGCCGTGACGCCGCGGCAAAGATGATCGCCGCCACGACGAGGGCGGCGACGGAGTCCCCCTGTTCAAAGCCCGCACGCACGGCCAGCAAGCCGACGAGCACGGCGAGCGAGCCCGCCATGTCACTGGCGAAGTGAAAGGCGTTCGCACGGAGCGCCGCGCTGTCGTAGCGCTTGGCGGCGGCAAGGGAGGCGGTCGTGCGGCTGAGGTCCAGCACCAGCGCGACCCCGATCACCGCGAACTGGTACCAGTGGATGGAGGGGGCCTTGCCACCATCGATCAGACGACGGATGGCCGCCACGCTCACCAGCAGGCCTCCGGCGAGGAGGATGGCCGACTCGCCCAGCGCGCCCAGGTTCTCGGCGCGGCGGTGACCATAGGGATGCTCCGGGTCGGCCGGCCGGCCGCCGAGTCGCACGGCGAAGAAGGTGAGCGTCGCCGCTATCACGTCCCCGCTTGACTCGATCCCCGCGGAGGCCAGCGCGAGGCTGCCGGTAGCCAGGCCGACGCCGAGCTTCAGCGCCACCAGCAGGCTGGCCACGCCGATCGATGCGATGGTCGTCCGTCGTGGCGTCGCATCCAGATCGTGCTCGGTGGACGGGGCCATCGCTAGAAGACTAGGTCCCGGCACGGTGGGTCGCACGCCGCCCGGGCGAAAGGATCCGACTGCATCGGGGTCCTTAAGGGCATCGCCGGTCGTTGTCGGGCCAGCGCTGTTCATCCAGCCGCTCGGTCAAAGGAGCTCCATGCGCGTACCTCTGAAGTTCTTCCTGCCAGTGCTCGCCGCGTCGATGACCCTCGCGGCATGCGGCAGCTCCACCAAAGCCTCGAGCTCCTCCTCGCAGGCCAGCACGGCCACGCCGTCGAACTCGCAGGCGAGCGCGGCTCCGTCGTCAGGGGAAGGTGCTTCGGGCGGCGTCAAAGCCGCGTCCAACCCAACGCTTCACGCCACGGTGCTGGTGAATGCGCAGGGGCTGACCCTCTACCACCTCGGCGGCGAGGCCGCCGGCAAATTCATCTGCACGAGCAGCGCCTGTCTGCAGATATGGCACCCGGTCCCAGCCTCGACCGTCGCTGCGAGTAGCGGCGTCAGCTCACTCGGGACGGTGAAGCGCCCCGATGGCAGCGAGCAGCTGACCTACAACGGCACACCGCTTTATACGTTCGCGCCGGACAAGAAGGCCGGAGAAGTCGGTGGGCAGGGCGTCAAAGACGTCGGCACATGGACAGCCGTCACGACGAGCCCAACGAGCACCGCCGCCTCGAGCGGCAGCGCGCCCGCCCCAGCCGCTCCGGCGAGCTCAGGCGGCGGCTACCCCTACTGAGCAGCAGCACGAGCGGCGGGCCTGAACCGTGTCCGCCGCTCGGAGCAGCCGATCCTGCGTATCGTGGGCCCATGGCTCACGATCACACAGGGCACTCCCACGCGATCAGCGCTGAGGCGGACAGCGGCAGGCTGACAGTCGCTCTCTGCCTGATCGTCGCCTTCATGGCCGTCGAGGTCGCGACGGGCATAATCGCCAACTCCCTCGCGCTGCTCTCGGATGCAGGGCACATGCTCGCCGATGCGGCCGCGATCGGCTTCTCGCTGTTCGCGCTGCGACTCGCCTCTCGTCCGGCCAAGGGCGCCATGACCTTTGGCTTCAAGCGCGTGGAGATCCTCTCCGCCCAGGCAAACGGCGTGACGCTGCTGATCCTGGCGGCATTCATCACCTACGAGGCGGTTCGTCGCCTGCTCGATCCGGACAACGTCCGCGGCGGCCTGATGCTGGTCGTGGCCCTGCTCGGCATCCTCGTGAACCTGGCCGCGATCTGGACACTTTCGAAGGCCAACCGCCAGAGCCTCAACCTCGAGGGCAGCTTCCAGCACGTCCTCACGGACCTGTACGGCTTCATCGGCACGGCGATCGCCGCGGCCGTGATCCTGTTGACCGGCTATGACCGCGCGGACCCGATCGTCTCGCTCTTGATCGCCGGCCTGATGACACGCTCGGGACTGTCCCTCGTCAGAGCCTCGAGCCGTGTCTTTTTGGAGGCCGCGCCCAGAGGCCTTGATCCCCAGGCGATCGGCGAGACGCTTGTCGCCCAGCCCGGCGTGGTCGAGGTTCACGATCTGCATGTCTGGGAAATCACGAGCGGCTTCCCGGCCCTGTCGGCGCACGTGCTCGTGACCGCCGACAGCGACTGTCATGTCGCTCGCCGCGATATGGAGGCGATCCTGCGCGAGCGCTTCGGCCTCGATCACACCACGCTGCAGGTCGATCACTCCGGCGGCGGCCTGCTCGAGATCGAGGCGCCCGCACGAGTGCGAGGGGATCAGCAGGGCGCATTCGCTCCTCACCGCGCGCACTGAAGCAATGCTCGGCGGGAGGGAGGGAGTGAGCACCAGGAGATTCGCTCACTCCCTCCGACCCTCGCCCGCAGGCCGGCCGACCCCGCCCGCGGAGGTCCAAAGTCCGCTCACTGCAGAAGCTGCAACGTGTTTTCGCCGTCGTCGACGCTCTTTCTCACGAAGTCCTCCTGTCGTCACTCGGGCATGCCCAGCGCAGCCCGCGGGCAGCGAAGCGCGGACTGCCGCCCGCATGGCTACAGAGACTCCGCGGCCTGTCATTCCTTCCGGCGGGCCGCGCCGCCGACGATCGGGCGGCCTACGGCGCGAGGCAGCCCGAGCCGATACCTAGCGGAGGGGTGAACCGTCGGACCCGCCGGGGCGGGGCGCTGTCATCGCGTCTGTCCGCTCGGGCGGACCAGCACCTCGTTGACGCTCACGTTCGGCGGCTGGGCGATCGCATAGACCACCGCGTTGGCGATGTCCTCGGCCGCGAGCGGCGTCACGTCCTGAAAGTTTTTCGCGATCTGCTGGATCACCTCGGGGCGGTTGTGCGTGACGAGCTCCGTGGCGACGGCGCCCGGCTCGACCAGCGTGACGCGCACGCCAAGGGGGACCGCCTCCTGGCGCAGCGCCTCCGAGAACGCCCCCACCCCGAACTTCGTCAGGTTGTAGACACCAGAGCCGGCTCGAGCGACACGACCGGCGACGGAGCTGACGTTGACGATGTGGCCCGAGCCCTGCGCGCGCATCAGCGGCAGCGCGGCGTGAGTGCAGTAGAGCACGCCATACACGTTCGCATCGATCATCCGTCGCCATTCCTCGGTTGGCGCGTTCTCGATCGCGCCGAGCAGCATCACGCCGGCGTTGTTGACGAGCACGTCCAGGCGACCGAGCTCAGCGCCGGCTCGCTCGACGAAAGCTCGCGCCTGGGCCTCATCACCCACGTCGGTCGGCACCGCGATCGCCCGGCCACCATCCTCGGTTATGCGCTCGCGCAGGCGCTCGATACGGTCCGCTCGCCGCGCAGCCAGTGCCACGGCTGCCCCGGCGCGCGCGCAGGCCAGCGCGATCGCCTCACCGATGCCCGATGAGGCGCCCGTGACCGCGACTACACGGTTCGACAGGTCGATCGCCATGCGCCGAGCTTAGCCTGACAAACTCAGACAGTCGAGAGTGCCCGCCGATAGGCCTTCCACACTGGCACCGTCGAGCCTTTCGGGGCTCCCACGGGTTTAGGTCCATGCCGGCACGAGCATTTGTGGTCTCAAGGGCAGGTGAGGCTGTATCGGGCGTCGAACGAGGTCCCTGAAAGTGCTCCGGCAAGGATGATTGACAACGCAACTATCAAGGCGTATAATTCCGACTCCAAGCATCGGATTAGAAAGATTCTCATGTCAGACACAGCCACAAACCCAACCGCAACGCTCGATCCGCAGGGCCCCGCCAAGAGCGAGGACGCGGAGACCGTGCTGGACGGCGCGCCCGCCGTGGCGCCCGGGCGGCTCGACAGCCCCATCGAGCGGACCGATTTTGCCGCGCCGGACACATTCATCCCCGAGTCCGTCGACCAGCTGCTCGCGCACTCGCGACGCTACCCCCTGCTCACCCCGGCTCAGGAGATCGAGCTGGCCAAGCGGATCGAGCGTGGTGACCTCCACGCCAAGGAACTGTTAGTCAACTCGAACCTGCGTCTCGTCGCTTCCAACGCGCGGCGCTACCAGAACCAGGGCCTGCCGCTCGCCGACCTCGTGCAGGAGGGCATGCTCGGACTGATCCGCGCCAGCGAGAAGTTCGACTGGCGTAAGGGCTTTCGCTTCTCCACCTACGCAACCCTGTGGATCCGTCAGGCGATTCAGCGCGGCCTCGAGAACTCGGGACGCACGATCAGGCTGCCGGTCCACGTTGCTCAGCGCTCGCGCAAGGTCGGACGCGTCGAGCGTGAGCTGTCCGTGCGCCTGGGCCGCGAGCCCACGATCGAGGAGCTTGCGCAGGAGACCGGCCTTGAGATCGAGCAGGTCGAGGAGGTGCGCCACCAGCGCGCCGCTCTCGTCAGCCTCGACCAGCAGGTCGGCGAAGACGGCGACACAGCACTCGGTGACCTGCTCCCGTCGGACGCCGAGGCGCCCGAGGAGACGGCCTGGGACAACGAGCGTGAGCGGATCGTGCATCGCGCGATCTCGCAACTGCCGGAAACCGAGCGGACCGTGCTGACGCTGCGCTTTGGCACCGGACGCGAGGAGCCCCAGACGCTGACAGCGATCGGCAAACGACTCGGGTTCTCAGCCGAGCGTGCCTCCCAGCTCGAGCAGCGCGCCCTCAAGAAGCTCGCAGAGTCGCCAGAGCTGGCGGCGCTGCGTGAGGCCGCGTAGACCTCCAGCCTGATCGCCGCGCCGACCTCTAAGCTGAGCCTTCGCCGCTTTGAAGGACGGGCAAGAGGAGGCGCATGTCGAGGAAGTCGCTGTGGGAAGACTTCGTGCAATGGACGACCGCCGCGGGCGAGCGGGTGCTGGTGCCGGTGGAGCGATTCATCGGGCGCCGCTCGCTCGTCGGCGACGCGACCTTCTTTGAGCTCGAGCGCTTCCCATGGGTAGCGCACGTCGAGGCCAACTGGACGGTCATCCGCGAGGAGCTCGAACGCGTGCTCGACGACCACGCCGGGCTGGCCAACTTCCAGGACATCTCAAAGGACCAGATCGAGATCACCGACGACGACCGCTGGAAGACGTTCTTCCTGTACGGGTACGGCTTCAAGGCCAAGCTCGGGGTGGAGATGTGCCCGCGGACCGCCGCGCTGATGGAGCAGATTCCAGGAATGAAGACGGCGATGTTCTCGATCCTGTCGCCGCGCAAGCACATCCTCGACCACCGCGGACCCTACAAGGGTGTGTTGCGCTATCACCTCGGGCTGATCGTGCCCCGCGACGCGGAGGCCTGCCGCATACGCGTCGGCGAGGATATCCGCCACTGGGAAGAGGGCAAGAGCATGATCTTCGACGACACCTTCAACCACGAGGTCTGGAACGACACGGATGAGACGCGGGTTGTCCTGTTCGTCGACGTCCTGCGTCCGCTTCCGTTTCCCGAGTCGCTGATCAACCGGCTGATCGTCGGCGCGATCGGGCTTTCGCCGTTCGTGCTGGACGCCAAGCGCAACCAGGAGGCCTGGGAAAAGGGCTTTCGCGAGCGCCTCCGGGCCCGCGACGTCGCCACCCAGCCGGCGAGCTGACTCCGCCGGGCCTCCCGGCTCCAGCAGCGGGAGTCAGACCGATGCCTGCCAGGGGACCGCTTTGGAGGCCCAGGTGTTCAGAACCGTGAACTCGCCGGTGAGGATCAGCAGGCCCAGGGCGATCATCACGGCGCCGCCGACGGCGATGACCACGGGGAAGTGGCGCTTGACGACCGTCAGCGCATCGGTCATGCGCTCGAACGCGAGCGCGATCAACAGGAACGGGATTGCCAGGCCCGCGGAGTAGCAGGCGAGCAGCAGGGCGCCGTGGGCGGCGGAGCTCGAGACGGCCGCCTGCGTGAGGATCGCCCCAAGTGTGATGCTCGTGCAGGGTGTCCAGGCGATCGCAAACGCGGCGCCCGCCACGAGCGGCCCACCCCGTCCGGCGAGCCGCAGCAGCGCGTCCGGGTGCCACTCGCGGTTGAGCAGCCCCACGAACGGCGTCGCGAGGAAGATCACGCCCATCGCGATGATCAACACGCCGCCGACCTGCTCGAGCGTCTGTTTGTGCGTGTTGAGCGCCGAGCCGATCACGGTCGCGCTCATCCCGAGCAGGATGAAGATCGCCGAGAAGCTTCCGATGAACAGCAGGCTCGGAAGGAGCACCCGCCGGGCCCCTGTGTCCTTCAGGTCGTTGGGCGTCACGCCGATCACGGTGGACAGGTAGCCGGGCACGAGCGGCAGAACGCACGGCGACAGAAACGACACCAGGCCGGCCGCGAGCGCCAGTGGGATGCCCACCCCCGTCGCGGTGTCCGAAGACGCCGCGAGCGTGGGATGCAGAGAGATCAGGGCTGTTACAAGGGTCATGGGAGTCGCTCAGGGGAAGCATCGCGCATCGCGGCGCGCAACTCGTCAACCTCGCGCTCGAGGCGGCTGACACGCTCGGTGAGATCGTCGAGCAGCGGCGCGCCGTCGGTATGCGCCGCGACTGGGGCTCCCTCCACGCTCTCGCCGAGCAGCTGGGTGTAGCGCTCCTCCTTCTGCCCCGGCCGGCGGTCCTCGCGTATCACCAGCTCACGCTCGATCAGCCGCTCGAGCGTCGCGCGCACCGCGCTCAGATCACCGAATGCGTGCATGCGCTCGGTGCGCTGCTTGAGCTCGCCGGGCGTCTGGGAGCCACGCAGCATCAGCGTGCACATCAGCGCCTGCTCTCCTGGCTGCATCGGTAGAGCTTCATCGAGCAGATGCCGGTACTTGGCCGCACGACTCCCGGCTCCACTCGCCAGCCGGATGAAGCCGCGGCGTTCCAGGCGATGCAGGGCGTCGCGCACCACCGCGTCGTCGTAGTCGACGATCGGGTCCCTGTTCGTGGACTGATTGCAGGCAAGACGCAGTGCATTGAGCGAAAGCGGATAGGCGTCAGGTGTCGTGCGCTGCTTTTCAAGCAGGCAGCCGAGCACCCTGATCTCGGGGGCGGATAGGTCCATTCGCCCCGTAAATACTAGGGTTTCGTTGCTCACGCTACCTGCCCCTCGGCGGCCCCCATCGGGTCGCTTTCGCCTCGTCTGCCGATAACTGCCAATTGAACGCCCTCGACGCGGGCTCGCAGCCGTGCCCTCTCGTCCTCGCCGAGTCTGTTCGCCTGCGCGTAGATCCGCAGTGCCAGCGCGGGGCTCGTGTGCCCCATTTCGGCCATCACCACGGCCGGGCTCTCGCCGAGCGCGTAGAGGATGCCTGCGAACGTCCGGCGGAGCGAGTGTGGCGTCAGCCTGTCCGGCGGCGGCGGCAGGCCGCGCCCGGTGAGGGTCTCGTTGGCCTGCTTGACCGCGCCCCCGAGCGTGGCCGTGCGCACCTTGGCCTCGCACTGGCGGCGTCCGGTGCGCGTCGGGAAGACGACTTTGTGGCCTTCTTGTCCAGCTCCCCGGCAGCGTCCGAGCTGCTTACACTTTCCTAATATGGGCGGCGCCTAGGTCCGCCCCCTAGGGAGACATGGAGGTTTGTTATGGGGACGTTCAGAGCCCTCCGGGGCGCGGGCGCAGCTGCGTGTGCAGCAACGAGCTTGTTGTTGCTAATTGCAAGCGGGGCGTTGGCGGCCACGTCGGTCTCGCTGTGCGTGCCCAAGGGCGAATACCAAGGGACCATCACCAGTGGAAAGCGAGGTTGTCCTCGAGGCTACACGGCTTTCACCTTGAACCCAGAAGGCAAAGAAGGTAAGCCGGGTAAAGACGGTTCGAAAGGCGCGACTGGAGCAGCGGGAGCCAACGGCGCTACCGGCGCTACCGGCCCGACAGGTAAAGAAGGCGCAGCGGGCAAAGAAGGGCCGCAAGGCGCCACCGGAGCTACCGGCTCGACCGGTAATGAAGGTGCCACTGGGAAAGAAGGAGCTACCGGCCCCCAGGGAAACGCAGGTCCCACCGGCCCAGAAGGAGCCACCGGCGCAACCGGTCCGACCGATTCGAAACTTGCCGCAATCGCCCCCTACATCAACTTCACCGAGGAAGGCATCGACGGCAAACCGACGATCCAGTTCTCGGGGGCAAATGTGCAGATCGTCAACGGGTTGGGGAAAACCAGTGCTCTCAACGGCGCGGGCAACCTCATCATCGGCTATGACGAGGTGGCTGAACCCTCATGTGAAGGACTAGAAGGAATCGGACATCCCAGGCCATGTCCGCCGTTCCCCAGGACCGGATCGCACAATCTTGTGCTTGGTCAGCTGCAGTCCTACACGAGCTATGGAGCGATCCTCGGTGGGCTTCAGAACACCACCTCGGGCCCCAATAGCTTCGCAGTCGGCCGCAAAAACACGGCCAGCGGCGTCCAATCCTCGGTTAGCGGAGGCGAGATAAATGAAGCCAGCGGCGGAGTTGCCTCGGTGAGCGGAGGTTTCGGGAACCTCGCGAGCGGCAGCGATGCCTCGGTGAGCGGCGGCGACGTCAACACCGCGAGCGGCGGCGGGGCCTCGGTGAGCGGAGGCCAACGAAACCAAGCCACCGCGCAAGATGATGCGTCTGTGAGCGGCGGCATTCACAACATCGCGAGCGGTCTCTTCTCCTCGGTAAGCGGTGGCGAAGGCAACACCGCGAGCGGACTCTTCGCCTCAATCCTCGGAGGCAAAGAAGTCACGGAGAGCGAAGAATCGGGTCACTCCCCTTGAGACTGAGAAGCAACCGACTTTAGCCGGAGCGAGCGATCACTCCCGAGCTGCCCGGCGCCCTGGAGCGGGGCGAGCTGGCGTCCGCCATCAGGCTCGCCGCGCTCGGCGCCGAAGATCGAGGTCGGCCCATCGACCTCGAGCTGGCGGCCGGGTTCCTGCCGCTGGTCGTCGCGCAGCAGCCCGACCACTACGACGCGTGGACATGCCGATGGCTCGTGCGGTGGCTCACGGAGGCGCCGCGGCCGACGATCGAGCGGGCGTCGAAGCTCGCCGCATCGACTGTCAGCACGGCGACGTCCTTCCGCTCGCATACTTCGTACCTGTCCAAAGCCGGCGCCGTGGGGATCTCGCACCACACCGCCCGACCCGCACCTCTCTGGAAGTCCCCGAGGACCATGAATCGACGGTTGGCAGCATCGGCGTGCTCCTCAGGTTCACAACATCGGGAAGCCTCGAAGGGACTCTGCGCGTTCACGTCCCCTTCAGGAGTCGTAGGGTTGGTCTCTGCTCCGGCACGCTGAGATTTGCGGCAAAGACGTGAGGCGCAGGTGCGGCTGTCGACCATGCACAACACCGACGAGCCGTTTTTGGCGCGCGCGCTACGCGTTCCGGCAGAAGCCAACAACGCCAAATTCGGCTCCTTCGATGATAGACTTCTTGGTGAGGGCCCCGACTACGGAGCACAGGGTTCGGGGTTGGAGACACTCAAGCCACGGGCAGGCGAAATGAGACGCGTTGAGAGGCTCGGCGTTGGCCTAGCTGTGGTGCTCGCATTGAGCATGGCTGTCGCTGCGTCAGCGTCGGCAGAAAACACCACGCTGACGTTCGAATCGAGCTTCCAGCACTACGAGAGCATCGAACGCTCCGCCAGCGTGCCAGGTATCGAACCAACCGTGGTGGCGGTCGGTCCAAGTGGGACTATCTACGCCGCTGACCAGAAGCGGATCCTTGAGTTCGGCGCCAACCGCGAATACGTCGGTCAGATCGGTGAAGGAGGCCAAGGCAACGGGCAGTTCGACAACGAGGTCGGAGGCATGGCAATCAACGCGGCCGGTGATCTCTACGTCACTAGTCAGGCGCGCGTGCAGGAGTTCTCGCCAGACGGGGAATATCTCGGCGGGTTCGGATCGTATGGCTCTGGGAATGGCCAGCTCAATGAACCGAGTGGCATTGCGATCGACCCTTCCGGTGATATCTGGGTCCTAGACTCCGGCAACCACCGGGTGCAGGAGTTCTCGCCCACCGGCGAATATCTCAGCCAGTTCGGCGAAAAGGGCACCGGGCCAGGACAGATGGGCTGGGGAGTCAGCCTTGCGTTCTCGGACGGGAACCTGTACGTCGCAGAAGCCTACGAGAGCAGAATCCAGGAGTTCTCGCTCGCGGGCGAATACGTCAGGCAGTTCGACGAAGCGGGCTCCGGTGACGGTAAATCCAACATTTGCCCGTGGGGGATCCAGTTCGGCATCGCCGCAGACCCGAACACGGGCAACCTCTACGTCGTGGAAGGCGGCGGGACCCCGGAATTCACCAACAACCGGGTGCAGGAGTTCAGCTCCGGAGGCAGCTTCATTACAACGTTCGGCCTGGGCTCAGGGCCCCACGGCCAACCCATTGGTCCAAGGGGAGTCGCGGTCGGTCCCTCCGGCAAGATCTACGTCGCCGACGCAGGCACTGGGTGGGTGCAGGAATGGCTACCGGCGAGCGATTCTGGGGAACCGCCGACCTACGCAACAAGCTTCACGCACTACGAAACCTTCATGGTCTCCGAACTCGGCGAACCCGACGCGGTCGCGCTCGACCCGAGCGGGAATATCTACGTCGTCGACAGCAACCACGAACACATCCTCAAGTTCAACCCAGAACATCACTTTCTTACGCAGTTCGGAAATGGTGGAGGCTCGAACGACGGGCAGTTCCATGGAATCGGCGGAATCGCAACCAACACGAGCGGCGATCTGTACGCGACCGACCTCGAAAACGACCGCGTGCAGGAGTTCTCGCCGTCTGGCGAATACCTTAGGCAGTTCGGCTCCTACGGCTCCGGCAGCGGCCAATTCGAGTGGTACGGCACTGCTGGAATCGCCGTCGACTCCGCTGGCAATGTCTGGGTTCTGGACAGTAATAGCCACCGCGTAGAGGAGTTCTCGCCGACCGGCGAATACCTCGCCCAGTTCAGCATCGGGGGCCCAGGCGTCGGCTTGGCCTTCTCCGATGGGGACCTGTACGTCGTCGGCATCGGAGTGCAGGAGTTCTCGACCTCCGGCGAATACGTCAGACAGTTCGACGAAGGTTTACATGACGTGCCCTGGGGCATTGCCACAGACCCAACGACAGACGACCTTTATGTGGTGGAAGCCGAAAGCAACCGTGTGCAGGAGTTCAGCCCAGAAGGGACCTTGCTTGCCGCCTACGGCTCCCCCGGCACAGGCGACGGGCAGTTCTCGGACCCAAGGGGAGTCGCTTTCAACTCCTCCGGCGACCTCTTCGTCGCCGACAGGGGCAATCGGCGGGTCCAGGAATGGGTTCCGACGGCGGCAACGGGTGAAGCGGCAATGCCGACCGACACACCGGTCTCGCCAACCTCCGCAGGGTCGGCCAACACCGTGGCTCCGGCGATCTCCGGGACAGCCCAGAACGTGTCGGGCGCGTCGGCGCCGGCACGCATGAAGAGTCCGGTCGGCAGCGCCAAGCTCATAAAGTGCACCAAGGTCGCAAAGAGCGCCAAGGGCAAGAAGACGGCCATACGACGATGCTCAAGACCGCGAGGCCACGCGACGAAGTCGTCGACACGGCGCGCAAGAACTAGCTTGCACCGGCCTTAGCCGCAGGGTTTCCGTGAGCGCACTTAGGGTCGACCTCTGCAGCCAGGCGAGCCCACCAATACTGACCCGGCGTTGGTGTAGTCCTCAGGGCGCGGACCTTCCGTCGGCCGATTCTATGCGACGAACCCCTACCTTCACGCCTGCTTTTCGTCCGGTGCGACAACGCATGACCCGACTATCGAGACGCTCGCGCCACGGCGCCGAAGCCACCCGACTGAGATTGCCCCTGGCCGACGACGCGTGCCCTTCAAGGGTGCGCAGCTTTCCCGCGCGCGCGGGCACTAAGGAACTAACAGGCGGCGGCGCGAGGGGCCGAGCGGTTGCTCGCGTTCGCGGCCACGAGCGGAGGAGAAGACATGGGACTCATGAAAGATCGACTGATAAGGCGCTTCGCGCTCACCGCTACTGCGATGGCGATGGCGATGGCGCTCGCGCTGGCGTGGGGGGCTAGCAGCGCCGCCGCGTTGGGTGGGAGCGAAAACACGACGTGCACGCCGCAGCTTGATGCCCTCGCAAGTCTCACCACCGGCAGTTTCAACGTGGCATGTGGCTACAAGGCGCTCTTCTCCGACACGGGAGGGAGCTTTTTTGAAGGGAGCAACAACGTCGCGAGTGGCAACGAAGCGCTCTACTCCAACACCACTGGCTTCCAAAACCTCGCGACCGGCCACTATGCGCTCTATTCGAACATCAGCGGCCACGGCAACATCGCGAGCGGCAACGAAGCGCTCTACTCCAACACCACTGGCAGCAACAACATCGCGAGCGGCAACTATGCGCTCTACTCCAACACCACGGGCTACAGCAACATCGCGAGCGGCGAAGCCACGCTCGACGATAACACCACCGGCGAATACAACGTCGCGAGCGGCGACGGCGCGCTCTATTCGAACATCAGCGGCAGTAGAAACGTGGCATTCGGCCGCCGCGCGGGCGGGCTGACGACCGGGTCGAATAACATCGACATCTCAAACGAAGGCGTGGCCGGCGAGTCGGGCGCGACCCGCATCGGCACAAAAGGCACACAGACGCAGGCCTTCATCGCCGGGGTTTACGGTGTGGCGCTGGCGGGAACGGTGTGCAGCGTCGAGGTCAACTCGAACGGTCAGCTCGGATGCGGGACGGTCACCGGAGCCACCGGCCCGAGCGGACCAGCGGGACCGACTGGCAACGAAGGACCCACAGGTAAGGAAGGAGCAACCGGGGCAACCGGCAGTACAGGTACGACTGGCCCGCCTGGTGGCTACGCCGCGATGGCGACGTTCGCAAGCTCGAAGGGCGTGTCGAGCGGCCAGTGTCTCAACTTCATCAACTCCTCCGAGTCTGATGAGAATGGCTTGGGTTCCTGCCCGAAAGGGCCCGGATTCTCGGTGAGCAATCAGCTGCTCGGACCGATGTCCGCGAGCGGCGCGGTGGTGAGCAACCTGTATGCCGAAACGAATGCCACCGTGAAAGGTTCAGACACTGCAACGATTACGGTCATCGACTACACGACAGGGGGAGAACTACTCTCCTGCCAGGTCAACTCGACGACCAAGAACTACTGCTCGAACACCGGCTCGTCGGCCCTCGTGCCTGCTGGTCACAAGCTCGACGTGAAGGTGACCGCCACTGGCGCGAGCGCGAACAACAAGCCGTGGCAGGTGAGCTTCCGCTACTAGCCATGTAGATGGATAGCAGTAGCCAGGGTGGTGGTCTGTGCCTCACGGCATGGGCCACCACCGTGAAGTGCGGTTCGACAAAAAGGGCTCGGGCACCGCCGAATCCAACGTGCCACTCGGCATCGCCTCAGAACCGAGCACCGGCAACCTCTACGTCGTGGAAGGCGCGACCATCCTGGCCGGGGCCAACGATCACGGCAAGGCATTGCCGGCGGCGGGCGTCTCCGAGTAGCGGTCGGGCGCCGAGCTCCGACGTGAGGCTAGGCCTGCGGGGCCGCCGGCGACGATAAAATCAATGGCGTGAGCAGTCAACCCTTCGCCCAAGGACGGTCGGGTGGAGGGTCGGGCGGGGGCCATCGGACTCCGGGCCGCGAGCTTCGCCCGGAGGACATCCCCGATAGGCCCGTCTCGCTGCGGCGCATCGGCAGGCTGTTCGTGCCCTACCGGCTTCGCCTCGGCCTGCTGCTCGGCCTGATCGTGCTCGGCTCGATCCTCAGCGTCGCCTCGCCGTTCCTGTTGCGTGAAGCCGTGGAAGTCATCGTCCACAAGGGCAGTCTGACGCTGCTCTCCTGGCTCGTCGGGGGCATGATCGCGCTGGCGGTGATCAACGGCGTGATCAGCGTCGTGCAGACCTGGATCTCAAACCAGGTCGGTCAGCGCGTCATGCACGACCTGCGCGCGGCCGTCTATGCCCACCTGCAGCGCATGTCGCTGGCATTCTTCACGCGCACGCGCTCGGGCGAGGTCCAGGCGCGTATCGCCTACGACATCGGCGGCATCGACGACGTCGTCACGAGCACCGCCACCTCGACCGTCGCGACGATCGCCACCGTTACCGCGACGATCGTCGCGATGTTCGCTCTGAGCTGGCAGCTCACGGTGTTCTCGCTGATCCTGCTGCCGTTCTTCGTGTGGCTGACGCGCCGGGTGGGCAACGAGCGGCGGCGCATCCAGTCAGTTCGCCAGAGCCGGCTGGCGGACATGTCGACGCTCGTCGAGGAGTCGCTGTCGGTGTCGGGGATCCTGTTGGGCAAAACGATGGGCCGCTCAGGTGAGCTCGTCGATCGATTCTCCTCGGAGTCAGGCGAACTTGCCGACCTCGAGGTGCGCGCGCGCATGGCGGGGCGCTGGCGCATGGCCTCCGTGCAGATGAGCTTCGCGATCATGCCCGCCGCCGTCTACTGGTTTGCCGGCTACAGCATCATCCATGGCGACGACGCGATCTCGATCGGAACCGTGGTCGCTTTCACGACTCTTCAGACGCGCCTCTTGTTCCCGATGCAACAGCTGCTGTCGGTGGGCCTCGAAGTGCAGACTTCGCTGGCGCTGTTCGGGCGCATCTTCGAGTACCTGGACCTGCCGGTGGACATCGTCGAACGCCCCGGCGCACGCGCTCTCACCAACGTGCGTGGTGATGTGGCGTTGGAGGATGTGTGGTTCCGCTACGCCCCCGACGCCCCCTGGACGCTCGAAGAGATCAACGCGGAGATCCCCGCCGGCACGCGTACCGCGCTCGTCGGCGAGACGGGCTCGGGCAAGACCACCTTCGCCTATCTGGTCGCGCGACTGTACGAGCCCCAGCGGGGATGTGTGAGCATCGACGGCGTCGACATCCGGGACGTCACTCTCGAGTCGCTGGCGGCGACCGTGGGGCTCGTCTCGCAGGAGACCTACCTGTTCCACGCTTCGATCCGCGAGAACCTGCGCTTCGCCTGCCCGCAGGCCACCGACGAGGAGATCGAAGACTCAGCGCGCGCAGCCCAGATCCACGATCTCATCGTCTCCCTTCCCGAGGGCTACGACACGCCTGTGGGCGAGCGCGGCTACCGCTTCTCTGGCGGGGAGAAGCAGCGCATCGCGATCGCGCGCACGGTGCTGCGCAACCCACCGGTGCTGATTCTCGACGAGGCCACCTCCGCACTGGACAACGAGACCGAGCGCGCGCTCCAACTGGCGCTCGATGAGCTCTCGCGGGGGCGCACGACGATTGCCATCGCCCACCGCCTCTCGACGATCCGCGACGCGGACCAGATCCTCGTGCTTGACTCGGGGCGCATCGTCGAGCACGGCACCCACGAGGCACTCGTGGAGCTCGGCGCACGCTACGCGGCCCTGCTGAGTGGCGCGGCCGTCGCCGAGGGGCGCTCTGAAGCAAGCTCCTCGGCGACTCCGGCCTAGGACCGTCTCGCTAGGCGGTCGCGTCGATGTTCAGGCGCACGTAGTCGACGACGACGGGCTCGCCGAGTCGGCCCAGCACGTCGTCCAGGAACGGCTCGCGCAAGTCTTCGGCTAGATGCTGGACGTGCGGGCCCAGAACAATCGTTGAGAGGAACTCCCGAGGATGTTCGGGCTGCTGGGGTGCCGGGGCAAGCCAGCAGTGCGCCGATGCGAAGCCGGCGCCGAGCAGGCGTCGTTCGGTCTGCTCGGCGCCAGCGTAGTTCCACGGCGGACGCCAGTCGACGAAGTGCTCGGCGTAGGGCTGCTCCGCGAGCACCGCGTTGGCCTCTCCCCGCAAGACATCGATGTTGCCCTCCCCCCCACACTGCGCCACCAGCCGGCCTCCGGGGCGAAGCGCTGCCTGAAGACGCGCGAACAGGCGCTCGTGATCTGAGATCCAGTGAAACGTGGCCGTCGAGAAGATGGCATCGACAGGTTCATCCAGTTCGAGCTCGAGCAGGTCGAGCATGCGCACGTCGACGCGGGCTCCCCCATCCGCCTCGAGGCGTTCCCTGGCCGCATCGACCATCGAGGGCGAGGCATCGACGGCGATCACGCGACCGCGTGGCAGGCGCTCGAGAAGCGCTTCGGTGACGCGGCCGGAGCCGCAGCCCGCGTCGAGAACGACCTCGTCGCCGGCCAGCTCCACACGATCGAGCACGGCGCGTCCGAGTGCCTCCATCGGCCCGGAGATGCGGTCGTAGCTCTTGCCGTCCCATGCGCGTACCTCTGGCATACGTCCGTACGCTATCACGGACGCTCGCCGGCCGCGTTGGAGTAGCTCCAACCGTCTACCGCGCGCTCGCGGCGAGCTCGGCGAGAACCCTCGACAGCTGGCCGCCCTGCCACGCGATCGGCGAGCGCGCCGGTGCTCCGGCGTCCTCCACGACCAGTCTCGCGTCCGCGATCGCCTGCGCATAGCGTTCGCCGACGGCGAGCGGATGGCCTGGGTCGGCCTCGTCGCGGCTGGCCACGACGACGGTCGGCACCGTGATCGCCTCGAGCTCGCGCATGTCCTCGAACGGGCGCGACCTGGGCACGACTTCAAGCGCGTCGGCAACCGCCTGCGGGTGCTCGTGCGCAGACAGGCGCTGGCGCAGAACCCTCTCGATCATCGCCCGCCACGCCTCCGGCACCGAGCTGAGGTCGTAGGCCTCGACGAATCCCTGCACGCCGCCGTCCCGCAGCCCCCGTGCCAGCGCATCCCAGCGGGCGAGCTCCTCGCCGCTCCGCTGCTCGGCCGGATCGAAGGACGGCGTGATCAGCGCCAGCGCCGCCACACGCTCGGGTCGGCGCAGGGCGAGGCGCACCGCGGTGTGTGCGCCCATCGACGCCCCCGCCAGGATCGCGCGAGTGCCCCCGAGCGTGTCAAGCACCGCGTCCAGATCGTCCGCCAGCTGCTCATACCCGTATGCGCCGGGATCGGGTGCGGGCGTCGAGCTGCCGTGGCCGCGAGCGTCGTAGGCGATCACGCGGTAGCCGGATCGCTCGAGCGTGCGCGAGCCCATCACGACATAGCGATGCGTCGCGGTCAGGCCGTGTAGCAGCACGATCGCAGGGCCGCTCCCGGCTTCCTCGCCCGCCAGCGCGACGCTGCCGCTCAGAACGCTCAACTGTGTGCTGTCAGCCGGCATGCCACAGGTCTACCACCCGACGGACGCCGCGCTCGAGCGACAGCGGCCACGCATGGGCCCCCACCGGTCCTCAACCCCGCCTATACGGGCAACGCGAGCTGATCGGCTGGGACGCGCGCGCCGGCTTGCGCCGTGCGCGCGTCCTCTGCGGCGCTCCCCGGCTCCCCGGCGCAGGCCAGGCCGGCAACGCGCACACCCAGCAGCCTCACAGGCCGTGTGGGCGAGTATTCCTCGAGCAGGCGCAGAGCCACCGACCCGACGACCTCCAGGTCGCACGTCGGCTCGGACACCGTGTGCGCACGCGTGACGGTCGTGAAGTCGTCGAGGCGAACCTTGATCCCGATCGTGCGGCCGCGGCGATCATGCGCCGTGAGGCTCGCGCATAGCTCCGCGGACATTCGCGCCAGCTCATCGCGCAGCTGCGCGTGATCGTGGAGGTCGCTATCGAACGTCCGCTCGCGCGACTCGGACACAACCTTGCGGGCCGCGGCGACCTCGCCGCCGTGCTCGAAGCGCGCGCGCCTGCCCAGGTCGCGCCCGAGATTCGGCCCGAAGCGCTCGACGAGAACCTGCTCCGGCGCGGCGGCCACCGCGGCGAGCGTCGTCAGCCCGAGCTCGGCGAGGCGCGCGGCCGTCTTCGGCCCGATGCCGGGTATCAGGCCCGGTGGCGAGGCGGCGAAGCGGGAGCACGCCTGCTCGCGGCTGAGCACGACGAAGCCGGCCGGCTTCTCCGCGTCTGAGGCCACCTTGGCGATGAGCTTGTTCGGACCGATCCCCACCGAGCACGTCAGCTGCGTGGCACTCCTGATCTCGGCCACGAGCCTTCGCATCGCCGCGCGCGGGGAGTAGAGACCGCTGAGATCCAGATAGGCCTCGTCGAGGCCCACGACCTCGACCCGCTCGACGTGCGAGCGGATGAGATCCATCACCTGGCGGGACACCTCGCGATAGGCCGGGAAGTCGGGCGTGAGGAACACGGCCTGCGGGCACAGTCGCCGTGCGCGCGAGGCGGGCATCGCCGATCCCACCCCGTAGCGGCGCGCCTCATAGCTGGCGGTCGTCACGACGGCGCGCGGCCCGCTTCCGGCCACGACGACGGGCTGCCCGCGCAGCTCGGGATGGCGCAGCAGCTCGATCGACACATAGAAGGCGTCAGCGTCGAGATGGGCGACCCTCAGAGGGAAGGTTTCGATGGGCATCGTTCTTCGAATCTAGCGCCGCACGCGGCGGGCGCGCCAGATCGTTTACGCTTCCCAAGCGGCCATGGACCTGACCTTCAGCAAGCAAGAGACAGCCTTCCGCGACGAGTTCCGCGCTTGGCTCGCCGAGAACGCGCCGGACCCCAAGCCGATTGATCTCGGCGAGGATGCGCAGTACGCCTGGAGGAGGGACTGGCAGCGGCGCCTGTACGAGGCCAGCTGGGCAGCTCCTCACTGGCCTACGGAGTACGGCGGCCGCGGCGCCACGCCGACGGAGTCGGCCATCTACTTCGAGGAGATCGGGCGAGCGCGCGTGCCCCAGGCCGCGAACACGCTCGGGCTGCTGTTGGGCGGTCCCACGCTGATGATGTGGGGCACGCCTGAGCAGAAGGAGCGCTACCTTCCGCCGATCCTCTCGGCCGAGGAGATCTGGTGTCAGGGCTTCTCCGAGCCCGACGCCGGCTCGGACCTCGCCGCCCTGAAGACCCGCGCGGTCAAGGATGGCGACGAATGGGTGGTGACCGGGCAGAAGGTGTGGACGAGCGGCGCGCAGTACTCGAAGTGGTGCATGCTCGTGGCGCGCAGCGACATGGACGCGGCCAAGCACAAGGGCCTCACCTACTTCCTGATGGACATGGAACAGGACGCCGTGCAGGTGCGCCCGCTGCGCCAGATCACCGGGGAGGCGGAGTTCAACGAGCTGTTCATCGAGGAGGCGAGGATTCCCGACGCCAATGTCGTGGGCGGCGTCGGAAACGGGTGGAAGGTCGCTCTCACGACCCTCATGAACGAGCGTGCGGGCCTGGGCTTCGCGCTGCAGATCAGACTGCGCCAGCTGCTTGACGACCTGATCGCCACCGCGAGCGAGCGCGGCCTGCTCGACGACCCCCTCTACGCCGATGAGCTGGCCGAGCTTCACGTGCGCACCGAGGCGATCCGGCTGCTGGCCTGGAAGGGCCTGACCGACGCCGAGCGCTATGGCCAGCCCGGTCCCGAGGGCTCGCTGGTGAAGTGGCTGTGGTCCGACACCAACCAGCGCCTGACCGAGCTGGCCGTCCAGATCATCGGGCCCGAGGCGCTCACGGCCGGCACCGACTGGAGCTATGAGCAGTTGCGTGCTCGCGGCAACACGATCGAGGGAGGTACGACCGAGGTGCTCAAGAACATCGTCGCCGAGCGCGTCCTCGGACTGCCTCGGCTGAAGGCCGCGGCGTAGGGAGCGACAATGGATTTCGGCCTCACAGACGACCAGCGCGAGATCCAGCGCACCGCACGCGAGCTCTTGGCAGAGCGTGCACGGCCTGAGCGCGTGCGCGAGCATGCCGAAGCGGGCCGAACCGACGAGGCGCTGTGGGCTGAGCTGTCAGAGCTCGGCTGGCCAGGGATCGCGGTGAGCGAGGAGCATGGCGGGCAGGGTCTCGGCGGGATCGAGCTGTCGATCCTGTGCGAGGAGCTCGGACGCACGCTGGCTCCCGTGCCCTTCCTGCCGTGCGTGCTCGCGGGCGCGCTGATCGAGCAGGCCGGCTCGCCGGCACAGCGTGAGCGCTGGCTGCCCGGTCTGGCCAGCGGCGAGACCATCGGTGCGGTAAGCCTGGCCGTGGACGGCACCGCCGAGCTTGTGATCGGGGGCGCCGAGGCGCACGTGATCGTGCTCGTTGAAGAGGACCGCGCAGCGCGTCTGCTGACGCCTGAGCAGGCGGACGTTAGCGTCGTGGCCTCGATCGACCCGACGCGCTCCACCGCGCGCGTGAGCGCCGGCGAGGATGCGGGCGAGCCGCTCGAGGGCGACGTCGCATCCGGGGTCGATCGAGGGCTCATCGCCATCAGCTCCGAGCTCGTCGGCGTGTGCGGGCGAGCGCTCGAGATGACCGTCGACTACGTGAAGGAGCGCAAGCAGTTCGGCGTGCCCGTGGGCTCCTTCCAGGCTGTCTCCCATCGATGTGCCCAGATGCTCCTGGACACAGAGAAGGCACGCTCGACGGCCGCGTTCGCGGCTTGGACCGCGGACTCGGATCCCGAGCGGCTGCCCGAGGCGGCGGCGATGGCGAAGGCCGCGGCTTCAGATGCCGGACGCGAGGTCACCGCCAGCGCGATTCAGGCCCATGGCGGCATCGGTTTCACGTGGGAGGCGGACGTGCACTGGCTGTTCAAGCGCGCGCAGCTCGACGCCGCGCTGCTGGGCGACGCCAAGCCCCAGCGTGCACGCCTGGCCGGGATACTCGCCGAACAGGGGAGCGCCCTCGGCGTGGCGTGAGCTCAGGCCTGAGCGCCCGGGGCACGCGCAGCCGCGTTGGCCTTCGCCCAGGCGATGATGCTCGCGCTGCCGTTCACCGTTGTGTCGTCTGTGAGCCTGAGCACCGGCAGTTGCTCCTGGCCGCTGATCGCCTTCAGCTCCGGCCGCGTGCCCGTCGTGAACAGGCCGAACAGTTTTCCCCGCCCGAACACGATCTTCTCGAAATCATGGCCGGCCGCTCGAAGCGCGTTCTGTGCTCGCCGGCATGCGTGCGGTCTCGGGCCGCCTTCGTCGATATGGCAGACATACAGGATCATCCGCTCTGACATCGGGCCTCAACCGTAGCGGAGGGACGGTCGCCCACGACGGCGAGGATCAGCGAGATGATCGCGCGGGTAGACTGTCTGCGAGCGATCGGAAGGGGAGACGTGAGCGACGAGGTGGTGCTGAAAACGGTCGATGACGGCGTGGCTGTGCTGACGCTCAACCGCCCCGACCGGCTGAACGCGTGGACCGCGGAGATGGAGCGGACCTATTTCGCCATGCTGGCGGAGTGTGCCGCCTCCGAGCAGGTTCGTGTGATCGTCGTCACGGGCGCCGGCAGGGGCTTCTGTGCCGGGGCCGACATGCAGCAGTTGCAGACGCTCGGGCAGAACGGCGCAGCCACGGCACCTGACACCGAGGACCGCGAGGCGCAGACGTTCCCGCATTCCATCCCCAAGCCGATCGTCGCGGCGATCAACGGTGCGTGCGCCGGCATCGGCCTCGTTCAGGCATTGATGTGCGATCTGCGCTTCGCGGCCGAGGAGGCCAAGTTCACGACCGCCTTCGCGCGCCGCGGGCTCGTCGCCGAGCACGGCATCTCATGGATCCTCCCGCGTCTGATCGGACCTGCCCGCGCGCTCGATCTGCTGCTCTCCGGGCGCGTCGTGCTCGGTCGCGAGGCGGCCGAGCTCGGCCTCGTCAACCGGGCGCTCCCCGCCGAGACGCTGCTCGAGGAGACGCTGGCCTACGCGCACGAGCTCGCCGGGCAGTGCTCCCCGGCGAGCATGGCGACGATGAAGCGCCAGGTGTATGCCGACCTCGATCGCGGCGTCGGAGACGCGCTCGCCGGGGCCGATGTGCTGATGCTCGAATCCTTCAGCGCTCCCGACTTCGTCGAGGGCGTGGCCAGCTTCGTCGAGCGCCGTGACCCCAGCTTCGCTGCGGTCACGCGCTAGGCGTCAGGCGCTCGCCACCGCCCGCAGGCGCACGCCGCCGACCTCGATCACCTGACCCTCACCTGCGAGCTTGGGCGAGTCCACGATCGCGATCTCGAGGAGGCCTTCCTCATGCTCGTCGTCCACGCCGATGAAACGCACCTCCGCGCCGTCGAGACCGAGCGCGTGAGCCGGCTCGTCCGCGATCGGCACGCCCAGCACCTCAGCCCAACGCGACGAAACGGCTGACGGGTCGCGTACGGCGACCGTGATGCCGGCCAGGCGTCCGGGTGCGCCCGTGCCGGTGCGCTCCGTCCACTGCGGTCCCCCCCACCGCCACGTCCCATACGGACGCGAGCGATCCAGCGACACGATCGCCCCGCGCATGTCGGCAGGATGCAGGTGCGTGCCTGAGATATCCGCCAGATCGAGCTGCCAGACGACGCGGATCCCGAACCGCTCGGCCCTCGCCCTCGCTCCCTCGAGATCGGTGAGATCGAAGATCGCCATATAGCCGCCGTCGCCCCGATGGCGCTCGAGATAGCGCCCGGCGGCGGTGCCCGGCTGCTGCGGGGAGATGACCTCGAGAAAGCAGTCGCCCAACGCGAACACCGTGTTCGTCAGCCCGAACTCGCCCACGCCGGGATCGCGGAACGGCTCGCCCAGGTCCAGCGCGGACCTCAGCGCAGACGCGACGGGCTCGAGCTCAGCCGCCACGAGCACCGCCTGACGTAGCCGTACGCGCGGTTGGGACTCGCCCGCGGCGGCTACCTCACTCATGGCGGCTACGGCGTCAGCTGCACGGGCAGCGTCTTGAGCTGGTTGATGAACCCCGACTCGACGAACGCGGGAGCACCGGCGAACGTCATCTTCGGAAAGCGCGCAAGTGTCTCCTCGAACATGATCTGAAGCTCGAGCCGGGCGAGTGCGGTGCCGAGGCAGAAGTGGCGGCCGCCGGCGCCGAAGGCCTGGTGCTCGGGGTTTCGCCTGACGTCGAAGTGGTCGGGGTCGGTGTAGCGGGACTCGTCGCGGTTTGAGGAGACATACCAGAGGACGACCTTCTCGCCCTCGCGTATCTGCTGCCCGTTGAGTTCGGTGTCGCAGGTGGCGGTGCGGCGGAAGTGCGCGAACGCCGGAAACATCCTCAGCGACTCCTCGACTGCGCTGGGGATCAGCGACGGGTCCTCGAGCAGCTGCCGGCGCTGGTCCGAGTCTTCCATCAATGCGCGCATGCCGCTGCAGTACGTCGCCTTCGTGCTGTCGTTGCCCGCGGCGACCAGGAGGAAGAAGCCCATCACGATCTCGTGCTCCTCGAGTTTTTCTCCGTCCACCTCGGCGTGCACGAGCACGCTGGTCAGATCATCGGTGGGGTTCTCAAGGCGCGCCGCTATCAGTCGCCGGCAGCGCTCGAAGATTTCTGGGATATCCCGCTCGAGCGCAACGCTGATGCCATCGGGGTTGAGGTCCGGGTCGTCTCCGCCGAGGGCCGAGTTCATGAGGTTCGCCCACACGGCGTCGTCCTCTTCGGGGATCCCCATGAAGCTGCCGATGACGCGCGAGACGACCGGCTGGGCGACGTCGGTGACCAGATCGCAGGTCTCGCGACCGTCCAGGCGGTCCAGGACATCGATGACGATCGCTCTGATCGCGTCGGCGTGCGCGGCGATCCGTTTGGGTGTGAATCCGGCCTGGAACAGGGCCTTGATGCGGTCGTGCTTGGGCGGATCCATCCCGATGAACATCGCGCGCATCAACTCGAGCGGGAAGACGTCCGTCACCGCCGTGATGCCCCCGAGTTCCGAGGAGTAGGTGCGCCAGTCGCGGCTGACCGAATGGATGTCGTCCGCCGTGGTGACCGACCAGTAGCCGGCCTCCTCCGGGTACTCGGTTATCCGCTCCGTGAAGTGAATGGGGCACTCCCGGCGCAGCCGCCCGAACAACTCGTGCGGCGGGCCGTCCTGCCAGAGCTCTGGATCGCCGACGAGCACGTGCTCAAGATCGCTGCCAACAGCCGCCATCAGGGACCTCCAAGATTCGTCATCGCAATGTTCGAAGCTCGATACTACCCGCTTGGCTGGCCAGCCAGCCAGCGCCTGCCTGCAGGGTCACCCCCGGCCGGCAACGCTAGCGCGCCCAGGCCACTGGTGCAACGGCTTCTCACTGAGCGCGCGAGGCTGCCGCACGCAGCGGCTGCTTCGGTGCGATCGGGCTGGCTTCCGCGCTCTGCGACAGGGCGTGGCCGGCGAAGGCGAGCATGCTGCCCAGATGCGCTTCGATCGTTTCCAGCGAGTGCCCGCCGGGATATATGGCGCTGCGGGCCCTTGCCCCCGCCGCCCTGAGCGCCGCGGCGAAGGGCGCGTCCTCGGACGGGTCGGCGATCGTGTCGGAGGCGCCGCCGTAGACGAAGGCGCGCAGGCCCATCCGCGCCAACAGCGGCCGATCTGCTCGCAGCTGAGATTCAAGGCCGTTGAAGAAGCCAAGCCAGCTCTCGACGGCCGCGAAGCGTTCGGGGTGCGACAGCGCCACGTTCATCGCGCCATAGCCCCCCATCGAGTCTCCGGCGATCGCGCGCGCGTCGCGATCGGCGATCGTGGGAAGGGTGCGGTCCACGATTTCCTGCGCTTCAAGGACGTAGGCCTCGTAGTTCCGACCTTCGTACTCACGCCAGTTGTTGGCGCCCGGTCCACCCTGGATCATCACGGCGATCAGCGGTGGGATCGCGTGCCGCGCGATCAGCCGATCAAGTTCACGCTGCAGGCCGATCTGCAGGAACGCGCTGGCCAGCTGATCGTTGCCGTGCAGCAGGTAGAGCACGGGGTAGCGGCGAGTCGTGCTCGCGTAGTCCGCGGGCAGGTAGGCGATGAATGATCCCTGTCCGTGCAGCGCCACCGACTCATAGCTCGTCGTGTCGATCGAGCTGCCGGCCGCATCGTGGCTCACGGGGGTGAGCGTCACCGGCGGCGGCGGTGGTCCCGCGGCAACACGCGCGGTTGCGGAGTCGGCCCCCGCCGATCCGGCGACCGACGCCTGGTCGGCCGCGCGCAGGCCGATTATGCGCTCGAGACGCAGCGGGCCGCCCAGCGCAAGCAGCGCGCAGGCGGCCAAGAGCGCGCTGAGGAGCGCGCCTGTCCCGAGCCAGGGCGCGACCGCGCGCCGGCGCTGCCAGCCCTCAGACGCCGCGCCCACGCCTGCCGCGACAGGCTCAAGGCGGGGCGGCAGCGTGGGCACCCACGAGGGGGGCAGCACCTCGACGGCCGCTGACCCGCGACCGGGCCAGCTCCACTCGTCCAGATTCTCAAGCCACACCTGCGCTCGGGAACTCTTCATTGCGACGGACATTCCGCTGATTGAAGGAGCAGACGCCTCGAAAGCCAACCTCTGCACGAACCTACCCAGTCAGCGTGAGCTCCACAGCTCGCCGGTGTCGCCGAAGCCAAGGGCCTGCTTGGTCGCCGGCGTGAGGTCGAATTCGCGGCCGGCCACATAGGGCCCGCGATCAACCACCGGGACCCGCACGGTGTGCCCTCGGTAGCGAAGCGTCACGAGAGTGCCGCAGGGAAGCGTCTTGTTGGCGACACCCATCGTGGAGTTCGTCAACGATCCCCCGCAGGCCATGCTGCCACCGCCGCCGTACCAGGAGGCGCCGGCCAGGCGATACACGTTCAGCCAGCCCAGCCCCCGGTCGGCATCGCGGTCGAACACATCGCCGGCGAAACGCAGGCGGACACGCTCACTGCCGGTGCGATGGCGCAGATAGCGCAGCCGGAAGCGACCCTCAGAGCGGGTCAGCGCGCGGGCGAGGGTTCTCCAACGCTGCCCCTCGAGTGCCTGCAAGAGGACAACTCGCCCGGCCAGCCCAGGGCGCAACGTGCCCGTCACGGCCGCCGAGTGGCCGTCGAGCACGTTCAGCTCGCTGCTGCGGACGCTCACGCCGGTCTCGATCGGTGCTCCGACCGGCGGTGCGGTCGAGACGATCCCGACCGGAGCAAGGGCGCCGGCAGGCTGAGCAAGCGTCATTGGGACGTACATTGATATGAACCTCCATGCCTGTGGGCCTACGGGGTTAGCTGTCGGGCTCACGAACGTCGGGCACGCGAACGGGACGCGCGCCATCCGGGCGTTACGGCCACATCAGCGACCGATTCGCCCCATCCAGACCGCTCCGTGGCGATCCGGCAGTGGGTCCCCCGCTCGCCCCCATTGACGGAGGCGATTCGGCAGTCGAACAGTTGTTCGCACTCTAGGTGGAGCCGGCCGGCCGAAGTGTGACGGAGCACACAGATAGATCATCGAGGTATGTATCGTGTCCTATGCGAGCGAACGACCGAAACAACCGAATGCCCCGTAGCTCCCCTAGCTCGGACTATCCGCTCGTGGAGTTCATGGAGCGCTACCCGGACGACGCCTCATGCCTGGATCGGCTCTGGCGAGCCAGGTATGCCCCCGACGGCCACCATGCCCAATGCACACGCTGCAGGCGCGAGCGCAAGTTCCACCGGACCTCGATGAGGGCGTCCTACACGTGCGACACCTGTGGGCTGCACGTCCATCCGATGAAGGGCACGATCTTCGAGAGGTCCACGACCTCCCTGCGGCTCTGGTTCTACGCGATCTATCTGGTGTCGAGCACTCGATGTGGGATCTCAGCGAAGCAGCTGCAGCGCGAGACCGGGGTCACGTACAGGACGGCGCATCGGATGATGAAGCAGATCCGTACGGAGTTGGTCAACGATCAGGACGCAGGGCTTGTCGCCGAGGGCTTGCGCTAATCCTCAGACTTCCCGTCGAGCGGCTGCGCGGCGCGGCTGAGGAGATCCTCGACGTCCTCGCGCCTGGGCACGGGGATCTCGATCGGATCGCCCTGGGCCGGCTGCGTCGGCTGCTGGCTCAGCGCCTCCAGTTCCGCTTCGCTCGGGACTTCTGCATTGATGACCTCGACCGCCCGGTCGTAGTCCTCGGTGGCGACGTAGATGTCTCGCCCAGCTGCCGCGCCAAGCCGGATGCCGTTGCTGTTCATCTGTGGCATCGCGCGTATGCCGGCCTCGGTCAGCCACTCGCCGACCATCTCGGCCTCTGCTTCGTTGGCGACCGTGGTTACGATCCGAAGATCCCCACCCATCTACAGTGAGGGTAGTGCCGAAGACTGGGTTCTTGGCGGGTCCGGCCCTTGCCTTTAGTAGGTATTAACCCCATACCTTTAGTCTAGGTGTCTGGTCATCGGGTCGGATCAGCGCCCCCCCTTGCTGGTTCCGCGACCCGCATGATGCGGTGGCCCGGTGACCTATTTCTTTGACGGGCCCGCGGAGTTGTCGTCGGCCCTGCGCGACCGGTCAGCCGGCGACCGCGGCGACGAGTTGCTCGGCGTCGTCCGTCGGCTGACCGACGCGAATCGCACCCTGCTCCCAGAGGCCCACACGGTGGCGACCCGCCGCCTTGGCGCCGTAGAGCGCCCGGTCGGCTGCCACGAGCAGCGCCGAAGGCGTCTGCTCGGCCTGCGACAGCGCCACGACGCCGGCACTGACGCTCAGCACGGGTTGCCCGTCCGGGCTGACCTGCTCGAGCTCGCGGCCGATTCGCTCGGCGAACGCGGTTCCGTGATCGTGGCCCACGCCGAACAGCACCACGGCGAACTCCTCGCCGCCGATCCTGGCCAGCGTGTCGCCGCTGCGTCGCTCGCGCTCGAGCAGCAGCGCGAACTCATACAGGGCCCGATCTCCCGCCGCGTGCCCGAAGCGATCGTTGACCTGCTTGAAGTGGTCGAGGTCGAACAGCACCAGCGCCAGGGGCAGCTCGCTCCGCTGAGCTCGACCGATCTGGCGGAGGAAGTCCGCGTCGAAGGCCCGCCGGTTGAGCAGCCCGGTGAGGTAGTCGGTGGCCGATGCCTCCGCGAGCTGGCCGATCGCGTCGGTGAGGCGCTCGCGCAGCAGCGTGACGACGACCGCCGTGAGCGTCACCGACACGCCGACGCCCATGAACAGCACCTGCTTCATGGGGTCGACCGACCAGACGAACAGCGCCAGGCCGAGCGTCACCCACATGATCGCGAGGTCGATCGCGACCTCGCGCCGGGCGAAGAAGTAGGCCGAGAAGAGCATCGGCCAGAGGTAGAAGAAGGGCGTCGCCTCGATCGGCCGCGTGACTGCCATCAGCGCGCTGACGAGCAGGATCCCGTAGACGACATACAGTTTGACCAGCCAACGTCGATCGGCTTTCAGCGCCCACACGACGACGGCGCCCAGCACGAGCAGGCCGGCGATGACCTTGATCGCGGGATGGTCGCTCGTGTCGGGATCCGGCAGCGGCAGCGTCGCGAGCAGCGTCGTGGCGCCGAGCAGGAACATCGCCACCCCCACGCGCCGCATGAAGGCGAAGTCCTCGACCCGGTTCGCGTGCGAATGCGGGTGCGTTCCGGGGTCCGCGCCATCGGACGCCGCAGCGATGCTCGGCTTCACGGTCCCCATTGGTCATCGTTTCGGCTTCGGCCCCGGTCTACTTGAGCCGAACGGCGGCGCGCCAGCCAATCGACGAACGCGCGATGCACACTGCGGCGGTGATCAGGCGAGCCCCGCCCGCGACCGCTCGCCGGAAGCGTTGCAGCGCGTCCCAAAACGCCCGTTCTGCCTGCGTTTGCGACCAGTCGTTGACGCGCGGTGCCACAACCGCGACAATCGGGTCCTATGGCGAACCCTGACCGGCTGTCCGCGCTCGACTCGACGTTTCTGCATCTGGAGGACAACTCGACCGCGCATATGCATGTGGCCTCGGTGATGGTGTTCGAGGGCAAGGCTCCCACTCCGCAGGAGCTCGTCGACCACGTGCTCGGTCGCCTGCACCTCGTGCCGCGCTACCGCCAGCGCCTGGCCTACGTCCCCTTCGACCAGGGTCGGCCGGTATGGACCGACGACCCCCACTTCAACCCGCGCTACCATATACGCCACACTGCGCTACCCCGACCGGCCGACGAGGAGGCGCTCAAGCGGCTCGCCGGGCGGCTCTTCTCCCAACGGCTCGACCGCTCCAAGCCGCTGTGGGAGATCTGGCTCGTGCAGCGGATGTCGGGCGGGCGCTTCGCGCTGATCGCAAAGACCCACCATGCGCTCGTCGACGGGGTCTCGGGCGTCGACATCACGACGGTCCTGTTCGACGCCGCTCCGGACCCCGTCCCCACGCCGCGCCCGCGCACGCCATGGGTCGCCAAGCCGCTGCCGGGGCGGGCCAAGCTGCTCGGTGAGGCGCTCGTCGAGCGTTCGACCGTACCCGCCGAGATGACCCGCGGCGCCCGCGCGCTGCTGCGCACGCCGCGCCGCGCGCTCTCGCAGGTCAAGGACGGTCTGGCGAGCATCGGCGCCACCACCGTGGCCGGGATCAACGCCCCGGCGCCGACGAGCCCGTTCAACGTCGACATCGGCCCGCACCGGCGCTACACCTTCCTCGACGCCGATCTTGCCAAGTTCAAGGCGATCAAGGATTCCCTCGACGGCACGCTCAACGATGTCGTGCTCGCGTCGGTCAGCCTTGCCCTCGGCCGCTACCTGCGTCGCCAGGGCCACGACACGGATGGTCTCGTCCTGAAGGCGATGGTGCCGGTGTCGGTGCGCGCCAGCTCTCAGAGGGGAGCGCTCGGCAACCAGGTTGCCGCGATGTGGGCGCCGCTGCCGGTGGGGGTCGAGAATCCGGCCGAGTGCCTGCAGGAGATCACCGGCGCGATGGAGGACCTCAAGAAGTCCCGCCAGGCGGTCGGGGCGCAGGTGCTGACCAACCTCGCCGGGTTCGCACCGCCGACGATACTCAGCCAGGCCGCTCGCCTGCAGGCTCGCCAGCCGTTCTTCAACCTCGTCGTCACCAACGTGCCGGGCCCTCAATTTCCCCTGTATCTGCTTGGACGCCGCCTGCAGGTTCTGTATCCGGTCGTGCCGCTGGCCCGGCGCCAGGCCCTCGGGATCGCCGTGATGAGCTACGACGGCCATCTCGGTTTCGGGCTGCTCGCCGACTATGACGCGCTGCCGGAACTCGAGGCGATCGTGGACGACCTGAGGTGGGCGATCGCGTCACTGGCACGTGCTGCCGGTGTGCGCAGCGGCAGGCGGTCTGCCGCCAAACCGCGCAAGGCCAGCCGCCCCTCCTCGCGCGCAGCCAAGCCGGCCAGCGCAGGCTGAGCGCGCACTCGCGGACCACCGGCTCGCTGGCGCCGGGTGCAGCGCGCGCAGTGAGAGCGCGTGGGGCGCGGCTACGATAGCGGGCACATGCGCCTGGCCCTCTGTCAGATGAACGCCACGGTCGGCGACATCGAGGGCAACGCCGAGCGCATACGCAGCGGCATGCGCTCGGCTCGCGAGGCGGGCGCGCAACTCGTCCTGTTTCCCGAGCTCGCGCTCACCGGCTACCCCCCGGAGGATCTGCTCCTGCGCGAGCATTTCCTCGCCGATGCCGGCAGGGCCCTGCGCGAGCTCGCGGCCGACACGCACGGCGTGGTGGCCATCGTCGGGTTCCCCGAGCGGGCGGAGGACGTTTACAACGCCGCCGCCGTGCTCGCCGACGGGGCGCTCCGGGCGATCTACAGGAAGGTGCACCTGCCCAACTACGGGGTGTTCGACGAGCACCGCTATTTTCGCGCCGGCCGCGGCGGAGCCGTCCTTCAGCTCGGCGGCGAGCGCATCGGGCTGACGGTCTGCGAGGACATCTGGGAGCCAGGCCCACCGGCGACCGACGAGGCGCTGGCGGGCGCCACCCTGATCGCCAACATCTCAGCGTCTCCCTACCACGCCGGCAAGGGCTCCGAGCGCGAGCGCATGTTCGCGCAGCGTGCTCGCGACAACCTCGCCTACGTCGCCTTCTGCGGGCTCGTGGGCGGCCAGGACGAGCTCCTGTTCGACGGTCACTCCTGCGTGATCGACCCCGCCGGCGAGACGATCGCCCGGGCCGCGCAGTTTCGCGAGGAGCTGCTGCTGTGCGACGTGGACCTCGACGGCGCGGCCGCCGCGCGGCTGCGCGAGACGGGCCACCGCCCGAGCGCCCTGCCGTCCCCGGCCGCCGTGGAGCTGCTGCCGGCGCTCGCGCTCCCTCAGGCCGAAGTCAGCCCGGACCGGTCTGTGTCTCAGCCGCTGTCCGAGCCGATCACGCCGGTCGAGGCCGAGGTGTATGCCGCGCTGACACTCGGCCTGCACGACTACGTGGAGAAGAACGGCTTCGAGCAGGTCGTGCTCGGCCTGTCCGGGGGCATCGACTCGGCGCTCGTCGCCTGCCTGGCCGTCGATGCGCTCGGCGCCGAGCGCGTGAACGTGACGATCATGCCCTCGCGCTTCTCCTCCTCCTCCACGCAGGAGGATGCCCGCGCGCTCGCTGCAACGCTCGGCGTGCGCACCCACGAACTGCCGATCGAGTCGGTGGCGGACTCCTATGACGAGACGCTCCGCGGCGAGTTCACGGGAAACCCCGCGGACCTGACCGAGGAGAACCTGCAGGCACGCATCCGCGGCAACCTGCTGATGGCTCTCTCCAACAAGTTCGGCTGGCTCGTGCTGGCCACGGGCAACAAGTCCGAGATGTCGGTCGGCTACACGACCCTCTACGGCGACCTTGCGGGGGGGTTCGCGGTCATCAAGGACGTGCCGAAGACGCTCGTCTATCGGCTGTGCGAGTGGCGCAACTCGCCCGCCGCCGTCGAGCGCGGACTGGCGCGGTTCGACGGCGGCCCAATCCCCTCATCGATCATCGAGCGCGCTCCCTCGGCCGAGCTTCGCCCGGACCAGCGCGACGATGACTCATTGCCGCCGTATGAGCTGCTCGATCGCATCCTGCAGGGTTACGTCGAGCGCCACGAGGGACGCGAGCAGCTGATCGCCGAGGGACTTCCGCCCGCGGAGGTCGATCGCACGATCAGGCTCGTCGACCTCGCCGAGTACAAGCGCCGCCAGGCGCCGCCGGGAATCAAGGTGACCACGCGCGCGTTCGGCCGCGACCGGCGCATGCCGATCACCAACCGCTACCGCGGCTAGGACGGCGGGCGGGCGCGCGCCGTTACCCTGCCAGCGTGCGTCCACCTACCACACCGCTCGCCGCGCTCGCCGCGCTCTGCGCACTCGCGCTCGGCGGTTGCGCCAACGCCGTTCAGGATCAGCCGGTCGCGCACAACATCCTCGAGAACGTGTTGCTCATGCCCTACCCGGTCTACTGGCTGGGAGGCACCTTCGAGGGGCTTCATATCACCGAAGTCGCGCACGACCCGGGTGGCGCCACGAGCATCCAGTACGGCGACTGCCTGGAAGGTGGGCAGGGCACGTGCGTGGCGCCGCTGCTCGTGGTCACCTCCCCCGACAACAGCTTTCTTCCCGGGGGAGCGTTCGCGCCGCGCCGGGCCGTCAGCATCAGGGGGATCACCGCGGTCTCGGCCCAGGGTGGCAGGACGGTCGAGATTCCCACCGGAGGGGTGGTCGTGGATATCTACGCCGCGACCGCGCGCAGGGCCGCCTCCGCCGCACAGTCGGTCGTGCCGATCAACGCGGTTGGCGAACCGCAGGCGAGACTACCGGCGCGCTTGGCCGACACCGGCTTCGGCACGACGCCGCTGCCGTCACAGACGCCATCGCCCCTGCGCGCCCTGCGCTGATCGGCTCGGCGCATCTGCGCCCGGCGCGGGCCCGGCGTCCCGGTCAGGCTGGCTGCTCGGAGCCGGGCAGCGGACGCACCGCGATCGTCATCCGCGTGACCGCACAGATCCTGTCGGCATCATCTGACATGCGCACGTCCCACACCCATGTGGTGCGCCCGCGGTGAAGACGCGTGGCGAGCGCGTGCACGGCGCCGTCGGTGATCGGGCGCAGGAAGTTCGTGACGTTGGAAAGCCCCATGGCCATGTTTCCTTCCGGGACGACCACGAGCGCCGTGACCACCGAGGTGATCGACTCGGCGAGCGACGCATACACCCCGCCGTGGACCAGCCCGAACGCCTGCTTGAGCTCGTCGCGCGCGTACACACGGGCGCGGGCCTCGAGCTCTGAGAGCTCGACGAACTCGAGGCCGTAGAGGCTGTCATAGCCGCGCATCACCGCGTTCAGCGCCTGCGCACTGGGCATGGTCATCGCGGCGCCACGATAGCCTACGGGTCCGCCGCCGTGGCCCCTCCGGCCCACCTGCAAGGGCGGACATCCGCACATATGAGCCGACTCGATGACCTACCCCCCGACCAGCAGGCAACGCTCTCGCTGCTGCTCGGCCAACGCAAGAGCTACGCCCAGGTCGCCTCGCTGCTCAGCATCTCCGAGTTGGCCGTTCACGACCGCGCCCAGGCCGCGCTCGGCGTGCTCGCTCCCAAAGAGGCGCGTGAGCTCCCAGCGGAGCGCCGCGTGGAGGTGGGCGACTACCTGCTCGGCCAGCGGGCGAGCGTGGCCGAGCGCCTGGCGACACGCACCTACCTGGAGAGCTCACCGCCGGCGCGCGCATGGGCGCACGCGATCTCGGCGCAGATCCTCCCGCTGAGCGCATCGCCGCTTCCGGAGATCCCACCAGACGTCGCAGCGCCTCCGCCGCCGGCGCCGCCAGCCGACGGGCTCGCGGCCGAGGCTCCACCCGCCGAGGCTCCCCCGTCTGAGGGCCAACAGTCAGCGCCCGGCTCGGGGCGCTCGGGCCGGCTGCGCGGTCAGTACGCACAGCCGAGCTCCCGGCTGGGCGGCGCGCTGCTGCTCGGAGGGATCGTGGTTGCCGTGATCGTCGCGGTCATCCTCATCTCGGGCGGAGGCGGTAGCCACTCCCACGCTGCGAGCACTTCCGCCGAAACCACTTCGACGGCCGCGAAAACCGCCACCAACGCGGGCGGCCCGACCGAAGACCAGCGGCTCACCCTCACCTCGCCTGATCCCTCGAGCAAAGCAGCGGGTGTCGTTGAGATCCTCTCCGAAAGCGGCAAACACGCCTTCTACCTGGCGGCCGAACACCTGGCGCCCTCCCACGGCTTCTTCTATGCCGTGTGGTTGTACAACTCCCCGACCAGCCACCAGGCTCTCAGCAAGAGCCCCCCGGTGGGCTCCAACGGCCGCCTGCAGGGCGGCGCCCTGCTCCCGGCCAACGCCGGCGACTATCACACGATGCTGCTCACCCGTGAGACGAGCGAACGACCGAGCCACCCTGGCCCGGTCGTGCTCAGCGGCCCCTTCAGCCTCGGCCACTGACCGTGCCGGTCGCCCGCGTACGCGATCGCGCTAGGCTGCCCGCAATGCGACCCACACCCACGGCGCCGGTTGCGGCGGGCACGCTGATTGTCGGTTACGCGGTCGCGGCGAGCACCGGATCGCGGCCCCTGGGAGGGGTGGTGTTGCTGTTGGGCGGCGCCTGGTGCATCCGCACCTGGACCCGGCGTCACGGAGCGGGCACCGCTGTGGAGCTCGCCGGTGTCGGTCTCGGCGCTTTCGTTCTCTCCCACGTGCTGGCACTGGCGATCGGACCCTGGCCGTCGGTGCTGCTCGTGGCTGCGCTGACGGCAGCGGCGGCCTGGAGTCGAGCCGACGCGCGGCCGATCCGATCCGGCGCCGTCTGATCCGAGCCGCGGCTTGGCGGCCGGTGGCTGACGTCTATGCCGGGGAACCGGGCAGGAGCTTGCCCGGGTTCATGATCGCGTCCGGATCGAGCTCTGACTTCAGCGCCCGCAGCGCCGCCACGCCCGTGCTTCCGATCTCCCCCTCCATCCAGGTTGCGTGATCGCGCCCTACGCCGTGGTGGTGGGTGATGGTGCCTCCCCCCGTCGAGATGGCGCGGCTCGCGGCTTCCTTGACGGTCCGCCACTGCCCGAGCTCATCGTGCGGGCGCCGCGCGGCGAGGAACGTGAAGTACAGCGACGCGCCCGTCTCATACAGGTGGGAGACGTGGCACATCACGAGCCCCGGAGTGCCGCAGGCGTTCAACGCCTCATCGATCGCCCGGCCCACCCGCGCGTGCAGCCTCCTCAGGTTGGACCACTGGGTGGCGGTCTCGAGCGTCTCGACCATCACGCCCCGGCTGAGCAGCTCATCGCGCAGGTAGGGAGCCGCGAAGCGCGCCTTCAACCACGCCTCCCCCGGGGAGCGGCCCAGCGGCAGGCCACCGTTCGCGCGCACGTGCTCGAGCGCTCGCCCGCGCCTTGCGGCGAGCTCAGCAGCCCCGCCCTCAAAGCCCAGGATCGCCAGGCAGGAGCGCTCGCGGTAGCCCCGCGCAGCCACGTACAGTCGCCCCAGTCTGCCCTTCACGCCGCCCGAGCCGGCCAGCGCGAGCGACATTCGTGTCTCCTGGCGGTCTGACAGGCGGGCCACCTCGGGTAGGGCGTGCTCCTGCGCGAGCGCGCGCAGCGCCTGCACGCCCGAGGCGAAGTCCTCGAAGAAGACGCCCTCATAGACGCGCTCGCGCGGCGCCTGACGCACCCGCAAAGCGAGCTGTGTGATGACGCCGAGCGTCCCCTCCGATCCCACCAAGAGCTGGCGCAGCCCGGGACCGGCCGCGCTGGCCGGGACGGCGGGCAGGTCGATGTCCCCAACCGGCGCGGCGAGGCGCAGTCCGAGGATCATGCGCTCGATGCGCCCGTAGCCGCTTGAGGCCTGGCCGGCCGACCTGGTGGCCGCGCAGCCGCCGAGCGAGACGTAATCGAACGATTGCGGGAAGTGACCGAGGGTGAGCCCGCGCGCGGCTAGATAGCGCTCGAGCGCCGGGGCGCGGGTGCCGGCTTGCACGGTGACCGTGAGCGACTCGCGATCCAGCTCGAGCACCTCCCCCATCCGCCCCATGTCGAGCGCCACTACGGCCGCGTGCGCGCCGCGCAGCGGCGCGACGCCGCCGACCACGCTCGTGCCGCCTCCGAACGGCACCACCGCGACCGAGGCCCGCGCGCACAGCTCGAGCACCGCACGCACCTGGTCGTGGCCGCTGGGAAGGACCACCGCATCCGGCGCGCCCTCGGGCTCGCCGGCGCGCAGGCGCACGAGATCGGGGTAGCCCTTGCCGGCGGCGTGCAGCACCCGTTCTGCGTGCCCGGCGTGGACGCCCTCGGCGCCGACTATCCCGCGCAGCTCTGCGAGCGTCTCCTGCGCCAGCGCGGTGGTCCCCAGCCTTACGTTCGCGAGCGCCACCGGAGGGCTGGGAGCGGTGACCCCGACGGCCTCATCGAGGAAGCCCTTGGCGTCGGCGGGCAGCGCGGGCGTGTGAGCCGGATCGCCCCACCCCCACCAGCGCATCGACGGAGGGTCGGCTTGCTCAGCCACTGATCCGCTCCAGGCCGTCGAGCGCATCCTGGATCGTCGCAGCCGCCGCGCGCCTGACCATGTAGCCGCCGAAGCGGGAGAAGAATCCGTTGAGCGTCTGCTGCAACTCGATCGTGACCTCGGTGGCCGCTCCCGCCGGCGTCAGGCGCACCTCGGTGGCCGCGGACTTCAGCAGGTTGGCGAAGGGGGTGCCCTCGACGCTCTGCTCCCAGCGCAGCCTGTGCATGTCGCCCTCAACCTGCACGAGATGGAAGTCGGCACGCACCACTTTGCCCTTCCGCGTCGTCATCACCTCGGTGAACGCACCGCCATCGACGTCCTCGACCCTGTCCACGCGTGGCCACCACCGCGGCAGATGGTGCGGATCCCCGATCACATCCCACAGCTGCTCGACTGACGCGGAGATCGTGCGGCTGCGACGCGCGGTGGGCACGCTGGCCAGGCCTAGGACTCGTAGGTGAGCAGCGCGTGCGCTTGGTGCGGCGCGAGCCGCTGGCGACCGTGGAGAAAGGCGAGCTCGACGAGGAACCCACACCCCACGACCTCACCCCCGAGCGCCTCGACCAGCTCACACAGCGCCTTGGCCGTGCCGCCGGTGGCCAGCAGATCGTCGTGCACGAGAACCCGCTTGCCGCTGTGCACGGCGTCGGTGTGCATCTCGAGCTGGCCGGCCCCGTACTCGAGCAGGTACTCGGCGCTGATCGTCTCATAGGGAAGCTTGCCCGGCTTGCGCGCGAGCACGAAGCCGGCGCCCAGCTCGAGGGCCAGCGCCGGCCCGAGCAGAAAGCCGCGCGCCTCCGCCGCGACCACGCAATCGACGCGCAGCGGGCGGGCGTAGGCGGCCAGAGAGCCGACGGCGTCGGCGAATGCACCGGCATCGGCCAGCAGCGGGGTGATGTCCTTGAAGCCGATCCCGGGCTGAGGGAAGTCGGCGATCTCCCGGATCAACTCGCGCAGGCGCTGTTCGCCGTCCGGCTGGCGCAGCTCGCCCGCGCCGGGCCGCGGCGGGCTCTTCTGGGCCCGCATGCCGGAGCGGCCCTCGCTCGCGCCCGTCGCCGGGGCGCTCATCAGCGGACGATCTTCCGCAGATCGCGGATCAGCAGCAGATGCTTGAGATGGGTGGCAACCGCTGCGAGGTTCTCAAGCGCCTCCACCGCCTCCTTGCGCCGCTCCGGATTGCGCGAGCGCAGGGCCGGCGCCAGGATCTGCTGCAAGAGGCTCGCCTCGCGGTCGGCCGAGGAGCGGAACACGCGCAGGTTGCGCCCCTCGACGCCATAGCGGGCGAGCTCGGCCACCGCGGCGATGATCTCGCGCTCGGTCTCGTCGAAATAGCGCACGCCGCCGCGCATCTCTCCCTTCACGACGCCGTACTCTTCGAGCTCCCGCACGAGCTTGCCCTCGGTCTTGGTCTCCTCGAGCACATCCTCCATCGAATACAGGGCGCCGGTGGAGCGATCGGCGATCGGGGAGCGCAGGCTCACGCCCGGGCGCCAGGCGCGCGCGCCGTCGCCGGCGCGGCCGGGAGCGGGCGTGGTTCCCTCGGAGCGCCCGGCCGCGAGCTCCTGGCGGATCACGCGCAGCGGCAGGAACTCATCGCGCTGCATGCGCAGGATCGTGCGCAGGCGCGCGACATCACCCTGCGTATAGAGCCTGTAGCCACCCGGCGTGCGCCGGGGCGTAAGCAGCTTCTGATCCTCCAGGTATCGGATCTTGGAAATCGATATGTCGGGAAACTCCTGCGCGAGCGCCTTGCACACGGCGCCGATCGTCAGCGACTTCTGGCGCTGGCGGATCTCGGCGCCCGCCGGCTGCTCGGAGCCTGCCAGCTCGACCTCCAGCCCGTCCGCGTCCGCCGAGGTCGCCTGCGTGGCCATCAGCGCACGTGGAACGTCAGCTTGTACTTGCCGATCTGCACCTCATCGCCCTCCTCCAGGCGCTGAGACTCGATCCGCGAGCGGTTGACATAGGTGCCGTTCAACGAGCCGCAGTCGTCGAGGTGCCACTGCTCGCCTCGGCGGATCAGAAGCGCGTGATCGCGCGAGACCGTGACGTCGTCGAGGAACACCTCGGAGTCCGGGCGCCGGCCGATGCTCATACGCTCGCCGTCGACCGGAAAGCTCTCCCCCACGCGCCCACCGCCGGCCCGGATCACGAGCGCGGGGCCGCGCGCGGTCACCTCGTCGAGCTCGATCGGCACGAGCTCGCCCTCGTCGTCGATGCGGTAGGTAGCCGTCACCGGCTCGCCGGCGCCCTCGGGGCGCGCGAGCAGGCTGCCACAGCGTTGGCAGTAGTTGGCTCCCTCGACGTTGACGAAACCGCACTCCGTGCAGTGCAGGGCCATGAGCGAACGCCCGTGCTGGGCCTACCGTCGCCGGCCGCGCAGCGACCGCTCGGCGCGTGCCCCTGCCAACCCTCGAGCACTCACGGCCGGCCATCTCCCGCCGGCGCGTCGTCCGGCTGGCGGTTGGCGAGGATGTCGGTGAGCTGCTGGACGTCGTCGCCGGTGATCATGACCTCGCCGCCGTCGTGCTTCTTGCGCAGGCGATTGACCAGCTCAGCCCTGAGGATGTCGATCTTGCCGTGCAGGATGCGTCGCCGGTAGGAGATCTCGGTCTCCTCCTCGGTGAGCTGGCGGATGACGTCTTTCAGCTCGACATCCTTCAGAGAGCCGAGATCGGGAAACGTGTCGTCCATCGGGGGCTCTTCTCCTCTTGTGGACTTGCGCCGCGCCTGAACCGGGCAGAAAGTGCCGGGGCGGCGGGCCGGAGCCCGGAGTATAGCCCCAGAAGGTCAGGCTGAGCTTGAGGCTATCGCGCACTCGAGTCGCGCAGCTCGTGCAGTCCCGAGCGCACATACAGCGCGGTGGCGCTGAGCGCGAGCGCGAGGCCCACGTAGAGCAGCACCTCGCCGAGTGTTTCAAGGCCGGCGATGGCAAAGAAGAGTCCTCCCATCACGGGCGCCACCGCGAGCCGGCCGGGCCAGTTGATGCGCAGCTCGACTCCGCGCGTCATCGCGTAGCGTCCGAGCGCCAACATCAGCAGCTCGCGCGCCGCGAGCACCGCGAGCGCCCACCGCGGCAGCAGTTCGAAGTGCCAGCAGACAACGACCCCCGAGACCACCAGCAGGCGGTCGGTGATCGGATCCATGAGGGCTCCCAGTCGGCTGTACTGGCGCGTCACGCGCGCGGCGATGCCATCCGCGTAGTCGCCCCAGCCGATCACCGCGAACAGCGTCGCGGCGAGGGCGCTCGTTCCGTCGCTGCTCGACAGGGCGACCGCCAGGAACACAGGGATCAGCGCGAGCCGTGCGAAGCCGATCGCGTTTGGCACCGTCCACGGCCGCAGCGGGCGTCCGCTGAGCGTCTCGGGCGGCGGCGGGCCGGAGCGATCCAGCCCGAACAGGCGCCGAACGCTCATGCGCCTGTGCGCGGGGAGCTCGGCCACCGCGCCCCGTCCCGAGGGACCGTCGCCCAGGCGCTCGGCGCCGGAGCGCCCGAGGCGATCTACGGGAGGCTCCGCCATAGCTCGTCCACCATGCGGACGAGCTGAGAGGGCTCGCCCCCGAGGGGCAGTCCCGGCCCGGCCTGGCGACCGCGGCGCACCTGAACCTCGATCTCGCCGGACTCCACCGCTCGCCGACCGACGGTCAGCCGCAACGGGCAGCCGAGCAGCTCGGCGTCGGCGAACTTCTCGCCGGGGCCGAGCTCGCGGTCGTCGTAGAGCACCTCCACACCACCCTCCCGCAGGGTTGCATAGACGAGCTCGGCGGCGGCCAGCTCGGGCGAGCCCGCCTTGCCGATGGCCACCAGGTGCACGGCGAACGGCGCCAGCGCCCGTGGCCAGGAGATGCCGTGCTCGTCGGCGAACTGCTCCACCGCGGCAGCGACGATACGGGCCGGGCCGATCCCGTAGGAGCCCATCCACACCGGCAGCTCGTGGCCGCTCTCATCGAGGTAGGTGGCTCCCAGCGGCTCTGAGTAGCGCGTGCCGAGCTTGAAGATGTTGCCGATCTCGATCGCCGGCTCGATCGAGAGCTGCTCGCCGCCCAGCAGGTAGCCGTCGGCTGTCTGTTGAATGTCGGGGCTGCGCAGGGCGACCTCGAGGTTCGCCGCATAGCCGGGCGCCAGCGCGATCTGATCCTCCCCCGCCGGGCACGGCGCCATGTACTCGTGGGCGCCGAGCCCGCCCATCATCCCGACGTCCGACTCCACTCGATAGAAGCGCAATCCGGTGCGCTCCATGATGCGATCGTAGGCGCCCACGTGCAGCTCGTAGCGTTCCTCCAGCCCCGCCTGGTCGCGGTCGAAGGAGTAGGAGTCCTTCATCAGGAACTCGCGGGTGCGTAGTACGCCGGCGCGCGGGCGCGGCTCGTCGCGCTCCTTGATCTGAAAGTGGTAGAGAATCAGCGGCAGATCGCGGTATGACTGCACGACCTGGGCGGCGTGAAAGGTCACCGCCTCCTCATGCGTCATCGCCAGCACGAGCTCCGAGCCCTTGCGGTCGTTCAGCTTGAACAGCTCCTCGATCTCCAGTCGCCCGGTCTTGCGCCACAGCTCGGACGGCTGCAGCACGGGCATCAGCATCTCCTGGCCGCCGATCGCGTCAATCTCCTCGCGGATGATCGCGACCGCCCGCTGGTGAATGCGCCAGCCGGCGGGCAGCCAGCTCCACATGCCCGCCCCCATCTGGCGAATCAGCCCGGCGCGCACCATCAGCTTGTGCGAGATCGCCTCCGCGTCGGCGGGCGGCTGCTTCTCGGTCGGCAGGAGGTATTCGGACAGGCGGGTCATCGCTCGATCGGCTCACTCGCGGCCAGGGCGAGCGTCGAGGGTATACGTCCCGGGGCCGATACGCAGGGAACGCCGCGCGGGCCACGCGCGCCGGCTCACCCGAGGAGGGGTCCGCCTCCCCCCGATCCACGAGCCTTGACCCTCGGATCGGGGGGCGACGGTGCGTGTTTCACACGCAGGGAAGCGCCCTAGAGGGCGCCTACGGCCTGTTCGAACTGGTAGACGATGGACTGCACCGCGGTCATGCCGACGAGGTTGCCAAGTCCGACGTTGACGTCCTCAAGGTGCGTGCCCCACAACGGTCCCAGCACTTCCTCGATCGGTTCCCGTACGTCGCCGGAGCCGCCGGCCGGTGTCAGCTGCAGCCAGCTGGCTCCGTTGGCCTGCTCGCACTGGCCCGTGTACTGCCCGGGCATGCTCACCCACGGCGTCGCGGCTTTCGGTGCTTTGACGAACGGGCCGAGATCACCGGGGAACGGCGAGGTCGACTCGTAGCGCAGCATCGGTCCCGCGTACTTGCCCTGCACGAGCACCGACGGGTTCACGCACAGGACTTCGTCCTTCTTGATTTCTTCTTCGGTAACCCCGCCCCCGAGCAGGGGACCGCCGACCCGTCCGAAGTTCGACGGATTCGGTGGTTCTTTCAGGAAGCTCGAGTAGGCCACCACGCAGTGCGTCTGGCCGAGGAAGAAGCAGGAGGGGACGTTCTTGAAGGTTCCACCCTCGATCTTGCCCTTGGGGACGAGCACGTTGCCGCCCAGCAGGATCGCCGAGACCAGCTGCTTACGCAGCGCTGCGTTGGGGTCGATCTGTTCTTTGATCAGCTGCTCGAGCACCGCCGCGCCCTGCGAGTGGCCGATCAGGACGAAGCCGCGGCCGTGGTTGTAGAGGGCGAGATATTCCTCGAACGCCGTCAGCACCCCGATGTATGCCTTCGCCGAGCCTTCCGGCGTGATACCCCCCGGCGTGTTGATCGCCGGAATCGTCAGCTGCGGATAGATCGGCGCGTACACCTTGCACGTCTGTGAGAAGCGGGAGGCCTGGTCGATGGCGATCTGCTTCTCTTCGGGGCCGATTTCAAGGTTCGCGTTCTCCGTTTCCTGGCTGCTGACGGTCGGGTACACGTAGAAGCAGTCGATCGGCGCGTTGCTCGCCGGTTGAGCGTGTTCGATGAACGTGGATCCGTTGGCGAGCTGCACGGTGGTTTCCTCGCTGCTGGTGCAGGGGTTGTTGCTGATCCCCGGCTTGCACAACCAGACGGTTTCTGCCGATGCGGCGCCGGCTGCGACCCCCGACATGACGAGTGCCGCGGCGCTGAGCGCTGCGATCAGCAATGCCCGCGAACCGACCCACCGGGTCGAACGCGGCCTCAGTTCCGTATGCATGGTTCTCCTCCCGAGTCCGTGCGGCGCGGTCCCTCGCGGCTCCCCACCGCCATTTCCGGGGATATTGTCATATTGGCCGAAAAGTCTCAAATACCCTTGATCTTCACGCCGAGCAGCACGGCCTCGACCTCCCACAATCGCTCGGTGTCGCCGCGAATGCCGATGATTGCGTCGTTGTACAGAAACGCCTCCGCCAGTCGCACGATCGCGTAGGCGAGGTTGCCCGGCGCAATGGCGGGCGAGAACGCGCCGGCATCGACCTCCGCGCGGATCAGGCGCTCGACCGCCGCCACCATGCGCGGCTGCACGACGCCGCCGCTCGAGGTCAGGACTCGCAGGGCGCGCTCCTGCTCGCTCGCGAGCAGCGCACGCAGCCCGTTGGTGGCTGCGAGCTCGCGGTTGAAGCTGTGAAAGCAGTCGAGCAGCGCGCGGGCGCCGGCGCCGGGCGTGGCACGCCGGACCGCCGCGAGCCGCTGCTCCGCCAGCTCCGCGAGCACCTCGCCGAGAAACGACTCGCGCGTGCCGAACCAGCGGTGCATCGTCGCCCGCGCGAGGCCCAACTCGTGCGCGATCCCGCGCACGTCCACCCGTTCGCCGGCGAGGAATCGCTCACCCGCCAGCGCGAGCGCGTCCTCCCGGGTCGCGGCGGCGGGCCGGCCGGGTCGGCCGGTGACGAGCGGGGTCATCGCTGAAGCGTAAACGAGCGGGTAGGCGTCACCGCGACAGCCACAGCTCGTGGCGAGGCCTTTGATAGAACAGCGGTGACCGTCCCGTCCGCTGCGACCGAACTTCGACAAGGAGCCCCAGACATGGCCTATTCCGTCCCGCCGCTTCCCTACGCCTACGACGCGCTCGAACCGCACATCGACAAGGCGACGATGGAATTCCACCACGACAAGCACCACCAGGCCTATGTGGACAAAGTGAACGCCGCGCTCGCCGGCACGGCGCTCGCGGACACTCCGATCGAGGATGTGATCTCAGACCTCGGCCAGGTGCCCGCGGACAAGCGCACGGCCGTGCAGAACAACGGCGGCGGCCACTACAACCACAGCCTCTTCTGGGTGAGCATGAGCCCCAACGGCGGCGGAGCACCCGAGGGCGCGCTGGCGCAGGCGATCGATGGCGTCTTCGGCTCATTCGATGCCTTCAAGGCGAGCCTCAAGGAAACCGGCGTGAACCAGTTCGGATCGGGTTGGTCGTGGCTCGTGCACAACGGCTCGGAGCTCGCCATCGTGGGCACGCCCAACCAGGACAGCCCGCTCTCGGCCGGCTCGACGCCGCTGCTGGGCGTCGACGTGTGGGAGCACGCCTACTACCTCAAGTACCAGAACCGCCGCCCCGACTACATCGACGCATGGTGGAACGTCGTCGACTGGGGCAACGTCGCCGAGCGCTTCGCGGCCGCGAGCTGAGCGCTCGCCCGCGCACGGCGGGGAACCCGGCTCCTAGGCTGAGTGCAGGTCCACAGGACGGCGCGGCGCTACGCGGTGCCGCGCTCGAATTGCGCGGCCTGCTCGAAGTGCGGCGACCAGGGCTGCGCCGAGCTCGTCCACACCTCGAATGCCGGATCGAGCCACGAGGCGTCGTCGAGCGAGCCGGCCTTGATCAGCGCCAGGTCGGGTAGCACGGCGGAGACGCTGAAGATCGGCGAGCCGCAGGCCGAGCAGAAGCTGCGCTGCGTCTCGCCGCCGTGGTCCTCACCGGTCGTGGCGAACGAGGCCAACGTGCTGCCCTGCACATGGAGCGCCGCGAGCGGCACGCCCACCACCACCGTGAATGGACTGCCGGTCTGGCGCTGGCAGTCGCTGCAGTGGCAGACGGCCTGGACGACGGGCTGCGCCTCGGCGCTGTAATGGACACCGCCACACATGCAGCGGCCGGTGATGGTCCTCGCCTCGTCGCTCATCCATGCTGACACTACAGCAGCGGGGCTGCGCCCGCCAAGCCAGCGTTATGATCCGCGCATGGGTGCGCCGGCACGGCGCCCGGGCGCCGTCAGCAAAGCGGGGATGCGATCGTGATGCGCTCGCGAGCGCTCTGCATCGTGTTGGCCGCGCTCGCGGCGTGCGCCAGCACGAGCGTGGCCTCTGCCCGTGCGCTCGAGGCCACGAGCGCCAAGGCGCCACCCAAGTGCCACGTCAAACGCGGCTCGCACCCCAAGCAGGCAAAGCGCTGCAAAGCCAAGCCCAAGCCCAAGCCCAAGAAGGAGGGCAAGCCCGCCAAGCCGACGCGTACCACCAGTCCGTCGCCAGTCAACCTCAGCCCTGCCGAGCTCGAAGAATTCGACGCCCTCAACCGGGAACGAGCGGCCGTGAAGGTCCCGGCGCTATCGACCTCCGCGGTGCTGCAGGCGATCGCCGAGAAACGTGCCCGCGAGATGGCCGCAGCGCACGCGGATTACGCCGGGCACGATGTGGTCGTGGACCTCAAAGACGAACGCATCTGCACACGCGCGCAGCGGGAGATCTCCTCCGTCACCACGTCTCTTCAGGCGACGGCCAAGGCTGAAGCCGAAAGGGATGAAATCATCGAAAAAATCAGGCGCGGCGAACCCGCGGCGCTGCGCGGCTCTGGCCCGTACGCGACGATCGCATCGGCCGGCGAAGAAGAAGAGATCCCCAAGATCAGGGTCGACCCCACCTACAAGGTCGTCGGCGTCGCCATCCTCGAAGCCGAAGGCGAGCTCTACTCGGTCGAGGACTTCGCCGAGCCGTGTTGAGCCACGCCGCGCCGCTCAGCTGAAGCGCCAGCGGGTCTGGCTGAACTCCTCACCCCTTGCGAAGCCGAGGACGGTCGTCGGGCTGACGCGATAGACGAGCGCCTCACCGCGTCGGATCGCGTCTCCCAGCCCGAACCAGGTGCCATCTGGCGCCGTCAGGTGCGCGCCGTACTTGGACTCATACGCGCCTGCAACACCCGCGAGCTCGCTTCGCTCGCTGACTACCGTGGCCTGTCCTTCGACCACGATGTCGACACCGCTGCCGAGCCCGTTGTGGCCGGTCGTGAGAATGCAGTGTGGATTCTGCTGGAGGTTCTTCGCCTTGCGCTCGTCGGGACCGGTGCAGAAGTACATGGCGTCGTTGTGCCACACCGCCAACAGCGGGGTGACGTGCGGGCGTCCATCGGGACGCACGGTCGATAGCCAGAAGATCTGCGCATCGTCGATCTGCTGTCGACCCTCGGCCCAATCGACGGGAGCTGACCCCGCGCTGCTGAAGCCAGGGTGGATATCCGTCAGCGGCGTCTTTGTCGCCATGTCTCCCCCGTTCGCATCAGGCACGAGCGGTCAGGCCCCCGGGCGCACGAGGTGGTGCAGCTCATAGACCGTCTCCTTTCGGCCGGCGTTGATTTCCGGCGACGATACGCGACTTCAGCGGAGGCCAGCGCTTCCCGGCACCGGACGCCTCAGCTGCGGCTGAAGCGCCGGCCGGCCACCGGCGATACGGCCTCGTCCAGCGCTGGGGCGACCGGCTCGAGCATCGACTCGAGCACCGCGTCCGCGCTGGCATCCTGTTCGGCGGCCGCGGCCTCGAGCGCCGCGATCCGCTCGGGCGTCATGGCCGTCTCGTCCTCGTTCTCGGCCAGCCATTCACGAGCCTCCGCGGCGGCCCGCTCGTCGCGCTGGACCGTCTTGCCGGCGGCGTAGTAGCGGTCGATCTCCTTGAACAGCTCATCGACCAGCTGCTCGGTGGGCACCTTCTTCAGCGGCTCGCCCTTGGAGTAGATCATTCCCATGTCTTTGGCTCCGGTGATGCCGAAGTCGGCATGGCGGGCCTCGCCGATGCCGTTCACGGCGCACCCCAGCACCGAGACCTCGATCGGGTCCTCGTACGCTTCCAGGCGCCGCTCGACCTCGACGACGACGGTGTCCATGTCGAACTGCAGCCGCCCGCACGTGGGGCAGGCGATCAGGTCTGGGCCGCGCTCGCGGAGCTTCAGCGCCTTGAGGATCTCCCAGGCGACCTTCACCTCCTCCTCGGCGTGGAACGTCGAGAGCGAGATGCGGATGGTGTCGCCGACCCCGTCGGCCAGCAGCGTGCCGAGGCCCACCGCCGACTTCAGCGAGCCCGACCACTTCGTGCCGGCCTCGGTCACGCCGAGGTGAAGGGGATACGGGATGCGCTCGGACAGCATCCGGTTCGAGGCGATCGTGTTCGGCACCGAGGTCGACTTCATCGAGACCTTGAAGTTCGTGAAGTCGAGGCGCTCCATCAGCTGGACCGTCTCGATCGCGGCCGTCACGAGCGCCTCGACCGGGTTGTCGTACTCGAGCTGGCGCAGGTGCTTGGGCAGCGACCCGGAGTTGACCCCCACACGCAGCGGCGTCCCCTGCTGCCTGGCCAGGGCGATCACCTCGGCGACCTTGTCGGGGCCGCCGATGTTGCCGGGGTTCAGGCGCACGCAGTGCGCCCCCGCCTCGATCGCCTTCAGCGCCAACGTGTGGTTGAAGTGGATGTCGGCGATCACCGGGATCGGCGACTGCGCGACGATCGTCTTCAGTGCGTCCGCATCCTGCTCGCGCGGCACAGCGACGCGCACGATGTCGGCGCCGGCGTCGGCGACGGTGCGGATCTGCTGCATCGTCGCCTGCAGGTTGGCGGTCTCGGTCTTGGTCATCGTCTGCACCGCCACGGGGGCGCCGCCCCCGATCGCGACCGGGCCCACCTGAATCTGGCGCTCTGAGGCCATAGGCTCATTCTACGATGCCCGATGCCTATGCCACCGCGCGCGGGCCGCTGGCTCGCCTCGCCTCCCCCCTCTCCGCTCGCGCTCGCGCGCGTCGCCATGCGCACTTCTTCGCACTCGCAGAGCTGCCGCCGACGGCGCACGTGCTGGATCTCGGCTGCGGACGGATCGGCCTGCGCTCGCTCGAGCCAGAGCTCGACATCACCGGCGTTGACCTCGTCGAGCGCGCGGACTACCCCGGGCCGTTCGTGCGCGCCGACGCGGCCGCCGGGCTGCCCTTCGCCGACGATGAGTTCGACCTCGTGTACTGCTCGAGCGTGATCGAGCACGTCCCACCGGCTCAGCGCGCGGCGTTCGCGGCGGAGGCGCGCCGGGTGGGGCGCGGGTGGTTCGTGCAGACCCCGGCGTGGTCCTTCCCGCTCGAGCCGCATTCGCTGCTGCCGATCGCCCACTGGCTGCCGGCGCGACTGAGAAGGCGCTACTGGCGTCTGGGCGCTGCAGGGTTGTGGGAGGACATCGAGTTGCTCAGGCGCGCTGAGCTCGAAGCCCTGTTCGGGCCCGCTCAACCGGAGCGCGCCGGTCCGCTCGTCAAGAGCTGGGTGTGCGTGCGCCCTGCCCGATGAAGCTTCTCAGCCGCCGAGCCGGCCGATGTCGTTGCCCACGCCGTTGACCACCAGGAACAGGAGCAGCACGATCCCCACCGAGCTGAAGCGATACATAGACACCAGCGAGATCCGCTTTCCCCGGACCTTCTCGGCCACCGCCCAGAGTATGTGCCCGCCGTCGAGCGGAAGGAACGGGAACAGGTTGATGACCGCGAGAATCAGCGAGATGAACGCGAGGAACACGAGCGCATAGCCGGCGCCCGCGACAACGGTTTCGTGCGCGTCCTGTGTGATTCCCACGATGCTCGAGACTTCGTGGCGCGCCTTCGAGCTCGTCAGAGCGCGGCCGAACCCGGTCAGCGTCTGCGTCGTGACATGCCACATCTCACTCACCGCGGCCCCGGCCGCGCTCAGCGCGCCGAACGATCTGGTGGTGGCACCGAAGTCGAAGCCGATCAGCATCCGCCCCACTTCCTTGCTGTAGCGCGGAAACACCGACAGCGTGATGTCCCGCCCGCCGCGCTGGACCGTCAGCTGCACGGGCGCCGCCGCCCGGCAGCCGTTGCTGACGGCGCCGGCACAGCGGTGGGCTGCGATCGTGCGCATCGCCGAGGCGACCGTGGCGCGCCGGCCTTCGACCGCGAGGATGCGATCTCCGGGTCGCAGTACCCCGTCGGCCGGCTTGCCGCGCTCGATCGCCTGCACTGAGGTCGTCGCCGTCAGCGTACGCACGGACGGATCCAGATTCCCGAGCGCCGTGGCGCCGTTGAGGTTGCCCGAGAACAGCACGATCCAGAACAGCAGAAACGCGATCAGGATGTTCACGCCCGGGCCGGCGAGAATCACCACGATGCGCTTCCAGGGCTCCTGCGCGTAGTAGGCGCGGCGGGCGACCTCCGGCTCAAGCCCCGCTATCTCTTCGGGGTTCATGCCGGTGATCTTCACGTACCCGCCCGCCGGGATTGCGCCGATCGCGTACTCGGTCTCGCCGCGGCGCACTCGCAGGAGGGTCGGCGGGAAGAACAGCGAGAAGCGCTCCACGCGCATGCCGACGGCCTTCGCCGCAGCGAAGTGCCCCAGCTCGTGCAGCACGATCAAGAGCACGATGCCGAGGATGGTCAGTACCCAGCTCACGGCCTCAGTGTAGGAGGGTGGTGCTCTCGAGGACGCACTTGACGCCCCCCGCCCTGCCCGCTTTGAAGAGCGCCGGCTCTCACGCACGCGCCGCGAGCCGAGCGCCTGGCGCCCGCCGTCACTGACGTTCGGCGACGGCCTCTCGGGCGACCGTCCTTGCCTGACGGTCGGCCTCATACAGCGACTCGAACGCCCGCACCGGCTCACCGGGAAGCTCAGACAGGGTCCGTTCGATCACGAGCGGGATCTCAAGGAACGCGAGGCGGCCCTCGAGGAAGGCGTGCACGGCGATCTCGTTGGCCGCGTTCAGCACGCACGGCGCCGTGCCTCCGGCCCGCGCCGCTTCAGCGGCCAGGCGCAGGCAGGGAAAGGCCTCGAGGTCGACGGCTTCGAAGGTCAGCTCGCCGACCGCCGCGAGGTCGAGCGGCGTCACCGGCAGATCCACGCTTTCACCGCCGTGCAGGGCATAGGAGATCGCGATGCGCATGTCCGCCGGGCCGAGGTGGGCGAGCATCGCCCCGTCGGCCAGCTGGATCAGGCCGTGGACGATCGACTGGGGATGCACGACCACGTCGATGTGGTCATAGGCGGTGCCGAACAGGTGGTGGGCCTCCATCACCTCAAGGCCCTTGTTCATCAGCGTCGCCGAGTCGATCGTGATCTTGCCGCCCATCGCCCACGTAGGGTGCGCCAGCGCCTGCTTGACCGTCACGTCCTTGAGCTCATCGCGGCCGCGCCCGCGGAAGGGGCCGCCGCTGGCGGTGATCGTGAGGCGATCCACGGCCCCCGCGGGCTGTCCGGCGAGCAGCTGGTGAAGCGCCGTGTGCTCGGAGTCCACCGGCACGATCTGCGCCCCCGTCGCCTCGGCCAGCGCTGTCACGAGCTCGCCGCCGACGACCAGCGACTCCTTGTTCGCCAGTGCCAGGTCGATCCCCTCGCCCAGCGTTGCCACGGTCGGTCCCAGGCCCGCGGAGCCGACTAGTGCGTTCAGCACCAGGTCGGCGCGTGACTCGACGACCAGCTTCACGAGCCCCTCGGCGCCGCCGAGCACCTCGCCGTCGGTCCACGCCTCCGCGGCGCGCGCGGCGGCGCGCTCATCGACCAGGGCGATGCGCCCGACCCCGTGGTCACGTGCCTGTTCGATGAGCGTCTCCCACGAGCGCTCGGCCGACAGTCCTACGAGCTCGAGCTCCTCGCTGCGTGCGCACACGTCGAGGGCCTGCGTGCCGATCGACCCCGTCGAGCCCAGGATCAGAAGGCGCTTGCGGCTAGTCATGGGCGATGGCGCCTGGGATGAGGAAAACGATCAGAAAATGTCCGCTACTTGGGAAACTCGCGACGCCGGGAATCCGCCGCGGTGCTATGCCCTTGCTAGGCCCGTCCGATCGACAGACGGAGGCACCACAGATGGACTTCGACACGCTTGAGAGACCTGCGGCGGCGGCGGCACAGCGCGCCAGAGAAGTGCAGCAGGAGCGGGTTGCGGCGCTCCTCGAGGAACAGCGTCGGCGAGAAGAACGGGTCGGCCTGCGCCGGCGTGTTCGCCGAATCGGGCACTGGCCCGAAGCGCACGACGCCGAGCCGTGGGGGCAGGCCGACCCCTGAGCCGGCGCCAGCGAGTTTCGCCGTTCGCCACACATATTCGGCCATGCTGGCAGGAGATTGGCACGGCGTATGATGATCGAGCCCCTTGTGGGTTTGGTTTGTGGCGGGCGGCCGTCCGTCGGGGCGGTCGTTTGTCGTCTGCGGGGTAGTCCTCGGCGGCAAAACCGGATGCGTACGCTCAATGAACGTAGGCCGCCTTTATGGGATAGGCCTCGCCCCTTGCTGGCTTTCGCACTCTAGAGCCAAACGCCACCCGGCAAACGCCACCCGGGTGAGTCCGGCTGAGTCCGGTATGGGCGGGACACGATTGGCACGAGATTTGCACGAGGTGGCCGCGGGCTTAGTGGGTTTCCTTGTAGCTCCAAAGACTCAGGACCGCCGCAGCGAAGAATAGAAGCGCTCCGAACAGGACTAGGTCCCCGGACCTTGCGGCCAGAAGCGAGATCGGGATTGACCTGGCGGCGACGGAACGTAATAGTCGGAAGGAGCGGGAAGTTCGGAATCGACGCCTTGCGAGCCGCCGGCCGCGTGGTCTAGCTTCGTTCCCGGTTGGGGAGTGTCCCCGGTCTTTATCTCCATTTCGACCGGGGGCACGCCTCTCCGTCGCGAGATCTGAACCGGCGCATCGCGCTCGTGGGCCGGCTACTTTCCACGCGCTGAGTTGGGTCGCGGTTCCAGGCCAGTTTCCCTCACGGAGCACCGATCCGGCTCAGCTTCGCACCTCGGTCCCGTACTCCAACCCACGGTAGCTGCCGCCCTCGAAGGCGGTGTTGAACCCGGGACCCGCTCGAAGTCCGGGGTCGCGAGCGCGACGAGTGCATTCGACATCGCGCGACCGTGAAGGCGGCGCGAGTGCTTGACTTTGCGCCTCATGGGCGGCATCAAGGATCGCCCGCTGAGAGACATGGAGGTTGGGGGATGAGACGGTTCAAGGCCCTGCGGGGCGTAGGTGTAGCAGCGTGCGTGGCGATAGGCCTGTCGCTGATGATGGCGAGTGCGGCATTGGCGGGGGGCTCGTCGGCAGGAGGCTCGTCGACAGTCGTCTTGTGCGTGCCTCACGGGGAATACCAAGGGGCGATCACAAGCGGAAGGTTTGGCTGTCCGCGCGGCTACACCGAAATCAAGCTGAACCCTGAAGGGGGCAAAGAAGGCAAACAGGGACCGACCGGTGCGAGCGGACCCAAAGGTGCAACCGGCCCGACCGGCCCGAAGGGATCGGGCGGAAGCGGAACCGGTCCGACCGGCCCGACGGGGCCCGAAGGGAAAGCCGGGACCAACGGCGTAACCGGCGCGACCGGAGCGACAGGCACCCCCGGAGCGACAGGCCCGAGCGGGCCCAGTGGGGGTGGCCCGACCGGGCCCACCGGGCCTTCCGGTATAGGCGTGCCCGGAGCAACCGGCGCGACCGGAGCAACCGGCGCGACCGGATGCGGCGGACGCGGAGGCAACGGCGGATCTGGCGGAGAAGGCGGACTCGGCGGAGAAGGCGGAGAAGGAGGATTTGGCGGAGAAGGAGGATTTGGCGGAGAAGGAGGCGAAGGAGGCGAAGGAGGACCCGGCGAATTTGGCTCTGGCTCTCCCGGCATGAGGGGCTTTCCCGGCGCAGAAGGCATGTTCGGTCTTCCCGGCGTTCCCGGCAACCCCGGCCTTTCCGGCTCGCCCGGCTCGTCCGGCGAACTCGGCGAACCCGGTACCTGCTAGCCGCCGGACGCAGCGAATGCTGCTCATCCGGCGATGAGGAGCTGACAAAGTGGGTGGTGGCCTGTGCCTCACAGCATGGGCCACCACCACGCATCCAACACACGACCGGCACCAATCCTGGCACGAGCGTGCGCTCTTCCGCATGGCAGAGCCGTTTCTGCCCTCAATGAACGTACGCCTCCCAGATGTAGTAGCCGACGACCGCCGCGAACAGCACCCCGTCGAGGCGGTCGAGCGCCCCGCCGTGGGCGCCGAACAGGCGACCGGAGTCCTTTGTGCGCGCCTCGCGCTTGATGAACGACTCGAACAGATCACCGATCGGTGCTATCAGCGCTACGCCCACGCCGAGCACCAGCGCGTGCGTGCCCGGCAGCCATTCCTGATAGCGCCCCGCGATCCACACGCCGAGCACCGCGAACAGCATTCCGATTATGAGGCCCTCGACCGTCTTGCCCGGCGAGATGCGCGGGGCCAGCGGGCGCCGACCGAACATGCGCCCGCCCAGGTAGGCCCCGGTGTCGCCGAGAAACACGCCGACGAGCACGTCGATCACGATTCCCAGGCCATGGGGCAGGCCCCGCAGGAGCACGGCGTGGGCCAATGCAAAGCCGATCCAGTAGATCCCCAGCAGCGTCACCGCCATCCCACCCACGCTCGGCCGGGGCTGGATGACCGTCAGTGCGAACAGCACGGGCACGGCGGCCACCGCCGCCAACAGGATCTGGAACTGGTCGCCGTACAGCGCCGCCGCAAGCAGGCCGGCCAGCCCCAGGAAGCCGGCCAGGCGCACCGGATGTGCGCGCTCGTACATCGCGTACAGCTCGTGCATGCACACGCATCCGAGCGCGAACAGGCCGAGCGTGAACACCAGGCCGCCCTCGATATCGATGAACAGTGCGAACGCGACCGCCGGAAGCGCGACGATCGCTCGCGCGCCCAAGTCCGAGCGTTCGCTGCTCATCGCCCGCCGAAGCGCCGCCGGCGCTCGGAGAACTCGGCCAACGACTGCTCGAGCGCCTCGCGCGTGAAGTCCGGCCACAGCTCCTCGCGGAAGACCAGCTCGGAGTAGGCCGACTGCCACAGCAGGTAGTTGGACAGCCGGCGCTCGCCGCTGGTGCGGATGATCAGGTCGGGATCGTGCATCTCCGGCGCGTACAGGCAGTCACGAAACTCCTCCTCGGTGCTCCCGTGGAAGCGGCGGGCGGCGTCGAGGATCTCGGCACGTCCGCCGTAGTTGAAGGCCACGAACAGCGTGATCCGCCGGTTCGCGTCCGTCAGCGCTTCGGCCGAGCGCATCCGCTCGATGAGCTCTTCAGAGACGCCATCGCGTCGCCCGATGAAGCGCATGCGCACGCCCTCGGCGTGCAGCTCGGGCGTCTCGTCGACGATCCGCCGGGAGAACATCTCCATCAGGCCACGCACCTCTGCGGCCGGCCGCGACCAGTTCTCGGTCGAGAACGAGTACACCGTCAGCTCCTTGACGCCAAGCTCGGTCGCGTCGCGCAGACGCGCCTTCACCGTGTCAGCACCCGCGCTGTGGCCCTCGTTCACCGGCCGGCCGTGGGCGCGCGCCCAGCGCCCGTTGCCGTCGGTGATGATCGCCACATAGCGTGCCGACTGCGCCACCTTCGGCGGTGCTGTATCCGATCCTTGCTCGATCGCCGACGCCGGTTGCTCGTCGGCGCGCATCAGACCTCGAGGATCTCCTCTTCCTTGGCCTTGAGCACGCTGTCCAGATCACCGATGCGACTGTCCGTCAGCTTCTGCAGCTCCACCTCGGCGCGGTGCTCGTCATCGGAGGACGCCTCCCCGTCAGCCTTCAATTCGCGCAGGTGATGCATCGTGTCGCGGCGCACATTGCGGATCGCCACGCGTCCCTCCTCGGCCAGGTTGCGCACCACCTTCACGAGGTCGCGGCGGCGCTCCTCCGTGAGGTCCGGAACGACCAGGCGCACGAGGTTGCCGTCGTTGGAGGGGCTCAGGCCGATGTCCGACTCGTTGATCGCTTTCTCGATCGCCTTGATCGAGGACTTGTCGTACGGCTGCACGGTGATCAGGCGGGCTTCGGGCGCGGAGATCGTGGCAAGCTGATTCAAGGGCGTGATCGCGCCGTAGTAGTCGACGACGACGCGGTCGAGCAGCGACGGGCTGGCTCGTCCGGTGCGCACCGTCGAAAACTCCTGCTGCGCGGTGTCGGCCGATTTGACCATCCGCTCGCGCGCGTCCTCCAGCAGTTCGTCGATCAGGTTCTCAGCCGCCATTGCCCCCGCCTTGAGGTGTCGATACAAGGGTGCCAACTCGCTCGCCGGAGATTATCCGCGCGAGGTTCGTCTCGTCATCCATGTTGAACACGTTCAGTGGCATCGCGTTCTCCATGCACAATGCCAGGGCGGTGGAGTCCATGACCCTCAGACGCCGCTCGATCGCCTCCATGTGGGTGATTTCCGGGATGAAAGTGGCGTTCTCGTCAACGGCGGGATCGGCGCTGTAGACACCTTCGACGCCGTTCTTGGCCATCAGGATCACCTCCGCGTGGATCTCCGCCGCGCGCAGCGCCGCGGCGGTGTCGGTCGTGAAGAACGGGTTGCCGGTGCCGGCCGCGAAGATCACGACGCGGCCCTTCTCCAGGTGGCGCATCGCCCGCCGGCGGATGTAGGGCTCGGCCACCTCGGAGACGCCCAGGGCTGACTGCACGCGCGTGTCGGTGCCCATCTTCTCGAGCGCATCCTGCAGCGGCAGCGCGTTCAGCACGGTGGCGAGCATTCCCATGTAGTCGGCGGTCGCCCTGTCCATCCCAGCCGCGGCGCCCTGCATGCCGCGGTAGATGTTCCCGGCACCGACGACGATCGCGACCTCGACGCCCTGGTCGCGCACCGCGGTGACCTGCCGTGCCACGGCGATCACGCGCGCGGGGTCGGTGCCGTACTCGAGGTCGCCCATCAAGGCCTCGCCCGAAAGCTTCAAGAGGATCCGTTTGAAGGCAGGGGCCATCGACGGCAAGCCTACCCTTCGGGCGGTCTACTGGCCCACGGCGAAACGGGCGAAGCGGCGGATGACGACGTTCTCGCCGGTGGTCGCGGTCAGCTCGTCGCGCAGCTGCTGGACCGTCTTGCCCTCGAACTTCGGGTTGTGCATCTCCTGCTCGAGCAGGACGACCGTTCCAAGCCAGGCGTCGAGCTTGCCGGTGACGATCCGCTCGCGCACATTCTCGGGCTTGTCAGCCGCCTCCTGCTCATAGATGCGCGTCTCGGCATCGCGGGCCTCGGCGGGGACGTCCTCGCGACTCACGTACTTGACCGTCGGCGTCGCGGCGATCTGCATGGCGATGTCGCGCGCGAAGGCGACGAAGTCGTCGTTCTTGGCCACGAAGTCCGTGTTGCAGTCGACCTCGATCAGCACGCCGACCTTGGCGCCCGCGTGCACGTATGCGTGCACAGTGCCCTCCGTCGCCGCCCGCTCGCCGAGGTCCTGGATTTTCTTGCCCTGCTTCAAGCGCAGGATCTCGATCGCCTTCTCAACGTCCCCCTCCGCCTCGGTGAGGGCCCGCTTGCAGTCCATCATGCCTGCGCCCGTGCGCTCGCGCAGGGCCTTCACGTCCTTCGCCGAGATCTCGACCGTGCTCATCCCTCGCTGACCTCCGCGGCGGGCTCGGGCGCCGGCGCCTCGGGCTCGGGCACCTCCTCTGCCGCAGCCTTCTCGGGTGCGGCCTCGGCCGGCACCGGCTCGGGCTCGGGGACGGGACGGCCTCCGCTGCCGGCTCGGGCGTCGCCGCCTGGGGCACGGGCTCCGCCGCCTGCGCCGGGGCGGGCGGGGCGGGCGCCTCAACGGGGGGCTCGGCCGCCTGTGGGGTCGCCGGCGGGGTCGGCGCCGGTGTGGGCGCGGGCGGCGTCTGCGCCGCGGCCTCGGCCTCGCTTGCAGCCTTCTCAGCTGCGGCCTTCTCCGCGGCCTCGGCGGCCGCCTTCTCGGCAGCGGCCTGTTCCTCGGCCTCGCGGCGAGCCCGTGCCTCGGCCTCGAGGCGGGCTTTCTCTTCGGCTTCCTGGCGCGCGCGTTCCTCCTCGGCACGGAACACGGCGTGCCCCTCGGAGACGACCTGGCCGATCGCCTGGGTGATCAGCGCGCAGGAGCGGATCGCATCGTCGTTGCCGGGGATCACGAAGTCGATGCCGTCGGGGTCGCAGTTGGTGTCAACGAGGCCCATGATCGGTATGCGCAGGCGCTGTGCCTCTTTGACCGCGATGACCTCCGTTTTGAGGTCGATCACGAACATCGCGTCCGGGACGCGCTGCATGTCCTTGACGCCGCCGAGGTTGGCTTTGAGCTTGGCCAGGTCGGCCTGCGCGGCCATCCGCTCGCGCGTGGGCAGCAGCGCCAGCTGGCCCTCGGCCTCGAAGCGTTCGAGGTCGTGCAGGCGCCGGATGCGCTGTGAGATCGTCTGGAAGTTGGTCAGCAGCCCGCCCAGCCAGCGGTGGTTGACGTAGGGCATGCCGGCTGCCTCCGCGACGTCACGGATGGTGTCCTGCGCCTGCTTCTTGGTGCCCACGAACAGCACCGTGCCGCCACGGTGGGCCAGTGCGCCCGCGAACTCCTGCGCCTGGGCCAGCAGGGCGGCGGTCTTCTGCAGGTCGATGATGTAGATGCCGCCGCGCTCGGCATATATGAAGCGGCGCATCTTCGGGTTCCAGCGTCGCGTCTGGTGGCCGAAATGAACGCCGGCCTCCAGCAGCTCCGCGATACCTACTTCAGCCACGGGTTGCTCCCTTTATGTAAACGTTCAAATTCCGGGCGGATGGAGCGGACCCGAAGAGCGCCTATCGTGCATCACTCTCCGGGCAGGGCCGCGATCCGTTGCCGCACGGGTCGAAGATTCGATTGACCAGCCAGAATAGCCGAACGAGGGCGCCGGCGAAGACGAGTCGCCGTGGCGGGCCGCCGCGCTCAGCGCTCTCCCCCGCCGATCTCAGAGCCCTCGACCTGCGCCAGCGCGCGCACGAGGTCCGCGGGCAGTGGCGAGCGCACCTCGATGCGCTCGCCGGTGAGGGGATGGTCGAAGGCCAGGCGGGTGGCGTGCAGGAACTGGCGCTCGAGGCCGAGCATGCCCGGCGTCCCATACTCGGGGTCTCCGCTAACGGGATGGCCGATGGCCCTCAGGTGAACGCGAATCTGATGGGTGCGCCCCGTCTGCAGGCGCAGCCGCAGCAGCGAGGTGCGCTCGAAGGCGCGCTCGAGTGTGAAGTCGGTGCGGGCCTCGCGCGGGTTCACGCCGCCGACGGTCATGCGCGTGCGCACACGCGGGTCGCGCCCGATCGGGGCTTCGATCGTCCCCGTGCGGGCGGGCGGGCGGCCCTCGACCAGCGCCAGGTACTCGCGCTCGATCAGCCGTTTCGCGAGCGCGGCCTGGAGCAGCCTGTGGGCCTCCTCCGAGCGCGCCACGACGAGCAGGCCCGAGGTGTCGCGGTCCAGCCGATGGACGATCCCGGCGCGCTCGGACTCCCCGCCGGCCGCGTCTCCTTCCAGGAGCTGTGACAGCGTGACCTCGCGGTGGCCGCGCGCGGGATGGACCACCAGCCCGGCTCCCTTGTCGATCACCATCAGATGCTCATCCTCGTAGGCGACCGTGAAGGGCGGGGTCACTGCTCCTCCCGGCGCTGGTGATCGATCAGCAGGAACAGGATCACGATGCCGAGCGTGATCGAGCTGTCGGCCAGGTTGAAGGGGGGCCAGCCGAGCGGCAGCTTGATGAAGTCCGTCACGGCGCCTTTGTTGAGACGGTCGATGATGTTCCCGAGCGCGCCGCCGATGAGCATGCCGGTGGGCAGCCACATCAGGGGCTGGGAGGCGTGGCGCGCGAAGTAGACGAGCAGCGCGAGCAGCGCGAGCGCGATCAGGATCGTCACGCCGACGTGGCTGCCGGGCAGAAAGCCGAAGGCGACGCCGCGGTTGCGGGTGTTCACGAGCTGAATGCCCGGCAGCAGTTTCTGTTCTTCGCCGGGCACGATCGAGTGTTCGATTGCGCGCTTTGAGAGCTGGTCGGCAGCGATCACGGCGACAGCGACGAGACCCGCGCGCAGCCAGGCGGTGAGCACGACGGGAACCCGACGCGGGCGGCCGCCGGGCGCGGGGTGTGAAGCGCTGGGTCGGCCCCGATCCTCGATCGGCCGCATCGGGCTAGCCGTGGATCAGGCCATTGACGACGACGCTGTTGATGATCTGCAGGGTGATGATCGCCAGAAGTGGGCTGAAGTCGATCCCCCCGAGCGAGGGGATCAGACGGCGGAAGATGCGCAGGAACGGTTCGCAGATGTCGCGCAGAAAACCGAGCACGACGTCGACGGTGCGTGAGTAGGGCGGTCGCAGGCCCAGCGAGAACAGCAGCTGGATGACGATGTAGAGGATGATCAGCAGCGTGTAGACGTAGATCAGCGTCGACAGGTAGCCGGCAACCTGCGTGCGTGCGCTTGCGAGCACGAGGATCATCAGCGCGAACCGTCGGCGAGCACCGCGTCCAGCGCCTGGCTGAACGCCGAGCGCAGCCCGCCACGCTCGAGCGCGTCGAGGCCGCGAGCGGTCACCCCGCCCGGCGAGGTGACCTCGCGGCGGACCGCCACCGTGTCATAGCCGCGCCGGCGCAACAGCTCGGCGGTGCCGGCGAGCGTCTGCACGACGAGCTCAGCGCCCTCGGCGGCGGGGATCCCCCTGCGCACACCGGCGTCGACCTGAGCTTCGGCAACGAGCGCGACGTAGGCCGGGCCACACGACATCAGGCCCATCGCGACGTCCAGCAGCGCGTCGGGCAGCACGACGAGGGTGCCGAGTTCGGCGAACAGTTCGCTGACGTCCGCGTCCATGGCGCCCTCGGCATCGGCTCCCGCGGCTGCCGTGCCCGCGTCGGCGGCCTGTACGACGGCCCCCTGTCGAACCTCCACCGGCAGCGAGGGAATGAAGCGGAAGACCGGCCGTCCCGGATAGGCGGCCCGCAGTGTCTCAAGCGGCACCGCGGCGAGGATCGACGCGACCGCCGTTGCGTGGGGCGCGAGCTCGCGCGCGACCTCCTCGAGCTGAGAGGGCTTGTGGCAGAGGACGACGAGCTCGGCCCGTTCGGCCACGAGCGCGTTCGTCGCGAGCGCCTCGCCGCCAACCTCGGCGACGAGCGCCTCCGCACGGCCGGGGACGGGATCGGCGCAGAACAGCGGACGGCCCCATCCGCGAGCCAGCGCGCGGGCCATGTTCCCGCAACCGATCAGCCCGACTTGCATACGACCCTACGACTGATTGAAGAAACCCTTCTCGATCAGACGGGCGCGCTCCTCGGCGGAGATCTCCACGTTGCGCGGGGTGAGCATGAAGACCTTGTCGGCGATCCGCTGCATGCCGCCGTCCAGCGCGTAGGTGAGGCCGGAGGCGAAGTCGATCAGGCGCTTCGACAGGTCCGTATCGGAGCTCTGCAGGTTGAGGATGACGGGGATCGAGTCCTTGAACTTGTCCGCGATCTGCTGGGCGTCGTTGAAGGACTTCGGGATCACCAGGTGCACGCGAACGTCACCGTTGCCGCGACTGCCCACCTGCTTGAGCACGGTGGCCGAGCGCCCGCGAGCACTGCCGCCGGCCGCCGCGCCCTCCGAGCTGTCGTCCTCGGCGAAGATGTCCTCGTACTCGTCGCGGCGGCGGCGCAGCCGGCGGACGTTCGGGCGCTCGCGGTAGCGGTCCTCGAGCTCGGCCTCCGAGGGCGGCTCCTCGTACTCGTCGTGATATTCCTCGGCGAGGCCGAAGTAGACGAGGGCGCGGTGCCAGGAGTCGCGGAAAGCCATCGGTGTAGGTGCGTCTTCGCCCGGCGAGCCGGTTTCCCTGCTAATGCTAGTCATTCGCGGCGGTCGAGCAGGGCAGTGGATCATACAGTTTCGTGCCGATCCGCACGATGGTGGCCCCCTCCTCGACCGCGACGAGGTAGTCCTGCGAGGTGCCCATCGACAGCTGCTCGAGCCCTCGCTCGTCGGCCAGCTCGCGCAGCGCAGCGAACCAGCGGCGGCTCTGCTCGGGATCATCCGAGAACGGGGGCATCGTCATCAGCCCGGCCACCGGCAGGGGCGAGCGCGCGATGAACGCGTCGAGGTCGTCCGCGGCGACGCCGGCCTTGTTCGCCTCGCCCGCCACGTTGACCTCGATCAGGATTCGCAGCCCGGGCTGGGCGAGCGCCGAATGGCGCTCCAGCTCACGCAGCGCGGACTCGGAGGCGATCGAATGGATCATGCGCACGTGCGGCACGATCAGGCGTACCCGTCTGCTCTGCAGCTGCCCGATGAAGTCCCACTCGAACAGGTCTCCGTGCGCTGCCACCTTGGCCTCGAGATCCTGGGCACGGTTCTCGCCGACCAGGTGCACGCCGGCGTCGGCGAGCAGGGGCAGGTCCGCGGCGGACACGTACTTGATCGCGGCGAGCAGCTCGACCTCGCGGCCTTCGGTCCCCAGACGAGCACCAGTGGGGGAGCGTGCGGCGGCGGCGTCGATCTGCTCGCGCAGGCGCTTCAGATTGGAGGCGATCCGCTCCGTCTGAAGTCCGCTGATCAGCTCAGCCACGCGACTCCGGCCTGACGCCCCGCGCGCTCGCCTTCGCGGCGGTGGGAGAACCAGCGCTCATCGCAGAGGGTGCACAGTCCGAGATCGCGCACCTCCGCGACACCCGCCGCGAGCAGCCGGTCGCGTGCGATCGCGTGCAGGTCGATGTTCGCGCGCTCGCGGCTCATGTCGCCGAAGGCCGCGTGCACCTCGGCCCCCACCTCATAGCAGCAGGCCCCCGCGCCGGGACCGATGACTGCCACCTTGCGACGGCGGCCGCCCAGCTCCTCGAGCGCGCGCACCCCCTCCTCGAGCACGCCCGCGGCGAGACCGCGCCAGCCGGCGTGGAGCATGGCCACCGCGCCCTCGCACCCCACGGCGACGGGCAGGCAGTCGGCGGTGAGCACCATCATGCCGATGCCGCCGCGAGGTGTGGCGTGGCCGTCGGCGTCGATCGCGACCGCCTGCCCGCCGCTACCGCCGGGCGAGCGCACGCGCTGCACCGTCGTTCCGTGGACCTGGCGGCTCGCGCACAGCCAGTCGAGGCCGAGCTCCGCGCACAGCTCGTCGCGAGCCCGCCTGCCCTGCTCGTGACCCTCACCGCGCATCGTCGAGAGGTTGCCGCGAGCGCGGCTCGTGAACAGCGCCCCGCCGCCACCGGGCAGCTCGGACGATACCGTCCCGTCACCCGCGATGATGTCGCGATCGCCGGGCGGACGGTTCATGGGCCCTCGAGCGCGGCACCCAGCTCCGCCGCGCGATCGCCGGGGAGCTCACCGTCCAGCTTTCGCCGTAGGGCGACTTCGAGCCGCCGGCCGATCTCCGGCCCGGCCGGTATGCCCGCGTCGAGCAGGTCATCGCCCGTGATCTGCAGGCGCACCTGGCGGAGCTCTGAGAGCCAGCGGGCGGCCGCCGCGGCGGCTCGCGGGCGCCGCTGCACCTCGGCGAGCGCGCTCGCCAGGGCGACGGCCTCGAGGGGCGCGCCGTGCACCGCGCCGGCGAGCTCCGAAGGCGTCTGCACGGCCTCCAGGCGATCGGACAGGGGCGATGCGAGCAGCGCCGCGCGCACCGTACGGTCGCGGTCGCCGGCGGTGAACTCGAGGTGGTCGAGCAGTGCGAGCATCGCGCGCTCGGGATCCTCGGTCGGCCCCGCGGCCATCGCGAGCAGGACGCTGGCCAGGAGCAGCAGGTCCGGCCTGCCGTCCTCGGGAAGCACGAGCAGCGCCCTGCGCGCCACGCGCTCCTCGAGGACGAGCCGGCGGTCGAGTGCCTGAAGGACGCGCAGATCGCTCAGTCTCGACAGCGCCGCCAGCGGGTCCGGCTCCTTCAGCAGCAGGCGCAGCTCGGCGCCCACACGCGCCCCGGACACCGTGGCCAGGGCGTCCCCTTCGAGCGCCGCGGAGGCCAGCTCTGCGGTGTGCTCCTCGGGCTCGAAGTCGAGCCGCGCGAGATAGCGCGCGAGGCGCAGCAGGCGCGTCGGGTCATCCAGGAAGCTCCGCTCGTGCAGCACCCGCAGGCGGGCGCGCTCGAGATCCTCGAAGGCCTGCGGCACGGCGTGCAGCTCTCCCATACAGGTGCCGCCGACGAGCAGGGCGATCGCGTTGGCGGTGAAGTCCCTGCGGCGGAGATCCTCGGCGATCGTCCCGGCACGTATCTCCGGCAGAGCTCCGGGAGCGGGATAGGACTCGGCCCGCCGGCAGGCGATGTCGATGCGGCCGTCCTGCCACCACACGAGTGCCGTGCCGAAGCGCTCGTGGCGGTTGACGCCGGAGCGCCCCTCGGGATCCTCCGTGAGGGCGATTCCCAACCTCGACGCGAGCTCACCCGCGAACGAGGGGGCATCCTGCGCGACCACGACATCAAGCTCCCGGGGCGTGCGTCCGAGCAGCAGGTCGCGAACGGCGCCGCCCACGAGCTCGACGTCGTCGCGGCCGGCGGCAAGATCGATCAGCTCGCGGCCACCCGGCTGCTCGCGCATGCGCTCGAGCAGCGCCTCGCCATCCATTCTCAGCTCGTCCATCGCGCAGCCTCGTCAATCCCTGGGTTCTGGGCCGGTGCTCAACCGCTGCGCACGGGTATTCCAGCCGCCGCCAGGTGAGCCTTGGCCTCGGCGATGGTGTGGCGCCCGTAGTGGAAGATCGAAGCGCACAGCGCGGCGTCGGCGCCGGCGCGGAGGACCTCGGCGAGATCCTCGAGCTCGCCGGCGCCGCCAGAGGCGATCACGGGCACGCTGACGGCCTCGCACACGGCAGATGTCAGCGCGATGTCGTAGCCGTCGTTGGTGCCGTCCCGATCCATGCTCGTCAGCAGTATCTCCCCGGCGCCCCGCTCGACCGCCTCCGCGGCCCAGGCGACGACATCGCGGCCGGTCGCGGTGCGCCCGCCGGCCAGGTAGGCCTCCCAGCCAGTAGCTCCGTTGCCGGCGGCCTGCGGCGTGCGCGCCTTCGCGTCGATCGCGAGCACGACGCACTGAGCGCCGAACACGCCGGCGAGCTCGTCGATCAGCTCCGGTCGCTCGAGCGCGGCAGAGTTGACCGAGACCTTGTCGGCACCCGCATCGAGCACCGCCTGCGCATCGGCGACCGAGCGGATGCCTCCACCGATCGTGAACGGGACGAACACCTCGTCCGCCGTCCTTCGCGCCAGCTTGGCGATCGTGTCGCGCCGCTCGTGGGTGGCGGTGATGTCGAGGAACACGAGCTCGTCGGCTCCCTCGCGGTCGTAGTGGCAGGCCAGCTCGACCGGGTCTCCGGCATCGCGGATGTCGACGAATTCGACGCCCTTGACCACGCGACCGGCGTCGACGTCCAGACAGGGGATGACGCGCTTGAAGTGCACCCGCCCACCGTAGCGGCCGATGAGCGCGCGGAGGGGCCGCGTCAGCCGCGACGCGCAGCGCTGGCTTCGCCGAGCGCGGCGTGGGCCTGATCGATCGTGAAGCGCTCCTCATACAGCGCCTTGCCGACGATGACCCCGGTGAGCCGATCGAGATCGAGCTCCCGGCGCAGGCTGGCGAGGGCCTCGAGGTCCGACAGCGCGCCGATCCCGCCGGAGTAGATGACGCTCCCATCCGCGGCCGCCCGCGCGACCGACACGACCTCCTCGCGGTTGGGGCCGTCGAGCATGCCATCGTGGTCGATGTTGGTGAATACGAAGTGGCGCACGCCCTGCGTGCGCAGATCGGCGAACGCGTCCCGGGCCCGCGCGTCGGTCGTCTCGAGCCAGCCGTGAGTCGCGACATAGCCGCCGCGCACGTCGACGGCCACGAGCACCCGCTCGGGTCCGTGCGTGGCGAGCACGTCGCGCAGGAGGGCGGGATCGGTGAAGGCCGCGGTGCCGAGGATCACGCGTTCGGCTCCGGCCTCGAGCGCCTCCTCGACGGCCCCGGCCGAACGCAGCCCGCCGCCGTACTGGACCGGCACGCCCAGCGCCGAGATCGCTCGCAGGTGCTCGAGGTTCACAGGCTCGCCCGAGCGGGCGCCGTCGAGATCCACGACGTGCAGGTGGCGAGCGCCCGCTTCGATCCAGCCGCGCGCCGCCGACAGCGGGTCCTCGTCATAGACCTTCTTGGCGTCGAAGTCGCCCTTGATGAGGCGCACGGCGTTGCCGCCGAGTATGTCGATCGCCGGATAGAGCTTCACCGCGCGACCGGCACCTGAGCCGTGGCGCAGACGGCCGCGAAGTTGGACAGCAGGCGCAGGCCCGCGGCCGAGGACTTCTCGGGGTGGAACTGCACGCCGTAGAACGAGCCTCGCTCGACCGCCGAGGTGAACGTCGAGCCGTAGGAGGCGGTGCCCAGCACATCCTGCTGCTGAGCGGGGACCGGCGCGAAGGAGTGCACGTGGTAGAAGGCGCACGGCGACGGCAGATTCTCGACGAGCGGCGAGCTGAGTTTGGTGAAGCTGACCTCGTTCCAGCCGATGTGGGGCAGCTTCAGGGAGCCTGTCTGGAGGGCTCGCACCTCGCCCGGGATGATGCCCAGACCGGCGCTTCCGCCCTGCTCGGTTGAGTAGTCGAAGGCGAGCTCCATGCCGAGGCAGATGCCGAGCACCGGGGTGCCCGCCGCGACGCGCTCTGTGATCAGCTCGTCCAGACCCGAGTCGCGCAGGTTCTCCATCGCGCGCGGGAAGGCGCCGACGCCCGGCACGACCAGGCCGGCAGCGCTTCGCAGCCGCGCCGGGTCGCCGCTGACGCTCGCACGCACGCCCACGTGCTCGAGGGCCTTCTCCACCGAGCGGCGGTTGCCCATGCCGTAGTCGACGACCGCGATCTCAAGCGGCTCCTGCGGTTGGCGGCTCATGCGGTCAGCGTACCCTTCGTGCTCGGGACGCCCGTCTCGGTGGGGTCGATCGCGACCGCCTGGCGCAGCGCCCGCGCGAAGGCCTTGAAGGCCGCCTCGATCATGTGGTGCGCGTTGGTGCCGGCCTCGACCTGCAGGTGCAGCGTGAGCTTCGCCGAGTTGGTGAACGCCCTGAAGAACTCCTCGGTCAGCTCGTGGTCGAAGCCGCCGGTTGAGCCGGGCGGGAGCTCGGCCTCGAACAGCGCGAAGGGGCGCCCGGAGATGTCGATCGCACAGCTCGCCCGCGCCTCGTCCATGGGCACGGTCGCAGACCCGTAGCGGGCGATGCCGGCGCGGTCGCCGAGCGCGCTGTCGAGCGCCTGGCCCAGCACGATCGCGGTGTCCTCAGCGGTGTGGTGGGCCCCCGTCTGCAGATCCCCGCTGGCCTTCACATCGAGGTCGAGCCGCCCGTGGCGGGCGAGCAGGTCGAGCATGTGGTCGAGAAAGCCCACGCCCGTATCGCGCGTGCCCTTGCCCGTGCCGTCGAGGACGAGCGTCAGGCGCACGTCGGTCTCGTTGGTCCTGCGCTCGATCGTGGCTGTGCGGCTCATGCTCAGGCATTCTCGCGCACGCGCGCCTCCATCGACTCGGCGTGCACCTCGAATCCCTCGGCGCGGGCGATCGGAGCGCCGGCGGCGGCGAGCTTGACAGCCGCCCCGTTCACTTGCACCTCGGCCATCCGGCGGCGGAAATGGCGGGCGGAGAGCATCGAGGAGAAACGCGCCGCGCCGCCGGTCGGCAGGACGTGGTTTGAGCCGGCGACGTAGTCGCCGAAGGCGGTGGCGCTGGCGCGGCCCACGAACAGGCAGCCGGCCGAGGTGATCTTCGCCGCCTGGCGCTCGACATCGGCGCCGATCAGCTGCAGGTGCTCGGGTGCAAAGGCGTTGGCGAGCGCCACCGCCTCGAGCGCATCGGAGGCCTGCACGAGCGCGAACACCGCCTCGCCGACGGTCGGACGCTCGACGACCAGGCGCTCGAGCATAGCGGCGAGCTCATCGCTTTGGCACGTGCCTGTGCAGACGGCGACGACGAGGCTGCCCTCGCCGTGCTCGCCCTGGGCGAGCATGTCGAGCGCCGCCAGCTCGAGCTCGTGCTCGCCCGCCTGCGTCCCCAGCAGCACCAGCAGGTCGCTGGGGCCGGCGAAACCGTCGATCCCGACCTCCGCAGAGACGAGTCGCTTCGCCTCCTGCACGTACAGGTTGCCGGGGCCCACCACGACATCCACGCGGGCGACGGTGTCGGTCCCGTAGGCGAGCGCGGCGATCGCCTGGGCCCCACCCATGCGATACACACGCTCCACCCCGCAGAGGCGGCAGACGCCGAGGATCACAGGGTCGATCTGCCCATCGGCGCCGGGCGGCGAGCAGACCGCGACCTCCACGACGCCGGCGGCGCGCGCGGTCACGACACCCATCACGACCGTGCTCGGGTAGGGCGCGCGCCCGCCGGGCACGTACACGGCCGCCGAGCCGACGGGCAGCTCACGCAGGGTCACGCGGTGCCCCTGCGGAAGCTCCACGGTCGCGTCCTCGCCTACGCCCGCGCCGGCCACGAGGGCGACGTTCGCGATCGCGACCTGTAGTCCGGCCACGAGCTCCAGGGGGAGGAGCTTTATGGCCTCATCCAGCTCCTCGGGCGTGACCAGCAGCGGCCGCGGGTCGTTGCCGGAGGTGTCGAAGCGGCGGGTGTAGTCGGCGACTGCCCGGTCGCCCTCCACGCGCACGCGCTCGACGATCTCGCGCACCGCCGATTCCACAGAGGCCCCGCCGGGCACGAGCGCGCGCAGGTGCGCGGCGACGGCCACCGGCCCGCCGAGAGCGGCGACCTCGGCAGCCTCCAGGCGCTCGATCCGCATCTCAGGCGACGCCCGCGGCGGGCAGGCCGCGTAGGCGCTCGAGCAGGTCGTCTATCGATGCCGCCTTCAGCTTGTGCGCGACCGGGTTGGCGATCAGCCTGGCGGTGCAGGTGACGATCTCCTCGCGCACGATCAGGTTGTTCTCACGCAGGGTGGTGCCCGTGGCGGTCAGGTCGATGATCGCGTCGACCACCCCGGTCAGCGGGGCGAGCTCGACGGACCCCTTGACCTCGACGATCTCCGCCTGCCTGCCGGTCTCCTCCATGTAGCGCGCGGCGATGCGCGGATACTTGGTGGCGACGCGCATCACGCCGAGCCGCCGCAGCGCCTCGAGCGCCGGGTCCGGACCGGCCTTTGAGGCGAGCACCATCGTGCAGCGGCCGTAGCCGAGGTCGAGCAGCTCATAGACCTCGCGACCCCCCTCCCCGGGTCGCTGCGCGGCCTGCTCGAGCAGGACGTCCTTTCCCGTGACGCCGAGGTCGGCGGCGCCCGCCTCGACGTAGGTGGGCACATCGGACGGGCGCATCGTGATCACGCCGATGTCCTCGAACAGCAGCTTGCGGTCGTTCGAGCGGAGCTCCTCGGTGTCGTAGCCGAGTCCGGCGAGCAGGTCGACGGTTCCGGCGAAGAGGGCGCCGCGGGGCACGGCGATCATGAGGCCGTCGCCGGGGCTCATCGCGCGCCCTCGCGCGCCAACAGGGCACCGGTCCCGCGCTCCTCGCCCGCAAGGGCGACGTGCAGCCGGTCGACGTCCAGGGCGAAGCCCACCGCGGGCAGCCTGCGGCCAAAGCGCCCGAGCAGATCGTCATAGCGCCCGCCGCCGCCGATCGGGCCGCCGAGAGCGGGGTCGTACACCTCGAACACGGCGCCGGTGTAGTAGCCGATGTTGCGCACGAGGCCGAGATCGAAGATGACACGGGCGGCGACGCTCGGCTCGAGCAGCTCGTGGACCAGGCGCATGCCGGTGACGGCCTCGTCCGCCGGCGCCGGCGCGCCGGTGAGCACCTCGGGCCCACCGCGTCGCTGCGGCACTCCGAGCAGCAGCTCGGCCGCATCCTGCGCCAGCCCGGCCTCGAGCAGGCTGTGCTCGAGGCCGACGAAATCGCGGCGCGCGAGCGCCCCCAGGAGATCGGGCCGCGCGGGCGCGGGCACCTCGAGGCTGGCCATCAGCGCGGGAAACAGCGAGGCGTCGCCGACGCCGATGCGGTAGTCCTTCAGCCCGGTCGCGTCGAGGGCGTGACAGAGCACGGTGAGCGCCTCGGCCGTTCCCTCGGGCGCGGGCGAGCCGATCAGCTCGATCCCGGCCTGCAACACCTCGCGCGCCTGCCCGCGCTGGGGGTGCACCCCCCGGTAGCAGTGGGCGAAGTAGCAGAATCGCAGTGGCGGCTCGCTGGCCCCGTAGCGCGTGGCGACGACGCGCGCGATCGGCACGGTCATGTCCGAGCGCAGCACGAGCACCGCGCCCGCCTCGTCGAACACGCGATATGTGGGCTGCACCTCGGCGAGGTCCGCGCGCCCGAGCACGGACTCGTACTCGAGCGCCGGAGTGTAGACCTCGCCGTAGCCGTGGCGCTCGAAAACACCCCTGAGGGTGTCGGTGATGGCGCGCACCTCGCGCGTCTCTTCGGGAAGGACGTCGCGTGTACCGCTGGGGATCGGGTGGATCATGCGCTCACCATTCAAGCGGACGCGGGTGGAGATGGCTCGATCGAGAGCGTCCGGGGCCGTCTAGCGCGGCGTGCAGGCAATGACTATGCCAGCACCGGCTCGGTCGCCACGCGCTCGATGCGGGCACCGAGATCACGCAGGCGCTCGTCGATGCGCTCGTAGCCGCGGTCGATCTGACGAATGTTGCCGATCTCGCTGCGCCCCTCGGCGCAGAGCGCGGCCAGCAGCATCGCCATGCCGGCCCGGATGTCAGGTGACTCCATGCGCTCGCCGCGCAGCCGTCGCGGGCCGGTGACGATGGCGCGGTGCGGGTCGCACATGACGATGTCCGCTCCCATCAGGATCAGCTTGTCGGTGAAGATCAGGCGATTCTCGAACATCCACTCGTGGACGAGGATCGAGCCCTCCGCCTGAGTGGCGAGCGCCACCGCGATCGATGTCAGGTCGGCCGGGAAGGCGGGCCAGGGACCATCCTGGATCTTGCTCTTGTATTCCCCCACGTCCGCCTGTGTCACGAGCCGCTGCCCTCCGGGCACGAGCAGGTCATCGCCGTCCAGTTCGGTGCGCAGGCCAAGGCGCTCGAACACGAGCCGGATCATGCGCAGATCGCCGGGCACCGTGTCCTTGATACGCAGTTCTCCGCCGGTGACCCCGGCGAGCGCGATGAAGCTCCCGATCTCGATGTGGTCCGGGGCCACGTGGTGTTTGCAGCCTCCGAGCTGCTCGGCCCCGTTGACGGTGATCACGTTCGAGCCGATGCCCTGGATATCGGCGCCCATCTTCACGAGCATGCGTGCGAGGTCCTGGACGTGTGGCTCGCATGCGGCGTTGCCGATGACGGTCGTCCCGGGCGTCAGTGCGGCCGCCATGAGAGCGTTCTCGGTGGCCATCACCGACGGCTCGTCCATGAAGACGTCCGTCGAGCGCAGTCCCCGCGGAGCGCTGAGCACGATCTCGCGTCCGCATTCGGCGATCGCGCCCATCGCACGAAAGGCGTCCAGATGTGGGTCAAGGCGCCGGCGGCCGATCACATCGCCGCCGGGGGGCGGAAGGACCGCGCGGTGAAAGCGCGCCAGGAGGGGCCCCGCCAGCAGGAACGATGCGCGAATCAGCTCGGCGAGCTCGTGCTCGATTTCGACCTCGTGCACGGCGGCCGCGCACAGCACGACCTCGTTGGGCCCGCGCCAGCTGACATCGACGCCGATCGCGCTCAGAATGCTGAGCATCGCGTCTACGTCGCGGATGCGGGGCACGTTGCGCACGACCACCTCGTCCTCGGTGAGGACGCTCGCAGCCAGGATCGGGAGAGCCCCGTTCTTGTTTCCAGCCGGAACCATCGTGCCGGAAAGCGGAGCGCCACCTTCGATGACGAACTTCTCCATGAGCTGTATGCGCGGCCTTCGGCCCCGCAGGGGCTCGCTGGATTGGCGCTTGGCAAGCGTAACAGCCATGTCCTTAGACAAGTTCGCGCCGCAGGGGCCCTGCCCTGCCTGCAGCGACACGGCTTCGGCCGCCGAGCCGTCCGCGAGCGCCCCTGCAAGTCCGGTTGCAGCAGATCCGCAGAAGATCGGCTCTGCAGAGCCGATCTCGAGCGTCAGCACGGATACGCACACACGTTCGTGCCTCGTCTGTCCGAACGCGGGCCTAGCTTACGAACACATGTTCCCATCGCGAACAGACTCAACGCTTGCGCGGCGCATGCTCGGTGCTGTCCGCCTCACACGCTCGTTCCTTCTGCTCGAGGACGACTACGACGTCGACTGGGAGGTCGACCGGGACGAGCCTGCAGAGGCCATTCATCCACACCGGGCGGCGCTGCGCGGGCGCTCGAGGGCTCGACGGCCAGGCCGGCCGGCCGCGACACATCACGCCTGCCTCTCCCCCGTGTGTCAAGGGCCAACAAGAATCCCCACTGGTGGCCAGATAATTCCCCACCCCTATAGAGCCACGACCATGGGGTTGCGGCGATCTCTCACGGAGCGAAGCGCGTAGCGCGAGTGGAGTCAGAGATCGCCGCCGCCGCCGCCAAGGGGGGTCTCCGGGACATCTGCGGATCCGGATCACTGCTCTTGTCCTTCTCATGCCGGCGTGACCAGCTCGCGCGCCTCACGAAGGCGGAAGCTCTCGCCTTCAAGCGTGACCACGTGGCAGTGATGAAGGAAGCGGTCGAGGATCGCTGTCGCCGTGGCTGCGTCGGGCAGGAATTGGGTCCAGCGCTCGAAATCGACGTTGGTCGTGATCGCTACCGAGCGCTGCTCATAGGCGGCGGCGATGAAGCGGAAGAGGTGGTCTGCGGCGACGCGATCAAGCGCAGTGAAGCCAAGGTCATCGATCACGACGAAGTCGTTGCGCAGCAAGCGCTCGATCAGCTTGCCCACGGTGTTGTCCGCAAGGCCCCGGTAGAGCGCCTCGATCAGCTGGTCGGCCTGAAAGAAGCGGACCCTCTTGCCGGTGGCGATCGCGGCGCGCCCGAGACCCTGGGCGAGATGGCTCTTGCCGACGCCACTCGGGCCGGCCAGGCAGAGATTTTCCTTGCGATCAAGCCACTCCAGGCAGGCGAGGAAGTCGAACGTGGCGCGCGGCAACTCTGAAACCTTGATGTCAAAGCCCTCGAGCGTCTTCTGGGCAGGGAACCCGGCGGCCTTCAGGCGGGCGCGCTCGTTTGAGGCCTCGCGCGCTCTGATCTCCTCGCGCACGAGCGTCGCGAGCAGTTCCCCCGGCGCCCAGCGCTGGGTCTTGGCTGTCTGCAACAGATCGGGTGCGACCTCGCGCATGCCGCGCAGGCGCAGTCGGCGAAGCCCGGCCTCGAGCTCGGGATCAAGCTCGCTCATGCCCGCGCCCGGCGGTAGTCGCTCAGAGGGCGGACCGCCACCTTCGGCAGGCCCTCGAGCTTGAGCGGCGCTGCCTCTGAGACGCTCGCCGGCGCCACGCCTCCGAGCCCGTCGGCGATCGAGCTGAGATCGCCGTTTCCAAAGCGAGAGAACCTGCTCGCGCGAGACAGCGCCGCCCGCGTCTGGTCCTCTCCACGCGTGCGCGCGAGCACGAGCGCTTCATCCAAGCGCTCGTAAAGGCGGGGGGTGCCGGCCGCCGCGGCACTGCGCAGGTAGTCCTCAGCCTCTGAGCCGAGAGCCAGGAACGCGTGCTCTGAAGGCGTGCGTGGCCGCAAGGGGCGCACACCCGACGGCGCCGGCGTCGGATAGTGGGCGTCTGCGATCGACGCCTCCCCGGGCGCGAGCAGCTGATGCTGGGCGACCGGGACGCCCAGGTGCATGATCACGACGTCGCGGTCTGAGGCGGTGACCTGCACGGTCTCGCCGAGCAGGCGATGGGGCACCGAGTAGCGCGCTGAGAGAAAGCGCACCGTCGCTAGGCGATCCACCTTGCGCTCTTCACCGCAGGCCAGTGCCGGGCGCTGTGCCGGCAGCGCCCGGAATAGCGCCTGCTCGATGCCGAGGCGCTCGAGCGGTCGCGTGCGAGTCTCATAGTGGACCTCGCCGTTGACCTCCTCACACCACGCGCCGGCCGCCTGGTTTGCCTCATCAAGCGAGGAGAAGCCCTCGTAGGGGATGAGGTCTGACTTCGTGAAACGGACGAGCGCCTCGACCTTGCCTTTCGACTGCGGGTCCTGGCGCTCGGTCGTGCGCGGGGAGAAGCGATAGTGGGCCGCCAGGCGGACCAGGTCGGGGTTCAGCACCGCCGCGCCGGCCAGATGCTCGGTGGCGACCGTCTTTGGATTGTCGAACAGCACCCGCGCCGGAACGCCGCCGACCGCCTCGAAGCTGTGCGCGAGGCCGACCGCGAGCGCGCCGAAGCGCTCTGAGCAGGAGAAGCTCACCGTCCGATAGCGAGACCAGCCCAACACCGAGGAGAAGAACGACAGCTTGCGCGGACCGGCCGGGGTCGGGACGGTGCCCGCCGCGCCCCAGTCACAGAGCATCCACTCACCCGGCTCAGAGACCCATGGCCGAAAGACCCGTCCGTGGAGCGCCTGCTCTGAGCGCCACTTCGCCTTCGCCTCGGCGACCGCACGGCGCAGCGAGCGCTCAGAGCCCTGATAGCCGGCGGTGCGAATGATCCGCATCAACCGCCGCGCCGTGATCCTCCCTGCGCTCTGCTGCACGCGTTCTGAGATCAGCTCGGAGAAGTCGTCGGTCACCCGCGCTCGCGCCAACGCCGGCGCGAGCTGGCCCGCATCCCCGGCCGCCTGCACATAGCGCTTGACCGTCTTGTGATCGCAGCCCAAGAGCGAACCCACCGCGCGATAGCTCCCCAGCTCCTCATACAAGGCGATGATCTCCACCTGCGTCCTTCCGCTCTTCATGGGCGTCCTTTCGATGCTCGACGGTGCACGAGCACCGCACCGTCGAGCCCGAACCGGACGGGTGGGGAATTAAGTGGCCACCAGTGGGGAGTTTCTCGTGGCCGCGGTCACCCGTGGACCGTTCGCCCGTTCGGCGTCTCACGCCGTCGACCGGCAAGCGCGCGCCGCGATGCGCCAGTCGCGCTTGAAACGCCGCCGGGCACCACTTACGCGGCTCGACCACAGCGACAGCGCCGGGGAATCCGGCGGTTCATCAGCAAATGGGCCGCCCGAGGGCGACCCATTGCTTTCAAGAAGACCGGCGGCGTCCTACTCTCCCAGGCCCTTGCGAGCCAAGTACCATCGGCGCTGAGGGGCTTAACTGCTCTGTTCGGAATGGGAAGAGGTGTTTCCCCCTCGCCAAAGCCACCGGAAAAACACGAGAGACCACGCCCTCACGGTCCTTCAAAACTGCACAGCGCCACAGCGGGTATCACTAAAAAAATCCGTCAAGCCCTCGACCCATTAGTACCGGTCTCCTTCGGACGTCACCGTCCTTCCAGATCCGGCCTATCAACCTGGTGGTCTACCAGGGGTCTTACTCCCTCTAGGGGATGGCAGAGTTCATCTTGAGGCCGGCTTCCCGCTTAGATGCCTTCAGCGGTTATCCGATCCACACGTAGCTAGCCTGCTATGCCCTTGGCAGGACAACAGATACACCAGAGGTGCGTTCATCCCGGTCCTCTCGTACTAGGGACAAATCCTCTCAACTCTCCAACGCCCACGGCAGATAGGGACCGAACTGTCTCACGACGTTCTGAACCCAGCTCGCGTACCGCTTTAATGGGCGAACAGCCCAACCCTTGGGAGCAACTCCACCCCCAGGATGCGACGAGCCGACATCGAGGTGCCAAACCGGGCCGTCGATGTGGACTCTTGGGCCCGATAAGCCTGTTATCCCCGGAGTACCTTTTATCCGTTGAGCGACGGCACTTCCACTTGCTACCGCCGGATCACTAAGACCTGCTTTCGCACCTGCTCGACTTGTCAGTCTCGCAGTCAAGCTCCCTTAATACCTTTACGCTCTACGCACGATTTCCGACCGTGCTGAGGGAACCTTTGTGCGCCTCCGTTACATTTTAGGAGGCGACCGCCCCAGTCAAACTACCCGCCTGGAACTGTCCAGCACCCGGATTCACGGAATGCTGTTAGAAATCCAATACACCAAGGGTGGTATCTAAAGGTTGGCTCCACGCCGGCCGCAACCAGCGCTTCAAAGCCTCCCACCTATCCTGAGCGAGATGCACCGAACTCCAATACCAAGTTGTAGTAAAGGTTCACGGGGTCTTTCCGTCTAGCCGCGGGTACTCGGCATCTTCACCGAGACTGCAATTTCACCGAGCCCCTCGTTGAGACAGCGCTGAAGTCGTTACGCCATTCGTGCAGGTCGGAACTTACCCGACAAGGAATTTCGCTCTTAACCTTTCTCCGAGAACCTTCTCTCGGATAGAACGGCACGTCCTATGCACGCGTGCCATTCCTGCATGTCGCCATGCAGATGGGACCATCTCATGATCCAGTGTCCTGGACCTCTGGCGTATGGCCTCTGAGGATCCTGATCAGCTCCTGCCTGGATGTCTTCCGATTCATCGTTTCCGCGATCTGCGCGACTTCAATGAGACCTCCGACATCAAGATGTCGTCCGTCCGCAATCATTCGCATGCAACGCGCGAACTTCTCGAAGTCGCGCTGCTTCGCAGTCCGAAGAGGGTGAGCGTCGAAGAACGGAATAACCGCTCCCAAGAGCTCCTCTCTGCGGTTTACGATGAACTGGCCCAGGTGCTCGCGATGATTGTCGTTCCGCTTCGCGACATAGACGCGACCCACGCCAAAGAAGCTCCGTAGCTCCTCTAGCGCCGATCGGCCGCAGACGCTCTGCGTCACTACGAACCGGTGCGACACCTGATACCCGGCCTTGTAGCCTCTGCGGCCTGCCCGGCACGGTTGCCGGACGAACCCGATGGAGAAGCAGCCCTCTCCGTCTACAAAGCCAGTAACCCAGCCAAGCTGAATCAGTCTTTCCTGCTGATTGTCTGCACCCGACACATTTTCACGGTACCGGCCGCTTGGGACGGTACTCGTAGTGCGGGATACTCAGATTTTCCAGCATATAGCCAGATGCTCACCGCACGGTTACCCGTACGGAGGGCAGCGATCTACCTTAGGCACTTTTGTTACACCCATGAGGGTGGCTGGGTCGTTTCTTGTTCCGCCCAGCTCTTCGCGTCGCCACGAAGGTCGGACCATATCTTCATCTTCAACGTCGGAGATGTTCAGCGTATGGCCTCTGAGGATTCTGCTGAGTACGTTCTGCACTCGACAGTCTTTCCTGCTGATTGTCCGCACCCGACACATTTTCACGGTACCGCCCACTTGGGACGGCACTCGTAGTGCGGGATACTCGGATGTCCCAGCATATAGCTGAATTTTGTAACAGCCTTGATGTTGACCGTTATAGTTACGGCCGCCGTTTACCGGGGCTTAGCTTCGCTGCTTCGAACCGAAGTCCTAACAACTCCACGTAACCTTCCGGCACCGGGCAGGCGTCAGCCCCTATACGTCGTCTTACGACTTAGCAGAGACCTGTGTTTTTGGTAAACAGTCGCTTCAGCCAATTCACTGCGGCCCCCTCGGGCTCCACTCGCGAAGAGCTTCACCCTACTGGGGCGCCCCTTCTCCCGAAGTTACGGGGCGATTTTGCCGAGTTCCTTAACGAGGGTTATCTCGATCACCTTAGTATTCTCTACTTGCCCACCTGTGTCGGTTTTGGTACGGGCACGCGCGTCCTCCCTAGAGGATTTTCTTGGAGGCATGGCGTCGGGGAGTCGCCGGCTTAGCGCCAGCTCACATCGCACCTCAGGTTATGCGGCCCCGCATTTGACAAGGGCCACCCCTACATGCTTGTCCCAGGATAACCATCACCTGGGTTCCCTTAGCCTTCCTCGTCTCCCCGTCGGTCAAACGGATGCGACGTGGTACAGGAATATCAACCTGTTGGCCATCGACTACGCCTTTCGGCCTCGCCTTAGGTCCCGACTAACCCTGAGCAGACGAACTTTACTCAGGAATCCTTGGACAATCGGTGGAGGGGATTCTCACCCCTCTTTCGTTACTAATGCCGGCATTCTCACTTCCCATGCCTCCACGGCTGGCTTACGCCGCCGCTTTGCTGGCATGGGAACGCTCTCCTACCGCGCGATCGACCCGAAGGTCTCACGCACCCGCAGCTTCGGTGACTAGCTTGAGCCCCGTTACATTGTCCGCGCTCGAACACTTGACCAGTGAGCTGTTACGCACTCTTTCAAGGATGGCTGCCTCTGAGCCAACCTCCTGGTTGTCTATGCACTCAAACATCGTTTACCACTTAGCTAGTACTTAGGGACCTTAGCTGGCGGTCTGGGCTGTTTCCCTTTCGACGCTGGAGTTTATCCCCCAGCAACTGACTCCCGGAGTAGGCGTGCTGGTCTTCGGAGTTTGCCTGAAGTCGGTAACCTGGTAGGGCCCCTAATCCAAACAGTGCTCTACGGCCAACACGCAATTTATCCGAGGCTATACCTAAATATATTTCGGAGAGAACCAGATATCACTGAGCTTGATTAGCCTTTCACTCCGACCCACAGGTCATCCGCCCAGTTTTCAACCTAGGTCGGTTCGGCCCTCCACGAGGTCTTACCCCCGCTTCAGCCTGCCCATGGGTAGCTCGCTCAGTTTCGGGTATACCGCCTACGACTCAATCGCCCTATTAGGACTCGCTTTCGCTACGGCTCCGCTCATCGCTTAACCTTGCCGCAGACGAGTAACTCGCCGGCTCGTTATGCAAAAAGCACGCGGTCACAGGACAAGCCTGCTCCCACCGCTTGTAGGCACGCGGTTTCAGGTACTATTTCACTCCCCTTCCGGGGTACTTTTCACCTTTCCCTCACGGTACTAGTCCGCTATCGGTCACCAAGGAGTACTTAGCCTTGGAGGGTGGTCCCCCCAGGTTCAGTCCGCGTTTCACGGGCGCGGACTTACTCAGGAACGTCTGACGGAAGGCCATGCAGTTTCGTCTACGGGACGGTTGCCCTCTATGGTGCGCGGTTCCACGCGCTTCGACTACCGCACGACTTTGTAACTTCCGCCGAGCCGGACATGACTCGGACCAGACGCCCTACTACCCCCGACAGACAACGCATGTCCGCTTACATCTGCCAGGTTTGGGCTGGTCCCCTTTCGCTCGCCACTACTCAGGGAGTCTCTGTTGATTTTCTTTCCTCGGGGTACTGAGATGTTTCACTTCCCCCGCTTGTCCTCCGCCGGTCTATGTGTTCAACCGGGGATAACGCCGCATTACCAGCGCTGGGTTTCCCCATTCGGGAATCCACGGGTCAAAGGCTATTAAGCGCCTAACCG
>CAVXHC010000010.1:0-79546 GCA_963761355.1 uncultured Solirubrobacteraceae bacterium
CGTCCGTTTCCCCAGTGTCAGAACCAAATTCTGCTGAAGGGGAAATGTCCGCCGGAAGGCCAAAATCGCTCGGTGGGCTAAATTGTGGGCTAAATTCGCCCGACTGCGCCCCGTACAGCGCCTCCTGGGCGTCTGTGAGCAGGGCATCGAAGGCCGCGCCGTGTGCGCGCTTTGAGCGATCGAGCAGCTGCGCATACACGTCCATCGTCAGCTTGGAGTCGGTGTGCCCGACCTGGCTCTGCACGAACGGGACGTCGAAGGTCGTCGCCAGCAGCATGACCGAGACATACGTGCGGCGCATCGTGTGTGGGGTGACGTGCGGGAGCGGCGGGAGGCCGTGCGCGACGAGCTTCTCCCCGGCCAGGCGAGCGCCGGCGTCCCACTCTTTCGCGCACGTGGCCCTCGGCCCAGCGCGTCCCCTTGGGCGTGCAGAAGAACGGGCGCTCGGGCTCGACCGGGTAGCCGCAGTGAATCTTCTGCGCACGGTGTGCGAGCAGGATGTCGCGGAGCTCGGGCGTGACCTCGACGTGGCGTACGCCGGTCTCGGTCTTGCTGTCAGAGACCCACAGACGCGAGGCGGCGGGGTCGTGCAGGCGCACATCGCGCTCCAACAGATCCAGGGCCTCTGAGATTCGCAGGCCGGCGTATCCGAGCGTCGCGCACAGCGCGCGCCAGCCGACGCGGCCGTTGTCGCCGCGATAGGTCTTGCCGTTGGCGAGCATCGACATCGACCCGCTGCTCAGGCCGAACTGCAAGACGCAGCGCGTACTGCGTCTCGCCGCGACGCAGGCGCTCGCGGATGTCCACGACCTGGGGGGCGGTCAGCTTCGCTCGCTTCTGTGATCTCGGCGCACGCTCGAGCTCGCCCACGGCATCGAGCAGCGCGACGAGCTGGTCGATCTCAAGGAATGTCCGCTCGGGCTTGGGTACGCGAACGCGCAGGCGCTTTGAGCGCGCTGGATTGTCCTCTCGCAGTCTGTCCGCAACGGCATCGTCGAGAATCTGCGCGAGCAGGCTCATCATCATCTGGATCGAGCGTAGCGACAGGGGCTTGCGGCGTCGCCCGTTGCTGTCGGTCGAGTGGCCTCCCGCGGCGATGATCTTCACGAGCTCATCGCGGTCTGCGAACAGCCGGGCGCGAAAGCGCGCGCAGTCCTGGTCTGAGATGTGCGCCAGCTGCATCGGGCCGAAGAACGGCAGGACGTGCTTGCGCAGCCTCCACAGGTAGTCCTGATAGGTGTTCGCCGCCAGCGGCGCCTGCCCGATCTCGCCGGTACGCATGCGCTCAAGCCAGCGCGAGCAGTAGAGGTCGAACGCGACAGCCGATGAGCGATCCCCGAGGGCGGGTGCCGGCTCGGGTTCATAGCGAGCGAGGACCTGCTCGATCGCAATGCCTGCGGCCAGCAGCGCGCGGACGTTTGCAAGCTCCTGCATCGCGCGCTGCCTGGTCCAGCCCTCGACGTCGCGCCCGAACACGACCCGGTAGCGCGCGCCCTCGTGGCTGAAGCGTGCCCGGATGCTCGCGCTGCCGTCCTTCAGGGGCACCGACTCGATCGTGCCGGTGGAGGGGCGGCCCCGCACCTGTGCGCGAGGCGCGGTCCCGTCTCGGGGCCCAGGTCCGGACCCGTTGGGCGCTGCGCTTCCCACCAAAGCTCTCCGGTGTCGCGGTCTGAGTGGATCAGCGCTCATATTGAATCACCTCGGTTCTGGGCGCCCGTGACCCTCGCTGTCGCGAGGATCCCGGGCGCGCCGGCCTGCTCCCCGTGCCGGGTTCGCCAAGCGCCTCGGCCACCCGGCCGACGTCGAAGCGCAGCCGCCCGCGCGGGCCGCCGAGCCGGATCGCGCCCAGCTCTCCGGCGTGGGCGTAGACCCAATGGCGCTCGATTCCGAGCATCCGCGCGAGGTCACCCGCGTCGACGTAGCGCGGGCCGGGGTTAGCGTGGGCGGTGCCGATCAGCTGCGCCACGCGCCGTGCGATCTGCTCGATGTCCTCGTCGTCCAGCGTCATTGGGCACCTGCGCATGGGCGTAGTCCGCCCAGCGGCGCGCCGGCCGCGAGGGCTTCGTTGACGGCCGTTGAACGTCGGCCCCACCTGCACATAAGCCGTGCAAGCGCGGCGCCGAGCAAGCGACTTGCCGGGATCGGTCACGTCCATCCCTACAGCTCCGCGCAGTTGGGATAGCTGCGGCGCTCGATCGCATTCCCGGCGGCGTCATTGCCGCGCAGCTCGAAGATGGTGGGGATCGCCTGCAGCTGCTCGCGACCGGCGCGCGCTTCATCCTGCCAGCGCTCGCGCTGGTCCTCCACGAACTGATGGAAGGCGGCGGCGAGGTCTCCCTCGGGAACGTCGTCGAGCGGGATCTCATCCGCGCGCAGGATCGAGCACGCCACCCGCCGGGCGTAGCCGGCGACGGTCAGGCCCTCGCGCTCGGCGTGCCGGTGGTCGTCGCTCCAGCCGCCGGGCAGGCCGCGCGCCGTGCGGTAGAAGTAGAGGCCGTTGGCCTCCGCGTGCATCGGCTCGCCGGTCTCCGAGTCGGCCAGGTGAAGGTCCACGAGCAGCGCGAGCTCGGGGAAGGCAAGCAGCGCGGCGTCGTGCAGGCAGCCCGAGGCGTCGGGGTCCCGGTCGCGGCGATGGCGCATCTTCCCGCTGTGGGTTCCGTGCGGCTCATACCGATCAGTCGTCACCGAGAACACCGGCGAGAGCTCGCCGGTGTCTCCCCTCTCTCAGCTGCAGGTGGACGACGACACGCGAGCGGTCGGGAAGGTCGCGTATCAGGGTGCGAGAAACCATGACTTCCTCCAGTGGGTTCGAGCTGATCAGGTCAGTTGGGCCCTGCCCAACTGATTGCTCGCCGTTGCAGGTCGTGGAGGAGCCGTCAAGCAAGTTCACGAGTAACGGCAGTACCCCGCCGCAGGCGGGGACCCCGAACTTGCTTTACGGCGGGGGAGCGACCTGCTAGCTGCCACGCGGCATCTGCGAGTCAAGAGCGCCAAAAGGTGCCCCGGTGTCAGTGCTTGTGGAAGGAGAGGCGCAGCCGTCTTCAGTGCGCTGACGCCCTCGGTCGCACCGCGGGGAGAGGCGCGGTGCTGACCGTGGGGCTGGGAATCGTCCCGGCCGTTGTCGCAACGCGGGGGAGCCATCTCAGCCAGGTGGGGAGGTACCAGTTCCAGTCGCCCAGCAGCTTCATCGTCGCAGGCAGCAGGACAGCGCGTATGACCGTGGCGTCGAGCAGCACCGCGACGGCGAGCCCGACGCCGAGCATCTTGAAGACGATCTCGTTGAGTACGGCGAAGATGGCGAACACCGCGACCATCACGATTGCGGCGCTGGTGACGACCCCGGCGCTTGACTTGATGCCGTGGGCGACGGCGTCTTCTGTGCTCATCCCGCCGTCGTGGGCCTCGCGGACGCGGCTGAGGATGAACACGTGGTAGTCCATCGAGAGACCGAACAGGACCACGAAGAGGAACAGCGGCAGCCAGTTGATTACCCCTCCGATCGACGTGAAGCCGAGCAGCGACTGCAGGTGGCCCTGCTGGAAGATCAGCACGAGGACCCCGTAGGCTGCGCCGACCGAGAGCAGGTTCAGGACGATCGTGGTGAATGGGATCACGATCGAGCGGAAGGTGACGAGCAGCAGCAGGAACGCGAGCCCGAGCACGAACACGAACACGAACACGGCGTGGGACTTCATCGTGTTGTTGAAGTCGACGGTCTGACCGGCCTCGCCGGTCGTATGAACCGTGACTCCGGGCACGCGACCGATCGTGGCGGGGATGACCCGGTTGCGCAAGAGCGCGAGCGCGCGCAACGACGCGTCGTTGGTGCCGGTGCCGATCAGGGGGATCGAGACGCGTGCGGCTTGGCGTGAGGCGCTGATTTCGACCAGGATCGGCTCATGCATCTGGCCGGTCGCAAGCGCTCCGTGTTCAAGCGCGGCGATTCCCGCGGACATCGTCGGCGTGGTCACGTTCGAGGCGCTGATCACGACCGTCTCAGGCTCGGCCCCGCCGGGAAAGGATTGTTGGACGCGCTCGTAGGCCTGCATCACCGGGAGGTTCGGAGGGAGTCCCTGCATGCCGGCGCTGACCGTGTGCAGGCTGAATGCGGGGATGGCGAGCGCGACGAGCAGCGCCACGGAGGCGCCGCCCCAGAGGACCGGCCGGCGGAGGACTCCGCCGACGATCGGCGCCCAGAGCCGCGACTCGCCGGGCTTGGCGCGAAGCCGTTGCAGTCCCGGGACCTTGCCACTGTTGACACGGTCGCCGAGCTTTGACAGCACAGCGGGCAGGACCGTGAGCGAGCCAATCGCGGCGATTGCGACCACCAGGACGGTGCCCATCCCGAACGAGGTGAAGATCTGATTGCCCATCAGGAACATTCCGGTCATCGCGATCATCACGGTGAAGCCCGAGATCAGGATCGCCCGGCCGGAGGTGGTGGCAGCCGCCTGCAAGCGCCTCTCGGGCGTTCGGCCATGGGCGCGCTCTTCGCGCGCTCTTCGCACGTAGAACAGCGAGTAGTCGATCCCGACTGCAAGGCCGATGCACAGGATCACGGAAGTGATCGACTGCTCGACCGCCAGCGCGTGGCTGAGCAGCTCGGTCAGGCCGAGCGCCGCGAGCACCGCGGTGAAGCCGAGCAGCAGCGGCACGCCAGCCGCGACGAGAGCGCCGAACGCAACGATGAGGATGAACAGGGTGACCGGTACGGACGTCGCCTCGGCTGTGTGGAAGTCGTCGCCGATGAGCGTGTTGACGGCCTTGAGGGTGCTGGCCGCGCCGAGCTCACCGACGAACAGCTGTGGGTATGCCCGCTGCACCGCCGCAGTCGCCGCCAGGGCGGGCGCGACACGATTCTGTGCGGTGTCGGGGTCGCCGGTGATCTGGAAGGTCAGGAGCGCTGCGCGGCCATTCTTTGAGATCTGCCCCGCGTTGCCCGGCGGCAAGGCGACCTGATCGCCGCGACCGCCGACGCGCGGACAGACGTGCGACGAGAGCGGTCACGGCGGCGCGGTAGTCGCTGCCCGCGAGCGGACCACTTCGGTTCTGGATCAGCACCTCCTCGCCGGTAGCGTTCGCGCGGAAACTGCCGAGCTTGAGTTTCATCCGCGAGCCGCGACTGGCCGTTCTCCGTCTCCACCTGCGTGAGCGTCACCATCCCCGCCGCGCTGCCGAGCGCGAACGCGACGGCGACGAACGCGAGCCACCCCAGAATGACCGCCTTGCGGTGAGCGGCGCTCGAGCGCGCCGCGCGAGCGGCGAAGTTCTCTCGTTCACTCACGCGCTCGAACCTAACCGTCTCGGTATCCGCCGGCATCCGTGGCCGTCCGCGATCCGGATCAGGGTTTTCTCACGTCCGTAGTGCAGGAGGACGAATGCCTGACTCATCAGGTGTGCTGACCCCCGCTTCGGTGATCTCCCGATCGAGCCCAGCGGGTTTCTACGCTCGTGCGGGCGGCGGAGGGCAGGCACGATGGTGCGATGGGAGTCCATGCTCGCTTCACCCGCCCCGAGCGTGCGCCGCTCACGGCGGCATTGACGCTCATCGTCGCCGTGGCCCTCGGCGCGATCGCGCCGGCACCTTCGATGGCGGCCGGCTGGTCACGCGCGGTGACCGTCTCGGCACCACACGACGCGATCAGCAACCTCGGACTCGCATCCGGCAACGGCGGCGACATGGTCTCCTGGCACTTCGACGACCTTCAACCACCAGCCGATCAGATCTTCGGGCCGCCCGGCGCGAGCCACGCGGTGGCGCCGGCAGCCAACCCATTCGCGTTCGGGGAATCTCACCCGCTGCCGGCGAGCTATGCGAGCGGACCATTGATCGCCCTCGGCTACGGCGGGGTGGCCCAGCTGATCCTCCGACGCACCGGCGTCAACACTGCCAAGCCGAGCGTCGCGATCGGCGAAGTCAACGGCCGCTTCAGCTCCCCGCTTCCCGTCGCCGGCACCGTCTGGGTCGGCAGGGCCAGCCTTGCCGGCAACCTCAACGGCGAACTGCTGCTGGCCTGGATCAGCTCCACGCGGAGCGGCCACAGGCAGGTGTGGGCGAGCGTGCGCCTGCCCGGCGGGGGATTCGCGGCGCCGCAGCTGATCTCCGCCTCCGCCAACGGCCTGGCGGTCACCGCGGCCGTCGGACCGGGCGCGCACGGGCCGACGGGCGGCGGGCGTGCCGCTTCGGACATGGTGGTGGTGTTCGACAGCAAGCGCGGGCGCATGCTGGTGCGCGTGCGACCGCACGGAAGGGGCTGGGGCGCCGTCGCCGACATCGGGCCGGCAGCCGCCGGCAACGAAAACGATGTCGCGAAGCCCTACATCGGACGCAATGGGCGCATAGTTGTCGCCTGGTATCACCGCAAGCTCTCGGAGGGCGGAGAACAGGGTGCGAGCTATACCCAGGTCGCGGTGCGGCCGCCCAACCGCGGCGCATTCCTGCCTGCCCAGACGCTCGCCAAGAGCAAGAACGGCCCGCTCGGCGGCGAGGTTGCGCTCGTCGGGGGCGACGGATATCCGCCGCTGCTCGCGTTCCTCGCGACGGCCTCGAGCAGCGAACCGACACCGGCCCGCTCGGTCGCGATGGTCTCCTCGAGCCACGGAGATCGGTTCTCCGCCGCACGGACCATCTCGCTTCCCGGGCAGTGGGCGAGCGGCGTGGCAGGCGCGGTCGGGCAAGGCGGGCGGATCGTCACCTGGCTGGGCGGTCCCCACCCGCCGTTCTCGACACTAAGCCCCGGCGCCGCCGTCTACGCGGCCTTCGGCGCGCCCGCCGGCAACCACTTCGACGCTCCCGTCGAGGTCTCGCCGGCCGAGCACGTGCAGTCGGCGGTGCCGCTGCGCACCGAAAACGGCTACCGCTGGATCATCGCCTGGAGCGGCCTGCCGCAGTTCCTCTCACCACAGTCCACCGGCCGGTCGGTCGTGCGGGTCACGACCTGCTCGGAAGACTGCGGATAGGCGGGCGCGGAGGAAGCGCCGATGCGGCACACCGTCGAACGCGGGCGAAGTCGGTTGCGCGAGAAGCGCATGAAACGCTGTCGACCGGCGGCGTCATCGGCGGCCGCGACGGGTCCTCGAGCGTAGGGTGAAACGATGGGAAGGCAGACAGGCGTCGTGCTTTACGTGCTCGCGCTGGTAGCCGTCGTGGTCGGCGTGGACGTCTTGTTCTTCAGGCATCGGTTCTGGGAGCGCCTGATGGTGAACGTCGGGATTGTCCTGGTGTTCGCGGCGTTCGGTTTGAGGTTCCTGAAGCGAGCATGAGCGGGACGGCCCCGATGAACGCACCGAACCACGACACCGCCGCGAAACGTCTGCGCGAGTGGTGGGCATCTCCGCCACGATCCGGCTTGCAACGACTGATCATCCCATGGGAGTACCGCCACCTCCGCGTCTTTGGGGTCATGCGTATTGCCGGTGGCATCGTCGCGGCCGGCATCGGCGCATTCATACTCTCGTACGGCGCTTACGGATGGGCAGCCTTCTTCCTGGTTGTTGGGGCGGCGAATCTCGCGGTTGGCTACTGGGAGATCACTATCGCTCGCTCCGCAGCTGCCCGAGCCTGAGCCCGCGCGCGGCGACATCGCCGCGATTGATCCTCCCGACCGACGACGTCAAAGCTCCACAGGTCGGGGATCATGGACTCCCCGGTTGCGATTGCGGAGGCATCGCCGACGACTCTTGCCGGCGCTTTTCCAATTTTGGCCGGTGACGGCTGGCCGTCCAAGGTGGGTAAGCCGCTCGCTTGCTGTCGAATAGTGCCTAGCCAAGCACAAGCCGGTACTCAGGCCGCCTCATCCTTGCGTGCCGGAGTTGACGTCGGCAGCCCGGCGTCGCGCCACGCGAGTATGCCGCCGCGGACGCTGGCGGCATCGATGCCGCTCCAGCTGCGCCTCAATAGGCGGCCAGCAGGTCTTCGGTGACCTGAGCCGCACAGGAAGACAACGGTGCCCGCGCGCGGCAGCTCGCCAATCCTGCGATTAAGTTCCTTCAGCGGGATACGCAGCGCGCCGAGCACCACTCCTGAGCACCACTCCGATCGCTGGCGGACATCGACGAGCACCACGCTGCTTTGGCGATGCGCGCTCCAGGTCTCAGCCGGCGTGAGCGTCTTGATCCTGTGCCCGAACAGCACCGCGCTCATGAGTGCCCAAAGCGGACGTCGGGGAGCACCCGGCGCGCCCACCTGGGCAGATACCAGGCTCGGGCGGCCCATCAGCCGCAGGAGCACCGGAAGCAGCAGCAGACGCACAGCGTCGCGTCCAGCAGCACGGCGACGCCGAGGATGATGCCCATCTCCTTCGGCGGCAGCGGGACCGGAGAGCGCGAAGGTGAAGAACACCGCGACCATGACAGCGCCAGCGGCGAAGATCACACGTCCAGAGTGGGCGAGCCCGCCGACCATCGCATCGCGGGCGTCGTGGGTTCGCTCCCAGTGCTCCTTGGCAGTCGAGAGCAGGAACACGGTGTAATCCATAGAGATCGCGAAGATCATCGCGAAGAAGAACACGGGTCCCCACGCATCGAGGAAACCCTGGGACTGGAAGCCCAGCAGGGAGTGCAGGACGCCGTCCTGGAAGACCCACTTGGCGACCCCGAAGGCGGCAGCCGTGGCGAGCAGGTTGGTGAGCACGCCAACCGCCGCGAGCAGTGGCGCCTGCAGCGCGAAGAGGAGCAGCAGGAAGCCGAGTCCGAGGACCACCCCGATCACGAGCGGGGTCTTCGCGGAGAGCAGCTCTGAAGGTCGTGGTTTTCGGCTGACCGCGCCGCCGAGGAGGGTGCCGGCGGGCAGGTGGGAGCGCAGTCGCTCGATCGTCGCACCGACCGCCGGGTCGGAGGGGTCCTGGCGCGGGATCGCCGTGACCAGCGCCATCCCGCCGCGCCCGGCTTGGCGGGCAGCACCTGGGCGATGCCGGGGTCGCCCTCCGCGACGCGCTCGACCGCCGCGGCCTGTCCTGCCGGGGTTACGACCTGGAGCGGACCCGTGGCGCCTGGCCCCATCGCGGCCTGCACCTGGTTGTAGCCGACGCGCGAGGAGTCACTGCTCGGCACGACCTTGATCGATGGCATCGAGGTCTTTAGTTGTGTCACGGGGTAGGCCAGCGCGAGGAGAACCGCGAAGGCCGGGATCCCGTAGCGCAGCGGATGGCGCCACAGGCGCTCGCCCCAGGCGGCGAACCGCGGCGAGCGGTGCTCGCCGCAGCGCGCCCACGGCAGCGACAGCTTGTCGACCCTGGGCCCGAGCTTCGCGAGTACCGCGGGAAGCAGGGTGATCGTGGCCGCGAGCACGAAGACGACCGCGAGCATGATGCCGAGGCTCATGCTGCGAAACGCGGGGCTCGGCACGAACATCACGGCGGTCAGCGAGATCAGCACGGTCACGCCGCTGAACAGCACGGCCTTGCCGGCGGTGTCCATCGTTACGGCGGTCGCCTCCTCTGCGTCCAGCTTGGAGCCGAAGAACGCGCCGCGGAAGCGGTAGACGATAAACAGCGCGTAGTCGATACCCAGCGCGAGCGCGAACATCAGCGCGAAGTTCATCGCCCAGATAGAGATCGGCATGACCACGGTGCCCAGGTACAGCGAGCCGGCTGCAGCGAGCAGGCCGACCATCGTCAGCATCAGCGGCAGCCCGGCGGCGACAAGCGAGCCGAAAGCGAGCAGCATGATGCCGAGCGTCACCGGCCAGGAGATGACCTCGGACTTCAACATCGCCGCGCGGTTGGCGGCGTTGAAGTCCGACCACATTCCCGCCGCGCCGGTGAGGTTGACCGTAACCGTGCGCCGTCGAGAGCCTGTGGAGCTTGCCCTTGAGCCTGTCGGCGGCGGCAACCATCGCGTCCGGATCGCGGGCGGCGCCGGCCTGGACGATCGCGGTGTGGCCGTCGCGCGGAGATCGAGACGCCGGGCGACGGCGAGACACGGAGCCCACCGCGGTGTTCGCGCGCAGCGTCTGCTCGACGCGCGCGATCGCCGCGGGGAACGGCGGGGAGCCGACGGACTGCGTGCGGGGAGTAGACGACGGTCATCAGCCCATAGCTGCCGAGGCCGGCGAAGTCGCGTTCAATGAGCTTGCGGGCCTTGCCGACTGCGAGCCGCTCGCTTCCCAGCCGGCGCCCGAGAGCGCCGTCTCGACCCGCGGTGCGAAGAACCCGAGCACGACCGCCACAGAACCATCCGACGAGCACCGTGCGAAAATGGGTGGCGGTGTAGCGGCCGAGCCGGCCGATCGGGCCCACGGCCGCGGCATGCTGAAGCGGCGGCTCGGCGGGCCTTGTGGCTGGGGCGACGGCGGTGGTGCTCATCAGTGGGCCTGCTGGCGCGGGTAGAGGACGGAGCGCAGCGAAAACACCCGGCGCAGGCTCAACGACGCCGGGCACGCACCGAAGAGGACATAGAGCCACTGATTGAAGCCGACAAACGCGGTCAGCAGCAGAAACCACGGCGAGATCAGCGCCGCGACAAGAGCGCTGATGAGCGTCACAGTGCCGGCGAGCGCGAACAGCACCCGCTCGAGCGGCCAGCGAGAATCGCCCGTGCCGCTTTCGTCTCCTGCCGGGCGGGCGCATGCGCTCGCGCTCATCGCCTGGCTCCTCCCGGCAGCACTGAGTCGAGCTCGTCGAGCTGACGGCGCATGCCACCGCAGACCTGCTCGCACAGCTCGAACACGCTCTCATCGGCGATCTCGTAGCGCGAGAAGTTGCCCTGCTTGCTGCGGCTTACCAACCCGCTGCGGAGCAGCACGCCGAGGTGCTTGGAAACGCTCTGCTGTGAGGCCCCGGTTGCCCGCTGGAGCTCCTGGACGGTGGCCGGAGCCTCGCGCAGCGCGTCGAGCAAGCGGATACGCATCGGCTCACCGAGGACGCGAAAGCGCTCGGCAATCAGCTCCACGAGCGGGGCCGGTAGCGGGTGCGGAATGTCGGTTGTCGTGCTCATGCCGCGGACGATAGCACAACTACATCGTTGTTTGCTACTCTCGTTGTATGGGCAACCTACGGACCCTCTCGAGTAGTCGTCACGGATACGGCGGCCGACGACGTCGAGCACGATCGAGTGAAGGCATCACCCGAAAAGAGACATGCTCGATGACAGCTCACAAGCGCACAGCACGGTGAATCCCTGATGGCCATGGCAGCAACCGCCCGACGGGTCGGCAACACGCTCAAGCACGAGGTCGACGTGAACGGTCGCCACGCGATCATCACCGACGAGCCCGTGCGCCTCGGCGGCACAGACGAGGGGCCCGCGCCCCATGAGTTGCTCCCTGCGATGCTCGCCTCGTGCGCGGCGACGATGGTCTCGATGTATGCCCAGAACCGAGGCTGGGACATTGGCGGGATAGCCGTTGAGGTCGACTACGACACGGATAGTGCGCCGCGTCGCGTCACGGTCGACGTTCATCTTCCCGAGGGCCTCACGGCCGACCAGCGGCGGCGCCTGAAGCGTGTCGCCGAAACCTGCCCGGCTCGCCGTTCGCTCGAAGTGGGGTTCGTCTTCGAGGAGAGGATCATTTCGACACCTCGCGTCACCAGAGATGGGGCGTAGCTGGCATGCTCTGCACTGCGGGACGTTGCGCCCTTCTGCCGCGGGCACACCGCAACCACTCGTCGAGATCCGCTCCTCATGAGGGCCCGCTCGCGATGCCGGAGACCCCCGCGATAAGGCCTGCTGGCTGCGCCCGAGTGCGCAGTATTCCGCAGCAAGTGAGCGGCTTACCCACCTTGGTACAGGAGGCGCCGCCCGCCAGGATGGCCATGAAATGAGTCACAGGCTCGTCATTCTGGGTGGGGGAACCGGTGGGACGCTCGTCGCCAACCGGCTGCAGCGCCTGTATGGCGAGACGGCGAGCATCACCGTCATCGACCGCGACGATGCTCACATCTACCAGCCCGGCCTCTTGTTCGTCCCCTTCGGACTCGCCGAGCCGGACGAGATCGTTCGCCCGCGCCACGCACAGCTCCGCGCCGGCATCGAGTTTCGCTTGGCCGAGGTGCAGAGCGTCGACATTCCCGAAGACACCGTCCGTCTCACCGATGGCACAGACGTGCCCTACGACGTGCTGGTGATCGCCACCGGCGCCTCGCTCCAGCCGCAGGAAACCGACGGTCTCATAGGACCCGAGTGGGCGAGATCGATCCACACCTTTTATTCACTCGAGGGTGCCAGCGCCCTGAGGAGCGCCTTGGAGGGATTCGGCGCGGGTCGGCTCGTGGTCAATGTGATCGACATGCCGATCAAGTGTCCGGTGGCGCCCTTGGAGTTCTGCTTCCTCGCCGACTGGCAGCTGCGCACGCGCGGCCTGCGAGAGCGAGTTGAGATCACGCTCGTCACGCCCCTGGACGGAGCCTTTACCAAGCCCGTAGCATCTGCGCGGCTCGAAGACCTCCTGCAGGAGAAGGGCATCCGGGTGGAGTCGGAGTTCGCCACCGGGCGCGTCGACGCGATCGCCAAGCGGCTGCACAGCTGGGATGAGCGCGAGCTCCCCTATGACCTCCTCGTCGCGATCCCCGTTCACGGCGGGCCTGAGTACATCGCGCGCTCGGCAGGTCTGGGCGATGCCCTCGGATTCGTCCCAGCCGATCGGCACACGCTGCAGTCGCGAGCCGCACCGAATATCTTCGCGATCGGCGATGCGGCCGACGTGCCGACGTCAAAGGCCGGCTCGGTCACTCACTTCGAGGGCGAGACCGTGGTCGAGAACATCAGACGGTTCCTGGAAGGCGATGAGCTGACCGGCTACTACGACGGCCACGCGAACTGCTTCATCGAGACCGGCTTTCACAAGGCCCTGCTGATCGACTTCGATTACGAGACCGAGCCGCTGCCGGGCCGCTTCCCCGAGTCGCATCTGGGACCACTTCCGCTGCTGGCAGAGTCCCGGCTGAACCACTTGGCGAAGCTCGCGTTTCAACCGCTTTATTGGAACGTGCTGCTGCCTGGACACGACATCCCGGGCGTCAGCTCGGAGTTTCATTCCCCCGCTGTGGGGCAGCGATCCGGAGGTTCACGATGAGCACCGTGACCCTCGCCGGCTCCCCTGTCGAGGTCGACGCGGAGGGCTACCTCCTAGATGCCGAGCAGTGGAACGAGCAGATGGCCGCTGAGATGGCCCGCGACAACGGGATCGACCGGCTCACCGATCGCCACTGGCAGGTCATCAACTTCATGCGCAAGACCTATATGGAGACCGGTTCGGCACCCTCCATCCGCAGCCTGGGAAAGACATCAGGAGTCCCCATCAAGGAGCTCTACGAACTGTTCCCCAAGGGCCCTGCCAAGCTCGCCGCGAAGATCGGCGGCATCCCCAAGCCGCGCGGCTGCATCTAGACACCCGAAGAGATCGAGGCACACATGAGCGACACAATCGAGAAGGTCTCAATCATCATCTCCAAGGGCTCTCTCGAGGGGATCTACCCGGGGCTGATCATGGCCAACGGAGCCCGCATGGAGGGAATCGAGGCCAACCTGTTCTTCACGTTCTTTGGTCTGGACGCGATCAACAAGGCCAAGCACGAGCACGTCAAGGTCGCGACGGTAGGCAACCCTGGCCTGCATCTGGCAACCTGGGCCGGCGGCTTTCCAGGGATGTCCGCCCTCGTCACCCACCAGCTCGCGGGTGAGATGGAGAAGCTCGACATCCCGCCGATTCCCGAGTTCGTCGAGATGATCGCCGACTCCGGCGCCGGGCTGTACGCCTGCAAGGCATCGGTTGACCTGTTCAAGCTGAGCAGCGAGGACTTCATTGCTCAAGTGCAGGAAATCATCACGGTCGGGGAGTTCTACGGACTGGCGGGCGGCGGTCAGATCATCTTCACGTGAGCGAGCGAGCCGCAATCTCACCTCCTCCAGCGTTACGGGAGCACGCGTGCCCACCCCAAGAGAGGCGGACACGCGGCTGCTCCAGCTACGCAGCGACGGCCACGTCCTGTGACCGCTGCTCTGAGGAGTCCGTGTTGCGCGGCGGGCGGTCCAGGAACTCGACCGCGCCGGCGATGACCTCCATTCCACGGCGCTTGCCGCCGTCGGCGGTCTCCCATGAGGTTGGTTCGAGGCGTGCCGAGACGCCGACGAGGCGGCCCTTCGCGAGATGGGCGGCGCACGTCTCGGCCAGTGGCCCCCAGACGGTCACATCGAAGAAATCAGCCGTCGGGGTGTCGTCCTGCTCGGTCTTGATCGTCTTGCGAACGGCGATGCCGAGGGTCAGAACGGACCTCTCACCTGCACTTGTCGAGACGGTGCGCAGCTCCGGGTCGCGTGTGAGCTTCCCGATCAGAGTTGCTGAGTTGGTGGGTGATGGAAATGGCATTTGGGTTTCTCCTGTTCGGTGGTGGTGTGCTGTGACGAATCCCGATCCGGCCGACGACCGCCGCGCGGAACCGAGCCCGCAGGGCGAGGGGAACCCCCCTCGCGGGGGTTGCAGCGGATAGGCGGCGCCGGCCAAACTCGGGTGAGGAGACAAAGCGCAAACCGCCACCGTCACGGGAGGGAGCCGATGCGATGACGTCGTCCACGACCATTCGGACAGCTCGGGCTCGATGTGGAAGCGATCAGCGCCATGTCACAAGTGCCGCCGCTCCGGCAGAGCGGCCCGGAGCGACGACATCCCTAAGCCGTGCTGGAGGACGTTCGGACAACTGATCTGACTAGTGCAGCGCTGCTAGCGATGTCGGTCTAAAGCTGCGGAGGAACGTTTGGCTTCAGTCCGTAGCAAGCGTGCCGACGGCTCCGGCCCGGGCTCTCCCGCACTGAACGACCCGGGCGTCGCCCACCCACCGGCATTTCCCCCAGTCAGGTTCGTGGACTGTCCTGTGTTCGGCGACCTGTCGCCAGCGCAATGCCGCTCAGTGCGGCAGATAGATAACATCTCGGGGACCGCAGGTGCCCCCGGCCGAGCACGCGTTGTAGTCGGACTCCTCTGTGAAGGGACCCTTCCAAGTGGTTCCGCCGCCGGTCCCTGAGACGTAGGCCGGGCGGTAGGGATAGCCGCAGAAGTAGAACCCCATACGACCGCCGCACACCCACCAGCGGCCGTCAATGAGTACCGGCCCGGCGTCGCCGGTGGCGGCCCCGTCCGCGGTCAGGTTGATGTGCTTGGCGTGTGGGTTGTTGGCGCCGGCAAGAATTGTCCGGGCCTGCGCGCATGACATGTGCCACGGATAGATCGCGTCCTTGCCATAGAAGCCTTTGGCCGCGTAGCCGCAGCGCTTGACCGTGACCGTCGTCAGTGCGGACGCTGCGCCGACGCCGATCATCAGTAACACGAAAGCGATCAAGATGCACCGCCATCCCCTGAACATGCGCGCGAGCCTAACACGAAATCGCCGTCGTTAGACAGCGGCTTCGGCGCGCCATCGCATCGGCGTCGGGAACGCTGCACTGAATCGCTACGCCGCCAGCGAAGCCTGCTTCTGTGGGTCCTCCGACTCGTGTCGGAGGCTGTCTTCGATGCGCCGGGCAATCTGATCGATCGTCTCCGCGTAGCCGCGGATCGCGTCCAGCTCGCCGCTCTCACCCCAGCCGGCGACATAGGGCACGCTGGAACCGGAGGTGTCCAGGCCGACCGCGCCACACACGATGAACGTCACGGTGTCGACGAGCACCTCCGCACGACGGCGCCCGTAGTCTGAGTAGCCGACGCCGAGGGCGTGTGCGATCTCGTGGACGAGGACGCGGACCTGGGCGTTCGCGGGCAGTTCGTCGTTGATGACGATCTCGTGCTCGCGACTGTCACACCAGCCGTCGGCGGGCCCGTCGAGAGGCCGTCGAGCGACGCTGTAGCCGAGCTCGCCCGCCAGCTCCTCGAGTGGAAGGCAGCAGATGGGCGTGCGTGTCACCCTGGATCGGTTGTGACGGCGAGTCCAGTGAGACCGGCTCGGTTCCCGGCAGCCCCTCGGTCTGAGAGACGTCGAAGACCGCTACGGCGCGAAAGACGGTCCGTCTCGGCTGCTCGCCGTCCTCCCGCCTCGCGCCCTTCCGTGCCGTTTTCTCGGATGCGGACGCTCATCGGCGCGAGGATCCGAATCGCTCGCTCGCCCTTGCGCACACAGCGGTTCAGCTCGTAGGAACGCTCGGAAGCCCGCGACGTAGGTGGCGTCCGGGCGCTGCATCGCAATCAGCAGCTGATTGCCGAACGAGTAGCGCGACAGGCCGTTGGTGGAACGTACCCGCACCCAGCGCTGCCAGCCCTCGGAGCTCAGCAGCGCGCGCGCTGCCTGCTCGAGTCGATCGCGGTCTGCCTGACGGCGCTCGGCGCGCTCAGCCTCAGTCAACTTTTGGTAAGCCATCCGCCACCAACCCTTTGCTTGCGGGTCCCGCCCGGTGCGGGACCGATCCCCACCTCCCGCGCACGCCGTAGGCGTGCGACCTCGGGGTGGGGTCGGGTCGCACTGGCGCCCAGCCGCCAATCACTCACAGTTCGACCTCGTTGGGGCTCATGCCGAGGCCATCACGCGCGATCAGCGCCAAGGTGTCGCTGTGTACCCACGGCGTCGGCTGATCCTCCCCTCCCTCTGGTAGCTGGCCGATGCGCCGCGCGAGCCAGCTGGTCTCGCCGCTCAGGCGGCCGCGACGGTCGCGCTTACGCGCCCGCAGCGCATCGCGATCTCGCTCATGCTCAGCTCGCCATCAGCGAGCGTGTGAGCAACGGCTTCGCGCAGGCGGCGGTTGAGCACGACCGGGCTCTCGTCGAGCCGCGTGAGCTCCGCCGTGAGGCATGAGGTGGAGAGCGTGCGGTCGCTGCGATTGGCCGCGAGAGCATTGGCGGTGATGCTGCGGGCCGGCTCGTAGTTCTCGAAACGGGCGACCACCTGGCGCAGCCGGACGGTGTCGAATCGCTCGGTTTGATCGGGCAGGATGCTGCGCGTCCAGCGCAGCTCGGGGAAACGACCATCCAAGGCGACCCGTCGGACCCGGTAGAGGATTCCGTCGTGGTCACGCAACTCCGGCAGAGAGCAGTCGTCGGGCGTTTCTGGAGTCGGCGAGGCACCGAGGTCGCCGCCAGTCATAGGCCGGCAGCGGCCCTTGCTGTCATCCGCGAGATACAGGGCGCAGAGAATCTGCGCGTTCTCGCGCGGCTCATCCGCTTCAAGGCGAGCGAGCAGGCGTGGGTCGCCGTGCTGTCGGAGAGCCTGTCGATGACGAGCCCGTTGCCGTCGGCGAGCGGTAGGCGGACGATCTCCCTCATCGCCCCTGTATCGCGCTCGGTGTAGCGGCCGAGGCGTGAGGTCGCCGGGGAAGTGCCGAGCGCGGCCGGCGCGGGATCGAGGCCTAGCGTTCGTGCTGCAGTGATCGTGCTCACGGGGTCTCCTTCGCGGCTCGGGTCCGCCGGATGCGGGCCGTTGCCCCGCTCCCCGCACGCGCAGCGTGCGAGAATTGGAAGGGGCTGGCCCCGCGTCGGTCGCTGGTGCCGGCCGGCCGGTTAGCCGTGTGCGGTCAACTGCTCGAGCTCACGACGATCGCGCCGGTGACGGCTGTCAACCCACGGGTTCGGGCTTCACCTTTAGGGGCTGGCATGCGACCTGCTATAAATTCCTGTGGCTCGTCGTCTCGAGCCGACGCTTGGAGACATGGTTCGGCGATACGCCGCCCGGCGGTTACCAAAACCAAAGGGACGGACTTCTCGAATTAGCCGGGCGCTCGGCGGAAGCGACAAACCGAATGGCTCACGTCGGAACTGCGGTTCCGGATCAGCCACCGGGTGTCGGTCCCGTGCTCATCGTGCGGCTGCCACCTGAACAGAACATGTCAGGGGCAACACCGCCCGAATACCACAGCACGAGACCAACGAGGACACCCGAGCCTACCTTCAAGAACTACGCGGATGAGCCCCTTAAGCGTTTTGCTTTGGGTGCGTGATCTAGCGAGGCGTTCGAGTTCTTCCTGGACGTGCAGTCAGGAGATCGATCCAACAATGGATTTCGCAGTCTGTAAATCCCAACTCACACAATGATCAGGAACAGTTCCCCGTGGGCGACGGCAAGTTCGTCGCCATCCCGCTGGTGGCAAAGGCGCAGTCGGTGACGGCTGCGTCGCGTCGCCTGCAGCGCGGGGTCGAGGTCTACGACGGTGTCACCGTATCGCTGCCGGAGGCGGAGGCGACGGCCATCGCCAGCGCGGTCGTCGATCCGAGCCAGCTGCGCAACGATCTGGAGCGCAAGCGGGTCTCGATTCACCGCACGCCCTCGGGTTACACCCTGGTGTCGGTAGAGGCCCGCGTCTGGACGTCGGCAGTGTCGCCCGACGGCGCCAACGGCCGCGGCCGTCTCGAGGTCAAGCTCGCGGGCGGCACGGTATGGCCGCTGCCCGAGGAGACCGACGCCGTGTCGTCGATGCGGTACCGGACGCGTGGAGTCGAGCGCATGCGTGACGCGGTGCGTGACAACGCCAAGCGGATCGTCAGTCCGGACCTGCGTCAGTCGATCAAGCAGCATCCGAACGGAGTTTGGAACCCGATCTACCTGGTCCCGGCCTGCGTCATCGAGGAGGACGACGATGGCAACGAACCCGAGGCTTGCGGCTTGGTCCACACGGCCGAGGGTTCAACCCGCGTGGTGACTTGCCTCGAGGGGCTGGGTCTCGAGTACGACGTGGCACTGAAGTTCGCCGGGGCGCAGACCGATCTCGTGCGGCGCGCCCGCGCGGGTGTCGCCAGCGCGATCTCGCTGCAGCCCGGCAGTGACGACGTGCGCTACGCGGTGAAGGTGCTCACAATGCCGGCACACATCATCATCGGCGTGCTCAATGACAACCACGAGGTGTCGGATCGCCCGTTTCCGCCGGTGATCTCAGAGTTCGTGGAGAGCATCCACCAGCAGCCGCGTCCCTGGAGCGTGCTCGCGCAAAGCGGAGTGCGGGGTGAGCGCCTCGTATCCGAACTGGTGGGTGCGGGCCTGCTGACCAAGGAGTGGGGCGACGACATCGTAGGGCGTGACGAGCACCACAAAACGACGACCCAGCCGAACGTGATCGCCGGGCGCCTGCTGCGTGCGGCGAGCCACCCGAACGCTCGGCATGTCGTTCGTAAGGCGATCCTGGAGGATCCGGCGAGGCAGAACCTGACGAAGAAGCGCTATGCGCAAACGGTGGGCTCGCTGCTGCTGCCGATCTACCAGAACGACAAGCGCCGCAAGACGATGGCGCCGGCGCTTACCAACGAGTTCCAGCCGGCGGCCCTCACCGAGGAGCTGTGGAAGGTCCGCGAGGACGTGGACATCCCGTCGCTCCTCGAGGAGGCGCTGAGCGCGTTGGACGTCGAGGACCCGCGCTGGTCGTGCTACAGCCGGGAGCTGGTGGCCCGCGGTATCACCGCGCTCACCGCCCTCGGCCTCGTCTACTCCGACCAGGGCAGTGCGGTCAACGACCAGGCCTGGCTGCGCGGCACGGTCGCCCGCGTCGTCAACAGCCTGGCGCTATGCGCGGGCGGCCTGAAGATCATCGCCGAGGCGATCCAGTACATGGAGGGGCGCCAGGAGCTGCCGCCGCTGCTGTACGAGGCCGACGGTGAGCCGCGGCTGCTCAACGGCGAGGAGGTGCGTCTGGTCGCCGAACAGGGCTCCAACATGCGGCTCCGCGAGCTGGCGTTCCGCGACCAGAAGCCGGAGGCCGACGAGGAGGGCGACGAGGACGCATCCCCGTACGACCACTTCGTCACGCTGCAGAACCAGGCGGCCTCCGCAGTCGGGACGCTGGAGAGCCTAATCGAGCGTCTCTACGAGATGCGCGACGACGCTGACAACGTGTTGATCGACCGCCACGGCCTGCGCCGCGACGTCATGGGCATGCTGCCGGAGGTGATCATCGACATCCGCGACCGCATCGTCATCGCCCTCGAGGAAGGACAGGAGCCGCTCGAGGATCCCGACGATGAGGAGGACGCGCTGCGCGCGGTCGAGAACGCTATGGACGGCCTCGGTCATGACGACGCCGAGGAGGACGACGACTACGAGGCCGACGACTCCTCTGAGGCGGCGTAGGGTTGCCGCCGGCCGACTGCGGTCGGTCGGCGGCACGATGTGAGGACACTGAGGCCGCTCCGGAAATCCCGGGGCGGCTTCTTTTTGCGCCGGGCTGTCTGTGAGCGTCGCTCACTTGCGTTTTGCGATTCACACGGGACCCGGGTCGATGAGCGCGGTTGAGGCGGTTGTCGCGTTCTAGCGGCTGCTGACCATGCTCGCTGCCATCGGAACCTCGTCCAGCTCGCGAGACTGCTCGACGTAATCGGCCACGAGCGCCTTCAGCGCCGAGTAGCCGTCCTGCTCGCAATCGCGCTCAACGAGGTACGAACGCCCGGCGTCCGAGGCGGGCCGATCGGTGATCCGCACGCAGCCGTTGATGCGCTGCCCGTAGATCACGCGTTCACCGCCGCTCACGCGGTAGCGGGCAAGCTCGATGCGCTCGCCCACTCCCGAGGGCCATGCCGTCGCCGCTCGCGGCGGGGGGCTGCTTCTCCACGTTGCCGTTGACCCCCAGCCCGATGTCTCATCGGGCTGGGGCGCCGTTGCATAGATACACGGCTCTGTGGCGTCGGGTAGTTCGCGGTGCATCCCCCGCTCGCGCTTCAGCGTGGCCAACCGGTTGATCTCCCGGCTCGCCTCGGCGGATGACGTCGGCGGTGTGAAGGTCGTCCCGGTCTGCTCGGCGAGGACCCGTAGGTAGCGAAGCTGCTTCGGAGTGGGACCTCTGTGCGTGCGTGTGGACGGGCTCATTGCTGTCTCCTGTCGGTTGGGGTTGAGCACGCCCTGGGCCTGACCCGGCCGGCGAGGCGTGTCCAGCCCTGTCCCGTCAGGGATCGCCTCAGGCGACGCGAAGCGCAGGGCTTGACACGCCGCAAGCCGGCCTGGTGGCCTAACTGGGTGGGCTCAAGCCGCGAGCGGGCTTCGGAGACAAGCCCGTCTCGTTCAACGACATGGACGAGCCGGTTGAGGTCGAGTTGGACTCGGAGGAGGCGCGACGGGCCCCTTTGAAGGTCGATCCCGACCTCGAGCCGGCGAGTGGCTGCCAGGACACGGAGGCGAGGAGTGGCCGGATCTAGCGCCTGCCGCGATTTGCTCCCCGTGCAGCTCTCGTATTATTCAGTATTCGGAACCGTTCGCCGGGAGAGACCATGGGGCATCATCGCGCGGCCGTCTACTCGGTCTATGTGCATCCGAAGCGCAAAACCAAGGAGCGCAAGCCGCTTGGGAGCTTCGACGGCAAAGGCACATATCTCGGCGACGTCCTGGAGGACTACCTCGCCGACTTCAACGGCGAGAACCATGACGGCTCGAAGAGGGTTCATTGCGACACGCCCGTGCTCGACGGTGATTACCTGTTCATTGCGGCGCGACACGGCAAAAGTGGGGAAGCGGCTGACATCCTGGATGCAGAAGGCAACCGGGAGTTCCGTCAGCGGATCGATAATGAGCACGTGCTGCCGTCCAGTGGGCTCTTCTATCTGCCGCCCGACCAGACGACAGGATGGTGGGCGGTGCACATCAACCACGGCCGCAGCTCGAAGGCGCTTCTCCAGGCGCGGATCATCAGCCGATTCAAAGAAGACTACGGAGATCCGGTCGGTAAGGATGACAGAGGGCTAATGCTCAAGATTGAGCCCGTCATCAACAAGAAGGCGCTAGACGCCGCCGTGGAGCAGAACCAAGTCGAGAAGCTCAAGCTGCGGACGCTCAAGAAGCCGAGTGATGTTACGGAGCTCGATCAGTGGGTCCCGAAGAACCATGCCCCGTCCGTCGCGCTCGAGATCGCCTCGGTGGGCAAGAACGCTCGGATACTCACTGACCCGATCAAAAAATTCCTGACGGGTGACTCGGACGCCATGGACGAGATCGTCGAGTTCGGCGGCCTCACATTTGAGGAGGCGAGCGTCACGATCGTGCTGCCCAATGGCAAAACGCGGACCATCAATATCCAGGCCCGCGAGGGAGGGCAGGCCATGTCCCAGAACATGGACAACCTCCAGGAAGTGGACGGGGACCCAACCCCTGAGAGCCTTCGGGCGGAGTTGAAGCGGTCGCTCGAAATCATTCTTGGACAGCAATGAAGGCCGACCTCACCCCCCTGATCCGGGCGCACTACAAGACGTACGTCAATGCAGCCACGGGCCGGGTGCGCGTTCTTGACTATCTTGAGATGAATGGCCTACCGGTTGCGCTCGGCGTGGGCTGCGGGATCGCGGGCGTCAAGCTCCCCGTGGGTGCCAGCGTGGGCCTCTTGACCGTCGCCGGGCTGCTGGGTGCGTTCCTCTTCGGCGTCATGCTCCAGGCATCTCAGCGGGCGCTGGACTGGGCCGATTCGACGCCACCTCCGGGGCCGGCCACGTCGCGGCACGCCCAATTCATGAGCCAGCTCGCCGCCAATTCGGGCTACGCATCCTTGGTCAGCCTCGTGACTTCCGCGGTGTTCGTGGTTGCGGCCGTTGTTTCCCACACGGCGCTCATCATCTTCACAGCGCTCGGTCTTGCCTTAGCGCTTCACATGGTGTTGGTTTTGTTCATGGTCATGAGGCGCGTCTATGCGTTGACTCAAGATCGCCTGACCCAGGCCGAAACGGGTGCGGCCGCGCGAGCGGCGGGGTCGTCGGTGACGGAGCTACCGAAGCGCAGCAATACCGGCTAGCGTCATACGCCCCGACGCGCAGCTCCTCCGGCAGCACCGGCTCGCGTGTTGCGCATCTTGACCGCAGTCGGCCTTCCGTTGGTCCTGTCGCTTCGCCTCGCCCGGCGTCAACGACCTTCGTTCCTTCCGTCTGATCTAACGACCACAAGCCCGCTCGAGATTACCCTCTAGTTCTCCCCACCTGCTGCACCACGAACTTCTGAGCTGAGACCTCACATGCCTGCATTCGCTGTTCTGCTTCTGCTGCCCGCTCGCTGCCGCCCCACGCTCTGCATCTGGCCTCGCCATAAACATCTGTGATGTGTTGGTCGAGGAAGGGGGTCCCCGGGTCGAAGCGAAGCGGAGAGGCGGGGACCCCCTTCCTCGGGCCAGCTGCAGAGCCAAATTTCGACCGCGAGCGGGCAGCAGGGTCTTCGGATAGGGGGCCGTCTCATGAACGAAGACCCAACGGACCCCCCATCCGAAGACCCCCAGGTGGAGACCCGGCGATCACACGAACGGTCTTTGAGCCATGCTTTCAGTCGGTCGACGCCGCGAGACGAGTAGCGGCTGCAAAGAGCGACGGCAGGTCGTACTTGATCAGGCGTGGCTCACAGACGCCCGGCTCCTCGCGAAGCACCGCCGGTAGGCTCGGCGTTCGTCTCATCATCCAATCGCCGGCAAAGACCTGCTCGCGGCTGGCGAACAGCACCCGCTCCCTGGCCGGGTAGGTGTCTTCGTGAGGGCTCGTGTGCTCACCCGGGGCGTAGTAGGCCGAGAGGGTGTCATCAGCCGTCTCGATCAGGCGATTCAGCGGAACCTCGCGTGAGGTCAGGAAGATCACCGCCGGTGCGATGGCGTGGGAGGCGAATGAACCCTTTCGCCAGCCGTCGAGCAGCCAGCGGTCATAGCGGCGCAGGCGGTCGATCTGCTTGTGCGGACGTTCGGTGCGGTCGTACTCGATCAGCACCGCCCAGGAGTCCTCGCCCGCTCCTCCGATCAGGGTGGCATCGGGCTCGAGGTAGCCCGTGCGACTTTCCACGGGAAAGAGGTGTGTTCCCGGCGGCAGCTGCGCCGCCGGCGAGCGCTCGGTCTCGCCGTCCCCGTCGATCTCGATGTGCCCGTTGCGCGGACCCAGCCAGCGAAACGGCATCTGAGCGATGAGTGCCTCCTGGCGATCGACGGCCGCTTCTTGAGCGATGTGAAGCACGACCGATGCGAGCTGCACGTCGTGCTCTGCGTAGCTGATGCTGGTTAGCGGCACGGGCGTGAAGCGGCGCTCGTCCGTGACCATCTCGCACGCTTTGAGCGCCGAGAAGCCAAGCGATGTGAGCCGGTAGTTCCACTCGGCACGGCCGTAGGCGGATGCCGGTCGGAAGTGGTCCACGTATCCGGCGTCGTGCAGGCGCTTCAGGCGCATCTGCGCCGCGCGCTCCCGCGAGACGCACCAGCCGAGCGCGGTGAGGTGACTCGTCGAGAGGAAGTTCGCTCCGTAGAGCATGGCCATCAGGCGCAGGTCCCGGTCTGTGAGAGCGAGCCGAGGCGGTGGTTCCGGTCGCCGTCCCCATGCGATCGTCGCAGCGCCGAGGTCCTCGCCCGCGAGGAGCGCCCTTTGCGTGATGGTGAGGCCGATGTTGGTCATGGGTCCGCTGCCGCCATCCAACGCGGTAGGCGGGCGCTATATAAGCCGCGGCGAGTCGCGCTTGCGCAAGCGAACTCGCGACCGGTGCCCGTAAGCTTTCGTCCGAGCACCGGCGTCGAGTGGCCGAAGCTGACTGTCTTCGACCCCGAGAAATGCGGGAGCGACGCGACGACGGCCCTGGCGGTCGTCTGCGCGACCTGGCTTGAAGATGTCGGCATGACCGACTTCCAGGCGCTACGCCTGGCACCGCCCGTGTTGGAGACTTGGGCAACTCGAGGTCGGCTGCTGTCGCGTGCAATCGTGGACTTCGGCCTGGAGTGGTCGCTCCCCGCCGCGGACGGGGTCTAGAGCAACACCCTGGCTCGGCTCAAGCTGAGGGCGAATCCCGGGAGCGAAGCGCTGGCGCCCGAATCTTGGCTCATTACAGCAATCTTGTTAGGAGTCAGCTACATTACAGAATCCTTGTAATGACCCAAGTTTCGGGAAAGAACCCCTACCGGCCGGGCGTCGGCCTGCGCCCGCTGTACCTGGCTGGGCGCGAGGCACCGCTGCGACGCTTCGCCGCGATGCTGCGCGCGGCGCCCGAGCAGCAGGCAAGCATGCGTGTCACCGGCCTACGCGGGGTGGGCAAGTCCGTTCTGCTCGAGGAGTTCGCCGATCGCGCGCAGGAGCTCAACTGGGAGCCGGCGCTCCTTGAGCTGCAGCCGTCGCACAACACCGATGAGACGCTGAACGCGGTGCTTGGGACGCTGCTCGAGCGAACGCGCCAGCGCCTCTCGCGGTTTGCGCGCCTGCGCTCGGTCGCCGGCCGGGCGTTACGGGCGACCACCATGTCGCTCACCTGGGAAGACGTCTCGCTCGCCGTCTCGTTCGGCTCAGAGCGCGAGGAGGACCTCGCACACGATCTCTTCTCCATGGTCGAGCTCGCCCTCGCCAAGGGCCGCGACGGAGTCGTGTTGCTGCTGGACGAGGCGCAGCTCGTGCGTGATGAGCGCGACCGCCACGGCGAGCACCCGCTGTCGCTGCTGATCGCACCGGTGGTCGCGCTGCAGCGCGCAGAGCTGCCGCTCGCCCTCGTCCTCTGCGGCCTTCCGACGCTGACCGGCAACCTGCAGAAGGCTCGCTCCTACAGCGAGCGACTGTTCCGCGGCGAGGAGATCGGCTCGCTGGCGGCAGAGCAGGCGCTCGAGGCATTCACCAGGCCCCTCGAGCAGACGGCTCGCAAGACAGATGCCAAGCTCGCCCAGGCGGTCGTGAAGGAGGTCGAGGGCTACCCCTACTTCCTGCAGCTATGGGGATCGGAGCTATGGGAGGCCGCGGACCTCGCCGGCGTGGACCGCTTCAGCGTCAAGCTGCTCGACGCGACGCGCCCGGATATCTACGGGCGCCTGGACCGCGACTTCTACGAGCCACGCATTGCGACGCTCACGCCCGCCGAGCAGGACCTCCTCGCCTCCTCCGCCGCGTGTCCCTATCCCCCGCTCCGCTCGGCCGAGCTCAACAGGGCGTCTGAGAAGACACCCGGGAACGTCAACGTCCTGCTCGGCCGGCTCGTCGACGCCGGCGCGCTGTACCGAATCCGCAAGGGCGAGTACGCCTACACCGCGCCGAAGTTCCGCGATTATCTGCTGCGACGAGCGGGCGGCTGAGCCTCACGAGGGAACGGCGGCTCCCGCGCGACGGCTCGAGCCCACGCCCCGCCGCAACCGTGCGATCTCGTCGGGCATGTGAGCGAAGTCGCATGGTCTCAGTGGGCGGGTACGGTGTGGGCGTGTGGTTGTTCGTCTGCTCCGAGGTCGTGGGCGATCTCCTCCAACGAGCGTCCCTTGGTCTCGGGCACCCGGGCCAGGAAGAAGATGAGGGCGAGCACGCCGAACCCGGCATAAAGCCAGAAGGTGCCCTCGCGACTGATCGCGTCCACGAGCGTCAGGAAGAACGAGGAGACGAGGAAGTTCGCGGTCCAGTTGCCGACGGTGGAGAGGCTCATCGCCGGGCTGCGCACGGTCAGCGGGAAGATCTCGGAGATCATCAGCCAGAACACCGGGCCGAGACCGACCGCGAACGAAGCTATGTAGACGATCAGGCATACGAGCGCCACCCAGGAGGCGCTGTGCTGGAGACCGTTTGAGGCGAAGAATACGCCGAGCAGCGCGAGCGAGAGGATGCAGCCGCCGGTCCCGATGACAAGCAGCAGCCTGCGCCCCACGCGGTCGAGCAGGATGATCGCGACGATCGTGAAGATCACGTTGGTGATGCCGACCGACAGCGCCTGGGTGATCGCGGAGTTCGTGGACAGCCCGGTGAACTTGAGGATCGTGGGCGCGTAGTAGATAACGGTGTTCACGCCGATGAGCTGCTGGGCGACGGCGAGTGCAAGACCGACAGCGACGAGCGGCCGTACCTGTGGGCGCCACACCTCGCGCAGCCCGCCTGCTTCCTTGGCGGCGTGCTTTATCTCCCCGAGCTCCTGCTCGGCCTCCTCGTCGCTCATGCGGGCTCTGCGCAGGACGTCGCGTGCCTCCCGCTCGCGGCCCTGCTCGATCAGCCAGCGTGGCGAATAGGGCTGGAAGTACATGCCGACCGCCAACGCGAGGCCGGGCAGCGCGCCGAGGCCGAGCATCCACCGCCAGTTGTCGGTGGCGTCCTTAAGCGCCCAGTTGACGAGGTAGGCGGCCATGATGCCGCTGACGATCATCAGCTGATTGAACGAGGTCACTCCGCCGCGGATGCGCTTGGGGGCGAGCTCGGATATGTACATCGGGGAGACGAACGAGGCAGTCCCAATCGATATGCCTAGCACGAAGCGGGCGGCGATCAGCTCGGGCGCTGTCTGGGAGAGCGCGGACGCGAGGGCGCCCACCACGTAGATGCAGCCGGAGATGATCTTGGTGCGCCGGCGTGACAGTGCATCGGCGGAGAACCCGGACAGGATCGCACCCACGACGGCGCCGATGAGCAGCGATCCCACGAATGCCTGTTCATTGAACGCGCCTGACCCGAGTTCCTTGCCGATGAACGGCAGGGCACCGGAGATGACCCCCGTGTCGTAGCCGAACAGGAATCCGCCGAGGGCGGCGACGAGCGCAAGACGCAGAACGAAGCGATTACGGCTGCGCAGTGCCTCTCTTAGGAAGTCCATCGCGCTTGCTCACTCATGCACTCAGCTGCACAGCTGTCGAGGCGCGAGGGTGGCTCGTTCCCCGTCTGGGCGCATGCTCGGCTTCTCTGCAATGAGACCTCGGCGTTCAACGTCGGACGTCGGTCGGCCGTCTGCATATCGGTCCGCTCTCCGGGCATAGGTGCCAACTACCCCGGCTGACTGACAGCGAAATCGGAAGCGGCCTGCGCGAGAGCTTCTCTGTCAGGGGGCTGACCGCTGAGTGCCCGCTCGGCGGGGCCCAAGCGTGGCTCGCTCGCGTCTCAGTATCGCCTTGGGTGGCCCGCACCCCCGACAGGCAGGCCGACTCGGCGGTCCTTGCCCTTGGTGCCACGGTCCGCACGGTGGCGGCGGTGGGCCCCCGGTCGGCTGCAACGGATGGCGTATGCGCTCAGACTCGCTGCGGGCGCAGCGCTCGCCAGCGCCACGTTGCGCCATGCGGGGCTGGCTCGGGCGAGCAGCATCATGCTGGCGGCGTGCAAGGCGTCGGTCAGAGCGCCAGCGAGCATCCATCTGGGAGTTGGCAGGCACAGCAGCAGCAAGCCCTCGCCCAGGTGACGTGCGCCCAGCAGTCGTGTGAAAGCGCGCCACTTGCATGTAGAGGCTCCGTTGGCATGTGGCGAGGTTGAAACCGCGAGCCAGCCGCCACCACAAAGCAGGTGCAGCCCGGCGAGTAACCGTGGCGGTGAAGGTCGGTGGCGCACGAAGGCTGCGCCTGCGCTCATGACGCTCTCGCGCTTGTGGGGGCCGGCTCTTGTTGTTGGACGGCGCACTCGAGCAGCAGCGCGTGCACGAACGCTTGGGGCAGGTTGCCACGGAGCTGTCGCTGGCGGACGTCGAACTCCTCAGAGCACAGACCTGGAGGACCGCACGCCGCACGGTTGCGCTCGAACCAGCGGGCGGCGGAGACATGGTCGCCCTGCTGGCCGCGGGCGAGCGACACGATGAAGCCGCACAACAGGAAGGCTCCCTCGGCCTGACCGAGGGGCCGCTCATCGGGACGGAAGCGATAGCAGTAGCCGTCCTCGGTGAGCTCATCGAGGACGGCGTCAAGGGTCGCGATCGAGCGTGGGTCCGACCCCGGGATCGCGCCGCGGATCGCCGGGAGCAGCAGCGCTGCGTCAGGGCGTGGATCGGTGGGTGACCGCTGCCAGCGCCCCGACGGATGCAAGGCGTGCGCTGCCGTGTCAGACACGATCCGGTCGGCGAGCGAGAGCCAGCGTGCAGCCTGCTCGCCGGTGGCTCCGCAGCGGGCGATCTGGCGCAGGCCGGCCACGCAGATGAGGCGGCTGTGAGTCCATGCGTCAGGTTCGATCTCCCAGATGCCCGCGTCGACCCCGGGCTCCCGCCAGCGCTGTTCAATCGCGCCCACTGCCACCTCAGCCGCTCGCCAAACCTCTGTGTCCAGATGGTCGTGGCCTGCGGCCGCCGCGAACAGCAGCAGCGCCTCGCCGAATGCATCGAGTTGGAACTGCTTGTTTACCCAGTTGCCGACAATGTCCGACCCGCCGGGATATCCGGCGAGTTTCAGCTTGTGCTCGTCTGGTACGTCTTCGCCGCTGATCGTGTAGGCGGGCTTGAGGGCCGGTCCGTCCTCGAGCAGGCGTTCGGACACGAAGCGGACGGCGTCGTCCATCAACGGGTGCGGACCGGCCTTGGCCACGGCTTGTCCGGCGTAGGACTGATCCCTGATCCAGACGTAGCGATAGTCGTAGTTGCGGCCCTGGCGCGCGCGCTCGGGCAGCGAGGTGGTGGCGGCGGCCACCATGCCTCCGCCAGCACTCGTGAGTCCGGCCAGGACAGCGTAGGCGTGAGTCGCGTCGCGTTCGGCTACCGCCCCGTGAAGCTCGGGGACTCGTTCCTGCCAGGCCGCCTCGACGCCCTGCCATGCCCAGTCCGGGTCGGGCATTTCCTCGGGCTCGCAGCCGTCGCTTGCGAGGATGAGCATGAAGTCGTGGTGTTCGCCCTCCTCGAGTGTCAGCGTCAGCTTCAGCGCTTTGCCGCTGTGCCCGTCTGGCTGAGGTTTGGCGTCCTGTCCGCCGATCCACCAGAGCTCGGTGCCGGGCAGCCGTGCGCTCCACGCGCCGTCCTGACGTTTTGAGAGTTGCCGCAGCGGCTTTTCCCCGAACTCGCCGCGCGGGTTGAGGACGATCTCGGCGCGCGCGCTACCGTGGCATGCGTGCACGCGTCGAAGTACGACCGCGCGTCCGGGCTGGCTCGGGAGCGCGAGCGCTTCGCGGCACTCGATCGTCGCCTCGGGTGTGATCCATCTGCTACGCCAGATCAAGCTCCGGGGCTCGTAGTAGCCGCCCCAGACATGTCGTTCGGTGGGGGTGATCGCGTAGGTTCCGGAGCCGCCAATCAGCGAGGAGAAGATTGCCCCCGAGTCCCATCGGGGAAAGCACATCCAGACGAAGTCTCCGCGCGGACCGACCAGTACGCCGCGCTCGCCGTCGGCCAGCAAGGCGTACTCGCGAAGGACGTGCGGTGCAGCTATACCAAGGTTCTCGCTGTCGCCAGCGATGCTCATCGGTTCAGGCGGGAGGCGCCGCTGGCGACGCCTGCCAGTGCGGCGAGGATCGCTCCGCCGAGCAGTGGCCGGTGCGTGGCCGCCCACATTTGGGGGCTGCGGCTCTTCGCCTGCTCATCGAAGATGCCGTGGGTGGCAGCATCGTGCTGCACGGGCTCAAACAGGTTGCCCTCGCGCTCGCCGTCGATCGGCATGTCTTTGACCTGCTGGCCTGAGAAGCCGGTCATCGCCAGGTAGCGGTCGACGAGAAAGCTCGGCGCGAACTTGGTCGCGAGGATTGCCTGCACGGCGCTGTAGCCGACCCACAGCTCGCGCCGGCGGTGATGGGCGGCCCAGTAGACGGCCTCCGCGGGGATCTCGGGTTGATAGATCGGTGGCACGGGCATCGGGTGGTCGGGGAGCTTCGATCGGCACCAGTTGAACTGGGTGGTGTTGACTCCTGGGAGTTGCACCATCGTGATCTGCACCTTGCTCTTGTCGTGGGCGAGCTCGGTGCGGATCGAGTCGGTGAAGCCGCGGATCGCGAACTTCGCGCCGCAGTAGGCGGCCTGCAGCGGGATCGAGCGGTATGCCAGTGCTGAACCGACCTGCACGATCTTGCCCCGGTCTCGGGCACTCATGCGCCGGAGTGCCGCCATCGTGCCGTACACGGCGCCGAGATAGGTCACTTCTGTGGCGCGCTTGAACTCGTCCGGCTCGGTGTCGAGGAAGCGGGCGAATACGGTAGCCATGGCGTCGTTGACCCAGATGTCGATCGCCCCGAGCCGGTCCTCCACGACCGCTGCTGCCGCCTCGACCTGATCGTGGTCGGCGACGTCGGTGGGCACGGCGAGCGCGACACCGCCGAAGGACTCGACCTCCTTCGCGGCCTCGGCGAGGGCCTCCTCTCCCCGGGCGAGAAGCGCGACGTGGGCGCCGCGCTTTGCGAACGCATGCGCGATCGCCCTTCCGACTCCGCCCGATGCTCCGGTGACGACTACGACCTCGGGGTTTCCGTTCGTGCTCATGCTCTTCTCCTGTCTAGGTAGTTCAACCCCGCTGAGCCGCAACCCGGGCGAGTAGCGAAACGGCGGCCGGTGTGCGCCTCCTGTGGGCCGCGGGCGGCGGCGAGGTGTGCTTGCTCGCCAGGCGTGCGGCCAGGCGCGATGAGAGCGCCATGATCGTGAGCGCCGGATTGGCCGAACCCTGTGTCGGGCAGACGCTGCCGTCGGCAACGAACAGGTTGCGGAAACCCCAGACACGGTGCTCGGCGTCGATGACTGAGTTCTCGGGACTGGTGCCCATACGCGCACCGCCGATCAGATGGGCGTATCGCTGGATCGTGAGGATGTCCTGCGCGCCGGCGGCTTCGAGGATCGCGCGGAGGATCTTCTTGGAGTAGTCCATGTTGAGCTTGTCGTTCTCGCAGCGCGCGTAGGAGAAATGCGCGACGGGCACGCCGTGGGAGTCCTTCTCGGAGGCGAGCGTCACACGGTTCTCGGCCTGTGGCAGCAGCTCGTTGAGCACGCCGATCGTCGTCCAGTGGTTGTAGTCGCGCATGTACTCGCGCAGGGCGCGGCCGAAGTGTCCCTCGGCGATCACGTGCTCGGCCCATCCAATCGGCAGCGGCGAGATCGTCTGGATCGAGAACCCGCGGGCGAAGCCGCGGGCCTCGTCGGTCTCGTAGAACTGCTCGGAGGAGACCTCGGGCGGCGGCGCCTTGTACATTCGCTGTTCCTCGGGGAAGCGCCCCGCGCTCTGGGAGGCGCCCTGCACCATCACGTAGCGCCCGACCTGATCCTCGTTGTTTCCCAGTCCCTGCGGGTGGCGCGCGCAGACCGAGTTCAACAGCAGCCGCGGGGTCTCTATCGAGTAGCCGCAGACGGCGACCGCGGCGGCGGGCTGGAAGCGCTCGAGCTCGTCGCCCTCACGGATGTAGGTGACGCCGATCGCGTTGTCGGCATCGTCGAGCTCGACGCGGATCGCCATGCTATGCGCGCGGATCTCAACGCCGTGCTCGAGCGCATCGGGAAGGTGGGTGACGTAGGGGCTGGCCTTGGCGTTGACCTTGCAGCCCTGCAGGCAGTAGCCGCGGTAGATGCAGTGGGGGCGGTTGCCGAACGTGCCGTTGACGATTCCGACCGGGCCGGCGCGCATCTCGATCCCGTTCTGGCGCGCGCCGTGCCACAGCAGCTGAGCGGCACCGCTGACGGGATGTGGCGAGTACGGGTAGGAGTGTGGGTCTCCCCACGGCCAGTCCTGCCCGGCGACGGGTAGCTCGCGCTCGAGCTCCCCGTAGTGGGGCTTCAGCTCGGCGTAGGTGATCGGCCAGTCGGCGCCGACCTGGTCTCTGCTGAAGGTCTCGAAGTCCGAGGGGTGAAAGCGCGGCGTGTAGCCGGCGTAGTGGACCATCGAGCCCCCCACCCCCCGGCCGGAGTTGTTCTTGCCGAGCTTGATCGGGTCCTCTCCGCCGATGATCCGCTTCTGGTTCCAGTACAGCCGGTGCGAGCCGGCCTCGTCTGAGACCCAGTCCTCGTCGGGGTGCCAGAACGGCCCCGCCTCGAGGATCACGATCCGCCATCCCCTGCGCGCGAGCCGCTGGGCGAGCACCGAACCGCCGGCGCCGGCGCCGACGATGAGCAGGTCGACCTGCTCGCTTTCGGGGTAGCGGCGCATGGTGCGCTCCCCCGGCAGATCGCGCCTGTGCACGTCCAACAGGAAGCGCGAGTCGTTCGCGGCGGGACCGCGTGAGCCCTTGAGGATGTTGGTCATGACGGTGGCATCTCGGGTGAGACGCGAACGGGGTCCTCGTCGGTGGCGCCCGGACGCTCCCGCGGCTCAAGCGCGCTCAGCGGGCCGAGGCGCATGTAGCCCTGCGGGTACGCCGGTCCGCCGAAGCCGATCTCGTTCCACGCCCACGGGTGGGAGTAGAAGGCCTCGAGCATCATGCGGGTGCACACCGACCACGCTCGGGAGACGTTGAGCGTTGCCCACGGGCCGCCTGCGAGCCGGCCGGCGGCGAGTCCCTTGATGATGCCCCGCTGATCCTCGGCGGCGCAGTCGGCGAACGACGCAAGTCCGTGCAGCTCGCCCGCGGTGTGATCAAGCCCCTCGAGCACCAGGCGCCAGGTGTCGCGGTCGTCGGGCATGTCCTCGTACTGATAGCCGTCGAGCCGGCCGGCGGCGAGCTTCTCGTCGACTAGCTCGACGACCGGTACCCGCGGCTCTACGTCCTGCGCCAGCACGACATTGCAAAAGGCGCGGAGCGTAGGCACCTGCCGCTCGGAGAAGAAGCTCAAGTCACCCGAGAGCTCCAGGCGTGCCAGAACCACCTTGCGCGTGGCCTCGTCCCAGTCGGATGCGGACTCGAGCACGTCGTAGTCGGGGAAGCGCCCGACCATCTGCGGGCTTGTTCCCTTGCGCTGGCGGGGCAGCCAGTCCGGACGGGGTGGCTCGCCGCCGGCGCGTAGGTTGGGCAGGTGGCGGGCACTGCGCATGTCGGGCATCGTTCACGCCTCCCGGCGCAGGAGCGCCGCGAGGACACCCATCGCGCCGACGATCGACATCAGCCCGGGCGCCATGATCGGCGGTCCCATCGGGATGTTGTAGCTCGCCTGGGCGAACCCGCCGGGGCGGCGCGCCACCCCGCGCGCGTGGTAGTACTCCCCGATCAGTCCGTCGAGCATGTACACGGTCGAGGCGATCGGCAGCGCGGTCTTGGCCCAGCGTTTGCTTGACACGCCCGCCAGCCCTGCGATCACGACCGGAGGCGTGACGAGGATCGGACTCCACATCATCTTGTTGCCGAAGCTTGCGCGGTAGTGCTCGGCGTACACCTCCGCGGTCGTCACGAGGGCAGCGCACGCCGTCAGCGCGGACAGCGAACGCTCGAAGCGCCCGTGTTCGATGTTGGCGACCCAGCGGTCGATGCGATGCGCCGTGCGTTGCTCGGCCGGGGTTGCTCGGCTCTTGCCCAGGCGCATATCAGCGTCCGGGGATGAACTCGTGGACCTTCTCGCGCAGGGACTCCACTGCGCCTGGCAGCCCGTCGGCCGGGTCGGCGAGGACCGACTTGGCAAAGCTCTCCGCCTGTTCGAGCGTGATATGCGGCGGTAGCGGCGGCTCGTTCGGGTCGCTCAGCGCGCTGATGATCACCGGACGGTCGGCGCTCAGCGCCGAGCGCCAACCCTCCTCGATCTCGCTGGAGTTGCTGAGCTTGATGCCCTTCAGTCCGATCTGCTCGGCGTAGGCCGCGTAGTCAACGTAGGGAATCTCCTGCGAGGCCTTGAACTGCGGGTCGCCCTCCATCACGCGCTGCTCCCAGGTGACCTGGTTGAGGTCCTCGTTGGTGAGCACGAGCACGATCAGGCGCGGGTCTGCCCATGTCTTGTAGTACTTCATAGCGGTCAGCATCTCTGCCATCCCGCCCATCTGCATGGCGCCGTCGCCGACGAGCGCGATCGCCACCCGGTCGGGATAGGCAAACTTCGCGGCGATCGCATACGGCACGCCCGGGACCATCGTGGCTAGATTTCCGGAGAGCATCGCCTTCATGCCGCGACGGACCCTGATGTGACGTGCATACCAGTTGGCTGCCGAGCCGGAGTCGCTCGAGAGGATCGCGTTGTCGGGCAACTGACCGGAGAGGGCGCTGAAGATCCCCTGCGGACGGATGCGTCCGTTACGGTCGGCTGGCTCGCCCTGTTCATCCATCAGCTGCCACCACTCGCCAACGCCCTTCTTGATCTGCTCCTGCCAGGAACGATCCTCCTTGCGCTTGAGCATCGGCAGCAGCTCGTTGAGGGTGTCCTTGCTGTCCCCTTCGAGCGCCAAATCCATCGGGTAGCGGATGCTCAGCATTCGCCCCGCCAGGTCGATCTGAACGGCTTTGACCTGCCCTTCCTTCGGAAGGAACTCCGAATAGGGGAAGCTCGAACCCACCATCAGCAGCGTGTCGGCGTCCTGCATCATGTCCCAGCTCGGCTTGGTGCCGAGCAGCCCGATGCTTCCTGTGCAGAAGGGCACGTCGTCGGGCACAGCGGCCTTGCCCAGCAGCGCCTTGGCGATCCCCGCGCCGAGCTCGTCCGCCACGGCGATCACCTCGTCGGTGGCGTGCAGCGCGCCCTGCCCAACGAGCATCGCCACCCTCTCGCCGCGGTTGAGGATCTCGGCTGCCTCCTGCAGCTGCTCGCGCGCGGGGACACGTCGTCCGGGCCAGTAGCCCACCCCGCTGTGAACGGTGTGCGTCTTGTGGGGCTGAGCCTCGACGGCATCCATGTCCTGGATGTCGGCGGGCACGATCACGCATGTGACGGTGCGCTCGGACTTCGCGATGCGGATCGCGCGGTCGATCATGTGGCGCACGCTCGAAGGCTCGTCGACCTGCTGGCAGAAGGCTGAGGCAACGTCGCTGTAAAGCTGCAGGAGCTTCACCTCCTGCTGGAAGTCGCCGCCGATCGCGCGCACGAACGTCTGCCCCACGATCGCCACCACCGGCTGATGATCGAGCTTTGCGTCATACAGGCCGTTGAGCAGGTGGATTGCGCCTGGGCCGGAGGTCGCCATGCAGACCCCGACCTCGTCGGTGAACTTCGCGTGCCCGCAGGCCATGAAGGCGGCCATCTCCTCGTGGCGTGTCTGCACGAAGCGCAGCTCGTCCTGATGGCGACGAAGCGCGCCGAGAATGCCGTTGATGCCGTCGCCCGGGAATCCGTAGATCGTGCTCACGTCCCACGCGATCAGTCGCTCACACAGGTTGTCTGCTGCGGTCATGCTCAAGTCTGGCTCACCCTTTCGCGAGATCGAGGTGGTCATCGTGTGCGCGGCGCGGTCGAACGCCCCGGCATCTCTTCGTTGGTTACCCTGGCCTCGCTCCCGTGAACCACCGGTGCCGGCGCTTGCTTTCTCCGTGTCAGCTTTCTGACTGCAGGGCGCTGGCGAGAGTAGGCCGCGGGCATATGGCGGCTGCAAGTGATCTGCGTGCCGGGCGCACGTACCGATGAGAGGGCGATGGCAAGCGCGCCGACGACAGTTGAACGCCTCGAGGTCAATGCATACACGGTTTCCACCGACGCTCCGGAGGAAGACGGTACGCTCGCGTGGGAGGCCACCACGATCGTCGTGGTGCATGCCCACGCCCGTGGCGTGACCGGCCTCGGCTACTCCTATGCCGATGTGTCCACTGCGAAGCTGATCGAGAGCAAGCTTGCCAGCGTGGTGGAAGGCGGGGATGCGGCCGCCCCGCGACGCTCTTGGGCCGCAATGGTCAAGGCGATACGCAACCTCGGGCGGCCGGGGATCGCGTCGATGGCGATATCAGCCGTGGATCTCGCACTGTGGGATCTGCACGCCCGGATACTCGAGGCGCCGCTGTGCGTGGTGCTCGGCAGCGCGCATGATCGTGCGCCTGTGTATGGCTCAGGTGGATTCACTAGCTACTCAGAGGAGCGACTGCAGGCGCAGCTCGCGGGCTGGGTGGAGCAGGGAATCCCGCGCGTGAAGATGAAGGTCGGCGCCGACCCCGCCGCCGACCCGAGGCGTGTCGCTCTCGCGCGCGAGGCGATTGGACCCGGCACCGAGCTGTTCGTGGACGCCAACGGCGCCTATGAGCGCAAGCAGGCGCTCGCTCTGGCGGAGCAGTTCCGGCAAGAGAGCGACGTGAGCTGGTTCGAGGAGCCCGTGAGCTCCGATGACTTGCTCGGGCTGCGACTGCTGCGCGACAACGGCCCAGCCGGAATGAGGATCGCCGCCGGCGAGTATGGGTACGACGCCACCTACTTCGAGCGGATGCTCGGCGCCGGGTCGGTGGACGTGCTCCAGGCCGACGTCACGCGTTGCGGCGGGGTCACGGGGCTGCTCGGCGTGGGTGCTCTTTGTCATGCACGCAACGTGCCGTTCTCCTGCCACTGCGGTCCAACGATCCACGTCCATGCGGCGGCCGCCATCGAGAACCTCATCCACGTCGAGTACTTCCACGACCACGCTCGCATCGAGCACATGCTCTTCGACGGTCTGCCCGAACTCCGAGACGGTTCGCTATGGCCCCACCTGAATCGGGCCGGGATGGGGCTTGAGCTCAAGCGCCGCGACGCCGAAGCCTACGTCGTATAGCGAAGCACCTACTGACGGGAAGCCTTCGGAGTGAGAACGTCCAGCGTCCCCTGATACGCACGGTGGGGAGCCGGGCCAAGGCGCCTCCCCGACGTCCGCGCCCCCTGCCGCGGAGAGACGCCCTGTCCGGTGGGGGTCTCGATGTCCGGTCGCTGGGTTGCCATGAGTCATGGCTACCCGGGGATCGGCGCTCCTGCAACACCGAGGACCCGATTTCACGGTTTTACGTCAGTAACCTGACCGTTCTCGGAGAGGGCTGCGCCCGTGGCGAGCGCGGGACCGACTCTGACGAGCTCGAGCAGCTCGCCGGGGGGGTTGCCGCACAGCAGCCAGCCCTCTTGGACGTGCTTGACGAGGTCTCGACGCGCAAGATCTGAGAGCGCGCTCGTCACGGTTGGTCGACGAGCGGCCGTTAGGTCGGCCAGCACGTTGTGGGTGAGCCGCAAGGGGAGGACGACGCAGTCGCTGCGCACCCGGCCCCAGCGACCCGCGAGGTGCCAGAAGAGCATGTGCAGGCGCACGTCCACCCGCGCCTGGTGCACGATCGCCATGTTCACGCTCAGATTGCGTGAGCGCTGCAGCGCTCTGGCGACAAAGCGGCCAATCAAGGGCGGGTAGCGCGCCGCACGCTCGGCGAACGGCTCGTCGAGCAGCGCGATCCGCGTTGCTTCGATCACGCGCCAGCCCGTGGTGAGGGGCAGGGTGGGTACCTCTTCCTCGCCCTGCCACGGTCGCAGCAGGTCTCCGGCTCCGAGGAGCTCTGCACCGGACCTGCCGTCGATACCGACGCGGCGGATCAACAGGCCGGCGAGGACGAGCAGGCCGATGCCCTCGTTGATCGGTGACGCCTCAGAGACTTGCCAGGGTCCGATCGGGATTGCGAAGCTCCTGGCGAGACACTCGCGGGTTGCGTGCCCACGGCGCTCGAGCGGAACCGCTTCGGCAAGCTCGACGTCTTCCTCCAGCACGCTGCATACCCCAGATGCCTCGTTGACCGCGCCTCTCACGACTCCAATGTGACAGGTCTCGCCGCTTTAGCGTCGTGGGCTCAGACTCGCATGGGCAGCCTTGCCAAGTGAGGGCAGGCCAGCGGTCAGACCCGAGGACCTTCAGTTCTGCAAGGCCGATTCCGGGCGGCTTTCGTTGAGGGAGCATGTGGCCCTCACCAGTTCTATGGCTCCGCAAGCCGGACAGAGCCGCGGTCCGTCACCACCGGCGCTGAGCTGCTGCGGGGCAGCCGTCATTTCCGGGCACTCTTGATCCCAAGCCCCATCCCCCCACGGCCGTCTCGTCAGAATCCTGACACCGCTCGCTTGACGGGGAGCGACGGCGGGGATTAGATTGCGGCGTCTCTGCGCCCCATCGTCCGGGCGCGAACTCAATTTGACGGGCAGCGGGAAGAGGCGGCATCCCAGGGTGCTGGTTCGCTGGGCTGTCGGAAGACCTTCAACGGCACATGAGGTGCGACATGTCCGACGACGGATGGCATCGCCATCGAGCGCTCAAGGCCACCCACGCAATCGGCCCAACGGTTCCGCCGGGACACCCAGCACTGCCGCGCTCGCATCGTAACTTGAGGCCAGCGCGAGCGCCGTCTCCGTCGGGGGCGGGCGGATACAGGGGCGACCAGGCCGACTTTGCGTGACGCACGGTGCCGGGCGCCCTCGCATTCTCACGAGTCGAGGACATCGTCGCGCTCGTAGTCACGCGCACGGAATACATACGCTTGTTCGACGTCTACGTGCCGATAGCGGTCGGCGTGTTCGTGGTGACGGTGGCAGTGATCCTCTTCGCGGTGCTGCGCTTTCGCCACCGCCCCGTCGAGCGTGCCGCCCGCTGGCACGAGAACAATCCGCTCGAGGCGACCTACGCGCTGGCACTGCTGGCGGTGGTGGTGTTCCTGCTGTACCTCACCTTCAGAGCCGAGCACCGCGTCGACACGGTGTCGGCCGAGGAGCGCCCGCAGCTCGAAGTGAACGTCATCGGCGCCAAGTGGGAGTGGCACTTCAACTATCCCGCCTATGGCATCAACCGCTACAGCGGCACGGTGGGACACGAAACGCTGGTCGTGCCAACGAACGAGGCGATCCGCTTCCGGCTGATCTCGCTGGACGTTATCCACGAGTTCTGGGTGCCGGAGCTCCGCTACAAGCACGATCTGATCCCGGGCTTGCCCCAGTACATGACGCTGACGTTCTCTCAGCGCGGAGGCTTTCCGGGTGAGTGCGCTGAATTATGCGGCCTGTACCACTCGCGAATGATCTTCACCGTCGACGCGGTGAGCCCGTCGGAGTTCAACACGTGGGCGCGCTCGGAGTCCGCCGCCGCGCGTGCGAGCGCAGCGCGAGCACGGGTCGGCGCGAAGGTGAGCAACTCGTGAGCACCGTTGCGCCGGCGCTCACGTCCTCCTCGCGCGCGCCCGGCTGGGTCGGCTCGCTCGTCAGCACCGATCACAAGCGCATCGGCCTGAACATGGGCCTGTGCTCGCTGTTCTTCTTCCTGGTCGGCGGCGTGATGGCGCTGATGATGCGCACGCAGCTCGCTCAGCCTGCCACGCACTTCGTCTCGGATGAAACCTACAACGAGCTGTTCACGATGCACGGCTCGACGATGATCTACCTGTTCGTGACGCCAATGGCGCTCGCGCTGGGCATGTACCTGGTGCCGCTGCAGATAGGGGCCGCGAGGATCGCGTGGCCGCGCCTCGCGGTCGCGGGCTTCTGGGTGTGGCTGAGCGGCGGCCTCGTGATGCAGTCGGGTTGGCTGACCACGGAAGGAGCGGGGCGCGACGGCTGGTTCGCGTACGTGCCGCTGTCGAACAGCTCCAACACACCGGGCATCGGCCAGGACCTGTGGACGCTCGGCGTGCTGCTCGCCGCGGTCGGCATGACGCTCATCGCGGCGTGCCTGCTGGCGACGATCGCCCGCCGCCGCGCTCCGGGGATGTCGGTGCTGCGGATGCCGGTTTTCACCTGGTCGTCGTTCGTGAGCGTGCTGATGGTCGTCGGCTCCTTCCCGGTGCTGGTCGTAACGATGGCGCTGCTGTACGCGGAACGCTCTGGTGCGCACATCTATACGGGCGGGGAAGGCGTCATCGACTACCAGGACATGTTCTGGTTCTTCGGGCACCCGGTCGTGTACGTGATGTTCTTCCCCTACCTCGGCTGCGCGGCCGAGGCGATCGCCGTCAACGCCCACAAGCGCTGGTTCGGCTACAGGGCGTTCGTGCTGTCGATGCTCGCCTTCGCCGCCCTGTCGATGAGCGTGTGGTCGCACCACATGTTCACGACCGGTGGGGTCACGAACGAGTACTTCGCGTTCACCTCGACGATGCTCGTGGTGCCAGCCGGTATCGAGTACTTCGACATGATCGGCACGCTGATCGGCGGCGCGGTGGTGCTGCGCAGCTCGATGCTGTTCGCCCTCGGCTTCTTCATCCAGTTCCTGATCGGCGGGCTCAGCGGCATCTTCATCGCCTCGCCCGTCCTCGACTATCAGGCGCAGGCCTCCTACATGATCGTCGCGCACTTCCACTACACGCTGTTCGCGGGCAGCGTGTTCGGCTTCTTCGCCGGTGTCTACCACTGGTTCCCGAAGATCACGGGCGCCTACCTGCGCGAGAGCATCGGCAAGTTGCACCTCGTGCTGCTCGCGATCGGCACGAACATGACGTTCGCCCCGATGTTCGTACTCGGCGAAGAGGGCATGACCAGGCGCATCGCCGAATATCCCCAGCACCCGGGCTGGGGGACGCTGAATCTGATCGAGAGCATCGGCGCGGGGATCATTGCCGTGGCCGTCGCCGTCTTCCTGTTGAACGTGTGGGTCTCGCTGCGCGAGCGCGAGCCCGCCGGCCCTGACCCGTGGCTCGGGCACACGCTCGAGTGGGCGACCTCATCGCCGCCACCGCGGTACAACTTTGATCGCCCGCTTCCTCCGATCACCTCGTATGCGCCGCTGCTGGACCTGCGCGAACGCGCCGCCGAGCAGGGCGGCGAGCAGATGCTGAGCGCACCCGCCACCATCGGCGGCCTTGGCCCGACCCCGCGGGGACAGGAGCCATGAGGGGGGGCGCGTTGCCGGTGCTCGTCTGGGGTTGCCTGCTGGGCGCGCTGATGGCGACCAACGCGATCTGGACCGGAGACACGATCCAGATCGCGACCTTCGCGTTCGCGATGCTCGTGATCATCGCGAGCATCGTGGCGCTCGCGCTCAGCAGTCGCGATCGCGCGCTCAGGCGCGGGGCGCCGGGGCGCGACGAGCGCCCGGACGCGGTACCCGACATCAGCTTCGGCGCGGCGCTCGCCGCGATCGGCTTCGGGGCGTTGATCTTCGGGCTGGCGTTCGGGCACTTCTTCATCTATTTCGGAGCGGGCCTGATGGTGATGGGGGCAGGGCGGGTCGGCGTCGAGCTGCGCTCGCAGCGGCGCACGCTCGAGCGCTACCGCACGCACCCGCAGCCTGCGCAGGAAGTGCGCCGGGAGCGCGTGCCGTGAGCCCGGTGGCGAGCGCCCCGTCGCTGCTGTCGCTGCCGCTGCGGGCGTGGGAGCCGGCGTGGGGACTCGACCTCGCGGCCGCCGCGTACGTCGGGCTGTACCTGTGGGGGGTGGCGCGCGTCGGCGCTCGACGCTGGCCGCCGGCGCGAACCGCGGCGTTCGTGACCGGCGTCGCGATCGTGCTCGTGGCATTGCAGTCGGGCCTCGACGCATACGACGACCGGCTGTTGTCGGCGCACATGCTCCAGCACGTCGTGCTACTGATGGTCGCGCCGCCGCTGCTGTTGCTGGGGGCGCCGGTGCTGCTCGGGTTGCGCGCGCTGCCGGCAGAGCAACGTCCGGCCGTGGCCGCGCTGCTCGCGCGCACAAGCAAGCTCACTCGCCCGGCCGTGTGCCTGGCGGTGTTCGCAGCCGTGATCGTAGGCTTTCACCTGCCGCCGCTCTTCGACGCGGCCGCGCGCCACCCGGTCGTCCATGCCTGCGAGCACGCGGCCTTCCTCACCGCCGGCCTGTTCCTGTGGTGGCCACTGACCAATGGCGACCCGGTTCTGAGCCACCGCCTCGGCAGCATCGCTCGGATCTTTTACATGCTCGTCGCGATGGTGCCCGAGGATTTGATCGGCGCCTATCTGAATCGCGCGAACACGGTCGTCTACGCTCCCTACGCCGCCAGCGCCCACGCGCTGGGCATCTCAGCCGCGCTCAACCAGCAGCAGGCGGGGGCGATCATGTGGGTCGCCGGCAGCTGCATCATGGCCGCCGGCGGGCTCTACTCGGCGATGGCAATGATGTCGCTCGAGGAGCGGCGCTCGAGCCGGGCGATGGTCAAGGTGCTCGCCGAGGCGCAACGCACACAGCGCATCGAGGCTTCGGCCGAGATCGCAGCCACTCCTGCACTCTCCTCCGATGTGACGGTGCCACGGAGGCTGGCGTGAGCGCGTTGGCGCAGCGCTGGTGGCGACGCAGGCCGCGTACACCGGCGCGGCTACGGGGGGCTCTGGCGATCCTGATGGGAGCCGGTGCACTGGTGATCTTCTCCGCCCAGGCGACCAGCGGCCACGCTGCGACAGCGGCAACCAAGGAAGAGGGCGCCAGCCGTCCCTTCGCCGGGTCGCTCGCCGCGCAGGGCGGGCCGCCGACGAACAGCCCGAACGCGCCGGACAAGTCGCCGGAGCCGCCTGGGCCGGGCGAACCCAGTGCCCCGACCTCCACCTCTCCCGCGCTCGTGAGCGAAGGCCGGACGCTGTTCCACGAGGCCTGCTCGTCCTGCCACGGCGCCAACCTCGAAGGACGCAGGGACATCGCGCCGTCACTCGTCGGAGTGGGCGCCGGCCCGGCCGAGTTCTACCTCTCGACGGGACGGATGCCGCTCAGCGACCCACGCGTCGAGCCGCTGCGCGCTCCGACGCACTTCTCAAGCCGGCAGATCGAGGCGCTCGTGGCGTTCATAGCCTCCTACGGCGGCCCGCCTGCGCCGATCGCCGAACCCTCGAAGGGGGACCTGCAGGAGGGGTTCCACGCGTTCACGCTCAACTGTGCGGGCTGTCATCAGATCGTCGCCCGCGGCGGACTGACGATCGGCGCGGCGGTCCCGGACCTCCAGAGCGCGACCGCCGACCAGGTCGCGGAGGCCGTGCGCACCGGCCCGTACCTGATGCCGCATTTCAGCGCCAAGCAGATCGACCAGTCCGAACTGAACTCGATCGCCCGCTACGTGCTGTGGACGAGACACCCCTCGAACAAGGGCGGCTGGGGCATCTACAACCTCGGCCCGATCCCCGAGGGGATGGTCGCCTGGTTCCTGCTGCTGGGCGCGCTGGTGCTCACCGCGCGGCTGATCGGAGAGACAACGGCGTGAAGGGAGGGCTATGAGCGAGAAAGACCAAGAGGGCAAGCGCAGTCGCCGGGCGGGCTTGCTGATCGGGCTGCTCGTTGCTGCACGGGCGCTGCGCGAGGCGCTGAGGCGGCCCCGATCGCTGCCTACGCCGCCGCCGCAGTCCGACGAGGACCCGAGGCGCCGAGACGTTCCCGCGAACCCTCGGGTAGAGACGGCGGTTGCGCTGCTGCTGCTCGGCGCCGAGGTGTTCGCGCTCGGCTTTACAGCCCTGTACATCGTCGACGGGCTCAACCCGCAGCTGCTCGGCATCGCAGTCGGAGGGGCGCTCGCACAGCTGTCGGCGGCGGCGATTATCGCCGGCAAGACGCTCGTGCCGCAGGAGACCGATGTCGAGGAGCGCGACGTGCTCCTGAAGGAACCCGAGGTCGAGAACGTGCTCCAGATCATCGAGTCCGGCGGGCAGGGCATCACCCGGCGCAAGCTGCTCACCGGCGCAGCGGGACTCGCCGGCGCCGGGCTCGTCACCGCCGCGGTGACGCCGCTGGCGTCGCTGGGCCCGCCGCTGACAGGCGTCCACGAAACGCCCTGGCGCCGCGGCGTGCGCCTGGTCGACGACAAGGGCAACCCCTACAGCGCTGAGGAAATCCAGATCGGGAGCTTCTACACCGCGCTGCCCGAGCACGGCGACCCCGCGCTGCTGGGGGCAGGCCTGCTCGTGGTGAAGCTCGCTGCCGTCTACATGCACCTGCCGCCCGCGCGACGGGGGTGGGCACCGGAGAACATCGTCGCCTACTCGAAGATCTGCCCGCACGCGGGCTGCGCGATCTCGCTGTACCGCTACCCGCTGTACCAGCCCACGAGCAGCGGTCCCGCGTTCACCTGCCCTTGCCACTACTCGACATTCCTCCCCGGCGAGGGCGGGCGGCTGATCTTCGGACCGGCCGGGCGCTCGCTGCCGCAGCTCCCGCTGATGATCGACGGCGAGGGCTACCTGCGCGCCGCCGGATCGTTTCACGAGGACATCGGCCCGTCGTGGTGGGGTACGCACCGGAGCGAGTCGTGAGCACACGCGTCGCACGTTGGCCAGAGAGCGGGGCGGACGCGTGCCGCGGGGGCGCCTTGCGATGATCGGACGCCCCCTCGAGCTGCGCGCGCAGCGGACGATGCGCGCCGGCGAAGAACGCCTCGGTGCCAGCGGCGCCGTCAAGTCGGCGCTGCGCTACGTGTTCCCCGACCACTGGAGCTTCCTGCTCGGGGAGATCGCGCTGTACAGCTTCATCGTGCTGGTGATAACGGGCATCTACCTGACGCTGTTCTACGTCCCCAGCGACGCCCAGGTGGTCTACCACGGTCCCTACAGGTTGCTCCAGGGCGAAACGATGTCCGAGGCCTACAGCTCGGTGCTGCACATCTCGTTCAGCGTCCCGGCGGGTCTGCTCATCCGCCAGACCCACCACTGGGCGGCGGACGTGTTCATCGCCTCGATCGTGCTGCATTTGATGCGTGTGTTCTTCACCGGCGCCTACCGCAAGCCGCGGGACCTCAACTGGATGATCGGCCTGACGATGCTGATGCTGGGCATCCTCGAGGGGTTCGCCGGCTACTCGCTCGTGGATGACCTGCTGTCGGGCATGGGCCTCGCGATCGCCTACTCGGTCGCGTTCTCGATCCCGCTGATCGGCGGGCAACTCGGCTACCTGGTGTGGGGCGGTGAGTTCCCCGGCTCGGGCTCCTTCCTCTCGCGCTTTGAGATCGTGCACGTGCTGCTGATCCCGGCGGGCCTTGCGATGCTGATCACCGCCCACCTGGGGATGATCATGCGCCAGCACCACTCGCAGTTCCCGGGGCCCGGCAGGCGCGAGCGTAACGTCGTCGGCACGCCGATGTGGCCCGCGTACGCGCTGCGCTCGGTGGGACTGTTACTGGCGGTCGCCGCGGTGCTGTTCCTCGCCGGCGGACTGCTGCAGATCAACCCGATCTGGCAATGGGGCCCCTACCATCCGTACCTGTCGGAGAACGGCGCGCAGCCCGACTGGTACATCGGCTGGCTGATCGGCGCGCTGCGGCTGATGCCCAACTGGGAGCTGACGATCGGTGGGCACACGCTGATCCCCAACCCGTTCTGGGGCGGGGTGGTGTTCCCACTCGTCGTGTTCGGTGTGATGTACGCGTGGCCGGCGATCGAACGCCGGGTGACGGGCGATTACCGCCGTCACGACCTGCTCGACCGTCCGCGCGACCGACCCACGCGCACAGCGATCGGGGCGGCTTTTCTGAGCTGGGTCGTGATCATCTTCGCGGTGGGCTCCACCGACCGGCTGTTCTTCCGCCTGCACATCTCCTACCAGGCGCAGATCCACTTCTGGCGGGTCGGGGTGTGGGTGCTGCCGATCATCGTGTTCTTCGTCACGCGCAGCATCTGCCGCGCGCTCAAGCGCAGCGGCACGCATCCGCTGCGCGCGTGGGACGGAGCGGTGATCGACCGCCGCGCCGACGGCGCCTTCGAGGTCGTGGCCGACAGCCCCGAGGGTCCGGGCTCGCTTACGCCCGGACCGCCACTGGGAACCGCACCAGGCAAGGACTCCCGGCTGTAGCTCCGAGCCGTCTTGGTGACCTACCCGCCGGCGCCGACTCGACGCGCGGCGAGGACACCTCATGTGGTCACCGTTACGGGTCGGCGGTAGTCAGGATCGCTAGGGGCTGAGGGTCGGGAATCTCGTCCGCGGCTCCCGACGGCACAGTGGGTTGCGCGCCCGAGCGGGCAGTGACCGAGATGCGGGTAGTGCCACTCTGGCGGTGCCGTCAGCATCCGGACCATTGCCCTTAAGCCCTCCCGTTCGTCGGTGCACACTCGGCTCGTGGTGACTTGGAGAAGATCGAGATGAGACGCGTGAGCGGCGACAGGCGTGATAGCCATGCGGTTCAGGCGGCTCGTCTGCGGCGCCATCATCAGGCGGTCCTCGAAGCCGAGGTGCGGCGACTGATGCACGCCATCGCGCCTTATGGAGTTCTCCGTCGGGACGCGCTGTCGCAGATGACGCATTCCGAGCGCTGGCCCGAGGGTGGGCTCGATGGCGCGTTGCACGCAGCCGTGGACGAGGGGGTGTTGGAGCCGCTCCCGTTCGGCTTCTACCGCGACCGCACGCGGGGAGACCGCGCCGACGGGGCTCGCGCCGAGCGAGCTCGGAGATAGCGTCGGACTGCGCAGCCAGGCGACGATGCTCGCCATCGCCTGGTCGTGGGCGAAAACTGCCCTCGCTCAAACTATCTGCGAGCCCCGAGCGTCGGTCCTCGTCTGTACGCGTCGAGCATCCGCCGTCGCCTGAGCGGAATCGCGAACCACATCGCCGCGAACGGGAGCGCTCCAAGGGCCGCGGTGAGCATCCCGGCGGTCACCCCGAAAAGCTTTGTCGTCACGAGCAACAGCGAACCGCACATCGCCAATGCGAGGAAGGCCAGCCCCGCGATGACCGCGCGATTTGCGTGGAAGACCACATACTGCTTGTCGTCGTGACGAAACAGGAAGCGGTGCTGGGCCGATGGTGCGATCGTGCACACCGCCGCCAGCGCAGCCAGGATGAGCGTGACCAGGTACACCGTCTGCTCGAAGCGCCCGACGTGAGCAAAGCCGGTGTCGAAGGGAACCACCAGCAAGAATGCGAACAGGACCTGCACCCCCGTGACGACAACGCGCAACTCGCCCGTCAGCTCCTCGAGGTTGCGATCCAAGCGTTCGAGCGAAGTCTCATCGCGTGCCTGTCCTTGCTCAATCTTGGAAGTGACCGCCATCTTCGGTCGCCTATTACCCCGTGCGGGACGTTTCACTCAGCAGTTCGAGTTCCGTGGTCCACCACAACCCTGTTGGCTGGAGCTAGCGCGGCGCTTCTGAACGAACGAAGACTCGGCGTGAGCCGCCGACCGGCATCGGTCATGGCGATATGCACGCCCTTCTCGCGGACAGTCGCTGGAGGACGAAAGGAGCGGCGTGATCCAAGCGAACGGTCATCCCCCGCACCGCTAGTCGTGCGCCCTCGACACCTTCACGATGCCACAAACTGAGTATTCGTGGTACACCTCACAACAAGGCATCTCGTGAATCCCGACGCGCGCGGATCGCTCGCTCCGAGTGGTGACTGCTGCATGTCAGCGTCAAGACAAAGCCCGGTTATTACGCTGGCATCGGGGTACGGGTCGTGCATGAGACGTCATCCGGTGCTATCCGAGACCGACGCGTTCCGGCTGACTGTCGCCACCGCTGGGATGTTGGTCTTTGCCGTGATCCTCGGCTGGCTGGCAACACCCGCGATCGGGGCGATCGCCTTCGCCGTCGTCGCAGCTATCTCGCTTGGTGTCTACCTCAGGCGTCCTGAGCGCGCCGCGCGTATGCCGTTGCGGGAGGCGGCCGATGACGATAGTCGTCACGTCGGCCGGCCGGACAAGCGACATGTCCTCGTGATCGCGAACGAGGCGCTGAGCGGTGACCGGTTACGCGTGGAGATACGTCGGCTCGGGGCAGATGAGGTCGAGCTGGACGTGATGGCGCCCGTTCTCAGCTCGCGGACGCATATTGCCTACACGGACATCGACAGCGAGACGCGCAAGGCACGAAGCAGACTGGGCCGCTCGCTGTCGTGGGCACACGCGCAGGGCTTCGCGGTCCGCGGCATTATTGGGGATCCGGATCCGAAGACCGCGATCGAGGATCAACTGCGGCTGTTCGGCGCGGACGAGGTGATCGTTGTGACCGGCGAGCGGCGTGGTGAACGCTGGCAGGAGGCCAGCGAGCTCGAGCGGCTCCGCCAAGAGCTTGACATACCCGTTGTCCGGGTGCCCGTGACCTCGCGGCGGGCGACGTCGGCCCTCACTGACAAACCTCGGACCAACAGGCTGAACAAGCCATTACCTTCTTAGTCTGTATTGCCCGTTTCGGTCTGCGGAGCATGGCGACAGGTTCGGAGCATGGCGACAGGTTCTTAGGCAGTTCGAGCAAGCTCGAACCAGACCCGAGTGCCGTCGACCTGGTCGACGCCCCACCGGCTCGCTGCTTTATCCAACAGGTACAATCCGTACCCTCCCTCGGCCCGAGGGTCGTGGCGGCTCGGCGTGAACCCGCGACCGGAATCGGTCACCGCAACATGCACGGTCTCCTCGCCGACCGTCGCTGCGAGGAGGACAGAAGCGTCGGCCGGCCCCGGGGAGTGTTGAACCGCGTTGCTGACCACCTCTGAGACGAGAAGCACCAGCGTGTGCTGCTCCGAGCGACTTACATCGAGATCGTTGCAGAGCCCGCTCAGCGCCGCACGAGCGATCGCTGGCGCCTCGACGTTTCGTTGCAGTTCGAGCCGAAGGCTCGCTGGACACGCCACCTTGGCGAACCTATCCTTGGCTGAGTGAGGGCTCACGACGGACTCGGATCCTCGACGAATGGCAGGTTCTCATCGGCCCCCGTGAGCGTGAGGATTGTGAGGGCCGGGCCGGCTGGCTTCAGCAGGCGAAGCGTCCAACCCTCGCTGCTGGCGCGCTCGTCCAGGATGATGAGGCGGCGGAGGCCCGATGAGTCCATGAAGGTGAGCTCTGAGAGGTCGATCGTCAGAGAGCGAACGCCACGCGCAATCGTTGCGCGTGCGGCCTCCTCAAGTTGCGGCGTGGTCGCAATGTCCAGCTCCCCGACGACGGTGAGTCGAGCCGTGGCCGCGTCAAACTCGCTTCGGATCTCAAACGGTGCGGGCTCGACCATGCCTATAGCCTAATCATGGCGTGCGGATGCCACACCTTGACTTGGCGTCGGAGCGACGGCTCGGTTGCTGCTGCCCGTGAAGCGCATGATGACCGCCGCCGTGTCATCAGCCTGCTCACCCACCTGGAAGCCCTCAAGCATCGCGGCGAGTCGTTGACGAACCACGGTGGGCCGCTCGTCGTTGACCTCATCCAGAATCGCTTCTAAGCGTCCGAGACCAAAGCGCTCGGTGTTCGCGCCGACGGTGTCGGTGACGCCATCGGTGAAGGCGACGAGGCTCTCGCCGGGCTGCAGCTCAAACATGGTCTCAGACCAGTGGGTCTGGTCAAACGCGCCAAGTAGTGTGCCGGGCCGACCGACCTGGCGGACGCCCTCGGCGCCCAGGCGCAGCGGCAGGGGATGTCCGCCGGCGGCAATGATCCCCTCGCCCTCGGAGAAGCGGATACAGAGGGCGGTGCATATCGAAATCGAAGGCTCCCGCTTGAGAGCGGCGTCCACGCGGTCGAGGATTGCCGCTGGGCCCGGATCGAAGTCGGACACCGCGCGGGCGCTGTGCCGAACCAATGACGTCAGGGCGGCGGCGCCCACACCCTTGCCGGTGACGTCGCCGATCATCATCAGCCAATCGCCGTCGACCTGCCAGAAGTCGTAGAAGTCGCCGCCAACCTCGGTTCCCTGGCCCGCGGGCGATAAAGAGCCTCGACTTCCCAGCCCGGAATCTCAGGCAGCGTTTCGGGCAGCAGGCTGCTCTGGAGTGTGCCGGCCACCTCAGCGCGCTCGGTGTACAGGCGGGCGTTCTCGACCAGAAGACCGGCGCGCCGGGCAACCTGCGCCGCGAACTCCACATCGCTCTCGTCGAAGACTCGGCCGGACTCCGCGTTGACCATCGTCAGTGCCCCGATCGTGCTACCGCGGACGGTCATCGGGACGACTACCGCCGAGCGCATCCCCACTGCGCGCAGGAGCTCCAGATGCTCATGATCGACGGCGGCGTTCACCAGCAGGTCGTCGGTGATGTCCCTATACAGCAACGACTCGCCCGTCCGCTTGATTCGGCCGAGGGTCCGCTCGGAACCGACCTCGCGGGCCTCAAACTCGCGCAGGCGTTCGGCCATCGCGAGCTTCTCCGGATCGGTGTGCGCCACAGCCACCGATTCGCGCCCGCCGTCGTCGTTGAAGAGATCCACGGCGCACCAGTCGGCGATCTGGGGAACTGCCAAGCTCGTCACGTTACGTAGCGTCTCCTGGTGGTCAAGCGATGAGGCGAGGACCTGATTGGTCGTCTGAGCGAGGAATTCCAGGCGCAGGGTTCTCAGTCTGGTCGCGGTTACATCCTCGATGATCGTCACCGCAGCCTCGACCGAGCCATCGGCTCCGCGCAATGCTGCGGACTTCAACACTGCCCACAGTTCCTCACCGGTGGCGTGGTTGATCGACCGCATAAGCAGCGGCTCAGGCTGCTCACCCCGCAGGAGACGGACAGAAGGAAGATCGTCCATGTCGATCTGCTGCCCTTCCTCACCAGTTGTTTCATAATCGCCCATCAGCGCTCGCGGGTCCGCCTCACGCAGCTCCTCGATACTGCTGAACCCAAGGCGGTCCAACGCCGCTTGGTTGGCGTAGATGAGGCGGTCATCGGATCCGCGAATAGTCACCGCCTCTCCGAGCGCGTCGAGCACTGCCGCAAGGTGCTGGTCGTTGACCTCGGGCACCGCTCGCGAATCCATCATTGGATTATCTCCCAATCGAGCGATCGGGAGACCGGGGCGACAGTGGCAAAGGTCTGCCGGTGCGTCAGCCATGCCGCCCCGGTCCGTGCATATCGTGCCAGTCGTCCCCGCAGTCCGGCCTCCTTTGGCGCCGGCTCGGAGGAGGGGACCCGTCAGAACCGGGGGCGCATCGCGGTCGTGCCACTGTGGGACTGATGGGCGATATTCGCAAGCGCGCTTGTCACTTGATACGCGCTGTGGCGGCCTTTCCGGCCGCCTTGAGGGCTTGTGCGGTGGACTTGGCGGCGTCGCCAAGACCTTCAACCGCGCGCTCGGCCGATTGCTTGGCGTCCTCGCCTGCGTTCTTGCCCGCGTTGCGCTGGCGCGTCGCCGCGGCCTTTTTGGCTGCCTGCGAGCGCTGAGCTTTGGTCTGCTGAGCCATGTCGTCTCCAGTCTCTGTCGGGGTCATGCCGTCCTATACCCCGCACGGCGCGCTTCAACACCTGACCATCCGTAAGAGGGCTGCTCCGGAGAAGGCGACGCCTGACGCCGTTTCTATCTGGCGCACGCCTCTCGCCGCCGGTCGGTAAGACTCTTTCGGGGCGGCTCGGGAGCAGAACTTTGCAGAGCACCTACATGCGGTCGGACACGCTACCGCGGGCGAGCACAGCTCAGATCCGCAAAACGGTGGGTACAGCTCAAGGTGACTGGACCAGTCGCAGCGCGAGCATCTCATGATCACCCGAGGCGAGCGTCGTCACCCGGTGCTGGGTGCTCAGCTTGCCGATCACCGGGGCCAACTCATCGACAGGCTCATCCACGAGCCGGTTCGCGTGTCCCGCGGGCAGTGGCGCTATGCGCAGCTCGAGCTCACGCGGCTGAACGGCAATGCTGACGCTGAGATGGTCGCTGCCGGCCACTGCCTCCACGCAGGCGGCCAGCTCGTCGGCGATCAGTTGGCCATCGATGAGGCGGTCCGTGGTGAAGTGAGCACGCGCGGCAAAGACGTTCAGTAGCCGAGGAAGGATGGTGCGAGCGAGGTGCGGGGGCGCCAGGGCCATCTCGATTGCGGCGTCCGATCCAACCCCCTCGAGGCTCGGTAGCTTCAGCGCTCTGAGCGAGGCCCGAGCGGGCACGCTCGTTCGCGGCGCGTCAAAGGTCATCCAAACCTCGGTTCCGCCGTCCCGACCGGCGCTCAGCGCGACGGATCGGGAAAGCGCCTGGATCACCGACAACCCTGCGCCGGCGCTCTCCTGGGTCCCGGGCTCAATTCCGATGCCGCGATCGCCCACCACCACCTCGATCTCGGCCGGCCGGACATAGACCCCCACCTCGAGCGGCCCTTCACTGCCCCGGTAGGCGTGGACGACGACGTTGTTACAGGCCTCGGTGACCGCGACACTGATCTCGTAGACGTCTCTGGCGTCCAGATCGATAGCTTCGGCAATACCCGTGAGCACCTGCCTCACCAGCATGACGTTCTCGGGCCGGTTGGGTAGGCTCAGATGAACGTTTGGAGGAGGCCTCGTGCGATAAGCGGAACCCGGCAAACGCGCATGCCTCCTCCTACTGCGTCTCGGTGGCCTCGGTGAGCGCCCGCAGCTGATCAAGCGAGCGGCGCAGCAATCTCGAGACCTGCATCTGTGAGACGCCGATCCGCTCAGCGATCTCACTCTGAGTGAGCTCATCGACAAAGCGCATGCGAAGGATCAGGCGCTCGCGCGGGGCAAGGTGCTCGAGCACTGTGCCCAGAGTGGCGTCCAGCTCCACGAGCTCGTAGCGCTCATCCTCATGCCCCAGCGCTTCGCCGCACGTCGTGGCTTCATCCTCGGCTCCCGGAGGCGGAGCGTCGAACGACAGCGTCTCGTAGGACATGAGCGCCTGCAGGGCGTCGAGGATCTCCTCGATGTCCAGCTCCAGGTACTCGGCGAGTTGACCCACCGTGGGGGCGCGGCCGCGCTCGTTGGTCAGTCGCTCCTGTGCGTCACGCACCCGCAGCGCCCGTTCCTGGGCCCCACGGGGCATATGGACCGCCCAGCCGCAGTCGCGGAAGTAGCGGCGCATCTCGCCCAGAATCGTGGGGGTCGCGAAGGACGGGAAGGCATAGCCGCGTTCCGGGTCGAAGCGATCGAGCGCCTTCAGCAGGCCCAACGACGCCACCTGCAGGAGATCCTCGAACGGCTCCGCCGAGCGGCCGTAGCGGCGGGCGAGACTGCGCGCGAGCGGAATGAACCGCTCCACAAGCTCCTCTCGCGCCGTCGGATCGCCGTCCTCCTGCCAGCGCACGAACAGCTCGCTCGTCTCCACCTTCGTCGATGAGCTGGTGCGTTGCGGCATGTGTGTGCCAACTGAAGACATCGTCCTCCGGCCTCCTTCCTCAGTTCCGGTCCGGCATCTACTACCCGGGCGGACCGAGAATTATTCACGGTCCAACGGCTCGATCGCGAGCTGGCGCCAGGAGCCGGGCGAGCAGCTCGTCGCACGGTTCGCGCCGGTCCGGATGGGGCCATGGATCAGGCGCTTCGGACCATCTGCACCGAGGCGCTCGGTCACGCAGTCTTCAATTATGCACCTCATCGAGGGTGTTTCATGAGCTGAGCCGGCGCCCAAGCGAGGATTGCACTCAATGCTCGCCCGGACGACGTGGAACTGCCCAACTCGCCTACAGCCTGCGAACATGCGCGCGATGACCGTCGCCGAGCTATGGCGGCGCGGCCAGGTGGGCTGGCCGCGCGACTTTGCCATCGCGCAGTTTCCGAACCCGCCGCTACTCCTGGCGTTCGCGGGGTGGGGACTGGCCGCCGTGGCCGACGACGGAGCGCACGACGTCGGCCGCGCTGTCTTCACCATCGGCCTCGGCGTGTGGGCATGGGAGGAGGCGATAGGCGGGGTTAACTGGTTCCGTCGTCTCGTGGGCGCGGGAGCACTCGTTTGGCTAGTCGCTGGCCTGGCCGGCGAGCTATGAGGACACCGACCGAGACGGCCGCTCCCGCGGGAATGCAGAACGCACGGCCAGCTCCAACGATCTTGCCGGGCGCTGTGCAAGGAGTAAGGCAATCCCTCCTTTACCAGCCGCGCGTGCCTGGGCCGCCCTTGAACGGGCCGACAACGTCGCTGGTAATCCATCCTCCGTAGAAGTCGCCCGCCTGCGCACTTACGCGCTCGCCGTCGACCGTGCATTCATCCATTAGGCCCGGATAGAACGCCACGCTACCGATGAGGGGCTCGAAGCCTGGAGACGGTTTGGGATAACCCCACGCCGCCCTCTCGACGCGGCGACCTTCGGGTCCGATCACGTCGTAGTAGATTGCCGCCCCCTTCCACTCGCAATAGCTGCCGCGCCCGGCTGACGGTTCGAGCGCTCCGGCGACGATGTCCGCGAGCGGAATGTAGTAGACCGGCGGGTGACTCGTCTCGAGCACCCGTTGAGAGCTGGTCGTATCGGCGAGCATCCCCCCATCGAGGAAGACGCAGATACGTCTGCCCGATCGCTCGACCTTTGGGGGTCGCGGATAATCCCAGACAGACTCTGGCTCAGGAATCGTCACGACCCCCTATGACTATTGCCCGGGCCCGACCTTGGCGCGAGGTTGGCCGATCTTACGGATAGGCCGACATTGGCTTCACCGGGCCTAGGAGCTCTCATGCCGAGGGTCGGGGGCCCCATGCTCATGCCGCCGGTCCACGCAGGAGCGACTGACTGGAGATGGCAGTTCCTGCTCCGGCCCGCTGAAGTGAGATGTTCAGGTAGCGATATCGCTGGGGCGGTGCGGTCAGCGGCAGGGAGAGACGGGCACTGCCGCGGCTGTTCACGTCGAACGATGCCACCGACACGAGGTGAGTCGTGTCGGTCATCAGCCACAGCTCGTAGTAGTGGGCGGAGTCCGTCGGGGCGAGATGTTCGACCCTCAGCTGCACGCGCTCGGAGCCGGTTATCGTCGCCGTCGCGCGCGATCCGGCGGGCGCACCCGCCAGGGCGTTGAGCACGACGGTGTGGGAGTGGGTGCCGGATGAGCCCGCCGTCAGCGCAAGCACTAGCGCGACCGCTACCGTGGCGACGCCGGCAAACCCCAGGACGACCGGGCGAAGGGCGGGACGTCTGCGCCAGCGGACGGGCGGCCGCTGAGACGCTGTTGCCGGCTCGGGGCTGTGGCTGCAGTCCACGTGATCCCATGCCTGAGCGGACAGGCCCTGCAGCCGCCCTACGAGCGGGCGCAGCCGCTCCACCTCGGCGCGGAACTGCGGATCCTCCTGCATCCGCCGCTCGCATCTGACCCGCTCGAGCTCGTCGAGCTCTTCGAGCAGGTAATCAACCATCTCGCTGCGATCGTCCATCGAGCTCATGCCTCCTCCTCCATAAGCTCACGGAGGCGGGCGAGCGCGCTCACCATCCGCATCTTCACGGTTCCCAGTGGTATGCCCGTCTCAGTCGCGATCTCGCGCTGGCTCATGTCTGCGTGAAAGCGCAGCCGCAGGATCTGGGCCTCTTCGCGCGGGAGCTGCGTCAGCATGTGCGCGATCCGCCATTGCTCGGCAAGCTCCTCGGCGGCATGCTCCTGTGGCGCGAGGCGGTCGAGCAGCTGAGTCGTGGTGGACGGATCCTGGGGCTCTGGCACCTGGCGGCGCATGTAGTCGATCGCTCGCGAGCGGGTGATTGTCATCAGCCATGAGATCAGAGACCCGCGCGAGGGGTCAAAGCGGCTGCCGCGCTGCCAGACCTCGAGCATCACCTGCTGAAGCACGTCCTCGGCGGCGGTGCGGTCGCACAGCATCTGGCGCAGGTATCCGCGCAGCAAGCTCGAGTACTCATCCTGGATCTCTCGCAGAGCCGCCGGGTCGCCCCGGGAGAGGCGGGGGGCCAGGCGGCGCTCGGCTCTGCTGGGACTGCGCGCCGGGCTCGATGGCGGTAGATCGTCGCCGATTCCGGACTTCGGGTCGCTCGCGCGAGTCAACGCTGCCATCTCCCTCTATTACGCGCGCGAGGAGGTTTCGGTTGGGATATGCGCGGCGGCGATTTCCCAACCGACTCCAGAACCCCGCTCGTAGAGAGCCTTGAAAGACGCATCGTCTCTGAAAGCTATCTGGAGGATCTCAATGAGTCGTCTCGCAAAGCTCACCCTCGTCTGCCTCGCGGTGGCCATCCCGCTTGGCACTATCGCATCGAGCGCTCCGGCGGGTGCCACGGGCCAGAACATCGTGCAGGTCGCGGCATCCAACCCGCAGTTCTCGACGCTCGTCTCGCTAGTAAAGAAGGCGGGTCTCGTGAGCGCTCTCTCGGGCTCGTCCAAGCTGACGGTGTTCGCGCCCACGAACGCCGCCTTCAAGGCCGTGCCCAAGGCAACGCTGAGCGAGCTGGCGGCCAACAAGAGTCTCTTGATCAAGGTGCTCGAGTACCACGTCGTCAAGGGCGAAGTGCTCGCCGCCCAGGTCGTCAAGTTGCACTCGGCCAAGACGCTCGAGGGCGCGAAGGTGAGCATCCGCGTCAGCGGCGCGAGCGTCTACGTCAACGACGCGAAGGTCATCAAGACCAACGTCAAGGCGAGCAACGGCGTTATCCACGTGATCAATGCGGTCCTCATTCCCCCGGGCGTCTGACGGGTCGTGCGGTGGGGGCGACTCGCCCCCACCGCAGGTTGCCTGCGCCGTCCCATCGCGCCCGCCCGCGCGATCCGAGCGGGCCGCTAAGCGACGTTAATCCGGCCGCGCTCCCAGCTCGTCTTCCTGGCCTTCGGGACCTGCGGGTTGTCTACCTTCGGGGTCCTGCTTGCCTTCCTTGTCTTCGGCGTTGTGGCGGACCCCACGGCTCGGCGATCCGAGCCTAATCTGCGTCGGCCTGTGCCCCGAAACCGATGTGGGTATGGGTCGTCCAAGCAGAACGGCTTATTCGAGGATTGCCCGCAGCGGCAGAGTGTCGCCCGGTTGCGCCCGTGTTCGGGACCGTCGGCGGCGATGATCGTCACGCCGCCGCGCCCCCAGATCGGCCCGAGCACCGCGGCCTGCCGCGCCTCAACCAACTAGGACACGAGCGCGAGCGGCGCCTCGCCCGCCTTGGGGAGGCCGGCGAATTCGCGCCATTGAGCCTTGGCCAGATGCATCTGCACAACGCCGATCCGCCGCTCGACAAAGCCTGCCTCGCAGTAGGCGAGATACATCCGCCACAGCCGTCGAAAACGCTCGTCGTAGCCCATATCTTCCAGCCGCGTGCCAGCGGCCTCAAAGTTGGCGCGCCAGCGCCGCAGCGTCTCGGCGTAATGTGGCGTGAGGTCCTTGAGTCCGACGGTTTGCAGGTCGGTGCGCCGGGCGACGGAGCGCGCTATGACCTCGAGCGAAGGCAGGCAGCCGTTCGGGAAGATATGTGTGCGGATGAAGCTCCGCGAGGCCTTCTCGACCGCGTAGGCGCGGTCGTCGATGACGATCGCCTGCAGCAGCATGCTGCCGTCGCTACGGAGAAGGTCAGAGCAGCGCGCGAAGAATGTGTCGAAATCGCGCCAGCCGACCGCCTCGATCATCTCTATCGACACGAGCTTCTCGTAGCTCCCGCGCAGATCGCGATAGTCCTCGGCGAGAACAGTCACCCGATCCTCGACCCCGGCCGCGTGCACGCGTGCCTGGGCGTATTCGTACTGCTCGCGCGAGATCGTGGTGGTCGTGACATCACAGCCCCGCGTCTTCGCGGCATGAACGGCGAAGCCACCCCATCCCGTGCCTATCTCGAGCACATGGTCCCCGGGCCGTATGTGGAGCCTGTCGCACACCAGCTCCAGCTTGGCGGTGGAGGCCTCCGCAAGCGTCATCCCGCGGCGCGGAAAGTAGCCGGCGGAGTACATCATGGTCTCATCGAGCATCAACTCGAAGAACTCGTTGCCGAGGTCGTAGTGGGCGGCGATGCTGCGTCGGCTGCGCGCGTGCGTGTTGCGTGCGCGGATGCCGCGCACCGTCTGCAGCGGGACCCGCGCAGGCGCCAGGCGGCGGCGCCAGGAGTCGAGGCCGCCGGCGTTGCGTGCGCCCACGCGCACCACGGCGGTGAGATCGGGCGATGCCCACAGTCCCTCCATGTATGCCTCGGCCATGCCGCGACTGCCGTGCAGCAGCATCGGCCAGAGCCGCGGTGAGCGAACCTCCACCGTCGCCTGCGGGCTGCCCTGCCCGAACACGAGCCGCTCCCCGCCTTCGACGATCGTCAGCTGGCCAGAGTTCAGATGGGCGAGCAGGCCGAGCACGACACGACGCGCGAGGCGCTGTGAGGCCGTCATGCCGGCACCTGCGGACGGTGATGGACGGGCACGCCCTTGAGCTTGAGCGCAAGTGCATGGCCATAGATCAGCGCGAGCACGCGAAGCGTTGCCGCCGGGTAGCGCGCGGTGACGCCGGCGAGGCTGCCGCGCGTGAGCTCTGAGCGACGCAGTGCGAGCGTTGCGTCGAAGGCGCGCCGCTCGCGTTCGCGGCTCTCGATGTGAACCGACAGGGTGCTGCCAGGCGCGGCCACGCGCCAGAGGTAGCGCTGCTTCATGCCCATGAACGGGGACACGTGCAGCTTCTTCTCAGAGTCGGCGGCGAGCACTCTCCCCGCGGCTGTTCGTGCCAGCACGTAGGCGTGGCGCTCGCCCCACGGCGTGCTCGTTACCTCCGCCACGACCGCCTCGAGCTGCTCCTGCGGCGTGAAGCAGTAGTAGAAGCTGACGGGGTTGAAGCAGTGCCCGAACGTCCGCAGCTGGGTGAGCAGACGGATCGGGCCGGTCGGCAGCGTGCCCGTCGCGCGCTCAACCTTCATGCGCACCGCATCCGAGAGCCCTACGGAGGCATCGCCGAGGTAGTCCGCGCGGCGAAAACGCACTGTGCCGGGGCGGCTTGCGACGAGACGGCCGCCGAGCAGGCTGTCGAGCTCCTCCAGGTCGAGATAGAAGAGCGCCACGCGGTGGCTGAACTCATGTGGCCGCGCAGCAAACCGCCGGTGGCGGATCGTGCCCTCGTAGATCGCACTCGTGCTCATGCGCTCACGGGTTCCGCTCGCCTCGCGCCGATCTCGCGAGCCACCCGCAGCGCGCTGTTGACTCCGTCCTCGTGGAAACCCCATCCCCAGTAGGCGCCGCAGTAGTGCGTGCGGTTGCGCCCGCTGATCTCCGCGTGGCGCGATTGCGCCGCGACGCCCGCGGGGGTGTACACGGGGTGCGAATAGCCAATCGTGCGGATGATCCGCTCGGGGTCGATCGCAGCGGTGCGATTGAGTGTGACGCAGAACTCCTCCTCAGCGCGCAGCGACTGCAGGCGGTTCATGTGGTAGGTCACTGTGCAGCCCGCACCTGCATCCGCGCCGAGATGGTAGTTCCAGCTCGCCCACGCGCGGCGGCGGCGCGGGAGAAGCGAGCGATCGGTGTGGAGCACGGCCTCGTTGCGCTGATAGGGGACCGCCTCGAGCAGCTCGCGCTCGCGTTCACTGGGGTCGGCGAGCAGGGCGAGAGCCTGATCGGAGTGGGTGGCGATCACCACCGCGTCGAAGCGCTCCTGCCCACATCCCCGAGCCGAGACGACGACATGGTCGGAACGGCGAGAGACGCTCGTCACCGGTGTCGAGAGCCTGAGACTCTCCTGCCACGGACGCGTGAGTGCCTCGACATATCTGCGCGACCCCCCGGTGATCGTGCGCCACCGTGGCCGGTCGCGGAACCCGAGCATGCCGTGGTTGTCGAAGAACTCGACGAGGAAGCGTGCCGGGAAGGACCACATCTGCGCCGGGTCGGCTGACCACACCGCCGAGGCCTGGGGGACGATCAGACGCTCCACGAAGTCGCGGGAATAGCGCCGCTCGGCCAGCCACTCGCGCAGCGACGGATCCTCCTCGCTGCCAAGCAGTTCGCGGGCGTCCCGGTTGAAGCGCACGAGATCGGCGACCATCCGGTGAAACGCCGGCTTGATCAGGTTGCCGCGGCTCGCGAACAGGCCGTTCGGCGAGGCCGCGCTGTACTCGAAGTCGAGCCCGTCGCTCACCCCGAAGCTCATCGGGGACGCCTGCGTCGGGACCTTCAGCTCGTCCAGCAGGCGTTCGAAGTTCGGGTAGTTGCGGTCGTTGAAGACGATGAACCCCGTGTCCACGTCATGGACAGCGGTTTCGGTCTCCACGCGCACGGTGTTCGCGTGCCCGCCCGGCTCATCGCCCGCCTCGAACAGCACCAGCTCGTGCTCGGCGTGCAGCACATGCGCGCACACGAGCCCGGAGACGCCTCCGCCGATGATCGCAAGCCTCATGCCCGACCTTTACGGGCCGTAGCGCGCCGAGGATCAGCGGCGATGAACAGAGCGCAGCGCTGCACGATCGCGACCTGCCGTCGCCCTGCTCCCTTGATGGCTTTCAGCGTCATCAAGCTCCAGTGTACAGCTTTTGTAGAGATTCCGTAGAAGTTCGATAGACTCCAGTTGTGACCGACGGTCCACGACTGCGCATCGGCGAGCTCTCAAGACGCGTTGGTGTGAGCCCCGAACTACTGCGCGCCTGGGAAACGCGTTACGGGCTCCTGCGCCCCGATCGCACCGCAGGCGGGCTTCGTCTCTTCTCCGAGGAGGACGAGCGGCGCGTGCATCTCATGCGCAAGCACATCGCCGCCGGGCTGTCCGCCTCGGAGGCCGCCCGACTCGCCAGGTCGGGCGAGGAATCGGCCGCGAGCGGGGGCTCGGCGAGCTTCGCCGAGATCCAGACGGCGCTCGCGCACGGCATCGAGGCGCTCGACGAGCCGATGGCCCAGGCGGCGCTCGACCAGCTGTTCAGAGCTTTTGCGCTCCCCTACGCGCTCTCGGAGGTGATCCTCCCGTTTCTGCACCAGCTCGGTGAGCGTTGGGCGGCGGCGGAAACGAGCGTCGCCCAAGAGCACTTCGCGAGCAACGTGATCGGCGGGCGGCTGCGCGCGCTGACTCCGGGCTGGGGCAACGGCGTGGGCCCGGGGGCTGTGCTCGCGTGTCCGCCCGGCGAGCGACACGAGCTTGGCCTGCTTTGCTTCGGGCTCGCCCTCAGGGAAAACGGCTGGCGGATCACCTACCTCGGCGCAGACACGCCTCCCCACGAGATCACCGACGCCCTTGGGGAGGTCTCGCCGAACATGGTGGTGCTCTCCGCGATCAGCCCGCAGCGCTTCGTCGACGCCAGCGAGGAAATCAGCGTTCTCGGGAGCCTTGTGCGCGTGTGCATAGGCGGCGCAGGCGCCACCTCGGCGCTCGCACAAGCAATGCGCGTTGAGTTGCTTGGCGGAGATGCGATTGGCGAGGCGGCCCGCATTGCAGCGTGAGCGGCCCGCGCGCGGTCGGGAGCCCCTAGTTCAGCGGTGGAACACCCGTGTCCTCGGCGAGTGCCTGGCGCAGCGTGGCCTCGAAGGGGGTGGGCTCCATATCAAAGAGCCGGCGGGCGGAGTCGTCGGTCACGACCGTCTCGGTACTCAGTCCCTCGATCAGCGGTCGTGCGACGCCTGCGTCGACCGGTGTGACAAGACCGATCCACAGCGAGGAAAGCCACGGCGTTATGAACGGCACCGGGATCTTCGGGCGCGGGCGCTTGCCGAGGGCGCGGGCCATCACGTCGAGCATCTCCCCGTAGGTGAGCACGTCCGGGCCTCCGATCTGCAGCTCACGGCCGGTCGAGGCCTCGAGGTGAGGCGCCTGCGAGAGGTAGGACAGCACGTCGTCGATTCCGATCGGCTGGGTTTTGGTCGCGAGCCAGGCGGGAGCGATCATCGCGGGCAGACGCTCGACCAGGTATCGCAGGGTGCGATAGGACTCGCTCTCGCTGCCGACCACCATCCCGGCGCGGAAGTAGGTCAGCGGCGGGCCATGCGCCTCGAGCTGTGTGGCGGTCTCCTGGCGGCTTCGCAGGTGCTCGGAGCGGGGATTGTCACCGAGGCCACCGAGGTAGATGACGCGGCCAATGCCTTCCCGCTTGGCCATGCGCCCGAATCCCTCCGCCGCTCGTCGCTCGCGCTCGGCGAAGTCCGAGCCGCTACCGCCCCTACCCATCGAGTGCACCAGGTAGTAGGCGACATCGGCGCCGCGGCCCGCACCCGAGAGCGACTCAGGACGGAGAACGTCCCCCACGTGGACCTCAAAGCCCTCGTCGAGGAGCGCTCGGGTGGGAGCGGCGTCGTGGTTGCGAACCAGACAGCGCACCTCATCGCCGCGATCGCGAAGACGGCGGGCGAGGCGCCCGCCGATGAAGCCGCTGGCGCCTGTGACGAGGACTTGCACGGGAACACAAACCTAGCCGACGCGAACCAGCCGGCACGGCGTGCCGATGCGACAAGCGCGCCCTCCGAGCGGCTCGATCGCCCGGGACGAACCGTATGATCAACTCGCTGCTCGACACGGTCCTGGACCGCACCGTCGTTGCGGGCTACACGAGCCTCGGCCATCGCGTCCGCAGGGGGATGTGGAGCTCCGCCGACCTGCCGTCGCTAGACGGGAAGGTGGTGCTCGTCACCGGCGCAACCTCCGGGCTCGGGCTCGCCGCGGCCGAGGGCTTCGCACGCCTTGGTGCCGCCGTGTGGCTGCTCGCCCGGAGCGAAGAGCGCGGTGAGCGGGCTCGCCAGGAGATCGTGGCGCGATCGGGCAATCACGATGTTGAGGTCGGCCTCTGCGACCTCAGTGACCTGAAAGCCGTGCGGCGGTTCACCAAGCGCTTCAGCGCCGACGTGTCGCGCCTGGATGTGCTGGTCAACAACGCGGGCGCGCTGCTCGGAGAGCGTACGCTCTCGGTCGACGGCATCGAGCTGACATTCGCCACCAACGTCCTCGGACCGTTCCTGTTGACGAACCTGCTCACCCCGCTGCTTGAGAAGAGCGCGCCCGCTCGCGTGGTCAACGTGTCCTCAGGCGGCATGTACACGCAGCGGATCCACGTCGAGGACCTCGAGAGCGCCAACGGTGCGTTCGACGGCGCCACCGCCTACGCTCGCACCAAGCGCGCCCAGGTGATCCTGACCGAGCAGTGGGCGGAGCGGCTCGCGCGTATCGGCGTCGTCGTACACGCGATGCATCCCGGTTGGGTCGACACCCCGGGCCTTGAGTCCTCGCTGCCACGCTTCTACGGCGCGACAAAGTGGCTGCTGCGCACGCCACAGGAGGGCGCCGACACGATCGTCTGGCTGGGCGCCGCTGCCGAGCCGGCACGCTGCACCGGCGGCTTCTGGCATGACCGCCGAGAACGCCCGACCCACCGCGTGCCGTGGACCAGGGAGACCTCAGAGGACCGTGAGCGGCTCTGGGCCGAGTGCGAACGACTCAGCGGCTCGCAGGACATTCCGGCCAGCACCTACTCAAACTCATAAGGAGAACCAGATGGCCCGCTACAAGGCAACAGTCGATACGCCCCGTCCCCCCGACGAGGTGTTCGCCTACCTCAGCGACTTCTCGACGACCGCGGAGTGGGACCCGGGGGTCCTCGAAGCCGAGCGCCTCGGCGACGAGCCGGTCGCAGAGGGGAGCGAGTTTCGGCTCGTGGCCGAGTTCCTTCACCGCAAAACACCGCTCACCTACAGCATCGTCGAGTACGACCCGCCGAACGCGGTCACCTTTCGCGGCGAGAATTCGAGCGTCGTGTCGCTGGACCGGATCACCTTCGAGCCGTCGGACAGCGGCACACGAATCACCTACGACGCGGACCTCGCGCTGAAGGGCCCGTTCAAGCTCGCCGACCCGCTGCTCGGGCTGGCTTTCAAGCGGGTCGGCGATCGCGCCCTCGCGGGTATGCGCAAGACGCTGGGAGCTAAGCAGCCCGTCTCGTGAGCCGCAGCCGTGTTTACGTACTCGAGCGCAGACAGCGGCTCGAGCTGCCGGTGGAGCTGGCATTCGAGTTCTACACCCAAGCACGCAACCTCGCGGTGATCACGCCGCCCTGGATGGGTTTCGAGGTGATCACGCCGGGGCCGATCGAGATGCACCCCGGAGCACTGATCGACTACCGCATGAAGCTGCATGGTGTCCCCCTCCGCTGGCGCACGCGGATCGACGTCTGGGAACCACCGGTGCGCTTCGTCGACGTCCAGGTGCGCGGCCCCTACGCGCTCTGGGAGCACACCCACACCTTTGAGCGCGACGGCGAGCACGCAGTCCTGGTCGGCGACCGCGTCCGCTACTCGATGCCATTGGGCCCGCTCGGGCGGATCGCTCATGCGACATTCGTCAAGCGCGATCTCAAGCGGATTTTCGACTACCGCGAGCGGGCCGTGGTAGAACAACTCGCGCCAGAGTCGGCCGGTACGTGAGCGCGGTCGTTTGGTTCCGGCGCGACCTGCGCCTGCACGATCATCCCGCGCTGCTGGCGGCCCTGGACTCCCACAGCCACGTCGTGCCCGTCTTCTGCCTCGATCACCGCCTGCTCCACGGCCGTCACGCATCCGGTCCACGAACGCAGTTCCTGCTCGAATGCCTGACAGATCTCGACAGCTCGCTGCGCGAGCGCGGCAGCGGCCTCGTCGTCCGCCTCGGCCCGCCTGAGCGCGAGCTCGCAGCGCTCGCAGAGGAGACCGGGGCCGGGGAGCTCCACTTCACCGCGGACATAACCCCTTTCGCACGCCGGCGCGGGCAGCGCGTGCGAACGGCGCTCGATGCTGCTGGGCTCGCTCTCCACGGCCACCCCGGCCTCAGCGCGATCGACGACGTCGGAGCACCACGAACACAGTCGGGCAGGCCCTATGCGGTCTTCTCCGCATTCCACCGTTCGTGGGAGAGAGCCGGCCGGCGCGAAGTGCGGGGCGCGCCGAGCCAACTGCCGGCGCTTCCATCGGGGCTTGTCAGGGGCGAGATCCCATCCCTTGTCTCGCTTGATCTCGAGCAGGAGGTGGATGAACCCCCTAAGGGCGGTGAGCACCAGGGGCGCAGGCGGCTCGAGCGGTTCCTCGCGCGCGACGTTTCGGGATACGGCGAGAACCGTGACGCGCTCTCCAGCAACTCCACGTCGCGGCTCTCGCCCTATCTTCATTTCGGCTGCGTGTCCGCACGCGAGGTCGAGGGCCGGCTGGGGTCCGACGGCGGGTCCGCCGCTTTCCGCCGCCAGCTCTGCTGGCGCGACTTTCACCACCACGTCCTGCTCCATTTCCCCAGCAACGCCACCTCGGAGTTCCAGCCGCGCTACCGCGGAAAGATCAAATGGAGCCGCGCTGAGCGGCGGTTCGTGGCGTGGTGTGAGGGACGCACCGGGTACCCGCTCGTCGACGCGGGCATGCGCCAGCTGCGGCGTGAAGGCTGGATGCACAACCGCGCCCGGCTTGTGGTCGGATCATTCCTTACTAAGGACCTTGGCATCGACTGGCGTTGGGGGGAGCGTCATTTCATGCGCCTGCTGGTGGACGGTGACGAGGCCAGCAACAACGGAAATTGGCAGTGGATCGCCTCGGTCGGGACGGACCCGCAACCGGCCTATCGGCGGATCTACAACCCGACGCGCCAGATGGAGGCACACGACCCTGACGGAACGTACGTCCGTCGCTACGTCCCAGAGCTGAAACACGTCCCCGACCAATACATCCGCGAGCCGTGGGCCATGCCGGCGCGTTTGCAGGTCGAGGTGGGCTGCGTGATAGGAACCGATTATCCGAAGCCGATCGTGGACCACGCCGACGCCAGGCGGCGGGCGCTCGAGCGCTACAGGATCGGTTAGGCCTTGACGCCGTCTGACCGAGCTGAATCACGCTGGCTGACTGGCGACTCGCGCTTTGCGCGAGCGAGCACGTCGGCCGTCCAACCCCAGCCGCACCAAACCGCGACGAGAGGATCTCAATGGACCGTCTCACCCTTATGCAGGAGACGCTGATCAAGGAGTCGCGCTGGGACTTCTCGGATCTGCGCGCCCTGTACATCAACTGCACCCTGAAGCGCTCCCCGGAGGTATCGAACACGCGGGCGCTCGCCGATCGCTCGATCGCGATCATGGAGAGCAACGGCGTCTCGGTGGAGGTGATTCGCGCCATCGATCACGACATCGCGACCGGCGTGCAGCCCGACATGACCGAGCACGGGTGGGAGCGCGACGGCTGGCCGGCGATCTTCGAGAAGGTCATGGCCGCGGACATCCTTGTGCTGTTCTGCCCGATCTGGCTCGGGGAGAAATCGTCGGTCTGCACGCAGGTGATCGAGCGTCTATACGGGAACAGCCATCTGCTCAACGACGACGGGCAGTACGCCTACTACGGTCGCACGGCCGGATGCCTGATCACAGGCAACGAGGATGGAGCCAAGCACTGCGCCATGAACATTCTCTACTCGCTCCAGCACCTTGGGTACGTGATCCCACCACAGGCCGACTCCGGATGGCTCGGCGAGGTCGGTCCGGGACCCAGCTACCTCGATCCCGGGTCCGGCGGCCCGGAGAACGACTTCACCAATCGCAACACCACCTTCATGACATGGAACCTGTTGCACGTCGCGCGCATGCTCAAGGAGGCGGGCGGAATCCCCGCACACGGGAACCAGCGCTCGGCGTGGGATGCCGGCTGCCGCTTTGACTACCCCAATCCCGACTACCGCTGAGGCGATCGAGGCTAGATTGACACGTTCGCATCGCCCTGCGAAGCGACGCTTCTGCCGACCCTCAGCCGACGCGCGGGGGCCCATCCGTACGAGCGTGAGCGCGGTCCTTGCTTGAACGCTCGACGTGGCGAGTTGTGGCAACGCAAGCGGCTGCAGTTCAAGGCCACGTTCCGGGCGCCGTCGCAGTCGCCCGTGGGTCTGTGTGCATCTGAGCTGCCCGCCGAAGCTTCGCCTTGTCTCGATACATCGCTGCGTCCGCGCGCCTGACGAGTTCGGTCACGGTGTGACCGTCCGCGGGCCAGATCACACCTCCGACACTTGTGCCGATCGAGACCAGGACGTCGCCCAGCAGGAACGGTTCGACGAAGGCGGCGCGCACGCGCTGTTCCGCGGCGCGCACCTGATCGTCCCGGTCGACGTCCGCCAGGATGATGGCGAACTCATCTCCCCCGAGACGGGCGACTTCATCCTCACCGCGAGCGCACGCGACCAGACGTTCGGCCGTTTGGCTGAGCAACTCGTCGCCGGCCTCGTGACCGTAGATGTCGTTGACTCGCTTGAAGTCGTTGAGGTCGATGAACAAGAGCCCAACCTGCTCCTCTCCCGGGCGCACGCAGGACAGGACGCGGTCGATGTGCTGTCTGAAACCGGCTGCGTTCACCAGCCCGGTCAGTCCGTCATGGCTGGCGTTATGGCGCAGTTGGTCCACGAGTCGGCCGTTCTGGATCGCCGGCGCGGCGAGCGCCGCGACGCCGGTGAGCCGCTCGAGCAGCTCGCCGTCCGGGCGCAGCCGCTCGGGGCGGTCGGTCACGGCCACGCTGAAAGCGCCCAAGAACACGCCGCGGGCGACTATCGGAATGACTGCCAGAACGGCGACGTCGAGGCTGGCCATCAGCTGGCACAGAAACGGGTCCTCTGTCGTCGTATCGAAGAACACGGGCTGCGGTTCGGTGATCATGCGACTCAGATAGGGGGTGTCCTCGGGAGTGATTGTCAGACCGAGTACGTATTCGGCGTGCTCGGATTGCTGTCCCCCAACCGCGAGGGAACTCAGGCGCTCCTCGCTGTCATCCCACGTCCAAACCCCGATGCGGTCGCAGTCCACGACCTCGGGGACCGCCACGGCAAGTCGCTCCGCGACCTCGTTGCTGGTCCCCGCCTGCGCCAGGGCGTGGGCGAGCGAGAGCAGCGAATGGGAGAGTGAGAGCAGCGAGCTCACCTGGCCGTGGCGCCGCGCGGACTCCTCCAGCGCCATCGCCATATCGAGCACGGCGGCGGCGTGCTTGGCGTAAAGGCTTAGCATCTCCTCGTCCTGGGGGAAGAACTGGATCGCGCCGGGATAGCGCGCGATCAGCTGTCCGTAATGGCGCCGGCTGGAGGTGACGTCGACGACCAGGATTGAGTCACTAGGCGGGGCGGTGCGCTCCCGTACGGCGCGCGCGAGCACCTGTGCCTCGCGATTCTCGATGCCGTACCCATAGACCTGCAACTGGGCACCGGGCTCCGGGCACACTGCCAGGACGAAGCCCGGGGCGCGCACGGCGTTGGCCGCGCGTTCGACGATGCGATGCAGGACGATGTCGAGGTTCTCGGTGGAGACCAGGTCGCTGGCGGTGGCGTAGGCGCTCCGCAGGCGCTCGGACACGGACGCGAGCTGGGCCTCTAGCGCGGTAACGCGCTGCTGGGGATCCGCCGCCGCCGCGGCAAGCTCGGCATCCCAAGAGACCGTGTACAAGCACTGCGCGCCCCCGCGCGCCTGGCACTCGGTCTCCTCAACGTGTGCAAGGGGAAGTCCGAACAGGATCGGTGCGTTCGCGAGCATCCCGGCCGTCCAGTCGCATAGGAGAGGACGGCGAGTGAAGCCCTCGCGTGCTGTCGCCCTGACGACGGCGCGTCCCGGACCGGCCTCGATCGCCTCCAGCTCGGTGACGGCGCTGAACTTCGGCGCCGCCTGTGCCACGGCCTGCAGGACCGCCTCTGGTGAGCCGAGGGAGCGCAACAGCGTCGCGACCTGCGTGCCGACGTGCCTACGCAGTGTTTGCTCGCCGACCTGCCGCGCGAAGGTCGGATCGTCGGTCTGGTCAACTCCGGCCGCCAGCAACGCACACGCCTCATCGAGCGAAATCCAGTTGTCGATGTCTTCGAGGTAGGAAGCTTGCCGTGTTGTGGCCGCGCGATGTAGCAGAGCCGCGACTGCCGCCTCCCCTCCCGCCGAGCGTATAAGCCCCAACAGGACATTGGTCACTGTGCAGCAGATATGCCGATCGGTGTCCTGTGGAGCCGTAACCGCGCTCGTGTCTGTGTGCATGGTCCATGATCGACCAACACGCTGCGTTCTTGAACATTCCGGGCCAGATTCCACGCTCGTCCCCGGTCGGTCCACGTTGGACCACCAGGCCGCGCGGTCACGATGGCTTGACACTCCCTAGCAGGGAAACGGGTGCGTGCAACCGGGACGTGCAAACGGTCCGGCAGCCGCGTCCATACGCCGCCGCTCTCACCCGCGGTCCCGCGTTAGGCGTCGTTGAGCTTGACGCCCTGCGCCGAGGCGCTTGGACGTAGTCCGAAGCGGTCCTCTCGCACGCGCCCACGGACACTGGCGCTCGCGCTCGAAACCAGGCGTCTGCGCACATCCTCCACGGTCGCTGGACTTAGTCCACGCTCATCGTGCCGCGGGCCGCCGATGACGAAGCCGGCGGGCGTGATGGCCGCTGCGCGCGCAGACCCGCCCTTCGTCGAACGGCGGAAGGTGCTGCTCCGGCGAGGGTGGCAATCACCGGAGCCACCGGTGTTTTGTCGTCGAGGAAGGTCTCGTGAATGACGGGGGCGTCTGATCGTGCGACCACGTTGAGGAGGGCATGCACGACGTGAGGGTCGGAATGCGAGCCCTCACACCTCTTGAGCTCAGCGATCGCGTCCGACAAAGGCATCGCCTCGCGATAGGAGCGAATTCGTAGTCATCGCGTTGAAGGCGTCGCACGCAGAGACGATGCGGGCCTCCAGCGATATCGCATCGCTGCTGAGGCCGTCGGGGTACCCAGTGCCGTCCCAGCGCCCATGTGATGCCCACACGATGCCGCCGATCTCGCGCATGAATCCACCGATTTTCTCGAGCATCCTCTGGCCCTCGATCGTGTGTGTCTTGATGATCGCGCACTCTCGCTCGTCGAGCTTTCCGGGCTTGTTGATTATCGCCTTGGGCACGGCGATCTTGCCGACGTCGTGTAGTAGAGCCCCGAACTCAACGTTGCGCTTGCTGTCGGCGTCGAGGCCCGGTCAGACCCCTCGGTCCCTGCGCGTGGTCAGCCGAACACGGGCGCTCCACGCGTGAGAAACCACCGCGCAACAGGCAGACGACCAGGTTATCCTGGAATAGGACTTTGTGCGGGTCGGGCCATGACCGTAGAAGTCCTTGAGCAGCGCCACTATTCCGTCCGAGATGGCGGTGAGCACACCCCGTGTGTTTTCGAGGCGCTGGTGCTGTCGGAAGGGCTCATGACGGACCTAGGTGCCCGAAGCGAACGTTTCAAGATGGTAGCTGGGCGCGCCAGCTCGGTCGTGATCGGCACCCGGCAGGCAGTAGGCCAGCGAGTTAGCTGCTAGACCACACTCCAGCTGTCCGCCCCGATCGACAAGGAGGCGGTCTAAGCAATGAGCACCAGCAGGACGCCGAGTGGAACGTCGCGCAGTGGCACGGCAAGATGCTGGTCGATCGCGACGGGGAGAAGATCGGCAACCTCCAAGACGTCTACGTCGACGTGGAGACCCACGAGCCGCAATTCGCGACGGTAAAGGAGGGCTTCATTGGCCGACACCTGACGTTTGTGCCGCTCGGAGGGCTCAAAGTCGGCCCAGATGGCCTGCAGGTGTCGGTCTCTGCAGGTCAGGTCAAGGATGCGCCCAACATCGAGCAACACGGCGAGGAGCTTTCGCAGGCCGACGAGTCGGCCCTCTACCACCATTACGAGCTCAACTACACCCCTCCGAACATCCAGAGCGGTCGCCGGCTGGCTCGCCGCTGACGAGCCTCCGCCCGACGCTATCCACCTTCGACAGCCGCGCAGCGCGCCTCACGGCGCTGGACCACCGTCGCGAGCAGCACGCTGAACTCGAACAGCAGATACAGCGGAACGGTCTCGAGCAGCAGGGTGATGGCGTCGCCCGGCAGGAACGCCGCGATCGCGCCGCAGGCGAGGATTGCGTAGCGGCGGTTGTGGCGAAGCTGCTTCGGTGTGACCACGCCGGCACGGGTGGCGGCCAGGATCCCGACCGGCACCTGGAACACCAGCCCCATCGCCAGCAGCGTGACGGCGGCGAAGTGGTAGTACTGGTTGGCCTGCACCAGCACGTTGAACTCCCCGCTGTTGAAGTTCTGAAAGAAGCGCAGGGCGGACGGGCAGAACGACGAAGTATCCGAACGCGACGCCCATCACGAACAGGAACGGGATCGCCAGCATCAGCGGCGTCGCCAGCCGTTGCTGCTCGGGGCTGAAGGCCGGCAGCAGAAAGGCGTAGAGCTCATACAGGATGACCGGCAGCGCCAGGATGAAGGCGAAGATCAGCGCGATCCCGAGCGTCGTGGTGAACGGCTCGCCGATCCCCAGAGTCACCGGCTTGTTCCCTTCCGGTGGCTTTGACAGACCCTTGATCGCCTTGTGCAGCTGAGGAGTCACGCCCTGCAGAGACGCGCGGGTCGCGCGCCTGATGCCCCGCTGCCCGGGCGCTCCAATGCGCTGACCACGAGCTGGAGCTGCGTCGCCACGGTGCGAGCGCTCTGCTGGACGGTGTAGGTCGCTCCGAGCGGGCCGTTGCCCGCTCGGACCTGTTTCTGGGTCTGGTGTGCGAGCGGCTTGTTGATGATGTGAAGCAGCGCGTGGTTCTGCCACATGCAGAAGCCGAACGCCACGGCGAGCGCCGCCAGGCTGATGATCAGCCTCGCGCGCAGCTCCTCGAGGTGATCGACGACGTTCAGTCGGTCTTCATGACCGATGCGGGTCGCGGCGGCGGCTACGGCCATCGTTTCAGCGTCTCGACTCGTGTTCCGGTCGACGTCAGGCCGCTGGCGTCTCGGCTGTGCCCACAGGCGACCAGTACGGGTGCAGCAGCGGCTGGGGTGACGGGCTGCAGCAACGGCGGCGACAGCCGCCGCGGGGTGCTGCAGCTGGGACGCCGCGACGGACCGGCGCCTGCTGCTGCGTGGTGTGCGTGGGCTGCGCCTCTCCGCTCAGCGAGTCCTTGAAGCCCCGCATGCCGCTGCCAAGTGATCGGCCCATCTCGGGCAGTCGCTTGGCTCCGAACACGAGCAGCAGCAGGATCAGCAGAAAGGCGATGTGGATTGGATTGTCGAGACCCATGGTGTATGATCAGCTCCTGAGGTTGGGTGCCCACTTGCCAGGGGTGGAGTGGGTCGCTGAGCGCGCGTTGATGTCGCGAGGCGTCCTACTTCTTGATCAGCGGGCCGGCCGCGGCCAGGACTTCTTCCTTGGTCAGCGGCCTGTCGAAGCCCTGGTTGGGGGTCGGGCTCGTGCCGATCAGCAGGTCGATCGCGGCCGCGTGGCGACCCTCGATCTGCACGATGCTTCCGGCGGCGGCCAGCACCTGCTTGTCCGAGAGCATCGGAGCCGCGCCGTTGTAGGCGCCCACACCGGTGTTCTCAAGCGTCGAGGCGAGCTTCAGGAACGAGCTTTTCGTCGGTGACCGGAAACACGAACTGCGGCTTCTTGACCGGCGTGCCGCCGAGCTTCTTGATCGCGGCCGTCAGCGCGGAGACGTGCTCGGCCTCCTGCGCCCCGAATTTCTCGGCGTAGTCCTTGGCCGTTCCGGTCAGGCCCACTTCCTTGCCCTTCTGGTTGTAGAAGGCTGACTCCAGGTACTCGAGGGTGAGGGCGAAGTTCAGGATTTCCGCGTCCCCACCTCCCGTTTCCGCGAGTGCCGCGGTGACGAAGGGCCCCACTGCGGCCGTGCCATAGACCGCACCCGCGGCCAACGCACCGCGCAGGATGAAACTCGAGCGAGTCAGTCCGTGAACCTCGCAGGCGGCCAGCTCGGGGCTGGCGATGTCGGTAACAGTCATTTGGTTCCTCTCGTGCCGGTGGTTGACGGATTAGCCCAGAAACGGCTTGACGGCCGCAAGGACGGTGGACATTTCAGCCGGCACGGCGAACGCGCCATCCGGAGTGATGGACTTCTTCACAAGCGTGCCAAGCGTTGCCGCGTGGCGTGCCTCGACCGTGTGGATCGCCAGAGCGGAGGCCAGAACTTCGGGGTTCTGAATGTGGGGGGCCTGGCCGAGGTAGGCGGCCGCGCCGAGGTTCTCGACCGTGTAGGCCAGGTTGGCGACCTGGTTTGCGTTGTTGATCGGGAATTTGCCGTTCGGGTTCACAGCCGGGGTTCCACCGAGCTTTTCCACCGCGCCTTTCAGTGCTTCGACATGCGTTGCCTCCTGGGCGCCGAAGTCCTTGATCAGCGCTCCGACCTTGCCTGTGAACAGGCCCGACGGCTATGACCTTCGCGTAGAATTCACGCTCCAGGTACTCCAAGGTGAGCGCGTAGTTGAGGATGCCGATATCACCCGTCGAGCTGGATCGACGCGTGCCGCGGAGCGTGCTGGCGGTGGATGCGGTTTTGCTGCTGCTCCCGCAGGCGGCCATCACGAAGGCGCCAAAGCTCGCGGCTCCCGCGGTTCCGGCCATCTTCAGGAAGCGCTTGCGGTCGAGGTCGTCGCGTACGAGCCGCTCAACGATCCCGGCCGGCTGGGGCGCTTCCTGGGGGTTCGATCGATTGGGCATCTCTGGTACCTCCGGTTGATTGCTCTTACAGCAGATGCGCCTGCTCGACGCCTGCCTGATTGAGATCTTGCGACGCACTCCTCGTGCTCCGCCGTCTTGCACCTACTACGAAGCGGTGAACCTGCCGGATCACTCAGACACCAGCGACCCAGCTGCTAAGGACGCGCAACGCTGCCCGACGGCTTCCAGCCGTCGGGCAGCGCGAGCCCCTACGTTTCAGCCGACGATGAAGCCGGTAGCTTTGACGGCTGCAAGGACCTTGGCGGCCGTGAGGGGTGTGTCAAACGGACCATTCGGGGCGATGTCTTCGCCGCCCGGTTCGTTCAGAAGCCCGATCACGCTCGCGTGACGTGCCTCGATTGTGAGAATCGACAGTGCCGCGGCCACATAGGAGGGACTCTTGATGTTCAGAGCCTGCCCGGAGTAGGCGTGCACGCCCGTGTTCTCGAGGACCTGTGCCGTCTTCATGAACATTTCCGTGTTCGTGTTGGCGCCTTTGAAGTTGAACTTCGGTTCCTTGGCGGCCTTGGAACCGAGCGCTTTCTTGAGGAACTTCACGTGAGCGTTCTCATCCTTGGTCACAACCTTCAGAAACGAGGACGCCTGTGAGCTGAGCGAGAGGTTCGCGGCGGTGGCTCCGTTGTAGAAGGCGGCCTCCAGGTACTCCAGGGTGAGGGCGTAGTTGAGAATGCCGACATCGCCCTTCCCAAACGATCCCGGGGGACGCCCGCCGCCGGCAGCAAATGCATTTGGTGCGAGGGCGGAGAGGACCGCGCCGCCGCCCATCACGGCACCCCCGGCCACACCTGCCTTCTTCAGAAAGCTGAGGCGCGTGTCACCTGATACCTCGTGCGCCGCTTCGCGAATCGCGCCGTCGACGTCGACCTCAGCCAGGTTTATCTCATAGGTCATTTGCTTCTCCTTATCGGTTGCCGAATTCGGCCGCCGGGAGAGTCTCCTGGTCACGCCGTTGATCTCCTATACGGTGCGAGTGGCAATCCTGGATCAGTGGCGGCCAATCAACAGGCTTCCCAGCAGTGGTAGGCGGCGGCGGCTTGTCGCTTGCACGGTAATCGAGTGATGCAGTAACTCATCACGTTCGTAGGCGAGTTGATGACCAACTTGCGGCACGCGGCCGTGCAATCCAGGGAAAGGCTGAGAAAGCTTGCCGACGAGGACCTCATGCAGCTCGTGGCTGCCAACGGTGCCGACGCTTTCGAGGTCGTCCTCGAGCGACACGCGGACGCCGCATTCTCGCTGGCCTATCGCATGTGCGGAAAGCGCTCGGTCGCCGAAGAGGTCACGCAGGAGTCCTTCCTGGCGCTGTCGCGCAGCGGCGGTGGGAATCTGATCGTCCAGCCAGTCGAAGATGCGCTCGCCGCGGACGCCGAGTGCCGCTGGCTCGACGTGACTGTCGGCGCCCTCGGCCTCGGTGAGCGCGATGAGCGTCTTGCTCCCCTCCTTGATTTTCGCCCACCGCGGGCGTTTGGTGGGCTAAATCCGCTACAAACCCCGCATACTCCGACACTATCGCGGTGGCGCGGCCTTCGATGGGTTTGGCTCTCTAGAGCCGTTTCTTGCGCTTTCTTCGACCTTTCGGGCCTTGCTTCACACGCGAGAGGTCGTAGATTCGAAACCCCCCACACATTCAGGGGGGGTCCCTTTTTCGACCGACGAAAGGGGGTGACTTTTCGACCGGCCTTGATTCCTGTAATGAAAGGCCGCGGCGCTGGTCGGCACAGGGGGCGTCTTCCAGAGCTTCTGCAGCAATCCCAGCGAGGTGAGCCGAGCAAGTGTGTCTTCCACCTGTGCCAACGCTGGCGGGGGTCCATTGCTCTCGCCTGCACCTGACAGGGCATCGACCAGCGCCTCTCTGTCGCGGGTGCCGTCCAGCAGCGCCATCAGCCGGGGCTCAACCTCGCCCTCGAGGCGGGCATTGGCGTGCAGCAGCGAGCTGACCGCGGGCAGGCCGGCGGCGCACTGGGCACGAGCCAACGGACTCGCGAGCGGTCGCTCGGCCCGATGGTCACTGACCGGCGGCGGCGTTGAACGCAGCTGCACGACGCGTGCGATGTATGCCTCCAGCAAGATCGCACGCAGGCGCGCCGGGGCGAACTCGGCCGGTACGTCGAGAGCGCCCAGCGAGTGCTCCAGCAGCTCTGGGAACTCGAGCGCCGCCGGCCAGGTGCTGCTTAGCGCGTCCAGAGCCGCCAGCACGAGCGGCTCGGAGGTCGTCACCGTGTGGCCCTCGGGCGTGACGAACGTTCTCTGCTCGTCACCGTTGTCCTGCGGCGCCGGCCGCGCCGAGGAGGAGATCGCGAACCGCTCGAGGTGAATGTCCTCGATCGCGCGGCGCACGGGCGCCCGTGCGTGGCACAACAGCGTGCGGCGAAACGTTCTGTTCTTGAAGAAGTCCATGTACTGCTCGCGTGCCAGCGGGTCGTCGGCGACGGCCTCGAACAGCTCCCCTGCGCTGGCCGGCACGCCCTCCATACGGCTGTCGGACAGGTCCGCCTCAGAGAGGAACTGCAACCCGTGGGCGGCGGCCTGTCCGACGAACTCGTGGAAGTAGAACGGCGTTGAGATCTCCGCGAGGTCGTCATGGAACAGCAGTGCGTCTGAGTAGTCGAGCATGCGTTCCATCTGCTCGCGCAGGGCTCGCGCGTACAGGCTCGGCTCCTCGATTGCGACGATCGTCTGCATCAGCCGATGCGCCTGCCGCAGTCGCTCGTCAGGATTCGTGATGTTGCGAACGTGGTAGCGCAGGATCTGGCGCGTCATGTCGCGCAGGTGGCTGCCGGGGTAGGCGTTGTAGCTGACGTAGGCAATGCCTTCGGCGCCCAACCGTTCGCGGCAGCACTCGAGCAGCCCCGCGCGCGCCTCGGGGGATATCCACGAATAGACGCCGTGACTGACGATGTAGTCGAACTCGCCGAGGTCCTCGGGCAGCGATTGGAGCTGTGCAACCCGCAGCGCGACGTTTCCGAGCCCCGCCGCTGCGGCGAGCTCGCGGCCGCGCTCGATCGCGGCTGCTGAGGCATCGATGCCGACGAAGCTCGACTGCGGCAGCGTCTGCGCCATCGACAGCACGTTGGTGGCGTCGCCGCAGCCGAGCTCGAGCACGCGACAGTGCGCCGCCGGCGCGGGATCGAGACCGAACAGCCTGCCGATCACCTCGAGGCGTGCCGGATGCGTCGCGTCATAGGCGTAGCCGGGGTAGGCGACGCGGTCGTAGGGGTTCGCGATCAGGTGCCGCCCTGCAGCTTCAAGAGGACGTTGGACTTGTTGCTGCCGTTGATGAACGTCGCCTCACCTTTGCTGCCGTCGAGCGTGAATGTCTCGGTCGGGGCCATGCCGCCACCGTGGCCGCCGGTCTGGTAGCTCGAGACCAGCACGTCGGTGAGCTTGATCTCGAGGTAGTCCTGCTGGCCCTTGGCCTGCTGGCCCTTGCCGGCCTTGCGCGCGAAGAAGACGTCGGCCTCCTTGTAGTGGTTGCCGCTGAGGGCGGCCTTCTGCAACAGCGCCGAGCTCTTGTCGGCCACCTTGGTGATGGTGAACGAGGAGAAGCTCGTCTTGCCAGCACCGCCCCCGCCGCCGTGCGCCTGGGCGCCGCCATTGCCCTCGCCGAAGGAGAACGAGCTGATCTCGATGTCACCCTTGTGCTTGTTGTCCGAGGACTCGCCCTGCACGCCGTCGAGCTTGAGGAACATCCTGCCGGCAGTGTTGTCGAAGCCGAACTGAACGGCCGGTAGCAGCAGGCCTTGGCCGTTCACGCCGGCCGGCCCTTGGGCGCCGGCCGCGCCGGGAGTGCCCTGTGGGCCGGTTGGCCCACTCTGGTTCCAAGTGATCGTCGCCTCGTCGGGCTGACAGGTGCCGGCCGGATCGGGCCCACCGGAGGGGAGTTTGGGCAGGCTCGGGTCGATGACCCGCAACTGGCCAGGGCGCAAGCCCGGTGTGTTGGCGGTGTTGGTCAGGTAGCAGCCGGTGATCGTCCCGCCGTTGCCGGGGATTGCCCCGATCGCTACCGCCGCTCCCGCGCCAAGCGCCGCGGCAGTCGGCAGCGCTGCCTTCAGCAGGTGTCGCGAGCGACGCAGCCTCTGCGCTGCCTGGACAATCTGATTTGCCTCTTGCTGGCTCAATTCTCCACCTCGCTTTCGAGGATCCCGCAAGGCGACGCGCACACCACCGCGCATTCGTCGCCGAACCAGGATGATCAGACGTCCACTGCGCGGTCAAGCCGAATGGACGATCGTTGGTGTGACGGCCAGAGCAGGGTCAGGCAGGCGGGCTCATAGTTGGACGGTCTTACCGCAGGCCCCAACCGAAAGGACGATCCCATGCGCAAGATCCAGAGCCAGGGCGTGCACCACATCACGCTCGTGGGCGCCGACCGCCAGACCTCAATCGACTTCTGGGAGGGCGTGCTTGGGATGCCGTTCGTGTTCGAGCAGCCCAACCTCGACAAACCCGCCGAGAGCCACCTGTACTTCGATCCCGGCGATGGTCGTCTGATCACGATCTTCACGAACGAAGACCGCCGGCCCGACCCGGCGCGCACCCCTACGGACCCTGGCTGCGTGCACCATCTCGCCTTCGCGCTCTCGCAGGCGACGTTCGCCCAAACGATCGAGCGGCTCGACGAGCGTCGAATCGAGCACAGTGGTATCAAGGACCGCGGCTTCATGGACTCGATCTACTTCACCGACCCGCTCGGGCTGCTCATCGAGCTGGCCTCCTACCGCTTTGAGCCGCCGGCCGGATTCAGGCACGCCGACGTGCTGCTCGAGGCACACAAGATCCGCACGGACAATGGCGACTACAACATCGCGCCCGTGCACCTCGCCGATGCGATCGAGCAGCTGGTGCTGCGCTCGCGCGAGTCCCTCTCCGACGATCGCTCGCCAAAGGACCCCTACGGGCACGCTCGCCCTTGACCGTCAGACCTTCAGTTCGAGCTTCACCTCGCGCGCCGTCAACCCAGGGGCGGGTGCCCGGCGTCTCCTACCGGTCCATCGCGAGTGTCTCTGCGGGGTGCGGCGCACCGTCCAAGGCGATCCGCTCCAAGTGCTTCCCTCGTACGGACGAACTGCTAGGGCGCCACGGAGGACCCAACGGTTTCTTCGGGGTCGTGCCGGTTGCCGAGTTCGCTGAGCTTGAGAGCTTGACGGCTCGCTTCACTGACGAGCGCGTCCTCTGGCGAATCGCGACCGACGAGCAGCACGTAGAAACAAACCCCTGCGCGTTCGGCCTGCGGAAAAAGGCGGCCCTCCGAGAACAGCTCCTGCACTGCCAGGGCGTGGCCTGCGGCGTCGCCCGATAGTGGGCCGGTTGCCCGGACTTGAAGTATCCGCCTGCGTCTTCCCTGCAGATCATCGGCCGTCGGAGCCGGGAGATTGTCGAGCACCTTCGTCTCACCGCCCTCCTTGCCAACCAGCTCCTGAAGCCAGTCCACGACGAGGTCGGCCAGCTCGTAGGCAACGAGCCCCGTATGTTTCTCGCCTCCGAAGCGCGACGCGTCCAGCAGCTCCGCCCGCGCCGGATGCTCGTCTGGCAGGGCCGAGCCGAACCCCTGCAGGAAGTAGTCGGCCATCCCCATCTCGGGCGTCGCCATGGACCGAGGCTAGCGGCTCCCCCACGCAGATGCCGCGCCGCTCTGGGCGCCGTGCGAACGATGAGCGAGACCGACGATGACCGATCGCCTTCTCAATCGCGAGGAAACGCAAGCCATCGCCGCTCGGAAGCCGCTACCCGAGAACCCGACCCCCCACTCACCTCGCCAGGCGAGACGCTTGGACCCCCACCACGGGACCCCTTGATCCGAACGGCGCTTGGTTCGTGGTCCAGAACCGGCCACAGGCCGCGCTGCGCGCGCAGCTTTTTGATGCATTCAACGCCTATCCGCTCGACCTGAGCGCCCCGACGATCCAGCTTGGCGAGGGTTTCTGGCCGGGTTCGGGTCCGGCACGGCTCGGCGCTCCCATGAGGAACCTGTCCGTTCTCCCGGCGGCGGAACTTGCGACCGTCAAACCTGGAGCGGCGTCCCCCGGGGGATAGTTCTCGGCATCGCCGGCATCCACGGAAGCTGGAGTGGAGCGGGAGGCGCGTCGCCGAAGATACGGCGCGACGGGCGACGGCACCCCACCCCTCCGCGCGTTGTGTTCACACTTTGGTTCACATGCTGCCTATTTGCACCGGTCCTCACCTCGCGCTTGGGCAAACGAAAACCCCGCCGTGGCGGGGCTTTTCTGAAGGGTGAGCGACGGGACTCGAACCCCCGACTGTCTGGACCACAACCCACCACCGACTCTGCGGCCGATCAGAGAGAGGCGGGCGTTCTGGACGGGCCTCAAAGCTAGTTCACGCCCCCAGCTCCATGCGCACAGTCAAATTGGACCCCAAATTGGACCCCAACCGGCTCGCCTGACCCGCACATTACAGACAAAAGGCCCGAAAACTCGGGCCTTTTGCTCATC
>CAVXHC010000011.1:0-30253 GCA_963761355.1 uncultured Solirubrobacteraceae bacterium
GTTCATATCCGGACAGCCGTCGGACACCCGGCAGGAGGGTGGTCCGCCCTCGAGCTTGCGGGCGCGCAGGACTTCTCGGCACGGGATTTGAGCCGGGACGCTACTCGTACACGATGCCCGCTTCGCGGTAGGCGGCGGCCGCGCTCTCCGACTTCCGCACGCTCGTGCGAACTTTCTTGTCCAGGAGGTCGAGCATGACGAGCTTGCCCTTTCGTGCCGTGCCGAGGTCGCCCTTTTCGTTATTGCTGACTGGACCGCGATCCGCATGAAGTGCCCAGCGAACTCCTCGGCGAAATCCGCGAGGGCTTTTAGCTTGTCGAGGGCGTCGGTTAGATGGTGGCCATGCGGGTCAACAATGACGGCAGCGAGATCTCGCCGTCTCCCTTCTGCGCGAAGAACACGAAGTCGGGTTGCATCGAGCGCCGGGATCGCTGGCCGCGTGCCACGGGATCTGTACAGAATCCTTCGTGGGGGACGACGGGTTGCGGTACCAGGCAACAGTGCTGTCGCGCGCAAGCTCGGTGTCCAGGACTTTGACCTCCCAGCCGAGGAGCTTGCCGATCGGGTAGTGCCCCTCCTCGTCGGCTAGGACATAGCGCGGGAGGGTCGCGAGCGGCGTCTTCTTGTCGCCGTCCAGCTCGAAGGTCATCTCGATGCGTGAAACCGGGACCACAACGTCTACGAGCTGCGGCTCCTTGGCTTGCTGTTGAATCTCATCGTAGAGCGCTTCGCCGTTCATCTGGCAGCGCCTTGATCGCCGCGTGCAGAGCGGAAAACCATTCGGTAATGATCTGCTCCGCAGCGGCCTCTACCTGCGCAACTACCACCGGAAGTGTCGCGAGTGCAGCGACTCTCGCCTTCGCAGCGTAGATGTCCAAGGCGTCATCATCACCGTCCGCCTCTTTGATCGCGAGGCGCTTGGCGTAGCCATTGGCAACGGCAACCCCGAAGGCGCGCGTTGCCATTGTTAGAAACGCATCGTCGATGGTCCGTTCGTCTGAGGCGAGCTGCAGGCTGCCCGACGACTCGCCAGCAAGGCGGTTCGCGGTGATGCGCCTGATCTCTGCGGTGGGAGGATTGCAGCGAGGTTCTCGTCGACAGCCGCCTTGTGCTGGGCGAGCTGCCGTCGGAGTACCGCGGAAGAGTTTGTCGTACGCCTCACGCGTCGAGTCGGCCTGCAGCTCGTCAATCGCGATCTCGGCGGCCAGATTGAGCAGTCGCTTGGTCGGCTTCGCGGGAGCTTTCGGCGACGACTTGCTGGGGAGGTTCGCGAAGCAGTCCTTCACGTCCGCCGGCACCGACTCGTTCCACAAGAACGTCACCGGCTCGATGAGGACTCGCCCAGCTTTGAGGCGGAGCCGGCCCGTCCCCCTCCGGCTCGACGCCAGTCATGACATCTGCGACGTGCTCGTGGCCGTCTGCAAGAGGTCGAAGCGTGGCAGGAAGCACGTCACAGCGTTGAGGCGTTCGTCTGACTCGATGCGCCTAGCAAGGGGTGTCCGAACGAGCCGGCCGAGCAGCTCAGGGTGATATGTGTCCGGTCCTTCGCGGGGCGCAGCGACATAAGCGTCTCGGCGCGCGGGCAGTCCCCACCCCGTTGAGATCGCGTCCTTCGCGAGCAAGACGCGGACATGGGTGGCGTCCTGGACGTCTTGCGGCGCGATGTACGGCGCATCGTGGCTGCCGTATTTCTACGTCCGCATGCTACCCCCGAAGACGTTGGCTACAGCGTCGAGCGGGGGCGGAGCTCCTTCCACTCGTCGTAGATCGTGTCGAGGAGCTTCTTGATCTCGGCGGCCGAGGGCTTGGTCGGGACCTGGACGACGAGCAGCGGACTAACCGGTTCAGGAAGATTCTCCTGGCTTGCGTAGTCCTCCCAAAGCTTCGACGCCTCGCGGCAGGCCTTCGCCGCCTCCCGCGCAAGCACGGTCTCGAAGGCACCGGCCTCGTCTGGGAGATCGAGCGTGATTGTGTCCTTAAGCGAAACCGGAGGCCTGAACTCGCGCGTTGTCCACCTCCACATTCGGCAGCGTTGAGTGCGATCCTTCGCGCCCTTCATCGCGTCGTTGAAGCGCTCAACCGTTGCTGAGATACCCAGACGATCGGCAGGGGTGGGGATCCCCGTGTGGCCGTTGATCAGCCGCAACACAGTTGTTGACCGTTCGCTCTCCTCCGCGTCCTTACTCACGTTTGCGGGGCGCATCCCCGCGGTGCGCCTCATCCAGCACGACGTACAGCGTTCGCTGGGAATCACTGATCGTGTTGGCGATGGTTTCCCATAGCGTGTACGTACGCCTGTTGTGGTTGGTAATGAACGTCTTGCCCGTGAGCTTCTGCCCGGTTGAGGAAGTAGACCTTTGCGGCATCGAGGCGCTCCACGTCGAACCTGTCCTCGATGATGATCAGATCAGAGGACACGAGGCGATCGCTCGCCTCCATAATCCGGTAGCGGGTCTGCTCGTTCAGGTTCGGGTCGTCAGTCACCCACAGGATGACCGTGGGCGGGTCCGCGTCGACCTTGAACTCCTCCGAACCGTCGAAGAGCGCCTCGAAAACTGCCGACGCCATGACAGTCTTGCCTGCGCCCGTGATGGCCGACAGCGCGAACGCGACAAGTCGATCCTTGCTGCGGTAATCGTCGCGCGCATCGGCTAGCCGCCGTAGTACCTTCGCAACGGCGTCCTCCTGATAGTCCTTGAGTTTGAACTGCACGTCACGCCCCGGCCTGGATGCGGAAGTTGTCGAGATAGGCGGCGTAGAGCCTTCACTGGTTCGACGCTGTGCGGTAGCTGGCCGGCGACAACCTGAAACTGCGTCTCGTCGTCTGTCACCACGTAGGCGATACGTAGCGCGGACTCGGAGCGCACTGCTGCCACGAACGCTGCCGCAGCGTCGAGATCGAACAGAACGGCGTAGGTGTCGGCTACCGCGAATCCTTCCTCGACGCTGTTGACACGCGCGCCCTCGCTCCCGGCACGGAACCAAAGCAGCGGCGCGATGGCCTCGAAGTCGAGGCCATATCGGACTAACTCGGGTCCTCATAGGTGAGGTCGAAGAACTCCATGTTCTCCTCGAACCCTTCGGCCATCGGGAACTCGTCCACGAACTTGTAACTACCTTTGATCGGTTTGCCCTCGGGCGTCTCGCCGCTAATCGCCGCCCTAAGCCGCGGCTTTGTAATGTGCTCGCAAATCCCAAGTGTCTCCCACTCCGAATCGCCGGGCAGGAGGCCCCGTCTACGCAGCTCTGTGGCCTCGTCCGCGGACACCTCGTTATTCGTCACCATGATTGACCGCCTCCGGCCACGCGTGCCTTCAGCCGCGTGGGCATGGGTAGGTGCATACAGACCCAGCGAAGAAGTCGACCGTGAGCGCGTCCGGCTTGCTCGCAAGGAACAGTCGAAGGCAGTCCTCCACGGCATAGAGGGACTTCGGGAAAGGAAACGTCCGCCCAGGGATGAGAGCCTTCAAGAGCCCGGTACCGTAGTGCTCTGCGCTGTGCGACGGATACCGCCACTGAGTGGTCGGCATCTTTGATCGCTCCTCCTCGTATATCGCAGCAATCGAGCCATCAGGGTTGCGGCCAGTCACTACCGCCCGGCCACTCTCGATGTCGTCGATAGAGCCGGTCTTCAGGTAAAGCAACACGTACGGCTGCGGCTCGTCCGCGTTATAGCGGCCCACCTTGACGTAGCCGCACTCCATGCGCTTCATTAGGGTCGCCCGGGTGAGCGACCAGTTCATCTCGGTCCCATCGGGTCGAACCGGAAAGACAGCGACACATCCGGGCCGGTCGGGCACTTTTGTTCTCGGGACGCCGTGTGCCACCGGCTCCCCAACCTCCTCGATCCTCGCCGTCTCTCTGTTTACGTAGACCGGGTAGAACTGGCGCGGACCGCCCTTGCTGGTCCCGCGCCGCGAGGCCAGATCGCGCCGTCTGAAGGTGTACCATCAAGGCCGGCGGAGCCATTCGACGCTGTGTCGGCGTCCTCGGACGGATCGACCTCGCGGTCGCCTATGTCGATCCGCTCGATGGTGCCCCGCCCAAAGCGAAGGAAGTAGACGAACTCATCGACTCTACGAAATTCATTTATTCGCCCGGTGCCCTTCGCGTTGATCGCTACGGACACCATCTGCATCCTCGCATCCGGGAAGGTCTGTTGAAGCAGAAGGCCCAGACGCAAGTACTCCTTCTCGTCGATCGTCACGATCAACACGGAATCGTCTGATCTGAGCAGCTCCTTCGCGAGTAGCGAGTCGACGCTCCATCATCGCTAGCCACTTGCTGTGCCGATACTGCGTCCTCGGTCTCAACGTAATCGTTGTTGTACTTCCAGTCGCGAGCCCCCGAGTTGTACGGCGGGTCAATGCAGATGCAGTGACCTGCCCGCGACAAACGAAGCTCAGCGCTTGGAGCACATGGTAGTTCTCGCCGTTGATAACGGTGTGATAGGGCTTGTCCTACTCCCCCGTCAACGACGCCGGTCGAGCGGAGACCGGGATAGATCGGGTCGCGGAACTCGGCGACAACAACCAGGTCCTTCAGCGCAACAGTCCGTCGATCCTCCACGTCAGACTGCGCTCCTCGAACAAGCTCCACGCTCCGGTCCGCTCCCTCGCCCTCAAAGCCCACGACGATCCACAGTTGCCCGTCGGAGCCGCTCGCGCGTCTCGGAACACCACCTTGTCGCCGCGCCTGATCTTCCGGCCCGGAAGCTGAACCGACTCAGGCACGTGCCTCTCGAAGTTGAGGCCGAAAGGACGCCGACTACTCAGCAGCCCCACTTCCCGGCGTAGATCATCGGCGAGTGCAGGGTCCGCCTTAGCGACGGCCCTGCGCGATGAGCTGCCGTTGTCAGGCGCGACACATGCCGCCGCCGTTGTTTGCGCCTAGCGTGTCGATGCCCTGATCCCCCACGGAGGGCAGTCTTTCACGAGATAGTCCCGTCAGCACCCTTGCACGCGCCGCTGCCCCAGCAGCGCAGCCACGGTGGCCACGGCCGGCGAGACGGCCAAGAGGCTGCGAGATCACGTCGGGCCTCGCCCCTACCATCGGAGGGTGCCAAACGCTCCGTTCGCCTTCGCGCTGTTCATCAAGCTTCGTATTCGCCCGCCCTGCTCATCTTGGCTGTGCGCTCATGGCACCATGCGACAGGACTGTTCTGGGTATCGCTCGGACTGGCGGTACTGTCAGCCGGCGCTTTCCTTCTCTTCATCTTCGTTGCTCGCCAAAGCAGACCCTTCCGCGCCAAGGTCGATGAGGTCGAGTCACAGGACGCTGAGCTGGCGGCCTACGTCGCCATCTATCTGTTGCCATTCGTGGTGGTGTTCGGAGCGACCGTCCAGGACGTCATCGCCCTCGGCTTGTTTCTCTTCTTCGTTGGGATTCTGTGGGTGAACAGCGGAATGGTCTATCTGAACCCGCTGCTCGCACTGATCGGCTATCACGTTTACGTCGCGCGGATTACAGCCATCGGCGCTGGTGCCGGTGGTACTATTGCTCGAACTTTTCTACTGAGCCGTAAACGTGATTTGCGAGTAGGTGATGAGGTCATGCCGAACAGCATCAGCCAGGGCGTGCTAATCGATCTGAGTCCGCGTGCCGCCAATCAAACCTGAGGATTTTCCTCGCGATGATCTTGCGGCCAAGCTGACCACCGCCACTGTTCAGGTCGTGTTTGCGTATCGCAACTCAGCAACTAGCTGGGATCTGCGGCGACTGCCACTTCATGGAAACCTTCAGAAGGACTTTCGTGGCCGAGCAGAGACAGGCGCGGTGCTGGTCCGTGACGATCCGACGGGACGAAGCTACGATCCCCAGTGGGACCTCCAGCCTGACGAGTTCTTCTATCTCTCGAACGAACCGGCTGTCGGAGGAGATTTCTTTACGCAGTTGCCGACATTCGCCGGATTGCCGGAGTTTCAAGACCGGCGACGCATCCGACAGCCTAACACTTCGGGTCATTGTCGCCCAGCTCGACGATGGCACGCTTGCGTATCTTGGTGCTCGTATCACCGCTAAATCCGTACTTGACCGTAACAGCCGCATTCTTCGGATCGTCTATCACGATCATGCCTTCGACACCCTCGATGACACCGTCATCACGTTCGGCGAAGGCTTCGATTGGATCGCCTGGCATGGCGTGATGATTGTCCTCGATGCCAAGGACTTTCACGCCATGTTCCGTGACATTCCGGCATTGGTGGCCCAGGTCGATGCCAATGTCGCAACTCACACGACGCACGTTGGCATTGATAATCTGGACGCGTTTCGAGCGCGAGATAAGGGCTTACCGGAATGATGGTCAAGCTTCAGGGCATCATCGACCGCGCCGACATGCACACAAGGTCGCCGGATGTGCTCCGCAAATATGCCGACGACTACTCCATAGCGATCGACTGGAACGGAGACCGCATGATCTTCGACGGTTCGGTGGAAAAGCAGTGGAACATTCTGCGCCTACTCGATGAGGCCCGGACACTCGGTCCCGTGACTGGGAAGCACTGGGATACATCAGCAAGACCCAGGTTTAGTGTCGAGATTGTCCGGCGACCAGATAACTGTCCATGCCGAGGGTTGGAACCAGTACCTCAAGCGCCTCATTGCCCCGCGCTGGGCACCAGTCTGTCGGAATTGGTTCCCGGATGAGAGCGATGAATCCCTCGACTGGACGTGGACGTTCCTTCAATATATATTCCCGCTGGACGACCCGCGGAGCTTTGCTCTGGTGGCCGATGCCCAGTGGTCGCCGTCGGAGCGAGATGTGCTCGCGCGTTACCTGTGGCGGTTGCGAGATCTCGCAGGCACGGAGGTCCTCACTGCGCCACAAGGCTACAGCGTGCAGCTAGCAGCCCTCGATTCCGAGCCTGAAATCGTTACAACGGCACCTCGTCGGGACTCCATGGTTGGGTTCCTCACGATGTTGCGCCAGTGTTACGCGCGGAAAGAGGAAGCGTCGTTTGACCGAGCCTATGGTCTGGTGGCTCGCGAGGTGAATCGCGTGCGGGGAGCCAGCCCGACATTGAAGGCTTGGAGGCAAGCACACGCGACGCTGCGTGCTAACCATCTCGACCATCTGATCCTCGTGGTGGCGGCGGCTGACGGGCACGTCCCGGAGCATCTCGCCGAGCGGAACGCCTCTCACCCATCGCAGAACTCCTCCCCCAACGAGATGATTGCGGCCATGTTCTACGGCGACACGATCCACTGGGGCGACGGGCGCAGGATCATCGACGACTGGAATAGCGAGCATGCAGCGATAGCCCTCAAACGGAAGCTAGACGCTGTGAGGGCGACGGTCTACTTGGCACATCTTTATGTGGGCTTCGCTGGACTAGTCGCGATTGCCTCGGGCGAAAGCCCTACCTCAGCGGCCTCCCATCTGAGATCTTGAGACTTCTTACCATGACCTCGTGCGCGGCTGCGGCTTCAATCGCGGCCCCGGCACTGTCTGACTGGCAAGGAGTCATGCACACGCGCGGGTGACGTTCAGAACTGGCGAACAAGGTCGGAAGGTCATACTCGAGCGAGTGCGGCGAGCAGACTTCCGGCTGCTCGCGAAGTTCCGGCGGCAGGCTCGGCGTCCTGAGCACGGCCCAATCCCCTGCGAGAACGCGCTCGCGGCTCGTGAACACCACGCGCTCGCGCGCCGGGTGGGTCCCCTCGCGCGGGCCGGCGTCCTCGCGTCCGTACCACGCCGAGAAGGTCTTATCGGCCGTCTCGATGAGCCTGCGCAGCGGCCGCTCGCGGGAGGTGAGGAAGATCACCGAAGGCGGGATGGCGTGTGAGGCAAAGCGACTGTGTCGCCAGCCATCGAGCATCCAGTGGTCGTAGCGGCGCAGGCGGTCGATCTGCTTGTGCGGACGATCGGTTCGGTCGTACTCGATCAGGACCGCCCACACGTCTCGCCCGATCCGCCGATCAGCGTTGCGTCGGGCTCGAGGTATCCGCGACGGCTACGTGCGTGGTAGAGCGCGTGCCGGCTGGCAGGTCGGCGGCGGGCGAGCGCTCGACGGGCCGGGGGAGTCGGCCTCGATTCGCCCGGTGCGCGGCCCCTTCCACGTGAACGGCATCCTGTCCATCAATCCTCCGGTGCGCTCGCGCGTCGCCTCCTGCGCGATGTGAATGACCAACGCGGCCAGCTGCAGGTCGTGTTCGGCGTAGCTGATGCTGGTGAGTCGCCGCGGGCGTGTAGGTGTGGCCGGCCGGAGCCATGTCGTGCTCTGCCAGCGCCGCTGAAGCCGCGCTCGCTCAGCCGGTAGTTCCACTCGCGCGCTGCCGGCTGCTCGAGTCGGGCGAAATCGATCCACGTAGCCGTCGTCGTGCAGGCGCTTGAGGCGCCGTTCCCCGGCCCTCCCGACGGTACTCCCCCCACCCGAGCAACACCAACTGACTCGCTGAGAGGTAGTTGGCGTCGTAGAGCATGGCCATCAAGCGGAGGTCCCGGTCCCTCAGGGATAGCGGCGGCGGGGGGCTCTCGCGCCTGCCCCATTGGATGGTCCCGGCGCTCAGGTCCTCGCCGCGAGCCCAGCGCTCTCGCTGCGATCTCAGCGGAGGCGACCGTCATGCGGCCTCCCGGCCGCTCGACGAGCGCTCTGCGCGGCTCCTCCGCGAGCTTGAGCGTGAGCTCGCGCTTGCCCGCCTCTGCATCGTCGATGACCGGCACCCAGGTGCGCGGCTCCGGCTCCCCGCGAACGTACACGAGCACTTCAACGTCGTAGGTTCCGGCCGGGAGCCAGCCTGGAGCTTCGGGCTCCGCGGGGACCTCGACCGAGTAGCGCCGGCGCGACTCGCTCGGAGGGTTCGGCGGGGTAGGTTCGCGGCGCGTCGCTGGCTGGCTTGCAGGACGAGCGCAACGCGGACGATCTCAGCGAGCGGTGGGCATTCGCGCCACGCCGGCAGGTCAATGTGGACCGTCCGATACCGAGCGACGACCGGCCTCATCAGCCGACCACACAAGCGGCGGCTGTATGTAGCGCCCGTGGTCGTGGGGATGGTCGCCGCGGAGAACCTGTTCGCGCTCGTGGTGCTGCGCGGGCCTCGCGGGCCTCCGGGGTCGCGACGAGCTGCTCCATCGGCTGCAGTGCTCGCGGTCGCCGCCGGCTGCGGAACGCCGTTCGCCAGCCACAGGTTCACAGCGCGGTAGTTGGGCTGCTGCACGATGTCGATCGGGTCGATCCGGATTCGGCGCTGGTCCTCGACGTCGCCGCAGATGTTGTCCTGGAAGACTTCCATCGCCAGCGCCGCGGCGGCCCGCGCGTCCTGGAAGTCGCGCTGGCGAAAGATCGAGACGTTCTGCAGGAGGCTCCTGACCCCGGCCCTGACGCTTTCGTCGGCGATCTGGCCGGTGTATTGGAAGGCGGCGGCGACCTCGATGCCTCCCGAGCGGCCCTCGGCCAGCAGCGTCGAGAAGGCCGGGATGAAGACGTTGTGCGCCTCGTCGATCACCAGGGCGGCCTGCACGCGCTCCTCGGCCTCGACGCGCTGGATCTGGTGAAGCGCGCGCTGGATCAGGAGGATCAGCATCGAGCAGAACAGGTTGGCGTTCGACTCTCCGACCGCCCCCTTGCTTCCGTTCACGATCAGGATCTCGCGTCGCTGGATGATGCTCTCGAGGTCGAGCTGGATCGGGTGCGTCATCAGCAGGTTGAGGCTGGGCGAGGTCAGGAACCGTGCGATCTTGTTCGCCGGCGCCGCGACGGCCTCGGCGAAGAAGCGGGGGTTGTGCTTGACCATCTGGGGGAACGTGCGCTCCCAGTAGTCGCGCACGAAGTCGATCTCGTGGTGGCCGCGCAGCTCGCGCGTGACCCATTCGCGGTAGCCCGCGTCGTAGGGGTCGAGCAGCGCGGCGACGTGCTGCAGGGCCGGCACGGGCTCGACGATCATCACCGCCTGGAGGGCCGCTCTGAGGAACAGGTCAGAGCGTGGGCCGACGGAGGACTCGCCGGCAAGCTCGCGGATGACCGAGATGAAGATGTCGGCGCGGATCTCCGGGCGTCAGATGGCCGGCGGTGAGGATGTTCAGCCCGTAGCGCGGCGCGCCCAGGTCGAGGTAGTGAACGGTGCGCCGGGTGGGTATGAGGCCCATGCACAGGCGAGCGAAGTCCTCCTTCGGGTCGATGATCACCAGGGCGCGCTCGTCATCCTCCGCGACGGCTCTGACGTGCGGGGCGAGGGCGGCGGTCTTGCCTGCGCCGGCGGTTCCGAGCAGCATCCATCCGTAGCGGCGGTCGGCGGGGTGGATCCCCACCGGCCCGTGCTCGTCGCGCATGACCGCGTGGGCGGGGTCGCGGCTGATCGCGCTCGTCGCGGCGATCTCCCTCGCCGAGATGCGGCTGAGGGGAACGCCCTTCAGGCGCAGGGTCGGCAGGTGCCACAGGGATGCGACCTCGGCGCTCGAAAGGGCTCCGCTCCACAGGGCCGGGAAAGAGTGGCGCAAGGCCCCGGCCGGAGCGCCAGGCGTAGAGCCTTCGGCGCAGACGCATCACCCGCACCCGCAGGTAGTTCTCACCGCGCGTCTCCTGGATGACTCCGGCGACCTGGCGGGCGTGGGGCTCGTGGCCGCGTGGCACGATCACGCGCAGGTCGAACCACCACCACGCCCGCCCGACGCCCTCGACCGCGCCCTGCAGGTGCTTCTTGGCGACGACGCCGTCGGCGCCGGGCTCGTTCGGGCCGAACCTGCGATCGGCCATGAAGCGCCGCTCGCGGCGCGCGAGCGCGTGTCCGGTGTAGCGCTCGAGCAACGTGGGCGCCGGGGTGAGCAGCAGCTCGACGACGCACGGCGTCGTGAGCGCGTGCATGACGGACACGAGGCTTTCGATGAGGGAGTGCTCGTAGTCCTTGGTGGTCGCGAGCGCCCACACCCACCGCCTCGCCTTCTTCACGCGCAGCACGTCCACCGCGACCGGGGGGACCGGCTCGCGGCGACGGAGCAGCGCCCGAACAGCCGCGCCAGGTGAGGCGAGCGTGCCGAGCGCGAAGGGATCGGCGTGCGAGGCGTCGATCGGGATGAGGCGCGTGTCGGGGTATGTGGCTCTCAGGCGCGCCGCGATCGCCGGGTGATAGATGGCGGGCGCCTGCACGAGGAAGCGCACCGATCGCGCTGCCGCCTTCGCTCACGATCCTCAGCGTCAGCGTCGGAGGACCGGCGAGCGGACGGCGGATGATGCCGGGCCTGAGCGCCCCGGCGATCCCGTCGAAGACCTTGCTTATCTCATACGGCGAGGCCTGGTCGTCGCGCCCCAGGCGCAGCTCGGCGCACAGCACCCGGCCCGGCTCGGCACGCCGGCGGCGAGCGCGCAGGCGCGCGATCAGCACCGGCAGGGCGAGGAGCAGCAGCAGGCCGGCGGTGTAGGCGGCGAGGTGGAGGCCGAGATTCACGGTGTCCGTGAGCCACTGGAGGGGTGAGGAGACGGTCGTTGCGCGCCTGCCCTCGGGCGGTGCGCGTGCTCGTGGTCGCTGCGTGGCGAAGGACGCCCGGTGCGTAGTGGGCGAGCCACAGCAGGAGACCGGCGAAGCTGACCGCGATCAGCAGCAGGGGGCCCAGAAAGCGTCGTCGGAAGTAGGACATCGCGCTCATGCCTGAGGCACCGCGTAGGTCTCAAGCAGGGCGGCGAGGCACAGGAGGATCGCGGCGCCGATCGCGAGCAGGGCGAGCTCGCAGGGGTCGCGTTGCCCGCGCCGAGCTCGTCGCCAGCCGGCGAGTGCGAGTGCGAGTCCTCCCCACTCAAGCGGCCAATGCGGCAGGTAGCGCAGCAGGCCGAGGCCATAGGCGCCGAGCGCGAGCCCGCCGAGCGCGACGTTCGCTGCGAGGCTCGCGCCGACCACCACATCGCCCACGATCAACGAGCCATCGTCGGGTACCGATCTTGAGGGCCGCAAAGAACAGCGGGATGGCTGCCGCGCGGACGTTGTTGGCGGCGATCAGCGCCGCCATGCTCGCGGTGCCCGGCGGGGCGAGCGTCAGGCGAAGGTCGAAGACTCGCGCAGGTACCCCGCGATCGGGATCGCGAGGACCGCGGCGAGCAGCGTGCCGAGCCACAGAAGGCAATAGCTCTCGAGCATCGTCGCCGCCAGTCCCGCTCGCAGCAGCGGCCGGGGCCTGGCCTCTCGGAGCGGCGGCCATCAGCTGTCTGTTGCCGGCTGCCATTCGCTGACCCTCCATCCGTGTGTCGTGTGTTCGGTGCGCGCGAGATAGACCTGGTAGGAGCCCTGGGCCTGGCCGCCGAGCGGGGCGACTTCCTCGTAGGTGACGACGATCGCGTGCCCGCCGCCTCTCGGATGACGCCGACGTAGCGTCCGCGGCTGTAGGACTGGCTGACTTCCTGTAGCTGCGTCTTCACCGCCTGGGCGGCGTCCTGGCGGAGCTGCTGCGCGAGCCGGCCGGTGGCCAGCGCCAACAGGGCCGCCCGCTCGTGAGCGAGCGTCGCCGCCGACCAGTTGACCCAAACCTCGGCGTAGCGGGCAAGCACGCTCGTCGCGCTGGTGGCGGGTTTGGGTGCTCCTTGCGGTGCCGGTGTCTGTGCGCTTCGATCACCGGCGGCGGGGCGCTTCTGCGGCTGCTGGGAGTAGGGATCGCGCAGTCCGCATCCGGCGAGGGCGATGACCGCCGCGAGGAGCAGTGGGAGCGTGCGCCTGCTCATAGGCCCGGCAGGTGTCGTGGGGTGAAGCCGACGGTCGTGTGTGGCGCCCACCCGGGCCCGCCGGATGGGTTTGCGTCGCTCGTGCCCCAGTCGCGTCCGTCGATGCTCACGAACACGTGGGCCGGGTTCGCCCAGATCGTGAACTGCTGCCCGGGGCCTGCGGCGCCGAAGCTCATGAACCCGGTCGAGTCCAGAGTCGGCGTGTTCACGCCGGACACCTGGAGCAGCATCGAGACGGCGCTCGAGCAGTCGAGCCCGTCATACGCGGTGCCGGAGATGAATTCGTTTGCGGCGTTGTGGCAGTAGGTCCCGTGGGTTGGACGCGCCGGAGTGACGTGGCCGCCGCCGTAGCAGTAGGGAATGCGGCGCGGCGGCGATCTCGTCCGCGACCGTCACGAGCCGCGCCGCAAGCGGCCCCGACGGCGCCTGCACCACCGTGCCCGCCGAGGTCACGTTGGCGTCTTGCGAGCTGCTGCGCGAGGGTGAACGTCTCCCGCGCGTACGGGACCGACGCGGGCGGCGTGCCCTTGTAGCTGATCAGCGCGTCCAGCGTGCGCTGATCGAGGCCGGCGTCGGCGCCGAGCTCATGCAGGTAGTCGGCCGCGGCGGCGATCGAGTCGTAGTCGTCGGTGATGCAGCCGTGCGGCGCGCACTCATGCGGGTAGCTGGACGGTCGCTCATCGGCGATCGGCCGATAGGCGTTTGCAAAGCCAGCCCACGTTGCGGGGAGGAACTGCATCGGCCCGATGGCGCCCGCCGAGTTGGGCGTGAACGCACTCGGGTCGCGGCTGTAGTCGCTCTCGGTCTCGTGCAGCGCCGCGAGGACGTAGGGGTTGACGTGGTAGTAGGAGGCCGCGGCCTCGTACATCGGCGCGTAGACCGCCGGAATCCCGTCGGCGCTTCCGACCGTGCCCGGCGAGGATGGGCTCGAGATCGCGACCACCAGCGCGAGCAGCAGGACGAGCGGTGTCGCTACGACCGCGGCGGCGATGGCGGCGGCGCGCGCAGCGAGGCGGCGCGCCCTGGGGTCCGAGAGGATGATCTGCCCAGCCGTGGCGGCGTCCATCTACGTCGCCTCCCCCGCGCGCGCCTGATGCCAGGCGGGGTCTGCGAGCAGGCGCAGCGCCCGCCACGGGTCGCCGTCGGCGTCTGTGAGCGCCCGGCGGCGGACGGGCTCGTCGAACTCGGGGTCGTGCGTGCAGATCCAGTACTCGAGGTCCGAGTAGCGGGCGGTGATCGTGCCGCGTCCGCGGGGGCCGTTGTCGAAGTAGGCCGTCGAGTAGTCGCGCTTGACCGTCTTCAGCTGCCCGATCGCCTGAACCTCATCAGGCGTGAGGCCGAGCTCCTCGCGCAGGAACTCGATCTGCCGGGGCGCCTGGTGAAAGGTCAGCTTGCGCGCCGAGTTGTCGATGAACGCTCGCCCGGAGGGGTTGTTGAAGTCCGAGAGCTGCTGGCTGACACCGATGAGCGCCAGGTTGTCGTGCCTCGAGCGTCTCGGCAGCTCGTTGACCCAGCGGGCGGTCGCCTCGTGTTCGAGGAGCTTCCAGACCTCCTCGAGGGTGAGGTAGTAGCGGGGAGCTCGCCGCCGGGACCCGTCGGGCGCGCGTCCGTCTTCTGAGAGATGTCGCTGGACGTTTCGCGCGACGCGCTCGGCGACGTGCTCGACGATCTCGAACATCGCCGCCCCGGCGAAGTGGGCGGGGATTCGCCGCGTGTCAAACACGACGAGCGGCGCATCGTGAGGAACGGTGGTCGGTCTGTCGGCCAGGTAGGCGTAGGGGCCCTCGCCGCAGAAGTTGTGAAGGCGCGCCGCGAGATCCCGCAGGGCGTCGGCCATCTGCCCGGCGCCCGCCTGCGCTTCGCCGGCCGCTCGCGCCGACAGGGTTTCCTGCAGCAGCAGCTCGCGGGGCGCCTCGCGCGTCACGACGCATCGTTCATAGACCTCGCGTATGGCGCGACCGAGCAGGTTCTCCTCGAGCGCTGAGAGCCCGTACTCCTCGCGGCGCCCGGTCCCGATCAGGGTCGCGTGCAGGGCGATCAGGTAGTCGATCTTCTCGGCGGCGACCGAGGCGGGGTCGGGCGTGTCCCACGGGCAGATCGCGTCCGTCCCGGATCCGAGGCTCACGTTCGCGGCACCGGGGATCAGCGAGGCGAGGAACTCATAGTGGCCGCCGCGCTCGATCACGGCGCCGTGATCCCCGCGGGCGAGGGCGCGGGCGTAGATGTTGTTGACGATCATCGTCTTGCCGAAGCCGCTCTCCCCGGTGACGACGAGCATGTGGTTTGAGTGCGCCGCGTCGAACAGGTCAAGGCGCTCCAGCGTGCGCCCGACCGAGGAGTAGCCGAGCGGGATACCGCAGGGCGATCCGCAGCGGGCGCCCACGAGCGGGGTCGTGTCGCCGACGTTCACCGAGACGTACTTGCGCGTCCGGCCGGCCGTGTCTGATCCGGTCGGCAGGCTCGAACAGAGGACCTCGCGCTGGGCGGCGACGGCGGGGTGCAGATGCGCCTCGTTCGCGCCCGAGAGCTCACGGGCGATCGCGTCGAGCACCTCGACGAGCGCCTCGGCGTCGCCGGCCGGTTCGCGTATCGAGAGGTAGTTCGAGACGCGGTAGATGCCGGCGCCGGTCAGCGCCAGCTCCGCGTTCAGCTCAGCCGCCTCGGCCTCCTGTGCCTGCTGGTCGGGGTCGAGCGGCCGGCCCTTCATCTCGGTTCCGCGGTTGTTGCCGTGGATCCGCCGGTAGCGCCGCTTGTGAAACAGGCGCTCGCGCGTGCGGTCGGTGGCGTGGACGTGCGTGGCAACCGTGAACGGACGGTGCGCGGACATCAGGTAGAGCAGCCAGCCGAGCCACGTCTGCTCGGGGAGCGTGCCGACGTAGCGCGCCTGCTCGACGTGCTCGCCGATCCGAACGACGGTCTTGTCGCTCAGGTCGATCGGCTCGGGGCAGAGCGCGCGGCGCAGCTCGACCGCGTGGGCCCTCGCCCGCTCCGGGTCGGCGAGCTGATCGAGCGTGCCGGGCAGGTCAAGGCGCAGATCGGGCGGGCCTGCCGCGTCCGCCTGGTCCGGGGCGAAGCGTGCCCACATCAGCCTCGCGACGTCCTCACCGCTCAAGAGGTGAGCCGCGAGCCCGATCGACTCGAGGTCGGTGCGGATTCCCTCGGTGTGGCGGGCGCCTTCGCGGTCGGCGCGCTCGTACTCCGCCGGGGTGAGCGTCAGCGGTCCTGCTCGGCGGCGTGGGCGCCGCAGGCCGATTCCCGCTCGCGCCGGCTGCCAGGGCGCGACCACGAAGTAGCGCAGCTCGAGCGCCGCGAGCGCCCTGCTCTGGACGCGGATCGACTGTTCCTGTGCGAGTCCCAGTCGCTCGACGGCGACGGCCAGCTGCTCGGAGCTGCGGGAGCGGGCGTCATCGGCCGCGGAGTGGCAGTCCGCTCGCTCGGCGGCGAGGATCGCCTCGACGGGCAGCGGTGTCGCCTGGGCGATCAGCTGCAGGCTCTGGCGGTCATCGGGCAGTCGCGCGGCGATCGAGGTGAAGGCGCGCGAGATGCCCTCGGCCCCCTCGCTGTCATGGATCAGGGGGTTGACCGGGGACACCTCGATCCAGCGCACGAGCGCGCCCGAGTGAAGGACGCCGACCCCGTCGGCGCTGAGGGCCTCCAGGGGGAGCAGGTCGCCGCTCGACGGGCACGCGCGAGCTCTGCGACCAGAGACCCGCGACCGTTGCCCCCGAGCGCGTGGCGCGGCGACCATGAAGCCCCTGGCCCGGACGTGCTCGACGGTGCGCGACGGCGGGAGCTCGCGCGGCGCGAGCAGCCAGCGCGCGTGGTCGAGGAGCATCCTTCCGAAGCTCACGCTGGCGCCGCTCGTGAAGTAGCTCACCGCGACCGGACCCGTCAACAGGACCGTCCCCAGCCACAGCGCGATCGGCGTCGGCGGATGCAACAGGTCGATGACCGCGAGCGCGAGCGCCGCGCAGCCGACGATCAAGAGCCATTGCCGCCACGTGAGGCCCAGGTAGGGGACGGGAGTGTCGACGTGACGGTAGGTGCGATGGCTCACCCCTTCCTCCCCTTCCTCGGTCGATTTCCGGCCGGGGAGCGACGGGAGGGGCGATTCCTCTGCGGCGGGGCCGGCGGCGGTGAGGGGCGCGAGTGCGGTGGCGGGGGTCGTCGGCGGCCGCTCAGAAGCGGCTCGAGCCCGCGAACCGAGCGCGAGTCGCTCGGACGTGCACCACCGCCGCGCGGTTGGGCCGTGGCGCTGAGGTGGCGCGAGCAGACTTGGCTCCGTGCGGTGTCGGCGTTTCCGCTGGCTGGGACTGGGGCCGCCGGGGCCTTTACGCGACGGGAAGGGGCTTGAGGCACGAGCGGTGCGCGCCTTGCGTCACGCGAGCTCGTGGGCCCGGGGCCGGCAGATGCGGGCGAGCCGCCGCGTCCGGCGCGAGGTTGACCACCGGCGCTCGGCCCGCTGCGCGAGCGCCCGCCGCCCGCCTGCCCCCCTTGCGCCGTCCCGGTCGGGCCTGCGCTCCCGAGGCGCCCCTTGGCTGGGTGACTCGCCGGCGGCCCGCCACGCGTCACGCATCCGCGTCGGGGTGTCGCGGAGGGCATCCCCCGCCTGGGCGATGCGCTCGCCCGTGGCGGTCGGGCGAGGTCGGGCTCGAGGCGGCCCGATGGCAATCGCACCGCTGGCGGCGGCAGCCGCAAGATGTGGTCGTGCTGCTCGCGCCGCCAGACCAGCCAGTCCGCCGCGCGGCGCCCCGAGCGCTCCGGCAGCGAGGCCGATGCCTCGGCCGCCGGCGAGCATGGCCGCCTGGAGCCCCGTGCGGGCGCGCTGAGCCTTGGCGGCGAGCGCGCCATCGCTCACGACGCTCGCGCCAGCCGGATGGCGTCCCCGGCCGTACGCCGAGGCCGCCGAGGCTGCCGCGGACGTGCCCGAGCACCATCAGCGGCCACTTCAGCGCGATGTAGAAGGTGGCGAGCGCCGCGAAGGCCCCCACCACCCGGCTGCCGATGTGCGCCCCGCCGCCGAGGCTGGTCACGTCGAGGCTGATCGCGCCGGCGGTCGCGAAGATGATGCACCAGCCGACGGGAATCAGGCAGATACCGACGAGCGCGAGCAGCCAGCCCCGCGCGAGATCGCCGACCGTCGGCAGCGGGGTGAGCGCGATCAAGCAGCGGCCCGGCGACGAACAGCACGGCCAGCACCATCAACAGCAGCACCTTCAGCGCGAACAGGCAGACCGCGAAGACGAGGGCGACGAGCCCGAGCAGCGCCAGGAAGGCGCCGCCCGCACCGAGGGCAACCGAGCCGCCGAACATCACGAGCACCGTGCGGTGGAGCCCCCGCGCGACGATCGACCACGACAGCATCGTGTGGGTGAGGACGTTGACGAACGCGACCGCATTCGAAACTGCGAAGCGGTAGACGACGAGCCAGAACACGGCGCCGATCACCCGCAGGAGCGCGTTCCCAGGGTGCGCGCGAAAGCTCAGGCTGAGCGCGGTGTCGCGGGTCGTCGCGATGATGAGCGTCGTCGGCAGGATCGCTCCCGCGACCCACACCATGTTCGCCTCAAGGCGACCGACCGTCGGCCAGGTCGCCGTGTCCGCGACGTTGGGGAGGGCGATCAGCCATTCCAGCGTGTGAATGTCCGCGTTCTTGAGAAAGCTCGGCGTCAGAGCCGACAGGAGTGCGCCGAACACGCCATTCACCACGCCGTTGAGCAGTTCGCCGATCGAGGGCAGCGGGTTCAGGTCCGGGCCGACGGTCGGACCGATGCCGCTTCCGAGGACGCCCTTGGCCTCTGCCGCCGGCGCGCCGAGCAGCAGCGCCGCCCCCACGCCCATGGCGAGCAGGAGCACCAGGCATATGCGACGGCGCGACATGCGCTACGCCACCAGGGTTGGAAGCGCGGCGAAGATCGCGATGCCGACGCCGACGTTGAACAGCATGTCGTTGGCGCGTGAATGGCCTGAGAGCTTCGCCGCGCCCACCGCGATGCCGGCGACCGTGAATCCGGCCAGCACGATCGAGAGCAGATAGCCCTTGATGTTGTCGAGAAATTCGGTCACTCCGGCGATCGACTGAGCGCCGGAGAAGATCGGCATTCGATGGAGCAGCTCGACGTGCCCTGCCGCGGCCGTGAGGAAGGCGACCGCCACGCCGAGTGCCAGGAGGGGCGCGACCACGAGCAGCCGTCGGGCGAAGCTCGGGCGCAGCACCCTGGAGCACCAATCGCGCGCGGTGAACCCGCGTATCCGTGTTGTGAGAATCGAAAGCATCGGTGTCTCCTTGATGTCATGTGTTTGCGGTTCTCGTTCGAGGTCTCTGTCACTGCCCGAGGTAGGCGAACTGGCCGCTGGCTGACGGCGCCGCCGCAGTCGCCGGCGGGGCGCTCGCGCTCGGGCTGATGGGCGGGACGAGCTGCAACGAGGGCGACCGGCGCCGCGTCTCGCTTGCGCGCCCGAGCGCCGTTGCGCATCCGGGAGCGGCCGGCGCGTGGCTCGGGCGATGGACGACGGCGCGGGACGGCGCTGGCCGGCCTACGCGCTGGCACGTGCGCATCGGTGGTGCGTGCGAGCGCGCGAGGATGCGTCGATCGCGCGCGGCGGTCACTTGAGGCGAAGAGCCGCGTACCGAGCAGCGCGAGGAGCAACACCCCGGCGAGGAGTGCGCTGGCCCGTCGCCACTGCAATCCCGCGAGTGACGGCGCAAGGGCGCAGACGCTCGACGCGAAGGCGACCCACGCGCTCGCTCGCTCCGACGCCCGCCGTAAGAGCGTCGCGCTGCGTGGCGGTTGCCTCGGCCCAACGGATGGCGCCGGCGGCGGATCGAAGAACCGCTCACGAGCCGGCGGCATCGGACGGCGATGCTTGCGACGGCGTCTGCCGGACGTTGCACCGGCAGGGGCATCGGGCCTGCTGGGCGCCAACGCCTGAAACCACTCCTCGGTGTCGTCCGGGCCGGCGGTTCGCTCCGCCTGCTCGGAGGCGAGCCCTGCCTCGTTCTCGGTCGCGAGCTGTACCGGGTCGAGTGGTGGTGCAGCGAGCCGCAGCGTGATGACCCCCTCGCGCTGCAGCCGCTCACCTGCCGGGGGCTCCTGCTCGATGACCGTGCCCTCCGCGAGCTCGCTCGCGACCGACTCGATGGCGGCGATGAACCCGGCCGCGCGGACGATCGCCACCGCCTCCGCGCCATCGATGGCTGTCACATCGGGTGCTATCCGCTCCCTGCGCGGCACCGTCGCGACGGACACGCCGGCGTCCAGGAAAGTGGCCTCCGGCGCTGCGAGGGGATCAAGAACACGGGCGGCCGATGAGGAGCTCATGCCTCCTAAGCCATGCTGCGCTCGAGCTCGACAACGGACTTACTCGGGTGTCGCCAGTGGGATGTCGCGTCGCTCTTGACCTGTCGGGCGCCTCGGAGGCACGCGCGTGCATGGAAAGGCCGGCTCGTGGCGCGGAGCGTGCTTCGGTTCGATCCTCGATTGGCAGCTCATGCCTGCCCGAGGGGGGAAAGCGTGGTCGCCACACACGAGTCGCTAGAGGACTCGTACTCTCACGGGACGACTTGTAGCGGCAAGGAATGGATAGAGGCGGCTGTACTGAATTGCAGCGCGGAACAGATAGGCGGTTCCCGCCCCCGTACTGAAAGTGTAACGATAGGCAAAGCGCCCGTGGAGAGTTGCCGCGAAGTGTTTCAATGCTCCGCCAGCGGCCAAGAAAGAATATTTCCATCTGGATGCTGTTACCTTCAGGCGGCGTGTATCCGCCGGCCAGCTTGCCGCGGAAGTCTAAAACGGGTACCCCGATCCGCACACGTCGCGGCGCCTTGAGCCCGATGTCCGCAAAGACCGTCTCGTGGTAGTCGAGCTGTGCAGCGTAGCCGCCATCCAAGGCATGAGAGCGAAACGCGACCCGCAGCAGGCGAGACGGGCCTCTCGGCACAGCGAAAGTCCATTGGCCCGCAGCATTGGTGGTAGAGCCGGCGATGGTCCGCACCGGCGCTCCGTGTAGCTCGCCTGTTGCAGCAGTTCCAGACGAGCACCGGCGACGGGGCACCCGTCGGTTCACGTAGGGTGCCCGCTAACCTCATCGCGGAGCGCATGTAGGACCGTGTGATGCGCTTCACAAGCCGCGGATCGCTTGCCGCAATTTTGGCCTGGTCATCACACGTCCCGTTGCACGCGCCGCGACCTACAATCACTTCACGGCTAAGCACCATAGTAGCGTTTCCTGCTGCGTCGGTAACGAGCACCGCAAGTCTATGCGGGCCGTCGGGTATTGCCGACACGTTGAAGCTGACGTACTGATCGTTGACTTCCAACCTGCAGGGCACTACATATAGAAACGCCGGTCGGCCGTCTGTGGTTTGCCCAACGTTTTGACAGTGACCGCCGTTGTTATCGATGGTAACGCTCTGTGCTTCCTTGCCATCGACCTCAAGGACTGCCTGATAGATGCCTGAGCCAGTGTCGGTCCCGCTCAGGGCTAGCGTCTGCGCGCCTTGTAGCTCGGCTCCCGTCGTGAGACTTCCCCCGACTACCGTTGCCTGCGGAGGGCTGTTGTCTTCGAGTGTGATCGTCGCGGCGCTTATCCCCGAAAACGCCGCGAACTCCAAGGCAGCGCCATCACAGTGATCGCCTCCAGATAACGCGTCTGCACAACCCGCCACCATAGTTATACTCGCGGCGGTCCACCCCCGCCGCCTTCGCCTTGCGCGGGTTCGAGGTCCGCTTCTGGGACAGTAACGAGATTACGAGCAGAAATGCGTCCTTCCCACGGGCCAGAGCAGCAGCAGGGCGTGGAATGGACGCAGCTCTTGAAAGCGTCTGAGCCGGCTAGACCGTGGTATGGGGCCTCTAGCGACTCAAACGCTGTCGCGGAGCCCGTATCCTGCCAGTCGCTGTTGTTGTAGTCCCAATGCAGGGTGGCCTGCTTGATTCGTGTGCCCGCGGGAGGCAAAAATGTCCATCCTGATTCCGCACCCACAGCGACTTCACGCCATCCGAGCATTCCCGCAATCAAGTAGTTACCCTCCGGACACTCATCTTCCGTCACCATATCTCCACTGTTGGTAAAGGGGGTCCAACCGTCGATCGGTGCGGCAGCGCCATTGGGCTGTGTACATGTATAAACGTCATAGGGGCGTGCGTCCGCTGCGGATGGCTGGATCGCTGGAGCCGCAACCAACAGAACGAACGTCACCAAAAATAGTCCCGCGTGGCTGAAAGCCCCGGACGAACGACCAAACCATTGTGACGTACTGCCTGGAGTCATTTTCCGAGATAGCTGAGGCTGGTCCCGCCCCCGCTTTGGGCCGGCTGTGGCGAGACTTCAGTAGATGGCGTAGGCGTAGAGGCTGGCCGACCGATGCCGCGTTGGCACGGGCGGGGACTCGATGATTCGCCTGAGTGTGTCGCCGAACTTGCCGCGGATGGTCCCCCGAGGGCGAGATAGCCGAGGCTCTACTCGGCGGTCGCGGCGAGCGCTGGTGAACCGTTATGCGCCGTGTCGATGTACCGGCGGTCAGGCGTGAGGCTCGAGCCGACACGACAATTGATTGAGCCGGGATCGCCGGCTGGTCATTACCACTCTCGATGTGCGTGCTGCGGTGGTGTGGTGGCGAGGCCGGTGCCGCAATGTCGTGAACAAGATGCCCCGTCAGGGCACCGCCGGCCACCACGACGGCCGTACCGGCAGCCGCAGCCTTAACGACTCCGGCGCCGCCAAGGGCCTCCGCAGCTCGCTCCCCGGACCGCGCGGAAGAGGTTGATCGCTGCTCGATCCATACGGCGAGCTTGCCGACACCCCGTAGGTGCCTATGGACACGCCGGCAGCGGAAGGAACGCGGCCCGGCCGCGCGCTGGAACTCGCGCCCGCGCATCTCGCGGCGGAGTTGACGATAGACCCTCCCGCAGGGACGCAGGCGTTCACGTGCGCTCGCGCGAGTCGCGCTTCATCCTCGCCGGCTGCGCCGGCCGCGTCGGCGACGATCGCCCGGGCCGGAACTCGCACATCCGGCCCGCTGCGGCGATAGCGGCGACACGATCGAGCTTGGCGTTGGCGCTGCGAGCGGCAGAACGCACCTCTCCCAGCGGCAGCCCCAGCAGGCGCGCCGCCGAGAGGGGCCGACCCCGTTGCTCGCCATCACGGAGACGACCTGACGCTCGCGCGGATCGAGGTCGGCCATCAGGTCGGCCGCGCGCGCCAACCGGTCCATCAGCTCCAGCCTGTCGAAAGGATCGGTGCTCCCCCGGAGGCCATGCTGGGCGGCGGCGTCGAACTCGACGCGCCGCCGCGAGCCAAGGCGGGTGAAGTGCCGGCCTTCCCGATACCGGCGGCAGCGGTGATCGACCGCGAGCCAGAAAGCACCGAGCAGGTGCTGTTCGTTGGCGATTCCCCGCGGAGCCATGACGACAGCCGTGATCGCGTCGTCGACGATCTCCTCCTGGGCGCCAGCGGGACGCCGCGCGCCTCGCTACGGCGTCGCAACTGCCCGATCAGGTCGGCGCGGCGCCTGTGGAGCTCCGCCGCCGCCTCCTCCGGCGACCAACGGCCGTTCCGCTGCCACGGCGGATCATGCGCATCCTGCCCCGGCCTAAAACGTAGGGCCGGGATACGCCATACCGTCGTTGTCGAAAGCAGCTCATCCATGAGTAAGCCGAGCTAAAGCGGTTCCGAGCAACAAACTTTACGCCCACTTTGCGGGAAATGTCGCTGACCTCAGTGGGGATCGGTAGCGGCCATCGCCCCAACGGAGTAGTCGTGCGAGGCCGCGACTCACAGATCGCCGGGGTTCGGCGCGGCACAATGAAGCCATGGACCCTGCGAGGACTTCTCCGCCCGAAGCGACCCTCTCGCCGTTGGGCAAGACGTGGCGACGCCAAAGGATGCTCGGGGTGCCTCTGACAGGCGCTGAAGCGCCAGAGGGAGCGCCTCGCCCCTGGCCGAGTCCGAGGCGGTGGACGTCCAGCTGCTCGGACAGGTCACCCCTGCCGAGGAGTGGCCGAAGCTGCTCGCCTACTGGGAGCTGCGCAATCCTTCAGGGGTCGCGGCCTGGCCGCGTCGCCTTAAGCGAGGCGCCTACGCGCTCAATCTCTGGCCGCTTGCGGCGGGTCGGGTCGGTCGCGTGGCGGGACTCGGCGCAGATGTGCGAAAGCGCCAGCCAAAGAAGCTGCTCTGCACGCCGGGCCTCACAAGCTTTGAGCCCGACAAGGGCGGCAGCGATGCGAACACGGCCCTGGCGGTCGTCTGTGCAACCTGGCTGGAAGATGTCGGAATGACCGACTTCCAAGCGCTGCGCCTGGCGCCGCCCGTCTTGGAGGCATGGGCGACGGGGGTCGGCTCCTCTCGCGTGCGGTCGTGGACTTCGGTCTGGAGTGGTCGTTGCCGGTTGCGGACGGGGTCAAGTCGTAACTAGCGCCCGTGTTTTAAGGCGGGGCCGCGGACCGCGGACCGGTTTCGGCTCGGCCTGTCGGCCGTAGAGCAGCCAGTCGTAGAGGCATGCGATCTTGATCCACTGTGAGCGATGAACGTTCTTTCTATGGAGATCCTCGTGCTTGATAAGAAATCGGCGCAGCGCCTCCGCGGATCAAGCCCACCCTCATCAAGCCCAGGGATGAACTGGAGCGCCGCATCGGGCATCTCGTTAGCGATGAGCTGATCGAGGTCGCGCGACTTCTTGAACACGGCTGGTGCCGCCTTCTTTGAGGTCTGTGTGAGGCCAAGACGCTTGTCGCGGCTCGCAACGTGTTTCGCGACCTTGGAGTCGACACTCTGCGGTTCGAGCAGGGTGCCTTCCTGATCCAAGAGGCCGGCCTGGCGTAAGTACTTGAACATGGGCACGTTGCCTGCTTGGGCCAAGATGCTTGGCAGGGCCTCCTGCACCACCCGTACAGCGTTGAGGTCAGCGCTCGTCGATCAAATCATCGACCAGTTCATCTCGCGTGAAGTCCGACGTAGGAGCGGAGCTTCGCTATTGCACCGACGCCGAACACGACCTCGACCGCGGAAAGATCGTCGTCGGCCTCGAGCTCCAGGACGTGGAGGCGCCCATTTGGCTTGTCCTCGAGAATGAAGCTCGTACACCTGCTCCTTCAGCCGTCTTAGTAGCTTCGCGGGGAACCCGCGGCGCAACCCACCGAGACCCCGAAGACCTCTCGAAAGCTGGGACGGTGACGGTCGTCACCGGTATCGGGTCCTCATCGACGCGGATGATGCTCGGGGCGACGTTTGACTCGCCCGCGTCGCTGTCCCATTGCACAAAGATCAGTCGGTCGGCCAACTGGGCAACACTCTCCGTCGTGGCCAGACACGTCATCGGCGTTCAGGATTGTGGCGACGTTCTGATCAGCGAGCGAGTAGCCGAGAAAGACGATCGGATGCTCAACAAAGAGCGTCATGAGCTTCGAAGCGAGGTACGGGTTGCGCTCGTGGAATCGCTCGTAGTCAGCTGTCGTCAAGACGAGCGAGTCGGGATCTTCGTGACTTCCATGGATCTGGCAGCATCTCGGCCACGCCCAGGGCGTCATTGAAGAGGAGTCGATTTTGCCCGACGAATACGCGAAAGTCAGGGAAGAGATGTTGAGAAAGGGGGTCGAAATTGGTGGTGATGATTCCGTCGATCACTGCTTTCCTGAGCAGGGCGAGCTCTTCGGCCAGCAGCCCGGACGACGGAAGCTGCTTGATCGAGTCAGCGAGATAGACGCTGTCTCGGCCTTGAGTGCTGAGTCAGGGTGTCCGAGTTTGCCCTCGAATCTGTCTCGATGGGGCTTGAACCGACGCTCCTTCCACCAACGAGGATGAAGGTCCCCAGCGATGAGGGTCGCGACCGCGGGGAGATTGCCCTCAGCGGTCGCGAAGTAGAAATCATAGTCGCCGTCAATGAGGGCGGCAAGACGACGCAGGAGGGCGTCCCAGCTGTCGAGGTTCAGATAGCGTCGGGATAAGCCTGCACCAATGAACAGGAACGGGGCAGAACGAAACTGCCGGAGGTGCTGCTCGAAGCGCTCCAGGAAAGTCCGGCACGGATCATAGTACGGCCGGCTTCACACGACCGTGGCGACGGCGCCCGCGACGTCCTCGGTCGTCATCGCCGGCGTGACGACGATGCGCTCGACCTTGATCCCCGAGTTCCGCGTGCCGGCCCTCGTAGGCGCCCTGGAGGCGCTCCAGGTACTCAGAAGTCGATGTCGCGCTCATATTCGCGGCCGCGTTCGCGGATGCGATCCCGGATGTGCGCGAGGTCGAGCTCGAGGAAGACGGCGACGTCGGGGGCGCAACCGAGCCCGACGTCCGGGAGTAGACGGCCTCGAAAAGCTCGTGGTCTGCACCGGCAAGGTTGAGGTCGGCGAACACCAGGTCCTTCAAGGCGAGTAGTCGAGCACAACGAGCTTGCCCCGGTCGAGGTCGCGATACTGGTGGTAATGCAGCAGCACGAAACACAGCTCGGTCTCGAGCTTGTATCGCTCGATGTCCCGTAGAAGTCTGCGAGGAACGGGTGCTCGGCGGAACCTCGTGGACATAGCCGCCGCCGAGTCGCTCCGCGAGCAATCGCGCGGTGGTCGTCTTTCCAGCGCCCGGCAGACCTTCGAGGGCGAACGATCACGCGCGTCGCTCCCAGATGATCTCGCTGTCTCTCCGGCGCGCCTGGCGCTGGACGCGAACGGCGAATCGTGGATGTCGGTACGCCGCCGTCGACGGCGAGCTCGACGATCGCGTTACGGAGGCCGCGGGAGCGCCGGCGGTCCTCGAACGGGTAGGCGCGATCGGGAGGAATGTGTCGCGACCGCGCGAGGCGGGCTATACATGGTCGCGCCCGAATTGATCGGTGAAGCGTGATGCGCTCTGCGTGACGCCGGAGGAGACGCGCGCAGTCGACGGTGATCACGTCGTGCTCCTGGTCCCTGTAGGCGCGCGCGTCGAGCAGCTTCTCAAGGTGTGGCTCGTCGAGCCAGAAGAAGACGCGCGAATTCAGCACATCCAGCCACTCCTCGAACGTCATGTCGGTGAGGCACGCGGCAAGTCGGCTTCGCTCAACGGGATCTGATCACGGACGACGGCGTTTCCGTGGACCCTGTGCTCGAGCGGACCGAGGCAGGACGCCGCGCGCGCAGGATCGCGTCGCGAGCGTCGCCGTCAACCTCGAAGAGGTCGATCAGGCTGCGCGTGGACAGCAGCCCATGCTCGCTGATGCTGTCCCAGGAGCCGGCCTCGGCCATGTGGTAGAGCACGGGGTAGTGCTGGCTGAGGTCGCGCGGGTCCATCGTCACCACGACCGACGATCGATCACGCTGCGGACATCGAAGCGCGTTGAGATCAGCGACACCGACGCTCCAGCAACACGCTCACCTCCTCGATGAAGTGGATCGTCTCCGACTGGAGCCGGTCGAACCGCCGCGCGTCGCGGTTGCGGATGTCGAGGTAGTCGACGAACGTCAGCGCGATGTCAGTCGGCGCCGTTGATGCGGGCGGCACGCTGCAGCAGCTCCCAGTCGAACTCGCCGACCCTGCGCTGCTTGTCCGCTGACAGATCCCCTCTCGACTCTGCGCAGTTCTCTGAGCGGATCCCGGAACGCCGGGAGATCTCCGCCCACGAGGTCGTCAACGACATCGGCCCCGAGCTCTTGCCCTCGGCGCCGGGCTTTGGACGCGGATCGGATACGTGCGGCAGACCATGATGACCTTGCGCACCCGCGTGGGCGCGATCCCCATCTCCGCGAGGCATCCGGCAACCGTGGTGTCGCGAGACGTCACGTGGGGGTAGGCGCCGTGATACAGAGACAGCCCCGTGCCCTGCGTGCCTCTGAGGAGGACGCGGTCGCCGCGAGCGTACGCTTCGCTGAGGACCTCGTAGGCGGACGCGAGAAAAGGAGCGAGCTCGAGACGTCCCGCGCGAGCAGCCGTCTTCGTCTCCGTCCGTGATGCGGCGTGCAGTCGCCGCACCCACGCCCTGGCCCGTCGAACCGATCGCTGCGACGAGCTCGCGCTCCTCGCGCAAGTCCTTCGCGTCGATGATCATCGCCTGTGTCGTCGATGACAGGCGGCCGACCTCGACGTGGCAGTCGCGGATCTCGTCGAAGAGCACATCGAGGTTGAGGACGGCGCCGGGGCCGATAGAATCGGCGCCTCGTTCGTCATCGTCGCCGACGGCAGCAGTCGGTGCGTGAAGGGCTCGTCGAGCGGCACCTTGTGGCCAGCGTTCGGGCCACCGACGCGGCAGAGGAACTGATACTCGGCGCCGATCGCGAACGCGATGTTGCCCTTGCCCTCGGACCGTATTGGCCGCCGACGATCACATCGACGACGCCGCCGGGCTCACAGCTCTGGAGACCGAGGTAGGCGCCGCCCGTACCTCGACATCGAGCTCGGTGTTGCTCTCGGTGTCGATCACCACGTCGGCGTCATCGGCTAGCTCGGGCACCCGGCGCTCGGTCTCGTTGTCCGAGGACTTCGGCGTAGCTCGCCTTCTCCCGGAACCGCGTCTTTGGCCGTCGCCGGTAGCGGCGCTCGAGCCGCGCTCGGTCGCCTGAGATGGATCTGGACAACCTGACGCGGCAGACCCCTGCGCAGAGCCTCGATTTGGCCCGGGATGCGAGCGGCATCGATCACAGCGATCGCGTCGCCGGCGAGCGCGTTGATCTCAGGGACGAGATCTCGGCGACCCACCGCCGCCGGTGGACGCGGTCGAGCTTCTCGCCGAACTCCTGCATCGCCGTGCGCTCACGCGGGACGCGGCCGCCAGAGAGCTGTTCCAGGAGCTCGCTCGTCTTGTAGTGCGTCGCCCGTATCGCTCGACGAGACGCTTCGCGAGCGTGGTCTTGCCCGCCGAGACAGGCCCCGGAGAGCACGACAACGACCCGGGCCACGCCGCGCCTAGATTCCCAGCGTGAGCTCGGCGGTCTCCTCGTCGACGCTCTGGTTGGGGGGCACGTACACCGTCACACGATGCCGGGCGGGTCAAGCGCCTCCTCGATGAGCTCGCGGATGATCTCCCAGCGGCCACCGGCTTGGCCAGCCCCGATGCGCGGCATGTGTACGGACGCGTCGTGCTCTCGCGCGTATGCGGCGACGGCTTCAAGGCATTCCTTGAGTGCGGCGTATCGGATCTCGTGGCGATGCCGACTGGCCGTAGCCGTGCTGGGCCACCATGGTCGCGACGCGGATCTCGGGCGTCGGCTCTCCGATGTGCACTGCGCCGAGGGTCAGTCGAGTGCTGTCCTTCTGCGTCCACGCGCGGAAGTCGTCCTGCGCGATGGGATACCGCGTCCGGACGGCCCGGGCGAATGCGCCGCCCCAGTTCGGCGTCTTGTCGTTGACGAGATGGGCGATGACCTTGAGGCCGCGCCCGCGGGGCTGCGTGGCGTCGCCGTGGACGATGGCGATTTCGTTCGCCGAGACCGCGCGGACGCCGCGGGGGCGTAGCAGCCCGAGCACGCGCGGATACCGCTGCTCCGGAAACGGCGGTGCGCCGACCGCCTGGACCTCGACATCGGGGAGCTCGCTCGACCAGTCTTCGTGCCGCTTCGCGGTAAAGCCGACGGCGGTGCACTCGGCGAGCACCGAGTCTGCCGGTCGGCGCTGCCCGCGATGTATCTCGGGCTGCCAGGCCCGAGATGGCACGGCGTAGTCGATGCGAAACGACGAAGAGACCCGCTGCGGGTCCGTCCGCGATGCCGCAAACATCGCGACGGGACGCGCGGAGAGCTTCGTGGCCCGCCGCAACAGGGCCTCTGTGGAGACGCCGTACTCCCGGCGGAGCGCGACGAGCCGCTCATCTCGAGGTTGCCGCCGCGCAGCTCCGGCAGGCTCGCCGTTGGCATCAAGATCTCGCCGGCCGCGATGTTGCAGAGCAACTTGAGCTGCCAGGCGTCGGTGGGGCCGTGAGCGGGGTTGTTGCGGTATCGAGCAGCCGCGGCAACGTCGGGGAAGAGGGTGTGCGCGATCTCGTGCGCGAGCGAGAACCGGAGGCGCTGCGGGGGCCGCGTGGGGTTGTACTCGATGGAAGCTCCCGCCCGCGGGTACGGTGCGGGCGTCACGCAGCTCCTGCATTGGCACCACGGGGATCCCGAGGATGCGGGCGAGCTCAAACGGGTCAAACGGCGGGCCGTGCCATTCGTGCTCGACAGCATCGAGCACGAGCTGCTGCGCCGCGTCCTCCACGACCGCCACGGGATCTCGATCTTGGGCAAAGCGGAGCACCGAGTCGTTCGTCCAGTACTCGGTCATCTCAGTGGTCGGCTCGATAACACGAACATATGTTCTAGCGCCCACGGCGGACGCTCGGGGAACGTAGCCGATGCGCGCGGCGGGCCAACGCTGACGCCACCGATTCGCCGGGCACCGACGAAGATCAGCGCCGATGCGGAAAGGCGTCGTCGAGCAGATCGAGTAGCGACAGCTGTACCGGCAGGTCATCGGCGACGCTGACGCCCGGCACCCTGGAATGCCTAGCGCGCCGCGTCTCAGACTGCGAGCTCACAACGGAGGGCCGCGAGTTCCCAAAACGGTTGCCGCGCCAAGCTTGTGACCCGGCAAAATAGAACACAAATATAACATAAACCCTGGCGGTTGCGCCACCGCGGGACGCGCTAGAGACGCCTGTTTGCGGGCTA
>CAVXHC010000012.1:0-34039 GCA_963761355.1 uncultured Solirubrobacteraceae bacterium
GTGGTGCAGGCGCCATGGGGCCGCTTGAGGCGCGGTTCGTGACGGTCGCGGACGAGATCGCCGCCGCGCAGATTCCCTACTGCTACGGCGGCGGCCATGTCACTCCGGCGCGTCCAACCCACGGGACCTACTGCCACAACGCTGCAAACGAATTCATCTCCGGCACCGCCTATGACGGGCTCGACTGCTCGAGCGGCATCTGCGGATGCTGCTCCAGGTGTCCGGCGTGAACACGCCGACTCTTGACTCGACCGGATTCATGAGCTTCGGTGCTGCAGGACCCGGGCAGCAGTTCACGATCTGGGCGAACCCTGACCACGTGTTCGTGAGCATCGGCGGACGCGACTGGGGCGCCGCAGCGGCCGAACCCCTCCGGCGGGCCCGGGTGGGCGCCACAAACGACCGTCGGCTTCACCCCCACGACACCTCCCGGGCCTATGAGCAGGCGAACGCTCCCACTGCTCCTCGCGACGACTATCGCCCTCGCCGGATGCGGAGCTGCACCGAGAGGTACTCCCAGCAGCCCCAGAAGGCCCCCGTCGCAGGTGCTCAGAGCGCGCAGACACCCGCGCCGCAAGGAGCACTCAAACCCAGCGAACAGCGCCGCGAGTGTGCTCGCCCGCTACGCGGAGGAATGGGTCAACTGGTCGGCGGCGACGCTCCCTCACGAGCGGGCAGCCCTGTTGGCGCTGGCCAGCGGCCAGCTCGCAGAACAACTCCGCCAGGACGCTGCGCAGGCCGTGAGAGCGCAGCTACAGGAAGTCGGGCGAGTCCTGCGGCCGGCGGGCGCTACGTCGGCGTGATCCCGCCAGCAAGGCGAAGCGGGCGATCGTCGTCACCTATGAGGAAGTCGCCCCGCTCGGCGGCCAGGCCCAGGGCGCCTACCACGTCTATCTCGCGCGCACCGTACACACCCCACTCGGATGGAGGGTCACAGAATGGCGGCCCCCAGCGACAGACAGCTAGTTCGCCATCGCGCCAGAGGCAAGGCCCCGGTCGCTGCGTCGAGCCGGACTGGCGGCGACGATGCTCGACGGCTGCTGCCTTTTGTGGCTCGGCACGCTGCTCGCCGCGATCCTCGCGATTCCGATCGCGGGGCAGCTTCGCGGCGTCTTTGCCCTTGGCTTTACGCTTTGCCCCGCCCGGCAGCGCGAGCATGGCGGCGCTGATCGCCACCAACAACATCCGCGAGGCAGGCGATCCCGCTTCTGTGCGCCAGGCAGCCGTGACGGTCGGCCCAGGCGCCGCTGGCCGCTGCTCGTGGGCGATGTCGTGGTCGCCGCGAGCCTCGCGGTCAACGTTGCGCTTGGCGGACTGGCACTCGGCGCCTATGGCTTCGGCCTGCTGCGCTACCTGCCGCAATGGCCGCTCGAGTGGGGCGGACTCGCGCGCGCCCTCGCCGGCTGGCGGCGAGCTCGCCGCGGGCAACGGGACCCCTGCGAGCTCGCCCTACTCGCGATCGGCGCCGCGATCCTCCTGTGCCTCGCTGCCCTCCTTGAGACATACGCGGTGCCCCAGGTATCAGCGTCATGTCCTACTTCCAACGACGCTTTCTCGGCCCCCTGCTGCTGATCGCGGCCGGCTTCGTGGCCCTCCTGCTGCAGATCCACCACTACGCCCCGAGCCTCCTTCGCCACGCGTCGTCCACGAGCACGCATACCGCCCCGCCGCACGGCGCCGCGACAGGCCCCTCGCCCCTCGCGTGGATCACCAATGCGGTGAGTCCTCTGCCTCCACCTCGCCACCTACACCGTTGGTCTGCTGCTGGCTTCGCACGCCGGTGCTGATCGCGCGCCTACGCGCTCGCCGCCGCCGCGCCGAGCCGGGCCGGGTGCTCTGCGCCGAGCTGCGCCTGGGCCGCGACGACCAGGCCTCGCCGTATGAGATCAGCAAGGTCTTCGACGGGATCGCCGGGGCGCTCAGGCCGGGCATCATCCGCCGTCCGCTGACCGGTCCTCCGACCCTGACGTGAGGATCGTGAGCGAAGGCGGAGCACGATCGGTGCGCTTCCTCGTGCAGGCGCCCGCCATCTACCACCCCGCGATCGCGGCGCGCCTGAGAGCCACATACCCCGATACCCGTCTCATCCCCATCGACGCCTCCCACGCCGATCCCTTCGCGCTCAGCACGCTCGCCTCACCGGCGCGGCGGTTCGGGCGCTGCTCCGTCGCCGCCAGCCGGTCGCGCAGGTCGCGGTGGACATGCTCCGCGTAAAGAAGGCGCGACGGTGGGTGTGGGCGCTCGCGACCACCAAGGACTACGAGCATTCACTCGTCGAAAGCCTCGTGTCCGTCATGCACGCGCTCACGACGCCGTGCGTCGTCGAGCTGCTTCTCACTCCGGCACCCACGTTGCTCGAGCGTTACACCGGACACGCGCTCGTGCGCCGTGAGCGGCGGTTCATCGCCGACCGCGCCATCGGCCCGAACGAGCCCGGCGCCGACGGCGTCGTAGCCAAGAAGCACCTGCAGGGCGCGGTCGAGGGCGTCGGCGGGCATGGTGGTGGTTCGACCTGCGCGTGATCGTGCCACGCGGCCACGAGCCCCACGCCCGCCAGGTCGCGGGTCATCCAGGAGACACGCAGCGAGAACTACCTACGGGTCCGCGTGATGCGTCTGCGCCGAGGCTCTACGCCTGGCGCTCCGGCCGGGGCCTCCCACCACTCTTCCCGGCGCTGTGGAGCGGAGCTCTTTCGAGCGCCGAGGTTGCGTCGCTGTGGCACCTGCCGACCCTGCGCCTGAAGGGCGTCCCACTCAACCGCATCTCAGCCAGGGAAATCACCGCGACGAGCGCGATCAGCCGCGACCCCGCCCACGCGGTCATGCACGACGAGCACGGGCCGGTGGGGATCCACCCAGCCGACCGGCGCTACGGTTGGATGCTCCTCGGAGCCGCCGGCGCAGGGAAGACGGCCGCCCTCGCGCCGCACGTAAGAGCCGTCGCGGAGGATGACGATCGGGCGCTGGTGGTCATCGACCCGAAGGAGGACTTTGCTCGCGTCTGTATGGGCCTCATACCCGCCCGGCGCACCGTTCACTACCTCGACCTGGGCGCACCGCGGTATGGGCTGAACATCCTCACCGCCGGGCATCTGACGCCCGAGATCCGCGCCGACATCTTCATTTCGGTCATCCGCGAGCTCGCCGGCGAGTCCTCCGTCGGCCCGCGCTCTGACCTGTTCCTCAGAGCCGCCCTCCAGGCGGTCATGATCGTCGAGCCCGTGCCGGCCCTGCAACACGTCGCCGCGCTGCTCGACCCCTACGACGCGGGCTACCGCGACTGGGTCACACGCGAGCTGCGCTGCCACCACGAGATCGACTTCGTACGCGACTACTGGGAGCACACCTTCCCGCAGATGGTCAAACACAACCCTCGCTTCTTCGCCGAGGCCGTCGCAGCGCCCGCGAACAAGATCGCACGGTTCCTGACCTCACCCAGCCTCAACCTGCTGATGACACACCCCATCCAGCTCGACCTCGAGAGCATCATCCAACGCCGCGAGATCCTGATCGTGAACGGAAGCAAGGGAGCGGTCGGCGAGTCAAACGCCAACCTCTTCTGCTCGATGCTGATCCTCCTGATTCAGCGCGCCCTTCACCAAATCCAGCGCGTCGAGGCCCATGAGCGCGTGCAGGCCGCCCTAGTCATCGACGAGGCGCACAACGTCTTCATCCCCGCCTTCTCGACACTGCTGGCCGAGGGCCGCTCGGGAGGCATCGAGGTCGCCGCAGCCTTCCAATACACCGGCCAAATCGCCGACGAAAACGTCAGGGCCGGCGTCAGAAGCCTCCTTCAGAACGTCTCAATCTTTCGCCAACGCGACTTCCAGGACGCGCGCGCCGCCGCGGCGCTCGCGATGGAAGTCTTCCAGGACAACATCCGCGGCGACATCGAAGACCAACGCCGAATCCGAATCGACCCAACCGACATCGTCCAGCAGCCCAACTACCGCGCCGTGAACCTGTGGCTGGCAAACGGCGTCCCCCAGCCCGCGGCCACCGCGAGCACCGAGCCGATGGAGGGGCTCGTGGCGACGCCGGAGGCTCGCGAGGCCCGCGCGCACCACGAGCGCGAACAGCTTCTCCGCGGCGACCACCCACACGACCACGGCCGCTACATACAGCCGCCCTTGGTGTGGTCGGTCATGAGGCCGATCGTCGCGCGGTATCGCACAGTCCACGTCGACCTGTCGGGGTGGAAAGAATGCCCTCCGCTCGACGAGGTTGTGCGTGTAGAGATCGTCCTGAAGCCGCCGGAAGGAGAGTCGGTAGCACTCGCTGCAGCGCCATGCGATCAGTCACGCCGCCGCTACGCCGTTCAGATTCCCCCGGAGCCCGCCCTTCCCGGGTGGCTCCCAAGCGAGATCTACGGCGTCCAAGTTCGGGTGTGGACCACCGACGACTCCGCACCCCACACGTGGGCGCCGCTCGTCGCGGACCGGGAGGCAGGGAAACACAAGATGACGGTCGAGATCCTCGACGAGCCACGCAGACGCGAGCCGATATGACAACGCACACGCATCTCGGCACTGTCGAGCGGATGGTGCTCGCCGTGGACGATCTGAGCCGCGCCACGCTGGAATGGGGAGAGCGGGACACAAATCCGCCCGGCGTCTTCCTCACCAACCGCGACCTCAAGCTGATGGCGCTGCTCTACGACGTCAACTTTCTGTCGGCACGACAGCTACTAATGCTCGGCTGGGGCGCGTCTCAAGAGCGCGCCGGGCAGCAGCGACTGAAGGAGCTGCACGACAGGGGCTACCTCGATCGCTTTCGCCCGGTCCGGGCTGTTGGACGCGCCGAATGGATCTACTGCGTTAGTGCCCAAGGGTGGGCTGTACTCGTGGAGCAGCGCTTGGTGCCAACCGACCGTGCGTCCGCGCCGGCGACAATTACGAGTATCGGCTACGCCGTACACGATCTCCAGGTCGCCGCGCTCGTCCTCGACATTGCTGATCAGGCTTCGCAACGCTCCTCTGGAGGTCTGATGGAGAGAATGCCGTTCTCCTGGCGGGGGCCCCGCAGCGGGCGGATCGACACAGATGACGCCGAGGACTTCGAGCGCTCCGCGGCCGCGAAGTTAACGCCAGGCACACGCCTGCACGTCGAAGACAGCCGCCGAGGCTACCTCGAGCCGGACGCCACGCTGATCGGAGGGTCAGGCGCGGAGCGCTGGGCAGTGCTGATCGAGTACGACCGGACCGAGCGGCCCCACAAGCAGATCGACCGCCTGCGTCGCTACGACTGGTGGCTCCTGGAAGGCTGGCGCGAAACGCACTTCGCCACACACGCCATTCCCCCGTCCGTGGTCTATCTCACCGCACGGTCACAGCCCCTGCGCGGTCTCATCAAAGCAGCCGACCAGACGTTCTCCGCTTGGCACGGCCGTCAGGACGCTGGCCCGCGCGAGGGAATGCACCCGGCACGCGAGCGGGTCATGTTCACCAGCCGCGAACGCGTTCTATCGGGCGACTGGACCATGGAATGCGCTCCCAGCCTGCCACCGGTGCTGCGCGAGTACCCAGACGTGTGCTCGCCGGGCTCAGCGGCGTGCGACTTGCCCGCGATGTTTGGCCGCGCCGGTGAGCGTGCTCACGTCGCCTGAGCGCTTCATTCCAATGCCCCGAGCGATCGTCGCGTGCCGCCGGTTCCTTGTATCGCTACTCGTCTGACGCGACGAGCGTCGGGCCTTCGTCCGTCGCCCGATCCCAGCGAACCAGCGGACGATACGCTCTTCCCGTGTCCGCTCCAATCGACTCAGACGCACAGCTGGCCGGGGAAGGGAACGGAAGCTCGGGGGCGTCGGTCCCTACGGTGGATCAGCTCCTGCACCACGTGCTCGGCGTGCTCGTGGACGGCCGGCAGCACGACCTATCGGAGGTCGTCGAGAACGTCGCTGACGCGCTCGACCTCGACCCGGAGAGTCGCGCCGTCCGTATCCCGTCCGGCAAGACCGTGCTCGAGAATCGGGTCGCGTGGGCGCGGACTTGTCTCGCGAAGGCCGGCCTCGCAGAGGTGCCCGGCGCATCCGCGGTCGCCATCACCGACGCGGGGCACGCCGCGCTCGCGGACCCAGAAGGTCCGGTAACTATCGCCTATCTACGCGCGTCATCTCCCGGCTACGCGAACTGGATCGCCGACATGGGCGGCGAGCTTCCCGAAGACGAGCTGACGGGTAAGGACAGCGCGACCGTCTGGATGGTCCGCGCGGGAAAGGGAGGCGTATTCGCGTCCGCCTTCGTCGAACTCTCGGCCGTCGTAGTGGGGTGGGGCGATACCGGTGACATCGGCGGCCTTGACCGCGACGCGGTTGTCGAGCGCGTCAAGGTCACGTATCCAGCGATGTCCGGCACTCAACGGTCCCAGGGCGCCAACACGCTCTACCGCCTCGCAAACACGATGAAAGACGGCGACCTCGTCCTCACGCCCGAGCCGGCGACGAAAACGGTGCTACTGGGACGCGTGGCCGGCCCCTACACGTTCCTCGACGAGCCGATCGGCGAGAACATCCAGCACAGCCGCGAGGTCGGTTGGTTCGCGCGTATTTCACGCGACGAGCTGTCATACGGCGCACGCAACAGCCTCGGATCCCTCCTGACCCTCACGAGGCCAAGCCATGAGACGGAGCTCCTTCGCGTCGCCGAGGAACACGCGTCAGATTCGCCGCCGGCTCCGCTCACGCAAGCCCCTGGCAGGAGCGCCGCACCAGCCGCGACGCTCATGGTGCGGATTCCGGAGGGTGTGGAGGTGCCGAAGCCAGCGCGTAGAGGCGACTTCCAAACGGTGCAGCGAAAACTCATGCACCTGCTCGCTGACCTCGACGGTGGGCAGCTGGCCCTCCCCGACTTCCAGCGAACCTTCGTATGGGCGCCCGACGCGACGCGCGAGCTCATCGTGTCGATGATCCGTTCTTTCCCTGCTGGTGCCCTGCTGTTCCTTCAGGGCGGCGGCAGTACGTTCAAGGCTCGAGCCGTCGAGGAAGCACGGGCACTCGAGATGGCCCCAGCGAACCTGGTGCTTGACGGACAGCAGCGTTTGACCTCCCTCTACCAGGCGATCTATGGCGTCGGCCAGTCTCGTTTCTTCCTCGACATCGGCGCGCTGATCGCGGGCAACGACGTCAACGACGCGGTTCGGGTGTTCACCGCCGCGCGCGCCGCACACCTCACGGAGCGCTCGGCGCAGGCGAAGACCTTGATGATGCCGTTCCCGGTCTTGTTGGACTCCGGCGTCGGAAGCTGGCGCGAAGAGGTCGTCGAGTTGCGCAATGACGATAACCCGACTCGTGTGGGCAAGTTGTTGCGCGAGGTCGCTGAAGCCTTCGTCGACCCCCTCGTCCAATACACCTTTCCGGTCACCGTCCTCCCCGAAGAGACCGAGCTCGAGGCCGTCTGCACGATCTTCGAGACACTGAACCGAACGGGTAAGCCCCTGACGCCGTTCGAGCTGATCAGCGCGAGGGCGTTCGCCGGCGGCCTGAGCCTGTATGACTTTTGGTCCTCGGCGCGCGAGAGATTTCCGATTCTGGCGGACTTCGAAATCGAGCCTTACTACCTGCTCCAGGTTGTCGCGCTGCGGCTCGGGCGTTCGTGCAAGCGGAGCACCGTGCTCGGCATCTCGGCCGACGAGATAGCCGCACAATGGGATGCTGTGATCTCGGATATGGCCGCCGCGATCGCGCTGCTTCGCAACGAGTGCGGGGTGCTCGTCGAGCAAGTGGCTGCCCTACAGACCGATGCTCATCCCGCTCGCAGCTGCCTGGCGCGATGTCGCCGCGGCGACCGGACCCGAGGAGGGCGCGATGCGAGCCAAGCTCAAGCGTTGGTTTTGGTGCGCCTGCTTGACTGGCGAGTACGAGAGCTCGTCGGCGACGCTCGCTGAGCGCGACGCGCCCGTTCTGAAGAGTGTGGCTCTCCGGCGGGGAGGAGGCGCCTGTGGTCAGCGAGTTCGAGTGGAGTCCCGACCGCTGGCGGACGGTCACGTCCCGCCAGCAGGGACTGTACCGCTCGACGATCGCGCTAACGCTCACCGAGCAGCCACGCGACTTCCACACGGGCGCGCCGCTCACTCACGAGACGATCGACGCGAATAGGGTCGACGACCACCACGTCTTCCCGCGCGCGTACCTCGCGGACATCGACCGCGGCCCCAGACGTCGACTCGGTGCTCAACCACTGCCTCATCGACCGCACCACAAACGTACGAATCGGCAAGCGCGCTCCGTCTGACTATCTTGGCGAGATCCGTACCGCACTCGGCGGCCAGCTACTCGGCGGCGTACTGGAGAGCCAGATGCTGCCGAGCGGGCGCGAGAGCCCCTTGATGAGTGACGATTTCGATGCGTTCCTGGCGTGGCGACTCGAGCGCCTTAACGACGCGCTTGTGGAGCAAGCAGGCCCTCGACAGACGAGGGCGCTGGAGGTCGACCCGCAACTAGCGAAGCTCGATGCACGCGTCGAGGCCGTCGAGCTGACGCTGCGAGAGCTGATCGCCGACCGTTTGGACGACGACAGCTCAGGCGTTCCCCAGCACATTGCGGTACGGGTGGACGAGCGGATCGAAGCGATTGCGGGTAAGCACCCCGGAGGGTCGCCCGATGGGAATAACGAGCTGGCGGACAGGCTCCAATACTTCGATCTTCGCGACCTGCAGAACGTCATCTGCGCGAAGACCCTATGGGACCGGTTCGCGCAGACGTTCGGCACGAAGGAGCAATTGAATGTGCGGTTCGATCAGATCGCCGAGCTGCGCAACATGATCCGCCACAGCCGCGCGACGAACGCCGTCACGGTCAAGGACGGCGAGGCTGGGCTGCTTTGGTTCGAGCACGCGTTTGCGTCGTCCGATGGGGGCGACGCAAACGCGTGACCATACGGCGCCGCGGTGCAGCTGCTCCGCGTTGCCTGCGGCTGAGTGATAGCCGGCGGCCCTCGCCGGGCCGCGCGCTGCACGCTCCCCTGATCGATAAGGCTCAATTTCTTAGCCAGCGAAAACGTCGCATAGCGTGCGAGCTGTTCGTGAGAGCGTGTCATTCCACTTGCTGCTGGACGGGGGCGTCACCGCGAGCTGCGGCCGCAAACGCGTCTCACGGGCTCGGCAACCTGCTGATCATGTCCTCGACGCTGGCTGTCACTGCGTAGTCGACGCCAATCGCGGCGAAGTGCTGGCGTGCGCAGCGGATCTTCGTCTCCTCCCGTCCGCGAATCTCCTCTGGGTCGACGGACCCCTTCGTCTCGCGGACCAGGTAGACCCGTTCCGAGTCGCCGAATACGATCGCCCAGTCGGGGTTGTATGCACCGATCGGCGTGTCGACGACGAACCATGCTGGGAGCTTCATGAAGAAGCGCACCCGCTGGTTGTCGTCGAGGCCCTTCGCGAAGCGGCGCTCGACCTCCGAATCGATCACCACGTGGTCGTAGAGCGTCTTCGACGCGTTCTGGACGCTATAGAGGCGTGCGGCATATCGCTCGATCTCCTCGCTCGCATCAGGCTCCAAGCGATGCATCTCCCAGCTAAGTCCTGGCACTGGCTCGTACTGGATGCCATCGACCATCTGCTTGTGGAGCGCGGCATTGATCCGCGAGGTCACGAGAACAGTAAACGCCTGCGGGTTGACTGCGAAGTCCGGGAGGCGCTTCGACTCGCGGATGATCCGCACGAGCGTGGCGCGCGTGAGGTCGGTCTCGTTCTGAAGGTCTGCGAGGATGTCTGGCAAGAACAGCGGCGCTGCTGTGTCGTAGGCGTGTTGGTCGACGTGCTTGTCCGCAGCAATTCCGGCGACGCTGTGCTCAAGCTCGACGACTTGGACGCGGACCTTCGGGGGCTCGATCGGATCGGCGTTTGCGATCGCGCTTGCGGCTACCGCGACGAGCGCGTCGGTGGACAGCGAGATCCGGTACTTGGTCCGCTTGCTGATTCGATCCCACAGTGACTTGAAGTCCGAGCCGAGCATCACCTGCTTGCGGAATCGGACCGCGCGTCGCTTCTTTGCATCGACGATCCGATTCGCGAAGACAAAGCGCGAGATTGCGTCGGTGATCTCGGCCCTGAATGGGCTCCATCTCCTCGGGGACAGCGAGCGTCGAAGCCTTCAACCGTCGGGGCGAACTTCGGAAGGACTACGACCGTCCGCGTTCAGGTAGCCGTTCGCACAGAGGTCGTCCCAGAGATCATGGGAGAGCGCCTGGCCTATCGGCGCGGCGGGCTCCTGGCCGGGTTCGCTCGGAAGCGCGATCTTGGCGAACGCCTCCTTGGGCACGACGCCGAAGCGTTGCCCTGTGTCCTCCTCGTACTCTGTCTGGAGTGCTCGGGCGAACTGCTCGTAGGCCTCGTTCGCGATGATGGTCAGGCGATTGATGAGAGGGTCATGAATCCGCTCGCCGTCCTGGTTTACGGGCAGCCGTAGGCCGCGGCCGATCTCTTGGCGCTTGCGGTCGATCGGCGCGCGTTTCGTTTAGCGTGCAGATCTGGAACACATTGGGGTTGTCCCAGCCTTCTCGCAGAGCTGAGTGGCTGAAGATGAAGCGCATCGGCTCGGACGTTGACAGCAGCCGCTCCTTGTCGCGCATGATGAGGTCATACGTGTCGATGTCCGCTGCGCTGTCACCGCGCGTGTCCTTGGGCCGCTGTTTGTTGTCCACGCTGAAGTAGCCGCCATGCACGCGATCGACCGGCGGGAGGTCGAGAGCCTTGTATCGCGGCTTCGCTGCAAGCTCCGCGTATGCCTCCTCGAACCATCGTCCGATACGGCCGAGGGTCGGGTTGCCATCGTCATCAAAGTCTCTGTAGTTCGCGACCTAGGTCGAGGAAGAACAACGAAAGCACCTTGACGCCGAGCGGGCCTAGCGTCCTTTCCTTGTCGAGGTGCTGACGTACGGTCTCGATTACCTGCGCTCTCTGAATGTCCTCGTCAAAAGACGCCGAGGCCTCGGCGATCGTGACCTCGGCACCGTTGGTGAACTCGACCGCCTCGGCGCCGCCTCGGAAGGAGATGTCCGACACGATCCAACCGTCCGCGTACTCTTGGCGTCCGTCAGACGCGATGGCAAGGTCGTCGCCAGACTTGACCCAGACTTTTTTCGCCTTGAACGCGGACCCCGCCCCGTGGTTGATCGTGACCTGAGCGCGTGCCTTCGCTGCATCAACGGCCAGGAGGCGGACGAACGCGGCGTTGGGATTCTCGTCGGCCACGACACTCGCAACCTCAATGCGCTTCACGAGGTTCATGTCGTAGGCATCGACCGGGCCGAGCCGATAGACGCGGTTGTATGCGCGTTTGTGCGTTGCGGAGTAGCGGAGCGTGCAGAACGGGTTGAGCCGCGCGATCGCCGCGGCGGCTGGCTCAGATTCCATGTTCTGCGGCTCGTCGATGATCACGACAGGCTTGGTGGCCTGGATGAACTCGATCGGCCTGCCGGCCCGACATGCGGTCTTGTGCTCGATTGATGATGTTGGCCTTCGTCGGGTCCGCATCCTCCTCGACGTCCTTCTGGAACGCTTGGATGTTCATGACGAGAAGCTGGATGGTGTTGGTGGTCGCGAACTGGCGCACCCGCCCGAGATGCTTGGAGTCGTAGACGCTGGCGTCGAACGGGACGTTGTCGTACAGGCCCCGCAAGTGGTCGCGCAAGAGATCGATGCTGGCGAGCAGGCCCTCGCGGATGGCGACGTTTGGGACGACAACGACAAACTTTGTAAAGCCGTAGCGCTTGTTGAGCTCGAAGGCGGTGCGGAGGTAGACGTAAGTCTTGCCCGTGCCGGTCTCCATCTCTACGGAGAAGTTCATCCCGTCCAAGGCATCGCTCATAGCGATGCCGTTGCGCTCCTGCACGGCCCGAAGATTTCCGAGGGTGGCTGCCTGAAAGGCAACCTCATCTGTCGCCAGAGGGTTCCCGACGCCCAGCTCGGTGAAGGCGAGAGTCGACGTAGACTGCGACGTCAACGAGAACTCGCCGCTCGACAGCGGAAGCTCAGCGAAGAGGTCGGTGACACTCGCTACAGCATCGGCCTGGTAGTCGAGTGTCGCGTCGAACTTGAGTTTGAGTTCCGCCACGGCTGACTTGCTACACCACGCGGAGCGCGATGTTGCCGCCCGATTGCTGATTGCGGGCACGGACTGTTTGGAGCGCATTGACCTTGAGCTCGTCGCTCCCCCCAAAGCCGGAGTCGAGAACCAAGATCATCGCCGGGTCACGCTCCGCCATCGCCTCGAACACCTCAATGGTCAAATGAGGCGCCAAACATACGAACAGCGCGCCTCCACCGATCGAGAAGCCGGCGACGCCACCGAAGGCATCCTGCTCGACCGGTGACGTAAGCAGATACCCAGCCTTCAGAAGTAGCTCAGTCATCATCGACGTCTCGGTGGCTGCCGCGCGGACGTGACTTGTTGCGGCGAGCTCCAGCTGCTCAACAATGGCATCAGGCTGTGTAGTGGCCGAGTTCCACACCGAGAAATTCGACGACTCAAGTCGATAGCTCCGAAAACCGGTGTCGGTCTCGCCGATTAGGCTCGGCGCCTTGGAGATCTCTGAGCCAGCCGACCGCAGCCGCTGTCGTGTCAGGGCAGCGATCGTGGGCAGATCTTCCTGATCAGTCGGCTCAGGCAATTGCACAAGGATGTATCGCCGCCTCCCGCCGTCCTTCGCGTTCGCCTCCATCGCTGCGTGGCCCGTGGTGCCCGATCCCGCGAAGAAGTCTAAGATCAGACCGTCCTCGTCGCATGCGATGTCAATGACCCTGCGTATCAACCCGACCGGCTTCGGTGAATCAAAGACCTTCTCGCCGGCAAAAAGATCGCGGAGCTCCCGAGTACCCTTCTTGTTGCCCTCAACATCGGTCCAAAGATTCGACGGCTGCTTAGATCTGCCCTCGAGGTAGAACTTCATATACGGCTTCCAGCCACCCGCCTCGCCGTCCGGTTGCTTCCACTCGATAAGTCCGCTCCGCTCAAGCTTCTGGTACTTCTCGGGGCCGCACCGCCACCGGCTCTCGTAGTCTCCTGGTCCGAGGGGAAACACCTCGACGCCGTCAGGGCCTGAGATGCCGTAATACATGCTTGGCCGGTCCTCACGGCGATCCTCTCCGCCCGTTCGCCTGAGGGATCGAGTGAGGTACTTACCCCTCTCATCTTCTTGGTTGTAGATCGACTCATCGTCCGCGGTGAACTCGACCCCAGTGAGGCCGATGCCCGTGGTCCGGCCGTAGACGATCATGTAGTCGACGAGGTTGGCGACGCCTTGAAAGCCGCCCCCGGTGGGCGTCCCGGTGCTCCGCGTGATCATCCCGAGGAAGTTCTCCTCACCGAAGATCTCGTTCATCAGCGCGCGTAGATTGTGGACCTCGTGGTCATCGATCGATACGAAGATCAGGCCATCCTCACGTAGGAGGTTACGGGCCAGAAATAGGCGGGGATACATCATTGACAGCCACTTAGAGTGATACCGGCCATCTGTCTCGGCGTTCGCAGTGAACTTGAGGCCTTCCTCGTCGGTTTGTCCTGAGTAGCGCAGATAGTCGGCAAGTCCCTCGCGGAAGTTGTCGGGATAGATGAACTCCTTGCCCGTGTTGTACGGGGGATCGATGTAAATCAGCTTGACCTTGCCGTAGTAGGCCTTCTGCAAGAAGCTTCAGGACCTCAAGGTTGTCGCCCTCGATGATCACGTTCTCGGTCGTGTCCCAGTCGAACGGAGTCGTCCGGCATCGGGACGAGCGTCCCGATGGACGGCTCTTGGATCACTCGCATGCAGTCGGCCTTGCCAGGCCAGGTGAGGCCGAAGCGCTCCGGTCCGGGCTCGACCCAATCGCCCAGCGAGCGGCGCAAGCGCATCGAAGTCGATCTTGCCCTCCCGCACCGCCTCTGGGAAGGCAGCGCGAATGGCCACGAGGCGGTCGTCGCGATGGCACCTCGGAAGCGAGATCGAAGCGGTCGGGCAGGTCGGTGTGGTCACAGCGGCATCTCCGGGGGCGGTCATGTTACGGCGAAGCGGATTGCAAAGACCCGGTCGACGGACTCGTCGACGGCCAGCCGACTCTCGACGTCGTCGATAAGGCCGTCCTTCGCGGTCTCAACCTCGCGTGCCTCGGCGTCGTAGCCTCGCCACGCCTCCTCGCGCGCGGCCTCGACCTGCTTGATCTGCTTCTGGAGCGCGAGCTTCTCTGGGAGGCTGGCGGCTTGCCGGGCGTCGCGTTTGAGGGACTTCAGCGTGTCGTCATGCTCGCGGAGATACCGCCTTGAGTCCGGTGCGCTTGTCCTCGGCCCAGCGATCGAGCTTGTCCATCTCGTCGTCGAACCACGATCCCTGCCGGGCACTGATGTCTTCGCGAAGCGCCTCGACGCGCTGGTTCGCGAGCTTCGCGACTGCGGGCGACAGATCGTCAGTGCTGGCCTCGCGTGCGGTCGCCGGCACGTCGAACAGCCGACGTGTTTGCTCGGCGGTAAGGGACCGGCCGTCGTCTGTGACCGCCGCGAGGATCAGATGGTCCTCGGCTTCCACTCCGTTGAGTTGGAGGTGTTCGGCGACGAGCGTACCCGCGAAGCCGACGAGGGGTGCGAGGAGCTCGGAGCGAATCGGCCACGCCGAGTAGTTGAAGATCAATTCCGTGCACGGAGTGTCCAGCTTCGCAGCTGCGCCGAGCACCGCCAACGCGAGCGGATGCTGCGGCCTATACCGGTGCGCGTCCTCGTCCTCATCCCAGCTCAGTCGATAGCGACCGAGCGCGGTGTCGTCAGGGGCGAATCGCGGAAGAGTCGTCAGGGAGAACGTACGCGCCGCCGGGTCGATCTCGGCGTGGTCGCGCAGAATGTGCGACGTCACGCGCCAGAGCTGTTCGCTTGCCTTGTCGATGAACTCCGTGCTCTCGGCGAGGCTAACGCGAAGGCGGTCGTGAACCTCGGCGTCGAAGTGTTCGAGGAGCTTCAGGCGCGTGTTGTCCATGGTCTCAGTGATCTGCGTCGTCAAGCTCGTAGCCGGAGCTGCTCGAACTGCTCGTTGATCGCGTCGGTGGTGCGGCAGGTTCTGGTAGATGTCGATGATGCGGCGCTCGAAGTCGACGCCCGACTCGATCGTGCCGAGAACGTCGTCACTCGCACCGAAGACACCCGAGAAGAGACGGAACTTCTCGTCGAGCAGCTCGAAGACACGCAGGTCGGCAGCGTTCGCCTTGTTCAGGAAGTTGATGACCACGACATCGTGCTTCTGCCCGTAGCGATGGCACCGGCCGATCCTCTGCTCGATTCGCTGCGGATTCCAGGGCAGGTCGTAGTTCACGACCATTGAGCAGAACTGGAGGTTGATGCCCTCGGCGGCGGCCTCGGTGGCGATCATGATCTTCGACGTGGTGCGGAAGCTGCTCGACGAGCGCCGCGCGCATGTCGGCTGTCGGCGACCCGGTGATCGGATCGCTCCCGGCGTGCCGCTGCCTTCCAGTCTTGGTAGATCAGCTTTGGACGTTGGGTCGTTGTTGCTGCCGTTGAACAGGACGATCTGGTCCTCGTAGCCGGACCGCGAGAGCAGACCTATCAGGTACTCCTGGGTGCGACGAGACTCCGTGAAGATCACCGCCTTGTCTGCGGCGCCGAGCGCGGCGGCCTTGGCGAACCCGGTCTCCAGCGCGGTCAGTAGAGCGAGGCCCTTGGCGTTCTCGGTGATCGACACCGCCAAGTCTCGGAAGGCGCCGAGCTCGGCGATCTCGGCAGCGATCGCTGCGCGCTGAGCCTCGGTGAGCGGCGTCGGGGGCGGCTCTGGCTCGGCGTCGGGGTCCTGCCACTCCTCCTGCTCCTCGGCGAGCGACTCGAAATCGCCCTCGAAGGCGTCTTCGAGCTCGACAGCGGGCGTGGCGTTGACCTCACGCGATCGTCGTCGCGTAGGACGGTCTGCAGCTTGCGTGCGAGCGAGTCGAGCGCGCCGGCGATCGCGAAGGTCGACGACGCGAGGAGCTTGCGCATCACGAGCACCATGAGCGTGCGCTGACTGGTCGGCAGAGCCTGCAGCTCCGGCCGCCGGAGGTAGTCGGAGACCGCGTCGTAGAGCTTCTGCTCTCCCTCCGACGGCCAGAACTCCTGCGTGATCGGAGACGCGGTTCGTGTAGCTGACGTACTCCACAACCTGCCGTCGCAGCGTGCGGTGGCACACGGGTTCGAGGCGCGCCTTCAGGTCCTCGAATCGGCCGTCCTGGGCCAGCCGCGAGTACTGCGCCTGAAAGCTCTTGGCGTCGCCGAAGTGGTGTTCGTCGATCATGCTCACGAGGCCGTACAGCTCCATGAGCGAGTTCTGCAGCGGCGTCGCCGTCAGCAGCAGCTTGGGCGTGTTGGACAGCGCGGCCCTGATCGCCAGCGCGGTCTTCGCGCCGGGCTTGTACACGTTGCGCAGGCGGTGCGCCTCGTCGAGGATCGCCAGATCCCACGGCACGACTGCACAGCTCGGCGGCCTTGCGCGCTGCAAACTGGTAGGAGCAAACGATCACCGCCGGGTCGTCGGCGGGCAGGTCGAAGGGATTCGTGACGCCCGCCTTGACTGCGGCATTGAACGACTTCGTCTCGAGGATCACCGCTGGCAGGAAGAACTTCTCGGCCAGCTCTTGCACCCACTGCTTGCGGAGGCTCGCAGGCGCGACGACGATGACCCGGCGGCGGTCGCTCAGCCCATCGCTGGGTCAGGACGAGCCCGGCCTCGATCGTCTTTCCGAGTCCGACCTCGTCGGCGAGGATCACGCCCTTTGAGAACGGCGAGCGAAACGCGAAGAGCGCGGCCTCGACCTGGTGGGGGTTGAGGTCGACCTGGGCGTCCAGCAGAGCGCTCCCGATCCGCGCGGAGTCGCCGACGGGATGGCGCCGCAGTAGCTCTAGGGCAAAGAGCTTCGCCTGGTGGTCAGTCAGTGCAGGTCATCGGGCGATACTTCCGAGCGGCGGGCGCCGGCCTGCCCCAGCGAACATGGAGTCCAACGACTCGATTCGCGGTAGCAGGGCGCTCTCGCGTTCCAGCCAGTCGCGGATCGCCAGCGTTGCCTCGACGTCGCCCTGGTTGTAGGTGAGCAGCCACGTCCGAGCGTGCTCGCGCTCGTCCTCATCTGCGCCGGTGACGGCGACGTCGTAGCGAACCATCGAGGCGTCGCCCCCAGGGTCGTCCACGCTCCACGAGAATCCAGCGATGGGCGCCACCTTCTTCAGACCCAGCCCGCCCCCGGTGATCAGATGGCCGTCGACCACCTTCAGAAGGTCGACCCATTCATCGGATCCGATGAAGGCCGTGACGTCCTCCAGGATTCCGCCGGCCACGCCCAAGCCGGCGGAGGTAGGTGTTCTCGGCCGAGGCGTTGTAGCAGTACGCCCGGAACGACAGGCCCTCGCGTGCGGCGTCGCTGCGGACGCCAGCGAGCCATAGCCAGAACCGAAGCGAGTTTTCCAACTCGATGCTCGGGGTCAAGAGGGTCCCACGTCGCGAACGCCGCGTATTGCGGCGCGCGAGTCGGGCGTTCGTGCGGTCGGAGACCAGGGCTCCCCACAGGTAGACGCCCTGCTCAACGTTCTCCATGTCGACGTCGACCTCGACATCGGCTCGTGGCACCAACAGCGTTTCGACGCCTCGACGCTTGTAGATGGGCGCGGGCCCGAGCACCGCGCGTGCGAGGTCGATCTGCTCGGGCAGCGTTGTCATAGCCCGAGTCAGCGTACGAAGCGGTCGATCGGGAGCAGGCTCGGCCAGGTCCGCGAACGTCCGCACGCCGGCCTCCTCCAGCGCGGCGAGCGCCTTCTTGGATCGGACGACCACCGCGAGGTCTCTGACCGGCGTGTCAGGCGGAAGATCCTCGATGAGCGACTGCATCTCTGCGACATCCACGCCATCGGAGACGAGTCGGGCGGTACGGATGTCGAGGCTCGCGAGCTCAGCACGATCACGTACTCCATGGGCGCCGTGGATCTTCCGTTGCCGCCACCCGATCCTCGGAAGCAGACTGACGTCGCCGTAACCGGACTCGAGTCGCTCACGGCAGTAGTCCCGCCATGGACACTGCGGACACTCGTCGATCGCGACCGGGACGACGAGGAGGTCGACCGACGGGTCGCGAAGATGCTCGTGCGCCACTGCAATGACGTCGAGCCGGAAGTCGAACTCGAAGTCGTAGCGCTCCATGGTGGTGCGCAGCTTCTGCTTCCCAGTCGAGGACGGCGTTTTCCAGATCGGGGCATCAAGGTCGTACCAGACGATGCACTGCTCCGTACCGACGATCCCGCCCCACCTCCCATTGGCGGCGGCCAGAGCCCGGCGGTTTCGAGCATCCGTTGGTAGTGGGCGAGCTGGAGTAGGTCGTCCTCTCGCTTTTTCGCCCAGAACTGGTCGTCGACCGTCGCATCCTCAAGACGTGGCTCCGCTAGCGACGAGCAGAGGCCCGGCAGTCCGCGGCGATCGGCCTCGGCGGGTTCAAGCGCCATGTGATGCTTCACATCCACCGGCCGATAACCGCCATCGTCGGCGATGACGAGGAGGTCCGGCTTGCCGACCCTCTTGCCCACGCGATCAGTCGGAAGCCGTCCGCTGACGATCACCGGGACCCGGCTTTCCATGGCGTCCGCCGTCGAGACCTCCAGCTCCTCCTCCGTTTCCGCTGCCGCGACGACAACCTCAGCCGAAACCTGTTCGAGGTGGTCGACGGTCGATACCTCGAACCCTCGGCCTTGATCGAAACGCCGCTGCAGCTCAGGAGACGGCTGGAAGGGGCTCGCAAGGACGGAGAGTGTCGTTCTGTGCACGGACGGGACACTGCTTGGCGACGTATCCCCCTTGTGGCGGAACCGCCGATAGGTCGTATCTCGTCATCGCCGACCCCTTCGGGTCCGGCCGCCAATACGTGCGAAGGCGGTGGATGACATGGGGAGGCAAGTATCGGCGCTGCGGAGGCGGGCGCGTTTCTCGCGACGTGCTCGTCACACGTCCGCGCGTCCGCCCCACCCGCGCTGGCAGGGGGTTCGTTAGGGGGGTCGGTACACAGCGAACCCCCTAACCAACCCCCTGCTGCCCGCTCGCTCCCGAAGTTTGGCTCTGCACCTGGCCCGAGGAAGGGGGTCCCCGCCCCTCCGCTTCGCTTCGACCCGGGGACCCCCTTCCTCGACCAACACATCACAGATGTTTATGGCGAGGCCAGATGCAGAGGGTGGGGCGGGAGCGAGCGGGCAGCAGCAGGCAGATGGAGTGTCCCCAGTTTCGTAGACAGTTTGTTAGGTAGTTGTTTGTAGTTGTTGTTCGAGAGTTCTGTCTGTCGATTGCTCGTATTGTCGTGGAGAGAGGTAGCCGAGTGTCGAGTGCCGGCGGCGGTGGTTGTAGAAGGTCTCGACGTAGTCGAAAGCGGCTCGGCTGAGTTCGCGGCGCGTCGGCCAGCTGCGGCGGTTGACGAGCTCCTTCTTGAGCGTGGCGAAGAACGTCTCGGCGAGCGCGTTGTCGTACGCGTCGCCGGTGGCGCCCATCGAGAGCGCGATCTCGGCCTTGCGCGCGGTGTGCCCGAAGACGAGCGAGACGTACTGCGAGCCCTGGTCTGAGTGGTGGATCAGCCCGGGCCCTGGGCGCCGGCGCGCGAGCGCCATCTCCAGCGCGTCCACGACGAGCTCGGCACGCATGTGGGAGCCCATGCTCCAGCCGACGACCGTGCGGCTGTAGGCGTCCTGCACGGCTGCCAGATACAGCCAGCCCTCCCAGCTCGGCAGGTAGGTGATGTCGGCGACCCACAGCCGGTTGGGAGCCTTCGGATTGAAGTCGCGCGCCACTAGGTCCTGAGCCACGCGCACGCCGGGCACGCGGATCGTGGTTCGCCCGCGCCGGCGGCGAACGAGCCCCGAGATCCCAGCCTCGCGCATCAGGCGCTCCACTCGCTTGCGCCCGATCCGGATGTCGTGGGCCAGGCGCAGCTCAGCGTGCACACGGCGCACCCCATAGACGCCCCTTGCCTGCTCATGGATACAGCGGATGTGCACGAGCAGACGCTCATCCTCCCGTGTTCGCTGACAGACAGGTCGCCGCTCGGACGCATAGAAGCCAGAGCGCGAGACGCCCAACAGCTCACACATCAACGAGACCTTGTGGCTGGCCTTCTCCGCCGCGATGAAGCGGTAGATGCTCATCGCGTCTCGCTCTCGCGTGCGAAGAAGGCCGCGGCTTTTTTCAGGATGTCGCGCTCTTCTTTCAGCCGCCTGTTCTCGCGGCGCAGACGTTTCAGCTCCGCGCGCTCATCGCCGGTGATTTCCTCTTCCCGCGCGGTCTCATCGCCCGAGCGTGTAATGCCACCGCTGCAACGTCGACTGCCCGATGCCCAATTCCTTGGCGACCTGCTCGAGCGAGCGGTCGGAGTTGCGATACAGCTCCACGGCCTCGCGCCTGAACTCCGGCGGGAACCTCCTCGCCTTGCGCACACGATCCCCTTTCTCGGGAGCCAGTCTCCCATGGAATCAAGTGTCCACTAAAGCGGGGACGGTCCAAGAAGGGCGAGTGCAGGAATGGGAGGGTCTTGTCCCGAGGTATGAGCCAGGACAGGCAGGTGGGGGAGGACTAGAAGGTTGATCTCGAGCGGGCTTGTGGTCGTTAGATCGGACGGAAGGAACAAGCTCGTTGAGGCTGGGGGAGGCGAAACGGCGGGACCAACGGAAGGCCGATTGAGGTCAAGACGCGCAAGAGGCGAGTTGGTGCTGTCGGAGGGGCGCCGTACAGCGAAGCGTGTGAGCGGGCTTGCTGATGGAGGTGAGATCAGCGTGAGCCACGAGGGCCTTTCTCCGGGCCCGGTCGCGGTTTGAGCCCACCCCGTTAGGCCACCAGGCCGGCTTGCGGCGTGTCAAGCCCTGCGCTTCGCGTCGCCTGCGGCGATCCCTGACGGGACAGGGCTGGACACGCCTCGCCGGCCCGGTCAGGCCCGGGGCGTGCTCAACCCCAACCGACAGGAGACAGCAATGAGCTCGTCTACACGTATACGCAGAAGTCCGACTCCGAGGCAGCTTCGCTACCTACGGGTCCTCGCCGAGCAGACAGGAACGACCTTCACCCCGCCAACTTCATCGGCCGAGGCGAGCCGCGAGATCGACCGTTTGGCAGAGCTGAAGCGCGAGCGCGGGACGCACCGCGAACTGCCCGACTCCACAGAGCAGTGTGCCTACGCAACGGCGCCCCAGCCCGATGAGACATCGGGCTGGGGGTCAAGCGCAACGTGGAGGAGCAGCCCCCCGCCGCGAGCGGCGACGGCACGCCCCTCGGGGGTGGGCGAGCGCACCGAGCTTGCGCGCTACAGCGTGAGCGCCGGTGAGCGGGTGATCTACGGCCAGCGCATCAACGGCTGCGTGCGCATCACCGACTGTCCCAGCTCAGATGGAGGACGCGCGTTTCTCATAGAGCGAGAACTGGAGCGCGATGGTCTATCGGCACTCAAGGCGCTCGTCGTCGACTACGCCAAGCAGGCACGCAGGTTGGACGACGTGCCGATGGCGAGCAGCATCGTCCGTCGCCAGCTCGAGCAGTTGACCGCTCACGGCTAACCACGTAGCGCGGCACCGACGACCGCTGCGGTCCGGCCCCTCCCGATGTTCGCACGCTGCGCGTGCGGGGAAGGGGCAACGACCCGCATCGGGCGGACCCGAGCCGCGAAGGAGACCTCGTGAGCACGATCACCGCAGCACCTACGCCAGCCCTCGATCCCGCGCCGGGCGCGCTCGGGACCTCCGCGGCGGCCTCACGCCTCGGCCGTTACACCGAGCGCGACACGGGGGCGGTCAGGGAGATCCCGCCTGCCGATCGCCGACGGAAGCGCGCTGGTGGTCGACCGGCTCTCTGGCACGCACGGCGACCCACACCTGCTCGCTCGCCTGGCACCCGACGAGCCTGGCGAGAACGCACAGATTCTCTGCGCCCTTTATCTCGCAGACGAGAGCAGAGGCCACTGCCGTCTAGTGACAGACGCGGACTTCGATGTGTCGCCAACCCACGAAGCGCCCGACGGCTGCACCGTGTACGAGCTGTACGGCGCAGACGGGGCCATCTATCTCATCCAAAAGGTCGCGTTGAACGGGCGGTTCCCTGCGCTGCGCTGGACACGCAGCATCCTGACCGACGAAGCGCCTCGATCCGAGACCGTCCGGCTGCGCGAGGTGCTCGCCCGGTTCGAGGACTACGAGCCCGCCCGCAGCATCACCGCCAACGCGCTTGCCGCCCACCGTACCGACCCCACGCTCTCCACCTCGTGTCTCACGGCGGAGCTGACGCGGCTCGCCGAGAGTCCGATCGTGCTCAACCGCCGGCTTCGCGAAGCCGTGCAGGCGCGCCTTGCCCGCGGCGATCTGACGATGAGCGAGATCGCGATCCGCTGTGGGCGGGTCAAGCACGACCGTCGCGGCAACGTCAGCGGCGAGACCAGCTGGCTCGCGCGGCGCATCGGCCTGGCGCCAGAGGCAGGGCGGGACCAGCCGACGCCATGGGTTCACAGCGATGTCCTGGCGCTGATCGCGCGCGACGGGCTCGGTCGCAGTCCACGCGAAGTCGAACTTGCCTGATCGGAGTGCCCCTACTAGAGTACGCTACCGATATGCGATCTAAGGAGTAAAAGATGAGCGAACATATAAAACACGAGCCACACGACAAAGATGCTTGGGTTTGTATATGTGGCAACCTGTCGTCTGAACTCGGCTTTTACCCGATAGATGAAAGTAATCATGAAGTGGCGCCGACCGAGAAAGATTGGACGACTAATCAGTATGTTTGTGATCAATGTGGGCGTGTGATCGACAAAGACACGCTGGAAGTCGTTAGACAATTAGACCCAACAACAATTGTTAGACTGGTCTAATTAGCTTGTCGGGCTGCTATAGCGCTGATTAGCTCGGTGCGCCTCGCTTCTGTAGACGAGCCAGCGGGAAGGCAGGGCGTATTAGCTCAGTATCGGGAGTCGCGGGGGCAAGGCCAAGGTAACCCCCGTCGCCGCCCATGCCGCGAGCTGCACGGCCCGCTCTCCGGCGAGCGCACGGGTGAGCTTGGCGAGAATCGTCAGATCGGCATGGAGTCGGACGCGCTCGATCCCGCGAACGCGCAGCGGCGCGAGGCCCCCTAGGGTCCACGGCGCGTCAGTAGAGGCCGAGAAGGATTAGTAGGGACACGAAGCCCGCGAGTGCGGCGCGAGCGCCCCAAGCTCCTGTTGCACCGGGAGCAGGTGTGACGCCGCCCACGCCGCGAGCAGGACGGTTCGCGCTCTGGCGAGCGCACTAATTCGCTTGCTCGCGTTGCACTCAGCCCGGCTTAAGAGATGTCGTCGCTCTGGGCCCGCTTTGCCGGAGCGGCGGCACTTGTGACATGGCGCTGATCGCTTCCACATCGAGCCCGAGCTTTCCGGATAGGTCTTGGGGAGGTCGCTGCATCGGTTCTCTCCTGACGGTGGCGGTTTGCGCTCTGTCTCCTCACCCGAGTTTGGCCGGCGCCGCCTATATGCGCTGCAACCCCCGCAAGGGGGGTTCCCCTCGCCCTGCGGGCTCGGTTCCGCGCGGCGGTCATCGGCCGGATCGGGATTCGTCAACGCACACCACCACCGAACAGGAGAACACCAAATGCCATTCCCATCACCCACCAACACAGCAACACTGATCGGCAAGCTCACACGCGACCCCGAGCTGCGCACCGTCTCAACAAGCGCAGGCGAGAGGTCCGTTCTGACTCTCGGCATCGCCGTCCGCAAGCCGATCAAGCCCGACCAGGACGACACCCCCACGGCCGACTTCTTCGACGTCACCGTATGGGGACCACTGGCGGAGACCTGCGCAGCCCACCTGGCAAAGGGACGCCTCGTCGGGGTCTCCGCGCGGCTGGAACCCACCTCATGGGAGGCGCCCGATGGGGCGAAGCGCCGCGGCATGGAGCTCATCGCGGGCGCGGTCGAGTTCCTGGACCGCCCCCGCCGAGACACTGACTCTGAGCAGCAGCTGCAGGACGTGGCCGTCGCTGCGTAGCCGGACCGGTCGCGTGCCCGCCTCTCCTCGGGGCGGGCACGCGGCCTTTTCGTCTGCCGTGAAGCCTGTGATCGGTCCTCGTCCTCACCAGCAGCGACCCGGGGCCCTGAAAACGCGAAGTGCAAGCTCGCAGGTTTCGAGCAAGAAGACGGCCGACGGTCGAGCCCGTGTCGGCCCGCTGACAACTCCAGGCTTGTCAGATATGCAGCGAAGCGTGCGGTCACCCTGGGGCGGGGTGGTCGGCTTTAGATCTGCTTGGTGCCTTTCAGGAGACCCGGAAGAAACTGTTCGATCTTGTCGGAAAGCTGGTCGTGGCGAGTGCGCGGAAGGCCGTGATAGGACATCACGTAGGAGAGGACCTCGTAGAAGGCGACGGTCGTGAGCCGGATCTGCTTCTCATGATCCTCGGCACCGAGCCGTGGGACGAGCGTGATCTGCCCGTCGCGCTGCGTTACGCCCCAAAGTTCACCAAGTTGGTAGAGAGTCGGGTGGGAGAGGTTGGAGTAGAACGTGTAAATGCCCCGCGCGGCGTCCGCATTCACGGGCCGGCTCACGGACCCGTACATCAACTTGACGCACGCTGCAAGACCCGGCACGTGATTTCCTCTCAGCACTGGGCGCCCGCGCTCGTACTTGAACGCCCCTGGGAAGCTGAGCGCGACCTCGTCCTTAAGCGCGCTGTATGTTGCCGCACGCTTGAGGTAGCGCGGGTCCTCCTTCCCGAGTAGCTGCGCTGAGGCCTTGCGCGCCTCGTCGGCGCTTAGGAGCTCCTCCAGGTAGGCCCGAGCGAGCCGATCCTCTACCGCGCATGGTTGCAGTACCCACAACGCGTGCGCGCAGAACTCAAGGGTGCTCCTTACGAGTGCTCCAGGTGCAAGGAGCACCTCATGAGAGCTATAGAGCGCGGCGAGGCCTCCGAGCTGCTCGCTTGCCGCCAACAAGTAGAAGTAGACGGTTTGCGGAACCTTGGTGGTCGCCTGCGCCGGATACGACGGCTCGTGGTCGGAGAGGGCCTCGATGTCTCGAAGGGCGGCGGAGCCCGACGTGGGCTGCCACTGTGTTTGCTGCGTCACGTCACGAAACGCCGACCGGCACTCGGTGAACAAGTTAGCGATTTCGGCAAATCGCGCAGCATCGGGCTCTGAATAGGGCTGAAAACCCATGCCGCACCACCATAGTCGCCGACTGGGCGACATGGATTTCGCCTGCAGCACTCGGCGCCTTCGGCTCGGACGGTCGGCGACCGCGGCGGCGGCCTCTGCCGCCTGATCGATCGTTACGACACAATCCAAGAGCCGGACCTGACGCGGCCTCCGCGTAAGGTGCGCTGATGGCGTCGAAACGTAACACGAACAAGAAGCTTCACCAGCGCCGACGCCAGCAGGAGAGACGCGACCGCGAGAGACGTGCGCGTACGCGGGGACGCCCGCCGGATGCGCCCCAACTCATTCGACGGCCCCCGTTGCTTGCTCCGGAAGAGTCGGAGTACATCCTCACGATCATCGACGAGGCGGAGGTGGGCCGACCCAAGACCACCTTGGCCCAGCTCAGGAAGCTCGTTCGCCGCTTGCCATTCGAGACTGCGGCCCTCAACGTGGCCCGCCTCCAGTGCCGCCTGGAGCCCGTACTCACCGACCCTGCTGGTCATTGGCAGCTCGCGCAAGAGTTCTTCACTGGTCAACCCGAGCTGCTGGCGGCGTTTCAGGCACGGCTCACCGGACAGACCACCCGCACAATCTTCTCGCCGCAGGCCCTCACGTTCCTGATGCGGGTTCTCATCGAGGATGCGCTGGACGAGCCGGTCCGTGACCTCGAGACCACCGAGCGAAGGTGGCTGCAGGATGCCGTTCTCGGCGCGCACTCGGCGCATGAGCCCGCGCTCCAGAACCTTCCACGACCCCCGGACGAGGAGAAGCTCGCCTACGAACTGCAGGCTGCCACGTTCTTTCATCGTCCCTCAGAGCTGGAGGAGATGGCGCGCCATCGAGAGCTGAGTCGCCTCGGTACCAGCGACGACCGACTGATGACTTCCCCTAATCGAGTGCCGCTCACCGAATGGTTGTCTGCCAGCGGGCTGAGTCCAGCAGAGCAGTGGGCGCTGGGTTTTGGTGTCGGTGCCATAGCCGATGCCTTCGGCGACGAGGTGCAGCCGCAGCTCAGCGAAGAGCAGGTGAAGGACCTTCTCGCAAAGGTTGGGTTGGACCGATACTCGACTTCGGTGCCGATCATCTCCTCCTCTCGCGCGGAGTTTCGGGAGCGCTTCCATGCCTTCGGCGGAGGAGTCTCGAGCTTTGGCTGGGAGCAGCGCCCGTTCAAGTCAACACCGTTCCTTCGGCTCGGCAATGGCGACTTGGTGTTGCTCTCGCCGCCCTGGCTGCTCAGCTGGCTTGGAGAGGGATTCCACTATCGCGCACTGACGCATGCTCAGTCCCAAAGCACCAACGCGAGCGCCAAGTACACACGATTTGCGGGCGAAGTCACCGAGCGATACGCGCTTGACCTTGCCGAGGCCGCCGCGCCCTCGTCGGTCGCCGTAATGGGCGAGCAGCGCTATGGCTCAGGTGGAGGACAACGAACGAGCGACGTTGCGATCCTCTTCGGGCGCGACCTACTCGTCTTCGAGATCCATGCTCGTCGGGTCGGCGGTACCGCCGCCGTGACGGGCGGCGCGGCCGAGGCCACGCTCGAGGTCTCTCGACTCCTCGTTGGAAAGATCGACCAGCTCGGCGTAGCCATCGGCGCGCTGGTTTCGGAAGACGCCTCATTGCCCGGCGTGGAGATGACGAAGGTGGAGCGTATTTGGCCGATCGTCGTCTCGGCGAGTTACGTGAGGCAGAGCCCGCGCCTATGGAAGTACCTACGGTCAGCGATGGACGCCGAGAAGACTGCGAGCCTCAGGGCTCCCCCGGTCCGGCCTCTCCAGGTGCTCGACATCGAGGCCTACGAGAGGCTCATGGGGCTCATGGAGGCGGGCGAGGACATCCCCAACCTCCTTGGCCGCAAGACGGCCAGCAAGTACCGGGACCGGGATCTGGCCGTGTGGCTCAACGAGGACGCGTCGGCCCCGGCTGAGACTCCGCGGATGACTCTGCTCGCCGAACGCTGGGACGCGATGGCCGACGAGGTCCAGGAGATGGCGCGCCGTGTCGAAGCGTCCAAGCCCGCCGAGGACTGATCCCTCGGCTGCCCTTCGGGTCTGGAACCCGAACCTCGCCGTCGAGGGAACCGAAGGTCGGGAGTTCCGGAATGATGCGCGCGTGGCTATTTCCCCCGGCGCCTACTTCCCACAGCCAGAACCGCTGCATGGGTTCCCGCGCTGGGGGTTCCCGCTCTGGCTTCTCTACTACGTCGAGGACCAGCTGGCGAAATTGCCGTCCCTGCTGCTGGGGCCGACGTTGGGAGCGGTGATCGGCACGTCGGTCGCCGTGTCGGAGCTGGGGACGGTGAGGGTGGATGGCGTGCTCGCAGCGGCGCCGGTTTCGGTGTGGGCCGTGCTCTGGCCTGCGCTTCTGGGCGGCGTTGGCGGGGTCACCGTGCTCTCTGGGTTTTGGGGGCTAGTTGGCACGGTGTCTTACTTCGCGTGCGGTGGCGATAGCGCGTGGACACCGCGGGTGAGGGAGCCGTCGGCGGTCGAGTTGCTGTGTAAGCCGGGCTCGCCTCTCGGCCCGCTGGACCTGGGCGGCAGGTGCGTGGTCAGGTATCCGTCGAAGAGGTACGAGCGTGCCGGTGGCATCAGCGTCCTACCTGGGGAGCCGGGCGTCATGGCGCTTGGCCTCACGCCCTTGACCGGACCGGGCACGTACTTGATCCGCTGGTACGGAACCGAGGGTCGGGGGAGGAGCCATGAGGTCGCTCGGATGAAGCACACCGCTGGCTGACTCCCCGCATGGTGCGTCGCGCGGTGTACGGATCGCCTGGGGCAGGCAGCATATGCTGTATGCGAGGCGTGGGAAGGACCCGCCGAAAGCGAGCCCTTCGCGCGCGTCTGACATAGCTCGCCTACCCCTACGTGGGCGTTGGGCCGGGCCGGCGTCTGGAGGAGGCTGTGGAAATGATCTACGACATCACAACCCCGCACGACCTGCGAGTCGTGCTCGGCAAACCCAGCATCACTACGGAGGAGATCGACTCCTTCATCGCTGACGCGGACGCAGACCCGGCGGTCAAGCTCAGACTCCTGGAAGACGTGGAACCACAGGGCTACGGACCGCAGGGCGATGCGTGATGGCCACGAGAGGCGAGACGCGCCGGTCCCATGCTGAGACCGCGATCCCCAGCCAAATATCGTCGATCACGGCATCGCAGGAGTACCAGTACAGACCGGTTCGCTCATCCCGCGCCCCCCATGCCGCGCGAAGCAGCTTCTTTGTCCCCGTCGGCGAGATACCTGCGCGGCAATGGATGCAGGTGTTGAGCTGCGATGCGCAGACTCTCGTGACGTCGTGCGCCAACCGCTATGGTCGGCGTTCCGACGTTCCGGTAGAGCCCGCGGGGCTGGCGCTGCACTCCGGAATCACGTCAAAGATTGGAGTCAGTAGATGCGAGCAGCCACACGTTGTGCGGCGGTAGCCCTCGTTCTGGGATCCACGATCATGGCTGCTGCGGCTTTTGCAACCTCGCCGGTGAATGTCCGGCGATGCGGGTACGCCGACAGCACGTCCTGGGGTCGGGTCGCGGTCTATCCGTGGCACATGTCGTGCGGCGCGGCCCGCCGGACGCTCACAGAATCCGAATCCAGGCATGACACGATTATCAACTTTACGGCCGACGGCGCATACACGTTCGACGCGGGTGCCGTGAAGATCGCCGGCAAGTGGTGGGTGTGCGGAGGACGGATGGGCTATTACTTCTGCGGCTATCCGTACCGGCCTGCGACGGCGCCTGGCACAGGCGGCGGCACGACGTACAAGGGACCGTTCACGAAGGAGTTGGTTGACGAGGCGTGCACGGACGGCTCCTCTCTGTGTAAGCGGGATGCTCAGGCGTACCAGCCGCCGCGCTCCTACAGCTAGTTGCTGCTTTCAGCAGCTCCGGCGCTGCTCCACTCGGACGCAGTGACCCACAGGACGCCCGGCAACCAAGATGCCTGTGCGAAACCGAAGGCAGGCCGCGGCGGGGGACGGAGTCCGCCCTTCTCGTCGCCAATTGCAGGGCCGCGGCGCTTGCTTTCCCTTGGCGAGCGGTAGCCAGCGTCGGCGCTGATGGCGTCGCTGCTTAGGACGAGGAGGAAGCGCGCGACCCGTACGCCGTCGCGCTGTGGCTTTGGCACAGAGGAGCTCCAAAGCTAGACGGCAGCGCACCCGCTCAGCGTCTCAAACGCTGCAGGCTCGGCCGGCAGGTCTGCGAGCAACGCTGCGACCTCTGCGGCTTGCTCGGCCGTCACGCCCGGAGTCTCGCTAAGCCACCGGACCAGCCAACGGCAGGCCCAGCCGTCGTAGGCGTCGAGCTGCTGTGCGGCGACCAGGGGCAGGAACCGCAGCGCGAGGTCCAGCTCGATCGGTCGGCCATACTCGTGCGAGACGTCCTTTGCGGCGGCTACGGCCATCCTGAGTTGACCGCGCTCAAGGGCGTGTTCGAGATCACGCACCGGGCGATAGGGTCCAAGTCCCATCATACGAACGTATGTTCGCATGCGTGTCAATGGCAGTTAGCGGACGGGTGTCGCCCAGCGAATCCCCGCTGGTGGCAGGTAGCAGGTCGCTCCCCCGCCGTAAAGCAAGTTCGGGCCCCCGCCTGCGGCGGGGTACTGCCGTTACTCGTGAACTTGCTTGACGGCTCCTCCACGACCTGCAACGGCGAGCAATCAGTTGGGCAGGGCCCAACTAACCTGAATCAGCTCGAACCCACTGGAGGAAGCCATGGTCTTCGCACGCTGATACGCGACCTACCCGACCGCTCGCGTGTCGTCGTTCACCTGCAGCTGAGAGAGAGGGGAGACTCGGGCGACCTGTCGCCCGTGTTCTCGCTGACGACGATCACTCAGCCGCACGGAACCCACAGCGGCAAGTGGGGCCATCGCCGCGAGCGTGACCCCGACACCTCCGGCTGCCTGCACGACGCGGCGCTGTTGGCGTTCCCCGAGCTCGCGCCGCTCGTCGACCTCCACCTTGCCGACTCAGAGACGGGCGAGCCGATGCACGCGGAGGCCAACGCGCTCTACTTCTACCGCACGGCGCGCGGTCTTCCCGGTGGCTGGAGCGACGATTACCGGCACGCCGAGCGCGAGGGCCTGACCGTCGCCGGCTACGCGCGGCGGGTGGCGTGCTCGATCCTGCGAGCGGATGAGATCCCACTCGATGACGTGCCCGAGCAAGACCTCGCCGCCGCCTTCCATGAATTCGTGGAGGACCAGCGCGAGCGCTGGCAGGATGAAGCGCGCGCCGGCCGCCAGCAGCTGCAGGCGATCCCCACGATCTATGAGCTCCGCGGCTATGACGTGGCTGGGAACGCGATCGAGCGCCGCAGCTATCCCAACTGCGCGGAGCTGTAGCCACGCGCGGCGGACCCACGGCGAGTCGGCCGAAAGCGCGCCGCGCCGAGTGCTCGATTTCGGCGGATACGCGGCCGAGGTCGGAATGCGCGATTGGGCGGCGCCGATGGTCTGGATGTCTGAGCCCGCAGTGCTGGCGCATACCGGCCTGACCGTCGAAGATCCCCACCCACGCCGGGCTGTTGCACTCTTCCGAGAGCTGCGGGAGCGCGGCCCCGAGCTTCGTACGTCCCAGTTCCCCCGGCGTCGGACGTGCAAGTCGGGCATGCAGGCTCCAATTCGGTTGCGTACGACCACGCTAGGTCGGCTAACTCCATAGCCGGGCGCGTCTCGGTAGCGATCGGAGTCGAACGAGCAGCGGAAAGGGAGCACAGCCATGAGGTCTTCCACAATTCCACCCGGCGGGGCCACGAGGAATGAAATCCACCCCAGCCGCATCAAGCGACTCTGGACCCGACAGGCCGTCGTGATCACGCCCGGGCTTGGACAGCCGGCCGTCGCCGAGATCTACTCGCAGGAGGCACGGTCGTGAACCCAGAGATCAATCAGGCCAATCAGCCGGCCGCGATTTCCCGGCATCTCGACGGACCGCTGCTGCGGCCCGACCAGGCAGCCGTGCTCCTTGCCGTGAAGACGAGCTGGGTCTACGACGCCGTGCGCACCGGCAATCTGCCCTGCATCCGGGTCGGCCGCCACATCCGCTTTACGCGGGCGATGCTGGAGCAGTGGCTAGGCGGTCGTTAGCCATGTGTGCATCGAGCTAGCCGGCTGAGTAGGGTGCTGCGATCACCCATTGATGTCATGCGCAAACGGGGTGATGCGGTCATCTCGTCGGAGGTTTTCATGAATGAGGACAGTGAGCCGCCCGATCTAGGGGCTGCGTTCCAAGGCGATGACGAGCACTCGGCCGAGGCGACTGCGGCCGCTGTGCTTGCCTTGGGCTGGCGCCTGAGCGGTCGGCCCGGGCTCGAGGATTGTCTGGCGGGGGAAGAACTCGACTACCTGGCCCCCGTGCTTGGGGAGCCCACCGAGCTTCAGTTGTCAGTTCCAAGACCGGCCGCTTGGGCTGCATTGGAGAAGCTAAGCGTGGAGAAGGGCGCGGTTCGCGGCGACGTTAGGCGAGCATTGTTCGACAGCTACTGTCAACGACCCGATCCGGTGACCGCCGCCGCGTTGTTCGAGGCCTGTCTCTCACACGAGCAGGAGTTGGTTCGCGCCGCAGCGGCCGCCGCCTACTTCGAGATGAGCGCTGAGCCCGCGCTCCTCCTGGACGGCCTCGCCGGCACGGCCGCGAACGGCGAGGGTTTGGCACAAGCGGTCGCCGCAACGTCGCTGGGTCGCATCGCGCCCGAGCATCCGGTCCTCGACAATCCATGGAGCACTCCCGAGCGCGCCAACGATCCCGTCCCGCTGAGAACCTCGTTGCTAGTGCATGGCACGTTTGCCCGTCGCGAGACATGGTGGCCGCCCGGAGGCGACTTCCACAACTACATCCTCGACAATGTCCGTCCTGACCTGTATTCCGAACCGGATTGCTACAGCTGGTCCGGAGGCTACAGTGCGGCGGCTCGTGCCCTGGCCGCGCAGGAACTAAGCGAATGGATCGCTGCTCGAGAAGGAGCTGATGTCGATCTCTTCGCCCACAGCCACGGCGGTAACGTCGCCATGTTGGCGACACATTTCGGGGTTCGCGTCAAGACGCTTGTGCTCTTGAGCGTGCCCGTGCATTGGGATGAGTACTTTCCCAAGGCCGGGCAGGTTGCCCAGGCAATATCGGTCCGCGTGCACTGCGACCTGGTGATCCTCGCTGACCGCGGCGGCCAGAGGTTTCGGGACCCCGCCGTGGCTGAGCACGTGCTGCCGATCTGGTTCGATCACGCGGCGACCCACGAGCGGGCGACTTGGGAACGTCATGGAGTCCCGAGCTACGTATAGCCCGCGCAAGGCGCTAACGTTGTATTCGATGAATCCCGCCCGATTTGGACAGCTGCTCGGATATCGTGTCGCGCTGAGCGTGACCGGCTTTCCCGCCGTGGGCGCGAAGCTCATTAAGGAGCTTGGCTCCGACGACGAGGATGTTCGCGTGACAGCCGGCATGCTGCTAACGCGGGCCGGCAGACGCGCGGAGCCGTCGCTGCTCGCGGCGCTTAGCCGTCGAGAGAACACGCCGGCAGTGCTGGAGGTGCTTGGGAGCATCGGTGATCCCGAGCTCGAGCCGAAGATCCAGCAACTGATGACCGACCCAGACCCGGAAATCTCACGGGCGGCTAGCGACGCGCATCGCGTGATGCAATTCCAGATGCATGCGCCTACGCCAGGCTGAGTTCGCGCCTACCCAAACGCCGCATCAACAACCTCCGCCTCGGCGTCGGACGGCTGATAGTGCGCGTAGACCTGGGTGGTCTTGGAGTCCGCATGGCCCATCCAGTGCTGGAGCGTTCGTAGCGGAACGCCGCTCGCGGACATCCGGGTGCCGAAGGTGTGCCGCAGCTCGTGAAAGGTGATCCTGCGCACCTCGGCTCGCTCCAGGGCCTTCTTGAAGCGCCGGACGAGCTTCGATCGGTCGAGCGGGTGTCCTGTCTCGGCGTGTCCAAACACGAGGTGATGGTCCGCGGAGTAGAGGGATCGGTCGCGCAGGTCAGTCAGCGCGTCGGCGACGCGCTGGGCCATCGGCACGGAGCGTCCCGAGTCCTCCGACTTCGGATCGTTGAACTCGCCTCGGACTTAGGGCGAGACCACGCGCACTTTCCGCGCGTCAAAGTCGACGTCGCGCCAGCGCAGCCCGATCAGCTCGCCCTGGCGTAGACCGGTCATCGCCGCCGTCAAGTAGAGCGTCGGCTCGATCTGGCCGAACGCGTCGTCGGGGTAGGGGAGGGCGAGGAGCTTCTCGAGCTCGGGTTGGTCGAGAAACTTGATGCGCGTCTCGGTTGTCTTGATGACGGGGCGGTCGGCCAGCTTGACGGGATTGCGCTGGCACCAGCCCATCCGTAGGCCGAGCTCGAACACAGAGTGCATCGTGTTCAGGTGGTTGCGGACCGTCTTCGGCGCCAAGGTCCTCAGCTTGAGCGCGATGTACCGCTCGACGTTTCGGGGCTCGATCTTGTCGAGCTCGGTCCCCCGAAGAACGGCGCGATGTGGTTGCGCAGGTCCGAGGCGACGGTCAGCCGATGAGACTTCTTGCGCCCGCGTATCTCAAGGCGTCGCGAGAGCTCATCGCCGGCCTCGACCGTCACGCGCTCGGTGCTCGTGCGCGGACGCTCGGCGTCGCGCATCTTGCGGAACCGCTCCTCGGCTTGGCTCTTGTCAGGCCGTCGCGCTCGCCCGGTGTGCGCGCGGGCCGACCTTGCGCCGGATCTTCCGTCCATCTACGCCATACCATGAGCCGATCCACGCGCTCCCCTCGACGCGAAGTGAGCCAGTGCCGTACCCGCGCCGCCCTCTCGTTGTGGTTGCCACCGTGCCAGACCTCCGCTCGCCATGCTCTATACAGTGTCTATCTTCAAGTGGATCTTGCTGAGGGACAACGAACAGAGATCCGAGCTATTTGAGGGCAGGGAGATGAGAGGGTAGCCCGGCTCGCCATTTCCG
>CAVXHC010000013.1:0-60743 GCA_963761355.1 uncultured Solirubrobacteraceae bacterium
TGGATACTCTGAGTATATGGATACTCAAAGTATTTCACCTGTCCACGAGGTGGTCGTCATCGGCGCCGGCTTCTCCGGCATCGGGGCAGCGATCAAGCTCGACGAGGGGGGCTTTCATGACTATCTCGTGCTCGAGGAGGGCGACGGCGTCGGTGGGGCGTGGCACTGGAACACCTACCCCGGGATTGCTGTGGATATCCCGTCGTTCAGCTATCAGTTCTCCTTCGAGAAGCGGGCCGACTGGTCGCGCGTGTACGCCCCGGGCAATGAGCTGAAGGCGTACGCCGAGCACTGCGTCGAGAAGTACCAGTTGCGTGATCGCATCCGGCTGAGCACGAAGGTCGTAGGAGCCACGTTCGACGAAGAGGCGCGGGCCTGGCGGATAGAGACAGCGCACGGCGAGACCATCACCGCGCGCTTCGTCATCGGCGCGACGGGAATATTCACTCAACCGAAGCCGCCCGAGATCCCTGGGGTCGAGACGTTCGCCGGCACCACGATGCACACGGCGCGCTGGGATCACACGGTCGATCTGCATGGCAAGCGCGTCGCCGTGATCGGCACCGGCGCATCGGCGATCCAGCTTATCCCCGTGATCGCGCGCAAGGTCGAGCATCTCACCGTCTTCCAGCGCACGCCCATCTGGTGCCTTCCCAAGCCCGACGCGCCGCTCGGCCGGCGGGCGCGGCAGGTGCTCCGCTGGATGCCCGGCGCGAAGCTCGCCGCGCGGTTGGCGAGCCAGGCGTTCGTCGAGACGACGTTCGTGCTCGCCGCGCATTTCGCCGGCACCTTCCCGAGTCTCCGCGAACGAGGCGAAGGTGCTGGCCGCAAGCACCTGCGCGCGGTCGAAGATCCGGTGGTGCGCAAGAAGCTCACGCCCGACTACACGCTCGGTTGCAAGCGCCCGAGCTTCTCAAACGAATACCTGCCGGCGTTCAACCGCCGCAACGTCGCGCTCGAGACGACCTCGATCGACGCGATCACGCCGAGCGGCGTGCGCACGATGGATGGTGTGGAGCACCCGATCGACGTGCTGATCTGTGCGACGGGCTTCAAGGTGTTCGAGTCCGGCAACATGCCGCCGTTCGAGATCCGCGGCGCGGGCGGAGTGAGCCTTTCGGAGTGGTGGGACGGCAACCGCTTCCAGGCCTACGAGGGCGTCAGCGTGCCGGGCTTTCCCAATTGGTTCTCGATCCTTGGTCCATACGGCTTCAACGGTCAGTCCTACTTCGGGCTGATCGAGACGCAGATGCGCCACATCGTGCGCTGCCTGCGGCGTGCGCGCGAGGACGGCGCGAGGCGCGTGGAGATAACACCCGAGGCGAACCGCCGCTACTTCGAATCGGTGCTCGCGCGCCGCGACAACCAGGTTTTTTTCCAAGGCTCATGTGCGACGGCCAACAGCTACTACTTTGATAAGCACGGCGACGCGCCGTTTCGCCCGAGCCTCACCCTCGAGGCAGCGTGGCGCAGCGCTCGCTTTGAGCTGGACGACTACGCGTTCGCGGGATGACCCGCCTCACGCGAGCTGAGTCGCGAGAACGGACGCGCGCACTGATCGTGGACGCGGCCACGGACCTGTTTCTGCGCTCCGGGTTCCAGGTCACCTCGCTGGAGCAGATCGGCGAGGAGGCCGGCTTTACGCGCGGCGCCGTGTACTCCAACTTCCCCAGCAAGACGGCCATGGGGATTGCGGTGATCGACGAGCTGTACGAGCGCGAGGCGGACCGCCTCGAAGCTGCACTCGACGCGACCGAGAACGTCGACGACTGGTTTGACGCGCTCGCCGCGTGGGCCGACAGCACGATCGGCGAGCCGCAATGGACGCGCTTTGAGATCGAGCTCGCAGCGTTCAGCGCGCACGACGACGTCTACCGGGCAGCCACCGCCGCCAGGTATGCGGGCATGCGCAAACGCTGGGCCGCCCTGTTCGTGGCTCGTTTCGCCGGCGCCCTCCCGATCGACCCCGACACCCTCGGCGCGATCATCATCGCCCTGGGCCTCGGCACCGGCGCCCAGCGCGCGGTGGACCCCGACCTCCCCGGCTCGGACTGGGTCGAGCTGCTGCGCACGCTCGTCGGCTCCGCGATGTCTGGCGTGACATGAGGGCCGTCACCTGCAAGGCGACACAGCTCGAGGTCGTCGAGCGCCCCGCGCCCGTGCCGGAAAAGGGACAGGTGCTGATCGACGTGCTGCGCTGTGGCATCTGCGGGTCCGACCTGCACGCGCGAGAGCACTGCGACGAGATGGCCGAAGTGGCGCGCGAGACGGGCTACCGGGACTTCATGCGCGCCGACCAGGAAGTGGTCCTCGGGCACGAGTTCTGCGGCGAGATCGTCGACCATGGCCCCGGCGCGAGCAAGGGATTGGCCACCGGCACCATGGTCGTGGCCCTTCCCCTACTGCGACGCGGCAAGGAGGTGCACGCGATCGGCCTCTCCGCCGCCGCCCCGGGCGCTTACGCCGATCAGCTGGTGGTCCAGCAGTCGCTGACCGTCCCGGTCCCCAACGGCCTTTCGCCTGAGCTGGCCGCGTTGACCGAGCCGATGGCTGTCGGGTGGCACGCGGTCGCGCGCGGGGAGGTCAAGAAGCGTACCGTCGCGATCGTGATCGGCTGCGGCCCGATCGGGCTGTCGGTGATCTGCACGTTGAAGGCGAAGGGCGTGCGCAACGTGATCGCCAGCGACTACTCAGCCGGGCGCCGCGCGCTCGCCTCAGCGTGCGGGGCTGACGTCGTCGTCGATCCGGCACACGAGTCGCCCCACCGGTCGGCGGCCGACCACGGGCATCTCGTGGCGGTCCCCGAAGCGCTGGACCTCGCGATGAGCGCGATGGACAAACTCCAACGCCTGCCCGTGCCCTGGCACCACGTCTGGAGGGCTGCCGACGCGCTCGGCGCCACGACCCCCAAGAGCCCGGTCATCTTTGAGTGCGTTGGCGTGCCCGGCGTGATCGACGAGATCATCGCAAGCGCACCACTGTTCTCGCGCGTGGTGGTGGTTGGCGTGTGTATGGGCGCGGACCAGATCCGACCGGCCATGGCGATCAACAAGGAGATCGATCTGCGCTTCGTGCTCGGCTACACGCCGATCGAGTTCCGCGACACGCTTCACATGCTCGCCGACGGCAAGATCAACGCTGCTCCCCTACTCACGGGCACTGTAGGTCTGGACGGCGTCGATAACGCGTTCGCTGTGCTCAAGGACCCCGAAGTACACGCAAAGATCCTGATCGATCCCAAGCGCAGCACCACCATGCCGTAGTTCTTGCTCGACAAGGCTCCCGAGGGTCGTCACAGGATCTTAACCGCTCGCTGATCCGACGTGGGAAGTGAGGCCGCATCACGATCCCCCGGCCGCCGCTCACTGGAGAGTCTCTACGACCGACGTTCAACGCCGCTTCAGCGACCCTCTGCTCACGCGTCGCTCGTTCCTGCGCTACGGCGGTTCGGCCGGGGCGGCGCTGGCCGGGATGGCGAGCGGCGGACTGTGGCGGACGGCTCTTGCCGCTGGGGGCAGCGTGCGTGCGCCGGACAGCCTGCCCGACCCCACGCGACCTACCGGCAGCGTCACGGAGGCGCTTCCGTTTGACCACATCGTGGTGGTCATGATGGAGAACCACTCCTTCGACAACCTGCTCGGCGCGCTGTCGCGCTGGGGTCAACCAAACGCGCAGGGGCTGCAATTCAACGCGGCTGGAGCCGCGCTCAACAGCAACCCCGGCGCAAGTGGCGCCGTGCGCTCCTTCCCCATCCCGACAACCGCTCAAGCGCCCGAGGTCACACAGACCTGGAATGCCACGCATGAACAGATCGACGGCGGCAAGATGGACGGCTTCATCCGCTCGCTGAACTCGAACGAGCCGATGGGCTATTGGACCGAGGACGTGCTGCCTTTCGCATACTCGCTGGCCCGCACGTTCACGCTGGCCAACGGCTGGTTCTGCTCGGCTCCCTGCCAGACCTACCCCAACCGGCGCTTTCTGATGGCGGGCACAGACCTACTGCGACGAACACGTCGTCGCGCTGGGCTCGCCCAGTGGCGCGATGCCCGCGGCTGCGCTCGCCGGGGAGACTGGCCTTGCGACCGACCTGAAGTCAGCGGCGAGCACGCCCACGTTCATCACGCCCAACCTCTGCGAAGACGGGCACGACTACCCGTGCACCAACCAACCGAGTGGTGCCTCGGCGCTTGCTGACACCGACACCTTCCTGGAAACCTGGGTGCCACTGATCACCGCCTCGCCCGCCTTCCGCCAGGGCGGATTGCTCGAGATCACCTTCGACGAGTCCGATGGGCCCAACTCGGACTCCTCCTCGTGCTGCGAAGAGATACCGGGACCTGGCTCGCCGCTTCCCGGAATCACCGGCCCCGGCGGCGGCAGAATCGGCGCCGCGCTGCTCTCCCCGTTCATCAGGCCCGGCACGGTGAGCACGAGCCCTTACAACCACTACTCATCATTGGCCAGCTGGGAGTCACTGCTCGGGCTTCCCACGCTCGCCTACGCCGCATCTGCGCCGAGCGTGTTCGGCGCCGATGTGTTCACCGCCACCCGATAGAGGGTCATCGCGGGCCATCTCTCGTTTGGATCGGTCGAACTCGGGTAGGAACCGGTTGGTGAGGGTGACTGGCGTCGGGGAGCTTCTCAAAGGCACACTGGCAATCGCCGCCGGCATGCTCGCCGGAAGCCTCATCGGCCTGCTCGCGCTGCCACTCGCCTCCTACGCGGCCGAATACGAAGAACCGCCGCAGACATTCGAACCAGTGCTGCAGGCGGAGAACTTCTCGATCATCGAGCAGCGCCAGCAAATCTACGACACTCCCGAATACCAGGCCGAGCTTGCGGCGCGGGGCACAGAGAATCAACTGGAAGCGACCGAGGAGCAGGCCGAGGATCCGGGTCGCCTCTTCTCAGACGACCTCTGCTTTGCGGGACAGAACGGCTGCGCCGGGGACGTCCGCCTGTACAACTGGGAAAAGGACGGCTCGGGCCTCGTGCGGAAGGTGCTCTTCACCAGCCGCGGCGGCGCGACGATCTCCGCGCGCGTGTGGGAGACGGCCGGCAAAGGCAGGCGTCCCGGCGTCGTCATCACCCCCGGCTCGGTCCAGGCCGACGAACAGATGTACTGGTACGCCGCCCAGGCGCTCGCCAAGGACGGCTACATCGTGATGACCTTCGACGCCCAGGGCCAGGGCCAGAGCGACACCTTCGGCCAGGCGCCCGATGAAGACGAAGGCTTCCCCGCCCAGACGGACGGCCGCCCGTTCTATGACGGCACCGAGGACGCGCTCGACTTCTTCCTGTCGACGCCGGAACACCCGTATGAGCCTGTGCCGAGCTGCGAAACCGGGACCAGTCACGCCGCCAAGCAGAACGAACGCGTCGAGCAGGGCTTCGACGCGGCCTACAACCCCTTCTGGCGTGAACTGAACGCCTCAGAGGTCGGGCTGGCCGGCCACTCCTACGGCGCGGTGGGCGTCTCCTACGTCGCCCAATGGGATCCACGCGTGAAGGCCGTGGTGGCCTGGGACAACCTCGGGCCGCCCGCTCCAGAAGGCGCGGAAGTCCCCGGCGGGGCCGGGTCCAGCATGACCATCGGCGCGAAGCCCTGTCCCGCCGACCCTGCCGACCGCAGCGTGGCGCCGATCACCAAGCCGGGTCTCGGCATGTCTGCTGACTATGGGCTGCCGCCGACGCCGATGACCGAACTGCCGAATCCCCTGGCCAAGTCCAAGGAGTCACTCGCCTACAGCGCAGCAGGAGTGGACAGCGGCGAGATCATTATCCGCGGTGGTTCGCATCTGGACTTCAGCTTCATCCCCAACCAGGCCTTCGGTGCCTCGCTGCGAGGCGCGGATGAGATCGCGTGGTACACGAGCGCGTGGTTCGACAAGTACCTCAAGCACCAAGCCTCCGCCGACAAGCGACTGCTCACCAACCGCTGGCGCGAAGACCCGGTCGAGGCTGCTGTGGACCCTGATCACGACGGCAACGCGTTCTCCTTCTACTACCTCTCACGGCTTGATATCCACCTGGCCAACGGCGACATATGGGACTGCGAGAACCTGCGCAAAGGCTGCACGGGAATGGTGACCGAACCAGATACCGGCTCCTACTCCTACCTGGCCACGGACACGAGTCCGGCGGGTGAAGATCGCCCGTGACCCAGTGCTCTGCGCTTCGCGCCACGGCCCTCGGTTTCGCCAGAACGGGGTTGGACGCATGGGCCTTGCGCTGCCCTCGCCTGGGTGGGTCGGGATGATCGCTGCGCGCAGCCTCGGCCGCCGGCGGCCGCCGACTGAGACGCCGGGCTCGATCGGGAGGCTTGTGCGGCGAGTGTGAACCACACGGTCTTGCCGCTCGGGGATGGGATGATGCCCCAGCTGCTGGACATTGCCTCGACGATGCGCAGTCCTCGCCCGGACGGCTCGCGCGGCGTCGGCGATCGAGGCAGCGGGCGGCCCCGGCCGGTGTCGCGGACCTCCACGCGGATCTGATCCTGCAGGTCGATGATGAGCTCGAAGTCGGTGTGGGCGTGCTTTACGCAGTTCGTGGCGAGCTCAGAGGTCATCAGCTCGGCGGCATCGACCGTCTCGCGCGAGTGATCGCGCAGCAGGTCTCGGACAAAGCGGCGCGCCTCGGGCACGGACCCGGGTTGGCAGCGAAATGTGCGCGTGTCGGTCATGGTTCGATGGGCAGTACGCCGGACAGCCCGGTGAGCTCTATGACGCGTCGCACGACGGGAGATGGGTCGCGCAGCTGGACGGCGTTCACGTTCGACGTGGCGCCGACCAGCACAGCGATGCCCGCGCTGTCCATGAAGCGCAGCCCGCTCAGATCGAAGATCAGCCGCTCGGGTCCCTCCGCGCTGATCGAGGCCACGATCGCCTCCAGCGAGCTGGCGTTTGACATGTCGAGCTCACCGGAGACGGTGATGACCGCTGCGCCGCTCGGATCGACTCGTGTGTCGATCACGACTTCGGCGGCGCTGGCGTCGTCTAGGCCTGCCATTGGAGCCCCACTATGGCGGTGTCGTCGCGGTGGTCCTCGGTCGCGAGATCGCGCGTGATCTTCGACAGCAGGTCCTCGAGCCCGAGCTGCCGCTCCACGGCCGTGTCGCGCAGCCGCTCGAGGCCGACGTCCAGAGCCTCTCCGCGACGCTCTACCAGACCGTCGGTGAACGCGATCAGCGTCGCGTGCTGCGGCACGGACACGGTCGTCTGGTGATACTGCACATCGCGCGTGACGCCGATCGCGACGTCGACCTCGAAGGTGACGAACGCGGCGCCATCGCGGTCGATCAGCAGCGGCGGGAGGTGCCCGGCGCTCGCCACGGTCAGACGGTGAGCATCCACGTCGATCAGCGCACACAAGACGGTCGCGAAGTAATCGTGGACCCCGCTGTTTACGAAATGCGAGAGCTTGGCCAGGACCGTCGCCGGATCCCAGTCCTGCGCCGCATAGGCAAGCGCGGCATGTCGTAGGGCGGCCATCGTGGTCGCCGCTCGAAGGCCGTGTCCCGAGACGTCGCCGATCACAAGCAGCACGTGCCGATCGTCGGCCGCGACGACGTCGTACCAGTCGCCACCGACATCGATGCCGGAGGTCGCCGGCACGTAGCGCGCGCCGACCCGCAGCCCGTCCAGCTCGGGCAGCGTCTCAGGAAGCAGGGCGTGCTGCAGCGTCTGGGCGATGCTGCGCTGCTCGGCGTACATCTGTCGGTTCTCGCTGGCCACGCGGTTGAGAACATCGGCCAGGTGCTCGGCCTGCTGCCTGCGGCGGGCAAGCCTGTCGGTCATCAGGGCCGCGGCCACCGCGAGCAGCACGCCGAAGATCGCGATGATCCACGGGAGGTTCGCGAAGAAGCCCCCGCCGAGCGGCTCGTTCGGAGTCACGACCAGCGTGAACTCGTTGTTGCCGAACGGCACGACGTCGGAGGCCTGGCGACCTTTGATCGGCAACCGGCGGACACTGCTCACAAGCAGGTTCGACGAACGCCGCGAACGACCCAGGTACAGCGCGTAGTTGAGATCCGAGAAGGCTGTGTTGCTCTCGAGGCGCGAACGCCTGTCCTTGGGCAGCAGGGTCTCGGCGTAGGCGGCATAGCCGTGCTTGGCGCCGGGCGTGCTGAACTCATATCCGAGGCCCGGACCGGCTGCAGCAGACACTGCCGTCACGTTCAGAAGCTGCGTCCTTATGGCGCGGGCGAAGAACTGGCGAGCCTCTTCGGGCTGAGACGCCAACGCCGGAGCGGGGCCCACCACTACCGTCGGAGCCGGATGGGCTGGGCCAAGCGGCCACAGCGACGCCGAGGCGAACTGGCGGCCGGAACCGACATAGGGCGCCATGAATGCCCGGAACTTCTGAGCGTTGCCGTTGGTGGCGTCGGCCAGCTCGGCGGCCGACGCCAGCGGCGTCTGGATCGACGGAACGGCTGCCGTCAACACGAGGCCAAGCTCGCGGACTCGCAGGGTCAACAGCCGATCCTCGTTGCGGTTGTAGAGCACCAGCGACGTCACTGCGAGGGCGGCGGTCACGACGAGCCCCAGCAGAAGGGCGATGGCGGCAGCCCGCGAGAGCCTCCACCGCCGATCTGAGCTGAGGACCGTTGATGGGGCGACAGCCTGATCGAACGGCTCTCGCTCCCTGGCCGCCGCGGCGTCGCGTGACCCGGCGGTCATCGCCACGCCCGCCTGGCTACTCATCGCGAGCATCTCCCCTCTGCATGGTCGCCCGTAGCTTATCCGCGGGAGCGCACGGCCTGATCACAATCCTCCGAGAAGTCGATCTCGGCGCGTGCGAGCACCGCCGAAGTCGAAGTGAGCATCCTCGGCGTCGTGGCTCGAGCGGGATCGACTAGCCGCCGCCAGCTGTGATCGCGGAGTCCGCCGTCGCGAGCTTCGGCCGGCCGGCACGCTCGCGCTTGGACTCGTACATGGCGCCATCGGCGCGGGCGACGAGAGTGTCGGCGCGCGTGCCGTCACCGTTCGACCACGCGACTCCGATACTGGCGCTCAACTGGTGCGGGGCGCCGATCGTGTCCGAACTCTCGGTGGCCAAGGCTCGGGCGATGCGCTCTGCAAGCTTCATCGCCTGCTCGGGGCCTCCGATTTCTGGACATACGACCAAGAACTCATCGCCACCGATTCGACCCACCAAGTCATCGGCACGTACGACGCTTCGGAGCGCTTGGGAAACGGCTCTCAAGAGCTCGTCGCCGGCCCCGTGTCCCTGCTGGTCATTGACCTCCTTGAAGCGATCCAGATCGATGAACATCACCGCGCGGTCGGTTCGACGCTGGCCGCTGGCGATGCCCGCCTCGAGTGCATTCATGATCGACGGGCGGTTGTAGCAGCCGGTGAGTTCGTCGAAGGTGGCTCGCCTCGTCAGCTCCTCGCGCATACGCGTGCTCTCGGTGACGTCCGCCACGCATGCGATCGCTCCGCTGATCGTTCCGTCACCGTGGTAGAGCGCCCTCAGGCTGATCGTGCAGAACCGCAGTCCACCGCCGGATGGCAGCTGCACTTCGACCTCGATGTCGGCGTCGCCACCCTGCCCGAGCACTCCATCGAGCGCGTGCTCCAACGTCGGGCGATCAGCCTCCACAACCGTGGCCAACTGTGCCTCCGCCGTGGCCGCCACCTCGACGCCGAGTATCTGGCGCAGCTGGTCGTTGGTGTAGACGATGCGACGGTCCGGGTCCACCTGGAAGAGGCCGACCGGAACCGTTTCAGCCAGGCGGCCGAGCAGCTGCTCGCGCGCCATCTCCTCTGAGATGTCAACCATCTCGCAGACGACACAGCGGTAGTCGGGGTCGTCGAGCAGATTGTTGTTCGTGATCTCAAACCATATCCAGGAGCCGTCCCGGCGACGGTGGCGCAGCCGCACCCGGCGACCAATACCCGGAGATGCGAGCATCTCGAGCCAGTTGTCGACGGCCAGCGCGTGATCGTCGGTGTGAACGAACTCCAGTGAGCGGCGCCCCTCCATCTCATCGGCGCTCCAGCCCAGGATCTGAGTAGCCGCTCCGTCGATCTTGATGATGACGCCCGAATCGTCCTTGCTGACCCTGGCGAAGCGCGGGGTAACCCGCGGACGCTGAGAAGCCTGCTCAACTGGGCCGTCGACGACATTGCCGGGGACCAGCACGCCCAGGACGGCGCCATGGGCCTCCCGCACGTCAAATCCAAAGTAGGTCATCGTCGTGTCGGGGTCGCTCAAGAGGTGCAGCGCACAGCGGGCAGCCCCGCTGGTGAGGACTTTTTCCCAGGCGGAGAGCAGGCGCACACGATCGCCTGGGACGATCAGTTCCATGCCTGTGTGGGCATCTACCACGAGATTGCGCTGGAGCGGAACTGACGCCGGCATCGGAATCGCGACACCGTTTGCTCCTGCGGCGAGAACCGACGCCTCCGGATAACGCACCAGCAGCGAAGCCAGTGCCGTCTCGACGGTCTTGGCATCGAGGTGCTCGGGTTGGTTCCCACCCAGCACGCCTTGAACAAGATCGCTCGGCTCCGGCTGCGAAGTCTTCGACAGCGGGATTTGGGCATGTGCTTGCGGCATGAGATCAGTCGGGTGAAGCCCGCCTAGGATGGGGCAGGTTCTGCGTTTCGATGCACGCTCACAATCGGCGTGATCGCGCCGAAGATGAAAGCGCCGGCGCATCCGTGGACAATCGGTCGTAGCAGGGGAGGCGGGTAGAGTTGGGCGGGGCCTGCTTCGAACGTGGCAGGCCGCTGTTCTGTCAGGCTCGTGCGTGGCTCTACAAGCCGCGGGCGAAGTGGTGCGAATAGATCGCCAGTCCGTGGTTGTAGTAGAGGCGGTGGGCGTCAAAGCGGTCGACGCTCGTCCCGGAGTCCAGGTGCAGCTGACCGCATCCGAGCCTTCGTCCCTCCTCGAGCAGCCAGTCGAGGAGCGCTCCACCGAGGCCGTGACGCCGAGCATCACGTCTCGTCGATAGGTCATCGACGTAGAGATAGTGTCCCCACGCCAGGCTGTTGCCAGATCAGAAACCGGCCACTGCTGCGGCCCACTCTTCGCCCGCAGCGAAGGCACCGACCAATCGGTAACCCATGGGGCGTAGCACGTCGTCGACGTAGTTGACAAAGTCGTGCTCGGCTTCCGGCGCGGTGCGCAGCGCGCGCATCGCCTGGTGAGCTAGATGGGTTTCGCCCACTGACAGCTCGTGGATCTGATGCTTCATCGTCGCCAGGCTATAGCGGCGGCCGCGAGGGCAGGTGCGCGCTACAGCCTCCAACCAAACGGGTCGAGCTTCGTGCGACCAGCGGTGTGGAGCCTCGTGCGTTCGCGCAGAACGCTTACTTGCTTTCGACCGCGTCGAGTTGCTTCTGCGTGATCTTCCCGTCGTTCGGCACGTTTGGATGGTGGACGTGGCAGAGTTTGTACTGGCCGTGCACGAACCTGCCGAGCTTGTGGCAACCTGAAACGTGGCATTCCAGATGGGTATAGACGCCGACCACGAACCCGATCAGCGTGATCACGGTGGCGAGTTCGACCCAGCTGTCGGTGATGACCTGTGGCTGACTCCAGAATGTCAATGCGACGATCACGAGGCCTCCGGATCGGTTGGCTCGAGCATCGGTGTTTCGACGCCCGAACGCCGAACCCCTGCACCGGCGCGGGTACGGCAGAGCGCGGCCGCATGCTCGCCACCGCTTGACGCTGAATCTGCTCGCCTATAGAGGCCGCAAACGGTTCCGCTGGGGTTAATCCGGCGTGCGGGAAGTTGCCGACCGCGTAGCGATCGCCGCGTCGATATGGGCCGCCACGCTGGGCATCTCACTTGCGATTTGGCGCAGATCACGGGCGGTCATCACAATCACCGTCAGCTCGGTGGAGGCCGTCACGGTGGCGTTGCGACGTGCGTCCTGCATGACCCCGATCTCTCCCGCGAAGTCGCCCGGACCGAGTTGTGCAAGGAGTTGGCCCCCACGGCGCACCTCCGCGGTGCCTTTCTCTATGAGCAGGAATTCGTGGGCAAAAGCACCCTCATCTATGAGCCGGGTGCCGGCGGGCACCACGACCTCGTCGGTCGCGCTCGACAAGCGGCGGATCTCGCGCTGCGACAGACCGGCAAACAGTCCGACAGCCTTGAGCTTCGACTCCTCCATTCCATACCTCCCTCCACTGCCGGCGGACGCCTGTGGGTGCCATCGGCCGTGGGGCCAAGCGTCGCGATTGCGTGTCGGGATTCTATGGGCTGGGGACGGCGGTCCGCCATAGCGAGTCCGAGCGCCTGGCGCGGCGAAACGCGCGCCGGAGTTAGCTGTAGCTTCTTCTGTGATGGAGGAGAAGGGGCTCGTTACCGGCGGTGCTGCGTTCGCGGCCCGCGAGCTGACCGTGCGCTTCGGCGGGATCACCGCGCTCGACGCCGTCTCCGTTGAGGTCGCAGCCGGCGAGGTCCTTGGCATCATCGGGCCCAACGGAGCCGGCAAGACGACGCTGTTCAACGTGATCTGCGGCTTTGTCCAGCCACAGTCGGGAACGCTCGAGTGGAAGGGCCGGGTGCTCGACAAGGTGCGGACGAACCGGTTGGCCGGGCTCGGCATCGCGCGCACGCTGCAGGGCGTCGGGCTGTTCCCAGGGCTGAGCGTGCTCGAGAACGTGATGCTTGGGGCACAGCGATTCCGCCGAGCCGGCGTCGCGAGCGCGCTGCTCGGCCTTCCGCGTTCCGATCGCGACGAGCGCGCGCTGCGCGAGCGCGCGCTCGGAATGCTCGAGGAGCTCAGATGCGCCGATGTCGCGGCTCGCCTGCCCCAAACGCTCCCCTATCCGGTTCAGAAGCGCGTCGCGCTCGCGCGGGCGCTCGTCGGTGAGCCTGAGCTGCTGCTGCTCGACGAGCCGGCCGGTGGCCTCGGGGCCGATGAGATGCGCGAACTCGGCGATCGGATCCGCGCGCTGCGCGGTTCGATGGCGGTGATGCTCGTCGAGCACCGCGTGGACCTCGTGATGTCGGTGAGCGATCGCGTCGTGGTGCTCGACTTCGGCCGGGTGATCGCACATGGCGATCCGGAGACGGTCCAGCGTGACCAGCGCGTGCTGGAGGCCTACCTGGGACGGCCGGACGACGAGGCCGACGCGGCCGCAGAAGACGTCTCCCCTGGGGACGGAAAGGGCTCCTGACGCCCATGGCGCTGCTTGAAATCGAGAAGCTCACCACCGACTACGGGCCCGTGCGAGCGGTGGACGGCGTCACGCTCGACGTCGAGCGTGGCAGCATCACGGCGGTGCTGGGCGCCAACGGCGCGGGCAAGACCTCGTTGCTGCGGACGATCTCCGGGCTCGTGCGGGCCAGCGACGGTCATGTGCGGCTCGACGGCGATGACCTGAAGGATGTTCGAGTCGAGGACATCGTCAGGCGCGGTCTCGCCCACGTCCCGGAGGGTCGTGGCGTGATCGCCGAGCTCTCTACCGACGAGAACCTGCGTCTCGGCGGCCTCTGGCGCGGCGCGGAGGCTGCTGAGCTGAGCGAGATCTACGAACTGTTTCCGCCGCTGCGCGAGCGCCACAAACAGCTCGCGGCGTCACTCTCCGGGGGAGAGCGTCAGATGCTCTCGATCGGCCGGGCGCTGATGGCGCGCCCGCGCGTGCTGCTGCTCGACGAGCCCTCGCTCGGACTCGCCCCCATCGTGACGGCCCAGATCATGCAGTTGATCTCGACCCTCGCGACCGAGCGCGATCTCGCCGTGCTGCTCGTGGAGCAGAACGCGCGCAGCGCGCTATCGATCGCCGACCGAGGTGTCGTGCTCAATCTCGGCCACGTGGTCGCCGACGACGCGGCCAACGCTCTGGCTGCCGATGAGGGGCTACGCACGGCCTACCTGGGATTCTGAGATGACGAAATTCATAGACCTGACGCTGAACGGGATCTCCACAGGTGCCATCTACGCGGTGGTGGCGCTGGCCCTCGTGCTCATCTGGCGGGCGACGCGGATCGTCAACTTCGCGCAGGGCGCGATGCTCATGATCACCACCTTCATCGCCTCGAGCGTGATCGCCTCGAGCGGCTCCTACTGGCTGGGCTTTGCGGTTGCGCTCGTGGCCGGCCTCGTGCTCGGTGCGGTCGTCGAGCGCGTGCTGATACGCCGGGTCGAGGGAGGCCCACCCCTGAATGCGGTCATCGTGGCACTGGGTCTGCTGATCCTGTTGGAGGCGGTCGCCGGGATGATCTGGGGCAACACGCCGCGCTCCTTCCCGCCTGCATTTTCGATCCAGGGCTACGACGTCGGCGGCACACGTGTGCTGTTCTCGCCGAACGACACCTTCACCGTGCTCGTGGTCGTCGGCGTCGCGCTCGCGCTGACTGCGCTGTTCCGCGGGACGGCGATCGGCTTGAAGATGCGAGCCGCGGCATTCCGCCCTGAGGTCGCGCGCATGCTGGGCGTCAGAGTCGGGCGGATGCTCACGCTGGGGTGGGCGCTTGCTGCGCTGGTGGGCTCGCTTGCCGGCGTGCTCGTCGCACCGTCGGTGTTCGTCGGACCGAACCAATTCGATCCGATCCTGGTCTTCGGCTTCACCGCGGCCGTGCTCGGCGGGCTCGACAGCTTTGCCGGAGCAGCTGTCGGCGGGATCCTGCTCGGGCTGGCGCTGTCCTACGTGTCGGGCTACGAGGGCTCCTCGCTCGTCACGCTCGCGGCGCTCGTAATCCTCGTACTGGTGCTGATGATCCGCCCCGGCGGGCTGTTCTCGAGCACACAGGAGCGCCGCGTATGAACGCCCTGCTCATGAGGGTCAGAACGCCGCGCAGCGCGCTCGCGCGATCGCTTGCGATCGTCGTCGCTGCCGGTCTCATCCTGTTCGTGTTAAGCGAGGTGCTCGGTGCCTTCGACGACCTGCAGCTTGCCAACGGCGCGTACTACTTCGCGGCACTCGCGGGCCTGACGGTTCTCACCGGGCTGAGCGGGCAGATCTCGCTCGGCCATGGAGCCATGATGGCCGTGGGTGCATATACCGTGGCGCTGCTCATCGGAAACGAACACTGGGCGCTCGTTCCGGCGCTCCTGGCAGCGATCGTCGTCAGCGCAGTGGTAGGCGTCGCGGTGGGCGCCGCCGCCTCGCGCCTGCGCGGGCCGTATCTCGCCGGTGCAACGCTCGCCTTCGCGATCGGCCTGCCGGCGATCGCCGACGAGTACTCAAGCACCTTCGGCGGCGAGAACGGGTTGGTCATCAACCCTCCCACGCCGCCGTCCTGGCTCGGCGCGAACTTCCCCCTCGAGCGCTGGGAGGCATGGATCGCATGCGCGGGGGCGCTGGTCGTCCTGTTCGTCATGAACAACCTCGTGCACAGCGGAATCGGGCGAGCGTTCCGAGCCGTGCGCGACGACGAGATCGCTGCCTCGCTGTGCGGGCTTCACGTCGGAGGAGTTCAGACCCTCGCGTTCATCGTGAGCGCCGCCTGTGCAGGTCTCGCCGGCGGTCTGCTGACGGTGGTGCTTCAGCTCGCCGCCCCCGGGGCATTCCAGCTGGCGCTCTCCCTGTCGTTGCTGACCGCTGTCGTGCTGGGGGGACTCGGCTCGCTCGTCGGCGCGATCTGGGGCGCCGCGCTGCTCGTGCTGCTGCCGACGTGGACGGACGATCTCGCCAACTCCTTCTCCCTGTCGACCAACGTCTCCAACAATCTGCCGCTGGCGATCTACGGGTTCGTCCTGATCGCGGCGATGCTCCTCTGGCCAGGCGGCATTCAGGCCGGCGTGCGGGCGATCGTCTCGCGCGTACGCCAGTCGCGAGTGCCGGGCGGGAGCTGACTTTGGCAAAGAGGCGAAGTTGAGGGGGAAATGCGAAGCTTTTCACGAATGCCTTTACGAGCAGTCAACCACCTGCAGGAGGTAGAGGATGAGACGACAGAGTCACAAAGTGTTGGCCGTGGGCGCCATCTGCGCGCTTGCGGCCATAGTCGCGGGCTGCGGTTCGAGTAGCAGCAGCGTTCCGGGTGTCAGCTCCACGAGCGTCACGTTCGGCACCCACCAGCCGCTGACCGGTCCAGCCGCCCCCGGTTACAGTGAGATCGCACCGGCCTCCCAGGCGTTCTTCAACTACCTGAACGCCCAGGGTGGTATCAACGGACGCAAGATCAACCTGATCATCAAGAACGACGAATACAACCCGGCCAAGACGGTCACCGTCACCCACGAACTCGTGCTCAACAGCGACGTCTTTGGCATCTTCGAGGGACTGGGCACGCCGACCCACACCAAGGTAGTCGGATATCTGAACAGCTCGAAAGTGCCCGACATGTTCGTCGCCTCCGGATGCGCATGCTGGGACAACGGCACGGCGCAGCCTTACACCTTCGGGTGGCAGCCGAACTACACGATCGAGGGCAAGATCCTCGGCCAGTACATCAAGCAGCACTTCGCCGGCAAGAAGGTAGGTGTGTTCTACCAGGACGATGACTTCGGCACCGGCGGGCTGACTGGCATCAAGTACGAGCTGCCGGCGAGCCAGATCGTCTCGGCACAGCCGTACCAGCCGGGTGGCACGAACGTCGCGCCGCAGATCTCCGCGATCAAAGCGGCGGGTGCGGAAGTGCTCGTGGACTTCACCGTACCGATCTACACTGCGCTCGGCCAGCTGACATCGTTCACGCTCGGCTACAAACCGCAGCTGGTCGTATCGAATGTCGGCATCGATCCGACCACGGTGGGCGGCCTGCTGAAGACGTTCTCCAAAGGCAAGGCCGGAACCGAACTGATCGAAGGCGCGGTCACCGACGGCTACCTGCCGTCCGTCAGCGAAACGTCGAATCCGTGGATCGCATTGTTCAAAAAAGTCCACGAAAAGTACGATGCGAGCGCGCCGTTCGACGGGAATGTCGAGTATGGGATGGCGAATGCCTACACGCTCGCCCAGTCGCTCCAGTTGGCGGGTAAGACGCTCACCAGAGAAGATCTCGTCAACGCGGTCAACTCGATGGGCTCAAAACTCAGCGGCCCGGGCCTCGTCCCGTTCCGCTATTCGACGACCGTCCACGGCGGCTATTCCGGTGTTGAGATGGGCCAGGTCCGCAACGGGCAGATCGTGCTGTTTGGCGGCCCCCTCGTCACCGAACCGACGGCCGGCAGTCCGATCACGCCCTACACCACCGCACAGCCGGCACCACCGGCGAGCGGCGTCTCGGTCCCCTAACGGCAGAAGAGAACTCACACACGCTCAGTCGGCCGGCCCGGGAACGGGCCGGCCGTACGGGCGCGCAATCATCGGATGATGCTCGCAACAACCGGTCCGGAGCCGCCGGTGCCGACAACGCACAAGCTTGACTAGTGCGCGTGCTCGACACTCTCCAGCGGAACTGCCCTCAAAAGCCCGGAAAGCTCGAGACGCGCCTGGGCCTCGCTGTGCATCTTAGGTTCGAAGATCTCGTAGTGGGCCTTGCCACCCGCCTTGGCGGAGTACATCGCGACGTCGGCATCACGCAGTAGGTCCTCCGCCGAGCCGTCGTGAGCGGCGATCCCAATACTCGCGCTCATGAACGCGTCACGGCCGGCGACGGCGAACGGCACCTCCAGCACGCTGCTAAGACGCTCGGCCATGTGCACCGCTGCGCTCACCGGCGAGTCATCCAGGCAGACAATCACGAACTCGTCGCCGCCTAGCCGCGCCGCGGTATCGCTTTCGCGCAACACACCGCTGATGCGTTGAGCCGCTTGGACCAGCAGCGCGTCTCCCGCGTCGTGACCGAGGCTGTCATTGACCACCTTGAAGCCGTCGAGGTCGACGAACAGGACGGCGACCAGTCGCTCGCCGCGCTCCTCAAGGGCCACTCGTAGCCGCTCGAGGAACAGCGTGCGATTCGGAAGGCCTGTGAGCGCGTCGTGGCGTGCCTGGTAGCTCAGCTTGGCCTCGCTGTCTCTAAGGGCGGAAACCGTCGTCTCAAGCTCATCCAGCAACTGCTGCTTGGCAGCGAGATCGACCGCGTGCCCATAGGCGGCGGAGATGGCACCGGCGATCAGCTGCACGGTGCGCACGTCATTGCCGTCAAAGGTGCGGACCTCGGGTGAGTTGACATTGAGGACGCCCACGACCTCGCAACGATGACGCAGCGGCACGATGATCATCGAGCGCAGTTCCTGCGCTCGACAGGCGACCCTGTCGACCCTCGGATCCGTCTCGGAGTCCTCGCAGTAGACCGTCTCGCCGGTCTTGACGCAGATGCCGGACAGGCTCGCACCGCTCGGCGTGCGAATCACAACGCCGCTGTCGCGGCCAGGACCGGTGCGGTACTTGTAGACGATCTCATCCCCTTCGATGATCCCTGCGCTCGCGGCGTTGGCGCCCAGCAGCGTGCGCGCCCGGTCGAGGATCCCCAGGACCACGCCCTGCACGTCGAACTCAGCGCGCTCGACCTCGCGGTGCAGGGCGACGATCGTCTTCAGGCGCTCGGCGTCGAGCGCCACAGTCGTCGTGAGCGTGCCACGCACAGCGATGATCGCTGCGCCCGAGGCCACAAAGGTGCCCGTGAGCACCACCGTCCAGCCGAGCGACGCGCCTGCGAGCGCAGCTCCGTCGTAGATCAGAGGCAGCAGGTTGGCGAAGACCGCGGCTGCCAACACTCGTTCTCCGGCCCGGCGCGGCAAGAACCAGGCGCCGAAGACGACGTAGAACAGCGCGAAGCCTCGAACAGGCGAGCCAGCGCCGCCCGTCGCAGCGACCGTCGCCGACACCACGCCCAGGGCGAGCGCGACGCCAACGGGATACATGAACCTCAGTCTCAGTCGATCGGGCATCACGGCCATCAGTGCCGCGCAAGACATGGCCGCAGCGCTTGCGAAAAACACGACCGCCACGTGCCCTCGATCCACACCAGGGAGGGCAACGTAGAGCGGGCCGACCAGCGCCAGTGCCAGCCACATCGCGATCGCCACCTGCAGGGAGCGGTCTTGGGGGAGCCAACGCCGCGGTTTGGGCCCGGCAGATGTCATCAGTACAGCTATCGGCCCCGTGTAACTTCGCTTGAGGGATCACGCCAACCGTCGGCGACTGGTTGAAGCGCGTTCGCGGCGCCTCGGCTGTTTGGCCATGGCCCGAGCCGCCTTCGCGTAGACAATTAGCTGTTTAGGCGAGCTGAACAGCCTCAAGCAGTGCGGCTGGCCGCCGACTGGTTAAGTCGAGATGGCAGCTCCGCACCCACACACAGGCTTGGGCGAAGACCAGCCGCAAGCGCCGGCTCCGTCGCGCGCTCCCGAAGACCAGCCGCAAGCGCCGGCTCCATCGCCTGCTCGGGCAGCGCAGCGCGGGGAGGAGGTCCGTCGTCTCGGCGAGGCGCTTGAGGCGCGAACCGAGGACGTGGTCATGGGAACGATCGCGCGTGCCGCGGATGCCGGCGGAGTTCTCGTTGACCCCCTGGTTCAGGCCGGCTTTGATCGAATGTGCAGGGTCTCGACGGTCGCGCTGGCCAGATGGATGGCCGGAGGGAGTCCCGAAGAGGGGCGCGAGGCCAGCCAGGAAGTCTTCCAACATCACGGCCAGGTGGCCGCCGAGCGGGCCGCGCCGCTCAGTGAGATGACCAAGCGCTGCCTGCGCTGGCGCGATTCGGTGAATGAGGTGCTGTGCGACAGCGCGGCGCAGTCGGCCATCTCGCCGAAGGCGCTCGCCCGTGCCCTGGCCATGGTGCAGCTCACCCTCGACGTCACCCTGGTGCGAATGTCGGAGGTGTTTGAAACTGAGCGCCAGCGAACAGACGAGGCGCTCGCGTTCATGTCCACCCACGACGCCTTGACCGGACTACCGAACCGGACGTTGATCCTGGACCGCACCGAGCAGATGCTCGTTCGCGCACGTCGCCACCAGACACCGGTGGCGGCGCTGTTCATCGAGATCGACAACATCAAGAGCGTCAACGACACGCTGGGCCACGGCGCAGGCGATGAGCTCCTGCGAGCGGTCGCCGAGAGGCTCGACGGCGTCGTACGCGACACCGACGCGTTGGGGCGTGTTGGCGGGGACGAGTTCGTCGTGATCGCCGAAGAGCTCTCGCTGGCGGGAGGACCAGAGCTGATCGCCGAGCGTCTGCTGGAGGCGCTCGGGGAGCCGTTCGAGCTTGCAGGCGAGCAGAAGACGCGCGTGAGCATGACCATCAGCATCGGCATCGCGATCGGCGAGCGAGCGTCGGCCGAGGAGCTCCTGCGCGACGCGGACATCGCCATGTACCAAGCCAAGTGGGACGGTCAGAACCGCTACGTCGTTTTCGAGGCCGGGATGCAACACGCGGTCCAAAGCCGTATGGAGCTCGAGATGAGCCTGCGCGACGCCCTCCCGAATGACGAGTTCTTCTTGGTCTATCAGCCCACGTTCGATCTGCGCGACATGAGCCCCACCGGAGTTGAGGCCCTGCTCCGATGGAGGCACGCGACACGAGGGATCGTGCAGCCCAACGACTTCATCCCTCTGCTTGAGGAGACCGGGCTGATCATCGAGGTCGGCAAGTGGGTCCTTCAGGAGGCCTGCCGTCAGGGCGCGAAGTGGCGCGAGAGCGGATATTCGATCGGCATGGCCGTCAACGTCTCTGGGCGCCAGCTCGACAGCGACGAGTTCGTCACCAGCGTGCGCGAGGCGCTCTCACATAGCGAACTGGAGGCACACGCACTGACCCTCGAGGTCACCGAGACGACGCTCATGCGCAACACCGAGGAAACCGTTCGGCGGTTGACCGCGATCAAGGAGCTGGGCGTCCGGATAGCGATCGACGACTTCGGAACCGGCTACTCCTCGCTCGCCCATCTCCAGCAGTTCCCGGTGGACGCCCTGAAGATCGACCGCTCGTTCATCTCACGGCTCACACAGAACCCCGAGGGCGAGACCCTGATCCACACCCTCGTGCAACTGGGAAAGGCCCTCTCGATAGAGACGGTTGCCGAGGGCATCGAGCAGGAACAGGAGCTATCCCTGCTGCAAGCAGAGCACTGCGACAGCGGCCAAGGCTTCCTCGTCGCGCGCCCCCTGGATGTGGATGCAACTGAGGCCTTCCTCGAGAACTGGGCCAGGAATGGCGCCCTACCTGACACCGGTGCCAGAGCGTCCGCCTCTGGCGTACACCGCGGTGCATCCACCCCAACCGGCGCCCGCCACTAGCTCGCTCCCTACGCTCGAGTCTTCCCATCGTCGGCGTTTGGTGGGCTAGATCCGCTACAAACCCCGCGCACCCGCCAACGACACAGCCTGCGGGTCCTGGGAAGATGGACTCATCGTGCAGGGCACCCCCGCATCTCCGGGAGGCGAGTTGGCGGCGCGGCCGCTGTGGTGGCGGCGTGTCGCGGCGGTCGTGGCGCTGCTTGCGCCAGTCGCCATGGCTGTGGTGGCCGCGGTCGCGCTGGTGGGCGATGTGCCCGTCGCCGCGCTGGCGGTCGGGCTCGTGCTGGTCTGCAGCGCGGCAATCTGGCTCGCTTTGACCCGTCGCGGCCCCCGGCGAGCGGCGAGCGCCGCGCTCGCCGTGCTGAGCGGGGCCGGTCTGCTGGTCGTGCTCGCGACCAACTGGCAGGGGGTGGTGGTGCTGGTCGCGCTGTTGTTGCTTCTCGCCATCTTCGGCGTCGCCGCGCGTTACGCGCTGGGCCGCACCGGAGAGACGGCGCTCAGCAGCGTGGCTGAAGCGCTCGTGCCGGTGGGAGCCGCCGCCTCGGCGGTGCTGATCATCAACCTGAAGTCGGGCGGTGGGAAGGCCGAGCGCTTGGACCTCGCCGGGGAAGCTCAGCGGCGAGGCATCGAGCCGGTCGTCCTGCAGCCGGGCGACGATCTGCTCGAGCTCGCCGAGAGCGCCATCGCGCGTGGCGCGCAGGTGATCGGGATGGCCGGAGGCGACGGCTCGCAGGCTCTCGTAGCGACGGTCGCCGCTCGGCATGAGGTTGCCCACGTCTGCATCCCGGCGGGGACTCGAAATCACTTCGCGCTGGACCTCGGCCTCGACCGTGAGGACGTCGTGGGCGCGCTGGACGCGTTCACCGACGGCGTCGAACGGCGCATCGATCTCGCGCGCCTGAACGACCGCGTGTTCGTCAACAATGCGTCGCTCGGCGTCTACGCCAAGGTCGTCCAGTCCGATGCCTATCGCGACGCCAAGCTCGAAACGTGGACGGACATGCTGCCCGACCTGCTGGGCCCCGACGCCGAGCCGATCGATCTCGAGTTCACCGCCCCGGACGGGAGCCGCTGCAACGATGCACCGCTCGTGCTCATATCAAACAACCCGTATCAGCTGACGAGCCTGGGCGGCGCAGGCACGCGCGAGCGGATCGACACGGGCCTGCTCGGCGTCGTGGCGGCGCGGATACACAGTGCCGCAGATGTGTCGAAGTTCGTCGCGCTCGAGCTGGTCGGCCAGGTTGGGCGCTTCCCCGGCCTGCTCGCGTGGTCTGCCCAGGAGTTCGAAGTCCGCTCCAGTCACCCTGTGGAGGTCGGGCTAGACGGCGAGGCGCTCCTGCTCGATCCGCCGCTGCACTTCGCGTCACTCCCCGGCGCGCTGCGCGTGCGATTGCCGCGCGGGGTAGGCCTGCCGCCCGCCGCTCGCGCCACAGCACTGACCACAGATAGCCTGGGCGCGCTACTGCGGGTGGCTGCCGGCAGGTGAAGCGAGGCCATCGGGTTGCGCACTGATACGGGCCCCCTCCAACCCCCGTACCGCCGCCGGATGGGGCGCTCCGGCCGTCGCGAAGTCGCCGCCGGTGCCGCAATCGGGATCCTCCGATGAGCACACCGAACTCAACCGGTGTCGAACGCTGGATGCCGGGCGTCCGCGTCGTCCGAACGTATCAGCGCTCGTGGTTGCGAGCGGATCTGGTGGCTGGCGCGGTGCTGGCGGCGATCCTTGTTCCACAGGGAATGGCGTACGCCGAGCTGGCTGGGCTTCCGGCAGTGACCGGTCTCTATACGACGATCGCTTGCCTGGCCGGCTACGCGGTGTTCGGACCATCACGGGTCCTCGTCCTCGGACCTGACTCTTCGATCTCGCCCCTGATCCTGGCCGCGATCACGCCGCTGCTGGTCACCGGAGATCCCGCGACCGCAGTCGCGCTGGCCGGCATGCTGGCCGTGCTTGTGGGACTCACCGAGATCGGGCTCGGACTCGGCAAGCTCGGGTTCGTGGCAGACCTCCTCTCAAAGGAGGTGCAGGTCGGATACATGAACGGCCTTGCGATCACGATCATCGTCGGCCAGCTGCCGAAGCTGTTCGGCTTCTCCACGCACGCCGACTCGTTCCTCGCGGAGCTGCGCGCGTTCGCCGAACACCTCGACCAGACCCACTCCACGACGCTGATCGTCGGCGTCGCTGTGCTCGTCCTCCTGCTCGTGCTCCCGCGGATCACCACCAAGGTGCCAGCCGTGCTGGTCGGGGTCGTCGGCGCCACCGTGGCGTCGGCCGTGCTGGGACTTGCCGGCGAGGGCGTGACCACGGTCGGTGCCCTCCCGCGGGGGATTCCCACGCCGACGCTGCCGTGGACCACCGCCAGCGACGTCGTTCCCCTGCTCATCGCCGCGGTGGGCATCACGCTCGTATCCTTGACCGACACGATCGCCACCGCGACGAGCTTCGCGGCTCGGCGTGGTGAAGAGGTCGAGCCCAACCAGGAGATGATCGGCATGGGAGCGGCCAACATCGCCGCGGGCCTCTTCCAGGGCTTTGCCGTCTCGACCAGTGGCTCACGGACGGCGGTGGCCGAACAGTCGAAAGCCAAGAGCCAGGTCACCGGTGTCGTGGGCGCAGCTTTGGTCGCGGTGCTCCTGCTGTTCCTCAACTCGCTGCTGGCCGACCTGCCGCAGACGGCACTGGCCGCCGTGGTGATCGTCGCGGCGCTGTCGCTGACGGACCTGGGCATCCTGCGCCGCTACCTGCGCGTTCGCAAGAGCGCGTTCGCGGTGTCCCTCGTGGCGACGTCCGGTGTGATGCTGCTCGGCGTACTGCAGGGCATCGTTGTCGCCGTCACCTTGGCGATCATGCTCTTTTTTAGGCGCAACTGGTGGCCCCACGGCGCGGTCTTGGGCAAACTCGAGGCTGATGAGGGGTGGCACGACATTGACGGTCATCCAGACGCAAAGCAGATCCCGGGCGTCGTCGTGTACCGCTGGGAGGCGCCGTTGTTCTTTGCCAACGCTGGCGCCTTCCGCTTGCAGATCCGCAAGCTCGTGCGTGAGCGCAAGCCCCGGTGGGTGGTCCTTCAGTGCGAGGCCGTCACCGACGTCGACGTCACCGCCGCCGAGATGCTCGAGCAACTCGACAACGAGCTCAACGCCGCCGGAACCCACCTGGCGTTCGCGGAGATGCGCAGCCGTCTCCAGGACCTGACCTTGCGCTACGGCCTCCTGGAGACGCTCGATCGCGATCACTTCTATCCCACGCTCGAGTCCGCTCTGGAGGCGATCCAGGACCGCGACTCCCTGCCGGGTCGCCCGCAGTGACAGGAATCCGGCGTGTGGGTACCGACCAGGCGATCGGCCGTAACTGTTACGCGTCTTCGCGCTCCCGCGCGAAGGGGTCGGCGGAGGCGCCCCTGGGTGCTTGCTCCTTGAGCCGCTCCTTGTCCTCAAGCAGCGCCCGGCGACGTTGCTCGGTGACAGGCGGGAAGCGGGGGTCGATCTCCATCAGCGTATGAACCAGCACGGCCGCAGCTCCGAAGCGGGTGAACCACTTGCGATCGGCGGGGACGACATACCACGGCGCCCACTCGGTGCTCGTCTGCGAGAGCGTCTCGGAGAACGCCCGCTGGTAGTCATCCCAGTACTCACGCTCGTTGACGTCGGCAGCCGAGAACTTCCAGTTGTGGTCGGGAAGGTCGATCCGGCGCAGCAAACGAGCCCGTTGCTCCTCCTTTGAGATGTTCAAGAACAGCTTGACGATCCGGATCCCGTTGCCGGTCAGATAGCGCTCCCAATCGTTGATCTCTCGGTAGCGCCGCTGCCAGACGTCACCCCCCCTCGCCTCCTTCGGCAGCTTCTGGCGATCGAGGTTCTCCGGATGCACGCGCACCACGAGCACCTCCTCGTAGTGGGAGCGGTTGAAGATGGCGATCTCTCCACGCTCCGGGAGACGCTTCGCGTAGCGCCAAAGGTAATCGTGATCGAGCTCCTCGGCCGAGGGCACCTTGAAACTGTGAACCGCGACGCCCTGGGGGTTCACGCCGCTCATCACGTGGCGGATAGTCCCGTCCTTGCCCGCCGTGTCCAAAGCCTGCAACACCACCAGCACGCCCCACGTGTCCTGGGCTGCCAGCCGAGCTTGGTAGTCAGACAGCAACCGCACCCCCTCGGCGAGCAGGGCGACCCCTTCCTTCTTCTTCACACCTCCCTTGAAGGCGGGGTCGAAGTCCGTGGCGAGCGTCACCCTGGAGCCGGGCTTCACCCGGAACGCCTCGATGAACTCGGCGACCCGCTTTTGACGCTTGTCGGCCATCCTCACTCCATTCCTGTGCGCCTAGCTTACCCGTCGATCCAATCGCCCCGTATCACCGGCGCGCCGCTCCATCTGGATCATGAGTCACGAGCGTTCGAGCGCACGTCAGGAAGGTGAGCGGGATACTTCGCCACGTGATGGCCGAGCCCGCGATTTCCGACCCCGCCGAGGAACGGGGAAGGTGATGTCGAGCGATCGCATGGACATAGTCCGTAAGCTCTTCGAGCACTGGAATGCGGGACATCACGGGACTGAGATCTTCTCCGAGTATTTCGATCCCGCGATCGAGCTTGAGTCCCCGCTCGCGTCCGTTGTCGGCGAGCCCTATCGCGGCTATGAGGGGATGGAACGATGGGTTGGCGACCTCGATGAACAGTTCACCCTCTGGTCGATCAGCCCCGATGAGGTGCGCGAGATCGGCGACAGAGTCTTCGCGCTCACGACCATCCGTGCGCGTGGGCGCGCCAGCGAAGTCGCCTTGCAGTTCCCATCCGCGGGCATCATCGAGTTCGCCGACGACAATCGGCTCAGGCGAATACGCATCTATCTGGACGTGGGCGAGGCCCTCAGTGCGGCGGGCCTTTCCGAGTGAGACAGCTGCCGCCGCTGAACTCATGCCGCCGGGCAGCGTCGCCAGGCGTGCGACTCGTCACGACCGCCGCCGCTCGATCCCATCGAGCACCAGCTGCAACCCAAATCGGAACTCCTCATCGGGCGGCACGTTCGTGAGCTCGTCGGCTGCGGCGACGGTTGCGGGGTAGGCGTCTGCATCAAGAGCCCGGTAGAAGTCCCCCAGCCTCGCGACGTCCTCGCGCTGCGGTGCCCCCGGCGAATGCTGCTGCAGCGCGAATCCGACGACGTAGTGCGCGACCGCCGTGTAGGCGCGTGCAGCGAGATCCGGCGGAAACCCACAGGCGAGGAGCACTGCCAAGCTGCGCTCCCGGTTGGTGAGCGCGTTCGGCCCCACGGGAACCTGGGAGACGAGCAGCGGCAGCGCATTCGGGTGGCTCTTCAGGACCTCATAGAAGGCGCCCGCCCCGCGGGCGATGGCGTGGCGCCAGGTTGTCTCGCCGAGGGTCTCAGCGTCGATGGCGAAGTCCACCTCGCCGAGGATTCGATCGACGACGTAGAACCAGAGCTCGTCCTTGCCGGCGAAGTGCCGGTAGAGCGTCGCGGTGCCCGAGCCCAGGCGATCCGCGAGCAAGCGCATGCTGAACGCGCTCGTGCCGACCTCGTCGACGATTTCGACCGCGACGCCCACGATCCCCTCGAGTGAGCGCGGCGGGCGCCCCCGCCGACGAACCGGGGCCGCTGGCCGACTGGACCACCACGTGGGGCCGCCCGGCTGCTCGAGCGATCGTCGCTGGGGGTTCGTTCGGCTGCGCATGGGGTCCATTTATGGTAATACTGTAGCCGTTATCTACCGAGCCATTCAAGAGGGAAGTTAGGAACATGACGCCAGAGCAACGTCGACAGTTCGTGCTCGATCACCGCACCGCGATCTTCGGCTACAACCGCGCCGACGACGGTCCCGCGATGTCGATCGTCTTCTACTGCCTGGACCGGAACGAGATCCTCGTCTCGACCATGGCCGAGCGCGCCAAGGCCAAGGCCGTCGTGCGTAGCCCGAAGGTGTCCCTCTGCGTGCTCGACGAGCAATGGCCGCCCAGCTACCTCCAGGTCTACTGCGACGCGGTCATCGACACCGACTTTGATTCAGTCGTCGACGTCATGATGCGCATCGCAGGCGTGATGGCCGGTACACCGATGTCCGAGGACGTACGCCCGATGGTGGCCGAGGGCGCGCGCCAGGAGAATCGGGTGGCGCTGCGGCTACGCCCGTACGCCACCTTCTACACGCCGCCGCGTCACGTTCACTCAGAGGCCGATATCGGCCCAGGCCTGATTCACGAAACCAGCGCTTCGATCTCGTGGTGAGACCGGCGGGATAGGATCCGCGACTGCCGTTCGTTGCCTGGCTGTTCCTGACGACGTCGACGGGTTGAATATTCGGAGCCCGAGCGAGGTTACGATCTCGTGTCCGGGCGCGTACTGCGCTGGCTCGCTCGCAACACTGGGTGGGTGCGCGTCCTGTTCATAGGCGATGTCGTCGGGCCACGCGCGGTGGCGTGGCTTGCCGCGCGACTGCCGCTGCTGCGCTCAGAGAACGCCGCCGGCCTGGTCGTGGTCGACGCTGAGAACTCCGGGCCGGACGGCGCCAGCATGACCGTGGCTGCGGTGGAGCAGCTGCTTCAGGCCGGCGCCGACGTGATAACCGGCGGCAACCATGCATTCGAAGGACCAGAAGTCGATGCGGTCCTCAGCCACGAGCGCGTACTGCGGCCGCTGAACGTGCCCGAGGGGGTGCCCGGCCGCGGCGAGCTCACGCTGCAGGCAGGTGGCGAGGACGTTCGAGTAGTCGTCCTGGCAGACGCCGCCGCGCTCGATGCCGGGCCATCCTTTGCGCACATGAGCATCCAGCCGTACGCCGCGTGGGCAGCCCTGCCGCAGGGCCCCACCACCGTGATCGAGATGCACGCGCTGTCGGTGACCGCCAAGCAGGCGCTCGCCTACGCGCTGGACGGCGAGGTGGCGGCGGTTCTCGGAACGCATACACATGAGCCAACGCTGGCCCTGCATCTGCTCGGGCGAGGAACCGCGCTCGTCACCGAGGTTGGCATGACCGGGCCTCGCGACGGTCCTCAGGGCATGCACCCGCAGGCCGTGGTCGAGCGCGTGCGAGGCCTGCCCGAGGCACAGCTCTCCCCCGTGCGGCCGGCCGATGGCGCGATCATCCTCGGCGCCATCCTGCTCGAGATCGCCGAAGGCCGCACGACGAGCATCAGCCGTGTGAGTTGACGGCGGCTAGTGGATGAAGCCCACCGCGAACCAGCCGAAGTCCAGCCCTGGCGCTTCCTCACAGGCCTCGCGCACCATCTCTGCGACCGCGCTGCGGCCGATTTCGGATCTTTCAAGCCGCTCGGGTGAGGCCATCACATCTGGCCCCCACGTCACCCAGATCTGACGGCCGACTCTGGCAAATGACGCCTCCTCGTCGATCGGTCCGTCGATCGGGCGGTCGATCCCTTGGAGCCTATCCCACAGCAGATCGATCGCGTTATTGGGGCGCACAGGCGACGCCAGCCCCGAATGAGATGTGATCCTGAACTGCAAGCGGCAAGCCTACCGCCGGACCCCGCCGCATCGGATCGCCTACTCACCCCAGCCGCTGAAGGGACTGACGTGCACCCACTTCTCCCATGTGTTCCGGTAGCCGTCGACGAACGCCGTGGCCGTCTCTCGATCGAGGTCCATCGCCCCTCCATTCCATTTGCACATTCGCCGCGGATATCGCGACAGCATGACCGTCCCCGCCGCTGCCTTGGGGGCATCCTAAGACCTCGCAGCTCACCGTCTCGAGCGCTCGTCGAAGCGCTGTGCGGCCCGGGTGAAACGCTGCGCCAGCCTGGCGATCTCCTCCGCGAACTCGGGGGGATCGAGCACCTCGAAGTCGATGCCGATGTCGGCCACGAACACCGCTAGGCCTCCGAGCCAGTCAGAGCCGGCGCTGAGCAGGCAACTGTGATCGTCCATGGGCTCGAGCGTCCCCACCGATGGCGGCACCCGCGCGGCGACCTGCGGAAGGGAGGCGTGCAGGACGACCCTGGCCCGGTAGCGGTCCCGCGCATTGGAGATCGAGCGGGCGACCCATGCCGCGATATCGGCTGCCGGCGGCTCGCGCGGCTCGAACCGGCGCTCGCCGGACAGCGGCGGCTCGATGCGGTCCACGCGGAAGGTCCGCCAGTCGGCACGAGCTGAGTCCCACGCAACCAGGTACCAGCGGCGCCCGGTGTGCACGAGACGGTGGGGCTCGACCAGACGCCGGCTGCGCGCTCCGTCGCGGTCGCGGTAGGCGAACCGGAGCATCTCCTCGTCTCGGCACGCTGTTGCGATCGCGGCGAGTACGTCGGGATCCACGACCGGGCCGGAGCCGGGGTAGGGCACCGTCGCCCGTCCCAGCGCACCGACACGGCGGCGCAGCGATGACGGCAGCAGTTGTTCGAGCTTCCCCAAAGCCAGGATGGAGGTCTCCTCTATCCCTGCGACGCCAGCGCTCGCGGCGGTGCGCAGCCCGACCGCCACCGCCACGGCCTCATCTGCATCGAGCAGCAGCGGGGGAAGAGACGCGCCGGCGCCCATGCGATAACCGCCCGTCACCCCCGGCGTGGCCTTGATCGGGTAGCCGATCCGCCGCAGCCGCTCGACGTCGCGACGAATGGTGCGCGGACCGACCTCAAGCCGCTCGGCGAGCTCCCTGCCCGACCAGTGCCGGCGCGACTGCAGCAGTGAGAGCAGCTCGAGCAGACGTGTCGAGGTCTCCAGCACGCAAAACATGATCCCAGCGATTGCGGACCGAAAGCGACCGCAATTGCGCATAGCCTCCAAAACCAGATGCGGGCGAAGCCCGCGGACCGCCCACGACAACGAAAGCGAGGCGCAAGATGGATTGGAGGCTGGAGCTCGTGCAGGTCCCCGTCAGCGACATCGACCGGGCCAAGGCCTTCTACACAGAGCAGGCCGGCTTCACCGCCGAACACGACCACCAGGTCACCGGCGAGCTGCGGTTCGTCCAGTTCACACCTCCCGGCTCAGCCTGCTCGATAGCGCTGACGAGCGCGGCTCACGACATGCAGCCCGGGTCTGTCGCGGGGCTGCAGCTGGTGGTGGAGGATGCCGACGCGGCTCGTGAGGAGCTGCTCGGTCGCGGCGTGGAAGCCGGTGAGGTGCAGGACTTCCCGTGGGGCAGGTTCGTGTTCTTTGCCGACCCCGACGGCAACGGCTGGTCGGTTCAAGAGCTCCCGGCGCGCCCATAGACCGGGCTGTGAGGCTGTGCCGCCCGTGCGTCACTCCTGCGTGGCGCGCGGGGCGTAACGGTGGTGGAGCATCAGCGCGTTTCCGTCCGGGTCAGCGAAGAACGCCATGTGGCAGACGCCGGTATCGAGTGTCTCGCCGCTGAACTCAACGCCACGTCCTTCGAGCGCCGCCCGCGCCGCTGCGACATCGTCGACATGCAGGGCCACGGCGTTGGCGTTGACGTTGTGCTCGAGACCCATCGCCTCCGGGTCGTAGATGCTGAGCGTGAGGTTGCCGGTCTCGAACTCCGAGTAGTTCCTGTCCTTCAGGTACACCGATCGGCGCAGGCCAACCGTGTTGCCGTAGAACTCCACGGCCGCGTCGAGATCGTGCGTGGGAAGTCCGACGAAGTCGACGCCCGTGATGAGCTGCTGTGTGGTACTCATGATGTTGATGGCTCCTTGGATCGATGAGGTTGGCGGCCTGGGCGACACCCGATCTTACCCACGGCCGAGCGCTACCTTCCTGGTTCGTCCTGATCACCTCGACCACAGGAGGCAGACATGAACACAGGGACGCTGCTCACGGATCGCGCGCAGCCGAGCGTCTGCCTCGAACGCCATCTCCCCGACCCACCTTCGAGCGTGTGGCAGGCGATAACCGATCGCCAACGGTTGCGGTCGTGGTTCCCGTGCGACGTGGTCGTGGCCGGAGGAGAGTGGAAGCTCGCGGCGGCCATCAGCTTTCCGTTTCCACCGGAGGTCATCGACCTCACGCTCTCCGGGGAGGTGCTCGCGGTGGATGAGCCGAACGTTCTCGCGTTCACCTGGGGGCAGGAGGTTCTCCGATTCGAGCTGTCACCCTCCGACGGAGGCACTCGTCTGCTCCTCATCGACGAGCTGCCGGCGGGCCTCGCCGCTCGCAACGCCGCAGGTTGGGAGGTGTGTCTCGAACGCCTGGCCGGGCTCAACCCCGGAGCGGACGCGTGGCAAACACGGTTCGCGGACTATGTAGTCGAGTTCGAACCGGCACTGGGTCCGCAGGAGGGACCGCCTGCCGGCTACAAGGGCGACTGACCAGACAGCCGGCCGGCCTTTCACCACCGGGCGAAGACGCGCTCAGACGGGACTCGCGCCGCCCAGCTCGCTCGAGCGCGGCGCGAAAGCGAGTTTAGCCCCGCCGCAAACCGGGCATACCCCAAGAGACTTATGGGGATGATCTGACCAGTGGGGAGTGAACGGGTGACGATCGCTGCAATGCGGGGCGCGAGCGTCTCGCTGACCTCTTGGATATTCCTGCTGCTTGCCGTCACGGCGGTCACGGCGGCGGTGATGCTGACGCCGGCAAGCGCGTTCGCCACGAGCGAAGCGCGTCGCATCTCAGACAGCGTGCCGGGCATCCCGGGACTGCCGAGCGGTGTTCCAGCGGCCGCAACGGCGGCGGAACCGGTACTGCCCGAGCCGTCCACCTCGGAATGGCCGTTTCCCAGCAACTTCTCTCGCACGTCCGGGACAGGCGTGCTGTCGGGAGGGGCCAGCCTGTGGACGGACTTCCTCTATGACGATCACGGGCCACTTGGCAGCCCGGTGGGAATCGTGGACAACGTCAAAGTGTCCTCGCTTGCACCTGTGCACGGAGGCTTCTCCTACCCTGCCGGCCCCGCCGACAATAACGGCGCGGACATATTCCGCGCGGCCGTCGGTTACACGCCGAGCGCAACCTATTGGCGGGTCGACTGGAACACGCTGGCATCTGCGGATGTGCCGATCGCCGAGTGGACGGTGAGCACCGAAGGCGCGTCGCCGGCCTCCACCGGCGCGTGGCCGGCGAACGCCGGACTGAGCTCACCGGGGATCCAGTATGCGCTCGTCGTCTCCGCACAGCACGCCCAGCTTCTCGAAGCGGCTACGGGACTGGCGGTGCCGGGTGTGGAACTCACCACCGAGGTCAACATGAACGCGCGTTCGTTCATCGTCCGCATTCCGACGAGCGTCCTTCCCGTGAGCGGCACCTGGCAGGTGCGCCTCGCGTCCGGCTTGGCGAACGCCGCCGGCACCGCGTTCGCGACGGTCCCGCCCGAAGATGGCGGCATCCCCGGTGGAACGAACGCCTACAACGTCACGTTCCGCAGCTACAAGCAGGAGGGGGCGCTCGTCTGCCCGACCGAAGCGCTGCCCGACTCGGCGCTCGCGCCGCTGCTGCAGAGCGAACTCGGAGCCGGCGAAGGCGAGGTCAACCACATCCCCGTCGTGGAGTGCGCCAACACGTGGATGGAGAACGACCAAGCGAACACCCTGGCGACCGGCAACGTCTCGAAGTACGCTCTCGCGGTCGACTGGTCGCAGTTGGCGGCCCGCGAAAGCACGCCTGAACCCCTTCCGACGGGCTACTCCAACCGCTGGTATGTGACACCGCTCGAACTCGGCCAGGGCGTCGTGGACGCCGCGGAAGTCAACACCTACACGACGCCCACCTACCTTGGTCGAGTACAGCCCTATGCGGTCTACGTACCGACCACGTATAACCCGGCGGAACCCACCCCGCTGACGTGGGTCCTGCATTCCCTCGGCGCGAACCTCAACCAGTACGGCACCGATGCGCCGAGCCAGCTGGAAGAGGAGTGCGAGGACCGCAACAGCATCTGCGCGACCACCGAGGGCTTCAGCGACGGCCAGTGGTACTTCGGCCCGGCTCAGGTCGACTTCTGGGACGTGTGGCATCAGCTCGCGAACTCATACGATCTCGACCCGGATGCGACGGTGATGTCGGGCTACTCGATGGGTGGCTTCGCCTCCTACAAGCTGGCGCTTGAATATCCGGACCTGTTCGCACAGGCGATGCCGCTCGAGGGGCCGGTCGTGTGCGGCGAGAAGGTGGCCGCTGGGGTAGAAACGGCGGCCGGCGCCGGCCAGTGCACGTCCGACGGCAACACGACCCCGCTGATCGTCAACGCAAAGTGGATCCCGTACGTGATGACCTACGGGCTTGTGGACGAGCTCGTTCCGTTCACGGGCGGGGTCGAGCAGGTCGAAGCGTTCAACGATCTCAACTACCGCTACTACGCGGTGCTGTACCCAGCCGAGGATCACCTCGTGTTCGCCGTGCAGAACGACTTCACCCCGGCGACCTCACAGCTCGGGCATCTAGAACGAGTGCACAACCCGGGATCATTCACCTTCACCTGGTACCCGGACCTGGACTCCCCCGCGCAAGGGATCGGCCCGACCGGCGACTACTGGGTCAGCGGGCTTTCGGCGCGAAGCACGACGCCCGGCGAGCTGGCCACGGTGACGGCGTCCTCGGGGGCGATTCCTGAACCGACCGAGACGCCCGAACATCACGTGGGCACCGCGTTTGGGCCCACCCCGGCCGTCACCGATTCCTTGACCTGGACGACCGGTCCGGCCCCGCCCACGAGCCAACTGCTGCAGCTCAACCTGACCGATGTGGGCGCCCTGGCCGTCGATACGGTGAGCGCCGGGCTGACGTGCGCGACCGTGGACGCGAGCACCGACGGGGAAACCGAACTGACGCTGTTGCGCCTGCGACCCGGCAGCACGGTCAGCGTCAGTTCCAGCGCCTCCTCGAGAACCGTCCCCAAGAGCGGGGTCGTCAGCGTGACGCTCACGGCGGGCGCCAGCAGCGTGCAGCTCTGCTCGGCCGCCAGCAAGAAATAGGCGCCGGCGCCGTGGACGTCAAGCCCGGCGCCTACGCCGCCTGAGCCTGCGCGGCGGCCTGAATCAGCGTCGCCGTCTCATCGGGGTGGCTGACCATCGCCACGTGGCTACTCGCGACCTCGACGGTGCTCGCGCCCATGCGCGTGGCGAAGTGACGCTCGGCATCGGGTGCGATCGCCTCATCACATTGGGCGACCATGTACCAGGACGGCAGCGACTTCCAGGCCGGCGCTCCCATTACCTCTCCGAAGGCGGCCACGGCCAGCGGCTGCTGCACCGCGTACATGACCCTTGCCCTGAGCGGATCGAGGTCGCCCGCGAAATGTCTCACGAAGTCCTCCTCGGGCAGCCAGGCGAAGCCCTGCCTGTCGACGTAGATGTTCGCCGTGGCCGGCGTGGGAGGGCCCTGCGCGAGCAGCGCGCCGATCGACTCGCCCTGGTCGAGTGCGAACGCGGCGATGTAGACGAGGGCCACCGCATTCGGCGCGTCTGTCCCGAGAGCGGTCATGATCTGCCCCCCGTATGAGTGTCCGGCGAGGACCGTCGGGCCCTCCTGGATGACCAGCACCTCGCGCAGCCGCGCGATGTCGTCCGCGAGCGCGGTCATCGGAAACTGGGGTGCCGTGACGTTGTAGCCGTCGGCCTGGAGGCGGCCGATGACGGAACTCCAGCAGGACCCGTCGGCCCATGCGCCGTGGACAAGGACGATGTTCGGCTTGCTGCTCATCTCAGTGCTCCTCGTTCGTTGCTCTGTGGCACAGAAGCTGCGGGCAGCCTTCCATAAGCTGACCGCGACTGCGATGACGAAGCTGTCGAATCTCACGACCGTCGAGGCGGTGCTCGCGCGGCCCCACGGCCTGCTCGAGGCGCCGCGCTTCGGCCGCCACGGCGAGGCTGTCTACAGCGATGTGATCGCGGGCGGCGTGTGGGGGTGCTCGACGAACGGCGCGATCCGCGAAATCCTGCCGCGACGCCGAGGCATCGGCGGCATCCTCGCGCACGCGGACGGCGGCTGGGTGATAAGCGGGCGAAGCGTGATCCACCTGATGCCGAACGGCGAGCAGCGCGAGCTACTTTCGGGCGAAGAGGCCAGCGGCTACAACGATCTGGGGAGCACCCGCGACGGCGCCCTGCTCGCCGGCGTGCTGCGCTACAGGCCCCTGGCCGGCGAGAAGCCGCGTCCCGGGCAGCTGTTGAAGATCGACGCCGACGGGGCCGTCACGATCCTCAGCGAGGAGGTGATCTGGCCCAACGGCATCGGCCTCTCTCCTGACGGGCAGACGATCTACGTCAGCGACTACCAGCAGGCGGCGGTGCTGGCGATCGCGCTGGAGGGCGGTCCGGCGCGTACGCTCTGCACATCGCCGAGGGGGTCCGCGGACGGCTTGGCTGTCGATGTCGACGGAGCGCTCTGGCTTGCTCTCGGCGAGGGGGGCGGCATCGCGCGAGTGCTGCCCGGTGGCGAGCTCGACGAGATCATCGACCTGCCGGCGAGCTTCGTCTCGAGCCTGTGCTTCGGCGGCGCCGACATGCGCGACCTGCTCATCACGACCGCCGACAACGAGGTCGACGCCGGGCTGGGCGGCACGCTTCTGCGGGCGCGCAGCGCGGTCGCCGGGCTGATGCTCACGCCGGTGGCCGTCTGAGGATCAGCCGGCGATGACGCTGTTGACGACGGTGCCGAGGCCGTCGAGCGCGACTTCGACGGTGTCGCCCGCTTTCAGGAAGCGGCCCTGCGCGGCGCCCACTCCGGCGGGGGTGCCGGTGGCGATGATGTCTCCGGGCCGCAGGGTGATCGTGCGAGACAGCCAGGCGACGGTCTCGGCTACGCCGAAGATCAGGTTGGCGGTGGTTCCCTGTTGCAGCACCTCGCCGTTGACCGTCGTGCGCAGGGCCAGGCTGTTGAGCTCCCCGACCTCGTCCAGCGTCACCAGGGCCGGCCCGCAGGGCGCGAAGGTGTCGACGGCCTTGCCGCTCGTCCAGAGCGGGTTCTGAAGCTGCAGATCGCGCGCGCTGACGTCGTTGAAGGGCATCGCGCCGGCCACATGCGAGAGCGCCTCATCCACGCCCACGCGGCTCGCGCGCCGGCCGATCACCACGGCCAGCTCCGCCTCGTAGTCGACGTAGTCCGGGTGGGCGGGGGGAAGCACGATCGCCTGCCCGCTTCCGATCAGCGAGTTGGCGAACTTGGCGAACCACATCGGAGACGTGGGTATCTCCTGTCCGGTCTCTTCGGCGTGGTCGCGGTAGTTGAGGCCGAGGCAGATGATCTTCTCGGGATCCGGAACGGGCGCGAGCAGCGAAGCCTTTGCCAGCGGGGTGGCAGCAGCGGACTGCGCGGCCCGGGCGGCGAGTTCCGAAAGGCCGTCGGCGTCGAGCGCCTCCAGCAGTCCCCGCACCGAGCTCGCGGGCGCGTCCAGCGAGGCGACCGGCACGATCTCCTCGCCGCGGAGCACCCCGGCCTGCGGACCGAGCTCGCCGGCGAAGGTCAGCAGCCGCACCGCTCAGCCCTCGCTCGGTAGCTCGATGGGCGGCTCGGCCGGCGCGAACTCGCCGGCCATCGCGCGGCGGTGAATCTCAGCGAAGGGCTCGCCCGCGGCCGCCGCCTCGGCTATCAGCGCAGGCTGCACGAACACGCCGATCGGGTTCGCGTGGAACTCGGGACTCGTGCGCATCCACTCGCTGGAGGCGGCCCAGTCGCCGAAGTTGTCGACCTGCAGCTCGACGTGGTTGCCGTCCGGGTCCTTGTAGTAGTAGGACAGCGTCATGCCGTGATCGATGCAGATGTCCGGCTCGATGCCCAGCTCGCGCAGGCGCAGATAGCTCGCGTTGAGCTCCTCGAAGCTCGCATACTCGAAGGCGCTGTGATGAAGGCCCGTGCGATTGTCCTTCTCGGGATCGTCGACGAAGCCCGGAAAGGCCAGCAGTGCAATGCGATGGTTGGCGTCGTCGTTCGACAGCCAGGCCCCGACCTCGTCCTGGAAGCGCACCTCGGCGCCGACGAGAGTCGAGTACCAGTCGATCATCTCCTGCAGGCGGGTGGTCTTGAGGTTGACATGGTGGAACCTCGGGTGGATGGTGGCGGCCGCGTCGGGCATGGTCTCTCCTGGTCGTGGGACGGTCGATGGAAGCGCTTCAGGGGGCGGTGGTCGGGTGGCGCAGGGCGAGGCGGCTGCGCAGATCGTCGACGAGCGCCCCCACATCCTCGGCGCTGGCGGCGGTGCCGAACACGTAGAAGTCCGGGCGCACGAGCACAGCTGAGATCGAGTTCTCTGCCAGCCAGGAGGTGAGTCGCCCGTCGAGGTCTGAGACGGCGTGGGCGGAGTCCGGATCGAGTGAGGCCACGGTCACGTCCAGGAGATCGAGCGTCGCAAGCTGCTCACTGCTCAGTTGCGCGTAAGGGTCGGCGTCGGTGCACACGAGTACGAAGCCGCCGCCGACGGCATTGTCGAACAGGCCCTCGCCGTGCGGGCCGGCGACGCGCCCCTGCACGCTGAGGGTGCCCGCGAGTGGCGCGAGCTCGCCGGCGCTGTGGCGCAGCGCGCCGGGACCGAGGGGTGCGAACTCGAGTGGCGGCGCTGAGCCCGCGGCGCGCAGGCCGGCATCGCGCTCGGCCGCCGCGTCGGCGTCGAGCTCGCATGACACGCGGCCCATCTCGACAGCGAGCCCGATGATCCACTCGTTCTGCGGCTGGCGCTCGGAATCGACCGTCTCGAGCAGCGAATCGGGGGCCAGCCCGCGCAGGACGAGGTCGAGCTTCCACGCCACGTTGGCGGCGTCGCGCAGGCCGGCGCACAGTCCCTGCCCCATGAACGGGGGTGTCAGATGCGCGGCGTCGCCGACGAGCAGCACGTGCCCGTCGCGCATGCGATCTGCCAGCAGCGAGCGGAACTCGTAGACGGCGTGGCGCACGATCTCCCCGTCCTGCGGGGCCATGAACGGCGCCAGCAGTTCCCACAGGCGGCCCTCGTCGTCGAAGTCGCTCGCCCGCTCGCCCGGAAGCAGCATGAACTCCCAGCGGCGATGGCGACGCCCGTTGTGCACGTGGGTGGTCGGCCGCCGCGGGTCACACCACTGGCACGCGATCGGCAGGTGAGCGAGCGCTTGCATGTCGTTCGGCTTGACGTCCACGACCAGCCAGCGCTCCTGGAAGCCGAGGTCGCGCCGTTCGATGCCGGCGGCATTTCGAACGAATGAGTTGGCGCCGTCGGCGCCGACGACGAAACGCGCGTGCACGGTCTGGGCGTCGTCGGTGCGAACCACGCGGCCCGGCTGTGGCTCGCTCACGCCTCGAAGTGTGAGCTCGACGCCCGTCTCCCCATCGGCGAGCGCCTCGGCCGTGAAGCCGCGGTGCAGCTCGACGGTCTCGAGCGCCGTGGCGGCTCGGTCCAGCGCGACCTCGAGACGCGGCTGGAAGAACATGTAGTCGGGTTCCCAGCCCGATATCGACGGGCTCGGCGTGCACATCGTGAAGATCGGTTGGCCGTCCGCGCCGAACCAGTGGTACTCGTTCAGTGGGGTGATGTCCTCGCCGATCTCCTCGGCGATGCCGAGCGTTTGGCAGAGTCGCATGATCTCGTGATCGAAGTGCACGGCGCGCGGCAGCGGGTAGATGTCCCGGAAGGTCTCGAATACCGCGACGCGATGGCCGGCCCGTCCGAGCAGCGCCGCGGTCGCCTGCCCCACGGGTCCGTAGCCCACCACGGCGACGTCGTACTCGGAGGCGATCATTGCGGCGACGGCTCGATCGCACCGGCATGGCGCAGGGCGTCGCGGATCAGGCGCGGCTCCTGTCCGGGGTCGCGCGAGGCGAAGATCGTGAGCGCGGTCCGCGCGAGATGCTGCGCCAGCAGAGCGGCGGTCCGCTCGTCGTCGCGCTCCTCGGCGGCGGTGAGAATCGCGCGGTGCTCGCTCTGCGCCAGCGTGTACACGGCGATCTCGTCCTGCGCCGTGTGGTGGTACATCAGCCGGTAGCGCTCGGCGTGGTCCCAGAGCTCTGAGACCGAGCCCCTGAGACGCTCGCCGGCATGCGCGACGAGGCCCAGGTGAAAGCGGCGGTGAGGCGGGCGAAGCCCGGCAGCCTGGCCGCGGGCGAGGGCGCCGGCGGCCTCCTCGAGCGCGCTGCGCATGTCGCCGAGCTCGCCATCGCTGAGCAGCGGAACGGTGGCCCGAACGGCCAGTGGCTCGAGGCACAGCCGCATCGCGTACAGCTGCTCGAGGTCACCTAGGTCAAGCGGGGCGACGCGGAAGCGCCGGCGGGCCTCGGCGCGGACGAGCCCCTCGTTCTGCAAGAGCCGCAGGGCCTCGCGCAGGGGCGTGCGGCTGATCCCGAGGCGCGCGGCGAGCTGCACCTGCGAGAAGACGCTCCCGGGTGCCAGCCCACCATCGAGTATGGCCGCGCGCACCTCGCGATAGGCGTGCGCGGTGCTGTCGAGCCCCGACCCGCCGGCGGCGGCCTGGGCGCCCCCATCGTAGGGCATCAGAGCGGTTTGGCTGATCATGAACTGTGGACAGAAATGGGTGCGTGTGCCATCAACAGGCCAGAATGTCGATGCTTTACGGGACGAACTGTATACGATCCCTGTCGTTCGCGCCCACGCCGGCACGCCCCCGAAATAGGCGTCGCGGCGATCCGCCTTTCCGCTGCTGCACGGCGCGCTCGGGACGGCTACTCTGAAAGCGCTATGAAAGGCAGCGGATGGCATCTGCTTTGTCGGTCCCTATCGAGTGGATCGGCCGGGATGCCATGAGCGGCCCCGCCGGCCACCTCGTGATCGCCAACGGCGAGCAGAGCGGCAATGCGGTTGCGCCTGCGTCTGAAACGATCCTGATCGCCGGCATCATCGCGGCGATGGTGGTGGCGTGCGTGCTGTTCGTCCTCTACCTGCGCCGGCGCCAGCGCCGGCCCAGGCCGGTGACCGATCAGTGGCAGGCCCTGGCCGTGATGGGCGAGCTGTGCGCGCACGGCTGGCAGGCTCACATCACCCTGCGCGGCTGGGGCGCGCCCGTGCCCGAGGACGCACCGGCCTCGCGCGTGCCGCTCGTGGAGCTCGAATGGAAGCAGTTCGACGAGGAGCCAGGACGGGTCCTCGCCGCGCGGCGGGTGTGGGCGCCGACGATCGGACAGGCGCTGCAGACGATGGTCGATGATCGCCGCACCGACATGACCTTCGAGCAGATCGAGCAGGCGGTCGCCGACGAGGATGACTTGTGGTGGAACGACTGACGCCGTGAAAGGCGCCAGAGCCTGGCTGCGCGACGCCGAGCGCGTCGACGCGGCTATCTACGCGGCGATCGCTGAGATCCCCACGCCGGCCATAGACAGGCAGATGAGCCGGCTGACCCAGGCCGCCAACTACTCGCGGCTGTGGATCGGCTGCTCGGCGATCCTGGCCGCGACGCGGGGTGCTCGCGGCCGGCGCGCCGCGGCGGCGGGGCTCGCGTCGGTGCTCGTCACCTCCGCAGTTGCGAACCTCCTGCTCAAACCGCTCGGCAGCCGCCGCCGCCCGGATCAGGGCGAGCTCTCCTCTGAGCGGCGGGCGCCGATGCCCGCCAGCACCTCCTTCCCGTCGGGCCACGCGGCCTCGGCGTTCGCCTTCGCGACCGGGGTGGCAAGCGTGCTTCCCGTTGACGCGATCCCGATCCGCGCGCTCGCGGCCCTCGTCGCCTACTCACGCGTGCACACGGGGCTTCACTATCCCGGAGACACCCTGGCCGGCGCACTGCTCGGGACGTCGCTCGCGCGGGTAACGGTCCGGGCGCTCAACCGCGGCTCATAGCCTTCGCGCCCAGTCGGCGCGGTCGTAGGAGATTCGGCCAAGATCGCCCGCGGAGCACAACTCCTCGGGGGATCCTGCCGTTAGGGGGTGGTCGGGCCGCCCCGGAGAAGGAGATTCTCAGGTTGCCCCAGCGCGGGTCCCAGGGCCTGCCAGGCTTCAACTATCACGGAGGTTCTGAATGCTTTCATCGCGTCGAGTCCTAACCCTGCTTGGAGCGTCGTGCGTCGTCGCGGCCGCAGCCATGCCGGTCGTCGCAGCCGCCCACGACGGCGGCGGGGGCGGGCGGCGGTCCGCCCACTCACTACGCGGACCGAAGCAGATATGTAGGAAGGTCGGCGTTTCCCTCAACGGGGGCACGCACGGCGCGCAGCCCGGCAGCAGCTACAGCGCCCTGACCGAAACGCAGATACAGGAACTGACGACGGCCTGCAACAAACTGAGAGCGGCGAGCGCGACCGAGCGGCTCGCCGACAGCGCGGCCCTCGAGACCTACCAGCAGTCGCTCGAACCCCAGCTGGCGGAGCTGGCGAGCGCATGTCCGCGCTGGCACGGCCACCACGGCCACGGTGGCACGGGCTCGACGGGAGCGACCGGACCGACGGGTTCCACCGGTACGACCGGCCCAAGCACCGCCTGCCAGGAAGCACGCAGCGCCCTCAACGCCAAGGTCAAAGCGAACTGGCCGGCCTACCGACAGAAGAGGGACGAAGCCGAGACGACGTTCGCCGCCGCCGTGACCGAATTCGAAGAAACGGTCAAGACCCTGCTCGGACCGGGCTCCTTCGGCCATCGGCACCACCACCACAGGATGGGAGCTCCGGGAGGCCCCACCGGCCCCACCGGCCCGACGGGGTCGAGCGGCCCCACAGGCCCGACGGGGTCGACCGGCGCCATCGGCGAGGTCACGCCCGCGTATGGCCGCCACACGCCCTAGCGGCAACGCGATCCCAGCAGTCCCAGACGCTTGTGACAGCGGCAGGCGGCCACGCGGCTCTCCGTGTGGCCGCCGCCGCCGCCTCAGCCGGCGCTGACCGCGCCGCCCACGTCGGCGAGGTCCATCGAGCTCGCGATCGTGTGGAATTTGACGTCGGGCGGGGCGGTGATCGTCGCCGGTATTGCCTTCATGAACTCCGCGATATGTGGCGTCGCAAAGTGCTGTTGCAGCGCCTCTGAGCTCGCCCACTCCTCGACGAACACGAACTGATTCTCGAGATCGGTGGCCTCGTACAGGCGGTAGCTGATGCAGCCCGGCTCGGCTCGCGATGCCGCCGCGACCGTCTCTCCCACGCGAATGAGCTCCTCGCGTTTGTCCGCATCGGTGCTGACCCTTCCTACGACGACGATCATCCTGTCTCCTCTCGCTCGGTTGCCACGCCCGTCCGGGTGCCCGGCCCTCAGCGCAAGGGCAGAACTCTGCCAAATCGGACGAGCTCGCCGTAGAGACGCGATCGGCGAGCTCGGGGGTCGCTGAGTCACGCAGGCGCGAGCACGCGCAGGGCGCGCGTGAGCTCCGCCGGCTCACCGGCGATACGCACGTCTCCGGAACGCAGCGCCTGCGACGGGGTGGGCCCTCCCCATGCCAGCCGCGCGAAGGCGCCGAGATCGCACTCGACCGCGAGCGCCGGCTCGCGCGGGCTGGCTCCAGAACGCGCGACGACGTCGCCGTCGTCGACGGCTATGTGAAAGCGCTCATCGCCGACGCGGAAGTCGTAGCTCTCGTGCAGTCCGGCGCTCGCCTCGCGCGGGCTCTGGGCGGCGAGGGTGAGCGCGATCAACTCGGCACGCGCCGTCCCTGGATCGACGCGCTCGTCGGCAGCGAGCTGGGAGCCCCAGGTGGCCAGGCCGACCACGATCGGCCTGAGCCCCTCGCCGAGCGCCGTCAGCTCGTACACCGCGACCTCCCCCGGCGCCGGCAGCGTACGCCGCTCGACCACCCCCTGCGCGACCAACGACTTCAGTCGCTCGGACAGGCGGTTCGTGCCCATCGACGGCAGGCGCTCCATCAGATCCTTGAAGCGCTTGGGCCCGAGCATCAGTTCGCGCACGACGAGCAGCGTCCAGCGCTCGCCGACCACGTCGAGCGCGCGCGCGACGGGGCAGATCTGGTGGTAACTTCGCGTGGCCACGCCTCTAGGATACACATCGTATTGCGAGCACTACACGATATGTATAGTATGCACTCGATGACGGACTCGCAGCCACGGGTACTGGTCAGCGGCGCAGGCTCAGGCATTGGACGCGCGGCGTCGATCGAGCTGGCGCGACGAGGACTCGGCCGGGGGCTTGGCCTGTGAACCCCGCGGCAGCGCAGCGCCGGCCGCTGATCCTCGCCTCGTTGCTGCTCGCGGCCTTCGCGATCAACCTAGACACGACGATCGTCAACGTCGCCCTGCCCACGCTTGTGCGCGAACTGCACGCATCGAATAGCCAGCTGCAGTGGGTCGTTGATGCCTACAACCTCGTGTTCGCCGCGTTCCTGCTCGCTGCCGGCAGCCTCTCCGACCGCGTCGGGCGCAAGGGCATGCTGCTCGCCGGCCTGGCGGTGTTCGGCCTCGCGAGCTTTGCCGGCGGGCTGACCGACAGCGCCGGGCAGCTGATCCTCGCGCGCTGCGTGATGGGGCTGGGCGCGGCGATGGTCTTCCCGGCCACGCTGTCGCTGATCTCGAACATCTTCACCGAGCGAGGCGAGCGTGCGCGCGCGATCGGGTTGTGGGGCGCGACCGCAGGTGCGGCGATCGCGCTCGGACCGATCGCCGGCGGCTGGCTGCTCGAGCGGTTCTCGTGGGCGAGCATCTTCTTCGCGATGGCGCCGGTGGCGCTGCTTGCGATCGCCCTCGTCGCCTGGAGCGTGCCGACGTCGCGCGATCCGCTGGCTCCCAGGCCCGACCGCCCCGGATTCGTCCTGTCCGCGTCGGCGATGGCGGTGCTCATCTACACCATCATCGAGGCGCCCGACCACGGTTGGAGCAGCGCCGCCAGCATCGGCGGGTTCGCTCTGGCACTCGGTCTGTTCGCGTCGTTCATCAACCGCGAGCGGCACACGCCGGAGCCGATGCTCGACATCAGCCTGTTTCGCAAACCGCGCTTCACCGCCGCGAGCGGCTCGGTGACGGTCGCCTTCTTCTCGCTGTTCGGGTTCATCTTCCTGATGACCCAGTACTTCCAATTCATCAAGCGCTACGGACCGCTGTCGGCCGGCGTCCACCTGCTACCCGTCGCAACCTCGGTGGGCATCGCCTCCGTGCTCGGCACGAAGTTCGCCGTCCGCTTCGGCACGAAGGTCGTCGTCGCGGGCGGCCTGTTGATGGTCGCCGGCTTCTACGGATGGGTCGCCGCCGTGATCTCGCCGACCACGCCCTACGGCACGATCGCGGCCCAGATGGTGCTCTACGGCATCGGCATGGGCTTCACGAGCGCGCCCGCCACCGAGGCGATCATGGGCGTCGTGTCGACCGCCAAGGCCGGTGTGGGCTCGGCCGTGAACGACGCCACCCGCCTGCTCGGCGGGACCCTCGGCGTGGCCGTGATCGGCAGCGTGTTCGCCTCGCTCTACGCCAGCCGGCTGACGTCGACGCTGCCCGCGTTGCTGCCCCGTTCGCTCGCTCGCACAGCGCACGCCTCCGTCGGCGCGGCGCTGGCGGTGGCGGGCCACCTGACCCGGGCCGGGCACGCGGGTCTTGGCGCCGGCGTGCAGCAGGCGGCCTCGGGCGCGTTCATTCACGGCCTCAGCGCCGGCTGTCTGGTAGCCGGCGGTGTGGCGCTCGCCGGAGCGGTGATGGCGGCGATCCTGCTCCCGGCCCAGCCCGCGTCCTCCCCGGCCGGCGACCCGCCGGCCCAGGTCAAGGCCGCGTCTCCGGCCGCCGCACTCCTCGACTGAGCGCCGCCGCCGCGGAGCCCGCCGCGCGCCGGGGTTAGCGCCGGGCGAGCCTCGCTGTCACGCGCCGTCGCCGAAGCGCGCATACAGCTCCGGCAGGAGCGTGCCGAGGTTCGCGTACTCCTCGGCGCAGTGGCGCGCGAGCGCGCGCGGAAGCTTCGCCGGAAGCGCGCGGCCGCGCACGAAGCGGTTGTTGAGCAGGTACTCGCCCGGTGCTCCCAGCGCACCGAAGGGACGCAGTGCCGCCCCGAGCCAGAAGCGGCTGCGCAGGACGACCCCCTCGCCGTCTCGCAGGAACACGTGGAACATCGGCGTGTGGCGTACGCGCCGGCGATCGTCACCGGCGTAGCCGCACACGATCGTCGCCACGTCGGGATGCTCGAGCGCATCGCTCGACATGCCCATCTCACTCGGGCGCTGAAAGGCGATGCGCGCGTGCACGACGCCGACGCCGACGTCCTCGACGGGGTGGTGCACGGCTCCCCAGTGTGGCTTCGCGCCCGGGCTGGCGGGGGCCTCGAGCGAGTTCTCCAGATGGGCTGCGGGGTGCCAGATTCGATAGCGCAGAGACTCGCGAGGGTGCCAGTCAAACCACCAGTCCACCATCTCCCCGGTCACCGCGGGCATCGCGCTGCGCACGGCCACATATCCCACGCCATCGGGGAGCATGCACCAGCCGGTCTCGACCGCCAGCGGCGAGCGCTCGAGCAGGGCATCGGGATCGTCGCGGTCGAGCGCGTCGGCCGGGTCGATCGGCCCCTGCTCGAGCGCCGCGAGCACCTCCGGCGACGGCGGCTGTAGCGGCCGCGAGAGGTACTCGCTCAGGGGGCCGTCGCCGAGCCGGCTCTCGCTCATTGCCGCGGCGGGGTCGGTCGGCCCATCCACGCGTGAAAGCGCCCACTCGGGTCATGGCTCGCCCGCAGCTCGTCCAGCCGGTCCATGTGCTCGTCGCTCAGAAAGCGCGCAGGTCGCCGACCGAGGTTCTCATCGGCGAGCTGGATGCCGCTCGCCAGGTGCTCCATCTCGCGCATCCGCTCGGTGACCCAAGCGACGTTGGCGTCATCCTCGGCCTGATCCTGCCACACCCCGTACAGCGCGATGTAGGTGTCGTCCTCGACGCTGTAGGCCATCTCCGGGCGCGGCGGCGGCGGGCTCGCGCCCGGGCCCCAGTTCATCCAGAGCATGTGCGAGGGCGCTGCGGGCATCGTCTCTGCGATCCGTCGCAGGCCCGGCAGGAGATCGTCGATCGGCGCGTGCGTCCACATGTTGTCGGCCGAGTAGCGGTGATCGTCGGGATAGGCGGCGTGCACGCCGGCGAAGAGGTCGCTCAGCGCAGCCGGGATGTTGGGCACCGCGAGCTTCGCCTGCTCGAGAACCGGGCAAGTCGCAAGCAGCGCAAGCGCGTCGCTGGCTTCCTGCTCGGAGTCGACGAGCACCGGTCCTGTGACCGCGATCTCGAGCTGGCCCTGCTCGTCGCGATGGATGATGAGCATCAGCTCCATCGTGCGGGGTATCCGCGGGCCGATCTCATACGCCCAGCGAAAGACGTCCTCGAGCAGGTCGATGTCGTAGGAGAACAGACCGTTGGCGACCACTTTCGGCATCGGCCTGAGCGCCAGGTGAAAGCGGGTGACGACGCCGAAGAATCCAGGTCCAGCCCCCCGCGCCGCCCACAGCAGATCGGGGTTCTCGCCGGCGTCCGCGCGCACGAGGGCGCCATCCGCGGTGACCAGCTCGATCGCCTCAACGCTCATGCAGGCCGGGCCGTGCACGCGACCGTTCCAGCCGTAGCCGCCCTGCAACAGGTAGCCGCCGAGCGCGACGCCGACACAGTGCCCAGCGGGGAAGAACAGCCCCTGCGCCTCGAGCGCGGCGAGCAGATCAGTGCCCGGAGCGCCGGGCTGAACAGCGGCCGTCATCGCGTTCCTGTCCACCTCGACGGCCCTCAGGTGTGAGAGGTCGAGCAGCATGCCGCCGTCGCGGAGGTGGTTACCGGCCCAGCTGTGGCCGCCGGAGCGCACGCCGATACGCATGTCCGCGGCGCCTGCCTCGAGCACCCCCCGGACCACGTCCGCCTCGCTCTCCGCCACGACGATGACCTCCGGGAACCGCTCAGGGGTGCGCGCGTTCCAGCAGGCGCGCCGGCGCGCCTGCTCATAGCCCTGGTCTCCTCGTCTGAGGCGATCCCCATCGTATGCATCCGCCATGAGGTGCTGCACGATACGCACAGCGACGCCTGGCGCGTCGCTAAAGGCCGAGCAGCGCCGGCAGTTCACGCAGCGATCGCAGCTCCTCGGCGCCTGCTCGCCGCAACTCCTCCGCGTCGCTGTCGGCCACGTAGCCGAGGGCGCGCATGCCTGCCGACACGGCCGCCGTGACCCCGGAGGGAGTGTCCTCCACGACCACGCACTCGCAGGGCCTGGCCCCCATCACGGCGGCCGCGTGCAGGAACAGGTCCGGGTGGGGCTTGCCGCGGGCGAGCGTCTCAGCCGAGAACAGGGCCTCCGCCGCGAACAGGTGGCGCAGCCCCGTCAGTTCGAGCAAGAGGCGCGTCTTCTCGAGCTTGCCCTGCGAGGCGACGCACACCTCGACGCCAGCCGCGCGCAGCAGTTCGACGACGTCGGCCGCGCCCTCGACGGGCTCGAGCTCGAGCTGGAAGGCGTCGCTGCGTTCGCGCTCGTAGCGCTCAAGCCAGCCCTCGGAAAGAGGGCGATCGAGTTTCATCTGTGCGCTGGCGGCGACCTCGCCGAGCAGCAGACCCTGGTAGTCGCGGCGCGCCTCGGCGAGCGTCGTTGGCAGGCCTTCCGCCGTCAGCAGCCGCGCGAGCACGCCGTTTGAGATCCTCTCGCTGTCGACCAGCACGCCGTCGCAATCGAACATGACCAGCTTCAGATCACGCATCTCGGGTCCTCTCGTGCCGCGCTCATGCGCGCGCGGCGATGCTCCTCGCGCAGTAGGATCGACTTGCTCGTGAGGAGGATGCCATGAAAGGTGAGCTCAACAACCATCACCGCGACACGCTGATGAAGATCTTCAGCCATCCGGCGAGCGGTAACCTCGAGTGGCGCCAGGTGCTGTCGCTGCTCGAGGCCGTGGGGAGCGTGGAGGAGGAGCACAATGGCAACTTCAAGGTCACGCTCGGCCCGGAGACCGAGGTGCTGAGGCGTCCGCGGGGCAAGGATGTCGACACGCAGACGATCGTCGACCTGCGCCGCATGCTCGCGGCGGCGGGGTTCTCTGCGAACGGCGGCCATGGATCCTGAGCGCGCCGGTGAGCTGTTGGCGCGCGAGCGCGAGCGGATCGAGCAGGCGATCGCCGGCATCAGCCGGAGCGAGGTTGAGGCGGGTGCCGAACAGGGTGAACCGGGCGAACTCGGCTCTGAGGACCTCTACCAGAACGAGTTCGATGCCGGTCTTGCCGAGGATCTCGCCGACCAGCTCGCCGCGCTCGAGCGCGCCGAGGCACGGCTCGCGGCCGGGATCTACGGCCTCTCCGTCGACAGCGGAGAACCGATCCCGGACGCACGCCTCGAGGCGGTGCCGACCGCCGAGCGTACGCTCGCAGAGCAGCAGCTGCGCGACCGCAGCTGACGACCGCGAAGGCGGTGGCCCCCGAGGCCGCGCCCGTCGCCGCTATGCGGCAGCCGGCTGGGCTGCAGCGCCGTTCTGCGAGGCGACCGCCTCGGGCCGGGCGAGCGCCCGCCCGTGGCGGATCAGGTCCGCCGCGCGCTCGGCCACCGCGATGGTCGGCGCGTTCGTGTTCCCGCGGGTAACCATCGGCATGACCGAGGCGTCGACCACGCGCAGGCCCTCGACACCGTTCACGCGCAGCTCCTCATCGACCACCGCGTCTGCGTCCTCGCCCATGCGGCAGGTGCCGACCGGGTGGTAGATCGCCAAGGTGGTCCGCGCGGCGTGCGCGCGCAGCGCCTCGTCGCTGTCGCCGTCGGGAGTCGTGAACGGCTCGGCGCAGTAGGGCTTCATCGCCGGCTGGGCGCAGATGTCAAGCGTCAGCCGCAGCCCCGCGATCATGCGCGCCATGTCATCGCCGGCGCTGTAGAACGCGTTGTGCACGATCGGCTTGGCCGCGGGGTCGGCAGAGGCGAGCCGCACGGAGCCTCGGCTGTGCGGCGTCAACAGGCAGGGCGACACCCACAAGCCGTGGCCCTCGGGATCGCTCATGCCCTCATCGACGATGTGCACCGGCGCGAAGTGAAACTGGATGTCGGGCGCCTCGGCGCCCGCTCCGACGCGTGCGAACCCGCCGCACTCGGCCAGGTTGGATGCGAACGGACCGGTCTGCGTGGCTTCGAACTCTTCGAGCGCGGCCGGCTCGAGCGCGAGCAGGAGGCTCTCCGGCTCGCTCGTCGTCCAGACGAGCTGAGTGGCCGGGTGGTCTGACAGGTTCTCGCCCACCGTCGGGCGGTCCAGCAGCAGCTCGACCTCGCGCATCGCGAGGTGCTCGGCCGGCCCGATCCCCGACAGCATCAGTAGCTGCGGCGAGTTGTAGGCGCCACCGCAGAGAATGACCTCGCGCTCGGCCCGCAGCTGCTGGGTCTCACCCAGGCGGCTGGCCTCGACCCCGACCGCGCGCGTGCCCTCGAACAGCACGCGGTTGACGTGCATGTAGGGCATCACGGTGAGGTTGTCGCGCTCCATCGCCGGGTGCAGGTAGGCGACGGCCGTGCTCGCGCGCATGCCCCCGCGCTGGGTCAGCTGATACATGCCCACGCCGTCCTGCTCGGCGCCGTTGAAGTCCTCGTTGCGCGCGAGGCCCGCCTGCTCCCCGGCGTCGACGAAGGCACGCGACATCACGTTCCCGGAGCGCTGCTCGGACACCGGCAGCGGTCCGCCCGCGCCGTGCCATTGCGAGGCTCCGCGCGCGTTGTCCTCGGCCTTCAGGAAGTACGGCAGGAGCTCCGCGAACGACCACCCGCTGACGCCCCAGTCGTCGTAGTCGCGCCGGTTGCCGCGGATGTAGACCATCGCGTTGATCGAGGAGGAGCCGCCGAGCACCTTTCCCCGTGGCAGCTGAATGCGCCGCCCGTCGCACTCCGCCTCGGGCTTTGAGTGGTAGTCCCAGTCGACGTCGGTGCCCGCGAGCTGCAGGTAGCCCAGCGGGACGTGGACGTTCTCCTTCGTGTCCGGCGGACCCGCCTCGAGCAGCAGCACCTGCACGCTCGGGTCCTCGCTCAGGCGACTGGCGAGAACACAGCCCGCCGACCCCGCTCCAACGATCACGTAGTCGTACATCTCAGACACTCTCCTCTTCTTTCGTCAGACGATACCGGAGCTATCTGCACTGCCGGACCGCAAACGCAAAGCCCTCAACGAACGTCTCTATGATCGGCGGCGATGCGCACATTCGTGACGGGCGCCAGCGGCTTCATCGGCCAAGCGCTGTGCGCGCAGCTGCTCGAGCACGGTCACGAGGTCAGCGCGCTCGTGCGCCGCGAGGGCTCTGAGCCACCCGGAACGCGCGCGCTGGCCGGCGACCTGAACGACGCGCGCGGCCTGTCTGAGGCGATCGCCGCGGTGCGACCCGAGTGCGTGCTTCACCTGGCCGCCGAGATCGCATCGCAGCGAAACGCGCGCAAGGTCGCGAGCGTCAACGTCGAGGGCACCACCCGGCTGCTCGACGCCTGCCTGGCGCTCGCCCGCTCCGAACCGTCCGCCGGCCCGCGCGTGGTGTTCGCCTCGACGGTCGTGACCGGCGACGCACACGGCGCGCTTCTGAGTGAGGACACGCCCTTGCCCGTGGAGACGCCCTACGGGCGCTCAAAGCAGGAGGGCGAGCGCCTCGTCCATCAGTCCGGGCTGCCGTCTGTCGTCGTGCGCCCCTCGCACGTGTACGGACCGGGCGGCTGGTATGCCAACGAGCTCGTCGCCCGCCTGCGCCAGCCCGGGCGCTTCGCCGTGATCGGGCGCGGCCGGAACATGTGGGATGTCGTGCACGTCGACGACGTCGCCGGCGCCCTGCGCTTGGCCGCGGAGGCGGCGCCCGCCGGATCGACCTTCAACGTCGTCGACGACGAGCCGATCTCCTACTACGACTTCATGGCACTCACCGCCGAGGCGCTCGGCGTGGGTGCGCCGAGGCGCATCCCGGTCGCGCTCGCGCGTCTGCTCGCCGGTGGGAACGCCGTCGACGCCGTCGTGCGCTCGGCCCGCTCCTCCAACGCGAAGATCAAGAGCGAGCTGGGCTGGAAGCCCGTCTATGCGACCGCGCACGATGGCGTGCCGGCGGCGATCGCGGCGCTCTGAGCATGTGCCGGCTATTCGCCATGAGCGCCGGCTCGGAGCCCACGCGAGCGACGTTCTGGCTGCTCGACGCGCCCGACAGCATCGCCACGCAGAGCCACCGCGACCCGGACGGCACGGGTCTCGGCTGGTTCGACTCAGAGCGAAGGCCGCACATCTCAAAGCAACCGATCGCGGCCTACGGGGACGCGCGGTTCGCCCACGAGGCGCGCGAGGTCTGCTCGAACACCTTCATCGCCCACGTCCGCTACGCGACCACGGGTGCACACAGCGTGCTCAACACGCACCCGTTCGAGCAGGACGGGCGGCTGTTCGCACACAACGGCGTGGTCGAAGATCTGCCCGAGCTCGAGGCCCACCTCGGCGATGACATGCGGCTCGTCAAAGGCGACACCGACTCAGAGCGCTACTTCGCGCTCATCACCCGCGAGATCGCGGCCGCGGCAGGCGACGTCGGCGCGGGATTGCAGGCGGCCTGCAGCTGGGTCGCGCAGAACCTGCCGCTCGTGTCGATCAACTTCGTGCTCGCGACCGCAGACGGGCTGTGGGCGCTCCGCTATCCGGACAAGAACACCCTCTACCTGCTCGAGCGCCCGCCCGGCGAGTCGCTTGAGAAATCGAGCAGCCTCGGCTCGCGCGTCCACTGCGACGCCGGGGCTGAGCGCCCGCTCCTGCTGCTCGCCTCAGAGCCCCTCGACGGCGATCCACGCTGGCAGCCGCTCGCCGCAGGCGAGCTCCTTCACATCCCCCACACGCTCGAGGTCAGGCGGAAGCGGATCCTCGAGCACCCGCCGGCGCGGATGCCTCCAGCAGCAGCGTGACCGGTCCGTCGTTGACGAGCTCGACCGACATGTGGGCACCGAACACCCCGCGCTGGGCCCCGGCTCGCTCGCAGAACCGCTCATACAGCGGCTCGGCCTGCTCAGAGGGCGCCGCCGCGACGAAGCTCGGCCGATTTCCCCGGCGCGTGTCGCCGTACAGCGTGAACTGGCTCACGCACAGGATCTCCCGCTGTCCGAGCGCCTCGTTCATACGCCCCTGATCGTCCTCGAACACGCGCAGAGCCCGCACCTTTTCGGCCAGCCGGTCGGCCGTGGCGGCGTCGTCCTCGTGGGAGATCCCAAGCAGCACGAGCAACCCCGCCGCGATCGCGCCCACGACGCGATCCTCGACCCTCACCTCGGCGCGGCTCACCCTCTGCACGAGCGCGCGCATCAGGGTATGAACGTCGCCGTCTGATCGCCGGCGAGCGTCGTGCAACCGTTCGTGAGGATGGACAGGCTCCATCCGCTCGCCCCGCCGCCGCCGGCCCACGCGCCGGCCACCGGCCGTCCGTTCGGAGCTGGCGGGGAGGAAAGCGGTTCGTTGCACCCCGCGGAGAGCGCCCGCGGCGTTCCGTCCCAGATGTAGCTCGCGGCCGGGCGCGGTATGTCGGGGGCGTCGAGCGCGGTGCTCGGTTCATAGAGGGCGTCGTCTTCGCGTTCTGAGGCACACGACGGCTGCCTGCGTTCGCCGGGGAGGAACGCGAAATAGAAGACGTGTTCGGGCCTGCGGTTGCGCATCAGCGTGTCGAGCAGCCAGCGACTCTGCTTGGCCTGAGCGAGCTCGCCGTTGTCCACCGTGCGCCCGCCATAGTCCGTGCACACACGGGCCGCGATCTCCGTGAACCAGATCCGCTCGCCGGCGCCGCCGTGCGGAAGGTTCGAGATGAACCTCGCGAGCGGCGCTTCGTTTTCGAGCTCGACCGAGTAGTAGGGGTGAACTCCCCATATCGCGGGCGCGAAGTCGAGCGCCCTCTCATATTCGCGCTCATAGCGGGCCACGTCCGGAGCATCTTCGAGATTCCCTGCGACCACCGTGCAACCGTAGCCTTGCGCGCACAGGGCATCCGCGGAGTTCGTCATCTGCGCGGCTTTCTGCGCCGTCTCCGCGCCCTGGTTGTTGGGCTCGTTCCACGCCTCCACGTAGCGGAACGGGTGACCCAGGGTCCTCGCGCGGTCGAGCATCAGCCGCAGCCCCCGCTCATATTCCTGCACGCTCTGCGGGTAGAGGCCGTCGTAGCTCGTCAGCGCGATCTCCGGCACGAGGCCGAGCTTCCCGACGTCGGTCAGCCACGCTTCGAGTTTTTCGTGGTAGTCGCCGTGAGGATTGGCGCCGCTCGTGGATTCGCCGATCGCATCCCACTGCGCCACATAGCGCGCGAGCCGGATGTGCCCGGCGTTGACCCACACCGCCGAGAAGAGGCGTGCGAAATAGCCTTCAGAGAAGTCTCCGTCCCACGCCGGAAGGCTCTGGTCGGAGACCCCGTCCACATACGCGGTGGCGGTCATGGCAGCGGCCGGCTGGCTCGAGAACGCCAGCGCCACGCACAGCACCGCCACCGATGCGCCCGCGACCCTGATCAGTCGCCGGCCACCTTGAGAACGAGCTTGCCGGTGTTCTCGCCGGCGAACAGCCGCAGCAGAGTGTCGGGGAAGTTCTCAAAGCCCACGGCGACATCCTCGCGCGAGCTCAGCTCGCCCGCGGCCACCCATCCCGCCAGCGCCTGGATTGCCTCGGGAATGCGGTCCAGGTAATCGGAGAACACGAAGCCGGTCATGCTGGCATGGTTGACCAGCAGCGACAGGTAGTTGGAAGGGCCTTTGATCGCTTCGGTGGCGTTGTACTGGGAGATGGCACCGCAGATCACCACGCGCGCGTTGCGCGCCAGATGCGCGAGGGCGGCATCGAGTATCTCCCCGCCGACGTTGTCGAAGTAGACGTCGATGCCCTTCGGACACTGCTCGCCGAGGGCGGTCATGACGTCTTCGCCCTTGTAGTCGATGGCCGCGTCGAAGCCGAGCTCCGTCACGTAGCTGCACTTCTCGGCGCCGCCCGCGATGCCCACGACCCGAGCGCCCTTGAGCTTTGCGATCTGCCCGACGACGCCGCCGACGCCACCTCCGGCGCCGGAGACCACCACGGTCTCCCCCGCGGCCGGCTTGCCGATGTCGAGCAGTCCGAAGTACGCGGTCATGCCGGGCATGCCGAGCGTACCCAGGAAGGTCTCGAGCGGCGCCAGCTCGGTGTTCGCCCTGAATACGCCGTTGCCGTTGGCGGCGGCGTATTCCTGCACCCCCAGCATGCCGGTCACGTGCTCGCCCACGGTGAGTCCCGGGAAATTTGACGCGATCACCTCGCCGGCGCCGAACCCGCGCATGACCTCCCCGATACCCACGGGAGGAATGTAGGAGCGGCCCTCGTTCATCCAGCCGCGCATCGCCGGCTCGAGGCCGATGTACTGGACCTTGACGAGAACGTCATCGTCGCCGGGCTGCGGCACGGGCGCCTCGACATAGTCCCAGTCGCTGGGCTTGGGAAGACCGACCGGGCGAGCGGCAAGCTTGAACTGGTGGTTTACGGCGTCCATGTGGTTGGTTCCCCTTTTCCCTTGGCCGGCATCACGATCGTGCCGCCGGTCCGTGGCTGTGTTTGGTTTTGCGCCGGTAGGACCATGGTGCTGCCGGCGCGGCGGAAGGCGTAGCGATTTGCGCGTCGCCTATGACGATGGCCGTACGGCGCGTCGCGCCACGTAGTGTCTCACTTGCATGGCTCGGGTGGGAATAGCCGAGCCGGTATCCTCGCAGCGCCGGCGAGCGCCGGCGGGACCGTCCAAAAGAGCCAAGGAGCCAAAATGCCCGATCTCGAGTTCCCGACAGGCGGCGGCACCGCGCCCGGCTATCTGGCCGAGCCGGCCGGCGAGCGCGGCCCGGCCGTGATCGTCCTGCAGGAGTGGTGGGGCCTCGACTCCCATATCCGATCCGTCTGCGACCGCCTGGCGGGCGAGGGATTCTTCGCGCTCGCGCCGGACCTGTTCCGCGGCGAGACGACCACCCAGCCCAGCGAGGCCGAACAGAAATTGATGGCGCTGTCGATGGATCAGGCCGAGCAGGACATGTGCGGAGCCGCCGGATTCCTCTCCTCGCACGCGGGCGTCGAGGGGACCGGTGTCGGCGCGCTCGGCTTCTGCTTGGGCGGCGGGCTCGCCGTGTGGGCCGCCGCCGCGTGCCCCCAGATCACGGCAGCGGTCAGCTACTACTACGTGATGCCCCACGGCAGGCCCGACTTCACGAACATCAAAGGTCCCGTGCTCGGGCACTTCGGCACCGCCGATGCGTTCATCGCGCTCGAGGAAGCACAGGCTCTCGAGTCAGAGCTTCAGAGCGCCGGCGTGGACACGACCTTCCACTACTACGAGGGCGCGGGGCATGCGTTCTTCAACGACGAGAACCGGCTCGGCACCTACGATCGGGGCATCGCTGAGAGCTCGTGGGAGCGCAGCGTGAGCTTCCTGCGCGGCGCGCTCGTGCCACCCGGCTCCTGACCGAGGCTGCGCGGGCGCGGCTGCTCGTGCAGCGCACGCACGGGTGGAGCGGACCGCGCGCGGGAGGGGATTAGGAAAGGATGCGACCGGATGGACCGCGATTACGAGCTGCAGACGCATCGCGCCGAGGATCGTCACTGGTGGTATCGCGGACGGCGAACGGTGCTCTCGCGGGCGATCGCCGATCTCGGGCTGCCGCGACCGGCGCGCGTCCTCGACGCCGGCTGTGGCAGCGGACGCAACATGGTCGAGCTGGCTCGCCTGGGTCCAGTGACGGGGGTCGAGTTGTCGAAGACCAGCGTGTTGCTTGCGCGGGCGCGGGAGGCGGGGGATGTGATCGAAGGATCGGTGCTCGCGATGCCGTTCGATTCCGCCAGCTTCGACCTGGCCGTGAGCCTCGACGTGATCGAGCATCTACAGGAGGACGTGGACGCACTGCGTGAGCTGCGCCGCGTCGTTGCGCCCGGCGGCTCACTGCTCGTGACGGTGCCGGCGTATGGATGGCTGTGGAGCGGCCACGACGAGATCAACCACCACCATCGCCGCTACACCCGCCGCTCGCTGCAATTGGCTGCCGAACAGGCGGGATGGAAGCAGACGCGCACGACCTATTTCAACTCGCTTCTGCTTCCGGTCGCGATCCTCTTGCGTGCCTTGGACCGGCTCAGCACCAAGACGACCGAGTCGAGCCTCGACCTGTGGGTGCCACCGGAGCCGCTCAACTGGCTGCTGGAGCGCCCGCTTGCGCTTGAGGCCGCGATGATCGGACGCGGCGGGCGCATTCCCGCAGGGCTGTCGTTACTTAGCGTGTTCCGCTGAGGCGAGGGGTGGACGCACCCGGAACGTCCAGGCACGGTTGGCGATGAACGTGAGCACGGTCACGATGACGGTCGCGAACGCCTGGCCGAGCAGCTCGTCAAGGCCGGCGTCATGCACGAACACATACAACAGCCCGAGGTTGAGCGCGAGGCCGGCACTTTGCACGATGCCCCAGCGCACCGGGGTCAACGCGTCGCCGACGTGCCCGCGGAAGGTCCAGCGGCGGTTCCATAGAAATCCGTTGACGGCGCCCACGACGAAGCCGATCGCGGACGCCGCCAAATACCAGACGCCGAAGCCCTTCAGCAGCAACGTGTACACAGCGAACGTGATCAGCGTGTTCGAGACCCCGACGATCCCGAACTTGACGAACTGAACGACAACCGGCAACCCAAGCCGGCGCACCGGTCCCGCTAGGCTCTGGGAGTGCCTTTCAGGCGGGGTGCGACGAGAAGGCATGCATAGACAGGATGAACGATAAATTCATCAGCGGCTTAGGCCCCACGCCGAAGATGTGCAGGCAGCGCACAGTCCCCGAGGCGCCGCTCGCAAGGCAATGATCATGTCGGACACCTCACTTCGCACCCCCACCCTGCTCAGCGTCGTCGCCCCGGTGTACGACGAGGAGGAGCTGGTCGAGGAATTCGTCCGGCGCACATGCGCAGCCGTGGCCGACTACACCTTCGAGCTGTTGCTCGTCAACGATGGCAGCTCGGACTCGACGCCCGCGTTGCTGGATCGGCTGGCGGCGGCGGACCCGCGCGTGCGCGTCATACATCTGTCGCGCAACTTCGGCCACCAGGCGGCACTGACCGCGGGCCTCGAGCACGCGTGCGGCGACGTGGTCGCGATGATCGACGCGGATCTGCAGGATCCCCCGGAGCTGATCGGCGAGATGGTCGCCCAGTGGAGCCGCGGCTCGGACGTCGTCTACGCCGTGCGCAAGCAGCGTGAAGGAGAGACCAGCTTCAAGCTCGCCACCGCCTCCTGGTTCTACAAGCTGTTCGACAAGCTCGCCCAGGTCGACCTTGAGCCGAACTCCGGCGACTTCCGGCTGCTCGACCGCCGCGCGCTGGACGCGCTCTTGGCGATGACCGAGCGCTCGCGCTTTCTGCGCGGGATGACCGTGTGGGTGGGCTTCACCCAGACGGCCGTCTCCTACGAGCGCGAGGCGCGACACGCCGGCGAGACCAAGTACACGGTGCGCAAGATGCTCCGCTTCTCGCTCGACGCGATCACGTCGTTCTCGCACCTGCCCCTGCAGCTCGCCACCTACGCGGGACTGCTCTCGGCCGGCGTCGCCTTCATAGCGATTCCGGTGGTGCTCGCCCTGCGCATCGCCGGCTCCTACCTGCCCGGCTTCGGCTCGATCACGATCGCCATCCTCCTGCTCGGTGGCATCCAGCTGATCGCGCTCGGCGTGATCGGGGAGTACGTCGGACGCATCTATGACGAGGTCAAGCACCGTCCCCTGTACATAGTCCGAGAGGAGCGCAACCGGCCGGCCGGCCCAGCCGGTCCGGTGGCGGCGCCGATCACACAGACGGGCCTGTCCGCCCGCGCGCCCGAGCGCGCCACTGCCGAGCGCGTCGGATAGGCCGCAATCGGCGCCGGTCGGCCTGTCCGGCGCGTCGGCGCTCGTTACTTTTTTGAGGTCACCGCTCCGGCTTCTGGCGGCGGGTGTTTGATGCCGCGATGACGCCTTTCTGCGATCGCCGAGCCGCCCGGCTGCCTGCTCGGCTCGGCCTGGCGACCGCGCTCCTGTTGGTCGCTCTCGCCGCGGCCGCGGCGAGCGCCGGGCGTGCGTCGGCCGAAACCTGTGCCGGCTCCGAAGGCGCCCCCTGCCCGTACGCGAGTGCCCAGATCATCGGGCAGCGTGCCGAGAGCGTGCTCCGCTTCCCGGAGGCCGTCGCGGTGGATGCGGTCGGAGACGTATACGTCGCCGACCAGCTGAGCTATGTCGTGCAGAAGTTCACCGCCGGTGGCGTATTTGAGACGGAGTGGGGCTCCTTCGGGGGCGGCCGTGGCCAGTTCGGACCGATCGGCGGGCTCGCGACCGACGCGGCCGGGAACGTGTATGTCGTCGACTCGAGCCACAACCGCATCGAGAAGTTCGATTCCAACGGCAACTTCATCACCGCGTGGGGCCATACCGGTTCAGAACTCGGGCAGTTCCGCTTCTACTCCTCGCAGAACCCCAGCCAGCCCCCCGGCGGGGGCATCGCCGTGGCCGGCAACTACGTATACGTGGCCGACAGCGGCAACAACCGCATCGAGCGCTTCAACCTCGAAGGCGGAGAAGCGATGCAGTGGGGCGCCTACGGCAACGGCCCGGGCCGGTTCTCATACCCGCGCGGCGTGGCCGCGAACGCCAGCGAGGTGATCGTGAGCGACGACGACAACCACCGTATCGAGAAATTCGACCCGAACGGCAACTTCCAGGGCGCCGCCGGATCGAACGGCACGGGGCCGCGGCAGTTCGGCTTCCCCTACGGTGTCGCGCTGGACGCGGCGGGCAACATCTACGTGGCGGACGACGGCAACCATCGCGTGGTCAAGCTGAACCCGGGAATGACGTTCGCGAGGGCCTGGGGCGGCCACGGATCAAAACCCGGTCAGCTCGCCTTCCCGCGCGGCCTGGCAAGCGATCCAGCAGGCGACACCTACGTGGCGGACACCGCCAACGATCGCGTCGAGGTGTTCGACGCGAATGGTGACTTCCTGCGCACGCTCGGCGCCTCCGCGCGGGGCCCCGGTCAGCTGACCGCGCCGCGGGGCCTCGCCATCGACCCCACCGGCCGGCTGCTCGTCTCCGACACGATCGACGACCGCATCGAGGTCTTCGCGCCTGAAAGCGAGGCCTTTGCCGGCTCCTGGACGACCGCCGGAGGACACGACGCCGGCTTCAGCGGGCCAGCCGGAATCGGCGTGGACCCGCGGGGGTCGGTGTATGTCGCCGACCCAGGCAACGAACGGATCGTGCACCTGTGGGGCGACGGCACGTTCCTGTCTGAACTCGGCGGTCCTTCAGAGCTCGGGGGCGCTCAGCTGAGCGGAGCCGGATCGGTCGCGGTGACCTCCGCCGGCAGGATCTACGTGGCCGATCAGAACCACAACCGCGTGCTCGTCTACAGCGCGGGGGGATCATTGATCGCGAAGTGGGGCGCGGGCGAAGGCGACGGCGAAGCCGGGGACGGGCAGGGCGGCTTCAACCATCCCAGCGCGGTCGCGCTCGATGCCGCGGGAGACGTATATGTCGCCGATACGAACAACGACCGCATCGTGGAGCTCAGCTCCGGCGGGAGCGTGATCGACGAATGGGGCTCTCGCGGCACCGCCGACGGGCACTTCCGCGAACCGCGCGGCGTCGCCGTGGACGGGGCGGGTCGGGTGTACGTGCTCGACCGTGAAAACAACCGCGTGCAGGTGTTCACCGCGAACGGCCGCTTCCTCGCGAAGTGGGGCCTGCGCGGCACCGACCTGGGCGAGTTCTCCCAGCCGAGCGCGATCGCGGTGGGCTGCGACGGCGACGTGTACGTCGCCGATACGAACAACAATCGGGTCGAGCGCTTCGACCCCGTGAACCCGAGCGTGACCGGCTGCCTTCAAGCCGGGAGCTGGCCGCCGCCGCTCGACGTGGCGCCGGTGCTGCGGGTCACCCTTCCCAGACATGCGGGCGTGCTCGCCCGCCGCGCGCTCGCGCTGGGCATCAGCTGTCAGCGCGGCTGTCAGATCCGTGTCACCGCCGCGCTCGTTCCCCCGGGCCGCCGGGGCGCCGTGAAGCTCGTGGCGGTCGCGCGCAGGCTGCCGCCCGCGCTGACGGGGCACGTGCGCCTGCGCGTCAGCGCCGCGACGCTCCGCCGCTTGCGCGCCGAGCTCGGCCGCAACAGCACGATGAGAGCGCGCGTGAACATCGTCGCTGCCGGCCCGACCGGGCGGCGGACGATTCTCACCCGCACCTACACCGTCTCCCGTTGAGACGACCCTCGCGGGGGCGAGGCCCGATAATGGATGTATGAACGAGCATCCAGGAGTCGACGATTCGCCCGGAATGGACCACCGCCGCGAGCGCATCAGGATCGAGACCGAGCGCCACCGGATCGAGGGCGTGCTGACGCTTGCCCGCGACGGCTACCGCAGCCGCGTATCCGATGTCTTGAACGCCTCCGAGCGGGAGTTCCTGACGCTCACCGATGTGACGGTGGCACCGCTCGAGGGCGGGCCGGTGGAGCTGCACCCCTACCTGACGCTCGCCCGTCGCCACATCGTGTTCGCGGTCGCGGCGTCGGAGACGGCCTAGGTTTGCGCTCGGCGCCCGCCGCAGCGCGAGTAACCGGCAGACGATGACAGGCCAGGCGAACAAGGCCGCGAACTTCCTGGCGGACCACTTTCTGGCGCTGCACTCCGGTAAGGGCCCCCTTCTCCTACCGAACCCCTGGGATCAGGGCTCGGCGAGGCTGCTCACGTCATTGGGCTTTCGCGCGCTTGCGACAACCAGCAGCGGCTTCGCGGCGACGCTCGGCCGACTAGACGGCTCGGTGAAGCGCGAGGAGGTGCTCGCGCACGCCTCGGCGATCGTCGGCGCAACCGAGCTGCCGGTCTCCGCCGACCTCGAGAACGGCTTCGCCGCTGAGCCGAGCGCCGTCGCCGACACCGTGCGCCTGGCGCTGGAGACCGGGCTGGCGGGATGCTCGATCGAGGACTTCAGCGGGCACGCCGA